>NVXO02000009.1 GCA_002733945.2 Sulfurimonas sp. | reverse complement strand
ATAAAGAATTGAAACGCATAAGCTCACCAAAATAGCCAAACTCATGAAGCCATTTCCCAGCCACAGGGCGTAGGGACCCAAAAACCCTAAAGTCGACGCTTTCAGCCAAGCCGCCGCCATGCCCGCCAATCCCATGCCAATGAGAAAATGCTGGGGCGACGTATGCTCTACAAGGAAGGTCCAAAAGGAAGAGGAGGAAGAGTGGGTAGAGGAATGAGGCAAGGAAACACTCCGTTTAGCATTGGCCAGTCTGCCAATTATGTCGTCAAAAGCTAACATAGAGGCCGTGGTATCTGAAGGAAAGGGGAGCGCGCGAACTTTAACAGCGCTGTCTTCAGACATTAAACCCGTTGTTAGCATTTTCCTTCTAGGTTCAAACTCACCATACATCCAAAGATTGGGGGGGCTCGTATGTCGGCGACGAGAAAAAGATTCCGTATTGAAACGTCAAGCCATGGGTCCAACGGGCCCGAGGATGAGGTTGTGTCTTATAAAACCAATGCGGCTGCCGAAGAGCGTGCGGAGCAACGTCACCAGGAAATTTTGGATGCGATCGCCGGTGTCAGCCGTAAGGTGGGCGCTGTTTCCCTTTCGAATGGGGATGACAGCATTTCGTCCGAAATGCTGGATCAATACAAAAATGAACTTAAAGAAGCCGCCCGGATGAAGCATGAGATGGGTCTCATGCATCAAGCCATCAGCCGCACCCGCCGTGAATTGCAATCGATGCAATTGAAGGGGGATGACAGTGAACATCGCATCAATCAAGCAACCGATGAGCTGGACGAAGTGGTGATGCAACCCTCTTAAAACGCCACGAGAAGATTTAGACTCGTTGTCTTGGCAGAAGTTTATCTTGTAACCTAAAAACCCTTCTAGTTTATCAGCACGAAAAGTTTCTACGAAATAACCTCTTTCATCGCCATGAACTTGTGGTTCTATGATGACTACGTCTGGTATGGCTGTTCTTATGAAGTTCATCTTTCTACCATACCCTCTTTTGCTCTTCTTATCAGATATTGACCATATCCATTTTTCTTTAATGGTTGTGCTAATTCAATCAGTTGTTCAGCAGTTATGTAACCCATCTCGTGTGCTATCTCTTCAATACATGCAACTTTCAATCCTTGACGTTTTTCAATAGTCTGTATAAACATACTTGCTTCAAGAAGAGACTCGTGTGTACCTGTGTCTAGCCATGCATACCCACGACCCATCAGCTTTACCCTCAATCTTTGTTCTGCTAAATAGTCTTGATTAAGAGTTGTTATTTCTAACTCACCTCTATCACTTGGTTTTACTTCTTTTGCTTTCTTAACTACATCGTTCGGATAGAAGTATAAACCAACTACAGCATAGTTACTTTTTGGGTTACTTGGTTTTTCTTCTAATGAAACTACTTCACCTTTTTCATTAAATTCTGCCACACCATATCGTTCAGGATCAGTAACATAGTAACCGTAAACAGTAGCCTTATTTTGTTCTTTAGCATTTCTAACACTTTGTGCAAGTAAGTCTGTAAGTCCATGACCATAAAATATATTATCACCTAGAACAAGACAAACATCACTATCCCCAATAAATTCTTCACCTAAAATAAATGCTTGTGCTAATCCATCTGGAGAAGGTTGTACTTTATAGTTAAACTTCATACCAATGTCGCTACCATCACCCAAAAGTTTTTGAAAATTTGGTAGGTCATCTGGTGTAGAGATAATCAAAACTTCTGTTATTCCTGTTAGCATCAATACAGATAGTGGATAGTATATCATTGGTTTATCATAGATAGGAACTAATTGTTTACTTACACCTTTTGTAATGGGGTAGAGTCTTGTTCCACTTCCACCTGCTAAAATTATACCTTTCATTCTTTCTTTCCTTGTTTTAAGTTTTCTTTTAAAATAATTTTTCCGTTCTCAACTCCAGGTTGATTGTAAGCATCCAGGTACATAAACTTTGCACATAGTGATGTTAGAAGTTCATACTCATACATGAGTGCAGCAATGGAGCTTTCACATACACTATCTAGAGTGATAACATCACATGGTATCTCATTTAAGCCTGTTATTGATTCTATTGTTGCATCTGCTTGTTTATTAATAAGGTCCGAGAATACAAGACCGTTAAGATAGTCCATTTCTTCAAGTCCATTCAGTGTTATATTCGGGATTTTCAAATCATTTTTAAAATTTTTCACTTTGATTACAGTTACTGTTTTGTCTCGTTTACCTTCTATTATAAGTTGTAAAAAAGAGTGCTGATCCACTGGTCCTGTTATACCAATGGGTGTAAGCCCTTGGTGAGTAGAGTTTATATCTATTTTACCCAAACTTTCACCCCATAATTGGATATACCATTTATTAAAACCCTCTAAGCGAGATGAATATGAAAAGACCACATTTATGTTAAAACTATTTTTATACTCTGTAAAAAATCTTGCTTTTGTAAGCAAGTTATAATAAAAATCTTTTTTACCAAAAAAGTCATCATGTACTTTTTGTGCACCTTCTAAAATAGTATCTATGTCAATGCCTACTATTGCTAAAGGTAAAAGCCCAACAGCAGAAAATACAGAAAACCTTCCACCTACATTTTTAGGAATTTCAAAATAATCAATATTATTTATATCTGCATAATCTTTTAATTTCGAATTGTTTTCTGTTACGATGGCTGTATTGTTTTTATCACATAGAATTAAAGAATTTATATATTTAAAAATAGAGATAGTTTCTAATGTTGTACCTGATTTTGAAATGACAATAAAAAGTGTATCTGAGAGATCAATACTTTCTACTTTTGATTGAATATCTATAGGATCAGTTGTTTCTAAAAAAACAAGATCTTTTTCTAACTTTTTTGAATATTTCAGGTACTTGTATATAGCATAAGTACCAAGAGTACTCCCCCCTATTCCAATAACCATAATATTTTTTTGTTTTACACTTTTCGCATACTCTTTAAATTTTAGAGTGTCTTGAAAGGGCAAGTTATAGTATCCTATGTACTCTTTTTCTTTAGATATCTCTTTAAAGATCTCTTCATTTGAAATACTAGGGTTGAAGTTATGTTTGTATGTCAATTTTATTAAACCCAGTAAATATTAAATTTAGTTAAATTATATACAAAAATCTTTAATCTAAACAAAAATAGGGGGAGGGAATGTAAACTTATTTTAATTAGTGAGTAGTTTATAAACATTAATGTCTAGCACAAAAGTAATTTTACAGAGATGCTCAATATTAAAATGTTGYCCTTTGTAGCATATTTCTGCTCGAGAAATTATGGTTACAGATTTATGCCCTATTGCTTGAGAAAGTTGCAATTGTGTCAAACTTTTTTCTTCTCTAGCTTTTTTAACATTTTTTCCAATTTCTATGTGAAGTTTTCAATATAATCATCTGGGAGTTTTTCTATATCTTTCATTTTATACCTTGCTATAAGAAGTTAACAAAGCGTAATTGAATTTATGATGTTATTCAAATTGCTATAACACATTAGAGGATTTTAAATGCATAAATACCTAAAACATAGATACAAATTAGTGAATTTACCAAATCATGTACAAGATGAAATAACAAAGATGAATTATAATGAGGAGAATGTAGAAAAAATGATTAATTTATGTAAGCTTGATATAAATATAAATTCATTTTTTATTATTGCACTAAAGATAGAAAATGACTTAGTTTACAAATATTGTAGAACAAACTTATACAAAATAGCTCCTTCAAAAACAAGAAGGGACAAGAAAGAATATATATGTAAAAATTGTTATTACACTGCAGGAAAGCACAATTGTGAATGTAAAATACCACTCTCTTCTTTTGCATTTTGGTTTATATGTTTAACTGCCATGATAAATCTCCTTTATTAGTTTTGTAGTGATATTATAGCAAAAAATGGATTAATTTAGTTCGTTAAAATTTTATAAAAATTCCAATTCTTCTGAAATATCTTTGATTAATTCGCCAATTTTGATATCAASATGTCTGAATAATGTTCGAATTAACTAATAGTTCTTAGAAATATAATAAGTTAGCTTTGTCATGATATAAAATTTAGTTTGAAGTAAAAGTCTTGAAAAGACAGTGTGTGGCTCGGGATGCTGGAAACCATTGTATAAACCCTTAAATACCACTATATACCCTGTATATCGAAGTTTCACACTTTAAGAAATATCTATAAAATCAGTTTTATAGGTATAATGGCACCGAATTAGCACCGAAATATTTTATATCTTGTAAATCATTCTTATACTGCCATTTTGGGATTCTTCAAGATTAGTATCTAATAGTGCAAATCCTGACTCTTTATAAAACTGAATTACTTTTTTATACTTGTTTTTGACATACCATTGGTACTTAATGATTTCATAGATATTGTAAAATATCCTACAACTTCATTTTTATTAGTATTTACAAGTACAAAAGTTCTTGCTATTTGTCTATCTTCAAAATTAATAGCAGTAAAATGAATGAAATTCGTTAAATCTGAATTTATATTACAGTTAAATGTATTAAGAAGAGAAGACTTAACTTCTCTGAGTGGAAATAATTTAAAAGTTGAATATAATGATTCTGTTTGAAGTTCTGTCATTTATAAGAAATTACTAGGCAGATGCACGAAGTTTATTTAATCTATCTCTTCTTTCTTTACGAGCAGTATCTTGTTCTTTTCGTTTTGAAGAATTAGCATTCTTTTCAGCCACTTCAAAACCTTTAACAGATGAATCCGATAATTTTATAATTTCTGTAAATGCTTTTGTCATTATCTTCTTCCTTTTATTCTTGTCTAATTATAGCATATTTACTTAAACAAACTAAATTCACTTCGCCAATTCTAATATCAAGTGCAATTTTTTGAAAGTAAGTTGAAAGATAGGATTAATCGATAATCTGCTAATCTTATTCGACCAAAAACAAAGAGAAAGCATGAATTACGGGGTGCCCCTTGAGGGTATGATTCAGAATAGACTTAACCATCGACCTCGAAAAGTACTTGGATACAAAACTCCATATGAAGTATTTTTTAGTGAAATGAGTAGAAAGTATTTAGTTATGGAAGTAGTTGAATAAATTGTTATCGTTGCTTGTGGTGAAGATATAGGATTGATACAAACTAACTGGTATCACAACTGGTATCATTTTGAGTAAATTTGATGTAATTATTTGAAAACATAGTAGTTGTTTCATCTAGCTATAATGCTGTTTTAGATACAATATAAGTTCTTAGATTCTTCTAAAAGATGTATTTTGAAGTACTTGAAGTGTGGCTCCGGATGCTGGATTCGAACCAGCGACCAAGTGATTAACAGTCACCTACTCTACCGCTGAGCTAATCCGGAACATTTGAAAGTTTCTCTTAAAAAATGGTGTCAAGAGAGGGACTTGAACCCTCGACCCCCGGCTTATGAGACCAGTGCTCTAACCAGCTGAGCTACCGTGACATCTTTAAGAGGGTGGAATTATAACCACAAGAAGCTTTTATTTTCCTTTGTTGACACAAAAGAGTTCTAATCTTGTAAAAATAATATTTATTAAACCTATTATGGTAGAATCGCAGTTATAAAATAAATATCAAATAAAGAGGTTACAATGAATTTTCAACCACTTGGAAACAGGGTTTTAGTAAAACGCGTAGAAGAAGCTACAACAACTATGTCAGGGATCATCATTCCAGACAATGCAAAAGAGAAACCTGCACGCGGTGAAGTAATCGCTGTAAGTAAAGAAGTAGAAACGATAACTAATGGTAATCAAGTTCTTTTTGGTAAGTACTCAGGGAACGAAGTTTCTTTTGATGGTACAGACTATGTAGTACTTGAAATTGAAGACATTTTTGGAATTATCGGTTAGATAAACTTTAGTCGCCTCAGCGGCGCAAGCGAATAAAAGGGATGTATTCCTTTTATGGACTAATAAATGAAGGGTTTCCTTCATTTTATGAAATAAAATTAAGGAATTTTTAGATGGCAAAAGAAATAATATTTTCAGATACGGCTCGTAATGCTCTCGCTCGTGGTGTTGAAAAACTAACAGATGCAGTAAAAGTAACAATGGGGCCTCGTGGTCGCAATGTACTTATCATGAAAAGCTACGGTGCACCAATTCTTACAAAAGATGGTGTTTCAGTTGCTCGTGAAGTAGAACTAAAAGACAAACTAGAAGATATGGGTGCACAACTTGTAAAAGAAGTGGCATCCAACACTGCTGATGAGGCTGGTGATGGTACTACTACTGCTACTGTCCTTGCAAACGCTATCTTCTCTGAAGGTCTTCGTAACATTACCGCTGGAGCAAATCCAGTTGAAGTAAAACGAGGTATGGATAAAGCATGTGCTGAGATTTTAGAAAACCTAAAAGACTCTGCTAAAGAAGTAAACGGCAAACAAGACATCGCTCAAGTTGCTACTATCTCTGCTAACTCAGATACGGCTATTGGTGATATGATCGCTGAAGCTATGGATAGAGTGGGTCAAGATGGTGTTATCACTGTTGAAGAGGCTAAAGGTATTAGCGATGAGCTTGATGTAGTTGAAGGTATGCAGTTTGACCGTGGTTACCTAAGCCCTTACTTCATTACTAACCCTGAAAAAATGGTTGCTGAGATTGAAAATCCATGGATTCTTTTATGTGATAGCAAAATCTCTTCACTCAAAGACCTTTTACCAGTTTTAGAACAAGTTCAAAAAACTTCTCGTCCTCTTCTTATCATCGCTGAAGATGTAGAAGGTGAAGCACTATCAACTTTAGTAGTGAACAAACTTCGCGGCGTTTTAAACATCTCTGCTGTAAAAGCTCCAGGTTTCGGTGATAGACGTAAGGCAATGCTTGCAGATATAGCTGTACTTACTCATGGAACTGTTATCAGTGAAGAGACAGGTCACACACTCGAAGGTGCAACTATAGAGATGTTAGGTCAAGCAGCTCGTGTTGTTATAGATAAAGACAATACAGTTATCGTTGATGGTGCAGGTGCAGAAGCAAATGTTAAATCTCGCATAGCTGAGATAAAAGTTCAGATAGAGACAACATCTTCAGAATATGACAAAGAAAAACTTCAAGAGCGTTTAGCAAAACTAAGTGGTGGAGTTGCCGTTATCAAAGTTGGTGCAGCTACTGAAACTGAAATGAAAGAGAAAAAAGACCGTGTTGATGATGCACTCTCAGCTACTAAGGCAGCAGTTGAAGAGGGAATCATTATCGGTGGTGGAGCAGCTCTTGTTCGTGCTGCTTCAAAAGTAAGCATCGAGCTTGATGGAGATCAAAAGATAGGTGCAGAGATCATTCTTCGTGCTATTTCAGCACCGATGAAACAGATAGCTTCAAACGCAGGCTTTGATACGGGTGTAGTTGTAAACACAGTAGTAACGGCAAATAGTGATACTATCGGTTTTAATGCTGCAAATGGTGAGTATGTAGATATGTTTAAAGCGGGTATCATCGATCCACTTAAAGTAGCTCGTGTTGCTCTTACAAACGCAACATCAGTAGCATCTATGCTTCTTACAACTGAAGCTGCTATCTATGAGATACCAGAAGAGTCTCCAGCTGAGATGCCTCAACAAATGGGTGGTATGCCTGGTATGGGAATGTGAGACACGTAAATAAAACGAGAATTTCTTCTCGTTTTTAGTATCGAAACCACAGCAGATGTCCAAAGGACCTGCGAGGACTAAAGGAGTATCGACAACATGACTATCAACAACCCTTTTACAAGCGGACAAATAAAAAACTACATACTTCTTTATGCAAGTATAGTAGTTATTATGATTTTATTTTTTATTGCGTCTACTCTTTTCAATGATATAAAAGATCTTGATAAAAAAGTATTTAATACAGAAGTAAAAAAGAGTAAAGAAGTTATAAAAGAAGAAGAATCTACTCCCAAGTTTAAGCTTTTAGATAAGGCTTATTAAGATGGCAGGGACTAAAATCCCTCCAACTCTCTAAAACTACAAAGATTATTTTTTTGTAACTATGTAGAGTTGTTCGTGTCCTAAGCGTTTTAAAATATCCATAACACTTACAAAGTCTTGAAATTTTGACTCTTTGTCACTTCTAAGAATTACTGTTTGTGACTTGTTAACTGCTGAGAGTCTCTTCTCTAACGTTGCTAAATCAACCTTATCTTTTTCAAAATACAGCTCACCTTTAGCGTTTACATACACAGTCACTTCTTTTTTAATGTCTTTTTTATCTGTTGCTTTCGCTTTTGGAAGGTTTACAGGAATCACACCTTGTTTGATAAAAGTTGCCGTTGTGAGAACCATAACAAGTAAAACAAGCATGATGTCAATAAAAGGGATGACATTTATAGAGTCGAACCTTTTATGGCTTTTTTTACACTTTGCCATTACTTCGTTTTTGCCTCAGCTTCAACTGCTACATCAAACTTTGTTAAAATTCTTTCTGCTTTACGAAGTGTTATAGTATATGCGACAATAGCCGGCATCGCGACAATAAGACCCATAGCCGTTGCTTTAAGCGCAAGTGCAAGTCCAACCATAATCTTTTTAGCGTCCACTGCGCCTACATCACCCATAGTGTAAAAAGTTATCATTATTCCTACAACTGTTCCAAGAAGTCCAACATAAGGAGCATTTGTACCAATAGCGCTAAGGACTCCTATGTTATCYGTTAAGTCAAGGTCAAGGTTATCTCTATAYTCATAGTCTTSTGTTCTTACACTTTTGTAAAACATCATACGTTCTATAAATAACCATAATGTAACAATACTCATAATAACGAGTACTCCCATTACACCATAATCTAGTGCCTGTTCTGCTAATTCTAAAGTGCTYGCTACTTCCATTTATTATCCTRTCTTTTATTTAAATTTTAATTCTACYGTCGTACCTATTTGAGGTTTTGACTGAAAACTTAGTGCTATTTCATTTTTATCGCAAAATCTTTTTACCATACTCAGACCTATTCCAAAGCCTTGCATAGTTTTATTTGATTGGTAATACTTATCAAAGATTTGTAAAAGTTCAACTTCGTCCATCCCTATCCCATAATCACGAATAGTTAAAGTTCTTTCATTTATGTTAATATCTATTTTATTTGAACCAGGTGAGTATTTTACCCCATTATCAACAATATTGTCAATGACTTTACATAGTCCCTTTTTATCGTTTAACACTTGTAATGTAGTAAGAGTAATATTAAATTTTACATGTGGATACACTTTATTTAAAAACAGAACTCTTTCATTTACCAGTTCACCTAAGTCATACTTTTCGCTTACATCCKCATCACTCTGYGTTTTAATAAGATAATCAAGTTCATTGTAACGTTCTTGAAGCATTGCACAAGCACTATTTATCCTTGCTAATCKTTTTTGACTCTTTTCATCRSTGAGTGATTTATTGAGCATTTGMGTATTTGTTTTTATCGTGCTTATAGGSARGTTSAGTTCATGRAGTGTCTCTTTAGAGAGGTTTTGAAGATTGTTTACATACTCAACCAAAGGATCTATGGCTAGTTTTGAGATAAAGACTCCTGAGAGTACAATAAAGCARRTAAAAACTAGAAKKAGTAASGACATATTTTCAATCTGTAAAACACTAAAAAAATAATATGCAAAACCCARAAAGAGACTTACTGTAATAAAATAATATATAAARATATTTAAACGCAGACTAGTAAACAAGTTTATACCCTACCCCACGAATATTTTCAATGCTGAGTTCTGGTASTAGTTGCTTRAGTCTATTTATATAAACACGAATGGCACCATCACTTCCGGTCTCATTAAAATTCCATAAYTCTTCATATATMAGTTCTTTTGTAACAGCACTGTTTGCATACTTCATTAARAGAACTAAAAGTAAATATTCCTTTTGCGAGAGCTCTAGTGCATCACCTTTATAAGAGATACTTTTATGTATTTTGTTGTGGCTTAATTCCCCAAGAKTWAYTGGTTCATTTTTCKTAGAGCGTTTTAGCAGTGCACTCAMACGCAGTAAAAGTTCATCGTTATCAAATGGTTTTGTAAGATAATCATCKGCACCACTCATAAAGCCTTTTTGCAGTGTCTCTTTATCTTTGTGTGAGGTAAGAAAAATAGAAGGGGTATTATCATCTGCTTCCCGGAGGTCTCCAAGAAGTGATATACCATCGATAAGAGGAACATTAATATCTAAAAGRTAAAGGTCAAACTTCATCTTATAAATACTATCAAGWGCATCTTGACCATTAAYACAATGGTGTACTTCATAACCCTCTTCRTCWAGTAAATCWACTAAAGATTCACCAAAAAGAGTATCATCTTCAAGTAAAAGAACTCTAATCGACACTCTCAATAGCCCATGATAAAGTTTCCCCAGCATACATTGGTACTACACCATTRTAATCCGATGGAACTGTAAAAGGACGATGTTCAAGTGTCACTTCTTTAAACTCAGGACAAAYCCCGTAAATACTCTGTGCATTATCACTTACAAAMGCTTGTAAATTATCAAGTTTATCAAACTGTTCAAATAWSTCRSMYAMRWKTKSAWGTKCRAWRKKAKMKGTWRATWKMYCARCWKCAYWWYSAYRRRACWCWTYWYYRTRTTGAGGATGTGGTGCAGAGTCTGAACCAAACATTACCTTAGGGTGTGCTGCTAATGCAACTGAGAGTAATGCATCTAAATCTTCTGGACGTTTTGCTATAGGTTTACAAAAAAGATGTGGTTTCATCATACCACCTACAACATCATCAAGTGTTAAGATAAGATGATGCACTGTAATAGTCGCATAAAGATTATCAAATCTATCCAGCATATCTACAGCTTCTTTAGTTGTAATATGCTCCATAATTATCTTAAGTTTTGGAAAGTTAGATGCAAGAAGCTCATATATAGACATAAACTCAGCYTCTCTATCCATAACAAAACCATCAGTCTCACCATGAACACAGAGTGGAATTCCCATATCACTCATCGCTTGAAGTGTTGGTCGCATCTCTTCTATATCAAAAGAGCTCACACCACCCTCTGAGTTAGTAGTAATCCCTGCAGGGTAWAGTTTAATAGCAKTTATTTCATCTGCAACAGACTCTAAAAAAGCCTTGTCATAGTTTTTRTAAAATAGTGTCATRTATGGTTCAAAAGAGTCATTTGGAACGGCTGCCATAATGCGTTCCTTATATGCTATGACATCTTCTKYWKTCTCWACWGGWGGYACRAGATTTGGCATWACRATAGCTCCACTAAATGAGTAWGCWGAAAGWGGTGCAACATTTTCWAGCATTAYKSCRTCACGRAGRTGMAGGTGCATRTCTAGKGGCATTAAAAGWGTATGARRTTTCATTATATTCCTTGGTAAAYTTTRAAATAGTTATTTMTATATAAAATTATACCTTATATCTATTTAATTATAAATCTATGCCCCTAAAAGATATTGTAATACTCCTTTCCTTTGGTCCTCTTATAATGATTCCCTTGCTTTATAGACTCTCTTTAGCCTTAAGGATTAAAGCATTTATAGCTTTTTCATATACTTTTGCTTGCGCTTCTATAGTAGACTCAAAACGAGTCACTAAAACAGGTGTAGTGTTCGAAGCACGAACAAGTCCCCAACCATTATTAAAGTTAATTCTAACACCATCAACATCAATGATATCTTTGATCGCAGGAAAATCTTCTGGTGGAGTCTTTAGTAGTTCTTTTACTCTATCAATTATTTTRAACTTTTCTTCTTCTGTTGTTTTTACTTTTAAYTCTTCAGTTGAAAAAACAAGAGGAAGTTTTGCTAGTTCTGCATCTAAGTCTATWCCATCATGAATAAGTTCTAACATTCTAAGAGTTGCATAAATAGCATCRTCATAACCAAAGTAACGGTTTTTAAAAAACACATGACCACTTACTTCACAAGCAAGGTCTGCATTTGTCTCTTTCATTTTTACTTTTAGGTTTGAATGACCTGTTTTATACATAATAGCCTTACAACCACGACGAGTTAGTTCATCATACATGACCTGAGAACACTTTACTTCACCTATAACTGTTGGTTTATCCATTTTCATACTATATAAAAGAGCCATCATGTCCCCCTTTATATTGTTCTTATGCGTGAGTACTGCTATACGATCTGCATCACCATCATAAGCAAATGCGATGTCACCATCAGTCGMTAAAAGCTTTTTTACATCTACTAGGTTGTGCTCATCACTTGGATCTGGATGRTGATTAGGAAAACTACCATCAGGGTCAATATATAGCCCTTTTGTTTTAAGCTGAAGTCTTGAGAAAATATCTTCTGTCACAACACCAGCTACACCATTCCCACAGTCATATACTATACGTGTATCCATAGCTTTTAAGTGCTGGAACTCGCCTACTATAAAGTCTACATAACGACTTACTGCATCTATTTCAGACACATCGCGAGTAACTTCCTTTGGCATATCCATAGCCTCACACTCACGACCTAAGGCATAGATATCCTCGCTAAAAAAAGGAGCTTTATCGACAGTAATCTTAAAACCGTTATACTCACTAGGATTATGTGAACCAGTTATCATAACAGAGGCAGAAGGAGTTACAGTAGTACCATTTACTTGCCACTCTTGATAGTTTGTAAAGTAGTTAACAGGAGTAGGCACAAGACCCATAGCAAGAACTTTTTTACCTCCTGCGTTTAGACCACGAGTAAGGTACTCAAAAAGTATAGGAGAGTGACTTCTAGCATCATAACCAACAGCCACATACTCACCACTGATCTTTGATGCCAATGCATAACCAATGCGAACAACACTCTTTTCATTTAACTCTTTTTCGTAAATTCCACGTATATCATATTCTCTGTAAATGCTCATTAAAGTGTATCCTATCTAATAATTTATAATATTTTACACTATTAAACTTTATGCTTCTTGATTTAATATAGAAAACCCTAAACGATTCATCTCTTTATCTACTAACTCTAAAGCTGCCTTCATCGTTTTTTGTGAGATATCTGGAAGTGTTCCACCCCACATGGACTCTGCATCTTTAAATCCCTGAAGCATTCCTTCTCTACCTGATCTTAGTCTATTTTCATCACCACCAGAACCAGTAATAACAAAGTTAGCGACACGCTCAGAAGTTTGTTCTATACCAAAAAACCCATCTTCTGCTACTAATGCACCAGCTTCTTCTTGTGAAAGTTCAGCTATTGGTTTACCTTCATAACCTATATCGCTTAAGAATGTTTGAAAATCCGAATATTCCTCTTTAATACTTACTTGTTTTGAAACTAAACTTCCTTGAATATTTACTGATTTTAAAGCAAAAGCATTTGCATTTTCAGTGATTTTAGCTCTTATCTCTGTAGCTTCTTGCTTACTTAGCTTCTCAGTAAAATTAGTTTTTACAGTATTAGAGTTCAATGAAGCGGTAGTACTTACTATGTTTGGAGATATTTGCATTATGTGTCCTTTTGTTTAATATTAATTATTATACTACCTATATCGACAAATACGCAAATATATTTTAATAAGGAAAAAGATTAATGACTACAAAGATATTAACACTCACTCTTTTAGCTACAGTACTTVTATTTACTAGTGCVACTCCAAGAGAAACTACGAGAACATCAAAACAACAATCTAATTNTATTAGBAAAAACATAGCAAAAACTCTAGCTAGACGTGGTATTGAAGATGATAAAGCACTTGAAATTGCACAAANCTTTACAAATGAAGACGAAGTGCTTCTTCCTGCAATGATTTCTAATTATTTACATCATACTGATATTAAACAAAAAGAACTTTTTAACGAGTTGGGTAGATTGGCACTTTTAAGAAAAAAAGCGGACTTTTCTTCTTACTCATTTTTAGTAAAACTTACACAATCTTTACATAAAATGCAAATAGACGATAAGCAACTGAAGAAATTATCACAAATTAGCACCAATAATAGCTTACTTAAAGAGGTATTTGCATAAATTACACAAATACCTTGTGTTTTTTTTATTAATTTAGTTATAATGTTCTCGATGAAAGATGAGGCTCGAGTTCATCTTTAGTGTGTAATTTTGCTTTAGTTGCATTTAGACCCCCTAAAGACTCTCCAATTTTTGACTCCACAAATGAATTAATTTTCATTGTGAATTTTTATATACAAGGCAATGCAATGGCAGAATTACAAGACGGTTCAGTTAAATGGTTTAACGACGAAAAAGGTTATGGTTTCATACAACAAGACAATGGTGGAAAGGATGTATTCGTACATTTCCGTCAAGTTAACAACACTACAGGTGGACGTGTTTCACTTGCAGAAGGTCAAAGAGTAACTTTCGAAGTTGGTGAAGGTCAAAAAGGTCCTCAAGCTGAGAACGTAACACCACTTTAATCTCTACCCCTTTAAACCCCTCTTCTGGGGTTTATCTTTCTTTAATCACTCATATATCCAAAACTTTAAAACTTCTCTCTATTTACTTTTAATTAATCTTTATAAACTCTTATTCCTTCACTATTTCCAACCCTTTATTTGCAAGCTTCAATTTAAGCGAGTATAATTACATAAAAAATGGATTCTTATGTGTATATGCGGTTTAGATAAAGAGTATGATAAATGTTGTGGTGAAATTATAAAGGCAGTAAGAGTTGCATCTTCACCAGAAGAATTAATGAGGAGTAGGTATTCTGCTTATGTAAATGCAGATGCTCGTTACTTACTACTCAGTTCAGTCAAAGAGAACCAATATGAAGAGGATATTGAGCTAATTGAGGACTTTTCTTCACAGGTTGACTGGTTAAAACTTGATGTATTAAAAGTTGATGGTGATACTGTAGAGTTTAAAGCATACTATAGAGATAAAGAGCAGATACAAGTACTGCATGAAAAAAGTAACTTTGTTTTAGAAGATGGTGTTTGGAAGTATAAAGATGGAGAGCTATACAAGTCTAAGATAGAGAGAAATGAAAGCTGTCCATGTGGAAGTGGAAAAAAATATAAAAAGTGTTGTGCTAATAATTTTAATGACTATAATGAGCAAAGCCCATTATAGTCGCAGGGACCTTAGTCCCTACAACCCCCTAAAGCTACAAAAACTTTAGTTTTTGAGATGAAAGATGCTCTATAAACTTTTTATAAAAACATAGCTTTTTTTCATAAAGCCACTTTTGTTATAAAAGATATGAGCCTTCTCTCTTTGGAGTCCTGAAGACAGTACTATATTTTCACACATTGCAGTTTTTGCATAGACCTCAAGATACTCCATCATCTCTTTCCCAAAACTTTGAGAGCGATAAGCAGAGTCTGTCACTAAATCATACACATATAAATGACGTTTATGATAAAAGTTTGTTTGAACAGCAACTCCAGCATAAGTAATAAGTTTACCTCTCTCAAAAAGGCCTATCATTTTATAGTCCATATGTCGCATGTCATAGACTAAGTCATCAAACTCTTTAAAAGTCAAACCTGCTCTTAACTGAGATAATACTTCATAAATGACATCTAACTCTTTTAAATTCATCTCCCGTATTTGCATGTTATCACTTTTCCTTATTTATGTTTTGTATTTTACACTAATTTAGTTACAATAAATAATACTAAAAACCTTTCCTAAAGGATTCACATGAATAATACAGTAACAGTCACAGACAATAGAACAGGAAAAACATATGCTTTTGACATTTTAGATGGTACTAGAGGACCAAGTGTTGTAAACATAGCTAGTTTTTATGCTGATACAGGTCTCTTTACTTATGATAATGGTTACACATCAACTGCAAGTTGTACTTCAACTATTACTTTTATAGATGGGGAAAAAGGAGAGCTTCGTTATCGAGGTATAGAGATAGAAGAACTTGCAGAAAATAAGAGTTACTTAGAAGTTTGTTATCTTTTGTTAAATGATTCAATACCTACTAACTTACAAACTAAAGAGTTTGACCTTGAGCTTCGTCATCGTTCATTTTTACATGAAGGACTTACTGCACTCTTTCATTCATTTCCTTCTGGTTCTCATCCTATGGCAACCCTCACTGCAGCAACAGCAGCACTTTCTTCATTTCACTTTAATCATTTGGATATGTGTCATGAAAGTGAGTACCAGACAATGGCAAGACGTATAATCGCTAAAATGCCAACTATCGCTGCATTTGCTTATAGATACTCTATAGGAGCATGTTTTATTCAACCTGACATCACTAAAAGTTATACTGAAAATTTTCTATACATGATGCGTGCATATCCAGGTGGGAAAATGCATATGGGTGTAGCTGGCGAAAGAGTTATAAAAGAGATAGAGATAAAAGCTTTAGACACAATCTTTACACTACATGCAGATCATGAACAAAATGCTTCAACAACAAGTGTTAGAAATGTTGCTTCTACAGGTGCCCATCCATATGTTGCTATAAGTGCTGGTGTTTCCGCCCTATGGGGACGAGCTCACGGTGGTGCAAATGAATCAGTCATCAACCAACTTGAGATGATAGGAAGTGTTGAAAATGTAGATGCCTTTATAGCACGAGCAAAGGACCCTGATGATGAGTTTAGACTTATGGGTTTTGGCCACCGTGTATATAAGAACTTTGACCCTAGAGCAAAAGTGTTAAAAAGTTTACAAGTACAACTTCAAGATGAATTAAACCTTGACTCAAACCTAATGAAAATTGCAAGTAAGATTGAAGAAATAGCTCTTAATGATGAGTATTTTGTCAGTAGAAAACTCTACCCTAACATAGATTTTTACTCTGGTGTTATTTTAACTGCACTGCAGATTCCAACTTCTATGTTTACACCTATTTTTGTAATTGGTCGTACTGTAGGATGGATTACACAATGGATTGAGTTTAAAAAAGGAAAAGGCATGAAGATTGCCCGTCCACGTCAGCTGTATTTAGGTAAATAGAATGAATACAAAAAGCATTAACTTTAGAATCATAACATTCTTTATCACCGCCTCTATAATACTCGGTTTTGGCGTTGCTTATGCGGTCAGTCAAAGTGCAAAAAATGAGATACTAAACACTCGAATGGAACAGATGAGTTCTATTAAAATGAGTAAGATTCAACACATTGAAGATTATTTTGAAGAGATGAAGTATATTTTAAACTCTCATGCAAACAATAGCAATACTGTGCAACTTTTATGGGACTATGACGAGGCTTTAGAAAATCTTGAAGAGCTTGAAATCGATAGAGAAGAGATAAAAGATGCTTTAATGCAGTACTACAAAGATTCATACTTAGCAAATAATAACTATGACTTGGTTGGTGCACCTATAAAGCGCCAACTCCATAAATATTTACCGCAAAGTGAAAAAGCCTTACTCCTTCAGTATCTTTATATCATCAAAAATCCTAATCCTTACAATCAAAAAGAACTCTATAAAATGGATAGAGCAAATAAAACTGAGTACTCTGAACTTCATGTACAGCAACATCCGATTATGAGTGCGATTTTAGAAGAGTTTGGAAGGAATGATCTCTATTTAGTTAATCCAACTGGTGACATTGTCTATAGTGTACTTAAAAATGCTGACACAGGAACGAACCTTATCCGAGGTACATATTCAAATTCAGGTCTAGCGCGTGCTTTTAAAAAGACACAAGAAGCATCAAGAGGTCAGGCGATCTTTGAAGACTTCTCTATTTATGAACCTGCATACAATGAAGAGGTTGCCTTTATAGGTATGCCAATTTATTTTGGTGAAGATAATGAAGGTGCAATTATTTTTCAACTACCAAAAGAAAAAATAAATCAAATTATGAACTTTAACAATCAAGTAGACAAAGTTGGTCTTGGTAAAAGTGGTGAAGCATTTTTAGTAGGAACCGATCTTACAATGCGTAATGACAGTCGCTTCTTAGATAAGATACAAGAACTTGACAGCGCAACAAAAAAAGCAAAAACTACAATAGGAAACTACAAGGTAGACACTCCTGCTGTAAATGATGCACTTAATGGAAATAGTAAAACTTCTCTAGGAACAGACTATCTTGGAAATCCTGTGATTTTATCATATGCTCCAATAAAAGTTTATAATGAAAAATGGGCAATGATCGTTAAAATAGATGAGAATGAAGCCCTTGCAAATGCAAATGMYAACTTTRTWACWGCWCTTATTGGRACAGCTKTATTTATCGCACTMATTATAGTTATYTCWCTYATYATCATTAARATTATYATTATMAATAAACTTAAAACWYTKCAAKCTGCAACWTAYGACTTRGCAAAAGGTGAAGGTGATTTAACTAAACGTATTGAAGTTMAAAAAGGYGATGAGATTTCTGTAGTAGCTCAAAACATAAATGAGTTYATAGAAAAGGTACGRGTAACAGTCAGTGAAGCRACAAGTACTTCAAATARTAATACTGAAATTGCTACGACTCTTTCACGTGCTKYAGTAGATATGAAARCAAAAGCTGAAGATGAGAGYAGAATTGTTCATGAAGTATCTYGTGATGGTCAAGAATTACAMAATATTTTAAGTGTCTCTATCGAGCAGGCTAAACAGACAAAAGAGAATATTGATAATACTGGAAATACACTCAAAAGYGTMMATGAGCAAATTATCAGTCTTGCAAATAACATTGAAGAAAGAAGTCATGATGAACTTGAACTCGCTCAAAAACTTGTTGATTTAAGTTCTGAGACTGCTGTTGTTAAAAATGTACTTGAAGTGATTGCAGATATTGCCGATCAAACTAATTTACTTGCTCTAAACGCAGCAATTGAAGCTGCTCGTGCTGGTGAGCATGGTCGTGGGTTTGCTGTTGTTGCTGATGAAGTTCGTAAACTCGCAGAACGCACACAAAAATCACTCTCAGAGATAAATACTACTATTAGTGTTATTACTCAGTCTGTAAATAATGCAAGTGAGCATATGTCTACAAATGCCAAAGCGATAGAATCTCTTTCACAAAATGCAAATGAGGTTGAACAAGATATCAATTCAAGTGTTCATGCTATAGAAGAGTCTATCACGCAGGTTGATGAAACAGTTACTGGGTATATTGACAATTCAAAAACTATTGCAGCGATGATAAAGAAAGTTTCAAGTATTGAAAAAATCTCTCAAGAGAACCAAGTAACTGTAGAAGAAATTTCTGATGCTTCATCAAACTTAATGCAAATGACCAATAATTTAAATAACCTACTTCAAGGTTACAAAACTTAAATCAACATTTTTTAAACAACACTTAGGTATAATCGCGAAATTAAAATATACCTAAGTGAGCAATAATCATGGTAACAGTACAAAATCTTCTAATGCGCTACGGAAATAGAGTTTTATTTCAAGACATCAACCTCAAACTAGACCGTCACAAACGATATGGACTTATCGGTGCAAATGGTGCTGGTAAAACAACTTTTCTTAATATTCTTTGTGGAAAAATAACTGAATACGACGGTGAAGTAGTAATCCCTAAAGCAAATAAAGTTGGTGTTTTAGGTCAAAATCAATTTGCATTTGAAACTTTCACTATTGCTGATGCTGTTCTTTTTGGTAACAAACGTCTTTATGATGCTATCAAAGAGAAAGAAGAKCTTTATGCTAMTGGTGATTTTGAAGATGATGCGGTAAACAATCGTCTAGCAGATCTTGAAGTTATCTCAGTTGAAGAAGACCCAACCTATGAGTACGATGTAAATATTGGTAAAATCTTAGAGAATGTTGGTATTCCCGTAGAAAAGCACCAAGAACTTATGAGTACACTCGATAGTGCAGATAAGTTTAAAGTACTTCTTGCACAAGTTTTATACCCTAAACCAGATGTACTCTTTCTCGATGAGCCTACAAACAATCAAGATATTGAAACAATTACATGGTTAGAAAACCAACTCAAACGACACGAGGGAACACTTGTTGTTATCTCTCACGATAGACACTTCCTAAACGCAGTAGTAACTAATATACTTGATGTTGATTATCAAAAAATTCGTGAGTTTACTGGTACGTATGATGACTGGTACCTTGCTGCAAACATAATGGCAAAACAACTTGAACTAGACTCTGCGAAACAACTAAAAGAAAAAGATGAACTAGAAGCTTTTGTGCGTCGTTTCTCTGCAAATGCATCTAAGGCAAAACAAGCAACATCTCGTCAAAGAAAACTTGATAAGATGGAGTTTGATGATATTAAACCATCTTCACGTCGTGACCCAAGTATTGTGTTTAAAGCAAAACGTACTATGGGTGATGAGGCACTTGATGTTGTAAATATTTCTCATTCTTATGGTGAGAATAAAGTACTTAATGACATTAGTTTTAAAGTTGTTCCAGGTGAGAAAATAGCTCTTATTGGCGGAAATGGTGCTGGTAAAAGTACTCTAATGAAAATTTTAGCAGAAGAGATTAGAGTAGCAAGTGGTGAAGTAAATATTGGAGCAACAGTAGAACCTTCATACTTTCCACAAGATACAGCCGATATCATTAATGGTGATGGCACACTATATGACTGGTTACGTGCTTATGATCCTAAACGCGACATAGCAGAAATCCGTAACTGTCTAGGACGAATGCTCTTTAATGGCGAACAACAAGAGAAGTCAGTTGTTAGTATCTCAGGTGGTGAAAAACACCGTATGATGCTTAGTAAACTTATGCTAGAAAATGGTAACTTTTTACTTCTTGATGAGCCATCGAATCACCTTGATCTTGAAGCTATTGTTGCACTTGGTGAAGCACTTCACGAGTTTAAAGGAAATGTTATTTGTGTATCACATGACCGTGAGTTACTCGACGCATTTGCTGAGCGTATCATCGAAATTCAAAGTGATGGTAGTATCATCGACTTTAAAGGTTCTTATGAAGAGTTTGCTGAGCAGAGAGCTGCTGGTAAAATATAAGTACAGATGCTAGAAAAATACGAAAACTATTTAGGTCTTGGTATAGCTGGAAACTTCGCACTTCACCTAGCACAAGCTGGTGAACTCGAAGACTTTAAAGATATAATTACGGCAGATGAAGCCGCACCAAAAGGGATATTTCCTTTTTACCTTCCCTCATATACTCCAAGTACAAAAGATACAACAAGAGTTCCAAAAGATATTTTAACAACTTTCCCCCTTTCATCAAATACTATAAAACTTCCCTCTAATAATGTAAATGTTCAAACAGAACCCGAAGTTGGACTCATATGTGAGATTAGTTACAAAGATGGAAAAATCGACTGCGTAAAACCTACTCATTTTGGAGCCTATAATGATTGCTCTATTAGAGTGGCTGGAGCACAGAAGATTAGCGATAAAAAAAATTGGGGTCAAGATTCTAAGGGATTTGCATCTACACTTATAGAAATTGACAGTTTTAAAGAGGGTTTTGTTTTAGACAACTTTAGTATTTGTAGTTTTCTTAAACGCGATAATATTCTCACTGCTTATGGTGAAAATGTAGCCCTTCATGGATATAGTTATTTTTATGAGAAACTCACGTTCTGGATAAAAAACCAGATAAATACACAAAAAGACTTTGGCCCACTAGAACCACTAAGTGAGTATATAGAGGCTTGTAAGTACCCATCTAAAGCAATTATAAGTATAGGTGCAACTCGTTATACAGAGTATGGCGAGAAAACATTCCTATGCAGAAATGATGAAATTTTTGTAATAGTCTATAATCATAATACTTATTCTCTCCAAGACATACAAACTTCTCTAAATACACAACAATACCCAAGAGAAGACATAAGTATACTTCATCAAAAAGTTCTTTAAATGAAAACTGGAATTTATGAGCATTACAAGGGTAATCTTTACAATGTTATCGATACGGTAACCCATAGTGAAACGGAAGAAACTTTAGTCTTATATAGAACTATGTATGGAGAAAAAAGTTTATGGGTAAGACCTTTTTTAATGTTCAATGAAACAGTAGAAGTAGATGGGGTAGAAGTTCCACGATTTAGGTATGTTGGAAAGTCTGATGAGTAGAGGAAAAAAGCTTGACTTATTTATTGGTGCAGATATAGATGATAGTTGGAATGAAGTGCAATCAACTAGAAAAACRAAAATCTCATCACAAGACTTAGAACCACAAAAACATTTTTTAGTCTTTGCAAAAGAGAAACGCAGAGGTAAAACAGTTACTCTTGTTGGGGAATTCCAAATACCTAAAGAAGATGCAAATACTGTACTAAAGACTTTAAAAAAGAAGTTAGGCTGTGGTGGTATTTACAAAAATGGTTTTATGGAATTTCAAGGAGAGTTAAAAGTAAAAATTCGCCCTCTTTTAGTAGGTTTAGATTTTCGTTTTAAAAATGGTCACTAAGTACTTTTAACTTTTGCACGGCTTACATTAGATGTGATAATATATCTATCTCTACCTGTCTCTTTAGCTTCATAAAGCATTTCGTCTGCCCTTGAGATAAGTACATCCTCATCAAGTGTATCATCCGCTATACAACAGACTATACCTATTGAAATAGTTACATATTCATTCACGCTAGAGTTTGCATGTTTAAGTTTTTTATCTCTAACGGCATCACAAATATCACATGCAAGTTTTGCAGAGTTTGATTCATCTGTATCTGTCAATAAAACACCAAACTCTTCGCCGCCAAGTCTAAAGACGTAATCACTTGGACGTTGTAGCGTCTCTTTGAGTACCTCTGAGACAGATTGAAGAGCATAGTCACCTTCTATATGTCCGTAAGTATCATTATATTGTTTAAAGAAGTCAATATCTAACATCATAAAAGTTATATAGCTATTTTTTCGTTTTGCTCTTTTTATCTCTCTCTCATATACAAGATTAAAATATCTTCTATTATTCAAGGATGTTAAAGAATCGGTATATGATGCATTCTCAAGTTTTTTGTTTGCTTTTTTAAGTTTATTTGTAGTGAGCTCAAGTTTAGTATGATCTTTTTGAATACTTTTAAACACATACATAGATATGAGTAAAATAGCTAAAGTAATAAAGAAGAGAACGGTACTAAGTTGTTTTTTTGTATACTCGTAATTCTGTATAAACTTTTTACGTTCGTAATGTGCTACATCAACCTCATATTTTATAAGTTTTTGTATGACATTATGAATATATGAAACTTTTTTTTCTAAAATACTCAACTTAATTCGGGTGAGGTCTTTACCCTCTTTCGCAACCTTATATATGTTTAAAAAGTACTCATTTGTACGCTTTATTTCTAAAGTTGTATATCCGAGGTAGTCTAGCTCTTCATCTCTTTTAAAATGGGACTCGTAACTCTTCCACTTTTTTCTTATTTCTTTAATAGAATGCTGTATTGCCAGGCTATTATTTCTAAACGTGAGGCTTTGTAAACACTACTAGCTAAACCATTATGGTATATTTGTATGATTTCATTGAGTTCCGTTACAGGAACTAATGAACCAAAATAGAGTTTATCTATATTCTTTTTCATAGAGTTTAAATGCATACTTCCTATAACCCCTACACTGATGAGACCCATAGTAATCAGTATAAAAAGAAAGAATAACTTATGTCTAAGTTTAAGTGCCTCTATAAACTGCATATCACTCCTTAATCTATTAAGTTAAAAGCATTTTTTATACCATGTATCTATCAAAAATTTATAAAGACTCTATATCTTCAATCTCTTTAAAAATCTCACTTGAAAGGTTTTCACAGCCATCTTTTGTAACTAAAATATCATCTTCTATTCGTATACCAATGCCTCGAAACCTTTTGGGAACAGTTGTATCATTTTTGTTTATATAAATCCCAGGTTCAACTGTCATCACCATACCAGCCAAAAGAGGAATTTCTCTGCCCTTAGTATCTTTATAGGGTCCGGTATCATGCACATCTAGTCCCATCCAATGTCCTATTCCATGTGGATAGTATTTTTTAAGTTTTTTCTTCTTTATAAGTTTTTTCACATCACCTTTTAATATACCCAAAGAGATTAAACCTTTACATAAAAGCTCTTCTGAGTGACTATGTAAATCAGTTCTCATAACTCCAGCTTTTACCATACTAATTATTTCTTTTTCAACAGAAAGTATCATTGAGTATAACTCTTTTTGAGCCTTTGTAAACTTTCCACTCACTGGAATAGTTCTTGTGATATCACTTGCATAGTAATCATACTCACAACCTGCATCAATTAAAATCAGTTTATTATTTTCAAGTCTGTCATCATTTTTAATATAGTGAAGTGTATTTGCATTATTTCCACAGGCTACTATACTTGTGTATGCATCACTGTAAGCACCTTGTTTTTTAAATACATACTCAATTTCCGCTTGTAGTTCACTCTCACCGCTTAAAGTTTTAGCCTTTTTCATAGCAAGGTGATGTGCATCTTTTGTAATACTCAATGCTTTTTTTATAAGTGCTATTTCTGCTTCAGATTTGCATAAACGCAGCTCTCCAACTTTATGAGATATGTTTTGATGCGATGCAAGATGAGAAGTCATATGTCTTAGTGTATCAAGCCTTTCATCTTGCATTGTAAAGTCTATGTAAATGGATAGTTTGTCTTTTAGCAATTCTGCTATCTTTTTATCAAATCTGTCCATAGTCAAAACAGCGTCTACATTAAAAATAGCTTTAGCCCCTTTTTGTCCTAGTCTTTTTCCTGTCCAAAGTTCTAAAAGTTCATCTTTTTTTTGAACAAAAAGATATGTTTTGACCTTTTTCTCTTTTTTTATTATAACAAGTGCAGAGTTGTCTTCTTTAAACCCGCACATGTAGTAAAAGTTACTATTTTGTCTATATGGATACTCTGTATCATTTGAACGTTGCTGTGCTTTAGCACTTACAAGAACAGTAATTGAATGCTTTTGCAGTTTTTCTGCTAAAGCAGTTCTACGTTTTGCATATTCTTCTTCTTTTATCATCTACATACTCCATTTAACCAAATATTTGTTTCATAAAGAACTTTTGAGAGTCCTAAGTTTAAAGCTATAACACCGCCTTGAGCATCTGCACTACCTGTATCAACTCTTGCACTAAATGTAGAATGAGAAAGACTTTTAGAATTCTTTGTGTTAAGGAGATTGAATGTAACTACAACTTCAACATAGGATTTTTCATTTTCTTGTTCAAAGTACTGCATAAACTTTTCAACATCTGTCTCTAAAAGTAAATCAGTTTTTGTTCTTGACTTATAAGTACTAGTATTAGCAAATAAAGCACTACTTCTTATACTTTTAACAAGTGCATCACTTATGGCCTTATTTGGAGTTCTGGCCCACTCTGACTGTGTAAATGCAGACTCTTGATACTCCGCTTGAATATACTTCATTTTTTGTGACATCAATACATTTGAACTAAAAACTTGTCCCACTTTTAAAGACTTGTCTCTACATTGTTTAGCCATATACTCTTGTTCTTGTATCTTTGGTGCTAACCTATACTCTGAAACATGTGGCTGAGTTATAGTACAAGCACTAAAAAACAGTGTTAAAAACATCAATGCTATTTTCATTTATTTCTCTCCCGGAGCTTTTTTAATTGCTTCTTTTTTATATAAAATATCTGAAGGACTACTATTATACTGTTCAAGAGCACCTTCAATCCGTATCATCAACTCTTGCATCTGTAAAAAAGTGTTATTCATAGTTGGAATCACATCTGCACCTATACCTTGTATATTAAATTCTCCACTTGCAACAGCTCTTTTTATCTCATTCATAGAGGCTGTAATCCCAACATAACTTGTAGTAATCGAATTAAATGACCCTGCAATATCATCTTCCCATTTTGTACTCTTTTGTAAAAATCTATCTATATCTGGCATCATTTTATTGAGTTTTTGACTAAATTCATCAAGGTTTTTTGAACTTGAGTGAACATGCTTAATTGTATTTTCATCTAAAAGAAGGTCCATTTTATACATTACGCTTGCACTATGCTTTAATAGTAGTGACATCTGTTTTTGATTATCAGCACCTAATAGTTCCTCTGTTAAACCTAAAGTCGAAGATAAACGGCTCGAGACACTTCCCAGTGACTTCTCAAAGTTTTCAAAGAATGATGGAACTGTTTTAATGACAGGATATTTTTCATTCTCTTTTACCGCAAGGACCTTTGCCTTATGTCCACCCATACTCAGATTAATATATGTAAGCCCTGTGATACCCTGTGCCGTTAATTTTGCGACTGTATTAGTTTTTATAGGTGTAGTCTTTAAGATACTGATGGTTACTTCTACCTGTTCAGAATTATTGGGATTTATTTCTAGTACTTTTACTTTTCCTACACTAATTCCTCTATATTTTACAGGTGCATCTATGTTTAACCCGAGTACAGATTCATCAAAATATATAGTATATTTTTTTACATCACTAGAGAGTTCTGGTTTTATCAGCCAATATGTAAAAGCTAGCATTAAACTTATTGCTACAATTACTAAAATACCAACAATTGTATAATTTACTCTATTATTCATTATCTTGTTTTCACCTTATTTAAAAAATGTTTGCACAAAGTCACTACTTGATGTTTTTACATCAYCTAGTGTYCCTTCRTAAGCWATTTTCATYTCATCTATTATAGCCACTCTATCTAAAGTGTCATATATAGAGCGTAAATCATGTGAAACCATCACTACTGTTAAACCTAACATATCTCTTAACTTGAGTATGAGTCCATCAAATTCACGTGCTGATATAGGGTCTAGTCCACTTGTAGGCTCATCTAAAAAGAGGAGCTTAGGATCCATTGCCAGAGCACGGGCTAGACCTGCTTTTTTCTTCATACCACCACTAATCTGTGATGGATAGAGTTTTCCATCAGTACTTTTGAGACCAACTAAATTGATTTTAAACTTTACAATTTCATTTATCATTCCAAGAGATAAATCGGTATATTCCACTAAAGGTAAAGCAATATTTTCTTCTATACTTAAAGAAGAAAAAAGTGCTCCAACCTGAAATAAAACACCCCACTCTCTTCTTAAACTTTGTGCATCAACTTGAGATATATTATTTACACTTTTATCCAAGATGGTGATATTTCCCTGAGTGAATTCTTGAAGCATTACAATCTCTCTAAGTAGTGTAGTTTTTCCACATCCACTTGGTCCTAAAAGCCCATAAATTTCACCCTCATTTATATCTAAGTTAAGACCCTTATGCACTACTTTCTCATCAAACTGGGTATGTATATCTCTTACACTTATAATACTCATCTTAAATTCCTAAGTTAGTTAATACAATTGAAAAAAGTGTATCGCARACTATRACTGCAAAAATAGATTCAACAACRCTTTTAGTGGTATTAAGCCCTATACTTTGAGTATCGTTTTTTACAATCAAACCACGATATATTCCTATGCTTGCAATCAAAAAGGCGAAAAAAGGACCTTTAATTATCCCAATAAAGAAGTGTTTAACGTCAACAACCTCACGAAACCTATCTAAAAACAGCTCATAACTAATACCAAGATCTATATGTGAGACTATCATACCTCCAAAAACACCCATAATATCTGCTATAAATATTAAAAGAGGCATAGCTATCATAAGAGCAATAATTCTTGGCATTACAAGAAAAACAAAAGGATCAAAACCCATTGTTTTCATGGCATCTAACTCTTGTGTGATTTTCATAGCCCCTATTTGGGCTGTAAACGCAGAGCCACTACGACCCGCGATGACAATAGCTGTGATBARAGGTGCTAATTCTCGTAAAATTGATATACCGAGCATATCAACGATAAAAATATTTGCCCCATAGAGTTTTAACTGATATGCAGATTGGTAAGCTACAACCAAGCCTATAAGAAAACTAGTGAGGGCTACAATTCCTAAAGCTTTAATAGCAGACTCATTGAGTTCAAATGCAATCTCTTTAAAACGTATGTTATACAAGGATTTGAGATAATCCACTTGTGTCATGAACACTCTTCCAAAAAACTCCATAAACAAGAGAAAACTATGGAAGGATTCATTTATTTTTATAACACTATTTTTAAAAAATGAACCTTTAGTAGCATCTGTTTGTGTTTCTACATTTGTAATAAGTCTCTGTGTTTTAACAAGTTTTAGAGTAGAAAGTGTCTTCTCATCAAAACATAAAATTGTAGTTTCTTTAGATTTTTTCTTGTAGTCTTCTTCGAGTTTTAGTATAAAAATTGCAGCAGCAGTGTCTATATAGACTACCTTGAGTAAATCAAGGACTACAAGATTGACTTCATTAAATGAAATAGTGTCAATCTGCTTTTGAAGTATAGCGATAGTATAAAGTGTAAGCTCCCCTGAAAAATCAATAGAGAGTTTATCACCTTGTATATTTTCAGTTAAATTACTAGCCATTTAAGTCTATGTGTTAAAAATCACGCTCTAARAGTTTGTTTACTTTTAAAATTGTKATGATTTTATCTGCTTGTTTWCCAACACCATCGATGATWGTATCATCACCATTRACAGTATCTGGTGCAGGACCRATATCWSYCTTTTTRAGWCGWATWGCCATTGTAAGTCTATCTATYACAAATCCAGCTACRTCATCACCATGACGCATCACAATAAAGCGTGTTTCATCTGACTGTTTTTTTGTTTKTAGTCCAAATTTAGCACGTAAATCAATAAGTGGGATTACAGCACCACGAAGATTAAAAACACCAAGAACATAAGCCGGAACCTGTGGTACTCTCGTCCATGAAAATGGTTTAATAATCTCTTGAATAGCTAAAATAGGAATAGCATACTCTTCTTCACCTATCACAAAACCGACAAGCTGAACTATGTCATCAAGTTGATTTAAATCTGAGTTTTGCTGCTTACTTTGTTGATTAATAACTTGTTTTAATTGATCGCTCATTATAAAAACTCCGATTTAAAGTTAACATTTCTTTGTACTACGATAGAGAGGTAGTCAGCTGAATATGGTTTAGTAATATACTCTATCATACCCGATTCAACACCACGCATACGGTCTGATTTACCAGTACGAGAAGTAACAGCTATGAGTGGTAAGTTTTTATACTTATTATATTTTTTAATCTCAGTTGCTAATGTATAACCATCCATACGAGGCATCTCTATATCCACAAGCATAGCGTCAAAACTATGATCTCCAGATTTTAAGATCTTAAGTGCTTCTTGTCCATCTGATGCTTCAACTAAGGTAACAGCAAGTGGTTCTAGTGCTTTTCTCATGATAGTTCTATCAGTTTTTGAATCATCAACAATCATTATAGTATAGTCACTCGCTTGAGTTTTTTCATGTGATACAACAGTAGAAGAAGATTCACTTAATACCGTTGACTTAACATCCCTTGCCATTGACATGAGTGCTACAACATCCACGATTAGTGTCACTCCACCATCACCACGGATAGTAGCACCAGCTACACCTTCGATACCTTTAAGATAATCACCAAGAGATTTAATAACGATCTCTTCTTGACCAACTAATGTATCAACAATAAGACCGATTTTACTCGTCCCTAGACCTAAAACAACTACATAAGCATGTTCATTCGCATCTAAAATACGTTCAACTTCAAAAATATCGCCAATATGAACAAGAGAAAGAACTTCTTCACGAAGTCTCATAACAGAACGCCCTTCAACTGTATAGATTTCATCTTTAGAAATTCTAACAGTTTCAAGTACTGATGCTAATGGTATAGCATAGTACTCTTCTTGTACACCAACTAAAAGTGCTTGAATAATTGCTAGAGTTAGAGGAATTTTTAGCTTTATAGAAGTTCCAACACCAATCTCCGAGTCAATATCAATCATACCATTGAGTTTTTCAATGTTTGTTTTTACAACATCCATTCCAACACCACGACCACTTACACTAGTAACTGAGGCAGCAGTTGAAAAACCAGGTTTAAAGATAAGAGTAAAAGCCTTTTTGTCACTCATACTATCAGCTTCTTTCTCAGTAATAATACCTTTTTCAACTGACTTGTTTTTCAGCATCTCGGCATCAAGACCTTTTCCATCATCATCTATTTGAATGACAATTTGATTTCCTTCATTATATGCTTTTAATCCTATAGTACCAGTTTCGTCTTTCCCTTGTGCTATACGTATATCCGGAGTCTCTATACCATGGTCACATGAGTTACGAATAATGTGAACAAGAGGGTCACCTATCTCTTCAACTATTGACTTATCAAGTTCTGTATCTTCACCTGCAAGGACTAAGTCTATTTTCTTGTTAAGTTCCCTAGATAGATCTCGAATCATTCGTGGGAACTTATTAAACACTTTTCCGATTGGAAGCATACGAGTTTTCATAACAGCTATTTGGAGATCTGTTGTAACCAAGGACACTATACTTACAACCTGATTTAACTCTTCAAGGAACTCTTCACCCTCATAACGCTCTTCAACATCATCATTAATTTTAATAAGTCTATTTTTAGCAAGAACTAACTCACCAATAAGGTTCATAAGGTGATCAAGTCTTTTAACATCCACACGAATGGTCTGCTCGACAGCTGCTGGAGCACGTTTAGTAGGTGCTGCGGCTTTTACTTCTTCTTTTTTCTCGGTTACAGGAGGAGTCGCTGCAACTGGGGCAGGTGCTGGAGTTGGTTCAACTCTAGGAGTAGCTGGTTCATCTTCAATAGGTTCTGGAGGAGCAGCTAATACTTCTTCGCCTGCAGCTATTTTTGCCTGACGTTTTGCCTTATCTTCATCTTGACGTTCTTTCAGGAGTTTTTCTATTTCAGCCTCAAGATCATCGGGACTCATATTATCATAGTCAATATCATCTTCTTGGGCTGCAGCCACTTCTTCTACTACAGGTTTAGCAGCTGGAGATTGAGCTTCTACTACTGAAGGAGTATCACCATCTCCACCTGCAATTTTATCAAGTCTAGCAACACAAGCTGCCACATCAATACCAGCATCTGCACTCGTATCACGAATAGTTTCTAAAAGTGCTTTCATAAGGTCTATAGACTCTAAAACCACATCCATAATATCTGGAGTAATAAGTAAGTCACCATGACGTGCCTTATTTAAGACGTCTTCCATATGGTGTGTTAAGTGTGTTAAAACATCAAAGTTTAAAAATGATGATGCACCCTTTACTGTATGTGCAACACGAAATATACCATTTAAAAGTTCTAAATCTTCTGGGGTATTTTCTAGCTCTACTAAGTCCTCATCCAGTTTTTCTACAAGTTCAAAGGACTCAATTAAAAAATCCTGCAGTATCTCTTGAAATTCATCCATCTTTATTCTTTCTCCTTCTTATGTTCATGTATAACCCGTGAAACTTCATTATAAAACGAGCTTGCTTCAAACTTCACTAAGTAAGCTTCTCCACTGGCTTTTACACCTCTACCTTCACTAAAATGATCACTAATTGATGAGTTAAAAACTATTGGGATATCTTTAAATCTTATATCTTCTTTTACATTAGATGCAAAATGAAAACCATCCATTCTTGGCATCTCAACATCAGAGATAATTATTTTTAGATGATCTGAAATACTCTCACCATAACTATTATAAAGTTCGTCAAGTTTGCTCAGGCCTTCTTCTCCATCCATCGCTTCTACGACAGTAAAGCCCATTTTAGTCAGTGCTTCTTTTACAATCTTTCTAGCAGTGGCACTATCATCTAGGATAAGTGCCATTCCTGAGAAAGTTTCTAACTCTTCTGGGATATTGTCAACATCGGGAGAATATAGTCCAAGGTCTTGAACAACAGATTCAAGGTCAAGTATGAGAAGAACATTATCGCCCTCTATCTTTGTTACACCTGTAATCTTGTTTGAGTCAAGCCCACCCGAACCACTCATAAAACTTGCCGGTTCAATATCACTCCAGTTAATACGACGAATGCGTTTTGCTTCATGTACGATAAAGCCTATCAATACATTATTAAATTCTGTAATAATTATTCGTGAATTATTTTTAGCTTCTTCAGGTTCTGTAATACCCATCCATTTTGCTAGGTTTACAACAGGTATAACCACATCACGAAGGTCAAAAATGCCCTCTATAAAGTCTGGTGTTCCCGGTAAGTCAGTTAGTTGTGGTATACGAATAATTTCTCTTACTTTAGAAACATTTATACCATATATACCTTCATATATTGAGTCTTCTTCTTGCTTTAGTATACGAAAGTCAACAAGTTCCATCTCATTGGAACCAACTTTTAAGGAATTATCATCCATCTTTTAAATCTCCACATATTCGTTTTCATCTATCATTAGTTCATTATCTTTGAATGATTTTACAGTAAAGTATCTTTGATTGCAAGCAAAAGCTGCTAAATTGATATAGTTAAATTTAGGAAATGAAAAGCTCTTATTTTGATGGTAATGCCCCTCTATAAAATACTCACACTCAAATGTATCTAATTGACGATTTTTTATATACGACTCAAAACCTATAAACTCTTTACAGTCATCTTTTTCATCTAAGTAAGTATTTAGTTTGTTAAGTATAAAGTTGTTTGTCAGAGTATCTATAAAGTTTAATAAAAAAAGCACCAAACTATTTCGGATAAATGCAGTATATGCTTTATATGAGATACCATTATCAAAGTCACCATGAGCTAAAGCTACTCTTTTATCTTTATACGAACAGATTAGAGGCTGTTCTTTGAGGCAAATAACTTTAGCTTTTAAGAATATACCTTGAAGGTTAAAGTCATGATTTCCTTCTAAGTAAATTAGCTCTATATCCTTACTTATCAAATTTAAAAGTTCAATTATCTCTTTGTTATTATCTTGTGTTTTGGGTACTTGTATAAAAAGARCATCAAAAATATCACCCATTAATATAAGTTGAGAAGTAGGTATTTTTTTAGAATGTATATCTTTTACAAGAGAGAGAAATTGGGGTCTCGCAGTTGAGTAATGTGCATCTGAAATTATCAGAGCACCCTCTTGGAGTTCTATATTATGGGACATATGCTATATTTGGTATACCCGTGTTTTCATCAAGTCCCATCATAAGGTTCGCATTTACTAGTGCTTGAGACGATGAACCACGAAGTAGGTTATCAATGCTGCTTGAAATAAAAAGAAGATTTCCTTTTTGTTTTACATAAATATCACAAAAATTTGTTCCCGCTGTATTTTTCATATCAACTGGATTTTTACTTACTCTTACGTAAGATTCATTTTTATAGTACTCTCTTACAAGTTCTTCTGCATCAAATCCACCCTGCGTTTGGATATAAATAGACGAGAGCATGCCACGAGTAAGCGGAACTAAGTGAGGTACAAAATTCACCTCGTCAAAATCTATGTTTAGTTTTTGAGCTATCTCGGGTGCATGTCTATGGAAAAACGGATTATAAGCAAAAAGATTGTCATTTACATTTACAAAATGTGTCACTTCACTCAGCTTTTTACCAGCACCACTCACTCCAGTTTTAGCATCAATGATAATAGGAGTACCTGCGATACGTTTATCTAAAAAGGGAAGAAGTCCAAGTATTGCAGAAGTYGGAAAGCATCCTGGATTAGCAACTAAAGAAGCTTTTTTTATCTCTTCTCTATACATCTCAGGGAGACCATACACAACATTCTCTAAGTTTTCTTTATCTGTGTGCGGACAGTAATACTCTTCATAAASMTCTTGWGTAAGTCTATAATCAGCTGARAARTCRACTACTTTTGTACCAAGCTTCATAAATGGTTTTACAAAYGCCATCGCTGTTTTATGAGGTACTGCTAAAAAGACAAGTTCACACTTTGAAGCACACGTATCTACATCGGCTTTTTCAACTTTAAGTTCACAAACGCCACTAAGAGATGGATGTATTTCATCTATACTTGTTTCCCCTGTAGAATTTGCAAGATACACAAGAGTAAATGTAGGATGGTTTATCAGCATTTTAACAAGTTCTAAACCTGTATAACCRCTCACACCAATAATACCTACATTTATTTTTTCACTCATTATGTCATACACTCAAAAACTGTCTCTTCGTATTTTACTTCATCAATTTCAAACTCTTTTTCTCCACCCGGAAGACGAACTTTCACTTCATCACCCTCTTCTTTTCCAAGAAGTTGTTTAGCAAGAGGAGAGTTAAAAGAGATAAGTCCCATGTCTGGATTTGATTCACAGCCACCAACTAAAGTATATGTAACTTCTTCCTCACTGTCCATATTTGTCATAACAACAGTAGAACCAAAAGAAATTTTGGCATGTTCGAGTTCTTTTGGGTCAACTATCTGAGCTTTTCCAAGTATCTCTTGAAGGTCCCCTAGACGGTTATCAATATTCTTTTGCATCTCTTTTGCAGCATGGTACTCTGCGTTTTCTTTTAAGTCACCATGTTCTAGTGCTTCTTCTATATCTTTTACACATTGAGGGCGTTGAACCTCTTTAAGATTTTTTACTTCAGCTTGTAATTTTTCGTAACCGAACAGTGTCATAGGTTCTATATTTTGCATAATTATTCTCTTTTATTTTATTGTTTTCTAATTATAGCAGAGTTAATTAACCGCAGCAAACACAAATGAAAAAATACTTTTTCACTTTCTTTTCACTCTTGTCTTAAACTACAAAAATATTTCATAGGAGGAAGAAATATGGAACTATCTTTAAAGGGGGAAGCTAACATCACCCGCTTTACTTATGGCATGTTCGTCAGTAAACGCAGTTGACTGGTTAGCACTACAAGGGTATCAACCTAATTTTCTTGCACCAAAAGGTGTTAAAATACCATACAGAAGTAAAACACCGAAGTTATGGGGTTTTATTCAAGCCAATCTATCTGGAGGTATATGATAAAAACTATTGATCTACAACATGAGGGATATTCATACATAAAGATTAAGTAGTTTTACTTAGTTTTTATAAAAAAACAGTAATATTTTAGAGAACATGAATTTAAGGGATGTAATGAAACTCTATCAAAAGTATCTTGCTTTTATTTTAATGGTAGTAATAATTTTAACAGCTTATTTCTACATTAAAAATGAGCAAGAGTTTGAAGAAAAAGTACATTCTGTTCTCATAAACCTTCTTAACAAACAAGTTGCAAATGAAAAAGAGAAAGCTTTTAATTTTGCACTTGCCCTTTCTCAAAATGAAACACTACAAAAAGCAATTACATCCAATGATGCAGAGAAGAGTTATATCATCTTACGTAACTATATGAAAACCTTAGAGACTTTTAGTGGTACACAACTTAGAATGCAAATTGTTTCAAAAGACTACACTATTTTTGCAAGAAGCTGGGACAACGCGGATGCTGGTGTTAATGTTAAAGCTAACCGTCCTGACTTACAAAAAGTGAAAGACACCCTCTCTCCACATCTCTCATTTGTAGCAGCAAGACGTCTTGTACTTATCGCATCCATTCCTATAGTTAGAGATGGTGAGTTTATTGCCTTTTTAGAAGTCATACAAAAGTTTGGAGAGCTAGAAAGATATTTTTCAAACTACGGTATAGGCCTTTTAGTCCTTCTTGATGCAAAGTATGAAAAACAAGCAGTTTTATTAGATAAAAATCCAAGGGTTTCAAATATGATTGTAGCTAATGAAGGTGCAAATATAAATCATATAAAAATCTTAAAAAAAATCAAACTACAAACACTTCTTAATCATGGATTTGTAAAAAAAGATAAATATGTCTTCTTTTACAAATCTATTTTAAATGCTGATGATGAAAATATCGGTTCATTTATCTTGATTCTCTCAGAAAAGAGACTCAAACTTTTTAGTGCATTTGAGACCGAACTTGATACTTTTTTCACCTATGCAAGAAAAGATATCTATAACTCTGTTTCTATCAAAAAAAAATTAAGTCCTTATAACAGTTTAACAACTAAAGAGTTACTCACTCTTAAAAACTGTGCACGCAATCAAGATCGAGTATATATAGAACAAAAGCTCTCAAGAGAACTTCTTTTTTATACAAAAGATGAGCTTATATCTTTTCTCTTAGATACAAGTCCAAAAAATATCTCCAGAGGAAAGATTAAATGAAACTACTATTACTTGAAGATGAGACAGTACTCCAAGAGAGCATAGAGGAGTTTTTAATTTCCAAGGGATATAGCGTGGATAGCTTTGATAACAGTAATGATGCGTTTAATGCTATTTTTTCAAAAAATTATGACCTCTTACTTCTTGATGTAAATATCCCTGGAGAATGGAATGGTTTTGCCTTAAGCAAAGAGTTAGTAAATAAAGAGAAAAACATTCCAACTATTTTTGTAACCTCCCTCTCGAGTGCTGATGCAATGCTTAGAGGTTATGCTACAGGATGTTGTGATTATATAAAAAAGCCTTTTGACCTTGTCGAGTTACAACTGCGAGTCCAGTATGCCTTAAAAGCAAGCTACTTTAATACAAGCAGTAACCTGGTAGAACTTTGTACTGATTATTCTTATAATATAATCAATTACAGCTTAATTCATAAGGGAGAAGAGATCTCTTTAAGTAAAACAGAGAGAGAACTTTTAAAACTTTTTGTGATGCATAAAAACCAAATAGTAAGTTTAGATATGCTTTACGAAGAGATCTGGAAAAATAATATCGAAGCAACAAATGCACGTGTGCAAATCAATAACCTAAGGCGAAAACTTCCAAAAAATTTGATAAAAAACATATATGGACTAGGTTACCGTTTTGATAGTTGATGAACAAAAGTTTGTAACCAAATACACATCTATTTATACTTTTATAATCTCCATTATTCTACTTGCCCCACTCTACTTATACATAGACTATAGAATGAACCTGCAAGAGATAAAACAAGAGATGGAATTAAAGTCTATTCAGTCTCATATCATTAGTGCTATGGATAATTTTGGTAACCACCCAGATGATACATTTGCTTTTCCAAATTTCAGTACTTCAAAGTCAGGTTTATATAAACGTAACTTTGCGCCAATATATACACAGATATCATCAGAGTTACCTTCATTTTCTACAGGTTATTTTAAAAGTGATTCTACACGTTATCTGATTACAGCACTACCACAAAAAAAATACTTCTTCTCTGAATACCTGATTACAGAGTCACAAATATCCTTTACTAATGTTTTTTTAGAGGTAAGCTCTATTGCATTTGGAATTATTATACTCATAATTCTACTCTCCTTTTACATTCTAAATAGTTTTTCACGTCCCTTTAAAAGAGTCAATGAAAAACTTGATGATTTTATACAAGAGTCTATGCATGAGATAAGTACTCCTCTTTCAATCATTAATGTAAATGTAGACCTTTTTAATGAGATTCATGGTAAAAATAAATACTTTGACCGTATTAAATCTGCTACAAAACTCTTAGCTACCATTTATAATGATATGGACTACCTTATCAAACAAAATCGAGTACGCTATGAAGATGAAGTCATTGACCTCAATGAATACCTTCAAGAGAGAATCATCTACTTTGAACTTATAGCACAACTTAAAAACATTTCATTATCTGTAGAATGTAGTGTATCTGTTAGCATTAAGTTCAATACCACTAAGTTACAAAGAATAATCGACAATACACTCTCCAATGCGATTAAATACTCTAATAAGAACACAAAAGTAGAAGTCTTTTTAAAACAAAAAGAAGATGATGTTGAACTTTTAATTATAGATTATGGTCAAGGTATTCAAAATCCTAAAAAAATACTTGAGAAATACTATAGAGAAGATAGTTATAAAAGTGGGTTTGGCATAGGTATGTGTATAGTCAAGTCCATCGTTGATGAGTCTGACATAGATTTATATATTGATTCAGAACTAGGTAAAGGTAGTCGTTTTTCCTATGTTTTTCATTCATCTATGATTGCAAAGATGACAAATCAAAAAGACGAACTTCAGCTTCAAAACTTAGAGTAACAATACACCCTTTTTTACTAATAGCCTTAATACCCTCAAGACCCTTTAACAGCTCTTTATTTGTTTTACTTTGTGGGTCATAAGCAAACAGAGTCGTATCTTTTATAAAAAATATACGACCACCGCCACAGCCATCACCAATTATACCCTCACAAACAAGAGGCGAGTTTAAATCAAAACCATGACTCATCTAAGCACTCCTCTTTTGTCTCACATAACCACTCACTATATTCTGTACTATTTTTATCAATAAGTATATATTCATCATGAGTATAATTTTTAAAAGTTGCTTCATCAACACACTTGCATAACTTTGAATTGTCTGTCTCTGAGCAGTGACTTATCATTACCATTTTTTGTTCCTCTTCCCAACCTAGATAAGAAGTATAGTAAGGATACAGTGTCCAGACAGCAAATCCAAGTGTTAGAACTATATTCATAATGTACTCGCGTTTACGAGTCTGGAAGTATTTTTTCACATCATAAGTGATAAGTATCACAAAGACTATCTCAAGACCTATGTTAAACCAGTCTGTATCCATGAAATCAAACAACTACTTTTTTCCTCTTATCTTTTTCATCGCTTCACCACACATAGTCAGACCAAACGCAGCAGTCACTCCCATAAAAGAGCCTTTTTCTTTTATATTTGCTTCTTCTGATGAGAATATCACCTTATACTTCTTTTTAAAGCCGCGTTTTTTAAGTTCGTATCGAATTTTTGACCCAAATCTATCACCGTAACTTTTCCAAATATCATCTACTTTTATCTTTGTAGGATCCATTCGTTTTGCTCCACCAAAAGAGCTTATAAGCTTTTTGTAGCATTTTTGAGCAAGTGCTAGTTTGGCATTTCTATCATCTATAGCATCAAGAACTAAATCAAAGGGCTCAAAATCAAAATCCCAGACCCACTGCTCATCTATGCGTTTTTCTATGATAGTCACTTCAGGGTAATGCTCTTTTAATGCTTCCACTTTAACTTCACCCTCATGTAATTCTGACCACATTTGACGATTTTGATTACTATCATCATAGGTGTCATAATCCACTATAGTTATGTTTTTTACACCACTCCGATACAAGCAGTCCAGACAGAAGGAACCAACACCACCAACACCAAGAAGAATAATATTCGCATTTTGGAGTTTTAAAAAGTCATCTCCTACAAGAAGTTCTATACGGTCATACTGCCCCATTTAAAGCCACTCTTCTAATGTTTGCATAGATTTATAAGCACTTAAATCAAGCATGATAGGTGTGATTGAAATATAGCCAGACTTAATTGCATCAAAATCAGTCATACCACTTTTACCCTCTCGAGATGAAAAGTCTAAGGGGTGCAGACCCAACCAGTGAAACTCTTCTCCCCTAGGATTACGATGAAGATGTGAGTCATTTGCATAATGTCTATATCCTGCATAGGTTACTTTTATCTCAGCTTCTTGTGTATTTGATGGAATGTTTATATTTAAAAACTGGCGTGAAGGAAGTGGAAATGAGCCTTCTCTTATTTTTGTAACAAGTTTTTTTATCGTTTTTTGTGCAAGTCTGAAATCTCCACTAGGGTCACTAAAATCCATCACTTGACTTATAGCGATAGAAGGAACATCATGTAAAACTCCTTCCATCGCTCCAGCAGCAGTGCCGGAGTATGTTATATCCTCACCCATGTTAGAGCCACGGTTTATACCACTTACAACTAAGTCAGGTTTCTCATTTTCAAACATTGTACTTAAAGAGAGATAGACACAGTCTGTAGGAGTCCCATCTTCTAGTTTATAAAAATCATCTCCTACACATACGAAACGAAGAGGTCTTGTAAGAGTAAGAGAGTGTCCACATGCAGATTTTTCATTTGCAGGAGCCACAACAGTTACTTCGACATCTTCGAGTTCGCGCAGGGCATCAACTAAAAAGAGCAGTCCATTTGCTTCATAACCATCATCATTTGTTATCAATATTTTATATTTTTTATTCATAAGGTAATTTTAGCAAAAGTTTCTAAAAAAAGAGAAGACGACCCATATGACGTATGGCATATGGGGCTATTTAAATCTTGAACTCTAAGCATTTCTCTCCTTAATAAATGAACAAATCTTCTCAAAAAAACTCTCTCGTATATCTTCTTCTAATATTATCACATGCTTATTACTCTTTAGAATATACTTTTCTTTCTTAAGTGAAGCAATACTATCGTATATAAGGTCTGCACTTTGTGGATTAACAATGGGGTCCTTATCTCCTTGAATAATAAAGGTTGGTTCAGTTACAAATTTCAACCTTTCATTGACTACATCAATCAACTCTTTTAACTCCCCTATAGAAGTCAAGTAATGCTTTTTATAATTGATATCAGGATGTTCTGGTTCACTCTCATAAGTGTCCATATCTGCATTAAACATAGATAAGAAGTTATTTAAAATATTGAGCGTTGGTACTATATACTTTACACGGATGTCTTGAAGAGACAAGGCACTGTTTATACATATAATGCCATCAACTTTACCTTCTACGTTGGATGCTTTAAGAAGGGCAAGTAATCCCCCTGTTGAAAAGCCACAAAGGTATAACTTTTTACTTACTCCTCGAAGAGCGGCATAACCAACATCAAAAGAGTCATACCAGTCTTTATAAGTCACATCTCTTAAATCCTCAGGCATAGTGCCATGCCCTTTTAACCTTACAGCATATATGTTAATACCTTGTTCAAAAAGGTAGTGAGCTAAGGGTGCTATCTCTTTTGGGCCAGATTTATAACCATGAGAAATGACACAGCCAATACTATTTTTTTGATCATAAAGTATAAATGGTTCGCCAACTTCTTTAGGTTTCGAATCAAATACTGAGTAAAACTTGTTATAGTCATATTTAAACTCTTTTTTATCACGCTTGTAAATAGTATAAAAGACTTCTTTATTAACAAGGGCTAAATCTTTTTGAATCTGAGACTTTATTGTCCTATGAAGCTCTTCTAATATCATCGTCTCATTTATTAAAACTCTTAATATATTTTTCACTCGTATAGTATTAAATGTATACTCATTTTTAAAATTCTCTACATGAACTCTATATATGTTTTTGTCCATAGACTCTAAAATATTTTCGCTGATACTTAATGCAAATACATCATCAAATAGTTTATGTGCTTCATCATTTAGAAGAGTATATATGTTTGCATGCAAATCCTTACTCACATGGTAAGTAGCTGACTTTTTCAATTCTCTCGATATAAGATAAATCCTTCTTTTAAGTTCATCTAATGTAAATGATCTATCTTCTAAATACTCCAAAGACAAAGCAAAAACATGCTCAAAAGTTATGAGTATATTTTTATAAACCTCATCCATCATTAGGTTTATAAAGGGAACTTTCATTTTCTCAATAAGATTAGCATTATCAGTATCAATCTTAAGTTTTTGTAATTCTCTTTTACTTTTTAGTAAATAAGCTTTTACATCTATAGCTTTTGAGAAATGAATATGAAACTGAGAATTCAGTAGCAGGTTACTCTCTATATCAATCTCTTCATTCAAAGCATCAGAGATATCATCTATATACTTATATGCAAATTCTGCAAGCTTATTCTCACCCTTATTTATAGGAGTATAGGAGATATTTACAGGTACTATATGTGTATTGAAGTAAGAGATATTTTCTGCATCATCTAAAAAATATTTCTCTTTAAACTCTTGAATACTCTCTATATCGCAATTATTTTGTAACTCTAGATATTTGGTTTTTAACATTTCACTCTTTAAGGCCACAACTGCTGCACCTGTAAATATATCATGTAAACCAGTTTCATCTTCGATAAGAAAAGTATCTTTTGATAATAAAACTTTTTTACTTTTTATCATCGACCCCTCAGGGTATATCATCCAAGATGTACGACCTGTCAGCAGGTCACCTAATATCTTCTCATTTCTATCCTTGTCTTTTGTAGACACTGTTCCAACCGCTGAGAGGTACTCCCCTAAAACTCCTTGAAAGATAGAGTGGTCAGCAAGTGAACGAACTTGGAAATCTAGTTTTTTATATAAGACATACGGTAGTAAAAATGTCTCCATTCTTGTAAAATGGTTTGCCACAAAAAGTGTTGGTAGTTTTTTATTTAAGTTTTCTTCCCCACTAAATGTTATGGAGTTTGCCATAGCTGTTTCTACAAGAGAAAAAACAAATTGTGATGCATCATAAAGTCTATCTCTCATATTTTTTACCCCTTTCTTGCAAAATAATCTTCAAGTGTAAAACCATCGACTTGCACTACACTCTCTTGAAGAGATTTCGCCTCTAATAGATTCTTTTTTTCTTCTAAGGAGATGATATCTAACTTAAGAGCTTCGTCTAAGAGTGTATATATTTTTTGTTTAGGCAGTTCTTTCTTTCGTATTGCTATTTTAATTTTTTTCATACTCGGTGCTACTTTTTCATGTAACTTGAATGCCTCTTGTATATTTTCATAGGTACTAGAGTGGTAAATCCCTTCTACTAGTTTATCTCTTATCTCTGAGTTAGTGCTTATACTCTCTGAGAGTTTTTTAGATAAAGTATCATCTACGTCTGGACTCAAAGAATTAAGTCTCATATACCACTTAAATGGTGTAAAGAGTATATTTAATACGCTATTCCCAAAAAGATTGGCTGCTATTTCATTGTAAGCATTGTCTATGATACGGAGTTGTTCATCTCCAATGTATTTTAGAAAATCATCATTCTCACTATTCTCGGCTTTATGTCTTCTGAGCGTTGCACTTAAGAGGAACATAGCCGAAAGTATATCTCCAAAGCGTGCTGTAATTTTTTCCTGCTGTTTTAAACTTCCACCATAATATGCCATAAGCAAGTCCGTTAAAAAAGCAAAACTTGCACTACTCCATATTATTTTCCTCTCATAGTAAGCAGCTACACCCTTTGAAACTGGTATGTATAGATAACCCCTGCTCAAACTCAATAATGTCATTTTAAGCATATTTTTTAAAGCGAAACCTATATGAGAGAAAAAAGCACTGTCAAATGAAGCCACATCTTCCGCTTCAAGTGCTACAATCTCTTTATAGGCAAAAGGATGACAACGAATGACACCTTGACCAAACTGTATAAGTGTACGTGTCATAATATTTGCACCCTCAACTGTGATACCAATAGGTGCTCCCATATAAGCATGCCCGAGTAAGTTTTTATTTCCTAAAGATATACCAGCACCACCAACAATATCCATAGCATCATTTATGGACTTTCTAAAGATTTCAGTTGAGTGGTACTTCATAATAGCATTAATAACTGCTGGTTTTTTTCCAGAGTCAATTGCCCCAAGGGTAAAAATACGAGCGGCATCTAACATATAAGCATTAGCAGCTAATCTAGCGAGAACTTCTTCAATACCTTCAAATTTCGATATAGCCAAGCCAAACTGTTCCCTAACACTTGAGTAGGATCCTGCAACTGCCGCTGATAGTTTTACCCCACCAGTACTTGTAGATGGAAGTGATATGCCTCGTCCAACTGACAAAGACTCCATCAACATCATCCAACCTTGAGAAATCCCACCTAAACCTCCAATAACAGAGTCGAGTTTTATAACTACGTCCTTACCACTAATGGGTGAGTTAATAAAAGGTACACCTAGAGGGTCATGACGTTTTCCCTGCGATACCCCATCAAGGCTAGAATCTACTAGTGCGCAAGTGATACCTAAGTCTTTTCCTCTACCAAGTAGTTCATCTGGATCAGACAATACAAATGCCAAACCTATAACTGTTGCAATAGAGCCTAGAGTAATATAACGCTTATTAAAATTAAGTCGTATAAATATTTCTCCATTTATTTCAAAGACTTCTCCATGTGAGGATATCGAAGTTGCATCACTTCCTGCCAATGGTTCTGTCAGTGCAAAACATGGTATCTCTCTACCATCAGCTAAACGCGGTAAATAGTACTCTTTTTGCTCATTTGTTCCATAGAGCAGTATAAGTTCTGCGGGCCCTAGCGAGTTTGGAACCATAGTAGTTATAGCTAATGTTTGGGAGTGTGAGGCAAGTTTTTGTACCACGCAGGAGTGAGCTAGTGCTGAGAACCCTAGCCCACCATACTCTTTTGGAATTATCATTCCAAAAAAAATATTGTCTTTTAAGTACTGCCAAACCTCAGGGCTTAAGTCTCGTTTTGCAAAAACCTCAAAATCATTTGTCATGGCACAGACTTCATCTACTTCTTTATTTAAAAATTGATCTTCTTCAGCAGTGAGTGATGGATAAGATTCATTAAAAATCTTTTTAAAATCAGGACTTCCAGAAAAAAAGTCTCCATCAATCCAGATATCTCCAGCTCTTAGAGCAATTTTCTCTGTCTCTGAGATACTTGGGATAAGATGAAGTTTTTTTATTAAAGAGACAAGTGGTGCAGATACAAGTCTAGTTCGCAGTGTAGGCAAAAGCAGTATCAGATTTATTGGTATATATACTATCCAAAAGAGTGTTATTGGTGTAAATACAAGAAATATAAGAGTAGCGAGAAGTAATGAATTTATCCAAAACGACATACCTCTGTACCAAGTAATAAGTAAAATAATTGTAATTAAACTGGGAATTAAAAAATCCATCACTTATCCTTTATAAAAAGTTTCTTTATTTTGAGCCATACTGACGATAAGCTCTGATGGAGCATATCTTTTCCCATACTTTTCTTCAAAGTGAAGCAGTGATAAATGAACCTTTTCTATACCCATTGCATCTGCATATTTTAAAAGCCCTCCACGAAATGGTGGAAATCCTGTACCCATAATCATCGCCATGTCTAAATTCGAAGCATTCTCAACTATGCCTTCTTCTAAAGTGCGAGCAGCTTCATTTATCATAATAAGCATTGCCCTATCGATTATTTCATCATTGTCAAACTTTTTATGAGCAAATTGTAAAGATTTTAATGAAGGGTTTACAGTTTTTTCTTTTCCGCTATGAAGATAAAAACCTTTTTTACTTTTTTTACCGAGAAGTTTCATATCTATAAGCTTACTCAAAATTGGAGCTACCTCCATTCTTTTACCATACGACTCTTCTAAAACTTTTGAGACCTTATAACCAACATCAAGTCCCACTTCATCTGCTAAGATAAATGGCCCCATTGGCATTCCAAAATCTTCTATGGTTTTATCTATCTGTTGTATACTGCCACCCTCTTCAAAAAGTCTTGCACACTCGTTGATGTAGGGGAGTAAAATTCTGTTGACTAAAAAACCTGCACAGTCTCCAACTAAAACAGCTGTTTTTCCTGCATCTCTTGCTAGTTTGACTACAGTGGCGATAGTCTCATCTGATGTTTTCTCCCCAGCTATAATCTCAACAAGAGGCATTCTAGGTACTGGATTAAAAAAATGCATTCCGATAAAACGCTCAGGGTGTTTCATATTTTCACTAAGCATCGTGATAGAGAGTGAAGAGGTATTTGAAGCTATAATGCAACTAGCTTTTACACACTCTTCTAAGTCTGCATAGACCTCTTGTTTTGTCTCTTTATCTTCAACAACCGCTTCTACTACGAAATCCATATTCGTAAAACCATTATAAGTGTCTGTGTACGAGATATGACCCATTTTAAGTTCAACTTCTCTCTTTGTGAGTCGTTTTCTTTTGATGATAGCCCTATACGAGCTACTAATATGTTTAAATGAAGTGGCTATTGACTCATAACTTCTTGCTTTTAACCTGACTGCCTTATCCATATTACTAAAGAGCCAAACTATTCCGCCACCCATTACACCTGAACCTATAACCGATGTTTGCGTGATAGGGAGAGCTTTTATGTCTTTATCTACAAAAGTATCATGCTTTAATCGCTCTGAAGCATAGTATAAAGAGATGAGATTTTTAGATATATCTGTAACGCAGAGTCTAGCAAACGCAGAAGCTTCTCTAGATAAAGCCTCATTAATAGGGAGTTTATCTGTCTCTTTAAAAAGTTTGACAACTTCTAAGGCAGCAGGGTATTTACCCTTAGTTTTTTTGATAACTTCTTTTTGTGCAAAACGGTATATAAGCTCGGGAGCAAAGCGTTCGAGTAAGTTCTCTTTATATCGTCTAGCATCTATTTTTTTTCGCTCTTTGTCATCTAAAATATCTTTTACAAAACTTTTTATTTTGAAGTCTAAGTATCCCTCTGGAACGCAGGCATCTACTATTTTAAGCTTTTGTGCTTTTTTTCCATTTATCAACTTAGCGCCTAAGATAAGTTCTATGGATTTTTGTTTTCCTATGAGGTATTTTAAATTTTGCGTGCCACCAAAACCAGGCAAGATACCTAAGTTTACTTCAGGAAGACCGATTTTTGTTTTTTTACTCTCTGTGGCTATTCGGTAGTTRCAGTTGAGTGCCAACTCAAAACCACCCCCTAAACAAGCACCATCAATAACTGCTACAGTAAAAAATGGAAGTAAAGTAATCTTTCTTAAGATGATTTGACCACTTCTTACTACTTCATAAGAGACTTCTTCATCTTGCAGTGCTTTTATCTCAGCGATATCTGCACCTGCAATAAAGATGTCTTTTTTTGCACTCTTAAAGAGTAATAGATCAATATCTTTAGAAGTTTTTAATTCGTCTAAAATACCCTCAAGTTCTTTCATTACTTCAATGCTTAGGATATTAATATTTGAATTTGGCATATCAAATACTAATGTCGCTATTTTATTTTTTATACTTAAGTTAAAAGCTTTCATTACTCTACCTCCAGTATCATAGAYGCACCTTGTCCACCACCTATGCAAAGTGTTGCTAAACCAAGGTTTTCACCTCGTCTTCGTAACTCTTTTAAGGTATGTATAACAAGACGTGTTCCCGTCATTCCAACTGGATGACCAAGGGCAATGGCACCACCATTAACATTAAAAATATTTGTATCAATATTGCCTAGTGCTTGCGTCCGTCCAAGATGTTGATTCGCATATTTTTTAGATTCAAAAGCTGCAAAGTTTGCTAAAACCTGTGAAGCGAAGGCTTCATTGAGTTCTATAAGTTCAAAATCATTCATAGTGACTTTACTCATCTCTAAAAGTTTTGCGGTTGCGTATGCTGGGCCTAAACCCATTCTTGCAGGATCTAAACCAGCATAAGTGTACTCTCTTAAGTATCCTAAGGGGGTTAAACCCATCTCTTTTGCTTTTGATTCACTCATCAAAACAACAGCTGCTGCAGCATCTGAGACTTGAGAGGAGTTTGCTGCAGTTACAGTTCCATTTACTTTATCAAAAAATGGTCTTAGTTTAGAGAGGGCTGCCATACTCTGTCCATAACGGATACCATCGTCATCACTCATAAACAAACCTTTTGATGCGTCATAAATTATCGGTGCTATCTCTTCTTTAAATATATTATTTTGCTGTGCACTCTGTGCTTTTTGATGTGAAAGAAGAGCATACTCATCTTGCTCTTTTCTACTTATACCAAAATCTTGAGCCAATATTTCAGCAGTTGAACCCATCATTAGTCCACTTAAAGGGTCAGTTAGACCCTGCATAAGTCCTATAATGGGCTTTAAGTGTGAGGGTGTAAAACTACTCAATGTTTTTAGTTTCTCTAGTGGAGACTTTGAACGAAAAAGAGCCTCATATAGCGCAGACATCTTTTTGTTAAACATAAGAGGAATATTACTCATACTCTCAACACCACCAGCCATATATATCTCACCACGACCAGCTAAAATTTTTTCACTTGCACTTGTTATAGCCTCCATACCAGAAGCACAGTTTCTATGCACTGTATATGCAGGTGTTTTTTCACTAAAACCCGCTTTTAAAGCGATAACCCTTGCTACGTTTGCAGCATGCCCAGGTTGTGAAACATTCCCTATAATCACCTCATCATAACTCTCAAAGTCTATACCAACTCTCAAAGCTAGTTCCGATACGATAAATGCACCAAGTGATTCTGCTTGTAAATTTTTTAGTTTCCCTGAGGCTTTTGCCATAGGAGTTCGAAGTCCATCTATTATTGCGATTCTCTCTTTCATAATACTTCTCCATATAATGATTTTATCTGTTCTTCATACTTTTCATATACAGCACTACGTGAGACCTTCATAGAGGGTGTTAATATATGATTTTCAATACTAGGCTCATCTTTAACTATAAAGTACTTCCTTATTTTTTCTTCATGATTCAAGTGTTTATTTGCCTGCTTGACTATCTTTTGTATAAGGTTTTGTATTATTTTTAAATCATGAAGTTCATCTATATTTGCATAGTAAATATTTTTTGCTTTTACATACTCTTCTATTACAGGAATATCTAAAAAGAGTAAGACGCTGATAAAGGGTTTATTATCTGCGATGACTACKGCATGRTYACACCATCTRTTTTGGGTAAGRAGTTGTTCTATRYGTATAGCTGAGATATATTTTCCATTGGAAGTTTTAAAAAGCTCTTTTTTACGYCCTTGKATACTTATGTAACCATCTTCATCTARAGTAGCCAAGTCACCTGTATGAAACCATCCATCTGTATCAATHGCCTCTGAAGTTTTGACCTYTTGTTTATGGTAGCCGAGCATTATAGAATCACCACGGGTTAAHAGCTCACCATCTGAGGTAATTTTTACTTCAGAATTTTCATATGCCCTTCCACATGTATAAGCTTTTTTACTCATAGGCGAATTTGCACATATAACAGGTGAAGTCTCAGTTAAACCATAACCTTGGTAAATTTCAAGTCCAATGTTTGTAAAAAAGCGTTCACTTTGTCTACTGAGTGGTGCTCCTCCACAGATAACATAACGCATATTTCCACCAAAAGCTTCTAACATCTTGGTATATACAAGYTTGTCAAATATGGATGTAAAAATTGTAGAACTCTTTATATTTTTATTGTCAGCTTCACTTAGTGCCAAGGTTAGTATGATTTTTTGGAGAAATGGTACACTTACTACTGCATCATGCATTTTTATATAAATCTTTTCTAGTACTCTTGGGACTACTGTCATTAGAGTTGGTTTAACATCTTTCATTAAATTACCGACATTTTTCACATCATCTACAAAAAAGATACTAATACCAGAGACAAGATAATAAGACATCACCATCCTCTCAAATATATGTGCTAAGGGTAAGAAACTAAGTGTTCTATCTCTCTCCGTCAGAGGGAACAGTAGAGATGTATTTTTGAGCTGGGTTATGATATTGTTATGGCTTAACTCAACACCTTTAGGAATACCTGTTGAACCGCTAGTATATACAATCGTTGCACAATCATTTTTATCTATCTTATTTGTACTTTTTTTCGCTTGAACATCCATAAAAGTCTCAAAATCAATGCTATTTGTATTATCAGTCTCTATATTGTGAGTTACGATTAATTTCATTGAACTTAAATGTTGTTTCGTTTTGTCGTAACACTCTTGTGAAGCGATATAGATAAACTCTACTTCTGCATCTCCCAGTTGATATATAAAATTTTCAGAGGATATATTTGCAAACATTGGCACACTAATAGCACCTATATCTTGCAGGGCATAATCTACCATAAGCCAAGAAGGTGATGAGTTTGATACGATAGCTACATTTGTACCCTGGGTTACCCCAGCCATCCTAAATGCAAAAGAGAGTTTATATATGTTTTGTACGAACTGCTCTGCACTAACACTCTGCCAATGACCATCTTTGAGATAGTTCATAAAACTCTGATTAGCAATATTTTGTTCTACATATATTGGTATATCTTGTAGCGTAGTTAAATCTAACATGGTGCACTCCATTGTTAATTTTAAAACATTTTATAACTACATGATACAACCTTTAGATTATATATTTCTTAAGATATTTTTATGAAGATTTGAATGTTTAATGCAAAAGAGTGAAAAATACCCACATGATGTATGACATGTGGGCATATTGAATTTTATGTTAAGCAATCGTATTAAGGAGAATATTCAGCTTAGTGTATTTTTATATTATTTTGTCTAAAACCCTGTACAAGGTATGCCAAAATGTACGCTTCATTAGGTTTATACATACTTATTTAAGTATCTTCATCTGTATTAATTGTAATAAATTTAACCATTTTGCTCCTTACAAGAAATTTTATTTATCAAAGAGCCTAACACGCTTTGCCAGTAAACTTACTTATGTCATTTTTATTGTTCAAATCAAACATTGTTTTACTCCTTATTGATAATTCTTATCGATATTATAATAGGGGTTCCCTTAAAATAATATTATATTGATAATTAATATCAATATAAGCTTTACTCTGTACAATTCTAATAACGATTATCAATAAAGGACTAAATAATGCGTAAATTAGGTTTCGAAAAATATAAACAGACAACCAAAGAAGTTTTACCTAAAACATATATGGTAAATGAAATCACATGTCAACGCAAGATGTTTTGCACAATGATAAATCAATACCTTTCAACACAGTCACAGTTTGACTTAAAAAATGAGCAATTGTTTGCTCACTCATTGCTTGGAATATTTGAAGAGAAAATACTCTCATTTTTTCCATTTTATAAGTTTGAACCACAAAAGAGTCAAAAGATTGTATCTATATATAAAGAAGACTCTCTTCTTTTTAACCAGTACTTTAAACAGAGTAAGCACCCAAAAATGAGGTACCTAGCAAAAAGTATACACTTTAATCCAGAATTTAAAATGTTACTTGGATATTCACACCCTTGTATTGATCTTATTCAGCTTATATTTAATGGTAAAGAAATTGAGATGATGCTTGACCTGAACAGTATCTTTATCAAAGCAGTATCTAGTCGTATCAATAAAAAAATATAGCTGTGCCACTTGAAGTAGCATAATATGAGAAAAATAGGACTATTTTATGGAACGAACACAGGAGAAGTAGAAGATACAGCCAAAATAATTAAAGAAAAAATGTCTGAGTTTAGTATAGATCTTAATAACTTAAGTGACTGCATTGATGATGCAATAAATAAATATGACTTGATTATTTTTGGTATCCCTAGCTGGGGGAAGAGTGAACTTCAAGATGATTGGGAAGATTATATGTCCAATCTTAATGAGTATAACCTTCTTAATAAAACTGTTGCAATATTTGGGCTTGGTGACCAAAAGCAGTACTGTCAAAACTTTTTAGATGCCATGGGTATTATCTATGATAAAGTCTTAGAAAATGGTGCTAATGTAGTTGGAACATGGCCCACTGATGGATATAACTTTGAAGACTCCTCTGCTCTTAGAGATGGATAGTTTGTCGGTTTAGTACTAGATGAGCACACCCAAGAAGAGCTCAGTGATGACCGTATAACAACATGGATAGAGCAAATAACACCCTACTTTTCAAAGTAATTCAAATAAAAGGAAAACTATATGCCAACATATTTTATAATCAACGAATTAGATGACCAATATACATGGAAAGATTTTGAGATATGCGACTTGTCGTATGATTATGCGCTAGATACACTTAACATACCAGAAGAGTGTATTGAGTCTATAAATGTATCTACAAAACTACAAAGAGTTGAAATTACTATTATCGAAGATAGAGATTTTTTAAATGAAGATTGGTACTATTCTTTACTACAGTACTCGGCATAGGCTATAACTGATACTGCAGCTAATTTATTTTCTGACATCTTAGATACTTTTTTCATCGAAGCTATAATCTTTGTCAATTCTATATAAGTAATTTGCTGTGAGTTTGGAGCAATGTTTACAACTACAGCACTAACACTCAAAAGTGGAAAGCTTTTTTCATTACCTTCTCTATCTTTTAGCATTACACAATTATTGTTTATATCCTCTTTAGAATAGAATTGTTTCGCATTAAGTGTAAAACTATTGATAACATCTTTTACCATGCTTATTGCAGTGTCTGATGGCTCTTTTATACTACAAAAGAAGTCATCCCCACCAATATGAGCATTAAATACATTGTAAGTACACTCTTTAGCTTTTAATATATCTGCAAAACTACTAATCATTCTGTCTCCTAACTCAAAACCATACTTGTCATTAAATGGTTTAAAGTTATCAAAATCAAAGTAGATAATTACTGCTGGTTCTTTCAGTTTTAAGAGTGAATACATATATTTTTTTATAGATTCATTTCCAGGTAATTTTGTGAGTGGATTTTGATCTTGCGCATATTTTATACTTTCATTATAGGCTGTCATATCAATGAGTGTTACGATGTAGTAGTTTTCATTAAACAACTCTATATTTACTGAAAAAAGTTGTGCATCAACTTTTAAGTACTCTTTACATGATTCACATTTTTCTAGGCACTGTACAAATTTACTATGACCTGAACATTCTAGAAAAGATTCTAAGTTTTTAAATCTCTTATAAAAATTATTATTGGCATTTACTAAACTATTATCTTTTATAACAAAGACTATATCACTGAGTTTATCAATTATTTTATGTGCAAACTCTTTTTCTTCATTTAGTTTTTCATTTGAGAGTGCTAACTCTTGTGTATTCTCTTTTACACTTGTCTCAAACGTCATTGACAACTCTTGGAGTTCTTTATCTAGACATTCTATAAGCTCAACTAAGTCCTTAAACTCCTTTCCTATACAAGATAAACTTTTTTTGTTATTATTCCCATCATTTTTGTGTTTTAAACTGTGTATATATTTCTTTATTTTTGTAATTGGATTTATGAAAAGAAGATATACTTCAACACGCAAAATAAGTAAAATACAAGCAAAATAGATAAAAAACACTACACTGTATTCAAATACTTTATCATCTATACTAGCACTAACAGTAATTGCATTTGCAAAACTTGTCAAACTATAGTTAATTAAAATAGTGGCAATAATTAAAAATATAATTATTGAGATATTTATTGCAGTAGACATTTTCATGTCATCATCCTCACTATATTATATGCACTATATGAAGCCAACCAACTAAAAGAGAGTGTGAAAAACACTAAATAAAATAAATACTTTATTTCTCCACTTTCTTTGGTAAAAACAATTGTAGCGGCAAAACATGGAAGATACAAAGTGATAAAGACTATAAAAGAGACAGCCGAAGCAAAATCAATACTTACTCGAAGTTTTTTTATTAACTCATTATTATTACTATTATTTTGTTCTACTACATATAAAATGCTCAGAGTAGATACTATCACTTCCTTTGCTGCCATTCCTGACATAAGAGAGACAGACATTTTCCAGTCAAAACCTAAAGGTTTAAAAATAGGTTCTAAAGATTTACCCAACTGTCCTAAATAGCTATGCTCAAGTTTGTAAAACCTTGTATTTGAATCTACTACATCATATTTTGGATAACTAGATGCAAACCAAATAAGCATGGATATAAGTGTGATGTATATACCCGCTTTTTTAACATAAGAAATGGACTTTAACCATACACTCATATATATGAGTTTAAAAGATGGAAGTCTATACTGTGGCAGTTCCATAATATAAGTCTCTTTAGAGGCTTTAAAAATAGTTTTGTTCAAGAACTTAGCACTTAGAAGTGCTACAAGAACCCCAAATATATAAATCCCAAATAAAATATTTCCTGAGGCAGAAGGTTTAAAAAAAGCACTAATAAACAAAACATACACAGGTAGTTTTGCAGAGCAGCTGATAAAACCTAAAGAAAATAGTGTAATAAGTTTATCTTTTTTACTTTCTAACATTCTTGTAGCCATATAAGCGGGTACTGTACAACCAAAACCAATTATTAAAGGGATGATTGACTGACCATGCAGACCAAACTTTTGTAAAACACCGTCAAGAAGAAAACTTACCCTTGTTAAATACCCTGTAGTTTCGAGTAGTGTGATACCTAAAAATAAAATCAATATATTTGGCAAGAACATCATAACAGCAGAGAGCCCTGGTAGTATTCCACCTATAATAAGACTTTTTAGGTTAGGAGAGTCTATGAGTGGACCAAGAAAAGTTCCTAAGATATTAAATCCCTCTTCAATATATAACATAGGGATAGAGCCAATATAAAAAGTACTCTCAAATATTACCCACATGATAAAAAGAAATATCGCTATACCGCTAAGATTACTAATTAATAATTTATCAATTTTATTGGTTAAAGTTGACTTGTGCACAAAGTTTTCAGTAGTTTGTAAAAATAAAGAGTGTGCTAAATTTTGTTTGAGCTCTTTTTTTAAGTAGAGTAAATCTTGTGTATCATAATAATTATATATACGACTTCGAGCATTATCTAATAGTTTTTTTAAAGGATTATAAAAATGAAGAAAAGAAACAATTTTTGTTATTTCTGTGTCTTTCTCTAAAAGTTTCATAGCTATATATCTATCCTTTAGCTCACTCTTTTTCACTCCAATATAAGCTAAGGCTACATCTAAACTTTTATCTGTAAGATAATTTGAGTTTGTTGATAAAAAAGACTCAATCATATTTAACTCTTGTTCTAAAGCTTTTGGATACTTAAAAGTATTTATCTTTAGGTCCTCAGAATAGACTTTAACTATAGTATCTAAAAGAGGAGTGATATTTGTACTGTTTTTTGTAGATATTTGAATCACATCAATATTTAAAATATCTGATAGAAGCTCAGAATTGATACTTGCATCACCTAACTCATCTATCATATTTATCGCTAAAATAAGCTTAGACTTTTGTTCGAGTAAATCCATAGATAAGTTAAGATTTCTATCGAGGATAGTAGCACTTGCTATATTTAAAATGATATCATATTTATTCTCTTGTATTTTTCTTTTTACAAGTAGGTTTATTTCTGTTTGGGCATATTCATCTATGCTGTATATCCCTGGTAAGTCTATAAATTCTATTTCATGGTTTTTATATTTTAAACTTGCAATATTTTTTTCTACAGTAGTACCTGAAAAATTACTTACTTTAAAGTATTTATTACCAAGTAGATTTATAAGTGATGTTTTTCCAACATTTGACTCACCTATCAGTATCACTCTTATCTTTTTCATAATGCACTTACTTCTAGTGTAGCCGATTCATAATCTCTTAATGCAACTGTATAGTTTTTAACCTTCACTGTTATATTAGACTTTGATATAGAAATATGTTCTACGAGTATCTCTGTATCTTTTTTTATACCAAAATCCATAAACTTATACTTGAGTGCTTTATTATTTTGTATATTTATTATCTTGCACCTACTACCTATTTTTATGTCACTCAGTCTCAAGGTCTACTCCTTTTTATCAATTTTGATAATCATTATTAAATTTTAAGAATTGTACTATATAATTCTTAAAATTAAATGGAGAGACAATGAAATTAACAAAAAAAATTATTAAATCTATTATGGATAATGAGGATTATGGGGTTTCTTATGAACCTATTGTAGATATAAAGAATATGAATATTATTGGTTATGAAGCGTTAAGTAGATTTAAGTATGAAGGAAAAGCAATTGCACCAGATATATTTTTTAAAAGTTTACACAAAAATTTAGAATTATTTTTTGATGTAGAATCCGTTATAAAAACATATCAAATCAAAAATAGACCTAAGGGTAAAAAACTATTTATAAACCTTGACCCCGATGTAGCTACTAAACCCAAGCATATTATGCATTGGATTAAACTCTTTAATTCAACTACTAATATTGTAGTCGAAATTATAGAAAATTCTGATGATGAGAATATAGTGCATATAGAACATTTTATGAACTGCTTGGAAGAGTCAAATGTAGATTTTGCTTATGATGATTTCTCAAAACCAAATAGTGTTTTTGTAAGTTCTTTATTTCATAGAGCCAGCACAATAAAACTCGATATGGATTTTATAAGAACTATCCAAACAAACAGAGCTTATATAGAAGTAGCAAAAGGTATAGTAAGATATGCAAAACTATCAAATAAACACACTGTGCTAGAAGGGGTAGAGACACAAAATGATTTAGATGTTGTAAAAGAGATAGGTGTAGATTTTATACAAGGTTATCTTTTTAAAGATAAGTTTATAGATAAATATAAAGAGTCTCTAATAAAACTTTCTATCATTCAAAAAGAAACACCATGCACAATAAATGCTGTGAGATGTACAACTATCAGTGCAGCTCAATATATACAAGAGATAAATATAGATTATGATTTAATCGCAGAATGTAGTGAGCTTGAAGAAGATGTTATAAATAGTATTCATAAGGCAGAACTCCTGACAACAGAAATACTTACAGAACTATCTAGACTTTTTAATAATTATGCAAAAGCATTAGCTAGCCTTTTTGAGTTTAAAGACTTATCAAATACATTAAAAGTACTGAGTGCCCTACTCTATAATACAGCTGTAAACGACTTAAGTGATGAGCATAGAAGCAGTTTACGTGTATCAATTGAATCTCTTATACTTGATATACAAAACTGGAGACTTGCAATATTTATAAAACAAGATGCAAGTGATATTCACTACCTTGATAGCAGACTTTTATCGAGTATTGACTTCCATTTTGCAAGGGTAAACAAAGGTAAAAGTTACTTTTTTAATTAATCTTTAATTACAGCTATTATATATTAGTAAATATGATAGTTTGTTAAAGAAAATCTTATAAAAATTAGAGTTTACTACTCAAAAATCTATAGATAAAGAAGTCATAACAATAAAGAACTTAGACAGTAGTTCAATTGAATTCATATCTAAGTTAGTTTTTTTAGATGGGGGTGCTAGTATCCAAAGGATTTTACTCCAGACAGGTGAACTTCTCATCAACTATCAGTCTGGTTTTTTACAACTCATTTATACCTATATTGACTTAGGTATTCATCATATTTGTCTCTAGTGTTTTAGTTGAAGTTCTTATTGCATTATCCATCGTTTTTGTGTCGGCTGAGATTGTGTATGACTCAAGGGGTAAAATTTATCTTGCACAAAAATACCCGTGGCTGATAGCCTCATTTTTTGGACTAATACATGGTTTGGGGTTTGCATCTGTTTTAAAAGAAATAGGACTTTCACCAAATGACATAGTTCCCTCTCTTCTCTTTTTTAATCTAGGAGTTGAAATAGGACAGCTTCTTTTTATCGGTATTTTATTAGTGTTATTTTTTCTTATAGAGAAGTTTTTAAGACTTAGCTTAAATGCTTATAGACTCTTACTTGCATATATGATCGGGAGTGTTGCAGTATTTTGGTTTTTGCAGAGGGTTTTAGTAGTATAAGAGTGTGACATAAAAAAGTGATATGTCAACCCTATATCATACTCAGAACAAATATATCTAAGCTGCTGTTTCAACCTGTAACATCATTTTTTCTTCAAACTCGACAGGAGACAAGTTGTTATTTGAACTATGCATTCTCTGACGATTATAATAAACTTCGATATATTCAAAAATACTCTGGTTAGCCTGAGCTTTTGTATCATAAATTTCATGATAAACAAGCTCAGTTTTTAATGTATGAAAAAAGCTCTCGGCTACTGCATTGTCCCAGCAATTTCCTTTACGTGACATACTCTGTTTAATACCATATTACTTTAATAAATCTTTATGCGCATATGAAGCATATTGGCTGCCTCTATCAGTGTGCGAGATTAAACCTTTTGGCGGTTTTCGGCTTATTAATGCCATATTTAAGGCATCATTTACAAGAGAAACTTTCATGGTGTCATCCATTGACCAGCCGACTATTCGTCTGGAGTACAGATCTATGACGGTGGCTAAATAGAGCCAGCCTTCATTGGTTGGAATGTATGTAATATCTCCAACATATTTCTCATCAGGAATCGAAGCATAAAAATCTATCTCTAAGAGATTTGGGGCAATTGGTAGATTATGATTTGAATTTGTTGTATTGATTTTATATCGTTTTTTAGTTTTTGCAACAAGCCCCAAATCTTTCATAATAGTGCCTATCCGTCGTCTTGAGACAAGAAGTCCATATCTTTGATGCGTCTTGTGCCGTAGTTCTGTCGTCCCTGAACAAAAATTATTTCTATGAGTTCATTGAGTTTTTTATCTACTTTTTTAACGATGCAGCCAGCTTTTATCCAATGGTAATAACTGGACTTGTCAACTTTGAAAACTTTACACATTACAGATATTTGAAACTCTTTTGAATACTCTTGTATCCATGCGTATTTCATAGAGTTTCTTTGGCGAAATACGCTGTTGCCTTTTTTAAGATGTCTCTTTCTTGTTTAAGTAGTTTATTCTCTGCACGCAATCTTTTTGCCTCTTCCTCTACAGTTTCTTTGTTGTTGTTTTTTCCATTTCCAGTAGTTAAATAACCTCTTGACATGATGGGAATATTATTGGCTTTTTTATATTCTCTCACCCAATTATAAAGCGTTTTTTCATTAACATCCAAATCTTTGGCAATTTTTGCAGTTGACTCGTCTGAATTTATCACTAACTGAACACTAGAATCTCTAAATTCTCTGGTGTATTTACTGTTTTTCATCTTACTTTTATCCTTATTCATACTGATATTTTATCTCAGAATTACTAAATATTCTAAGTATGAATTAGTGTAGCCGCATCAATTTACTTTTTATGTCGATATAAAAGAATAATAAATACATATTAGGGAACTCTTATGAATATCTCTTACGGATTAGATACTTATCGCTCAAATGAACTCAATATCGCGATGCAAACATCAAGCGGTGATGTCATCAAACTTGACTTTGAAAATGAGCAATCAGCTTCACTTAGATACTCCAAGAATGAGAATAGTTCTCAAACATCCGCTAGTTTCTCTTCCATTCAGTCTTTTTCATTCTCTATTTCATCTTTGTACTCTTGAACAACAGCACTTTTATCAAATGCAAGGGACATTTTTAGAATAAGAAAACTGATTTTACTGTTTCTGTTTTATGGGTTCATTATAGGCGATGGAGGAGCCCATAATTTAAAATTCAGTTTAAGAAGCGATGTTTACTTTTTTTGCTATAGTTGAATTATGAAAAAAGAAACACTTAATAAAAAAACAAAGATATCCAACGACATACTGTTCTATATCTATAAACATATTGATACAAATATAAATATGAACGAACTTGCCCAAAGCTTTAACATAAGTAAATTTTATATGCATAAAATATTTAAAGAAATTTTCGGCAGAAATATATATCAAAGTATTAAATCAATAAGACTTCAAAAAGCGTCTACTCTATTACTAACAAATAAACATTCGACTATTACAGAAATAGCTTCCTTATGTGGATATAGTTCACAAACGTCATTTATTAGAGTTTTTAAGGAAAGATTTTTAATGACTCCTACTGAATGGAAAAAAGATGGATATAAAAGATATTCACAAAATATAATTGAAAAGTCACAAAAAGCAAAAGACTCAACTGCCAATTATGACAATATTGAGGCAACTATTGTTAAAATGCCACAAATAGAAGCTTTCTACATTAGGCATAATGGCTATAACGATGCGATTAAACAGACATGGCAAAAGATCCAAACTTGGACATATCGTAATAATATTAAAAATTATAGGCATATTGCATTATTTCACGACAACCCATCAGTTACTCATCTTGAAGAGTGTCAATATGTCGCTTGTATTGAAGTTTCAGAGAAACTTACATCACAGAGTGAAAGATTGCCTAAATTTAAAATTGCTAATGGTACATATGCTCAATTTGATATAGAAGGAACAGATGGTGATTTCTTACCGTTTATGCATTGGCTCTATACCGAATGGTTACCAAATAGTGAATACGAAACTACAACTAAACCACCATTTGCCATTTATAAAAAGAATAAATATCTATCTGACGACAAGCGTTTTGAGCTGAGCTTTTACTTACCCATAAGGTTTTAATCTTTACTTATTAACTGACATTACGCACCTTTAACAAGCCTTAAGCCTCTGAAGTGCCATAAATGAAACTTGATTAGCTTTGATAAGCAACTTAGTTCTAAGTGCGAAATGATTAAGTTGGTGTTTTATCTTTAACTTTTCTAGTTTAAAAATGCCAATATTGACATAAATAGATGGTTACTTTGAGTTCTAACTGTTTTTGTAGGTGACTTAGCAAGAGCTGAGTTATGTTTTATAGACTTATGAAACTCTTCAACTTTCCATCGTTTTTCATAGATTGTTGAGACAGTAGAACCATCAAGAGTGATATCACTACATACCAGATTTAATATACCTATACTACCATCTTTGTTTTTAAAGATTCGGCGGACTATTAGGGCTTCTTTATCATATCCTTTTAGGTAACCTCGTATAGATTGCTTATCTGATAATTCTAATGAATCTACTCTTTGGAACTTTCCATTATATTTTTCTTCTAGGCTAGTAGCAAAGAGCCTATTACTCTTTATTGCTGCTATAAACTTTTTCTCTTTCTTCTCAATAAACTCAAAGTTTTCCTGAGATGTAAACCATGTATCCATCAGTATGTAGCTATACTTTAGTTTATTATTGATGGTCGTTTGGATAATATCTCTCATAAGTTCATTTTTAGTTGTATCTGATTTTCTTCTCTCTTTTTTTGTTTTTAATTCACTATATCTTATAGGCTTTTTCACTATCTCAAATGCGACAGGTATAGATACATCATTACTGTAGTAAAGTGCATTAAAAAGGTTTATCCCTTTTACAGTTTTACCAACTGTATGGTCAAAATGATAACAGTTCATTTCACTCTCTTTCGTCCACTTCTTCTCTTGGATAGTATCATCAAAAATTAGACATGCCTCTTCACTCTCTACTTCTCGTACAGTTGGTTTTACTTCTTTCTATAAGTCTTTTGAGTTAAACTCATTTTTTAGTAAAAATCTTGTTATTTGGTCATGGCTAACTTCATTATCCATCATATCGGATAAGCCTGTTGTTGCATAGCCATTACTGCTGATTAGGTAGTCTGTGTAGAGTTCTAGGTAATCTGTTTTCATAGTATATTTTATCTTCTTTGTTTTTAAAAGTCCGTAAGGTCAGTTATAAATAAATAGTTTACAACCTAAGATATATGCTATTAATTCCAATATTTTCCTATCAATTTTAAGAATAATTATAACAATAATAGTAATTATATTTAACAATAATAGAAAAACTATATAACAAGAATAGRTATAATTTTTAGCAAAACATATGAAGAGATTTATCTTAAAATGTAATATAATTTCGGCATGTTTATTTAAAACAGGATTTTCAATATATATTTTGAAATGCAAGTGTTTAGGTGGAAACCATTTCAAATATGGATTCTAGATAGTTTACGATGAACTTATAGAGTTTACGAATAATAAATTACAAAAGGGTAATAAGAATGGCAAAGCAAACAATTACAGTAGCACGTGGTGATGGTATCGGTCCAGAAATTATGGATGCAAGTATTAGAATACTTGATGCTGCTGGGGCAGATGTAGAGTGGGAACACATTGAAGTTGGTGAACAAGTTTATTTAGCAGGGAACAGTTCTGGTATTGCTCAAGAAGCTTGGGATTCTATCAAAAAGAATAAAGTACTTTTTAAAGCACCTATTACAACACCTCAAGGTGGTGGATATAAAAGTTTAAATGTAACTATTCGTAAAACATTAGGTCTTTATGCTAATGTTCGTCCTGCTATCTCTTATAATCCATTTATACCTTCAAGGTATCCAGGGATGAATGTTCTTACTATCCGTGAGAATGAAGAAGATTTATATGCAGGTATTGAGCACCAACAAACTCCAGAAGTAACTCAGTGTCTTAAAATCATTACAAGACCAGGTTGTGAGAAAATATGTCAATATGCATTTGAGTATGCAAAAGCATATGGTAGAAAAAGAATCACATGTATGATTAAAGATAACATTATGAAAATAACTGATGGACTTTTTGTGAAAGTATTTTATGAAACAGCTAAAAACTACCCTGAAATTCAAGCTGATGATTGGATTATTGATATCGGTATGGCTAAACTAGTAGATGGGCCTGAAGACTTTGATATGGTTCTAATGCCTAACCTTTATGGTGATGTTGCAACTGATATTCTTGGACTTATGACTGGTTCAGTTGGTATTGCACCTGGTGCTAATGTTGGTGACGATATAGCAATGTATGAAGCAATTCACGGTTCTGCTCCACGTCATGCCGGTCAAAACAAAGCGAATCCATCTGGACTTTTACTTTCAGGTGTTATGATGATGGTACAAGCTGGTCAACCTCAAGTTGCCCAAAAAGTTCATAATGCTTGGTTAAAAACAATCGAAGACGGTATAGTTACTTATGACCTTGCACGTAAACTTAAAGCTGAAGGTAAAGCACATACAGAAGTTGGAACTAAAGAGTTTGCTGATGCAGTTATTGAGAGACTTGGTCAAGAACCATTAACTCTAGAAGTTGTAAAGTATGACAAAGCAATTAAAATCAAAAAACCTACTCTTTCAAAAGTAAGAGACACAAAAATGAATCTTATTGGTTCTGATATCTTTACTAGAAATGATTGTGATTCAAACACTATCGGGGACAAATTAGTTGAGCTTACTAAAGGTACTAATATAGCACTTAAAATGATTTCTAATCGTGGTCAAAAAGTATATCCAAATGGTCATCCAGAGACTTTTCTTACTGACCACTGGAGATGTCGTTTCTATAACAAAACACAAGGGAATATAATCACTAATGGTGATATCACTGATATGATGAATAAAATTGATGCAGCTGGTATTGAAGTAATTAAAACTGAGAACCTTTATGCATTTGAAGATGGTGAGCGTGCTTATTCTCTTGGGCAAGGTGAATAAATAATACTTTCCCTTTTTAGGGGAAGTTATTTATAATAGCTAAAGGATATCTACTTTTAGCCATATATATTTTTTACGATGCCTCCTCTTGACTAAATTAGGAGGTATCGCCATGAATATGCATAAAGGAGCCCCAATCATAAACATTAATATAATTTTACAAAATATGTTAAACTTACCCGTATTATTCTTTTTTTTAGGAATACTTGCAGTTTCTTTAAATTCAGAATTAACAGTACCACAACCATTACCTAAATTATTTTCTCTTTACTTACTTATAGCGATTAGTCTCCATGGTGGAGATGAACTATTTTATGATAACAACATTTTGGGAATAAGAATATGAAAAAAATTGAACTCATTATTGGGTCAGTCTATTAAAAGAGACTGTTAAAAATTTTCAAAAAACATGATATAGGTGGGTACACTGTCATCAAAGATATAGATGGATATGGACTAACAACTGCAGATGATATTACTGATGTGGGTAGTAATATATTTATAATTTGTTAAGATGCCAAATATCAAGAAATGGATAAGGAGTAAAATTATGCAGTTTACATCAAATGGGATTAGTATTTATCAGAATCAGCGGGTGGCCTTGCTCACTCAGCACGAAAAGGAGCATGTAATTGCACCAGTGATTGATTTTGCACTTGGTTGTCGGGTTGAGCGGGTAATTGGCTACGATACAGACCTTCTTGGTACTTTCACACGTGATATTCCGCGTGCAGGCATGCAAATTGAGGCGGCACGAAAAAAGGCACGTATTGGAATGCAACTTTCGGGCTTACCTCTTGGTCTAGCTAGTGAAGGTTCATTTGGGCCAGATCCATTTACGGGAATGCTTCCTTGGAATGTTGAATTTTTGATATGGATTGACGACGAGCATGATCTAGAAATTACTGCTATGGTACAGGGGAAAAGTAATCTTGCGCAGATGCTCACAGGGAGCTGGGAGGAGATCAAGGTCTTCGCTAAACAAGCGGGGTTCCCTAAACATCGCTTAGTAGTACGTCCAGAAAATGAGAAGGATATTCGTATCCGTAAAGGAATAGCTGACTGGGCTGATTTGCAAAAGGCTTTCTCTTGGGCACTTAATCAATCCCAAAACAATCGTATCTTTATCGAAACAGATATGCGTGCTCATGCAAACCCCATGCGAATGGAGAACATCCGCTTAGCAGCAGAGGAGTTGGCACAAAAGCTTTCTTCCACTTGTCCTGCCTGTAATGCACCGGGATACTGGATTGTTGAGTACCTCACAGGCTTACCATGTGAGATGTGCAGTACACCTACCCAGGAGATTCGTGCCAAAATTTATGGTTGTTGCAAATGTATGTATCGTGTCACAATCGAGAATATCGACCGCACACATGCGAATCCTGCTTTTTGCCAGTATTGCAATCCATGAAGAAATTTCCTACACCCAGTATTAATCAAGCTGCAAGTATTCTTCACAAGGGAGGACTTGTCGCATTACCTACTGAAACGGTTTATGGTCTGGGTGCAGATGCACGTAATCCGAAGTCTGTAGCTCAAATTTTTACAGCGAAGGGAAGACCAAAAAATCACCCTCTCATCGTACATATTGCTGATGCTGGACAACTAGCCAAGTGGGCACAAAATATTCCTAAGGCTGCATGGCAATTAGCAGAAGCTTTCTGGCCTGGACCGCTTACTTTAGTATTGCCTCGTCTGGACGATGTGCCAGACGAAGTAACAGGTGGTCTAGATACAGTAGCTCTGCGGGTGCCTAATCATCCAGTTGCCTTAGCACTACTGAATGCTTTTGGTGGTGGTATAGCAGCACCATCTGCCAATCGCTATGGACGAGTGAGTCCAACCTCAGCCGAGGATGTACACGAAGAACTTGGAGATAAAGTGGATATGGTGTTGGATGGTGGACGCTGTTCTATTGGGATTGAATCAACAATTATTGATTTGTCTACATCTCAAGCAAGGATACTCCGTCCAGGTAAGATTACTGAGCAGGCTATAATAGATGTCCTGACTAGTTCAGTGATTGGGACATCAAATATTCCAATATCCTGTCCAGGGAGTAAGCCTTCTCATTATGCTCCCCAAGCACTGGTTATCCTAGCTTCACGAGAGGATGCTGTACAACAAGTAAAAGAGTGGCATGAGAGAGGTCAGAGAGTAGGCTTATTATCATCACATCGACTAACTGGCCTTCCAAAAAATGTGACCTGGCTAAGCTTTAGTAGAAGTGTTGAGGAGCAGGCATATGAGCTGTATCAGCGTTTACGACAAGCTGATCATCTTAATTTACAGGTACTTGTAGCTGTGATGCCTGAAGCAATCGGAGTCGGCCATGCATTATGTGACCGACTCCAACGTGCAGCTGGTCGTGGTAATGAAAAAACTAAGACATATGCTCAGTTTTAATAAATATTTAGAGAGGACATTTCATGAAAAGTACAGAAAGTTATAATTTAGGTGAGGAGGGTAAACTAATTTTAACCCGTCCTGATGATTTACATCTACATCTACGTGATGGAAAGACTATGCAAAGGGTACTCCTGGATACGGCACGGCAATTTGCACGGGCTATAGTTATGCCAAATCTTAATCCACCAATATGTACAGTGGAAGATGCTTGTGCCTACCGAGAGCGTATTCTTGCAGCTTTACCCATAGGTCTAGATTTCGAACCATTAATGACATTGTATCTCACAGATAATACATTGCCAGAAGAAATTGTGCATGCTAAAGCATGTGGTTTCGTACATGCAGTAAAGTATTATCCAGCAGGTGCAACGACGAACTCTGCATCTGGTGTTACGGATCTTTCTCGTTGTATAGAGGTATTTTCGACTATGGAAGAAGTGGGGATGCCACTATTGATGCATGGTGAGGTGACGGATAGTGAAGTAGATATCTTTGATCGAGAGGCAGTATTTATCGAGCGGCACCTACGGCTAATTATTAAGCATTTCCCTCGGTTAAAAGTAGTGCTAGAGCATGTTACTACACGTGAAGCGGTGGAATTCGTATGTTCTGCACCTAACAATGTAGCAGCGACCATTACGGCACACCACTTGTTACTCAATCGAAACGCCATGTTCACAGGAGGAATCCGTCCTCATACCTTCTGTTTGCCAGTCTTGAAACGGGAACTGCATCGTCAGGCACTTGTCGCCGCAGCCACGAGTGGTAATCCAAAATTTTTCCTTGGCACTGACGCACGTCAAGATAAGGAGTCGAATTGTGGTTGTGCAGGTATTTATACAGCACATGCGGCAATTGAGTTGTATGCCGAGGTATTCGAGGCGGCAGGTGCACTCGATCAGTTAGAAGCCTTCGCCAGCTTCCATGGTGCCAACTTCTACGGTATATCGCACAACGAGGATAACATAACACTGCTGAAGAAATCATGGACAGTACCAGATAACATCATGCTTGGTACGGATATTCTAGTGCCACTACGTGCAGGTCAAACAATAGATTGGCGACTAAAGGATGGATAATTCTCCGTGTTATTGTTTTAATAGTACCTCTAAAAAGGCAAATACATAGATGGAATTATTACCTTTCATCACGAATATAACATTTGTAATAGCATTGGGATGGTATCTACTTACTAATTTACAATGGTATGATTACCGCATTAAACGTGTTATTTTACATCATCATAAAAGATGGTGGCATGTTGTTTATTTTATTATACCTTTTATACTGTACTATACTGTCGATACATATAGGATCTATATAGTTAGTGGATATATCACTTTATTATATTTCTGGCATCGTCGCTTGGACAAAAAGCTTGTAATAACTTGGCGTGTAAAGCGATTTTTGATTTTACTAATCTTCTGGGCACTTATATTAAATTACTTATTTGTATCAAAAGAGATTAGTACTGTTTATTGTTTATTTTTACCATTGGCTCTTGCATATTTATTTTCAGGGGGAATTGAAAAGTTTTTGTTTGTATACTATAAATACAAAGCAAAGAAAAGAATCGCCTCAATAAAAAATCTAACCATCATTTGTATCACTGGAAGCTATGGTAAAACATCGATGAAAAACTTTGTAGCACAATTATTGAGCCAAAAATATAAAGTTTATGCTACTCCACGTAGTGTTAATACACCAGGGGGAATCATCCAAGATATTAATCAGTTTCTTCCTTCTGATACACAGATTTATATCTGTGAAGCAGGGGCACGTTTAGAAGGGGATGTCTTTGAAATTGGTCAGCTTTTACAGCCTCAGATTGTTGTTGTTGGTAAAGTAGGACCGCAACATTTGGAATATTTTAAAACTATCGAGTGTATTAAGCGAACAAAATTAGAACTTATTCATTCAGACCGACTAGAAAATGCATTTATCCATACATCTGTTACAGATGTATCATATGAAAAAGTGACTTTTTTTGGAGATAATGTTTTAAATACGAATGCAACACTAGAAGGAACGGAGTTTGATCTTAGAATTAATGGAAAACTACACCATTTTCATACATCAGTTTTGGGCAACTTTCAGACTATAAATATTAATGCAGCAATTTTAATAGCTGATAAAATGGGGATGAATGCTTATGAGATTGTGCAAGCAGTAGAAAATCTAAGAAGTGTTGAACATCGTTTAGAGCGAATTGATGCGGGAGGGAAAGTGATACTTGATGATGGATATAATGGAAATATTGATGGGGTTTTGGAAGGAATACGCCTTTGCTCACTCCATAATGGACGAAAAGTGATTGTAACTCCAGGGCTTGTGGAAAGCACAAAAGAGCTTAATTCCGAACTAATCAATGTGATTAACAATGTTTTTGATATCGCAATCATTACAGGACAGTTAAATACTATTCAGTTTAAAAAAGAGCTCACTGTTCCTGAAAAAATTTTACTTACAGATAAATCTAAGATTGTAGTGAAACTTGGGGAAGTGACGAGAGAAGGTGATATTATCTTTTTTGCGAATGATACTCCTAACTTTATCTGATAAATAATATACTGCCCTATAAGTATCCTATTACTCAATGTTAGACCTTCATCATAATTTAAATCTGAAGTGCAATTTTAATTTAAAAAATCATATTATTTTCAAGCTTAAGCTACTGTTCATAAACCATAAAAAAACTTATTTGGAGGTTTTTTTGGTCTATTATTAGAGGTAATTATGTGTATTCTATCTTTGAATAGTGTCAATAACTTTAGTCTCTTAGATACTATCTCAGACATAGCGGACCAAACAAATCTACTCGCATTAAATGCTGCAATCGAAGCGGCACGTGCAGGTGAGCATGGTCGTGGTTTTGCAGTTGTTGCAGATGAAGTACGTAAACTGGCAGAGAGAACACAAAAAACACTTAATGAAGCAAAGGTCGATATTTCCGCTGTTGTAGGTAGCATTAGTAATCTCAAAAGCTAAAAACTTGACTTTAGTGCTTTACTTAGTGTAAAATTACACAACTTAAAAGAAGTCAACTCTAGTTAACTTCATGTAAAAGCAAGAATGCTAATACCACAAGAAAAATGCAAAGCATTAGACCCTTTTTACTTCGTTCCACAAAATCACAAAAATTAAGGCAGACACTTATATGAGTGAAACTAATTCACAACAACCCCGCAATACAAAGCAAAAAAATAACAACAACCGTAACAACAATTCAAAACGCACGCATACACCTGTAAAAGGTTCAAGTATTGAAGAGTTACGAACAAAAAGCATTGAAGAGTTAATCGCGATTGCTGATGAGTTAAAAGTTGAGCATCCTCAAGAGCTTAAACGCCAAGATGTTATTTTTGAGATTTTAAAGGCTCAGACAGAACAAGGTGGTTTTGTTCTCTTTTCTGGAATCTTAGAAATCATGCAAGATGGATATGGATTTATCCGTTCTATCGATAAGAGTTTTAACGAGTCTGTAAATGACGCTTATGTTTCAAATACTCAAATCAAACGTTTTGCCCTCAGAAACGGTGATGTTGTAACGGGTCAAGTTCGCCCTCCAAAAGATCAAGAACGATATTATGCTTTGATCAAAATAGAAGCTGTAAATGATCTTCCGCCTGAAGAGTCTAAAAAACGTCCTCTCTTTGAAAACCTTGTTCCACTTTATCCAGAAGAAAGATTTCAACTAGAGTACAGAGAAAAAGGTTTAACAGGTCGTATGCTTGACCTTTTCTCTCCTATAGGTAAAGGGCAACGTGGTCTTATCGTTGCACCTCCGCGTTCAGGTAAAACAGAACTACTTAAAGAGATAGCTCATGGTCTTTCACATAATCACCCAGAAGTAGACTTACTAGTTCTTCTTGTTGATGAGAGACCTGAAGAGGTTACAGATATGGAAAGAAGTGTTAAGGGTGAGGTTTACTCTTCTACTTTTGATATGCCTGCAAAAAACCATGTTAAAGTGGCTGAGATGGTTATTGAAAAAGCAAAACGCCGTGTTGAAATGGGTAGAGATGTAGTTATTCTTCTAGACTCTATCACTCGTTTAGCTCGTGCTTACAATACTGTAACGCCATCAAGTGGTAAAGTACTCTCTGGTGGTGTTGATGCAAATGCTCTTCACAAACCTAAACGTTTCTTTGGAGCTGCTCGTAACATCGAAGGTGGTGGAAGTCTTACCATCATCGCAACTGCACTTGTAGATACTGGTAGCCGTATGGATGAAGTTATCTTTGAAGAGTTCAAAGGTACTGGTAATATGGAAGTTGTTCTCGATAGAAAAATCGCTGACAGACGTATCTACCCTGCAATTGATATTCTTAAATCAGGTACTCGTAAAGATGACTTACTTATTGCTAAGGCTGATTTACAAAAAGTATTTATTCTTAGACAGATGATTCATAAACAAGATAACGAAGTTGAAGCACTTAAATTTGTTTATACTACTATGGGTAAAAAAGCTACAAATCAAGAGTTCCTTGATAGTATGAATACGGATAAGTAAACCCGTGAAAGTTGGTGTTTTTGATAGTGGTATCGGTGGTTTAACTGTTGTTAAGTCACTCCTAGAACACCAACTCTTTGAAGAGATTATCTACTTCGGAGACACAGCTCGTGTCCCTTATGGAAGTAAAGATAAAAGTACCATCATTCGCTACGGCATAGAAGCTGTAGAATTTTTCAAAAACTTTGAACTTGATATGATTATAGTCGCTTGCAATAGTGTGAGTGCTTATGCCCTTGATGAGATGAACGAGAGTGCAAGCTGTCCTGTTATAGGTGTTGTTGAAGCAGGTGTTCTTGCTACGGCCAATGCACTCCACAACAAAGACTCTAAAGTTTTAATCCTTGGAACACATGCRACTATCAACTCAAAAGCRTATGAGACAGGTTTAAAGAACCAAGGCTTTSWTTCTCTTGAAGCTAAAGCAACTCCTCTTTTTGTTCCTTTAGTTGAAGAAGAAATACTAAAYGGCGAGATACTAAACGCAACACTCAAACATTATTTTTSAGATACTGAGRTTCCAAATGCAGTCATCTTAGGTTGTACGCATTTTCCTCTACTAGCACCAGTACTCAGTAAGCACTTCGGAGAGGATACAAAACTTATTCACTCAGGTGACGCTATAGTTGAGTACCTTGAGAACACGTTTGACTTTTATAAACAGTATGAGAACCCTAGTCTAAAGTTTTTTGCTTCAGAAAACCCTGAAGCTCTGCGTTTAACTGCTAAAAAGTGGCTCGATGTCTAAGAGAATCTCTATCTTTGGTTATGGAACAACCACGCAACCTCTAGCAAAACACATAAAAAATGCAGTCTTTTATGATGATAAATGCAGTGAACCATATGCAGGAGTACATGGCTCTTTTGTACGGCCTTCATCTGAGTTTGACCCAAAYTTTTCAGACCTTGAGATTACAAGCCCTGGAATTCCTCCAARTAATCCTCTTATCCAAAAAGCAAAAAACCTYATAAGYGAGTATGACTACTTTAAAGATGTAAACAATCTTAAAATCTGGATAAGCGGWACAAATGGTAAAACAACCACTACKCAGATGATGCAACATTTACTAKCTGATAAGGGTGCACAATCTGGKGGGAACATCGGAGTACCTCTAGCAGACTTAGATCAARGTGCACCTATCTGGATACTTGAAACCAGCTCTTTTACTATGCACTATACCAATGATGCTGCCCCAAATATTTATGCCCTGCTCCCTATCTCACCTGACCATATTAGTTGGCATGGAAGTGAAGAAGCATATATAGCAGATAAACTAAAACCTCTAAGTATGATGAAAAGTACTGTTAAGGCTATTGTTCCTGAACTTTTTAAAGATGTAGAGACACGAGCAGAACTCATAACTTACAAAGATGAAAATGACTTAGCAAAGATATTTGAGATAGACGCAAGTCGTGTAAAMTTTAAGGGTGCGTTTCTCGYAGATGCYCTACTCGCTATGGCTGTTGATAAAATACTTTTTGGCAGAGTCGATTATGCAAGAATGAATTCATTTACACTAGACCTACATAGACAAGAAGAAGTTCGTGACGCACAAGATCGTCTCTGGGTAAACGATACAAAAGCGACAAACATAGATGCAAGTCTAGCCGCACTTAAACGCTACGAAAACTCTTTTATCCATCTTATTTTAGGTGGAGATGACAAGGGTGTAGATTTAAGAAAACTATTTGAGTTTTTAAAGAACAAAAAAGTCAAACTCTACAATATTGGCTCAAACAAAGACAAACTCTCTAAACTCTCAGACGAATATAAACTGGACTTTATAAAGTGTAAAAACCTTATCTCAGCTATACAAGAGATAAGTATAAAACTCAAAAAAAATGAAGTGGCTCTTCTCTCTCCTGCTGCWTCTAGCCTCGATGAATTTAGCTCTTATGCACAAAGAGGTGATATATTTAAAGACACAGTTAAAACACTTTAAAATTATTGTTAACATTTCCTTAACATACCTATAGTACTATTATATAAACACTATTAAGGATTYTTATGAAAAAAACTCTACTYACACTTCTAACAGCKRYTATGCTTTTAACAGGAAGCAGCACTTTACTAAATGCAAACCAGAGTGACAAAGCTGCAAAGCCATTTCTTATCCAAGGAAAACTACCTCACCTTACAATGATGGTTAAAATACTTTGGGACGATGAAGACTTAGCACTTACTCCAGAGCAAAAAACAAAACTTCTTACAATTCGTAAACATACTATGGGAATGGCAAAAACTCTTAAAATTCAAATCATTAAACTTGAAAATGAAGTTGTAAAAAGAAGTAATGGAAATGCTAAACCAGCTTCTTTAAAGGCTCTAGTTGATGCCATTGCAAAACTTCGAGCAGAGGCTACTATGGTACATTTAGATTGTATCTACGATACGAGAATGATTTTAAGTGAAGACCAGCTCTATGTTGTTGAGTAGTTATAGAAACTTTTAACGCATTAAATGCTAAAATGATTTCAATTAAATACGGAGTCATTTTTGAAAGCAGCATCTGAAGTATTAGCAAGAAAGTATCGTCCCTCTAATTTTGATGAGTTAATTGGTCAAGAGACTATTACGCAGACTCTTTCACTCGCACTTGACTCAAACAGACTCTCTCATGCCTACCTTTTTTCAGGCCTTAGAGGATCTGGAAAAACATCTACCGCTCGTATTTTTGCTAAGGCTCTTATCTGTGAAGAGGGTATGAGTCATCATCCTTGTGGTAAATGTGCTAACTGTGTTATGGCTCTCGAGGGTCGACATATGGACATCATCGAGATGGATGGTGCCTCAAGCCGTAAGATAGATGATATYCGKGACCTWGTTGAGCAGACAAARTAYAAACCTGCCCTTGCTAGATATAAAATCTTTATCATCGATGAAGTACATATGCTCACAAAAGAGGCGTTTAATGCCCTGCTAAAAACACTAGAAGAACCACCAGAATATGTAAAGTTTATTCTAGCAACAACTGACCCTCTTAAACTCCCAGCAACAATTTTGAGTCGTACGCAGCACTTTAGATTTAAAAGCATAGCCACAAACAAGATAGTAGACCATTTAGCACATATTTTACATCTTGAAGGCATAGAGTATGAGACTGATGCATTAGAAATTCTAGCAAGAAGTGGTAGCGGTAGTCTTAGAGATACACTTACCCTACTTGATCAAGCCATCATCTACTCTAAAAACCATGTAGACGTAAGAACTGTAACAGATATGCTAGGACTTGTTGATCCTAAGTTTATAGATGAGCTCTTTGATTCTGTTTTTGCTAAAGACTACGGCGCTTTAGTAGAGAAAACAAAAATACTCGAAGATTATGAATCTGAGATGGTTGTTGATGAACTCATCGCTTACTTAAAAGAGAAGATGTACAATCATGACTCACTTTTCTCAACGCTTGTTCTTGATAGGTTTTTTAGAATTTTAAGTGACTCAAAGTATCTCTTTAGTGTAAATGCCGATGGTAGTTTTGTACTTTCGCTTATCTTCTTTAAAATGGTTGAGGCACTGCGTATTCGTGAAATTGACCAGATGATAGAGTCATTTCAAAAAGATGTAGAACGTCCACAGATAACAGTACCTCAAACTCCAATTATCAAGATACAGTCAGCTACACCTGAGGCAGCCCCCGTAGTTGCTAATCAAGTAGTTCAAAAAGCTGTAGAAACTCCTGTTGAAATGCATGTCCAAGAACAAATTATAAGTATTAATCCTCATCAAGAAACTTTTGATGCACTAGTTGCAAAAATAAGCGATAGAAATGCAGAGTTAGGCGAGTGTTTTACAAAAAACATTAGTTTTGTTTCATATGAAAACAATATACTTACATGGGAGAGTTGTGCTGATGAAGAGTGTAAAAAAGCACTCAAGCATGGTTATGGTGTTATCAAACAACTCGTTAGAGAAATCTTTAGTTTCCAAACTCAGATAAAGGGTATAACATGTTCAAAATCAGTAGAAGTAAAAGACCCACATACACCTATGCAAGAGCCTGCAACTGCAGTAGATGGTCCACAAAGCACATCAATGATAGAAGATGCTGAATTGGGTGGAAATACTAGCTGTGTAGCTAATTGCGATGATCCTGCCCCTCTTGATGAGACTAATGGAGTTGACATAACACAAGAACCTATGGTTGCACGTGCCATAGAGATGTTTGAAGCAAAAAAAGTTACTGTCCAGTCAAAAATCTAGTCAAAAAATATTTCATTACAAGATAGATTTTCACTCTCGCAAAATAGAAGTATGTCTTCATAGGGAGTAACATTACGTTTTTTCATTGTTGCAAATCTTGCTTGATTTATTTTAAGTATACTTGAGACATCTTTGTCTAAGACTTTTCTTTTTATATCATTTGATAAATATATTTTTAACCTAACTATAATAGCTCTAAAATCTCTCATCAATCGCTCTTTTTATTATATTTTTAAAAATATAACCAATAAAAATTAGTTTTATAAAAAGTATTGCATTTTGCTATTTTTTAGAGCTCTTTTTATCTTTTTGCACAAGACGTTTAATGATATTCTTAATTCCTACAGCAATTTGCAGGAATTCTAAATAGTGCTTTATCTTTAAAGCTTTTTCATAGTTTTTATTTTCTGATATTTCATATATATACTCAGATATAGAATCTAAATCCTCATAAACCCTATTTCGTAAATTCTTTAAAATAAAATAAGTCGCAGTCAATAAAGTAAAAAACACGAGTGATATTTTAAGCCATACTAGGTTAAAAGCATCTAGTGTCTGTTCTATTACTTGTGGATTACCCAAGGGTAAAGAAAGAATAAAATGCTTAGAAAGTGCATAAGAAATAACAAACAGAAGGAAAAAAACTCCTATAAATATCATAATCGTTTTAAAAAAAATATCATCTTTTAACTTTTTCATCTATTTTACCTTTGTAATCTCTTATTATTGTATCAAAAATGGAAGAACAGTTTAAGTATATTTACTTTATAATCGAGTATACCATATAGGATAAGAGCATGTTTGTTTCATCGTATAGTACATATGCCGATACAACTGTTACAAAAAAGATTCAAACCGATAGCGATACCTCGTCCCTAAAAAAGACAGAATCTTTTGCATCCAAGCTTTTACAAACTACACAACAACATGGTTTAATTAACTCTAAAATCCCACTAAACTATATCTCAAACTACAAAGCACTTAACAATAGACAACTCTTAGATCAACAAGAGAATAAACAAAATACCACTAAACTAAAGTTTTCAAAACTAAATGCTATGAGTAGTTCAAAAGTCTCTTATGAAGAAAATTCTAAAATGTTCTCTTTTCTGATAGAGCCAAAAGGGACTATAAACCAAACACCAAAACTAGATAAAAACCTTCCTCCAAAAGCACAAGAGAGCCAAGAGGCTTTTATGAAAGTAAAAATGCTCAACACTTATATTGCCAATGACAACTACTTCAAGGTTACAGCAGCTTAAGTCTCTAACCAAGCCTCACTCTTAATCACTTTACCATCACAAAACTGTTTTATCTTATAAGCTGAAGTACACTTTCCATCTTCAAGTTCCATAATAGCAATTTGTAAAATACTTTTACACTTTTTAGGAATATCAAAATGCCCTTTCATTCCAGTTAAGAAATTCTTTAATGGTACTTTTTTATCCATGCCTATAACGTTGTCCCTACATCCGGTAAGACCTATGTCTGTTAGATAGGCAGTACCTTTAACTATTTGAAAGTCATCAGTGCTTACATGTGTATGTGTACCGATGATAGCGCTCACTCTTCCTTGGAGTAGCATCATCATACCCCGCTTTTCACTTGTAGCTTCTGCGTGAAAATCTATAAAGATATTTTGAACACCCTCTTCTTCTAAACGCTCAACCTCTCTCAGTGCACAACGAAAAGCATTATCCGCATACGGCATGCCATAGTGTCCCATAAGGTTAAGTACGGCTATTTTCTCACCCTGCACTTCATAAGTTTTACAACCTGTTCCACTTACTTCTTCTGGATAGTTGTGCGGACGCAGTAGCTCATGCGTATCAAAAAGAGGGATGATGTCTTTTTTATCCCAAGAGTGATTTCCTCCACTCATAACATCAATACCATATGAGAAAAGTTCGTTACAGTTCTTCGCACCCAAACCAAAACCATGTGAAGCATTTTCGTAATTAACTATGACAAAATCAAGCCCCTCTTCCTCTCTTAATTTTGGTAAATACTTTTGAAGCATGTCACGACCTGGACGACCGACGATATCTCCGATAAATGCTATTTTCATATTTTTTCTTTTTTTAGAATTATATCTAAGTTTACTTTTTTCCATGTGTTAAATAATGCAGATAGGACTTTTTGATATACTTAAACTCATTTCTATCTTTCATTTTCTGTAAGATAGGTGTAATTATTGGGATTAGGTGTGCATTTCTTTTAAGTCACTAAAGAAGTTTATTCTAATATCTTTATTTATACTAAATGCTATGGCTTCAACAGCAGTTGTAGAAACAGGGATTATCATTAAGTTTGGGTATTTTTTACAAAACCTTAGGTTTATTATTACGCAGATAAAATAGAGTGCACTTTATAATGTCATCATCATCTCTACTCTTAGACTGTATAGTCTCTTTTGCTTCATTAGCATAAGTAATCGTTACATTTTGCCCATAGTTACTGATACTTTTTATCTTTTTATCAAGTGCTAGAAGTTTTATAACCATTAACTCAAAGAACTGTTTCGTTGCCATGTCCAACTCACCAAAACGGTCTATAATCTCTTCTTCTATCTCATATATCTCTACAGCACTCTCACACTGAGAAAGACGTCTATATATATCTAAACGCAGTCTATCTTCAGTCACAACCTCATCAGAAATATATGCACTTATAGTAAGTTTTATATCTACCTTCGCACGTTCACCCTCTTGAGTGTTAGAAAGTTCTTTTATTGCATCTTCTAGCATTCTTAGATAGAGTGAATAACCGATGTTTTTGATATGCCCACTTTGAGCATCACCTATAAGGTTACCGCCACCACGAATTTCTAAGTCATGCTGTGCTAAAACACTACCACTTCCTAAAAATGAGTTAGACTCTAAAGCAAGTAAACGTTTTTTAGCCTCATCTGTTAATACCTCTTTGTTTTTCACTATAAAATAAGCAAAACCCTCTACACTACCACGACCAACACGACCACGAAGCTGGTGTAAGTCGGCTATACCAAACCTATCTGCACCATCTACTAAAATAGTATTTACCTTAGGCATATGGATACCAGACTCGATGATAGACGTTGCTATCATTAGGTCATACTCGCCTGCTTCAAACTTTAGTAACTCTTTTTCAGTCTGTACGGCTGAGATTTTGGAGTGAAGCATAACAATTCTCAGGTTTGGAAGAAGGGCTTTTAATTCACCTAGTTTGATAGGCATGTGGTCAATACTATTATGCACATAAAAAACCTGTCCACCACGGCGAAGTTCTCTTAAAATAACCTCTTTTATAAGTTTCTCTTCATACTCTTTTACAAAGGTTCTCACACCTTGGCGTTCACTYGGAGCYGTAAGGAGCTGAGACATAGTTTTTATAGARCTCATGGCTTGGTTCAGCGAGCGAGGTATTGGAGTCGCACTCATTGAGAGTAAGTGTACATTATGATACAACTCTTTTATGCTCTCTTTTTGTTTTACCCCAAACTTATGTTCTTCATCTATTATCACAACTCCGAGTTTTTTAAACTCCAAACCAAAAAGAGAATGTGTCCCGACAACTGTATCTATCTCTCCTGATGCTAAACCTTTTATAATAGCATTTTTATCTTTAGTGCTTACAAATCTATCGAGTTTTGCATACCGAATTCCTAACTCAGAGAAACGCTCATCTAAAGAGCGCCAATGTTGAGCTGAGAGAAGAGTTGTCGGTACGATAAACGCAGACTGATACCCAGACTTAAAGGCTGCAAAAATTGTGTTTAAAGCTATTTCTGTCTTACCAAAACCTACATCACCACTAAGTAGCCTGTCCATGATATTTCCCGTAGACATTTGTCCTAGTATATCTTTGACTGCGTTTGTTTGGTCTTGTGTATACTCAAATCCTGCAAGTGCTTGAAAGTCTTTAAGTTCTGATTTGTTTAGATTTATTTTTGGTGCTTTTATAAGAGCACGTGCTGCAGCTGTATTTACAATTTGACCTGCAATTTCAAGCAGACGTTTTCGGACCTTTGCCTTAAGTTTTCCAAAGTTTCCTTTACCCAGTCTATCAAGTACTGGGGTAGAACCTCCACTGGCGATATAACGATCTATAAARTCAAGGTTTTCAACAGGTAGAAGAATTTTATCATCACCCACATACTTGATAACTATAAAATCTTTTATGCCACCAAGAATTTCTGTCTGCTCAATTGAGTCAAAGATTCCTACACCATAATCTTCATGAACAACATAATCACCTTTTTTTAAGTCATCTAGTAAAATTGCACTTTTTCTACGTCTGCGTTTTTTATCAGGTTTGTTAAGTGAGATAACCATTTCATCAGGCGTTAAAATATTTAAAATATAACCTGCAGTAACTTGTGTGATATTTGAAGTGTCATAAATACCAGCTTGTTTAATDGTAGCTGCGTTTGCTGCTATGACMGTTATCTTTTTATCTCTATGTACATTTAAMAGATGCTCTGCATTTGCTACTACTAGTTCTTTTATATCATCATTKTGAGGGAGAATTTCTAAATCAAAACTTTCTCTACTRATAGATGGATTATTTATTCCATAAGCATCTTTTAAAAGGCTATCAAGRTTTYTRCTAARTTTTACAGTTTTGTTCTCTAAGAAATTCTCAGATTTMTCATCTAAATGCCAAAATCCGAGAGAAGAGACATCCTTACTCATAGCATCAAACTCGCTDTTTTCAACCTTAGTRCTTAAGGCATTAAAAGCCTCTTCAYCTARDGARTAAAAAGCACTTCGTATCTCTATAACATCTAGTTCCTCACCTAAGGTTCTTTGCGATTCAAGCTCAAACGCTTTTATCTGCTCTATTTCAGTGTCAAAAAAGGAGATACGAAAAGGATTTTTACTTGCAGGAATATATATATCTAAAATATCACCACGGTGACTTATCTCTCCCTCAACTTGTACCATATCTACAAAGGTATATCCCCAAAAGAGCATCTGTGCCTTAAATGATTTCAGGTCAACTTGTGCAGCAAACTCTAGTGTAGTTGTTGTAAATAATTCTTCTTTAGGTAAAGGAAAAAGAAGTGTTTTTAGAGGTGATATGATTAGTGGTTTTTGCTTTTCTTTATAGTACGAGGAAAGAGCAAAGAAGAGCTCATGCAGCTCTTCTTTGTAAGAACGAAGGTCATCTCCATAACTAGCGCGAAAATCTGGAAAAACAATTGTATCTTGCTTGAAATACTGTGTTACGCTCTCTAGTATTTCTGCCTCTTTAGCATCTTCACAGATTAAGACTTCAAGAGGCTTTTTGTTTTGTGTTTTAAAGTAGTTAAATAGTGCTGTTTGTGACATTAAACTTTTGTTTTTGCAAGAGCTAGTTTTGCATCTTTTACTATAGAATTCCCTTCAAAAACTCCCTTTGATTCTATAATGAGTTCGCTCGAAATAATCTCACCACTTACATGTCCTGCAGCTTTAATCTCAACAGTTTTTGCGTCAATACTACCCTCAATAAAACCCTGAACTACTAAACGCTCAGTTACAATACTTCCCTTCACATGTCCATTTTTCCCAACATTAACTTCTTTAGAAGACTTAATTGTACCCTCTAGTTCACCATCGATATATAAATTACAAGAGAGGTTTATTTCTCCTTTAATTTTTGCTCCTGCAGTAATAATTGTTGTGTTGGAGTTGCTTGTACTCTTAGATGAGCTGTCGCCATTATTAAAGATTGCCATGGTATTTTTTTCTCCTTTTTAAATATTTCGTCATAATTCTTTTGTGTCCATTTTATAAACCAAAATGGATTTACATTTCTATGTATAAATCTGATCTCATAGTGTAAGTGAGGACCATTACTCATCCCTGTATTACCTGTATATGCTATGAGTGTACCTTTTTTTACAAATACACCTGATTTTACCACAGTTTTGTTTAAATGCCCGTAGTATGTTTTAAAACCATATGAATGCTCTAGTATCACTAAACGCCCAAACCCGCTCTTTTTATGATAACCTGACCACTCTACGATAGCATCTGCTGGAGCATAAACGGCTGTGTTCATCGTGGCTTTCATATCACTACCCCGATGAAATTCACGCTTATTTAATGTAGGGTGTGTTCTATACCCATAACGACTAGTAAGTCCGTGGTACTCTATTGGGGATCCATTTGGTATGAGTTGCATTAAAACTGCTCGTTGTTGTGAGTCAATTTTTGTTGCACTTACTCTCTCTTCTAAAGAAGATTCTGCCATTGGTTTAAGACCAATGAGTACTTCTATCTCTGAGAGAGAGTCAGAGAGTTCTACTAGTTCTTGTTTCTTTTTATCTAAAGAGTTATTTGTTATTTGCATACTTCTTTGTAAGGCTAAATTTGTTTCTTTAATATCTTGGTAAGCTTTTAAAACACCATCTCGTTTAAGTTCTATAACTTCAACACTGTGGTTAAGGTAAAGAATAGTTGCTACGGCGATAAAAATCATACTTAGGGTAAATACAGAGGCATACAGAAGTGCTTTTTTTACAAAACGGTGTACATTAAACTGTTTAACACCATTATCATCGTGAATAGTAATTGTAAAATGATTATTCACTCATCCCCTTTAAAAAAGCTTCAGCTACACTAAATGAACCAAATACTAAATATTTTTTATCTTTGTTTATATTTTTAAAATGAGAATGTTTAATACTCATATCATCGAGTACTTGTTGCAATACATTAACTAACACTTTTCTCTCATCTACAATATTTATAATTTCTACATCATTAATAATAGGCTTTAAAACAGTTAAAATTTCTTTATAGTTTTTATCTTTATAACTATTATAGACTAAAGTATATTTAAACTCTTTTAAACTCTTTACAATAGCTTTAGCAGCAAGAGTATTGTGCCCAACATCGAGTAAAATATTTTCACTTATCTGAGTTAAACGCCCATAAAGCTTAGCATTATTAAAATCTTCTACTTTATACTCTATATTTAAGAACTTTAATGCACTTACAGCTAAGCAAAGGTTTTCAACCAGGTAAGGCACTAAATTATTACTTTTAGCAATTAATAGAATTTTTTCTCTATCTTTTTCTTTTATATAAATATCAATACCTTTGATTGATACAGCATACTCTTCTTCTAAGTCTTGTGCAACTTCATATACTTGTTTATGCTTTTGATCCGCTATTATTGCATGCTTTTGAACTGCCTTTAACTTAGTTGTAGAGATGGCTTTTATAGTTGAGCCTAAAAAAGCTTCATGGTCCATGTCTATGGGTGTTACTAGTGTAAGTACTTTAGGAAAAACAGCAGTAGCATCAAATTCTCCTCCAAGTCCTGCTTCTAAAACGACATAGTCCATGTCTTTATATATAAGCATCGCTAACAGTGTTGTATATTCAAAATAACTAAGGGAGTCTGCATCTTCTTTTGAGAGAAGTTTTAGGAGCTGTTTATGTGCACTGTTTAATACATCGGTACTTACACAAGAACCATTAAGCCAAATGCGTTCATTAAACTCTGAAATATGTGGAGAAGTATAATGCCCCACCTTAAAAGAAAGATTATATAGTGCTGTTGCAAGAAACCTTCCGGTAGTGCCCTTCCCATTGGTTCCAATAAGATGAATAATCTTAGGAATTTTTAGTCTGTCTTTTATTTTTTCATATACTTTTGGCATACGAGTATAGTCGATTTCATCATAAAAGAGAGGTTTATTGTTTAAAAAAGTCTCTAACACTACTTCTTCTTAAACTCTACTCTATTTCTACCATTTGTTTTAGCAATATAGAGATACTCATCAGCAGAATTTGCTGTAGCAGTAAGTGAGCTATGTTTTGCTCTCTCAGCAACACCAGAACTCACAGTCACACTTATACGTTTATTCTGATACATAAAACGAGCTTTATCCACATGTTTTCTTACTTTCTCTGCAAATATCACACCACCCTTAGTATCTGTTTCACTGAGTATTGCCATAAACTCTTCTCCACCAAAACGTCCAACAACATCAACTGTACGACACTCTTTTTTGAGTATCTTTGCAAAAGCGACAAGAACAGCATCTCCCGCATCGTGCCCGTAAGTATCATTTACCACTTTAAACTTATCAAGGTCAAACATCACAATACTAAAGTTTCTCTCGTAACGTTTAAATTCTGCCTCTTTTATCTCGATAAAGTCATCAAGTGCACGACGGTTATAAAGTTTTGTAAGGAAGTCCTCTTTTGACTCTTGTTTTGCAATTTCTAACTCTTCTTCTAACTTTCTAACTTTTTTAGAGAGAGCATCTATCTCTCCACCATGACTTTTTAAATCTTGACTCAGAAGTTGTGTATTGTCTTCTAGGGCAACTGCAATGGTATAGAGCTTTTTATGTGCTATATTAAAGTTTGTTACAGGGTCTAAGGCATGTGCTGCTAAGTCTTTTTTGATAGATTGTATCTCTTCATTTGAGCTATCTGACTTTTCTATCATATCAATTAAACGCAGGCTTAATTTATCTAAAACACCATCGATAGACTCAACCATCGCTTTTACACTCTCTTTATCAAGTGCAATTCTCAGAGATATAGCAGTTTTTATCTCTTGTTCTATACTATCACTCAGAAGTAAACTAGGGTTTTTCTGTATTTTAGTACTGATGTTTGCAATTGTGTCATTTACACTAGAAGCGATTGAGGGTACAAAAGATGATACAAGTAGTTTTGAGACCTTCTCAAGGACAGAAGACTTCTCAACCATACCTGTATTATTATCACCTATATTTAAGCCCTCTATACTTTTTTTTAAGTCCTCATTATCTACCTTACCTAAACTTTTAAGTTCTTGCAAAAAAGTGTCATCATACGTTGTTAAAAAGTTTACCCATCTCTGTCTAAAAGCATCTATTTGTTCAGCTTTAGCCCCTGAATCCAAAATATCTATTGTCTTTTTAGCAAGTTGTGATGCTTCTTTGTTATGAAGCACTGATACAACCTGAAGTACTCTTTTAGTAAGTAGACTCTGGGCTTCTATCGTTTGTGTCGCTTGAGTAGGATTAGTACGATTAAGTTTGGAGATAACAAAACGAACAAACTCATGCTCMGTTTTGATATGGTAATTTTTAAGATCTTTTTGAAACTCAGGATTAAGAGACTTCGTAAATCTTTCTAAATGATTACAATCTTCTACATTCATTCCTGCTTTTTTGGCTTCTTTACAAAATGCTTCTGCATAAAAGTCCGGAGTAAGTAGTTTTCCCTCTAGTTTTAATCTTTTAACTGCATTATTAATAATAGCTTGCATTGTCATTTTATTCCCTTATTTTACTTGTGAACCCTCAGCTGATACTTGTGCAACAAATGCTGAAATAGCTTTAAATGAACTAAACTTAATAGCATCAAAACGCTCTTGGTCTGTGAGTACAGAGTTTGGAACGACAGAAAAGTCATATGTACCTACTGATGTGTAGTTCTTTTTGAAATCTTTACTCTCTCTAGAAATCATTAGGGTTATTGTAGCACGATATGAGATAATAAAACCATCATTGTCATACTGCAGTGGTGCATAAGATGGCGTACTCATATTTATTACTAAATGTGTTGTAGCATACCTTTTTTTGACTAAAGAGGCATGGAAAACTTCTATTACTGCCTTATCTACAGCATCCTTTACAACTACACTATTTTCAGGATCTGTTTGTGAAATAACTATACTTGTGCTTATCTTATTTCCTAGTATTTCCCGAGCATACTTCGAGCTTGGTTTATATCCACAATTACTTATACTCACTACTATAAAACTCAGTAAAAATACTATGATAAATTGTGAATATCTTTTCAATTTTAGCCTTTTACAACAAAGTTTACAAGTTTTTTAGGAACTACTATCTCTTTTACTATTGTCTTATCTTCTAGGTATTTTGCAACTTTTTCTTTTGCTAATGTTAAAATCTCTTCTTTTGTAGCAGTTAAATCAACTTCTATCTCTCCACGATTCTTACCATTAATAGCAACACCTAAAGTTATACTATCTTCGATAAATACCTCTTCGAGTATCTCTTGTTTTGTGAGATTGTTTAAAGAAAAATACTCGTTTGAGATATCCCAGCAAGTATGTGGAATTACAGGTTCCATTATAGAGGCTAAAATCCAGTATCCTTCACTCCATACATCTGCATTTGATTGTAAGTTTAGAGCATTCATAGCTTCCATAACTCCAGCAATCATTGTGTTAAATGTATAACGCTCATCGAAGACTTCTTCACTGCGTTTAAGTGCTTCATACACTTTTTTACGTGCTAACTTCTCTTCTTTGTTTAAAGAGCTATGGTCTATCTTTGGTTTAGTATCAGTTTTTACTATGTTCGATGAACGGTCAAAGAAACGTTTGATAAACTTATGTGAACCCTCAACTGCACTGTCATTCCACTCTAACTCTTGCGTTGGTGGTGCTGCAAAAAGGATAAAAAGGCGTGCTGTATCTGCACCATATTTTTCGATGATAGCATCAGGGTCTACAGTGTTACCCTTAGACTTGGACATTTTAGTCCCATCTTTGAGAACCATACCTTGTGTAAGTAATTTGTCAAAAGGTTCATCAAATTCTAAATAACCTAAATCACGGAAAACTTTTGTAAAAAATCTGGCATATAAAAGGTGTAAAATAGCATGTTCGATTCCACCAACATAATGGTCAACACCCATCCAGTACTTAATCTCTTCTTTTGTAAACGCAGCTTTTTCTAAAGTCTCAGGCGATGCACAAAAACGTAGAAAGTACCAAGAAGACTGAACAAAAGTATCCATTGTGTCAGTCTCACGAATTGCATCTTTACCACACTGTGAACATTTACAATGTTTCCATGTCGGATGATTCTCTAGTGGAGAACCTTCACCATTTATCTCTACATCATCAGGTAGTGCAATTGGTAAATTCTCTTTTTTCTCCATAACAAGGCCACAGTCCTCACAATGAATAAAAGGAATAGGAGCACCCCAGTAACGTTGACGAGAAACTCCCCAGTCTTTGAGTTTATAGTTAGTTGTTTTAGCACCTATTTTCTTCTCTTCAAACATTTTAATAATGTTGTACTGAGATTTTTTCGAATTAAGGCCATCAAACTCACCAGAGTTAAAAAGCACCCCAGCATCAGTAAAAGCTTTCTCACTTACATCAGACTCAGCATCTTTTGCTTTGATTACTGCGTTTACCGGCAAGTCATATTTCTTAGCAAAATCATAATCTCTGTCATCATGAGCAGGAACAGCCATAACAGCGCCAGAACCATAATCCATTAGCACAAAATTGGCTATCCAAACAGGAACTGTTTTTCCTGTAAGTGGATGAATAACATTTAAACCTAAAGGAAGTCCCACTTTTTCTTTTTGTCTATCAATAGAAGAAGTGTTTTTCATCTTCGTAATTGTAGCGATTGTATCGGCATCTAAAAGATTGTTCTCAATCATATAAGTAACAATAGCATGCTCAGGAGCAAGAGCTGTATAACTCACGCCATAAATAGTATCAGGACGAGTAGTAAAGACATCAAAACTCTCAAACTTAGCGTTTAGTTTTGCTTTAGACTCATCATCAAAGAAAAGGTCAAATGCGAGTCCATTTGATTTTCCTATCCAGTTTTCTTGCATAGTAAGTACTTGTTTTGGCCAACCCGCTTCAAGCTCTTTAAGGTCATCAAGAAGTTCATCAGAGTACTGAGTGATTTTAAAGTAGTACTGGTTCATATCTTTTTTAACTATAGGTGTATCACAACGCCAACAGCAACCATCTACAACTTGTTCATTTGCTAAAACAGTCTGATCATTAGGGCACCAGTTAAGCATTCCTTTTTCACGGTAAAGCAGACCTTTCTCATACATATCGATGATAAAAGATTGTTCAAACTTTGTGTATAACTCATCAGATGTTGCCATCTCGCGTTTACGGCTAAAAGAGAACCCAAGCGCATAAAACTCATTTTTCATATAGTCGATGTTATCGTAAGTCCAGCCCTTAGGATGAGATCCATTTTTAATAGCTGCGTTTTCAGCAGGCATACCAAATGAGTCAAAACCAATTGGATGCAAAACATTTTTACCCTGTTGTCTATGGTAACGCGCTAGCGCATCAGAGATTGAGTAGTTACGAACATGACCCATATGTAAACGTCCACTTGGAAATGGGAACATACTTAAGATGTATTTTTTCTCTTGTGTAAAATCTTCACTCGGCTCAAAACTATCGTTTTCTTTCCAATAATTTTGCCATTTTTTTTCTATGTCTGCTGAAATGTATTCCAATGTAATAAGTCCTATAATATATTAATTCATACAAATCCTTAGTAGTATACAACTACTAAGGACTCTAATGATTTAATACTCTTCTTTTTGTTTTGAGCTCTCTATGTAAACAAGTCCCACTGAAAAGACATTTGCTATTAAAGCACCTATTGCCAGTGCAATAGCCCAGTTATCATCACCTATGATAACTAAAAAGACAAACGCAGGTATAAGGTGTAGGTCTGCTACAAGGGATGATGCAAAAAGTTCTGCGGAGAGAAGATTTCTAACACCAATTTTTAAAATCGTACTGATAAGATTTACACTTGCCGCTATAAAAAGTGATGTTGCTGTATTTTCATACAAAAACCCTGCTATTGATGTTAAACTCATCAATGAAAAAAATACGTATATTACTTTACCCCAATCCATCTCTAATCCTTTTAATTTATTTCATAAATTCAAGGGAACCAGTCCCTATTATTTATTACGAGAGGAGAAGTAATTCCCCTCACTTTAGTGAGTGTCAGCGTAAAACTCACGGCACGAGTGCCTATTATTTTCACTCTGTATTATACTATTCCGCCATCAAACTGATCACGCATTTTTTTCTTCTCTGCTTCACGTTTTGCTTTAGACGCTAGTTTCACATGGTAGTTTTTAACATCAAATCCAAACCATAGTAAAATAGGACTTGCTACAAAGACAGAAGAGTATGTTCCAACTACAACACCCACTAAAAGTGTAAATGCAAATGGATGAATAATCTCTCCACCAAACATAAAGAGCGTAAACACAACAAAGAAAGTTGTGAGTGAAGTCAGTGTTGTACGAGCGAGTGTTCTTGTAACTGACTCATTAATCGTATCTCTTAACGCTACATTTCTTCCCTTAGTTACACCCTCACGAATACGGTCAAAAACGATAATAGTATCGTTAAGTGAATACCCGAGGATAGTTAAAAGTCCCGCTAAGACATCTAAATTGACATCTATAGCAAAAAGTGCCACCATTCCTAAAGCAATGCTGACATCATGCACAAGGGCTACAATAGAAGCAACAGCGAAACGCCACTCAAATCTAAATGCCACATAGATTAAAATACCAAACATTGCTAAGAGTAGAGACATTATACCTTTTTCTTTAAGCTCAGCACCAACTGTTGGTCCAACGATATCTACACGACGAATRGTAAACTCTCCTGTGCCTTTGAGTGCTTCTCTTGTTATATCTCCAATGTCTCTTGTAACATTACCAGAACTTGTTTTCATACGAATAACTACTTCATCAGGACTACCAAACTCACTTATACTTGCAGATGCAAAAAGTTCATTTCCCTTGAGTGCTTTACGCATTTTATCTATTGGTGCTGTAGTTGTGTACTGTACTTGCACAACTGTTCCACCTGCAAAATCTACACCGTAGTTAAGACCTTTAGTAGCTAAAATAGCATACGAGGCTAAAACAACAGCTACAGATAAAAACATAGCCATCTTTGACTTACCCATAAAGTTGAAAGTTCTTGTATATCTAAAAAATTCCATCTCTACCCCTTAATCCCAAACCAAAGTTTGTTATTTTTACTTTTAGTTATTCTAGACTCTAGCATCTGATACACACCATGTGTACCAAGTATCGCTGTAAGCATTGAAGCTAAGATACCGATACTCATAGTGATAGCAAAACCTTTAATAGCACCCGTTCCATAAGCATATAAAACTACAGAAGCGATAAGTGTCGTGATGTTTGCATCAAGGATTGCACGCATTGCATTTGCATAACCCTCTTCTATAGCCTTATGCATAGACTTTCCTTCATAGATAAGCTCACGAATACGTTCAGAAATAATAACATTTGCATCAACTGCCATACCAACAGTTAGAACGATTCCTGCCATACCGGGAAGTGTTAAAGTCGCTCCAAAAAGGCTCATAACTGCTAAAAGTATAAACAAGTTAGCAATAAGTGCRATGTTAGCRATAACACCAGCTAAACGGTAATAMACCATCATGAAGATGATRACTAAGACAAAACCACCAATRAGTGCTACAAGTGAAGCTTTGATACTATCAGCACCCAAACTTGGACCCACTGAACGTTTCTCCATCATATAGATAGGAGCTAAAAGTGCACCTGAACGAAGAGCAATAGCTAAATCTTTTGCTTCCATAACAGTATAGTTTCCGCTTATTTGTCCAGAACCACCACCTATGCGCTCATTAATGTTTGGAGCCGAATACACTTTACCATCTAAAACAACAGCTAAACGCTTACCAACACTACGGCCAGTAAAGTCACCAAATATTTCAGCACCCTCTGCGTTTAATTTGAAGTTAATCAGTGGACGATTATTTTGATCAAAGCCCATAGAAGCATCAGTTAACATTCCACCATCAAGTATTGGAATCTCACGAACTAARTACTTAATCTCAGGGTTCTTAGCATCTAAAAGAATAATATCGCCATACTCAGCTGCATCAGAGTCACTCATGTTATATACACGAGCATTCCTATCTTCATCAACTGCCATAAGTTCAAGTTTTGCAGCACGAGATATAAGTTCACGAGCACGTTGTTCTTCTTCTTGTGTTTTGATACCTGCAAGCTGTACAAGGATTTTTTCTTCGCCTTGACGAGCAACTACAGGTTCAGAGAGACCAAACTGATCAAGTCTATTTCGTATAGTCTCAATAGCTTGACTTATAGCCTCTTTTTCAGTTTTAATAATTTCCTCAGGAGTTAAAGAAAGTGAAATAGAAGTTGCATTTTTAATAACTTCTATACCTTCGACATCTTTAAAGAACTCATCAAATTTAAAGAGTTCATCTTCGTCTAAAACTTCAAAATTTATCTCATTCTCATCAAATGACAAACCGTCGATTAAGATGTCATTTCTATCTGAAAAATGTTTGATACTGGCTGTAATAGACTTGATTCGAGACTTTGTCGCTTCCTCAGTTTTTACCCCAAGAAGCATATGAAGTCCACCTTGAAGGTCAAGACCTAGAGTGATCTTTTTACCCTCTTCACTTTGAGTAAGTGAAGGTAGAGAAAAACTTATACCGAAAATTATCGCTAATGCGAAAATAACTATGCGATAATTAAGCTTCATCCTCGAACTTCTTCGCTACTGCATCTTTAGTTATTTTAACTATTGTGTCATTGTTGAGTTTTACACTTAAGAAGTCCTCTTCTACCTTGTTGATAACTACGATAAATCCACCGCTAGTGACAACTTTGTCACCTTTTTTAAGTGCTTTAAGCATAGCTTTTTTTGCTTTTGCTTCATTTTGTTGTGGGCGAATAATTACAAAATACATTACTGCAATTAAAAATACGAAAGGTAAAATTTGAGAGATTATATCCATGTGATAGGTTCCTTGTGTTTACTAAAATTGCAGCAATTATACAAAACTTATACTAAAAGCCTCTTAAATTAAGTACAATTTCACTATGAATAATATAAGAAACATAATTTTAACAGGTCTGCTAACTGCCATACTCTTTAGTAGTTTTATCTATTTAGACTTTTTTCACATAAGTAATAAACTTATAAACACACTTCTAGCAATTTCTGCATTAGCACTTTTCCTCTACATACCAAAGAAAGCTATCCTAGTTGCAGGCTTTAGCATAGGTATATTATGGTTTTACTGGATTGGATATAGTTTTGAGTATCAGGGTGTAGGATATATGACACCCATTATTACCTTAGCATTTGGTTTTATCTATCTACTCTTTTTTCTTCCTCTTTACTTTACTAAAAAAGCCTATATCCGTGCTCTTTTACTCTTTGGGCTCAGTTTTATTGAACCTTTTGATTGGAACTGGTTACAAATTGAGTTAGTATTTGTAGAGAGTTATATTGGTATTTTTAAATACCAACTTGCCATCGTTTTAATAGCACTGTCACTTCCTGAGTTTATCAATAATCAAAAGTATAAATATCTKCCTTTACTTCTTCTCTTTAGCGCATTTAACTTCTCTGAGCCCCTACAAAAAGATGCDCCACTAAAGATTAAACTCATCTCAACAGATATAAAACAAGACTATAAGTGGACAAGAAAGGCTCGTCTGCCCACTATTGATATGATATTTAAACAAATTAAGATAGCCATAGAGGAGAAGCAAGAACTTATTGTATTTCCAGAGTCTGTTTTTCCATTGTATATGAATCACAACCCAGAACTTATCCAAAAACTTTTAGTACTCTCTAAACAGATCAGCATTGTTGCAGGTTCTCTTCTTAGAGAAGACAGACACAACTACAATGTTACATACCTGTTTGAAGATGAGGAATATAAAGTTGCTAAAAAACTTGTACTTGTTCCTTTTGGAGAATATATCCCCCTTCCAAAATTTGCTCAAGAACTTATAAATGAGACTTTTTTTAGCGGTGCTAGTGATTTTATAACTGCAGAAAAACCAAGTGATTTTCTCATTAAAGGGGTAAAATTTCGTAATGCCATCTGTTATGAGGCAACATGCCAGGAGATATATGAGGGTGATGTAGAATTTGTTATAGCAACCAGTAACAATGCTTGGTTCACACCTTCTATAGAGTCGACACTTCAAAACTTACTTTTAAAGTATTATGCTCGAAAGAATGGAGTTACAATTTATCATAGTGCGAACTACAAAGGAAGTGGAGTTATTCGATAGGCTTTTCTTCTTTTTTATTTGTTTTTATAAACTCTAAAAAGAAAACTAAAAAGATTCCCAAAATGATACTCGTAATAAATGAAACAACCATAATTAAACCGCGTTTAGGTTTACTTTTGTCTTTTATATAGGCAGGATGAGCCTGTGTCAGAACATCGCACTGATAGTACTCTTTAGATTTCATCATCACTTTCTCTTGGAGTATGTTGCTTATCATAGAAGAAAGACTTTGACGTAGTTCAAAGCCATCAGCACTTTGCATCTCATGAGAGAAATACTGTAATTTTTTATCAATTATATTAAGATTGTTTTCAACCAGATATCTACTTGCATCTTTTAAAAAAGCATCTATTATGACAGGAGGATAGCTTCTGTCACTATCATTATAACTAACTGTAATAAGTCCTGATTTTTTATCACTGCTGATCGACATATTTGACTTAATCTTTTTTACAATTTTAAAAACTTCAGCATCCATATCCATCTCTTGTTTATTATCCTCTGGACTACTTTTAAACAAGTCATAAAGACCCCTAAAACCTAAGGCAAAAACATAATTTTCATCTACTGTAGGATTAGTAAAGTGTTCTAGAATCTTATTTTTCACAACAAACTGCTGCATAAAGGTATAGTTATTTAAAAGTGAGTTAAATGCAATATCAGGAGACATGCTACCGCCTCCTCCAATACTTATTCCAGCCATAGCAGCTAAACCGCCAAGTCCACCTAAAGAGGAGCCTCCCTCTTCTGATGTTGGAATTAATATTGTTTTAGATGTATAAACATTTGGCATTTTTAAAGCATACACAAAAGTGAGACTCACAACAACTACACAAATAAGAGCAATAATTTTTTTGCCCTTAAGTATTGTCTGCCATAACTCTCGTAAATCTATCTCATCTTCTTCTAAGTACTGTGTATCTTGCGTTGTATTCATTAAATAATTCCTAGAGTATTTATAGTTGCAACTGTTATTGCAAAACTTGCAAAGATACGAGAAACACTATCCCATACTTCAAGTTTATTTGTCTCTTTTATGTAAAGAGGCACAACTATCGTATCGCCTTTTTGAATTGTAACTGATGCACTAAACCAACCACTACTCAGCAGCTCACTTCTTCCATCGGCATGAATTACATAAATACTATCCTCATCGGCACTTCTTGAGAGTCCACTAGCCATTTTAATATATGCCTCAGCATCAAGTTTACTATTATACACAAAAGATGTCGAGTTAAACACTTCTCCAAATACAGTTACAGTATCGATTTGGTTAGGAATACTAAGAGTATCCTGATCTTTTAAAACCAAGTCAAACTGACCTTTTTTAAAACTCTCTAAATCTCTATCTAAGTTTATACTTACTCTTCCTAATGGCTCATATTTTTGTGCTTCAAGTATCACCTCGTTAAGTGTATCACTTGCAGTAGAAGCACCCACCGATTTTTTAGAATTTGCAGGCATTGCATTGTAGATTGCCAACTCGCGTTTTACTTTTACTAGTGCTCTATTATAGTTACTTGACTGCTGTAGTCTTATGCTCTCACGAGTAAATACAGCTCCTTCAATAAAAGCCTCTTTTGTAAAACCTCCCGCACGTTCTATTACACTACTTATTTTTTCACCATTACTCACAGTATAGACACCAGGAAAACGAACTTCGCCTTTAAGCATAACAGTCTTCTTTTCTCCCCAGTTAGGTATTTTATAAACAGTGACTTCATCATAGGCTTGAAGTTTAAAGCTTTTAGCGTCAATTTTATTAAGATCAACTCTGAGTAGTTTTTTTCTACGGTTATTATTTTCATCTATATAGTACCTTACTATCTCTAACTTTTGTAAAAAAGCTTCTATAGTTGTGCCACCACATGCATTGAGAAGTTTCTCTAGGTTCATATTTTGCTCATAAAAAACTGTTGTTGGGTTTACCACTTCACCCTTGATAGTGATTGGTTGTAAAAAATGTGTTTTATAGTAGTCATACACTTGCACTTCATCATATAGACTGAGTCGAGTGTCTCCATCTTTTTCAAGTGAGTAAAAAGTTGTACTTGGCATTCTATTTGGTGTATTTATTGTTGTGACACTTATCTTATCATCTAAAACCCCATCGATTCCTGCACCATGTATAGCATCTCGTATAGTCATCCCTTCAAAAAAACGCAGCTTACCCTCTTGTATAAGCACTTCTCCCTTAGTAGTTATATACTCACTCGAATGTACATCACTTTTACTAAAGATATAGAGTTCATCTTGAGGGTAGAGTTTGAGAGTCTCTTCTCCTGCAATTATCTTTTGTAAGTTAAAAGATTTTGTCTCATAGTTGAGGCCTTTAGCATAGCTTTTAATGATTCCATATTCAAAATATGTCTCTGGTAAAAAGAATTCTTTCGCACCATGTTTTATCTTCTCTTGTAAAAATTGTGTCAGGTCTAGCCCTTTTGTAAGTCTATATGAACCTGGACGTATAATATTTCCATACACATTGATAGTTTTCTCTGCACTTGCATCAAGTTGGTATATAAAAACTTTATCACCATCTTGCATGTTAAAGTTTTTTGCCTTAGAGTAAGGGATGCTATAAGTCTCAAAGATAGAGTTTTGAGTATATCTATCTACTTTTATATGTCGCTTAGAAGCACTCGCTTTCATCCCACCAGCATACTCAATTAGCTTAGCTAAACTCTCTTTACCTTTTAACTCAAATATTGCGCTATTGTTAACATAACCATCAATACTTACAAGTTTTTGTGCTTTTTTTACAACTACGATATCCCCATGTTTAAGAAGTGTTCCACCCACATTTTTAGCATTAAAAAGTAAATCATAAAAATCAACTTTAGCTATTGTCTTACCACTGCGTTTAATACTGATATCACGAACAGAGGCACTCTCTCTAACACCTTTAGAAACAATAAGTAAATCTTTTGCAGTTGAAAAAGATGAAAGGTTGTAGATTCCCGGATACTTCACATCCCCTATAAGTGTAACTTGTATACTGCTGTATCTACTAAGACTCACTTTAAATGAACTCATTTTAAAATGTTGCTTAAGGCTACTTTTTAAGCTATTTTTTGCTTCTTTGTAGCTTTTACCTGCTAAGTGGATTGGACCTAAATATTCTATATCAACAGTTCCATCGTTTGCAACTTCTAGCTCATATTTTTCATCTCTATCTCCATAAATATGTACAGCTAACATATCACCTGTGGAAATAATATAGTTATCCGGTGTAGGAAGAGATGAACTATCTATATTATTTTTATTCGCATAAAAAGTTTCAGAATAACGTGTTAATTTTGTTGTTTTTAGAACCTGTTGCTTTAGACTTAAGTCTTCTCTTATCTGTGCACTTGTCTTGTAAGTAAAAGGATTCAATCTTTTGTGTATTGTATTTGCATCTTCTACAAGAACTTCATTTTCATTTGTATTGTTGTTTTCCTCTGTCTCAACTATATCAATTCTATTTTTTATATCTTGTACTTCAATAACTTTTTGCTCTAAGACTTTGTTTTTATTTAGTTTTGCATTGATATCTTCTTTTGTAATTCCCTTTTTCTTCATAGCAGCTTTTGCTTGAGGTGTATCAAGGAGAGAAGGATCAGCAATAACAGCGGCTTTGAGTTCTTCCATACTTGGAGCTCCAAATAGAGAGAGAGAAAGAAAAATGGATGATAATAAAAAACGTAAAAACATAAAAGTCCTTGAGATAAAATTTTCTTATTATATGTAAAAATACATTATGCTAATGTTAAAATTCGCTATAATACATTAAATAAACTACTTTATAGGTCTTTTTCATGCTAAATCTTAAAAATCCAAATCTATATAATAACCGTGAACTTTCATGGTTACAATTTAATACTCGTGTTTTAAAACAAGCACAAGATGAGTCMTTACCCCTTCTTGAACGCTTAAARTTTTTAGCTATTTATGGAACAAATCTGGATGAGTTTTATATGATTCGAGTGGCTGGTCTTAAAAAACTTTTTGCCGCAGGTATCATAGTCTCAGGTGCTGATAAACTCACCCCCCTACAGCAACTCCGTGAGATTCGTTCATACCTCCACCAAGAGCAACAAGTGGTCGAGCATTGCCGAACAGAAATTCTTAAGAAACTAGAAGATGAAAGTGTGTCTGTAAAAAGCTACGATGAAGTGAACAATCAAGATAAGCATAAACTTAAGCAATTTTTTAATGAGAACATCTACCCTGTTATCATCCCTATTGCTATAGATGCAACACACCCTTTTCCGCATCTTAACAACCTTAGTTTTGGTCTTATAGTCAAACTTAAAGATGTAGATGATGAATCAATTGAACGTTTTGGTCTTATACGTGTTCCTCGTGTTTTAGAGAGATTTGTTGAACTTGAGAATGGAACATATATTCCTATTGAGTCTTTAGTTGCACAGCATGTTGAAGATCTTTTCCCTGGGTTTACATTGCTTAAGTATGCTGCGTTTAGAGTTACAAGAAATGCCGATATTGCCATAGAGGAAGAAGAAGCCGATGACTTTATGGAAATCCTTGAAGAGGGACTAAAACTTCGTCGAAAAGGTGAAATGGTGCGTCTTGAAGTTGGTTCAAACGCAGATGATGAAATCATTAACTTCTTTAACCGTCATACAAATGTTTATAAAGATGATATATACAAGTTTCACACCTACTTAAACCTTTCTAGTCTTTGGCAAATCGTAGGAAATAAAAACTTTGCACATTTACTAGCATCACCATTTAAACCAAAAATTTTACCACCTTTTGACTCAAATGAAAGTATCTTTACAACTTTAGAAAAACAAGATGTACTTATGTACCATCCTTATGAGAGTTTTGAACCTGTTGTCAAATTTATTCAGGTTGCGAGTAAGGATCCAGATGTTGTTTCTATCAAAATGACACTCTACCGTTCAGGTACTAACTCTCCTATCGTTAAAGCTCTTATGGAAGCGAGTGAAAGCGGTAAACAAGTAACTGTTATGGTTGAGCTTAAAGCAAGGTTTGAYGAAGARAATAATCTTATCTGGGCAAAAGCACTTGAAGAATCTGGTGCACATGTTATTTACGGGATAAAAGGTTTTAAAGTYCATGCMAAAGCAACWYTWGTWACWCGTAGAAAAAACGGAAAACTTAAACAGTATGCACACTTAGGAACAGGAAACTATAACCCCTCAACTGCAAAAATTTATACAGATATGTCTTATATGACMAGTAAGGATGARATTACAAATGACCTTACACGATTTTTCCACTTTTTAACTGGTTTTAGTAAAAAAGGAAAACTCAATGAACTYTATATGGCWCCWTCTCAGATAAAACCRAAAATTCTYTCWCTTATTCATAAYGAGACWAGACARGGTGAAAATGGKCAGATWATYGCMAARATMAACTCTTTRGTTGATGAAGATGTGATTCGTGCTTTATATAAAGCGAGTCAAGCAGGTGTAAARATAGAYCTYATYGTTCGTGGWATMTGTTGYTTAAAACCAGGGRTWGAAGGTGTMAGTGAAAAYATTCGTGTTATYTCTATTCTTGGAAARTAYCTWGARCAYCCTAGAACWTTTTACTTYAAAAATGATGCATCAGCCGTTTATATCTCWAGTGCRGAYTGGATGCCAAGAAACTTAGTWCGSMGDATTGAACTTCTTACAGCGATAAAAGATGAAACAGCCAAGAATAAAATACTACAAATATTACAGCTTCAGTGTGCGGACAATGCACTCTCACATGAACTTCAAAGTGATGGTTCTTACATCAAAGTAAAAADTGAAGAAGAAAATATAGTTCATAATCACAGACATATGGAAGAGTATGTCAATCGTATAGTTAAAGCAAGTAAAAAAGAATCAACTAGTTATACAAGCAATTTAGCTACTTTAATTTTTACAGATATCAAGGAATAAACAATGTTACATAACTTTAAAAACTTCACTCCTAAAATTGGAAAAAAYACTTGGATAGCACCTTCAGCTGATGTTATAGGCGAYGTGACYATYGGAGAGGACTGCTCTATTTGGTTTGGAACCGTTATTCGTGGAGATGTTCATTATATTACTATTGGTGACAGGACTAGTATCCAAGATGTAAGYATGGTACATATTACACACCATAAAAAAGAAGATAGAAGTGATGGAAGYCCTACTATTATAGGRAGTGATGTAACAATTGGTCATAGGGTTATGCTTCACGGTTGTACCATAGAAGATGCATGTCTTATCGGTATGAGTGCWACYATACTTGATAATGCTGTTATCGGWAAAGARTCWATWGTMGGAGCMTCTTCACTTGTAACTAARGGGAAAGTATTYCCTCCTCGTTCACTTATAATGGGAAGTCCTGCTAAGGTTGTAAGAGAGTTAACAGAGAAGGAAGTAGCTGAGCTTTATGCTGGTGCTTTGCGTTATGTAGAGTTTAAAAACCACTATATGGATTAATAGAACTCTCAAAAAGTTTACTTTTTGTAGCTTTAAGGGATTGTAGGGACATTAGTCCCTGCTAATATAATGGRCTTCTGCTCATTGTATTRTTTTAATTATGTTCTATAGTCCGCRTTTATTTTTAYATACTCATAMCCTAAGTCACATCCAAAAGATGTGAACTTACCTTCACCTAAACCTAAATCACAAGAGATGTTAAAGGAGTCTAACTTCATTATTTTTGAAGCTTCTTCTTCCATTATTTCATCAAAAAGTAATCTTCCTGTATCATAAACGCATAAATCATTAAAAGAGATACTCAGAGTCTCTTCATCTGCCTCTACTCCACTCGCTCCAACTGTAGAGGCTATTCGTCCCCARTTTGGATCTTCTCCATAMARAGCTGTTTTWACAAGKAGTGARTTTGARAGTGCTTTAGCGACTACTTCAGCTTCTACRTCATTTWYAGCACCTGTAACCTTGTAAGTAACAAGTTTTGTAGCACCTTCACCATCCCTAACCATTTCACGGGCTARAAAGAGCATGATTTTTGTTAATGCTTCTTTAAATGCTTCTCTATTATATGAACCTGATATTCYATTACTTAAAAGCATTACMGTGTCATTYGTTGAAGTATCACCATCTACACTTGCTGCATTAAATGTAGTGATAGTTACTTCATTTAGTATCTCTTGCATTTCTGTCTTACTCACATCAGCATCACTTGTAATAAAACAAAGCATAGTAGCCATAGCAGGGTTTATCATTCCTGCACCCTTTGCCATAGCTCCTATRCTAAAACTGYTTCCATCTTCTAGTTCTACTTTAAAAGCTTTCTCTTTTGAGAAACTATCTGTTGTCATTATCGCATTAGCTGCTGCRTTTGGCTCTYTTTTGGTAAGGTCAAAGAGTTTAGCRCCTTKAATKATTTTTTCTTGTGGTAAACGYACRCCWATMACACCRGTWGAACTCATAACWGGRTTTATCACTTCTTYWGGAAGWGTMKMTAAAATRSTATYTATATCTTCTATYCCTACTTTYCCWGTCATHGCATTTGCATTTTTMGCATTRATGAGWACAAARTTWGTCTTAAADTCRCCCTTTGCTCTAAAGTGTCTAATAGGAGCYGCTGTCATYTTGTTTGTAGTGAAAACTGAWGCRATTTCACANNCNACTTCTNNNGAATAAATAAATGCCATATCTTTAGCATTATTTGCTTTTAAACCTGCACTAATDCCATCAGTAAAAAAACCTTCTGCACTACAAACACCAGTTTTAAGTTCAATTAATTTATACAAATTTCAGCTCCTTAGGTTTAATTCTTTGTCTTACTAAACCCTTCGTTGWTGCKATACCTTTTTGTGTACCAATCACAAGTAGTTTACACTCRCTTGTTACAAGRAYATCACCTTTTGGCATACTAATAAACTTGCCATCTTTTTTTGTAATTCCAACTACAGAGGTATTAGTCATTTCTCTGATACGYGTCTCTTTTAGTTTTTTAAGTACYGCCCATGAAAACTTTGGMACAAATATTTCTTGCATATCTAAAGGGTTATCACTTTTATAAAGAAACTCTTCTAATAAATTTTCCATATCAGGACGAGCAGCCATTGCACTMACACGTTGCGCTGTMAGYTTTGTTGGACTCACAACCGTATCYGCACCAAGTTTTTTAAGTTTTTCAACATCACCAGCACTCTCAGCAGATGAGATTATATAATATGGACGAGGAAGAAAATGTTCTTTTTCAAAAAGTCTCACAGATGCAATAAGYGCGATATTATCKGAGATAGAGCTRGARAGTGCTATAAGACCTTTTGCAGAAGATAAATTAGCTTTTAACATTGCAAGTTCTGCATGAGGTTCAGCTTGTAAATAGTTTGGATACTTATATTCAATTGCCCACTCGTGTATTTCGGGACGGGGGTCAATCACAATAAAAGGAATATGATTTTTACGAAGTTGATTAGTCACTTCAATAGTGTAAGCRTTATGATGACAAATCACAAAGTGCTTTTTAAGTCTAACAATTTTGTATAACATTCTTCTTTCCTTTAATATTGCAACTATTTTACCCTTGTTTAGCTCGGAGACTAAAATACCTATTGCACTAGAAAATACTGCAAAACCCGCTATTATTAAATTAATTGTAAATATCTTTCCCACATTWGARAGTTCATGTACCTCTCCAAAACCAACAGTAGTAAAAGTTATCGCTGTTTGATAAATAGCATCAAATATCGGAAAGTCTTCTATTATTACATAACCAATAGTTCCTATTAGCATAACAAATACAGTTAAAATTAGAGGTAAACGAAAAGGTTTTAGGTGAGGATAAACTTCAGGGAGAAGTTTAGGGTCAGGTTTGGGAGTAATCTCCCAATTAAGAAACTTACGAATCCTTACTAAAAGATTCATAATTTTTTCCTACTACTTACGAATTTTTCTTAAGTGTACGAAGTTCTCTTGCAGAGATCTTAATCTTTTTTGTAGTACCGTCTTCTAAAGTGATACGAACTGTTCTTAAGTTTAATAAAAAACGACGCTTTGTTCTGTTTTTTGCGTGAGAAACATTGTTCCCACTCATAGGGCCTTTGCCGCTAATAGCACATTTTCTTGCCATGATGGAGTCCTTGAATGATATTTTAAAGTTGCGAATTGTACCAAATCAAAGCAAAACTTCAACTTAAGCCAATATCAACTTCTAATTTAGTTACTAGTTTTATATAACTTTTATATAATWGWAGCTAGAATAATGTATATTAACATAAAGTATGCCATTATGATTACAAAAGACACTATCGATAGTTWCATACAAAAGATTCCTCCTGCACCAGAAGCTCTTAAGAAGACTCTAATACACTTAAACRCTGGAGATCTAGTTAAAGCTGCTAATTCTGCAAAAGAAGATAATGCATTAAGTTCTTATCTTAAAATCCTAGTGAACAAACCTATCTACGGTTTTAAAAATGAAGTGAGTGAARTATCTCAAATATTTGGTATTTTAGGTGTATCTCGCTCTCAACAGGCAGTTTATAACTATATGATGACCCTRCTTTCTCCTTCTAAATGGATACTTTTCAAACTCAAYCGTGTAATTTTTTACAACTTGCAAGCTGACTTATCTATGAATTGGCAAAAAATCTTAAATCATTTAAAAATAGATGACAGAGATATTTTATCTTCAATATCCCTCCTTCCTGCTAGTATTATCGTAAGTGAAGCACTCTTCTGTGAAAAGAAACAAGATGTTGATTTACTTCGAAGTGTTCATCAAATTGATTTAAATACAGTACTTCAAAGACTCTGTAATCTTGACCTTTTTGATATTTGCCAACAAATTGCACAAAARTGGGAAATGCCTCAAAGTATTTCAGATATTTTRCAAGCTGCCTCWGGTCTTAAAGCATCTGAGGATGAGACAATAAATAACTTAGGAAAATGGATGCACTTACTTCTTTTTTATACACTTTCACAGCCAAAATATATAAAAGCAGAACTTAATGATTTTATCGATTTTCAAGTTGAGTATGTAAGTGATATTTATGAAGAYTTTTCTACACTAATGGAGATATCATGAGAGCACTTGTAAGAAATGGYATTGGTGTTTTCACACCTCAAGGTTTTTTAGATGGTTCGTCAGGTAATTCTTTTCTTAGTATCGATGATATAGAAGCCACTATCACTCAAAATGCAACCATGGTTTTAGTCTCTTTAAAAAAAGTTATCTTTTTTAACCGAAATGGACTCGACTCCTTTGTAAAAATGTTTCAAAAAGTTCGCTCCGCCAACCATTGTACTGTAGGTTTTTGTGATTATGATACAAAAAAATATGAYGCAATTATAAATTTCTACCAAGATGATTTAAGTTTTTCACTCTTTAAAACACAAGAGGTAGCTACCCTCTTTTCATCAAACTATAAAAACCAAAATAAAAATATTCTGCTTTATAATGAAGACAAATCACAGCGTGCTGCTATGGCTATAGAACTTCACGACAATGGACACAACCCAATTGTGGCACAAAGTCATAGTGAATTCGAAGAAAAATCTAATGCTGAAAATGCRTATGATATTATAATAACCGATACTTATCTCGGACAGATGGGACAGAGTGTTGCCACTCGAGTAACTGGMAATGCCATYATCTAYACKGTAAGCTCTTTTTTAGATGCRGASATAGGSAATACTTTTAATATWGCCTATCAYAAYAAYTCRCTCAATGTTGGKTTTAGACTCTTTATCTTTGATAYGTATAAGGTTATAAGYATGAATGTWCATGCACTTAACTTCTTCTCAAAACTCTCATCTGCAGGTGCTGAGTACAATGCAACTATATGTTTTGTAGGTATGAGTTTTGAAAAAACACCTCAAGAGTTTAAAGAGACCCTTGAAGACTCAGGTATTATGTTTTTTGACCAGATGGATGACATCTTACAAGATAAAGAAGTCCTTAAAGAGCTTGGTGCAAGTAGTGCYGCAAATGTAAAAGACAAACGTGCAATTAATAAAACAACAGTGACAGAACTTCCAAACTTTATAGATGCTACAGTTGCTACTATTGAGATGATGACAAACTCTAAGGCTATAAAAGAATCCGCAAATATCAACCTAATAGATATACAGTCTAAAGAAGGGAAAATTGCCAGTTCAATTGGTTTTTATGGTGATATRGATGGAATGATAGTATTGGTTTTCCCAATAGAAATTGCGAAAAAGGCTTGTGAACTTCTCATAGGAGAAAAGACTGATGATGCTGAACTTGTTTTAGACACCTTAGCTGAGCTTGTAAACATCCTAGGGGGMAAAGTAAAAACTCTTCTAGCAGATAAAAAGATAAGTGTTAATATCACTCTACCTCGTACATATCCCGATATAAACTCTTTACTTGAAATAGTCCAAGATAAAAAAGGTGTTCAAGTTGACTTATCCTTTAACAATGATAAGTTTATCTTCTTTTTAACAAGATAAAAAGCTACTTTTATCTATAATTTCATTAATAACCCTAAAGGAATTTTACAATGAAAGTAGCACCAAGTATTCTCTCTGCAGATTTTGGAAATTTACAACGTGATGTTGAAGAGATATGTAACTCAGGCTGTGACTTTGTTCATGTAGATGTAATGGATGGACATTTTGTACCAAACCTTACTATTGGGCCCGTAGTTGTCTCTAGTGTAGCTAAATGTGCTACAAAACCCCTAGAYATTCATCTAATGGTTGAGAACAATACATTTTTTGTAGAACTTTTTGCTCCCCTCAAACCAGAGTATATATCTTTTCATATAGAAGAAGAAAAACATCCACATCGTCTTATCCAAAAGATTCGTAGTCTTGGAATTAAACCAGCTATTGTATTAAACCCTCATACTCCACCTGAAGCAATAGAATTTTTACTTCAAGACTTGGATATGGTTCTACTTATGAGTGTAAAYCCTGGTTTCGGTGGACAGAGTTTYATCGACTCRGTTATCGAAAAAGCATCACGCTTAAATGTAATRAGAAATCGACTAAATCCAGAGTGTCTTATAGAGGTAGATGGTGGAGTGAATGATAMAAACATTCATGCACTCAAAGAAGCTGGTGTTGATGTWGTAGTTGCTGGATCTTATGTCTTTAAACATGAAAACCGTAAAACGGCTATAGAGAGTTTACAAATATAATGCGCACAAAAATATGTGGGATAACATCTTACCAAGATGCTATGACTGCTATCGAAGCTGGAGCAGATGCTCTTGGTTTTGTCTTTTATAAAAAATCTCCTCGTTACATTTCTGTAGAAAATGCAAAAAGTATTATCTCACAACTCCCTCCATTTATAGAAAAAGTTGCACTCTTTGTAAATGAATCAGCTTCTACTATAAATACCCTCTGCAAAGAGAGTGGTGCTACACTTGCACAACTTCATTTTGATATTACACCTGAGTTAACAGATGCTCTAGAAGTCCCATATATAAAAGTTACTCGTGCTAAAAATGCCCAAGATATTTTAGAGTTTGCAAGTGAGTACCGACTTGTCGATGCTTACTGCGAAACGTATGGTGGTGCGGGAAAACGAATAAACCTAGAATGGTTTGATGGTGTAGACTGCTCAAAAATAATCTTAGCTGGCGGCCTAAATAGCTCAAATTTAGCAACTCTAAGAGAATATGGCTTTTTCGGTCTTGATGTAAGTAGTGGAGTTGAGATTAGCCATGGTAAAAAAGATCCTCAAAAAGTAAAAGATTTTATAAAAAATGCTCAATAAATCTTTTCCTCTTAATGCAAAAAGTATATCGCGTTTAGCTACTCGTGGTCTTCCCCTAGAAGTTTTAAAATCCCAAATAGATGAGAGTATAGATGTTTTTATAGAGATATCTAAAGCACAGGGTATTAATATCATTAAAAGACAGGGTTATTTTTATTTCGATACAAAATATATAAAAATGCAAGATGCTGAGTTTTGTATTGTTGATATCGAGACAAACGGTTCAAAAATAGATAAGCATCAGATAATAGAACTCGCTGCGATTAAAGTAAAAAATGGTGTCATTACAGATAGGTTTGATTCTCTTGTATTTGTCAAAGAGATAAACCCTATCATCAGTGAACTAACTGGCATAAAGGCAGAAGATACAATTGATGCACCTGACTTAAAAACTGTCCTTATGGAGTTTAAACTCTTTTTAGGAGATGCTGTTTTCGTGGCACATGATGTGAAGTTTGATTATAACTTTATATCTGCTAGTATGCAAAAAGTAGGACTTGAGTCCCTGCTTAATCGTCCTCTTTGCTCACTTGCTCTTGCAGAGAGAAGTGTAGTCTCTTATAGATATGGTCTCGCATACCTAAATGATATGTTCTCCCTTAATCCTAACCCTTCTCATCACCGTGCTATGAGTGATGTACTTACCACTTATGGTCTTTTTATCTTATCTTTAAAACATTGTAATGAGAGTTTAAATAATGTAGAGGATTTGATAAAATTTTCTCAGTCGGCTCCAAGACTTAAGCGTCCGAAGTTTGATCCTCTTTTTAAAGAGGATAAAGAGTCTAGTCTTTAAAAATTACTATTCTTTAAATGCACCGGGAGCAGTTAATTTTGTATAACGTGCTTCCATTCTTTCATCGTCGCTCATAGCTTTTAAATCTTTGAGTTGTGCTAAGAAATAATCTGCGATAGCGATAGCTGCTAACCCTTTTTCTCTATGTGCACCAATGAGTGGCTCGTTAATGATATCATCAATTAAACCTAAGTCAGCAAGGTCAGTAGATGTAATTTTCATAGCATTTGTTGCAGCTTCAATCTTTTTAGGATCATTCCATAAAATAGCTGAACAGCCTTCAGGTGAGATAACTGAAAATACAGAGTAACGCATCATAGCAAATCTATCAGCAACACCAATAGCAAGTGCTCCACCTGAGCCACCCTCACCAATTACAATTGATACAGTTGGAGTATTTATCTCTGCTAGTTCTATTAAGTTTCTAGCAATAGCTTCTGACTGGTTTCTCTCTTCAGCACCAAGACCAGGATATGCACCCGGAGTATCTACTAACATTAAAATTGGCATACCAAATTTTTCTGCCATTTTTGCAGCACGAAGAGCCTTTCTATAACCCTCAGGATGTGGCATACCAAAGTTTCTCTTTAGCTTATTTTTAGTTCCACGGCCTTTTTGTTCACCAATAACCATCACTTTTTCATCACCTATATAACCCATATAACAGATTATTGCGGCATCATCACGGAAATGTCTATCTCCATGAATTTCATACTTATCTCTCATAATGATATTGATATAATCAAGTGCATATGGACGGTCTAAATGTCGTGCAAGTTGTAATTTTTGAAAGTCACTAAGATTAGAATAGATTTTTTCAACTTCTTTATCTAGTATAATTTTATGTTTGTCTACAGCCGAATAGTCATGACGAACTTGTGCAGAAATAATATCTTCTTGAATAAATTTAATTTTATGTTCAAAGTCTAAGTATRTAGCCAAATTAAATCCTTCTAATTAGATTTTTTTGAAGATAAGAACACCATTTGTACCACCAAAGCCAAATGAGTTACTCATAGTAATATTTACATCTGCTTTTCTTGCACCTTCAGTAATGTAGTCTAAATCACAATTTTCATCTTTTGTAGTATAGTTAATAGTCGGAGGTAAGATACCATCACGCATAGCCATTAAACATACTACTGCTTCGATTCCACCAGCGGCACCAAGACAGTGACCKATTTGTCCTTTAATAGAAGACATTGGWGGGACGSCATCGCCAAGTAGTTCTTTAACTGCTGCTGTTTCATTTTTATCRTTGATAGGTGTAGATGTACCATGTGCATTYACATAGTCTATCTTAGGCTCGCCTGCCATTTCATAAGCTGCTTTCATTGCACGAGCTGGACCATCWARAGATGGAGTTGTRATATGGTTTGCATCACCASWCTCACCAAAACCGATAATCTCACCATAGATATGAGCACCACGAGCTACTGCTGATTCGTACTCTTCGAGAACTAGRGAAGCTGCACCTTCACCCATAACAAAACCATCACGRTCTGCATCAAAAGGACGAGATGCTGTTTTTGGGTTTTCATTGTTAGTTGAGAGTGCTTTCATAGCAGCAAAACCACCAATCCCAGCACCAGTAATAGCAGACTCAGCAGCTACAACTAACATTTTTTCTGCACCATTGCACATAATAGTTTTAACAGCCTCACTAATTGCATGAGTTCCTGCKGCACAAGCTGTAACAGAAGAGAGGTTTGGACCTTTTGTTCCGTGTTGTATAGAAACAAATCCACCAAGCATATTTACTAATGMTCCAGGAATAAAGAAAGGAGAGATACGACGTGGTCCTCTTGTCTCAATGATTACTGAATTTTTTTCTATTGAAGGAAGACCACCAATACCAGATCCAGCAGAAATACCAAATCTTTCATAATCTGTATCTTCTGGAARGTTTGCATCTGCCATCGCTTCTTGAGCAGCCTTAAGTCCAAGGTGAATAAATCTATCTGCTTTTTTYACTTCTTTTGGAGCCATCACAGTTGCAGGATCAAAATCTCTTACTTCACCAGCTATTTTAACAGCATAGTTTTCTGGATCAAAAATTGTAATAGTGTCAATTCCACATTCACCATCACAGATAGCTTTAAAAGAACTCTCTTTATCATTTCCAACAGAATTTATCATTCCTAAACCAGTTACTACTATTCTTCTCATATACACTCTCCACATAAATAATAAAATACTTTTAAAAGTCCATACTCTAAGAAGTCTGAATTTTTAAAAGTATTTAGTCTAAACCAAGCAAAGTGCCTAGTTTAGGTAAGTTTTAGACTACTTGCTTTCTATGTAAGCAACTACATCTGCAACAGTTTGAATTTTTTCAGCTTCATCATCAGGAATTTCGATATCGAATTTTTCTTCAARAGMCATAACTAATTCAACTACATCTAGACTATCAGCRCCTAAATCTTCTACGAATTTTGCATCTTCTTTTACTTCTTTYGCGTCTACACTCAGTTGTTCTACTACTACTTCTTTAATATCGTCGATAAGTGCCATTATAGCTCCTGTATTTTAATTTAATCGWAYAATTATAGCGAATYTAACTTAAAAAAANGCTACTAYGCCATATTCATYCCGCCATTTACTTTKARTGTTTCACCMGTWATATAACTTGCATGGTCAGAGAGTAAAAARGCTGTWGCTTCRGCTACTTCTCTTGCTTGWCCCATTCTRTTCATAGGRATTTTAGCRTTRATWGCACCTTTTATCTCATCACTTAAAACTTCTGTCATCTCAGTTGATATAAACCCAGGAGTAAGTGAATTGTATCTAATACCACTTGTTGCAGACTCATGTGCAAACGATTTTGTCATTGCTACAACACCACCTTTACTTGCTGTGTAGTTTGTTTGCCCTGCRTTTCCAGTCTCACCAACGATTGAAGCGATGTTTACCACTGCACCAAATTTTTTCTTTCTTGCAGCTTTAAAGAACTCTCTACTTCCTATAAAAGTTGCTGTTAGGTTCGCATTTATAACAGACATAAAATCTTCTGTTTTCATACGAAGTGCTAATTTGTCATTTGTAATACCRGCATTGTTTACTAAGTAAGACAACTCTCCGTCACTGCTTACAATAGTTTTTATAGCATCAACATATGCTGCTTCATCACTCACATCAAAACCGATAACAGCAGCAGTACCACCATTAGTTTCTATAGCTTCTTTAACTGCATCAGCTTCAGCTGCACCACTTCTATARTTTATCCATACCTTTAAACCAAAACCTGCTAGAGTTTTTGCTATCTCTGCACCAATTCCACGACTCGAACCTGTTACTAAAACATTTTTTCCACTAAACTTCATTCAAAAATTCCTTTATTTATAATATTATTTTATACTAAACTGTGATCCATTTCAGATGGAATGTCAATTCCCATTAATTTTAAAACAGTTGGAGCAATGTTGTTCAGAGCACCAGCTTCAACCCTACTCACACCATCTGCTTCAATAAAACACCAAACCTTACCAACTGTATGATTTGTTAATGTATTTCCTGAGTCATCTTTCATCTCTTCACAATTTCCATGATCAGATGTGATAATAAGAGCATAATCTAACTCTTTTGCTTTTTGAACTATTTTTCCAAGCTGTGTGTCTACTGCGTTTACAGCTTCTTTTGCTGCTTCAAAATCACCTGTATGACCTACCATATCGCCATTTGCGAAGTTAACAACTATAAAATCATAGTCACTTTGCATAGCATCCAAAACAGCAGACCCAACTGCATCGCAGCTCATCTCAGGTTTCATGTCATATGTTTTAACATCTGGTGAGGGGATAAGAACTCTTGTCTCATTTTGATAAGGTTCATCTATCCCACCATTTAAGAAAAAAGTAACATGTGCATACTTTTCTGTCTCTGCCGTATGAAGTTGTTTAAGCCCTGCGTTTGCTATAACCTCAGCAAGTGTGTTCTTAGGTACGTCTTTTCTAAAAAGTACTGAATATGGAAAACTCTTATCGTACTCTGTAATCGTTGCAAGATTTAAGTTCAAGTCATCTCTGCTAAAGCCACTAAAATCTTTAGCACCAAGAGCTGTAACCATCTCACGCATTCTATCACTTCTAAAGTTGATAGTAAGCACACTATCCCCTTCAATCATACCTTCATAACCATCAAATGCAACAGGTTCAACAAACTCATCAGTCTCGCCAAGTGAGTATGAGTGCCCAATATATGCTTCAGGATTAAAGGCTGTTTTTGGTTCTGCGTTCACTATAGCATCAAACCCGCGTTTAACTCTTTCCCAGCGGTTATCTCTATCCATTGAGTAAAAACGACCTGAAATTGTTGCAATGCTTATATTTTCATTTAAATGATTTTTTACTATTTCTAAATATTTTTGTGCTGAAGTTGGAGAGACGTCTCTTCCATCCGTTATGAGATGCAGAAAAACTTTTTTGCCATTTTTTGCTGCGATATCCGCTAAACCCATAAAGTGATCAATATGAGAGTGAACCCCGCCATCACTCATAAGTCCAATCAAATGAAGTCTATCTGAAGTAGTAAAAAGTTTTTGAAGTTCTGGATTTGATTCAAGATTTTTCTCATTTAACGCTAAAGAAATTTTTACTAAATCTTGATAAAGTACACGACCACTACCAATACTCATATGCCCAACTTCAGAGTTTCCCATCTGGCCCTCAGGAAGACCAACACTCAGACCAAATGTATCTATAAGTGAATGTGGTGTTTCTTTAAATAGTTTGTCATACGTTGGTTTAGTTGCATGATAAAATGCATTATGCTCAGTCTTGTCTGAGTAACCAATACCATCAGTAATAACTAAAATTGCTTTTTTTTTCAATTTTATTCCTATATTGTAAATTTATTTTAGGATTATACTATAATGTCACTTTAAAATACAAATAGATATACTATAGGACAGACATTGCTATACTGGTTACACGAATTTTATAATATACATATTTTAGGTTACATATCGATTCGTGCTGGAATTTCTTTCTTTTTAGCACTTGTATTTACTCTCATCTTTTTACCAATATTTATAAGATGGGCACAAAGAACTTCTAGTGTTCAACCTATTAACGAGTGGGCACCAGAACGCCATAAAGAAAAAGCATCAACACCTACTATGGGTGGTATTGTTTTTATCACAGCAACTATATTCTCATCACTTTTAACTATCAAATTTTCYAACCTTTATGCTATTGGCGGAATTTTAACACTTATCCTTTTTACACTTATTGGATTTCAAGATGATTATGCGAAAATCAGAAAAAATGCAAACCTTGCAGGCCTAAAAGCAAAAACTAAATTTCTTCTTCAAGTTGTCTCTGCTCTACTTATCTCTTTTTTCTTATGTTTTGTAGCAGACTTCAATACAGACTTTTATCTTCCATTTTTTAAGCATCCGCTTTTTAACATGGGTGCTTTTTCTCTTATTCTTTGGGTTGCAGCGATTGTTGCAACATCAAACGCAGTAAACTTAACAGATGGACTTGATGGACTTGCAACTGTTCCATCTATCGTAGCACTCTCTACACTTAGTATTATTATTTATGCTATTGGGCATATTAAGATTAGTGCTTACCTTCTCTTACCACACTTTAACATCGGAGAAGTGGTGATAATAGCTGSTGCTCTCAGTGGTGCTCTTTTTGCTTTTCTTTGGCATAACTGTCATCCGGCAGAAGTATTTATGGGAGATAGTGGTTCACTGTCTATTGGGGCATTTTTAGGTTATCTTGCCATTATTTCAAAAAGTGAAGTTCTTCTTGTCCTTATTGGTTCTATCTTTGTTATAGAGACTCTTTCTGTAATTTTACAAGTTGGAAGTTTTAAACTTCGTAAAAAAAGAATCTTTCTTATGGCACCTATTCACCATCACTTTGAGATGAAAAACTGGGCAGAAAATAAAATAATCGTGCGTTTTTGGATTATTGCTATTCTTTCAAACCTAGTGGCACTCATTAGCCTTAAGATACGTTAGATGAAAAACATTGCGGTATTTGCTTCACATAATGGAAGTGGTTTTGATACTATTGTAGAAGCTATCAAAGCGAATATACTTCCTATAAACATTAGCCTAGTTGTTTCTAACAATACAAACTCTCCCGTTTTACAAAAAGCTAAAGCTAATAATATAAAAAATTATATTGTTAATCAAAAAACTGCCTCAGATATAAATGCAAGACTCATTGAACTGCTTAAACAAAATGAGTGCGAGTATATATTTTTATCTGGTTATATGAAAAAACTTGACTCTTGCATAACAGATAATTTTAAAGTGCTCAATACACATCCTGCTCTGCTTCCCAAGCATGGTGGTGAGGGAATGTATGGAAAACATGTTCATCAAGCTGTAATCGCGTCTGAGGACACAATAAGCGGTGTTACGATCCATGAAGTCAACTCCGAATATGACAGTGGAGAGATCATCCTTCAAAAAGAAATTCACTTGAGTGAAGATGAAACTGTAGAGTCCTTAGAGCTTAAGATAAAAAAGCTTGAAAAAGTTGCTATTGTGGACGGTTTACTAAAATATCTAAGCATAAGCTAACTTTCAGTAGTTACGGGCTATAATTTCGCTCTTTAAAAGTATGGCCAATTAGCTCAGTCGGTAGAGCAACTGACTGAAAATCAGTGTGTCCTTGGTTCGATTCCGAGATTGGCCACCATTCTTTTAAAGATTTTATTGTTACAACATTTACCGTGGCCAATTAGCTCAGTCGGTAGAGCAACTGACTGAAAATCAGTGTGTCCTTGGTTCGATTCCGAGATTGGCCACCACCTTTAAATATCAAATCCCATTTAACTTTTTTTAAAACAACTAAATATTTGGTATACTTTTACATATTATGTTTTGTATTGAACATAACTTATGGGGACGACTTGGCTTCGACTGGAGCTAATAGTCTATGATTGCATGTCGGACTGAGCATTTCCGTTATACGGCTCACAATTGCTTAAATGCAAACAATACAAATTACCGCCCAGCTTTAGCAGTAGCTTAAGTTTTACCCCCTCTTAGAGGACGGGCTGCTTCACCGATGGACTCTAGATAAGTCGGATTCGAAGTATAACCCTTATGTAGATATATATAAAGTCTGTCTCAGCTTTATACGAATCCCGAGGCTCGTCTTGTGTAGCTTTGCAAGTTGTGTGAAGCAAGATTAAACCTAAACAACTTCTCTAAGCATGTAGACGTCGTAGAAAATTAGTTTTAGGACTGCGGTTCGATCCCGCACGTCTCCACCAACCACAACACTCTCAAAATACCTAAAATAGGTAGTCTCAAAGACTTTAAGAAAAATTATTAAAATTATTTCCCGACCTCTTCCCGACTGCATATATCATTTACATTACACATAGTTACATATTTTAGAGCTACTTCCAGCTATCCACTAAATCTTTTATTTGTACCTCACTTCTATCTAGGCTAAAAAGAGCAAGAACTATATTTTATACCTAGTCTATTAAGATTTAGATCAAAATATTGTGCGACCTTTATTAGTATTTGTTTAGTATTTAACATATGCTCTTACTATTAATAAAGATATTATATTGCATTTAGCTAACCTTCAACCCCTTAGCAATCAACTCATAAACGATATCCGCAAATCCAGCTCTAATTCTATCTTTTCCAAGTACCTGAGTAGCTAAATCTTGATGCACTTCCAAACTATCTATCACGGCACTATCTAGCCGTTCCATAAACCCACCAATCATTGCTTGCTCTTTGGTATTATTACTTACTTGTTGAATCAGTTTT
>NVXO02000008.1 GCA_002733945.2 Sulfurimonas sp. | reverse complement strand
TGTCAATTAAGTTTTTAGAACACAAACATCTCTTTTCGAATTTTTATTGAAAAAGTCAATAACAATCATAATTAGTTCAATGTGCTCTAAAAAATTAATTTAACCCCGTAGAAGTGACTGAACGGGGGAGATTAGCTTTGTTACTTTAATGGGGTTCTAACTCAATGCCCCAAAGGTACCCGACGACTTACACCAAACTCAAGTACTTGTTATGTGGTTGCGGGATAATAGATTTTTAATATATAAGTAAGATTTTTTAATAATATTTTTGATAGTATTAGATATTGAATCAAGTGTAATGACTTGATTAGAAGTGACATTTTTTAAAGTAGATGTATTTATGTACTCTATAACATCATTAGAATATGTAATTAATTTATTAAAGGACTCTTGAAATAAAGTAGATCTTTTTATATTTTGAGTATTTACTTGCATTTTAGTCACTTCCTTTAAAATGAACGATAATCATAAATTTTATGAATACCGTCCTAAAATGGAATTATTCCTTAAAATAGAATTATTCCTTATATGTACTTATATGTACTTATACTATAGGTAATTATTACTTAATTATAGCTTATAAATAGGTATATATTGTATTATTTTTAAATAAAGGGTAATAATTACATGAAAAAATATGAAATAGCGGAAATATTGGGTGTAGATGCAAAAACACTTAATAATTGGAAAGAAAATAGAAAAGAATTATATGAAATAGTGATGAATCATTTTGAAAAAGAGAAAGATTATCCTGATTTAACAAATCCAAATTATTTAAAAAGTGAAATGATAAAAGCAATAGATAAACTACCTGAGCACAAAACAAAAAAGTTTTACCATTTAATGATGGCAGAGTTAGCAGAGATGGGGCATTAATATGGAAAAATGTTTAAAATGTGGAAAAACATATTTAACTAAAGAGTGTATAAACTGTAGAGATAATAGTTACAAATATAATAAAAAAGATATTAAAAATGAAAATARATATTTATGGAAAATATTATCTTTAATATTAGTAGCATCAAGTGCAGTAGCAATAACACTATTAGTAATTGAATTAAAAGACCAAAAAGTAATAAATGATTATTATAAAAATCAAACAGAATCTATAAAAATAAAGAATGAACAACTAATAAGAAAAAATAGTATTAACGAAAGACTCATAACGAGCATGAAGAAACAAATCAGAGAATTAACACATCAAGTAAGAAATAGAAATGACAATACATATAATAAAAATACAAGATACATAAAACCAAAAATAGTTCCAAAACAGAAAATTAAATATAATCAACAAAAGATACACCAAAAGAAAAAGACTGCACCGAGACAAACAAGTAAAAAATATTTGAATTACAATGGATATGAAAAATTAGTATCAGATTCGAGTATCAAAAGAAGAAGTGATAATAGATTAGTGTCAAATAGTCCTATATATGGAATATATAAAGAAAATCTATTGTTTAGTATAAATTGTGGAAATAATCCTAGAATATATAAAATTAGAAATGAATGTAATTCCATAGCACCATATTCAAGCGATAGATTATATTTTAGTAAAAGTAATAGTACTGAATTGAAAGATTTTAATAAAAGAACCCATAAAATAGAATGTAAATATAGTCAAGAACATGGGATAATGCATGATTGTAGGACTAAGGTTTTTAAATATGAATATAGATAGAGGGATAAGGTTTTTTCGAATCCCTCCTTCTCCACCACTTGAAGACATAATCCCCTAAAACCTTTTTTTAATACTTTCAAAAACCAACTATGTAGCTCTATTTACATCATTACTAGGAATAATCTAGCATACTTTTGCATAGTCATTGCACTATCTTTATGAGCTAACATTTTTGACACCCATAATATACTTTCATTATTTATAAGTATTTGAAATTTTAAGATACCAGAAGTATAGCTATAAGTAAAAAAGTTGTACACTTATAAAAAGTATTTAATTAGTTATTAAAAATAGTTATTATAAAGGTAGGTCACATATGGCTCGAATGACAAAAGAAGAAAGAAGAGGTGGCATTATCTCTGCTTCATTAAAGCTCTTTGCTGAGAAAGGTTTTTATATAACTACTATCCCTGATATAGCTGAAAAAGTAGGTATGAGTGTGGGAAGTTTTTATAACTATTTTACATCTAAAGATATTCTTGCAAAAGAACTTGTTATGTATATATCTGAATACTTAGGACGTAAAATTAGAAATATAAATGAGAAAGATATCTCTACAGAAAGAAAAATTTATGAAATTGTATCTATGTACTTTAATATGGCAAATGAGAAACCTGAAATGATAGAATATTTTTTACGTGTTTATCTTTCCAATCGAGAAGTTTTTGGAGAAGGATGTGAGGGAATGATTTGTGTGTCTCCTTTTGTAACTGAAATGATGATACTTTTTGAAGAGGGTGTCTCTAGCAAAGATTTACATAATCAAGATTTCTTTAGTGCATTTGGTTTGTTTATGGGTTATCTTGGTGGTATGGTTTTTCTTTTTGGAGAAAAAATTCTTTCTGAACCACTAGAATACTATAAAGAATCTATTTCTCAGAATATTTATAATGCACTCAAAACAAGATAAAAGACCAACCCTTCTATGGATACAAGGTGTCACTTGTAATGGCAATACACACTCTTTTTTAAATCTTCCAAATATAGACCAGTTATTAGTTAAATTTAGACTTTTACATCATCCATCTTTAGCTGGTGAGTATAGTTTTGAAGATATGGCTGCTTGTAGGTTTAAGTGTGATATTCTCATTTTTGAAGGTGCATATGATCCACTTATGAAACGCGGTGGTGTATTGCTTTCAAAAATTGTTGAACATTATGCACAAACAGCTGGGCATATTATTGGAGTTGGAAGTTGTGCAAGTTTTGGTGGAATGTTTAAAGCAAGTGCTCCAGAAAGAAACAGTGGACTGATATTTAACGAAGAGATAGAGTATGGTCCTTTACTGAAATACAAGTCAAAAGTAATAAATATCGCAGGTTGCCCAGCACATCCTGAGTGGATAAGCTATACACTCTCTATGATTGCAGCTGGTAAAAAAGTTCAAGTTGATGAACTACATCGCCCAATAGAACTTTTTAGTAATTTAGCACACCATGGATGTATAAGAAATGAGTATTTTGAATGGAAGGTTGATGCAGTTGCATTTGGAAAGAAAGAGGGCTGTCTGTTTTACGAATATGGATGTCGTGCTCCCATGACTCATGCCTCTTGCAATAAAATTTTGTGGAACGAAGTAAGTTCTAAAACAAGGGTTGGAACACCCTGTTTTGGGTGCACTGAACCAGACTTTCCTCGTCAAAACCTCTTTAGTACTAAAAAAAACATGTCCATACCTGTAGATGTACCAATTGGTGTACCGAAACGCAGTTATCTTACATTAACAGGAATAGCAAAGGCATTTCACATACAAAGACTTGAAGGAAAACTCATTGACTACAAAAAAACTGATTGAACAGATAGAGGGAGAGGCTAACATATACTTTGATATGAAAGATGGAGTAGTTGATTTTGCGACTGTAGCATTCCCACATTTTAGAGGTTTAGAGAGTATTCTTAAAGGCAAGAATATTATGGATGCATTAGTGATAACTCCACGAGTATGTGGTATTTGTGGTCATGCACACTTAATGGCTACAGTTAGAGCTATTGAGGATGCTTATAAAAATGCTGGAGAGACAGTTGTCTTAAATGAAAAAATAGAAAAGATACGAGAATTTACACTTGTAATGGAAATAATTCAAAATCATTTTAAGTGGATATATCTTACTATTATCCCCAGTTTAGCAAAACTATCTAAGTCAGAAGATATACAAACACCATTAAAAGGGGCTTTTGGTGCAAGTTTAGCTACTAAAGCACTTGCTATTTTTGCAGGACAGTGGCCACACTCATCTTATATGATACCCGGTGGTGTCACAACAGACCCTACTAATATAGAAATATTAAAAGCACAAAGTTATGTAGAAGAGTTGATATCTTTTTATGAGAAAGAGGCATTAGGTCTTAGTTTAGAAAAGTTTTTAAATTTAGAGTCATGTACAGAGTTTAACACTTTAGAAGGTGATATAAGAGATCTTGAAAAAGCTTTAGTAAAAGAAGAAATGAACAAAAAAGGTTTTTCTCATGATCGTTTCTTAGTTTTAGGAAAACACAATTACACGGTACCATCAAAACTAAAACAAACAAGAGTTTTTAGCGTAGATGCTAAATATGTTGAGGATGTTACAACTTATAGTCCAAAAGAGAAAAGCTATGCCAAGAATGCACAGTATAAGAATGAATATTATGAGACAGGACCACTCTCTCGCATGATGGCTATAGGTTTTCCCATTGTGAAAAATATGCATAGAAGGTTTAAAGATAGTGCTTACAGTAGAGTAATGGCTCGTGTATTTGAACTTGCATATTTGCTTAAGCATTCAAAATCACTCTTGCAGTCAATCTCAATAGATCAACCATCTTATTTAAAAACAGCCGATATTAATAAATTAACAGCTAGTGGAAGGGGAGTAGTTGAGGCTCCACGCGGGCCTTTAATCCATGAAATAGATATCAAAGATGGTCTTATCCAAAAGTATAAGATTATTACTCCTACACAATTCAATATAGGCAGTTCTCAAAAACCCTCATTAACACCAGCTCAAAAAGCAATGACTGGACTTACTCAAGAAGAAGCACTTTTCGTTTTTAGAACATTTGATGTCTGCTCCGTTTGTACAACACATTAAGTAGAGTTTAATAAGATAATATAATATAATATTAAGAATTAAATCAGTACAATACTGAATGAATACTTATTCAGGAGGATTAAATTGAAAGAAAGTACTGAGTAACTATCAAAACTTAAATTATCTCAAAAAGTTCCATATACAGGTTATTTACTTGTAATTGGAATAGGGATATTAATGGCGATAGCTCAGATACTTTTGACACACGGTATGGCAGATGGTGAGTTCGGTGTATCCGTAGATGATATAGTTACCATGGAAACCGAAATAGCAGTTAGTTAGAAGTAAAGCTAATTGTATAAAGTGCCATAGTGCTATGCCTGGATTACCAACTTTTAGCTCTTATGAAGAGAGAGCAGAGGTTGTAAAAACAGATATATTTTTTTCTATATCTATAGGAATAAGTGAAGCTATTAAATCAATTATTATTGCTATTCCTTTTGGATTTTTAATAATTGATATATCTTCATGGTGGATAACATCCCTTTACCCTGCTTTTACATGGTTTAGAATGATAGGTGGCTTTGGCTAAATGTATCAAATGTGGGTGTTATCAGATAAGAAAAATAAAGGTTTTAATAATAAATTAAAACAATAATAAACAAGTAGTATTTAAATAAAATTGTTCAATTGATTTTAAGTTATAATTATATACTATAGCGAATAATAATTCAAGTTAATGAAAAGGAAATGTGATGAGCATGGGAAATGAAGAATCTGTAAAGAAACTCTTTACAGCAGAAAGCGCGAAAGTTGATACAAATAAAGGTGATGCTTACTATGAAGAATTGTATGCATCTTGTCAAGAAAGAATTGAGGACTTAAAAAAACTTAAACCACTTAATAATAGAGTAGACTTTACAGAGAGTATAGAAGATCAAGGTCTTGGAAGAAGAGATTTCTTACAGTGGGCTTCTGCAACTACTGCTATGCTTATGCTTCCTGCTTCATTTACACCACTTGTTGCTGAAGCAGCAGTTTTAATGAACAGAGTACCAGTTATTTGGGTAGAGTTACAAGATTGTGCAGGTAACTCTGAGGCACTATTACGTTCTGATGGACCAAAAATTGATGAAATCATCTTAGATATTATCTCATTAGAGTTCCACGAAACACTTCAAGCTGCTTCTGGTCACCAAGCTGAAAAACAGATGGATGAAGCTATGGAACATTTTGATGGTAAGTACTTACTTTTTGTTGAAGGTTCTGTACCTTTAGGTATGAATGGTCAATATGGAACTATTGGTGCAAGAGGTGAAACTTTTGTAGATCACTTACACCGTACGGCAGAAGGTGCTGCTGCTATAGTTGCTGTTGGTTCTTGTGCTACTTATGGTGGTATTCCAGCGGCTGCTCCGAATCCAACTGATGCAGTTGGAGTAATGGATGTTATTAAAGGTAAGCCAATTATAAATATTCCTGCTTGTCCTGCAAACCCATCAAATATGGTAGGTGTAATTTTACATTACGTATTAACTGGCACTCTACCTGAACTTGATTCTCTTTTACGTCCTAAATTTGCATTTGGATATAGAATTCACGATAACTGTGAAAGACGTGCACACTTTGATGCKGGTGAGTATGTTGAAGAGTGGGGCGATGAAGGTGCTAAAAACAACTTCTGTCTTTACAAAGTAGGATGTAAAGGTCCAATGACTTTTAACAACTGTTCTATCATTCGTTACAATGAGGGTGTAAACTGGCCAATTGGTGTTGGACGTGGTTGTATAGGATGTTCAGAGCCAGACTTTTGGGACAAATATGCATATGAAAGACCAATGGCAAATGCTAACATAAAGGCACCAACAGGTGGTGTTGAAAAAACTGTTGATGAGTTTGGTCTAGGACTGTTAACAGTCGCTGGTATTGGTATAGGTATACATGCTGCAGCAAGTGCTATCGCAGGTAAAAGAGAAGACGGAGGAGAATATTAATGAGTAAAGTACACGGTGAAGATGGTAACTTCCATCAAACGGATGCAAACGGAAACAAGCATATAATTGTTGACCCTATTACAAGAATTGAGGGTCACCTTAGAATAGAAGCTGTAATTGATAAAAACAATACAATTATCGATGCATGGAGTTCTTCAACAATGTTTAGAGGGATTGAAACTATTGTAAAAAATAGAGATCCTAGAGATGTTGGTTTAATGACAATGCGTATTTGTGGTGTTTGTACAGGTACACACTACCAAAGATCTATAGAAGCAGTTGAAGATGCATTTAATGTAACTATCCCTAAAAATGCTCGTATTGTACGTAATCTTATACAAGGTTCTCTTCAAGTACATGATCACTTTGTTCACTTTTATCATTTACATGCTCTTGACTTTGTAGATATTATATCTGCAACAAAAGCAGACCCAAAAGCAACAGCTAAAGAAGCTGTAAAATGGGCAAAAGCAGCTGGAACTACTCCATATATTTCTGGAGCTACAGATTTTAAAGATATTCAAGATCGTATTATTAAGTTTGCTAAAGAGGGTCGTTTAGGTATCTTTGGAAATGGATACTGGGGAAACAAAGGCTATAAGCTTACTCCAGAGCAAAACCTTATTGGTGTGGCTCACTATCTAAAAGGACTTGATGTTCAAAGACGTATGTCAAAAATGCATGCACTTTTTGGTGGAAAGTCTCCACACCCACAATCAATCGTTGTTGGTGGAGTTACTTGTGTTCAAGATATCCAGAACCCTGCACGTATAGCACTTTTTCAAGAGCTCTTACGTGAAACAACAGACTTTGTTAAAAGAGCTTATTTACCAGATATTTACATGGCTGGTACTGCATATGCAGCAGAAGCTACAGATGCATCACAATCTTTTCATGGTACAAATCATAAAGGGACTCTAGGAAAAGGAATCGGTGGTTCTGGTGGAGGACTCTTATCTTATATGTCTTATGGAGACTTTAGACTTGATGATACAGGTTTTTATAACTCAGCATTATTTTTACCTTCAGGTGTAGTACTTGATGGTGATATTACTCAAGTACATGAGCTTAATGAAGATAAGATTACAGAAGATGTAACACACTCATGGTTTGAGGGTACCGGTGCTCCAGAACATCCTTATGTTGGAACAACTATTCCTGAATATACAGGACTTGATAAAAGAGATGATGGTTATGCTTATCTAAAAACAGATGGTAAATACTCATGGATTAAATCTCCACTTTATGATGGCCGAAAGGTAGAAGTTGGACCTTTAGCTCGTATGGTAATTGGATATGTAAAAGGTGATGAAAATATCACTAAATATGTAGGTAACTTTCTTAAGCAGTCAGGATTACCACTAACTGTACTTTTTTCTACTGTTGGTAGAACAGCAGCACGTGCAATTGAAACTGAGATGATAGCTGATGCTATGCAAGACTGGGCAGCTGAACTTGCTTCAAATGCTGCACATGGTGATCTTAGTACTTGGACAGACTTTGATTTTGACGTAGTAAGTAAAGATTGTAGAGGTCGAGGTATGGCTGAAGCACCTAGAGGTTCATTAGGTCACTGGATTGTTATTAAAAACGGTTTAGTAGAAAACTTTCAAGCAGTTGTTCCTTCTACATGGAATGCAGGACCACGTGGACCAAATGGTGAAATTGGTGCTTATGAAGCAGCTCTTATAGGCACAAAAGTAGCTAACCCTGAAGAACCACTAGAAATTATTCGTACTGTACATAGTTTTGATCCATGTATCGCTTGTGCTGTGCATGTAATGGATACAAATGGCAAGGAGTTAGCTGTGTATAAAGTTGACCCTACTTGTGCATTTTAAAAGGAGAACACTATGAAAGCTAAACCAGGATATAAACAGGTAAAGCGTAGATCAGGAGCCCTAAGAATTATTCACTGGGTGAATGTTCTTTCAATGATGGTAGCGATTGCAACGGGTTTGTATATCGCTGCACCATATTATGCAACATTTATGTCAGAAGGCGCTGTAGATAAATATGTTATGGGATGGAATCGTTGGGGTCACTTTATGGTGGCAATTATTTTTGATGTAACATCTATTATTATTTTTTATCTAACATTCTTTTCTCGTGTTGAAAGACCATGGAAGCAAGTTATACCGAATAAAGTAAATTTAAAAGAATTTGGTGCAGTTTTTATTAACTTAGTTACGTTAAATAGACGTAAAGATTTTAGTTCAGCGCATAATGATAGTTTTAATGTTACATACTTTTTTATCTTTCACTTTCTGATGGTTTGGATGTTATTAACAGGTCTGCAGATGTATGTCCATGGTTTAGGATCTGGACTAAGTGGAATTGGTACTTGGTGGCCTTGGATGTTGCATTTACTAACTGATTGGACTCTTCCTGCAGCTCACGTGATGGTTGGTTCAGTAATACCAACAGCAACAAATATGGATGTACGTATATCACACCATATTACAATGTGGTTACTTATTACATGGGTGGTTTTTCATATCTACTACCAATTTTGGAGAACAATTTTCTGGAAAGAAGGTGATATCTCTATCATCGTTGGTGGTAGTAAATATGTTAAAATTGAAGATGGAAAAGAAAACTAAATGTCATATGAAAAAGTAGCGCTCATTGGTATAGGAAATATTATGTTTCATGATGAGGGCTTAGGTGCTTACTTGGTGAAATATATCGAAGAAAATTATGAAGCCCACCCAAAACTTACAATAGTTGAGGGTGGTACTTTAGGATTTACTCTGATGACGTACTACCAAGAATATGACAAAATTATAGTTGTTGGAACAGGATCTAAAGTAGGTCCTGTCGGCACTATTAGTTCGGAAAATTCTGAAGAAGTAATGGCAAATGAATCTGCAACTCGTAAAACTGCGAATGAAGTAGAGATAACAATGATGATAGAAATATGCTCTTTTCATGAAGATATGGGCGAAGTTCAACTTATAACTATGGTTCCGCATGATATTATAGATGTTAAAAATGCGATGACACCTGAAGCTTTAGCTTGTATGCCTAAACTTGTAGATGAAACACTAATTGAATTAAAAAATTCTGATATTATTCTTACACGAAAAGAATCAGATGAAGTAAGCTTTACTAGTATTATTGAAGCATATGCAAATCCTAAAATTGCAGACTTTACAGATATGTCAAAGTGTATTTCTTAAAGCTCTAAACATATCTACTGTTTGTTTAGTGTACAGCTAGATTTTATAATCTAGCTGTTTAGTAAACAAGAATTTAAAATTAGGAACAGAAATGTATTTTATTTTTGAGATAGCATTTAACTCAAACAAAAACTATATAGCAAATTTAATACGCGCATATGCCGAACAAGTAGGCATAGAAGCAGAAATACTTCAAACAAAAGATAAAATAGTAATGATTTTTAATCAAGATGATGAAAAACTGGAAAGTTTTTTATTAGATATGCAAGATATGATTCCTGCTTCACTATTCTTGGGTGAAGGAAAGCATTATTTTAGTGAAGAAAAACCTTCTTTAATTGAATTGAGCCAAACAAATCTTCCTGTAAACATTGCACCTTGTCCAAGTTGTCAAAAAGAGATGTTTGATGTGAGCACTCGTCGTTTTTACTATCCTTTTACATCGTGCAATAATTGTGGGTCACAACATTCATTTTTGACGAAGTATCCTTACACTCGTGAAAATACTACAATGAAATTTTTAGTACCTTGTAGTGCATGTGAAGATGAAAGAGCACATAATTCATTACGAAAGAATTATCCTCTCATATCATGTATAGAGTGTGGTATCGGTTTACGTATGCTGAGTAAAGAAACAGAATACATGGCACTTGATAAAGGTGATTACCGTAACCTTTTTAAAGCAAGTGCGGGTGCAATAAGCGCAGGTAAAACTGTTCTTGTCAAAACAATGCATGGTTATAGAAAGTTTTTTTATCCTAATAGAGACTTAGATGCTATAAAAAAGATAAAGTTTACAGATAAAAAACTAGATATAGGCTTAGCAAGATCACCATATAGTTTTAATCAGATAAGTGAAGAAAAAGTCGGACTTTCAACATTACTTATGGTAAATGCAGCTAGTTTTAATGAACACTTGATGTTGGTTGAACAGGAATTTAATGCCTTATTGAGTATTGAAAGACCACTATTGAGAGTTGCTACAAAAAGTGATGCTATGAAAAGACTGTATGGCTCTTCTGCACTGGTTAAATATCCGGATGATGGAATGACAATGCTTTTAGCTGCAGAAGCAGTAAAACATGGCTTAGAATATATAGCGTATATAGAGTGTGAAAGTACAGAAGAAGCAGATTTCTTAGTTGACTTTGATATGCCGATTACTGCACAAAAAGACACTAAGCTTTTCATTAATCAAGATAGAAAACTTTTTGTCTCTGGAGAGCGTATTGTATATCCTACAATTGTAGAAAATCAAATAAATAGAGTTACGGTAGCACATGATTTAGCTTGTGTAGAGGTAGATGGAGTAAATATTATTGATTCTTTTGAAGTTTTTGATTCGGTATCTACACAAGAGATATATGTGCTAGATACTGAAGAAGACTTTGAAAGTGGTCACAGTAACGAAACACAATTTAAACAATACGAAGCTTCTATGTTGTCAGTTTTGGCAGAGTATGATAAAGTAGGGCAAAAAGCTATAGGTGTACATTTTGATGGTACATTAAATTTTTTATATTATAACGGTAAAAAAGTTATAAATGCAGTTCCTGCAATAGAATTTGAGTCTGATAATTTATGGGAAAAGATAAGTACACTAAGAGATGGTTCGGATAGACTTGTAAATAATTATAAAAAAGTTTACCCTGAAGTATGGAAACGTTTAGATAACCTAGAGGGTAATATGGATATCTTTGAAGTTACAGCCATCACTCTTGGACTTGAAGATGAAAGTTTTGAGGGTATCTCCGCTGAAGCAGTGAGCTTTTTAGGTAAAGGTGGTTTACAGATAGATACAAAGGTTAAAGATAATCGTTTTGATAATTACGCTTTCTTAACAAGTATCATGTCGTATCAACTAGGTGATGTTGAAAATAATTTTATGTGTTATAGTATTTATGAGTCTTTTGGTGATTACATTGGCGAGCTTGTTCCTCAACTTTGTGATAAAGTGGAGACAGGTATTGTTGTACTTATGGGTGAAACTTTTGCGAACCAATCACTGTATGGAAGAATAGAAAAGACACTAGGACATAAAAATCCTCTAATGAGTAAAAATTTTCCTATAGGTAAGGAGAACGCGGTACATGGAGCTTTGTACTTATAAGATAAATATTAGAGGTACAGTACAAGGTGTAGGATTTCGTCCATTTATTTATGCCTTGTCTCAAAGATATCTAGTTACAGGTACAGTGAGTAACAATAGCAATGGTGTTGAGATAATTCTAAATACAGATATACTCACTCTTAAACAGTTTCTTATCGCTGTTGAATACGAATACCCTCCTTTAGCAAGTATCGACACAATACAACACTGTGAGATATCTTATGTAAAGTTCGACAGTTTTGAAATCATAAAAACGCAGGATAGTGGCGATATAACTGTTAATATACCTCCTGATGTAAGTATCTGTGAGCAGTGTGAGAATGAACTGCTCGACCCTACAAACCGTCGCTACGGATATCCATTTATAACATGTACTCACTGTGGTGTTCGCTACTCAATTATCTATGATTTACCCTATGATAGGGAACACACTTCTATGAAGTTTTTTCAGATGTGTAAGTTATGCGAGAAAGAATAYAATAATCCACTAGATAGACGCTACCATGCACAACCTATAGGCTGTCATGATTGTGGACCAAAATTACACTTACTAGAGAATAGAGGTATGCAAGTAGAAGTTGTCAAAAATGAGATAGAGAAAACAGTTGAGCTTTTAAATGAAGGGAAAATAATAGCTCTTAAAAGCCTTGGAGGTTATCATTTAGTATGTGATGCTACAAATAAAAGTGCTATACAAGAACTACGTAAACGCAAGAAAAGACCCACAAAACCTTTGGCGGTAATGGTTCGAGATATAAATATGGCTAAAGAACTTGCCTTTATTTCTCCAAAAGAAGAAGAACTTTTAGTCTCACAAGAACGTCCAATTGTTATTCTACAAATGAAAGATAAACACTCTATTGATATATCACCTGGTATCTCCAAAATAGGACTCTTCTTACCTTATACTCCTTTACACTTACTCTTGTTAGACAAGTTAAGTTGTCCACTCGTAGCTACATCTGCTAATATTACAGATGAGCCTATTTGTACAAATTTAGAGAGTTTAGAAAAACTACAAAATGTGTATGATTATGTACTAGATCATAATCGAGATATAGTAAATGGATGTGATGATTCAGTACTTATGGTAGTAAAAGAACAGCAGGTAATGATAAGACGTGCTAGGGGATACGCACCTATTCGTATTGGACTGCCTTTTACTCTTAAAGAGAAAGTTTTAGCCCTTGGAGCTAATCAAAAAAGTACTATTGCTATTGGCTTTGAGAATCAAGTTATACTCTCTCCTCATATTGGAGATTTAGATAGTATCTCATCGGTAGAGTATTATGAAAAAAATATTGAGAGTTTAGAGAGAATTTATAAGTTTTCACCAGAAGTTATAGCCCATGATATGCATCCAAAATATGAGTCAACAAAGATTGCAAAGCAAATAATGAAGAATAATAAAGATATAGTAGCTAAAGAAGTACAACACCACCATGCACATATCTTAGCCGTTATGGCGGAGAAGCAGATTACAAGTAAAGTTTTTGGTGTAGCCTTTGATGGCACTGGGTATGGAGATGATGGTATGCTTTGGGGTGGTGAGTTTATTGTCTGTGATTGTGAAGATTATGAGAGAGTAGCATCTGTAGAATACTTTAAGCTCTTAGGAGGGGCTAAAGCTATTAAAGAGCCAAAAAGAGTTGCTCTTTCATTTCTCTTTAGTCTCTATAAAGAAGAGGTGTTTACTTTAAAAAATCCAACTACACAGGAGTTTTCATCTCTAGAGCTTCGTAGCTATTACACTACATGGAAAAAAGGCTTAAACGCACCTCTAAGCTCCTCTATCGGAAGAGTATTTGACGGAGTCGCTTCTTTGCTTGGCATTTGTCAAGTGATGAGTTTTGAGGGTGAAAGCGGTATGCTACTTGAAGAAGTATTTGACAGTTCTGTTACTGGAAGTTATGCATTTAATTATGAAAATGGAAAAATTGACATACTGCCTATGCTTGATGCATTACTTAGGGAGAAAAACATTTCAATAGCTGTGAGTAAGTTTTTTCATACTTTAGTAGAAATAATAGCTATAGTTTATAAGCCTTATGACTTACCCTTAGTATTATCTGGTGGTGTATTTCAAAATAGAGTACTATTGGGCTTAATATTAGAGCGATTTCCGAAGGCTATAATTTCTAATACAATTCCTCCTAATGATGGTGGAATTGCCCTAGGTCAAGTAATGGCAACAATGAATACAAGTAGGTACCAATAATGATACTGTTTAAAAACTTTATACTAATAAATGTTTATCTATTTTTGAGTTTTACTTTAAATCTTATTCAGTGGATCCCATCATTAATACTTGAGAATATTATTAATATTGTTATAATTATATTATATATACTACCCATGTTTTTTGTGTATATAATGATTCGAACTATTTACGAAAACCAAGTAGAAAAATCGCTTTATAAAGTGAGTATGTATGCAGCATTACTTCTGAGTTATATAGGTGTGTTCGCAATGGTAATGATAGGTATGGGATATGCTAAGAGTACTTATATCCAAGATTATAAATTTGAGGATAAAGTTTTTTATGTATATCAAAATACAGATTTATCATACGAAGTAAGTATAAAAGATGATAGACTCCCTATACGTTCATTGCCAATTGCCTCTTTTAGTAAGAGTCCAATTACATTAAAACAAGAGAAAAATTTCATATATGCTATATCAGAAGGACAGCATAAGAAAATATATAACTTAACAAATATGAAGGAAAATTATGAGTAACAAAAAGAAGAAGATAGCTATTTTAGGATGTGGCTGGGTTGGTAATGCTTTAAAAGAAAAACTTGAGTCACAGGGGCATGAAGTGAACTGTCTTTGTCGTGATGTAAATATGGATACACTCGTAGGCTTTTATAATTGTGATGCATTAGTTATTGCTGTACCTCCATCTGATGAGTACTTAGATGTGATTGAAGATGTATACTTTTCTGTCTCTTTAAATGAAGCTATTGATACACAAATGATACTTTTGAGTTCTACGTCGTTTTATGATGAAAAAAAGATTATAGTTGAAGCTGAAGAACTTGCAAAGATAAAAGATGAAAATACAGTTATTTTAAGACTTGCTGGCTTAATGGGCTATGATAGAATTGCGGGAAAATACACATCCGGAGAAACAATAAAAGACGGACCTACAAACTATGTGCACCGTGATGATGTAGTTGGTGTCATAGAAAGTGTAATAGAGAGCAAGATTAAAAATAAAATCTTTAATGTCGTAGCACCTATTCAGTCCACAAAAAAAGTGATATTTAGACAAAATAGTGCAAAGTTTTCTTTTGATGAGACCCATTTTAGAGGGGAAACAAAAGAAGTAAAACCCCATACATCAGAAATACTCTGTGATGTGTTAGGTTATGAGTTTAGTAAAAAAGATGTAAAAAACTTTTGGAACTAATTGTTTAAAAGTTAGAGATTAATCTAATAAAAAATCCAAATTTAATTGCTCGCGTTTTGCATGTGCACCATCACAAAAAGGTGTACAAGTACTATTTTTACATAAACATAATAAAAATTCTGAATCTCGTGTAGCAATAAACTCTTTTGGTATGAACTCGGTACCTTTATGACTTCCATCACAAAGAACACCATCTGCACTTTTAGAACAAGTGCAAAATTGATATGTGTCACCTTTGTTTAGGTATGTTTTTACTGGGTGTGGCATATTTTTTCCTTTTAAAGTAGTGTATCATTTTATCTTGTGTTTTTGCTGAATATTAAAACGCCATTCTGCTTCTTTAAGATAAAAAATAAACTTCTCATTACTTACACCTTTGTACCGACAAATAAATTTTTCAAAATAATCCCAAAATTTTGTAATTGTATTTTGAGACTTCGAAAGCTTAGAGATAGTATTAAACTTGAGGTACTTCATCATAAGTTTATGTTCTCTGTCATCTTGCATGTGAAGTAGTGATTGTTTTGTCTTTGGCATCATAATGTTGTAGATGGTATCATCATATGAAAGTGTAAGAAAATGTTGTAGTTTATGAATATTATCTTCGATGTTGAGACTTTGTGGTAAATATAGGTATTCATCATAGTCGCTTACTCTATTACTATTATATTGATACATTTCATCAGAATAAAGTGCTATGTTCTTTCTAAATTTCTCAAAATATTTTTGAACTGTTAGAAAATGCATTTTACTTTGTATGGAAGTCTGCCTAGCAGTATCACCATCTTTAAAATACATAAAGAGTTTCTCTTCCCTTTGAATTTTATTGACACTAAACTTTCTTTTACACTTACTACATTTACACTGCTTATCTGCTAATACATATGTATGGGGGTGTTTGCAATAGATACATTTCATATATAATTATAGTATTTAGTCCTTAAAATAGAGTAGAAGTTTATTTTTTAATAAATAATTAAATATAAAAGACTATCATAGTGAATAATTATTCAATATTTAGGAGAAAGTAGATGGAATTATCTTTAGTTGTTATCTTTTGGTACGGGATTGTTCATGCATTTGGACCAGATCACCTTAGTGCCATTGCGGATTTTTCTGTAGGAAAAAACCAGCGAAAAACGTTACTGATTACATTCTTGTTTGCATTAGGACACGGAATAAGTCTTTTTGTATTTGCAAAACTGTTAGAATCTATGGAAATTTCTCAAGACTTATTAGCATATGGAGATATTGTTTCTGCTGGAGTAATCATTAGTATGGGTCTATATATACTTTTTATGGTAGCAACTGAGCGTATTCAGTTACGAAAGCATATTCATGAAAATAAAGAACATATCCATATTTGGTATGGTAAGTCTCATGAACATAGTGATGATTCAGTAGCTAAAACTTCTTCTCTTACCTTAGGTCTTCTTATGGGGGCTGGAGGTGTGAGAGGTATGCTTATAACACTTGGTGCAGTAAATGGTGGTACAGTTGATTTTGTGATGGTTGGGGCATTTACCCTAGGTGTTATGCTGATTTTCGGTGCTTTTGGGATGGTTATGCTTTATGTGAACCAAAACTTATTAGGAAGTCTTACAAGTGTAAGAAGAACTTTTACAACAGTAGGTCTTATTTCGATTGCTGTTGGAACAAATATTTTATTAGGATAGGAGAGTTAATATGTGTGTAGATTGTGGATGTAGTATAAGAGGAATGGAAGGACAGGCTGAAGAACATAGTCATGACGGAGGGAAAACATTTCACTCTCATGAAAAAAGTGCAGAGGGAGATGGACATTCTGGTGAACATCAAAAGGCTCATGAACACCTACATCATAACCCTCAACTAAATGATGTTAAAACTATCGCTGTTATTCAAAAGATACTAGATAAAAATGATCAAGAAGCAAATCTTATTAGAAAGCATTTAGAAGATAGTGGTGTTTTAGGTATTAACCTCATGTCAAGTCCCGGTTCGGGAAAAACGACACTACTTGAACACTTAGTTGATGTAGCAAGTTTTAAATTTGGAGTTATAGAAGGAGACTTAGAGACAGAACGCGATGCAGATCGCTTACGTGCTAAGGGAATCCATGCCCAGCAGATACAGACGGGTACAGCATGTCACTTAGATGCTTTTATGGTTCATAAAGGTATGCATCATATGCCGCTAGAAGAAATGGATGTATGTTTTGTTGAAAATGTTGGAAATCTTGTTTGTCCTGCATCTTATGATGTTGGAACACACTTAAATATAGTTCTAGTTTCAGTACCTGAAGGTGAAGATAAAATAGCTAAATATCCTGTGATGTTTCGCCAAGCAGATCTAGTACTCATTACTAAAACAGACTTGTTACCACATTTTAAATATGATGTAGAAGCAGAGAAGGCTGAGGCTAGAAGAATCAAACCTAATGTTGATATTTTAGAAGTAAATGTAAACGATATAGATTCAGTCAAAGCAGTAGCAGACTGGATATCGTTTAAACGTAAGATGAGAGCCTAATATGTGTTTATCAATTCCAAGTAAAGTAGTTAAAATTTCAGACGATGAAACAATGTGTACTGTTGATACCATGGGAGTACAACGCGATGCAAATTTAATGATGATGGAAGATGGTGATGTTGGTATAGGTGATTATGTACTGCTACATATTGGCTTTGTTATGAATAAAATTGATGAAGATGAGGCGATGGCGTCTATTGATACATATAAAGAGATACTTGAACACATGAATGAAGAAGATAGGAAGCAGGCGATTTTAGAAGATGATGAGTGTGAAGCACGTGGCGAAAAATATGCTGAGGAGATTAAGACCTAATGCAAGAACTTCAATTAAAAAATCTTTATGATGATTTTCGTGATGGTAACACAATAAAAGCATATGCTCAAATCATTGCAGAGGATGCAAAAAAATTAGAAAAACCTATTAATATTATGGAAGTATGTGGCGGACATACACACACTATTATGAAGTTTGGACTGCCTCAACTACTTCCAAAAAATGTAAATTTCATTCATGGACCAGGTTGTCCTGTATGTATTATGCCAAAAGAACGCATTGATCATGCATATGTATTGTCAATGCAAGAAAATGTTATCCTCGTAACTCTAGGAGACATGATAAAAGTACCAGGTTCTAACGGAAGTCTACAAGATGCTAGAGCAAAAGGTGCAGATGTTCGTTTTGTTTACTCACCTATGGAGTGTATTAAGATAGCTCAAGATAATCTTGATAAAACAGTTATCTTTTTTGCGATAGGGTTTGAGACAACTACACCAATGACGGCAGTACTTGTTGAACAGGTAATTAAGTTAAAAATCCCTAATATTCTTTTTCATATTAACCATGTAACAGTTCCTGAAGTAATGGTGGAACTTATTGATAGCCGTGATGTTCACGTTGACTCTTATAACAATGAAATAGATGCTTTTCTTGGTCCCAGTCATGTAAGTGTAATAGCTGGTTCTAAAATTTATGATAAATTTCCAAAAGATTATGGTCGTCCTGTTGTTGTAACTGGATTTGAGCCAGTTGACGCGATGGAAGGCATCAGTATGATAGTCAAACAGTTTGTAGAGAAGCGATGTGAACTTGAAGTACAGTATAAACGAGTTGTAGATCATGATGGAAATCTAAAAGCACAGAAGTTGATCAATACTTACTTTGAGAAAATGAGCCTTTTTAGATGGAGAGGACTTGGTAATGTACCTGATAGTGGATTGAAGCTCAAAGATGAATATGAAAAATATGATGCGGAAAAAGTCTACAAAAGTGTACTTCCAATTGCGGAGATAGAAGATCATAAACTATGCATTTGTGGTGATATTTTACGTGGAATGGCAAAACCTCAAGAGTGTACTATTTTTGGCACAGCATGTAAGCCTACAACACCTATTGGTTCATGTATGGTTAGTAGCGAAGGTGCTTGTGCAGCATACTACAAATATGGAAATTTAATATGACAAAAACAATTACGATAGCGCATGGAAATGGTGGAGAAGAAAATAATGAGCTTATAAAAAAAGTATTTTATAAACATTTTGAAAATGATATCTTATCTAAAAGTGAAGATGCTGCTGTAATTGAAAATGGAAAGCTTGCATTTACTACGGACTCATTTACCGTTAGCCCTTTATTCTTCCCTGGTGGAGATATAGGAAAACTTGCAGTGTGTGGTACCTGTAATGACCTTGCTATGATGGGAGCAAAACCTAAGTATATGACCTGTTCAGTAATCATTGAAGAAGGTTTTCCTACTCGTGACTTAGAAAAAATAGTAAAGTCGATGAAAAAAGAACTTGATATAAATGGTGCTATTGTTGTAAGTGGTGATACAAAAGTAGTACCAAGAGGAAGTGTAGATAAATTATTTATAAATACTACAGGAATTGGTGAAATAGAGTACAAAGGCATTTCAGCTTCTCATTTAAAAGAAGGGATGAGTGTTTTTGTGAGTCGTGACGTAGGTACGCATGGAGCTACTATTTTTGCAGCACGTGAAGGTATTGAGCTTGAGAGTACATTACAAACAGATTGTGCCTCATTGTATCCAGAGGTGAAAAAACTGATGGATTCTGGAATTGAGATTATCGCACTAAGAGATGCAACACGTGGTGGAGTAAGTGCTGTCTTAAATGAATGGGCAAAAAGTTCAGATGTCTGTATAGAAGTAACAGAGGAGAGTATTCCCGTTCAAGAAGAGGTTCGAGGTATTTGTGAAATGTTAGGCTTTGAAGCCGTTGACCTTGCTAATGAAGGAACTTTTGTTCTGTGTGTAGCTAAAAAAGATGAAGCAAAAGCCTTAGAAATACTGCAAGAGACTCATAAAACTTCTGCGCTTATAGCTACCGTTAGCGAACAATATAAGGGAAGAGTTTTATTAAATTCCTCTTGGGGAACAAAACGATTTTTAGATTTACCGACTGGTGAGTTGTTACCTCGTATCTGTTAAGGGAAGTTGATGAAAATTCTTCTTTTGGTAACTGCATTTAACTCACAAACGCAAGCAGTATACACAAAACTAAAAGACTCTAGTCATGAAGTCTCGGTCTGTTTTAACAGAGATGAAAAACGAACACTTCTAGAAATAGAGGACTTCAAACCTGAACTAATTCTTTGTCCCTTTCTCAAAAGCTATATATCTTCTAAAATCTATGATGCGTATCCTGTATATATTTTTCATCCTGGTCCACGAGGAGATAGAGGAGCACACTCTTTAGAACATGCACTACAAAGCTATACTAGGAAGTGGGGTTTGGTTGTCCTACGTGCAAATTGTGAATACGATGGGGGAAATATCTATGCAGAAGAAAACTTTGATATAAGAGAAACTTACAAAGCATCTTTATATAGAAAAGAGATAGTGCGTGCTTCGCTTAATGCTCTAGATATTTTGTTTAAAAATATAGAAGAAGACAACTTTATCATGCAAGAACTCAATCCAATTCATGAATATCTTAGAGAAGATCAAAGAAAAATAAACTGGTTAACTGATAGTACTCAAATGATTATAAATAAAATTTACCTTTGTGATTCACATCCCGGTATATTAGATGAGATTTTAGGTATACCTTGTTATCTGTATGGTGTACATAAAGAAGATAAGCTAAGAGCTAAACCAAAAGAAGTGATAGCTAAACGCGATGGAGCCATTTGTCTAGGAACTATTGATGGAGCTATTTGGATTACACACCTAAAGATTGTAAATGGATTTAAGTTACCAGCCACATATGTGCTTAAAGAGAAACTTCAAGGTATTAAAGAAGAACGTTTGCCACTTGTATTTGAGCGAAATTATGATACATTTTATGAAGTAAGTATGCAAAAAAGAGATAATGTAGCTTATCTGCATTTTAATTTTCATAATGGTGCAATGGGTACAGCACAGTGTATTCGTCTGAAGTATGCTATAGAATATCTAAAAACACAATGCAATGTTCTTGTCCTTATGGGCGGGGAGGATTTCTTCTCTAATGGCATACATCTGAACATCTTAGAAGACAGCCAAAAACAAGGCGAAGATGGTTGGGCTAACATAAATGCCATGAATGACGTGGTAAGTGCAATACTCTATGCCGATGAAGTAGTAACTATAGCTGCGTTTAATAGTAATGCGGGGGCAGGTGGTGTCTTTATGGGTATAGCATGTGATTATGTAGTAGCACAAGATGGTGTAGTCTTGAACCCTCATTACAAAACTTTAGGATTAAGTGGAAGTGAATATCATACATACACATTGCCTGAGCGAGTTGGCAAAACTGCTGCTGAGAAATTACTAAACGAATGTTTACCAATCTCAGTTGCTTATGCAAAATCAATAGGAATGATTGATGAAGTATTTTCATATGGCGATTATTTAAACTCACTTCATAAGTTTGCGGTATCAAAACATGAGGATGAGTTTTTATGGGATAAAGAAGAGTATCTTCAAAAGAATAGAGCTTTTATAGAAGATCTAAAAGAGAAAGAACTTGAAGTGATGCATCCTGAGTTTTGGGGGAAGGAGAGTGATTTCCATCGTTTACGCCATGACTTTGTTTATAAAGTCTGTCCAGCTCAGACACCTTCTAGGTTGAAACTACAAAAGATAAAGGATGAATACCATGCATGAGTATAGTGTTGTACAAGCATTACTGAACCAATGTGAAGAGGTGGCTGCAAAAAACGGGGCTACAAAAGTTATGAAGATTATTGTGAAAATTGGGGTTATGTCTGGTGTTGAACCGCACCTTCTTCAAGTCGCGTTTGATACATTTAAAGAAGGAACACTATGTGATGAAGCAGAGTTGATTCTTAACTCTCAAAAACTTAAACTTGAGTGTAAGGAGTGTGGACATATCTTTGAAGTTGACGAAGTACGCTATTTTTGTACAAAGTGTGAGAGCCTTAGGGTCAAAGTACTCGATGGGGAAGATATGTACCTCATGAGTTTAGAAATGAAATAAAGGAATTAAAATGCAAGAATATTGGGAATTATATATGAAAAACTTAGAAGGTAAGGCTGCATTAATACAGTTTAATGCAGGTATATCTATGGACTTAGAAGATCTAGGTTATTCACATCAAATAGTAGGTTTTGTTAAGGCAAAACTAAAAGATGCTAATGAAAAAGGTTTTCTTGGTGAAGCAGAAGAAGCAGAGATACTTTTTATGGAAGATAAGCTTGAAGCAGCTATGCTTAAATTCCGTATTGGAAAGTATGTAGGACGTGTGATTTCTGATGGTTATGTAACTTTTATATATTATCTGCAGTTTACATATAACTGGTCTCATTTTATTGATTTTGCTCTTACGGAACATGGTTCATACGAGATAACAAATGGACATAGTCATGATCCTGATTGGAACTACTATAAAAATCTACTTTATCCAACTCCAAAAGAGTGGCAAATTATACAAAACCATAAAGTTTGTGATAGTTTAAAAGAGCAGGGTGATAGATTACAGGTTGAACGTGCGATTGAGCACAAGGTTTATTTTACCAATAAAGAGAGTAAAGTAGAGTTAACACAAGCATTAGAAAAAGAAGGTTTTAAAATTAAAGAAGAAATCAAAAATGAAGATGGTGTTGATGGCTTAAACTTTTATCGTTTTGACAAACCTTTCTATCATGATATAGACAAGATGACATTAGATTTAATCGATATGGCTGAGTTTTATAATGCACAGTATGATGGATGGGAAACAAGTGTAGTTAAGTCAGTCTTGAAAGTGGGATAAGCATTTGACATATTACATCATAAAGCTTGTAATTACTACACTGCTTATTGTAGTGATTTCAGAGATTGCGAAGAGAAATAGCGTAATGGGTGCGATGTTAGCCTCGATCCCTTTAGTATCAATACTCGCAATGATATGGATGTATGTTGATACAAATGATACCAATAGTGCTGTAGAATTCTCCAATTCGATAGTTTGGTTGATTATTCCATCTATGATACTGTTTATCTCATTTCCAATTTTGATAAAAAATGGACTTAGCTTTTATCTAAGTTTGTTTATCGCAGTAGCGATGACTATTGCAACTTACTATAGTGTAATATTTATTCTTGATAAACTAGGTGTCATTCGATATTAATTATTTATTAACATCCTAACCTACATTATTATGTAAGGAATGATTTTAAGATAAACATAGTTAAATACCTTAGTATTTAACTATGTTTACTTGTGTTTATGAAATAAATAATATATAATTCAATTATAAAGGAAATGTAATGTTAAACATAGCTACTAAAATACTACTACATAGTTTTTTTTCTGTTGCTCTTTTTGCACAGACACCATTTATTCTCGAGCAATTTTCTACTGCTCACATTGTAGTGAAATCTGACAGCAATAAAATACTAGATAAATATAAAACTAACATATATGAACTTTTAAACGAGTATGCAGATGATTTAGGCATATCTGCCAGTAGGCTTTCCCGACGTGTTTTAGGGGTTAAAATGCACTTACTAAAAGTAACTAAAGAGTTATCCATAATTGAACTTGAACTTTATATTCATGAACCTACTTTACGTATAGAAGATAAACAAGAAATATTTTCTATTAGTTATCAAAATAGATCCATATTTGTTGTAAATGATATTGAAGAAGATATTGAAGATAATTTAATAACACTACTAGAAGAGTTTAGCACACAGTATGAGGAGGATAATGAATGAAAGCAATATTAATTTTACTTATTGTAATTGAGCTACTTAATGGACAAACATATAAAGAGTTTGCTGATGTATATAGCTATGAAACAAATTATGAAAAGGCATACCTAAAAGCAAGAAAAGAAAAGAAAAATATTTTACTTATAACAGTTGCAAACTATTGTCCTTGGTGTAAAAAACTTGAGAATCGAGTTTTAAAGGATATTGCTTTACAAAAAAAGATACATAAATCATTTATACCTGTAATTATAAATAAAGATATTGATAAACTTCAAGAGAGATTTATTACGAATATTGTTCCTATGACTTATGTTATAAACTATAAAACAGATAAAATTATAAAAAAGAAAGCCGGATACCAGAAAAAAAGTGATTTTTTATATTTTATTAAAAAATAAATATAGGTTTCGTTTATCTAAGTTAATATTATCATAATAATGGTATTACTTTAGATAAACTAGGTGTTATAGAATGACAGATTATCAGCTGATTGAAATATAAATGATAAAAGCGACAAATATAATAAATATAATACTTGAAAGATATCCAAATGGCAACTCTTCTTGAGTTTCCTTGTTCTCTTTTCGTGATTTGTTTTTTGACATGTGTTACTCCCTTATGACTTACTTAAAAGCATAACCCCTGAAGGGTCTTTAGCTTTATTAATTATATCAGATAATGTTGTTGTTTGGGCTCGTTTTGTTGCATCTATCCCCTGTTTTTTCAAATATTGTAAAACAACAGAAATATACCCTTCAAAAGCATCTATTAATTCTTGACTTAAACCAAATGCAAATGTTACACTTGATGGAATTATTCCAATAACAATAGATTCTGGAATTTCTTTACCTTGGAGTTCCATCATATCCATACATTGTAGGATACCAATTTCATGAGCCCCTCCGTTATTAAGACCATAGCCAGAAATTTCTTTTGCAGGTATAGCATAAATAGAAGCAGGAGTGTCATTTAGCTGTAGGCAGTCTAAAATGATTATATGAGAGTTTTCTTCAAGTACATTATACAAATGTATTCCCTCTACCCCACCATTAATAATTTCTATTTCTTCTGAGAATGTATAGTTTTCATAAAGATATGTAGCTGCATAAACACCTAGTCCATCATCTTTTTGTAAAATATTTCCAATACCTATTATTACCATTATTCCCCAATTTATATACTTTACAGTATTATAGCAAGAATTAAAGTTAATAGAGGAAATATGAAATAACATTTTATTGAAGACTTTTTAATCCTCAAATATTTTAACACTTTTAACAAACTAAAACATTCAGGTATAATTTCTTTAATGAAAAATATTAAAGCAATTGCAATTGGTGGGTTTGATGGGATGCATATCGGTCATCAAGCACTTTTTAATGAACTCAAAGAYTCTGGTGCTATTGTCGTGATMGAGACAGGGTATGCGAACATGACTCCTGCTACACATAGAGAGAAGTTTACTGACTATCCTATGTTTTACCTCGAACTCGATGATATCCGWCATCTTGATGGTATGGGGTTTGTAGATTTTTTACAAGAAAATTTTMCAGACTTAGARACTATAGTAGTTGGATATGACTTTCACTTTGGTAAAGATAGACGTTATTCATTTGCCGACTTAAAAGATATGTTTAGTGGAGAGGTTATCGTAGTTAATGAGGTAAAGCATAAAGATGTTTCTGTTCACTCGCATAAGATACGAAAACAACTAAAAGATGGCGATATAAAAGTTGCAAATGAGTTTTTAGGTCATAACTATACTATCGAAGGTAAAATGACAAAAGGTCAAGGAATCGGAAAAAAAGAGTTAGTAGCTACTATAAACATAGAATCAGAAGGTTTTTTAATACCTAAAGAGGGTGTTTACACTACGTTAACTCGCATAGACAATGAAGAACACTTTCATCCAAGTGTTAGTTTTGTTGGACACCGTGAGACAACAGATGGAAGTTTTGCCATAGAGTCTCATATACTTGATGGTGAAGTTCAATGCGAAGAAAAAGCAGATATACGGTTTGTTTCATTCATACGAGAAAATGAAAAATTTGACTCATTAGAGTCTTTAAAAAAAGCTATCAAATTAGATATAGCAAAAGCAAGTAAAGAGCTAAAGTTTTTACAACTATAAAGGGTAAGTCAATGCAAAGAATATACTTAGACGAAAAAGAACCAATACATTTTAAATTTGAACAAAATCAAGAGGATTTTGTCGTTGATGAGATAGGTTTAGAGTGGAAGGGAAGTGGTAACTTTTCTATCTATCATGTGAAAAAAATAGAGATAACAACATGGGATATGATAGCTGTGTTTGCAGACTTTTTAAATATAAACGCAGAGAAGATAGGTTATGCAGGGCTAAAAGACAAGCATGCGACTACTACACAGTATATAAGTATAGAGTCAAAGTACGAGAGAGAGTTGAAAAAGTTTAAACATCCTCAGATAAAGATACTTAGTGGAACGAGACACTCTCACTCTATTCGTATGGGTGATTTAATTGGAAACCGTTTTAGTATAAACCTTTTTGAAGTGAACCAAATTCAAGCAGGACAGATAGAAAAGCTAGCACGTAAAAGTGAAAAACTTGGACTTCCAAACTACTTTGGTTACCARCGTTTTGGTCGTGATGGAGACTCTATAGAACAAGCAAACAAGATGATAGAGGGTGACCTTCACATAGAAGATGCAAAACTCAAGAAGTTTTTGATTTCTATCTATCAAAGTACTCGTTTTAACGACTGGTTAGCCGAGCGTGTGCAGATGAGTCGTGATGAGAATGCAAATAAGTTTTTACTTTTAGAGGGCGATTTGTATCAAGACTTAAAGGGAAAACTATTTACTCCTAAAAATCCACAGCAAAAAGACTTTGAAGCGAAAAAAGTAGTACCTACTGGGTTACTTTGTGGTCGTGGAGTTTATAGGTCTACKGCTAAAGCTGCTGAGATAGAAGCTAAGTATGATGATGGATTTTTGTATGACAAGGGTCATCGTAGAGCTGCTATAATATTTCCAAAAGATATACAGATGAAGTATACAGATGGTTTTGATAAAATGCACATAGCATTTACACTACCAAAAGGTTCTTATGCAACTGTATTTTTAGAAAATATCGCAAGTAAAGAGTTTAAGGCTAAAAAAGTTAAAAAACCACAAGCAAAGAGGTAGGTTTTATTACCATTCCTCTCTTTCTTCGTCAAACTCCGAATCATCATAAGGGTCCATATGCATAAGTATGTGAGACTTCTTATCTTTAAAATATTTTTTTATCTTTTCTTCAATCTTATCCGATACTAAATGTGCATCATACAAAGAGATACTTGCATTAAAAACTGCATGCACGGAAATAAATACATGAGAAGCAGATTCTCTTGTTTGAAGATAGTGATAGGTTTGAATGATAGGTTCTGCTTCTAGTATCTCTTTTATAGCATTTATATCCTTTTCTGGCAGTGCTGCATCAAGGAGCATTAAAACACCATCTTTGATGATAGGTATCGCTGAGTAAATCATATAAAAAGAGATGGCAATTCCTAAAATAGGGTCTATTAGTTGTTCCCCTGTATAGGAGATAGCAGCTAAAGTAAATAAAACTGCACCATTTGAGAAAAGGTCTGTTTCATAATGAAGTGCATCTGAACGGATTACAAGGTTGTTTGTTTTTTTTGAAACATAGCGYAAAAACASTACTAAGAATGYAGTGATTCCAAAGGAGAGAAGCATAACRATAACACTCTCATTCATAAAAGCTATCTCTTTAGGGTGTACGATTTTAAGTAGGGCRTTATARAGGATAAAAAGAGCTGARAAGAGTATAACRGCACCCTCTATAACTGCGGCAAGAGGTTCTATCTTAGARCGTCCGAATTGGAACTGACTATCAGGGTTCTTTTCACTGTTATGTAGGGCAAAGTAATTAAAAAGAGATACTAAGAGGTCTAGCATAGAGTCGATTGCCGAAGCTAGTATCGCGATACTTCCACTAAAAATAGCAACACTCATTTTTAGTAATACAAGAACTCCTGCGACAGATGTTGAGATAAGTGTTGCTTTTTTCTCTAAGCGCATAAAAATATTCCTTGGTTAATTTAGATACAATTATAGTAAAATAAATATACTATAGTGATTAAGTGATTAAAATGAATTTAGAAAAGTTAAGAGTGGAGAGACAAAAGTGGATGACTTGGAAAAACATAGCACCACTACGAAGTGTTATAGACAACTTAGAAGAGCTTGAAGCTACAGTTACTTTTGGGGATGTAATAAAAATAGATGCAGACTTAGATGATGATAAATTACTTCTTGATGCAAAAGCTCTTATGCCATGGCGTAAGGGTCCGTTTGAGATAGGAAATACATTTATCGATACTGAGTGGCAAAGTAATATAAAATATAATTTACTTCGTCCCCATTTTGATTTAAAAAATAAGCGTGTTGCCGATATAGGTTGTAATAATGGTTATTATATGTTTAGAATGCTTGAAGATAAGCCAAAATCTCTTGTAGGTTTTGATCCTTCACCTCTGTATAAAACACAGTTTGATTTTATAAACCATTTTGTAAAAAGCGATATTGTTTATGAGCTTTTAGGTGTAGAACATGTAGAGTTTTATGAAGAGAAGTTTGATACTATCTTCTGTTTAGGTGTTTTATATCACAGAAGTGACCCTGTATCAATGCTAAAACAACTCTATAAGGGTCTGGATAAAAAAGGTGAGGTGATTTTAGATACTTTCTATATAGAAGGTGAAGGAGAGATGGCRTTATGTCCTRAGTCTTCTTACTCTAAGATACCAAACATCTATTTTGTTCCAACCATATYGGCACTAAAAAACTGGTGCTTACGTGCTGGGTTTGAGAGTTTTGAACTTTTAGAAACAAGTGTTACAGAGCCCAATGAGCAGAGAAAAACAGAGTGGATTGAGGGACAATCTTTAGAAGACTTCCTTGATCCAAATGATAGCACTAAAACAGTAGAAGGGTATCCTGCTCCTGCAAGGGTGTACGTAAGATTAATAAAGGACAAGAAATAATGGCTAATGAAGAAGAATTTGAAGAAGAATTGCATATTGATTATAATGAAAATGAAAAAGAGGTTATGCTTAGTACACATGAGCGTGTTAATCCTGATTTATGTGGTGAAGTCCTAGTACTCGAACGTGGTTATGTAGAAACAAGACTTAGAACAATTTCTGAAATGGTTGCCGATGATATAGGACTTATACATGGTGGTTTTATTTTCGGTGCAGCTGATTATGCAGCTATGCTCGCTGTAAATGAAAGAAATGTAGTTTTAGTTGCTAGTAACTGTCAGTTTCTTTCTCCCGTTAAGTTTCATGATGAAGTAACATTTGTTGCAAGAGTTCGTCATAAAGAGGGAAGAAAGCGTAATGTTAATGTTGAAGGACATGTTCTTGATATTAAAGTATTTGAAGGCGAGTTTAAAACAGTGGTAACAGAACGCCATGTTTTAAAACTTCACTTACTTGATGAAAATGGTGATAACCTAAAGGGTGGACCTATCGTTTAGCACTTAGTAAAAACACTCCAAAATCTCTTTGGGGTTTGTTTATAGTAGCGATATTTTCAAATGTTACATCTTTAAAACCACATTTTTTTACAATCTTACACAGCGTTTCTTCAATAAAACCAAAATGGTACACACCTGTGTTGTCAGAGTGAAAACTTCCATCTTCTTTTTCTAAATCAGCGATTGCTATAAAACCATCCTCTGAGAGATTTTTATAGATACTGTGAAAAAATGCTTCTAAATCTTCTACATGATGTAGGGTCATTGAACTAATAATACCATCAAATATATCATTTAAAGGTTCTTTTACGATATCTTGCTCAAGAGCTTCAATCGAAAGTTCAGGAGTGTTTTTTTCGCGAAGTTTACGAAGCATACTAGGAGACATGTCAACACCAAAAACTTTTTTCACTTCTTTTGCAATCTCAAAGCCTAAAAGACCAGTTCCTACACCAAAGTCCATTATGCTCATGTCTTTGTTTAAATCAAACTTCTTTTTAATAGCTTCTGCAATACTGAGTGGTGTAGTTTTTTTTGTAGTATCCTTATCCCAGTTTTCTGCCTTATCTTTAAAGTAATCTGACATTTATAAGCCCCTTAACCAGTGGTCTACATGTTCTTGCTCTTGTTTTATAGTTGTTTTTTCACCATGGCCAGGATAGACAGTTCTGTCAAAGTTGAGTTGTTTAAACTTTTGAAGTGAGGCTTTCATATCACTAGGACTAGACATCGGAAAATCAGTTCTGCCGATACTACTTTTAAAAATAAAATCACCACTAAACATGGCATCTTCTATCTCTATGGTAGAGCATCCTGGACAGTGCCCTGGAAAGTGACGAAATTTTACTTTAATTCCATCAAAGTCCAACTCTTCATCACCTTTGATAATAACATCTGGAAATGAAGGTGGTAGGTCTGGCATCCATGAACTATCACAAAGAAAAGGAACATCGCCTTCTGGAGTATATAGGTCAATTCCATACTCTTCTTGAACCTGCGTATTGGACCAAACATGATCAAAGTGACCATGTGTATTTAAGATGGCGACAGGATTTGTAACATTACATTTGATCCATTCTAAGGAATTTACTCCAGGATCTATGATAAAATCTTTGCCTTTAAGACTCACAATGTAGCAGTTTGTCTGATAGACTCCCATAGGTTGAACTTTTATAGTCATATTTATCTCTTTTTTATGCAGATTATAGCATTATATGACTATGAACTATTTTAAGACTTTAGAAATAATTTTACGTGCACCAAACCCTTTACAAAAGATAGAAAGGTTTCATGATTTCTATGAGAAATATAAAAAAGGTGATATTAGCTTTGAAGAATGTAGCCCAGCTTTAGAGTTTGATAAACCTTCGTATTTTYCATTTTGTACCTCAGTCCCTCCTCAAGATGTTCCAAAACGCAAGAACCTTACAGCAGCAGATGGACAGATAAACCTTATTCATGCAGTAGCCCACATCGAGTACTCAGCTATAGACTTGGCTCTTGATAGCGCATATAGGTTTAGTGGTTTACCCAAGGCATATTATGATGACTGGTTAGCAGTGGCAGATGATGAGATTCGTCATTTTATGATGTTAGAAAAACTACTCCAAGACTTAGACTCAACTTATGGAAGTGTTATAGTRCATGATGCCTTGTATGAAGCGGGACAAAAGACTATTGACTTAGTAGARAGAATGGCTGTTGTRCCGAGGTACTTAGAAGCAAATGGACTTGACGCAACACCGATGATACTCAAGAAACTAAAAAAATTACCTCGTAGTGAGGGTGTTGATAAAATAATTGACGTACTAACTATTATTTTAGATGAAGAAGTGGATCATGTAAAAAAAGGGGATGTTTGGTTCTCTTACGTATGTGAGAAAGAGGGTCTTTCGACAGATATTTTCTTTGAKATCATATCGAAGTACTATCCAAGAAGTTTTTTAAGACCAAATGACTTAAACATCGAGGCTAGAAAAAAGGCTGGATTTTCTTGTAAAGAGTTAAAGTTTATGGCAAAAAAAGAAGTCTGTTAAACACAGTAATTATTCTTTTTCTTCAAATTTATAATACAGATGGTTTAAATATCTAGCAACATCTAGACTTTCATCATCAAACCAACTTACGTCGTTAGCAAAACGACAAGCATCTATAACTTTAGTTAACTTTTTAAAACTATCAACCTTACCTACTTTAGGACTAAAGTCTTCTTCTGTGTGACATGACATACAAGAGGCATCATCAAACAACTCTTCTGCTGCTTCATACTGAGCAAAGAGTGAGATACTTGAAAGTAAACATGAAATGATTAGTATTTTTTTAAACATTTTAAATCTCCATAAGAATAAGTTATCTTCATACATATAGTAGTTCTTTTAATCTTAAAGTTTAATTTGTTACTAAACTTAGTTATAATAATATTTGTTAATAATTTGTAAAGGTTTTGTTTTTAAATGAGTAAATATAGTCAAATAACTGAGTACCTAAAATATTTTTTAGAGAATGAAGTTAAAAAAACAGGACTTAAAAAAGCTGTTATTGGTTTAAGTGGTGGTCTAGATTCGGCWGTTGTAGCTGTTTTAGCAGAGGCTGTATTTAAAGATGACTTATTGTGCGTAAAAATGCCATCTCAATACTCCTCACAGAGTTCACTAGATGATGCAAACGAGTTGTGTAGAGACTTCTCCCTAAATGCAACAACAGCATCGATAGAACCAATGCTTAGAGCATATGAAGAGTTAAACCCTGAGCTAAACAACTTAAGAAAAGGAAACTTCTCTTCACGTATGCGAATGTCTACTCTTTTTGACATAAGTGCTAGAGAAGGTGCTTTAGTTTTAGGTACAAGCAACAAGAGCGAGTTAATGCTTGGGTATGGAACACTCTATGGAGATTTAGCCTCGGCTGTAAACCCAATAGGTGATTTATATAAAAGTGAAGTATTTGAACTTGCAGAGTACTTAGGTGTTAGTAAATGTATTATAAAAAAACCTCCTTCTGCAGACTTGTGGGATGGACAGAGTGATGAAGCAGACCTCGGGTTTACATATGCCCAGTTAGATGCTGCAATGAAGCTTTATGTAGAAGAGCGACTCTCTCGTGAAGAGATAATCGCAAAAGGTATAAATGAGAAGATGTTAGATATGATAATACAGAGAATTTTTTCTAACCACTTTAAGAGAAAAATGCCTGTTATCGCAAAATTAACATCAAGAACGTTGAACCATGACTTTAACTATCCAAGAGATATAACTTTATAAAGGAAAAAAAATGAAAATACCATTTAATAGATATGAAAGCTCTCGTGATGCACATTCACATGTAAGTGATACTCTTGATGGAGAGGATGTAAATCAGGTAGAAGAACTAGAGAGAGAATTCGCGGATTATGTTGGAGCTGATTATGTTCTTGCTACTTCTCATGGAACTTCGGCTTTGCATTTAGCAATGTTAGCGCTTGACCTTAAACGTGGAGATAAAGTAGTATGTTCAGTTAACGCACACCCTAGTGTACCAGAAGTAGTACGTCATTTTGATGCTGAACCTGTGTTTATAGACATAGATGCAGATTCATATAATATCAACCTTGATAAACTAGATGTTTACCTTGATGAAAATCAAAGTAAAAAGCTTAAAGCAGTCATTATAACTCACCTTGGTGGGGCAAGTGTAGATTTAGAACGAGTATATTCAATGGGTAAACGTTATAGTGTTAAAATAGTAGAAGATGCAAGTGATGCCCTTGGTGCAACGTATAAGGGACAGAAGATAGGTTCAACTGGTGCAGACATAGTATGTTTTAACTTCTCTCCACATTTAAAGAAGAACATCTGTAATGGTGGTATGCTTGTAACAAACGATGATGAGATTATTGAGAGAGCACGTTTACTTATGAACCATGCAATTACTCGTAACGAGAATACACTTGATTATATTTATGATGTTGTAGATATTGGTAACGACTATTCTTTAAGTGCTCTAAACGCAGCCTATATCCGTGCTATGGTTTCTGATCAAGATGCAGTTATACAGAGACAACAGCATATTGCTACTATGTACTCTAATGCTCTTGGTAGTATAAATCATGTTACTGTACCTACTATGGAAAATGAAGAAAATCCTTTCTCTTTATATGTGATAAAAATTGATAAAAACCGTGACTCTTTTGCCGTTGAACTAAAAAATGTTGGGATAGGAACAGGGCTTCATTATATTCCACTTCACCTACTTTCTTACTATAAAACAAAGTATTCTTTGAGAGTAAATGATTATCCAGTTGCACTTCGCTCGTACCAACAAGTGCTCTCACTTCCAATATATGCAAATATGAGTGATGCTGAGGTAAAATCAGTTATAGATAAAGTGAAAAAAATAGCTAAAACAAGAGTGTAGATTTTCCTTTGAAAAATTCTCTTGTATTTTGGGTTGAGAAGTATTTCTACAACCCAAATCTCTTCCAACAAGTTCTCTCTTTTTGTTTACTTCCTCTCTCTTTTTTGTATTGTTTTTTAATGTGGCTGCGTTTTAAGACTAAAAAAGCCCAAGACTTTGGTTTAGACATCATTAGTGTTGGTAACTTAACAGTTGGTGGCAGTGGTAAAACTCCTTTAGTTATAGCCCTCGCTGCATCTCATGAAAATACAGCAATAATACTTCGTGGTTACGGTAGAAACTCCTCAGGATTATATGTAGTAAAAGATAAAACTAAAATACTATGTGATGTAGGTATTAGTGGTGATGAAGCGATGATATATGCACATAAACTACCAAATGCAGTAGTCATAGTAAGTGAAGATAGAAAAGAGGGAATAAAAAAAGCAAAAGAGATGGGAGTGACAAGTATATTTTTAGATGATGCTTACTCAAAACATGATATAAAAAAGAGAGATATTCTCATAGAAGTAACAACTTCAAACAATAGATGTCTTCCCTCGGGTCCATATCGTGAGAGACTTTGGAAGGGTAAAGAAGTAAGTGTTTACAAAGAAGGTAGAGACTTTAAACGCAGTGTTGAGCTCAAATATGCAACAAAAAAGATGTCACTAGTAACAGCTATAGCAAGACCAGAACGTCTTAATGAATTTTTACCTTCTGTAGTAAGTAAAAACTATTTTGCAGATCATCATCCTTTTACAAAAGAGGAGTTAGAAGAGATACTCCTTCGTGATAATTCGGACTCTCTTTTAGTCACATATAAAGATTATGTAAAAGTAGAAAGCTTTGGCTTACCTCTTTCTTTACTTGATTTAGAAGTAGAACTCGTCCGTTCTTTATAAAAAAACAACCTATATTTAGGTAAAATAAGAAAATTATTTACGACATATTAGGAAACATATTGCAAGCAAAAATAGAAACAGTAAAAACACTCCTTGATGCCCTTCCATTTATAAAAGAGTTTCGTAAAGAGATAGTTGTTATAAAGTACGGTGGTTCAGCACAAACATCACCACAATTAAAAGAGAAATTTGCTGAAGATATTTTACTTATGTACCTTGTGGGAATTAAACCAGTTATCATTCATGGTGGTGGCAAAAAAATCACAGAGATGCTTGATGCTTTAAACATAGACACTAAGTTCATCGATGGACAACGTGTAACTACAAAAGAAGTTATGCGAATCGCGGAGATGATTTTAAGTGGAGAGATAAATAAAGAAATAGTTTCACTTTTAAATTCTCACTCGGCAAAAGCTATTGGTGTGAGTGGAAAAGATGCACACTTCATAAAAGCTGAAGCAAAAGATTTTGCTAAGTGGGGTCTGACTGGAAATATTACAGATGTGGACTCAGATGTAGTTTGTAACCTTATCCGCGAAGGTTTTATTCCTGTTATCGCTCCTATTGCTGCTGGATCTGAGATGGGACATCCTGGTTTTAACATAAATGCTGACCTTTGTGCTTCGTATGTTGCAAAAGCTATCGGTGCAAATAAGATTATCTTTTTAACAGATACATCTGGTGTGCTTAACAATGATAAAGAGCTTTTTTCATCTTTAACTAAAGCAGAAGTAGAGGCTCTTAAAGCTGATGGAACTATTCATGGTGGAATGGTGCCAAAAGTTGATGCCTGTATTGAAGCTATAGATGGTGGAGTTGCTAAAGCACACATCATTGATGGTCGCCTTGAGCACTCTATGCTTTTAGAACTCTTTACTTCAGAGGGTGTTGGCACGGAAATAGTTGGATAAATTATGCAGATAATTGTTCGCATCCTTATTACAGTAGCAGTACTACTATTTAGTACACTTGATGCTATTGAGTTTGCAGATATGCACGAAATATCTTTAAAAAAGGATGAGCAAACAAAATTTCTAGTAAAATATAATAATTATATAAGAGAATTTAAGTTTCGTTGGACACTTTACACAAATGATGGTTTGGTAATGTTTCACTCTTACGATGCTAAACTTGCCCAAAATGTACTGTATCTAAATACGATAAATCAAAGTTTTAAGGTTTTTCTAAAACCCAAAAGTAGTGGTGCTTATGAAGCACCTTATCTTTTAGTGAAATTTAAAGAGTTTGATTTTGGTAAAAATAAAGCAAAATTTGAAGTTTTTTTATCTGATAAAAAATCGCAAATAAAACTAGAAAAAATTAAGAAGAAGAGCTAATGCAAAGAGTAGAAACAGAGATAGCTAGGTTAATAAAAGAGATAGACTATGATGAAGTAACAAAACTTTTTAGTTCTCTTAGTGGTGGTAAACGCCTGCGAGCAAAACTTATTTTAAAAATTGCACCTGAGCATAAAGATGCCCCTCTTTTAGCGGCAATTGTTGAGCTGATTCATGGAGCGTCTTTACTACATGATGATGTGATAGATGATGCAATGACTCGACGTGGTGTAACTTCTATAAACGCAAGTAATGGTAGTAAAACTGCTGTAATGCTTGGTGATATTTTATACTCAAAAGCTTTTACTGAACTAGTCTCATTTGACAAAGATGTTGCTCAAACTATTGCAGCTTCTGTTACAGCACTCTCAAAAGGCGAGATGATGGATGTTAAGATGGCAGAAAATTTTAACTCAGATGAATCACTTTATCTTGATATGCTCTACCTTAAAACAGCAACACTCATCGAAGCTGCGGCTAAAGCAGGTGCTCTTTTAGTTGGTAAGGATGCTGAAAAACATGCACTTTATGGGCGTAACCTAGGTCTCTCTTTTCAGATAATCGATGATATCTTAGATATTACAGCAACTGAAGAAGTTCTTGGAAAACCTGCTATGAATGACTATGTAGAGGGAAAATGCACGCTGCCTTATATCTATCTTTATGAAGAATTAAATGCAAATGATAAGGAGCGTTTAGTCTCTTCTCATGCAAAAGAGATAAGTAAAGATGAAACACTCTGGATACAAGAAAAAATGCAAGAACATACAACGGTAGAGAAGTCGTTTCAATTAGCTCAAAACCTTTCCAATGAAGCACAAATTGCTATGAATGGCGATAGAGAGCTTGTGGGTATCTTAGAGACTATGATAAAGAGAACTTTTTAATGCACTACTTAAACATAAGCTTTTCACATAAAAATTCAACACTAGAAATAAGAGAAAAACTCTCATACCCCGATAATGAACAAAAACGAGCATGTTTAACAAAACTACTGGCCGCTGATGCAATATATGAGCTAATACTTATCTCTACTTGTAATAGAATAGAAGTGTTTTGTAACTGTAGTGATATTCCAAAAGCCACTATGCATATACTTGAGACATTAGAGCTGCGTTCAGGAATAAGTATAGAAGAGCTTGAAGGTCGTGCTGATATTTTTGATGATAGTTCTGCTATTCATCATCTTTTTAGTGTAGCTGCATCTCTAGACTCTATGGTTATTGGTGAGACTCAGATTGCAGGACAACTTAAAGATGCTTTTCGTTTTGCTCACGATAATAAATTTTGCGGTAAAAAACTTGCGCGTGCTATGAAGTCTGCATTTAAGTGTGCTGCAAAAGTACGTAATGCAACTGATATTTCCTCAAAACCTGTCTCTATGGCAAGTGTAGCAGTAAATCAACTGAAATCTTTACTCGATGATATAACATCAAAAAAAGCGCTTATTATTGGTACTGGTGAGATGAGTGAGATAACAGCAAAACACTTGGTCAGTGCTGGTGCAGATGTTTATATTATGAACCGTACAAAACATAAGGCAGAAGCTTTAGCAAAAGAGTGTGGTACCAAAGTTATCGACTTTAGTGAATTGCCAAATGCTATAAATGAGTTTGAGATACTTTATACTGCTACATCTGCCTCAGAACCCATAATCACCGATGCAATTATAGAATCAAGAGATTTCGATAGATATTGGTTTGATTTAGCTCTACCTCGTGACATAAACTATAACAAGGATGAGCGAATTCATCTTTTTGTGATTGATGACCTTAAAACGATAGTAGATGAAAACGTTGCATCTAGAGAGATAGCATCTCGTTCAGCACATGGAATCATCGGTCGAGCAATTGTAGAGTTTTTTGAGTGGGTAAATAYCCAAGATTTAGAACCTCTAATAAAAGAGATATATACTCGTGCAGAGATAGCCGCACAGATAGAGACAAAAAGAACAATAAAAGCAGGATACCTTCCCAAAGAGTATGAAGCAGCGGCACAAAAAATGTGTGAACAAGCATTAAAGAGATTTTTACATGAGTTTACAACAAACATGAGAAGTGCCACAGAAGATACACATACAGAACTAATGAGTGGAGCAATGGCTTCAATGATGAAAGAAAAAGTTTAAGGACAAATAGTGAGAAGAAGTAAAGCATTTATACCAACAAGTAAAGAAGCACCATCAGATGCAAGTTTAGCAAGTCATATATTTTTAGCCCGTGCAGGTTTTATCTCACAAAGTGCCGCAGGACTTTATAACTATATGCCTCTTGCGAAACGTGTTATCAAAAAAATAGAAAATATTGTAAACGAAGAGATGACTAAAGTAGGGGCACAAGAGGTTGAGCTTTCATTTGTAACACCTGCTGAGTTATGGGAAAAAAGTGGAAGAATAGAGAAGTTTGGAAAAGAACTTCTGCGTTTTCGTGATAGAAAAGATAATATGTTTGTTCTAGGGCCAACACACGAAGAGATGATGGTTGAACTGATTCGTAACCGTGTTACTTCGTATAAAAACCTACCACTTAACTTATACCAGATAAAAACAAAGTTCCGTGATGAAGCAAGACCCCGTTTTGGGCTTATGCGTGGACGTGAGTTTATCATGAAAGATGGTTACTCTTTTCACTCAAGTGAAGAAGACTTAGACCGTGAATTTGGGGAGATGGAAGCTGCATATAAAAGAATCCTTACTCGTTTAGGACTTGATTATCGCGTGGTTGAAGCTGATAGTGGAACTATAGGTGGAAGTGGTTCTAAAGAGTTAATGGTAATTGCTGATAGTGGCGAAGATACTATCGCTATTTGCTCTAAATGTGAGTACGGCGCAAATGTTGAAGCAGCTGTAAGTGGAGAGAGAAAAGAGATACCTGAAGCTCCAGAAGCTGAGTTTAATAAGTTTTCTACTCCAAATGTAAAAAGTATAGAAGACTTAGCATCATTTTTTAAGATTGACGCTTACTACACAGTGAAGTGTGTTGCTAAGAAACTTATCTATGAAAACGAAAGCGAAATCGTTCTTTTCTTCTTACGCGGTTGTGATAATCTTCAAGAAGTAAAAGCTGTAAACGCAGCGGGTGCTTTAGAGATAGAAGACGTAAGTGAAGAAGAGTTAAAAGCTCTTGGACTCGTTCCTGGATTTATTGGTCCATTGGATCAAGATAAGGCAAAACATGTAATTGACTCTGAACTTAAAGATGCAAAAAATATGATCACGGGAGCAAATGAGCTTGACTACCACTATGTTGGTGTAGACTTCTCAGTTATAAGTGAAGTTGGATACTTCGCCGACATTGCAGAGGTAAACGAAGGAGATAGCTGTCCAAAATGTGATGGAGAACTTTCTTTCACTAAGGGTATTGAAGTTGGCCATATATTTAAACTAGGATCTACTTATGCCAAGGCTTTAAAAGCTGAGTACTTAGATGAAAATGGAAAAGCTCAACCTTTTATCATGGGTACATACGGTATGGGAATCTCGCGTTTAGTCGCAGCAGTGATAGAGCAACATCATGATGAAAGTGGTTGTATCTGGACAAAAGCGACGGCACCTTATATGGTAAATATCATGGTAAGTAACATTAAAGATGAAGCACAAATGGCACTTGGCGAAAAACTATATAAAGAGCTACAAGAAAAAAATGTTGAAGTAATGTTAGATGATAGAAAAGATAGATTTGGTTTTAAAATGAAAGATGCCGAACTTATTGGGTTTCCTTACACTATCATTATCGGTAAAGAGTTAGTCAACGGAAATGTTCAGATTTATGAGCGTGCAACTACTGAGAAAACAGCTGTGAGTACAGATGAAATATTTACTAAAGTGATGGAACTCATTTAATATGATTTATTTTATCATTTATCTCTTTTTAGAAGTATTACTCTCTGTTAGTATTTCTTCTAATATTGGCGGATTGTTAACATTCGTAGAGATAATGATAAGTGCTTTTGTTGGAATCAGTATACTTATAAATTTTAGAAAAACACTTGTTGAAAACATGACGGCAGTTTCATACAACTGCATAGACTTAGCACAGTTTGAGCGCTTAAATCTTTTTACACTCTTTGGAGCAATCTTGCTAATCGTTCCTGGTTTTTTAACAGATATACTTGGTATTATAATGCAGTTTAGTGTTTTTACGAGTATGTTTGTTAACCGTTATAATGTAAAATCAGGTAAATGTGATGAGTCATTTACTCCACAAAATAATTTAAAAAAGGATTCAGATGTCATTGATGTTGAAATTATTAACAATAACACTACTATTAACTAGTTTTTTATATGCAAAAACTACAAGTGAAAAGCTTGAATACTATTTAACTGAGAAGTATGAAGATAACGAAAATATAAAAACAATTATAGTAAAAGTTGAAGAGGTAAAAGTACTCGAGGGCATGAAAGGCTGGAATGCTTACATAGTAGGCTTGAGAGCTACACTTAAAAATAAACCAAGAGAGCTTATAAAACAAAAAATTATTTGGTTCTCAAATGGTACAATGATAACAAAAGAGCTTACAAATTTAAGTAATGGTGATAACTATGCAGATGAAGTGAAACCAGATATAAAAGCATCTGAGTACTCTAAAGAAAATCTTGTATATGGTAATGAAAATGCAAAATATAAAGTAGCAATTTTTTCAGATCCATTATGTCCATTTTGTAAAGATTTTGCACCTGAAGCACTTAAATATATGAAAAAGTACCCGAAAAAATTTGCAGTCTATTATTATCACTTTCCACTACTTCGTATTCATCCAGCATCGGCGATTATTACTAGGGCAGCAGTCGTTGCCCAGAGAGCTGGTGTTAAAGATGTAAGTATAAAAATGTATGATATTCAAGTCAATGCTAAAGAGAAAGATGTAGAAAAAATACTTATAGCATTTAATAGAGTGGTTGGTTCACATGTTACGCAAAAAGACATTAAAGATCCATCTGTAAGTGAAGCAATTAATCACGATACATCATTTGCTACAGATTTATTTGTGAGTGGGACACCCACTATTTACTTTGATGGTAAAATAGATAAAACAAGAAAAAAATATAAGACAGCAGAATAATTTATGAAAAAAATAACAATAGCAACTAGAGTCTCAGACTTAGCACTATGGCAAGCATATCACATAAAAGAGCGTATAGAGACTTCTTATCCTGAAATAGAAGTTGTACTCAAGAAAATAGTAAGTAATGGAGATAAGATTTTAGATAAACCTCTTGCTCTTATCGGTGGTAAAGGACATTTTACTAAAGAACTCGAAGATGCAATGTTAAGAGGCGAAGCAGATATCGCTGTGCACTCGCTTAAAGATGTTCCTACATATATACCTGATGGTTTAGAACTTGTAGCGGTAACACAAAGACAAGACCAAAGTGATGTTTTTTTATCTCATAAGTTTATGAGTTTAGACTCGTTACCTAAGGGCGCTGTAGTTGGAACTACTTCTCTTAGACGCCGTATGCAACTACTCCAACAAAGACCAGACCTTAAAGTAAAAGATCTAAGAGGAAATGTAAACACTAGACTGAGAAAACTTAGTGAAGGTCAATATGATGCAATAATTCTTGCATGGATAGGTCTTAATCGTCTTGATTTACTCAAGGATATTCCATATACTGAAAAACTCTCTCTTGATATGATGATACCCCCTATGGGTCAGGCAGCTCTTGGAATTGAAATAGTATGCGGTAATGAAAAAATCCGTGAAATTGCAGAGTCTCTTAAAGACGAGGACACTTATGCTTGTACACAAATAGAACGTCAGTTTATTTCTAAAATTGGAGCGGGGTGTTCAGCACCTGTTGCTTGTAATGCAGTTGTAAACGCAGGAGAAGTTACTTTTAGAGTTATGCTTGGCTTTCCTGATGGAACAAACATAATGCAAGAAAAAGTTGTAAAACCTCTAAGTGAATGTAATAATTTAGGTGAAGAACTGGCAAAAAAGATGATAGATGCAGGTGCTTTAGAACTTTTAGACAATGCTGCAAAAATAGCATTTAAAGATGAAATGCCACAAAGATTATAATACATGAAAACAACAATAGCACTTTTAAAAAAGCATGATGAGTTAAGAGTAATTGATACTGAGTTGGATATCTATCTTGAAGTTTCACATTTAGCATATGCAGAGGTAAAAAAAGAGAATGGTGGTAAAGCACTACTTTTTACAAATGTAATAGATAAAAAAAATAACAAAAAGTTTAGCGAACCAGTTCTCATGAATGTATTTGGTTCCTACAAACGCTGCGAACTACTTTTTGGTCGCTCTATAGAATCTGTAGCAGATGAGATAACAAATCTTCTTCATATGAAACCACCAACTGGATTTATGGGTAAAATCAATATGGTTAAGGATCTTTTTTCTCTGAAAAATATCTTTCCTAAACGACTAAAAGGTGAGGGTGAATGTCAAAAGATTCAATTTTTTGAAGATGAGATAGACCTTTCAATGTTACCTGTTTTAACCACTTGGGAACAAGATGGTGGCGCTTTTATAACAATGGGGCAGGTGTATACACAAAGTCTTGATGGTGAGATGGTAAACCTTGGAATGTACAGACTTCAAGTCTATGACAAAAATCATTTAGGTATGCATTGGCAAATTCATAAAGATAGTTCACACTTTTTTGACCAGTATCAAAAAGCTGGAAAGAAAATGCCTGTAACAGTTGCGATTGGTGGAAATCCACTTTATACTTGGTGTGCAACTGCACCCCTTCCATATGGTGTAAATGAGTTACTTATGTATGGACTTATCACTAAAAAACCTGCTTTACTTGTAAAGTCTTTAACAAATGACTTGTACATCCCTAAGGATGTTGATTATGTTATTGAGGGCTGGGTTGATACAACCCAGATGAAAATCGAGGGTCCATTTGGTGATCATACAGGTTACTACACTCTTGAAGAGGCATATCCAGTTATGGAAGTCTCTGCAATAAGTATGAAAAAAGAGCCTACGTTCTTAGCTACCGTTGTTGGAAAACCACCTTTAGAAGATAAATATATGGGTTGGGCAACTGGAAAGATATTTTTTCCGCTTTTAAAAACTACAGTACCTGATTTACTTGATTATCATATGCCTGAGAATGCAGGTTTTCATAACCTTATACTTGCGAAAATGCAACCACTTTATAAAGGCCATGCAAAACAGTTTATGCATGCTTTTTGGGGAGCTGGACAGATGAGTTTTGTAAAACATGCAATTTTTGTAGATGAGAAAGCACCTTCACTCAATAACTATGAATTTTTTTCAGCATATGTACTCAACCGTTTTACACCAAAGTCTATGTTTATAACAGAGGGTATTTTAGATGCACTTGATCACTCTTCGGATGAGACATTAGTAGGTGGGAAACTTGGTATTGATGCAACGGCTGCAAAAGTTGTTGAAGCACCGAGTCTTTTAGATGATAGTGAATTACTTTTGAAAGTAAAAGAGCTTATTCCTGATGTAGTAGACTTGCATCAGTACATGCTAAGAACAAATAATCCAATTACTGTTATGTCGCTTAATAAAACTAAAAATGCAAGGGTCTACTTTGATGCCTTGTTAGAGTTAAGTCCACACATTAGAATAGTTGTTTTCGTAGATGAAGCAGCAAATGATATTTTTAACTCCTATATGCTTATTTGGAGAGTTACAAATAATATGGATGCTTTAAGAGATGTTTTTATCTCAGGACTTATGGTAGGAATTGATGGGACAAACAAGTCGAGCATAGATGGATTTACGAGAGAATGGCCTGATGATGTAGAGTGTACACCGAGTGTTATAGAAGTTTTAAAAGGAAAATCTCTTTGGGATTTAGATGAAAGTCTCAATAAGAAGTACCAATTGTAATTAGTTTGATAGTTTGTGTATAATATTCTATCAGTATAAGGAATTTATAATAATTTCTAATGTAAGATGGATTTATGACTTTTAAAGGGAACATATGACTAAATTTATATTAATACTTTTATCTCTAACTATTTTCTCACTTACTTCTGCCAATGCCACTCTCTATAAAGGGCAGAGAATTTTTGTTAAAAAATGTTTAAAATGCCATGATGGTGGGCAAAGTTTTGTATCAGAGTACAAAATGAAAAAGTGGAAAAAATGGATGAAGAAAAAGGGTGAACCCCTAGCTTCATTACATCTGAAAAAGAAAAAAGCAAAAAAATCTTGGAAATATTTCAAGAGTAAAAGGTACTCTAAAAAATCAAAACATTTAAAACAGTTTTTAGTAGAGTATGCTAAAGATAGTGGTAATGTTCCAGCGTGTAATTAAATTTTATCTTTTTTAAAATAAAGGACTTTTTTGTACTTTATTTCCTCTTGCCTCTTTGTAAAATCACCTAATTTAGCTAAAATACAAAACTTTTAAAAATCGGAGAAACCAACATGGATAAAATGTGGTCAGGTCGCTTTAGTGCGAGTGCTTCAAGTCTGTTAGATGAGTTTAATGCTTCTATAATGTATGATAGAAAATTATATAGAGAAGATATAGAAGGTTCTCTTGCTCATGCTGCAATGCTTGCCAAGCAAGGTATTCTTACAGCTGAAGAGTTAATCTTAATCGTTGATGGACTGAATCAAGTTAAAGCAGAAATCGAAGCTGGTGAGTTTGAATGGAATATAAGTGATGAAGATTTACATATGGGAATCGAAAAGCGCTTAACTGCTATTATCGGTGATGCAGGTAAAAAGCTTCATACTGCTCGTAGTCGTAACGACCAAGTAGCAGTTGATTTTAGACGTTATGTACTTCGTCAAAACTTAGAGATAGTGAAGGGTCTAAAGTTACTTATGCAAGAAGTAATTGTAGTTGCTGATAAGCATACAGAGACTCTTATCCCTGGTATGACACATCTCCAACATGCACAACCAATTAATTTTGCTTTTCACTTAGGTGCGTATCTTTCAATGTTTAAACGCGATATCGCTAGATTTGAAGACTCGCATAAACGCAATAATATCTCTCCTCTTGGTTGTGCAGCACTTGCTGGAACTCCACATAATGTAGACCGTGGAATGACTGCAGAACTCTTAGGTTTTGATAGTGTAAGCATAAACTGTTTAGATACAGTAAGTGATAGAGATTTTGCTTTAGAGATTTTATTTAACATATCAACTATGATGATGCATATCTCGCGTTTAAGTGAAGAACTTGTAATGTGGTCTTCTTATGAGTTTGGTTTTGTTGAACTCAGTGATGCGTACTCAACAGGTAGTTCAATCATGCCACAAAAGAAAAACCCAGATGTACCAGAACTTCTGCGTGGTAAAACAGGACGTGTATATGGTTCTCTTATGGGACTTCTAACAGTTATGAAAGGTCTTCCTTTAGCCTATAACAAAGATACTCAAGAAGATAAAGAAGGTGTGTTTGATTCAGTTGAAACAGCTACAATCTCTTTAGAGATTTTAAAAGAAGCTATCAAAACAATGGAAGTAAAATCCCATAATATGGAGTCAGCATGTGCAGTTGGACATCTATCTGCAACAGATTTAGCTGATTACTTAGTTGAGAAGTGTGATATTCCATTCCGTGAAGCACACTTTATTACAGGTCGTGCAGTAGCTAAAGGTGAAGAGTTAAATGTAGACCTCTCTAAGATGGACTTTAAATATCTCAAAGAGATAGATGCTCGAATTAATGACGATGTGATGGAGTACCTAGGTCTTCGTCACTCTATGAATGCGAGAACATCTGAGGGTGGAACTGCAACTATAAAAACACAAGAACAACTAGAATATTTTAAAGAGTTTTTAAAATCTAACTCCTAAGAGTTTAGCTTGAGTGCCTAAGCGGCTAGCGAAAGTATTGGGACGTGTTCCGATACTGTTATAATAATAGAGAAGGAAAATAAAAATTATGAAAATAACAATAACACATAAAGATGCAATGAAATTTGAGGCTAAAACTGCWAARRGTAGTTTTATTATWGATTGCCCAACAATYWCRCCAATAGAGTACTTYTTATCAGGTATCATYACTTGTAGTGCAACAGATTTAATYATGATGCCTAAAAATCAAGGTAAAACTGTAACTGACTTAGTAGTAGATGGTGAAGTAGTTCGTTCTGAGCCACATCCAGCTAAATTTGAGACTCTTCATTTAACATATAACTTTAACTCGGATGCTGATGATACTATGGCAAAGAGATGGGTAATGGCTTCTATTGAGACTTACTGCTCAACACTGAATACTATTCGTGACACTACAGCACTCTCTTATTCTATTACTCATAATGGAAAAATTATTTGTGAAAATGAAAAAGTACTTTCTGGTCAAGGAAGTACTATTGACATGGGTGAAATCGAAAGCTGCCCAAGCTAAAATAGCTGGCTTTAGCCAGACTTCTTTTAAAACTATTTTGAACTTTGATAACTACTCTTTTTTTAACTTTTTTCTAATATTTTCTTTAGAGATATTTAAAAACTTAGAGATTGTTTTTAGGGTCAGAATCGTTAAAATGTCCCCATTTAAGTTTTGTTCCACCGAGAATATGAAAGTGTAAGTGTTTTACCTCTTGACCGCCATTATCACCAATATTTGTAATCACCCTATAACCTGTTTTATCAATTTTTACAGTTTTAGCAATATCTTGAATAAAACTTGTCATTCCTGCCATAGTTTGGGGTGAGACTTCTATAAAACTGTCAACATGATTTTTTGGTATTGCTAGAATATGAACAGGTGCTTTTGGGTTGATATCATGAAATGCTAAAAAATCATCATTTTCAGCGATTATATTTGAGGGGATTTCTTTATTTATTATTTTACAAAATAGACACATATTGTTTAATTCCTTTATTTTAAGTGTGACTTATTGTATCACAAATTATGGTAAATGAAGCTCTTTATTAGTAATGTTTTTATATAATCTCTTAAAATTTATATATGTATGGAGACTCTATATTGAAAGAGTGGTACGATAAAATAAACGATGCACAAAGTGTTGAAACTCTCGAAGAGATTCGCATTTCTGTATTCGGTAAAAAAGGCATTTTAGCCGCAGAATTTGCAAAAATGAAAGATCTTTCTGGTCAGGAAAAAGGGAAATTAGCAAAAGAGTTAAACACTCATAAAGCTTCTCTTATGAATGAGTTCACTGCAAAAAAAATAACATTACAAACAGAGGCACTTTTAGTTGCTATGAAAGCAGAAGCTATTGATGTTTCTATGTTTTCAACATCAAGTCAGTCCGGAGCATTGCATCCTGTAATGGAAACAATGGATAGAATCGTAGAATACTTTTCATCTATGAATTTTGCTGTAAAAACTGGTCAAATAGTTGAAGATGATTTTAACAACTTTGAAGCACTTAATCTTCCAAAGTACCATCCAGCACGTGATATGCAAGATACATTTTATTTTAAAGATGAAATGATGCTTCGTACACATACATCTCCTGTTCAAATTAGAACGATGATGTCTACTAAACCACCTATTCGTATGATTGCACCAGGTGCAGTTTTTCGTCGTGATTACGACTTAACACATACACCTATGTTTCATCAAGTTGAGGGTCTTTTAGTTGATAAAGAGGGAACTGTCTCTTTTGCTAACCTCAAGTTCATTTTAGAAGATTTTTTAAAGTATATGTTTGGTGAAGTAGAAGTACGTTTTCGCCCTTCATTCTTTCCTTTTACAGAACCATCTGCTGAAGTAGATATTAGCTGCGTTTTTTGTAAGGGTGAGGGCTGTAGAGTCTGTTCACACACTGGTTGGTTAGAAGTTCTAGGCTGTGGTATAGTTGACCCAAATGTATTTGAAGCTGTGAACTATAAAAATGTAAGTGGTTATGCTTTTGGACTCGGTGTTGAGCGTTTTGCAATGCTTATTCATCAGATAGGAGACCTTCGTTCACTCTTTGAAGGCGATATTAAATTACTGGAGCAATTTCAATGATAGTTACTAGATCTTGGTTAAATGAATGGATAGATCTTAGTGGAATATCTACAGAGGAAATCGCAAAAACTTTTAATAGTATCGGTTTAGAAGTTGATAGAATACAAGAGTACCGCGTACCTCAAAAAATAGTGTTTGGTAAGGTCTTAGAGTGTGAAAAACATCCTGATGCTGATAAGCTAAATATATGTCAAGTAGATATTGGTTCATCTATTCGTCAAATTGTTTGTGGTGCTGCAAATGTTAGAGCTGGACTTATAGTTGCAGTTGCAACTCTGGGTGCACATATGCCAAGTGGTTTAAACATTAAACCTGTAAAACTTCGTGGTGTTGATTCTGATGGTATGATTTGTGCAGCGAGTGAACTTGGTCTTGCAGATATGGGTAAAGGTATTTTAGAAATAGATGCAAGTATGGGAGAGTGTAAGCTCGGAGATGAAGTAAGTACAAATGTACTCTTTAATGATGACTTAATAGAGATAGAGTTAACAGCAAACCGAGGGGATTGTTTAAGTGTTCGTGGTGTTACTCGTGACCTTTCAGCTGCATTTGATAGACCTATAAAAGCATATACHGTTACWGATAATGATGATAAACGTGGWATTGGAAGARTTTTWGCACTTTCWCATGAAAAAGATTTAAATGTAAACYTKAGTTAYAARGCACTCTCTTTAAAAGABTTGAAKGTACCWACTTTAATCGCRCTTAGATTAGCTCAAATTGAAGAAGAGAGAAAATGCAAAGTAGAAGAGATGCTDCTTTATGTAACACAGAGTACAGGTGTGATTTTACGAGCATATCAACATGAGTTTTTCTGCACTGATGACGAAGATAAAATAGCACAAGTYGAACTCAGTGAAGATGAGCATGGTTATGCTGTTATTCAAGGAAAAGAGATAGCTTCTATTGTTGGATTAGTACAAAAAGATATTTCAAAACCAAAAAAAGAAGAGGGAATAATTTTACTAGAGGCTTCATATATTCCGCCTGATATTATAAGTAAAAAAATGTCAGAATCTAAGATAGAATCAGGTCCTTTCTTTTATAAAACTTCACGTGGTTCAGAGCCAGAGCTTGAAGCGGGTCTTGCATACTGTGTAGATTTAATAGAATYAAGTTCGAACTCATCTACTTTTGGTGGAAGAATAGAACTTACAAATACATATAATGAAAAAGTTGTTAGTATAACAAAACAAGAGATAGATGAGATTATTGGTGCAGAAATTGACAAGGTAGTCGTTAGCAAAATTCTTAAAAACCTTGGATTTAATACATCTAAATCTTCTCCAGACAGTTTTGTAATATCTGTACCTCAGTTTCGTCATGATATTGTTAACAAACAAGATATCGTTGAAGAGATTGTTCGTATGGTTGGAATAGATAATATCCCATCTAAACCTTTTGTGCTAACAGAAGATAATCGTTTAGAAGATAACTATTTTGAGTATAAAAAACGTTCTATCTTTAGACATCGCGGAGCTAATAATGGTTTTTATGAGGCTGTTCACTTCGTTTTTGATGAGAAAAAAACTTTAAATAAGTATGGATTTGAGACTACTAAAGAAGAGTTAGAACTTTTAAATCCAATCGTTCAAACACTAGATACTCTAAGACCAACACTTTTAACAGGTCTTTTAAAATCTGCTTCAAATAATGTGAAAAATGGCTATTCATCTGTAAGACTATTTGAAATTGGTTCTGTCTTTACTCCTGAGCGTGCAGAGTCATATAATATGGCATTTATTTTTAGTGGAGACAAAGAGAATGAGAATTTAGCAAATGCGGGAAAACCTGCTAAAGTTGATTTTGCATACTTTGTACAAAAAATCTCTGATGTTGTAGGTGCAGTTGAACTTCGTGAATCAAAAACAATACATACACTTTCACATGACTTTCAATCAGCGGAAGTCTTGATTGATGGTACTATCGTCGGAGAACTTTTCCGTGTACATCCAAATGTTGAAAAAGATTATGATTTAGATGTTACTTATATGTGTGAACTTGATTTTTCAAAAATTCCTTATGGCTTACAAGTTGCACAACAAACATCAAAGTATCAAGCTTCTTTTAAAGATCTAAGTCTGATTATGCCAAAAGATATGAGTTATGAAAAGGTCAAAACTGTGATTGAAAATGCTGAGATTAGTAATCTTATCCGTTTTTATCCAGTTGATAAGTATACGGATGAGTCTTTAGGTCAAGATATGAGTCTAAGTATTCGTTTTGTACTACAGTCAATGGCAAAAACATTAGAAGAAGAAGATATTACGAATGTAATGGATACTATCTTAGGACAACTTGGTTCAGAACTTGGAATAGGACTGCGTTAATGAGTAAAGTTCTTGTATCTCCAGCAGCATCATTTTCTTTAAATGTTAGTGAGATAGCACCTGATAAGTCTATTTCACACCGTAGTGTTATGTTTGCAATGTTGGCAAATGGTGAAAGTACGATAGAGAATTTTTTACGTGCTGAGGATACAATGAACTCTTTAGAGATTGTAAAAAATCTTGGTGCTAAAGTAGAAGATGATGGTAAAATCATCAAAATTTCTAGTGATGGTATACAAGAGAGTTTTGAAGTACTTGACTGTGGAAACTCAGGAACAGGTATGCGTCTTTTTTGTGGACTTTTGAGTTCAGCAGATGGACATTTTGTTCTAACTGGAGATAAGTACCTCCGCTCTCGTCCAATGAAAAGAGTCACAAATCCATTGATTAGTATCGGAGCAAAACTTGACGGAAGAAAGGAAGGTGATTTAGCACCACTTTCAATTCGTGGAGCGTCTTTAAAAGCTTTTAAGTATGAGTCTAAGATAGCTTCTGCACAAGTGAAGTCGTGTATGATACTTGCAGCTCTGAGAGCTGATGGAGTGTGTACTTACACAGAACCTGAACTCTCCCGTGACCACACAGAGAGAATGTTAAAAGGTATGGGTGCTAGTATTGAAGTTGATGGACTTAAAACCACTATAACTCCAATGAAAGAACTCCTTAATCCTTTAAGTATTCGTGTTCCAGCCGATCCTTCATCTGCATTCTTCTTTGCAGTTGCAGCAGCTATTACTCCTGATTCTAACATAGTTTTAGAAGGTGTWACANTTAANCCCTACTCGTAYKGAAGCTTTTAARGCAYTAGAGARAATGGGTGCCGATATMTCTTATRAAATAACTGATAAYAARTACGAACCAATTGGAAATATATCTGTAAAGTATGCACCACTTCATGGTATAACBGTAGATGAKAATATTTCATGGTTAATTGATGAACTTCCTGTTCTTAGYATTGCAATGGCATGTGCRMARGGTGAATCCCTTGTCAAGAATGCAGARGAACTACGAGTAAAAGAGTCTGATAGAATTTCAACTGTAGTAGAAGGGCTTTGTGCATCTGGTATTGAAGTTTATGAGTATAAAGATGGTTATAAAATTATTGGTGGTGAACTTAAATCTACTGTAGTTGATAGTGATGGTGACCATAGGATTGCTATGAGTTTTATAATAGCTGGTTTAAAGTCTGGCATGGAAGTAACAGACTTAGAATGTATAAACACTTCATTTCCAAACTTTTTTGAACTTTTACAAAAAATTACAAAGGTAGAAATATTATGAAAATCGAATTAGCTGAAAATTATGGTTTTTGCTTTGGTGTTAAACGTGCGATTAAAATAGCAGAAGAAAATTCTAATGCTTCTACATATGGACCGCTTATTCATAACTCTAAAGAGATAGCTCGTTTAGATAAAGATTTTAAAGTAGGTTTAGTGGATGATTTTACTAGATTTAAAACGGGAGAAAAAGCGATAGTGCGTACTCATGGTATCGTGAAAGATGAACTATTCGCTCTTCTAAAAAAAGGTGTTGATGTTGTAGACGCAACCTGTCCTTATGTTACAAAACCCCAAGAGATATGCCAAGAGATGAGTGAAGCGGGTTATGATGTAGTGATTTTTGGTGATGAAAGTCATCCTGAGATAAAAGGTGTGAAGTCTTATGCACCATACGGTGCTATAGTTGTAACAAATGTAGAAGATGTAAAAAAGTTAAAACTAAAAGAAAAAATAGCTTTAGTAGCACAGACGACGARAAAAGTTGAAGACTATATGGCTATAGCTACTTATCTTATACCTAGATATAAAGAAGTAAGAGTTTTTAACACTATATGTAACGCAACTTTTGAAAATCAAGATGCTGTAGGCAAAATCTCAATGAATGCAGATGTAATGATAGTCATAGGTGGTAAAAACTCTTCAAATACAAAAGAACTTTTTAGTATAGCACAGGAAAACTGTCCAAGTAGTTACCATATAGAAGATGAAACTGAACTGCAAGAATCTTGGTTTGATGGAAAAAAATTCTGTGGACTGAGTGCTGGAGCCTCAACTCCTGACTGGATTATTAAAAATGTCATCAATACTATAGAAGAGATTGCCAAGTAATACTAATCCTTATTAACACTTTCTTCTTCTCTTATGCTAAATTCCTTTAATTAATAGCTATATAATCTAAATTTTGGTATAATCACGACAATTTTTATGTAACAGAGGATAGATAATGGCGTTCGATAACGAATTATTAGATGAAGAAAATTTTGCAGCAATGTTTGCAGAAAGTGAAAAGAAACAAGAGACTAGCCGTATAGTAGAAGGCGAAATTGTTGAGATTCAAGAAGAAGACAATAGAGCATTAGTAGGTGTTGGCGATAAGTTAGAGGGTATTTTAAGCCTTGACGAAATTCGTGACGAGAATGGTGAACTTAAGTTTGCTTGTGGTGACAAGATTAAAGTAATGCAAATGGGTTACTATAATGAGCGTCCAAAGATTTCTTACAAGAAAGTTTTAGAGCAAGAGAAAACTATTGAGTTTATCGATGCACATAAAGACGATTTTGAAGATACTATCATTGAAGGTATCATTACTAAGAAAAACCGTGGTGGTTATGTAGTTGAAGCTGATGCAGTTTCTTTCTTTATGCCTCGTTCACTTGCAGCGTTTAAAGACACTGATGAAGTTGTTGGTCGTAAGATCAAAGCTCAGGTTGTTAAAGTTGATGCTGCTGAGAATTCAATCATTGTTTCTCGTAGAAAACTTTTCAACGAAGAAAGAAAGAAAAAGAAAGAAATTATTGATCAACTAATGGCAGAAGATGTTATTGTTGAAGGTACTATCAAAAAAATCACTTCTTACGGTATGTTCGTAGATGTTGGTGGTGTTGATGGTCTTGTTCATTACAATGAGATCTCTTATAAGGGTCCAGTTAACCCATCTAAGCTTTTTGCTGAAGGTGATACTGTAACTGTTAAAGCTATTTCTTATGATAAAGACAAACGTCACTTATCTCTTTCAATTAAAGCAGTTCTTCCAGATCCATGGGCTGAAGTTGAGTCTGAGTTAGATGAAGGTGATACAATTACTGTTACTGTTTCAAATATTGAAGCATATGGTGTATTTGTTGACCTTGGAAATGACATCGAAGGTTTCTTACATATTTCTGAGATTTCTTGGAATAAAAATGTTAAAAACCCTAATGATTATTTAACTGTTGGTGAAGAGATTGATGTTGAAGTTATTGAAATCAATTCTACAACACATAAGTTACGTGTATCACTCAAGAAACTTTTACCAAAACCATTTGATGAGTTCTTAAAGAACTATAATGAAGGTGATATTGTTACTGGAACTATTACTTCACTTGCTGACTTCGGTGCATTTGTTCGTATTTCTGGTGTTGAGGGACTGTTACATAACCAAGACATCTCTTGGGATAAGAACACAAAAGCAAAAGAAGTTTTAAAGTCTGGTGAAGAAATTGAAGTTAAGATTGCTAAAATCAATGCTGAAGATCAAAAAATATCTTTAAATAGAAAAACTCTTTTAGAGTCTCCTATTGATAAGTTTGCTACTACTAATAAAGTAAATGCAGTTGTTACTGGTACTATCCGTGACATCAAAGACTTTGGTGTATTTGTATCTTTAGAAGATGGTGTTGATGCACTTATCCGTGATGAAGATTTAACTCCACTTGTAAAAGAAGAGTTAGAAGCTGGTCAAGAGATTGAGGCTGCTATCGCTAACATTGATACTAAACGTGATCGTATCCGTTTATCTGTTAAAAAATTAGATTACATTAAAAATCAAGCAATGCTTGAAGAGATTAATGATAATGAGTCACACTCTTTAGGTGACTTAATCAAAGACAAATTTAACTAAGAATTTGTAAATGCAAAAGATTTTAAAATGGTTAACTCCTCTCATAGCAGCAGGAGTGGCTATTTTTATAATCTTTTTTCTCATCGCTATTAACTCGAATGAAGTTTTTATAGATACAGAACCACTATCGCTAGGGAACAAACCAATACTAGAAAAACCAAAAAAAATATGGTTAGATAAGTTTGGAGAATCAGAGCGCAAAGGGTACTTTTATCCAGTAAATGAAGTCTATGTAGAAGTTGATTTACAAGAAAAAATAACTAAAACTATAACTTATAAGTTGTCCGCAAAACTTTTAGACCCTTATCAATTGTTTTGTCTTAAAGAGGAACTAAAAAACCATAAACTTAAATATTATCTTAACAAAGGTAAAACAGATATAGAGTTATTTATTTATTCACAAAATGTTGATAAATTAAGAAAATTAGTTACAGTACTAAAAAATTATAAAATTTCGGCGATTATAAAACCATATAAAGAGGAATACTAATGATAAGAATTAAAATTCAATACAGTGAGGCACTAAATGCCGAATCGTAAAAAATATACAGTAGTAGTTTGTGACCATATTCACAAAGCTGGACTTAAAATGTTAGAGGATGATGAAAACATCAACTTTATTATGGCAGCCGATGAGCCAAAAGATAAACTAAAAACTGAGATTCTTCCAAATGCAGATGTGGCTATAACAAGAAGTTCAACTGATGTTGATGACCTTTTTCTTGCAAACGCTACAAACCTAAAAGCAGTAGTTCGTGCTGGTGTTGGTGTAGATAATGTAGATATTCCAGGCTGTTCTAAGCAGGGTATCATCGTTATGAATGTACCAACTGCAAACACTATAGCTGCAGTTGAACTTACAATGGCACATATGCTTTCATGTATGAGAATGTTTCCATACTCTCATGATCACCTTAAAAACCAAAGAATTTGGAAACGTGAGAAGTGGTACGGATATGAGATGAAAGGTAAAAAACTAGGTGTAATTGGTTTTGGTAATATTGGTTCTCGTGTTGCTAAACGTGCAGCTGCGTTTGAGATGGATATTGTGGCATTTGACCCCTATATTAACCCATCTAAAGTTACTGACCTAGATATGACTTATACTAAAAACTTTGAAGATATTCTCTCTTGTGACATCATTACGATTCATACGCCTAAAAATAAAGAGACTATTAGTATGATAGATGATGCAGAATTTGCTAAAATGAAAGATGGTGTAGTTGTAATTAACTGTGCTCGTGGTGGGCTTTATAATGAAGATGCACTTTTAAAATACTTACAAAATGGTAAGATTCGTTTTGCTGGTATTGATGTATTTAACAAAGAACCTGCAACTGATCACCCTTTACTTGATCTTGATAATGTAGTGGTCTCTCCTCACTTGGGTGCGAACACTTACGAGTCTCAGTATAACATCGGTACGCAAGCTGCTAATAATGCTATAGAAGCTGCTAAGGGTATCGCTTATCCTCATGCAATGAATTTACCAATTGATGAGTCAACTATTCCTTCATTTGTAAAACCATTCTTAGAAATGGGACAAAAGATAGGTTTCTTAGAATCTCAAATGAGTAAGTCTCAAATCATTAGTATTAAAGTGACTGGTCACGGTGAAATTGCTGAGTATGTTGAGTCTCTTTCAACTTTTGTAGCGGTTGGTGCAATGAGTCAAAATAGTGGTGATACTATAAACTATGTAAACGCAGAGTTTGTAGCAAAAGAAAAAGGCATCAAAATTGAGTCTGAAGCATGTGTTGATTCAGTTGTTTACAAAAACTTAATAACTATCAAACTTACTACTAGTGAAGGAACTACAACTATTTCTGGGACTATTTTTGATGATAATGTACAGCGTTTAGTAAATATTGATGGTTTTGACATCGATGTTGCTCTTCGTGGTGATATGATTATGTTTAAAAACTCTGATGTTCCGGGTGTTATTGGAAGTATCGGTTCTGTTCTTGCTAACAACAGTGTAAACATAGCTGACTTCTCTCTAGCTAGAAATGATAAGGGTGAAGCACTTGCTGTTATCTTAGTTGATAATGCAGTATCTGAAAAATCTCTTACAGAATTAGCTGCTCTAGAAGCTTGCCTTTCTGTAAACTACGCTCGCGTTTAATATTCTTTTGTTTATAGACTATAATGAGCTAAGCTCATTATAGTCGAAGGGACACAAGTCCCTTCAACCCCTGCTCTTACTCTATATCAAATTGTTTTKKCAAKWSYSWAWWATTTAATAAAACAGGTACTACGATAAGTGAAGCTATAACTGCTGCTAGTGTTCCAAATATTAGTGAAACTCCAAGTCCACCAAAAACTGCATCTCCGGCTAAAAGAGTTGAGGCAAGCATAATTGCAACAGCAGTTAAGAAGATAGGTTTTGCTCGTGTTGCAGCTGAGTGAGCTATCGCATTTGCTTGGTCCATCCCTTTATCTCGCATTAGAGACTTTGTAAAGTCTATAAGTAGTAGAGAATTCCTTGAACTTATTCCAATAAGAGCGATAAAACCTATGAGTGATGTCGCAGTTAAAAAGAAAGTTTCTTGTGTAAAGATATCCATAATAAAATGACCAACAATCACACCTATAATAGAGAGAAAAGAACCCAAAAGAATAATACCACTAATAGTATAACTCTTATAATAGACTACCATTAGTAAAAATATAAGAACAAGTGCCGCAATAAATGCAGCCCCGAGTTCAACAAAAGTATCGAGGGTGACTTCCATCTCACCATCCCAAATGAGTTTATAAATTTTTGCACTTTTTTTGTCAGTTAGTTGTAGGTTAAATAGACCAATTTTCTCTATAGTGTACGTGTCACTAAAAGTTTGAAGTATAGTCTCTCGTGCCTCCATTAAAGGGTAAACTTGAGAAAGCATATCTGTCTCAGCCATAACATTACTCATCATATGAAGGTTCTTAGAGAGTATCATAGGATTCGATTTCTCAACTTCTACACTCACAAGCTCAGTTAAGGGAATCATCATACCCTGTCTATTCATAAGTTTAAGAGCACTCAGTTTAACTCTGATAGCATCAAGATCTTTTCGTGTAAAACTTTTTGATTCTTGGGATAGCGCAAGATAAATTGGCACTTGGTCATTATACATTTCAGAATTTTTTACTGCTATTTGCATACCCTCAAACGCGAGATAAATGATGTTGTTGAGTTGTTCTATATCTACACCTGAACGAACAATTTTAGTGTTGTTAACTACAATTTTGAAAGTATCAAAAATATCATCCTGCATAATATCTATATCTACTAAACCTTTCGTTTTATGAAAAACATCTGCAACCCTATTTGATAGTTTACGAATGCCCTCTGCATTATCTCCATATATTTCAGCAACTATAGCCGCCATTGTTGGTGGTCCTGCTGGTGGTTCAACAAAAGAAATTTTTGTTCCCTCGTACAGTTTTTGACACTGTGACTGAATAATAGGACGAAGTCTTTGTACTATCAGGTAAGATGGTTCATCTCTATGATGCTTTTTAGTAAGGTTTAGCACTAACTCGGCTAGATTCTCACTATTTTTAAATTGACTCCCTTTGATAAGTCCTGCAAAATCAAGTGGAGAGCCCATACCTAAAAAAACTTCTAAATCACGAAGTTCTTTCTCTTGTGTTAAGATATTACTGACACATGAAGTGACCTCTTGTGTCTGAGTAATAGAACTCCCCGTTGCAAGTGTGACATAGATATTAAAATTGTCATTATCTTTTCCTGGTAGCATTTTTGCCAGTACCATTTTACTTGGTGCAATCATCAATATAGAGAGTATAAAAGCTGAAAGTGTAACAATTAGAATTAATTTTCTCTGCGAAGAACTCTGTATTGCTCTATATATAAAGTTCTCAAATTTTTTAAACATTATTTTTCTCCTGTATCAGAATGGTCTGGACGTTTTAGCATTCGGACTGCTAGGTAGGGTGTAAATATATATGCCACAAAAAGTGAGGCAATAAGTGCTACGGGAACATTAGCAGGTATAGGTTTCATAAACTGACCCATCATCTGCCCTACAAAGGCCATAGGTATCATTGTGAGTATAATTGCCAATGTTGCAATATTAGTTGGTGCACCTATCTCATCTGTTGCTTTTATCATCAATTCAGTTGGTGTCTCATGTGCAGATTCTTTAGAATGATAGTGTCTGTGAATATTCTCGATTACGATAATGGCAGCATCGACTAAGAGACCAAGAGAGAGTAAAAAAGCAAACAGTGTAATACGGTTAATTGTTTGTCCCGATAGATAAGCTACAAAGAGAGTAATTGCTAAAATTGCAGGAACTGTAAAAGTAACTATAAGGGACTCTCTCCATCCTAAAACAAAAGCAAGTAAAACTGCGATAATTATAATGGAGAGCACTAGGTGATAGACAAGTTCATTTACAGCCTCATCTGCTCTCTCCCCATCATTACGAGTGATAACATAATGAATACCATCTTTCTCTAAGAACTTTTTATATGTTTGAAGCTCTTCTTTTACTTCATCTGCAATTATTACTGTGTTTGTTCCTTGTAGTTTTGAGACACTGAGTGTTATCTGCTCTTTAAAAGAAGAAAAATCTCCATTTTCATCTCGTACTTTTATAAGGGCTTTTTTAAAGTTTTGTATGTCATAACTATCGCTGACCTCGGCTACTTGTGAGAGGTAAATTGGAGAACCTCCATATTGTGCAACAATAATATTGTTTATATCTTTAATACTATCAAGGGCATTCTTAACACCAAGAATTACAATTTGATTATCTTTACTTGTGTTTTTTGTTGCAGGAACATTATAGGCCAGAGATGAAACAGCTTTTTTAATCTGTCCCATAGAGAGGTTATATCCTGAGAGTTTATTGATATCTACTTCTATGTTAAACTGATGTTTAGAACCACCTTTAAGCTCTGTTACTGCAACATTATCAAGACCATTGATGTGGTGTTGAATCTTTTTAACTCTATCGTACAGTTGTGTCTTATTCATCTTTTCATTATCAGTATAAAACGCGATAGAGACAATGGGAATATCTACATCTATATCAAGAGGTTTGATGATGGGATTCATCGCTCCACTTGGAAATATATCTGCATTTTGCATGATTTTATCATAGATTTTGAGATTGGCTCCCTCTTTGGCTTCACCAATGTAAAAGGCTGCGTTTACAATACCTACATTATCCATAGCACGACCATAAATATGCTCTACGCCTTTTACCTCTTTAAGTTTTCTCTCTAAAGGGTTTACAATGATTTTTTGAATCTCTTTAGCACTAGCTCCAGGTAAGGCAATGATAACAGTAGAACCACTGACAACCATCTGCGGATTCTCTTCTCTTGGCATGATCTCTAGAGAAAGATACCCAATAGCTAAGATAAATACTCCAAGTGTAAGAGTAAGAGGACTATGAATAAATGCCTTGGCTAGTTTTCCAGCATAATCTTTTGGTATAAAATTTACATCCTTCATGAAATTTCCTTTATTTAATGCTGATAGTCGCATACATCCCAGGATATACAGACTTTGAGTTTGTCTTAAAAGAGACTTTTATCTTAAATGTGTGTGTCATAGGATTAGAGTTAGGGATAATCGCAGAAATTTTTCCAATTGTCTTCAATTTTAATGAGGGTATTTCTATTACAACTCTTTTCCCATGGCTAATAAGGGCAAGATTACTCTCAGGAATCTCTGCACTGATTTTTAAATCACTCAGATCTGAGAGAACAATAGCTGGCATACCAGGCATAGCCATCTCACCAACCTTGATATTTTTGGCAACAACTACACCATCATTTGGTGCTTTGACATTCAGGTACATATACTGATTTTGAACCTCTTGAAGTCTTGCTTTGGCAATACTAATCATATCTTGAAGGTTTAGGGCCGCTAGTTCAAGGTTTTCTACTTCATATTTTGAAACCATGTCTTTTTTTAAGAGTCTTTTGTATCTCTCAAGATTTAGTTTTAGATTTCTATATTGGTTTTGGTACATTTGAAGACTCAGTTCACTTTGACGAGTTGCTGAATCTATCTCTCTTGAGTCAATAGTATAAAGTATTTGACTTTTTTTGACTTTTTCACCTTCGTTTACATATACATTTGTCACAAAACCCATAAAACGGCTTGTTATCATCTTCTGGTTGTCAGAGATAACACTTCCTGAGAGTGTGAGTGTTTCTGCTATAAGTGAGCCTGTTAGTGCTAGTATAAGTAGGATTTTTTTGCTAATCATTATAATGTCCTTTTGTATTTGCTATTTTTTCTAAGGCAAAGATTTTTTCATTGCGTCTATTTTTTGCCATTTGCAGTTGTAGTATTTTTTCTATCTGTTGTGATTGTTTGATTATGACATCATTTATTGAAGAGAGTTTCTCTTTATAACGCCCCTCATAATTTTTATAGATTGCATCTAAAAGTTCTAACTCTGCATTTAAAGATCGTATCTCTTCATTGACACTTTTTATCTCTGTTCTAATCTTTGCTATTTGTAAGGATACTCCATTTTTTGCAAGGGCAACCTGAGACTGCATTTTTAAAAGTTCTAGTTTTGATTTTTCTATTTTAGAACCATCACTCCCCCCATTAAAAATATTCCATGTAAGTCTTGCACCTACTGTGTAGGCTTGATGCTTACCCGCGTCGCCTAAAAAACTATCATCAGCAGTGGCAATTTCACCAAAGGCTCCAACAGTAGGATAATATGATGCCTTCTCAGAAGAGAGCATACTTTTTCTAATAACTAAACCTGTTGTGGCTTTTTGAATATCAAGATTAGATGAGAGAATACTTTCATCACTCAAATGAGGCATTGGCACCTCCGAGTTAGGCACTATAATATTTGAAGTTTTTTGGTTGAGTAGAAAGCTAATATAGTGATATAAAAGTGTTTTATTTGAGTTCATCTGCCCTAAGAGTCTCTCAACATTTCCTTTTTTTGCTTTGACCTCTAAAAGGTCTATATTTTTTGCATACCCTACATCTATCATACTTTGCGTAGTCGTTTCTAGTCTTTGAATATTTGTGAGTATAGTAGATAGATTTTTGATTGAGTTGTCCAATAACGCCATGTTATAGTATGATTTTCTTAACTCAAACGTTTTTTCATTGACAAGTGCTTCTTTTTTTAGTGATTTCATTTTTGTCATAGAATGCATGATTTCACCGTATGAACTGAGGGCAAAACCTGTAAAAAGTGGCACTTCATAACGGAGTTTACTTTGAAAGAAGTTTCTATCATCAGGGTAATTTAAACTGTCTGGTGGTGTATCTGGTGGGAACTGACCTCCAAAATCCATAAATCCGAAGTCTCTAAAAGTAGCCTCACGAGAAGTGAGTTTAAAGCCAAAAACATTTCCTGCATCATTACTTCGTGCTACATCTTGAATAAAGTCAAGCTTACCCCAGTGAGCTCCTGAAATACTTTGTTCGTCTTGTTGTGCTATCTTTACATCAAGTGTGGCAGCTTTGATTTCTAAGTTTTTAGTTTGCAGAATTTGTATAGCTTCATTTAAAGTAAGTGAATCTACACCAGCCATTAGTAGCTGTTGAAACATCATAAAAATTAGTACTATTCTCATTTGAATTCCTTATTAGTATATTAAGATAAAATTATAACTCATCTTTTCTTTTCTATTCTTATATCATACAATTTGTTTCTAAAATTAATGTTAAGATAGAATTTATCTTCNAAAATTTCTGAGTACATTAACACTAATTTTACAATCAAAATGTATAATCTATTATGAAAATATTATTTATWATAAGTATTCTTCTCTTGAKCTTAAGYGCYRAAGAGTTTAGTAATGAACTACAATTTGAATCATCCCCATAYCTACTCTCACATAAAAACAATCCGGTAMATTGGATGGCCTGGAATGATAAAGCTTTTGCCAAAGCTAAACGCGAAAATAAAGCTATATTCTTATCCCTTGGATACTCAACATGTCACTGGTGCCATGTGATGGAAAAAGAGTCTTTTTCAAATAAAGAACTCGCAAAAATATTTAATAAATACTTTGTCTGCATTAAAGTTGACCGTGAAGAGATGCCACATCTTGATGCCCTTTACCAAGAAGTATATCTTAAGATGAGACATCACTCTGGAGGTTGGCCTTTGAGTCTTTTTATGACACCCAACAAAGAAGTTTTTTATGCAGCTACATACATACCTGCTCACAAACAGTCTTATTCTGAAGGTTTAGATACTCTTTTAGAAAAACTAGGAACAAAGTATCAAAAAAATGACACTGCGTTTAAAGAAGAGTTAGCTGCTATACAAAAAGTGATAAATGCAGAAGTAGTATATGAGACATCACAAGAGACAGATATCTCTGTAAATACTTTAAGTGAGTCTCTAAAAGAAAACTTTGATGATATATACAGTGGTTTTGGAAGTGGACGAAAGTTTCCAGAGGCATCCAAACTCTCTTTAATGATGGATGTGGCCCAAATAAATAGTGATGAAGAGTTAGAAGACTATTCATATGAGATGTTGGATGTAATGGCACTAAGGGGTTTGTATGACCAAGTAGAGGGTGGTTTTTTTCGCTATACGGTAGATGCTGCATGGGAAATACCTCATTTTGAGAAAATGCTCTATGATCAAGCTGAACTTATTCCTATTTATGTAAGAGCTTATCTTAAAACTGGTAAAAAACTCTATAAAGACGTAGTTGTAGAGACCATAGCAATGCTAGATAAACGCTATGTAAAAAATGACTTATATTACTCTGCAAGTGATGCCGATACAAACCATGAAGAAGGTGCATACTTTATTTTTTCACAAAAAGAGATGATGGGTACTAGAACTGAGTATACAAAAAATTTTGAAGATAAAATGCATTTAAATATTTATGAAAATCAAAGACCTAAAAACTTTGAAAGAATGAGAAAAATACTACTTAAAGTTCGTTCAAAAAGAGAGTATCCTTTTATAGATAAAAAGATAAATACTGCATGGAACGCTTTGATGATTGAAGCACTTTACAGTGCTTCAATCATTGATAAAAAATATAAGAAAAAAGCAGATAAGACACTTAAGGCTTTAACTGATTTAATGTTTAGAAATTATGACCTGTATCATCAAACTATTATAGGAATGACACCAAAACAAAAGGGTCTGTTAGAAGATTATAGTTTTTTTATAGGAGCTTTAATAGCTGGATATGAAGTTGATTACGATAAAGATAAACTCGATTTTGCGGAGTATCTGCTCAACCATGCTAATGCAAAGTTTTATAAAAAAGGTGTCTGGTATTTAAGCGATGACAAATTAGATATTAAAGCGGGACTTATAGATAAATACTATGCCTCACCCCTCTCAAAAATGCTACAAAATATTATTAATATAGCATCATTAAAGGCTTCTTTTCGTTATGAAAAGCTAGCATTAGCCACACTTGAACCTCAAGTTGACGCACTTAAATTTAAACAGTCTGATGCACCTGCATTGGCAAAAGCGTATCTTATGCAAATGTTAAAGGTAACAACTTTAAAAAGTAAAAAAGAAAATCTTTTAAAACATAAGAAAGAGATACAAAAGATAAACTATCCATATGTACTGACAAAAGAAGAAAAGTATGATGATTATCTTGCATGCACAATCAGACTCTGTTATTCAAAAGATAAAAACCTTAAAACAGTCATCAAGGCTATAAATTTAAAAAGAAGATGGTAAAATAGCATAAATACTTAGACAAGGYRAAATATAGATATGCAGATGATAGTTGACGCTCTTCGAAAAAAAGGGAAAATTTATAAAAAGATGCTTGAAATTTCTCCAAAAGAATTAGGCATACGCAATAAGATCAAAATCTATAAAGCAACCGACACTAAGGGTTACTTTTGGGCTATGTTTGCAGTGAGTCAAAAGAGTAGAATCTTGATGAAAGATGTACACAAGTTTCAAGAAATTTATGCAAAACTTACACTCTTTTGTGAACATAACTTTAAACATAAGATTATCTTCATTGATGCTCCTTTATGCTCAAAAGCAAAGCTCGCGTTTAAAGAAGCAGGCTGGAAGATTCAGTAATGCTTTTGTGTGACATTGGTAATACCTCGTATCATTTTTTAGATGCTGAAAAAGATTACAAAAAAGATGTAAAGAGTTTTGATGCTTCAACTATAAATGATAATGTATATTATATCTCTGTAAATAGCGAAGTAAACGCAGTACTTAAAACATTAAAAAATTGGATTGACATATCGGACTTTATAGATAAAAGTAAATATTATGAGACTATGGGCATAGATAGAATTGTCGCAGTCGAAGCATTACAAAATGCTATTATTATTGATGCTGGGAGCGCTATTACAGTTGACATAGTGAATAATGGTGATTTTAAGGGTGGATTTATATACCCTGGAGTTGATGCAATGCGCAAAACATATAAAAATATTTCACCTGCACTAGATTATTCATTTAACTTTGACCTAGACTTAGATATAATGCCAAAAAATTCACAAGACGCCATCAGTTATGGTTTTTTGAAAACACTTTACTCTGAAGTGATGTCACACGAACTCCCTGTTGTGCTCACTGGTGGTAATGCAAAAGAATTACAAAAAATATTTAAAAATGCCTTTTTTGATGAAAAACTCATTTTTGATGGTATGAAACAGATAATAAAAAAGGCTAAACTATGCTAACAGTTGCACTTCCAAAAGGTCGTATCGCTAAAGAAACACTAGAAATATTTGAAACACTCTTCGGTGATGGTTTTAAGTTTGATGATAGAAAACTTATTTTAGAGACTCCAAATTTTCGTTTTTTACTTGTTCGTAACCAAGATGTTGCAACTTATGTATTTCATCAAGCAGCTGATATCGGTGTTGTTGGTTTAGATACTTTAGAAGAGCAGGGCCTTGATGTTGTACGTTTACTCGACCTGCAACGTGGCGTTTGTAAAGTCTCTATCGGTATGAAAGTAGGAGAAAAGCTTGACCTTACTAAGCCTGAGTTAAAAGTAGCTTCAAAAATGGTAAACATAACTAAACGCTATTTTGAAGAGAGAGCTGTAAGTGTTGAAATTATTAAACTCAATGGTTCAGTTGAACTAGCACCTCTCATAGGTCTTGCAGATATGATAGTAGATGTTGTTGAAACTGGTGCTACGATGAAGCAAAATGGTCTTGAAGTAGTGCAAGATATCATGACAAGCTCAACATACCTAATAGCGAATAAAAATTCATATATCGCTAAAAAAGATGAAGTATTAGATATTTATGAAAAAATAAATGCTATTATAAAAGCAGAAAATGACTAACTTAGACCTATATGCAAAAGCAGAACACCTTTTAGGTATTGAAGAAGCTACAGAAGCTCTGTATGATCTGTATCGTTCTGAACTTGATGGTAAAGATGTAAAAACACTACTTGATGTAGGTTGTGGTCGTGGTGGTTTTATGCAACGTATGATAAGTGATGGTGTAGAGTGTAAGGGTGTTGATTTATCTGCGATTATGGTGGATGAGTGTAAATCACAAGGTCTTGATGCCGAGTGCATAAACGCTAGTGATGTTGAGGGCAAGTATGATGCGATAGTGAGTATCTTTGATGTACTTAATTTTATGGATAATGATACTTTAGTTACATTTTTAAATTCTATGGCTGATAAACTTAATGATGATGGTATCTTAATAGCCGATATTAACACTCTATACGGTTTTTCTGATGTTGCAGAGGGAACGATGAGTAAAGATAAAGACGATGAGTTTTTATGCGTAGATGCAATATTTCAAAATGATAAGTTAGATACACAGTTTACACTTTTTGAAAAACAAGAAGATGGTAATTATGTAAAGCATCAAGACTCTATCATTCAGTATTTTCATAAGATAAAAACTTTTCAAAAGATAGAGAAGTTAAAACTTGTAGAAAAACAGACCTTTTCTCTTTATGACACAGAAGATAAGACACTACTTATCTTCAAAAAGAAGTAGTGTTCTCACTGCATACCTAATATTTCTTCCCTGTGAACCCTCAATTTGGTAAATACATTCGTACTTTACTAGCTCTTGTATGTCTCTTTTAGCAGTAGCTATAGATACTTTGGTCATAGCTACATATTTTTTAGTTGTTAAACCACCTTTAAATTCTCCATTATTATAGTCAAGTAGTTTTCTAAGTACTTTGAGTTGGCGTGTATTGAGCGAAATATCTCTAATACTATCCCAAAACTTTGTTTTTGCAATTACTTTGTTGATAATATTCAATGTATCCTCAAGAGAGTTGTTGAACATGTTAAGATACCACTCAATCCAAAGCGAACAATCTAAGTTAGGGTTATCTAACAAATTTTGTGTTGTCTCTAGTTTATCATAGTAATTTCTACGATACTTTGCAATCGCAGTAGAAATATTAAAATATTTATATTCTAATCCAAAGTTTTTAGAAACTACATAATCACCTATAATTCTAGCTATTCTACCATTACCGTCATCATAAGGGTGTATAGTTACAAACCATAGATGTGCAACAGCACTTTTAATGTAAATATTATCGTTACTTGTGTTAATAAAGTCTAGTAGGCTATTTATATCGTTTGATATTCTTTTATAGGGTAAGGCTACATAGTGCACTTTTTCTTTTCCTATAGAACCAGAGACTATTTGCATATCATCATACTTTCTAAATAATCCTAATGCTATCTTAGTAAAACTACTTGGAGTATGGCTTAGTAATGAGATATGCCATTTATGTAAGCGCACTAAGTTTAAATCTTCTCTATTTTGAGTACTATCCATTAGTATATTAGCCAGTGCATCAGTATGATAAGTAGATTTGTCTTGACCCTTGTTAAAGTTAGAATCCAGCTTTTTCCCTATAGAAGATTTAACACTATCTCTAGAGAGATGCTCTCCTTCTATTGCTGAAGTTGAAACTATTTCACTAGTTAAGAGGTCTATCTTTATGCTATCTTGCTCTTTTTCATCGAGTAAAGATATAAGAGCCTTTACCCTTCCAACATTTTCTGCTATTTGTGTAAGCTTAGGAATAAAGTCTTCGATATTATATTTGAAGGCTGGATACTCTTTGTGTTGCCATATCCACTTTTCTTTGTTATGCATTTATATCCTATGAGCTGATTAATATGATAATCGTATCATTATATGAGCTATTAGTCAATATAATCGTATCATTCTCCAAATAATATATTTCTAAGAATAGTTATAACACTTGGAATGGCACTCTTGTTGAACTTTTAGTCTATAAACTCTACTACATCTTCTAGTGGAAGTCTTAACYGCTTTGACTGTTCATTTAGTCTATAACCAAAAGGTAAAACCATAGAGAGTTGATACTTTGAAGTGTCAAGTTCTAAAATCTCTTCCACTTTTTCTTTTTCGCAACCCTCAATAGGACAAGAGTCAATTCCTAGTACAGCAGCACCAGTCATCATATTTGCCGCAGCAATATAAGTCTGTCTTACACTCCAAGAGAAAATGTTTTCATCTGATGAAAGTACTTTTTCTAAGTGACTAGCATAAAGTCCAAGATAAAAGTCTAAATTTTCTTGTGGCATATTACGACGAGCAAAGCGTTTCTCTACTTCTCCACTTTGTGGTTTTAGTGAGTCAATCCCAGCTAGAACTATAACTAAGTGAGAACAAGAAGTAACTTGTACTTGATCCCAACATGCAGGTTTTAGTTTTGCTTTTAAGTCAGCATTTGTTATAACTAGAAACTTCCAAGCTTCCATACCAAAAGAAGAGGGTGATGTACGTCCTGCTTCGAGTATAGTGAGCATATCTTCTTTACTTATCTTTTTACTCTCATCAAATACCTTACAAGCATGACGAAACGCCATTGCCTCTTGAAATGTTTTTTCTTTACGCATTATATTTTCCTTTTATGTAGCAGTATAGCACTCTTTACTGCGTTTATGTATGAAAGTGTTTTAGCCTTACCTTGGTAAGCGATGTCAAACGCAGTACCATGGTCTACTGATGTTCTTACTATTGGTAGGTTTAAAGAAATATTTACACTTTCATCAAAGTGCAATGCTTTAAGGGGTCCAAGCCCTTGATCGTGATACATTGCAACATAATAATGATAGTTTTTACGAAAGTGAGGTGTAAACGCAACATCAGGAACTATGGGACCGAAAAATTGCTCCCATCCAAGCTGTTTATTTACACTTTTAATGGCTTTTAGGATTCGCATATCTTCATGTCCTAAAACACCGTTATCACCTGCATGAGGATTTATTCCTAGTACGGCAACTTTCTCTTGAGGAATCTCTTTTTGCAAGTTGAGTAAAAACTGCTTGAGCATTTTGTACTTTACTACTTTTGTAACATCTCTAAGAGGGATATGTTCCGTCACAAGTGCAACAAACATCTCAGGACAACCAAGCATCATGATGGCATCTGCATCAAAATGTTGGCGAAGTAGGTCAGTGTGCCCTTTGTACTCTAAACCAGCCATCATCCAAGCTTCTTTATGTATGGGCATAGTCACAACGCTATCAGCCTTTTTTTCTTCACAGAGTTTGATACCTGCCATAAAAGAGTCATAAGAGTAGCGACCCGACTCTGCGTTTACTACTCCTGCTTGTATGTTAAACGAACCTTCTACTTCTTGGAGTGTAAAGTCATCTGGAACACTTACATTTAAAAGTTTTGCTGCTTGAGCAAGTAGATCGGCATTTATACAGTAAATAGGATTACAGAGTTTTGAAACTTCCTCGTGAGACTTTAAGGCTATCTCTACTCCGACACCGTTTAAATCACCTATACTTATTGCTATATTTCTTGTCATTTTTTATCTTCCAGTATTTTTTTAGCACTTAAACTAGTTACAACTTTTTTACCTGTTTGTGTTTCAAGTTCTTCTTTCGCTATTTTAGCAACATTTTCATCTAGTTTGGCTACTTTTTTATTTTATTTTCGTTCTTTAGCAAGAATTGATAACCAAAGTTTAAATGGTTCTGCTTTTGGCGATGGTATGGACTGTATGAGTCTAAAAAGTTGCTCAGTACTAGCTACATCTGTAAGTCTCATCTTTGAATCAGGAGCTTTCATTTTTAAACCGTGACAATTTGTCACGGTTTCATTTCCCTCTTCTTTAAGTCGTTGCCTTAGCTTTCTTCAGTATGCTTGAGGGTTCTTACTCTCTGTCAATACTGTAATCACATCAACAATACAAATAAACCAATCTTCTTTATCTCCATCCCAAACAGTTCGGACATTTTTTTCTTCAAATATTTTTATAGTATTTTCTTGATTCATCGGATTAATCCTAGGTATTTTTAAACATCATAATATAAAAAGTTTTTTTCTCACTAGAGTACTCTGCGACTGTGAAAAATGAAATGTGTAATATTTTGTACGGTATTTTGCCATATTTTTGTCATTAAATCATTAACAGTGCTAATACCCTGATATCCTTTATGATGGTTGAGTTTTACAAATAATTGGATGTGTTGCTTTAGCCTCACCAAAAGGTTACAAACAGAATAAAGGTTCTTTAATAAGTTATAAATTCTTTGAACAAAATAGCTATGACACCAATTACTGCTTTATTAATCTTGTTTTTTTGGATTTTAAATGTAGTTGTATGTGGGTAATTACTCATTTCTTAGTTCTCAAATTTTACTTGGGAATTTATACATCACTCCGTGGTGTAACTCTTGTCTGCGTTCCAACGGAGACTATGGGAACGAGGAAAGTAGCATTAAATTTGTTTTAAAAGATGATATAATTTTAAACTTTATAGATGCAAACAAACTAAAAGAAAAGATAGGAGTACATTTTGATAATTAATAAAAAAATGTTAGCGAAGATAGAAGAATTACAAAATGAAACTATACAAAAAGCAAAAAAAGTTGCAGGTTCATCTGAGTATATAAAAAAACAAGTAGAACTTTTTCATGAAGCTGAAAAATATAGAAAATCATTAAGCCTACAAATCACTCCAGCGGAGATGAAAGCTACTATGCAGTTCACAGAAACGCATAAAGTTGATATGGAGTTTTTAAAAGGCAATAAAAAACTACAAAAAGAGGTAGATATACTAAGGTCTATCATTCAAGAACAGGAAAAGTTATCTAATCTCTTTCTTAGTGCTTAAACTTTCATTTATATGTAACACCTTTAGTTTCTTTCTTTATTCTCACGAGAGAACACCACCTGATAATATTTGCTCTAATAATTTAAGACCAAAACGGTGTGGAACGAGTAAAATTTTAGGCACTTTTTAATACTGTTGGTATATTAATCTCATGTGGATTATTTTTTACATTTAAAACTTCTACAGATACTATTTCATCGCTAGAGTTATAGTCAACAACAACATCTTTCTTCACTTCTTCACTTTCAACGATTTTATCATTAGAAAATTTAACATAAATGCTATCTGTTTCATTGTCATATATTATTTTCATTTGCAACCCCTTTTTCTCATATTTCTATCAAAGTAAGCTGTTATAACAACTCCTGAAGTAGGATTTATTACAATCTTTAAACAACGATTCTCATTTTCCAAAATTGTTGAGAAATAATGAGTTTCAATAATAGAGACCTTCACAATAAGTGATGGATTATCTAAAACAAAGTCTATCCATTGAATTTCTATCATTCGATTAGATACAACATCTAATGCATGTTTACTTAACTTGTAGTTCATGTGATAATTATATCATACTATTTTATACAGACAGATTTATGGGTGTAGTATAGGTTTACTTGGAAATGCGGATGAGAACAGATTCTCGGATGTGCTCCTTTAGGTGCACCATGATGTCGATGAGTTTCAGGTGAGGCTAAAGCCACACATCCAAGAGCGGCTTTTCTAGTTCCCAAGTTTTACTTGGGAATTCATACATCACTCTGTGGTGTTACTCTCGTCTGCATTCCCACGGAGACCGTGGGAACGAGGAAAGGAAATATACTATTTTATAAACTTGGAGGTGTTCCCCCTCCTTTGGCTTTTATTTCGGGGGCAATTTTAGAATATTCTAATTCAACTTCTTTTTTCTTTAATATTTTTCCATTAAAATTTTTAATATTTTTTTTAGCATAACTACTTAATATAATATAATTATCTTTATTGAATATTATTCTATACTTAACTAATCTATCAATAGCATTTATCATATCACTATCAATAAAATCATAATCTGACATAAAAAATAAATTTAAAACTTTCTTTTCATTATCATCAAGAACATTTATTTTTGTAAGAAATTCTTTATTATATTTTTTATCAAGTTTTTTGTAAACTTTTTTATTTAATTTATATATTTTCTCATAATTGCCTATAACTTGGAGAGGTTCAATAATTTGATTATTTTCTAATATTTTAACTGATTCTGTATTGAATGTTAATGGAACTTCTCCATTGTAAAATATTTTTTCAAGAATTGAACTTTGGTCTTGATTTAATTGGTCTAAAGTCATAAGTATTCTATTGAATTTCATTCTCTCTTCAATTTTTACTTTTAAGAATACAAATAGTTCAGGTAATAAAAAAGATATAGAAATAATAAAAGCAAAACTAATATATATTTTATACTCACTAGCTAAACTATCTAATTCTAAATTGTTTAAACAATAATTTGGACAAAAAAGCAATATACTACTTCCAATTAGAATACTAATATTAATCTTTGGTGTTAAGTCTTTTAAATTTTTTAATATATCCGTACAATTAATATTAATCATACAGATTTCACAATTTTTATTTCATCATCATCAAGCTCATAAAGTTTGTAAACCATGCTGTCAATCTCATTTTCACTATCTACAACAATTTTTTCAAAAGATTCTATTTCCGATTTTAATTTAATTTCTCTATCAAAATTATCATTTGATATTGCTTCGTCCAGTAAAGTTTTATAGTCTTTAATTTTTTGTTTAGATATTAAAATATCATCTACAAAATTTATTAAAGGCTGTTTTTCTTCTTTATCTAACCTTGGTATAGGTAATTTTTGAATTGCTTGAACTGTTATCTCCCCATTTATGCCACCACTTTGTAAAAAGTTTAAAAATATATATTTTCCAAGTTTAGAATTTAATATAGATAAAAGAAACTTTAAATCACTTCCTATTGCTATGTAACTTGTATTTAAAGTAATTGCATTTAAATCATTATCATAACAAAATGCTTGGTCTTTTGAAGCTTTTGAAAATATAATTTTAGCAATATTAAAATCATTATAATATGCGGTAGGGTCTTGAAACTCAAACCATTTATGTTTTGTTCTTTTTCTTGTTTTTATTTTTGTTTTATTTTCATCAGTATAAGTTTCTCCTGTTTGATATAATTTTTTTCCAAAACTTTCTAAATAAGATTTTATAGCCGGATAATCATCAATATTTAGTTTTAATGACGGATAAGTTGTAATAATATATTCATCTTTAAATTGGTAAGAATATTTCTTTATATTTCTTCCTCGTAATATAGGTTTAATGATATTAATACTATTTTTATCTTGTAATATTAATTCTTCTTTTTTTACTTTATCAATAATAAAAGCATCATTAAACCCTGTCGTTATCCCTCTATTTATTGACACCATATCTTTCAGTAAAGTTTTATTTTTTTCAACTTTATTTTTAATGGTAAGTTCTGTTAAAGATAGTAAGATGAAAATAAAATTGCTTAAATCATTTTGTCTCATATCGTAGCTATTAATTAAATCAGTATTTACAACTTTAAATTTAGAGTTTTGTTGTGATTTTTCTTTTTTTAAGATGGTTATAGCACTATCAACTGTGGCATCTTCAAAAATTTTAACACTATTAAAATTTACTATTTCTTTAATAGTCATTTTCGATAAAATAAGTTCTCTTAACTTCTCTCCATATTTCGCTCTAAAAAATTTATTAGAACATATAAAACCTTTAACTCCATTTGGTTTTAACATTTTATATCCAAGCTCATAAAAATATACAAATAAGTCAGCAGTTCCAGTAAATATTTCATATTTTTCTTGAAGCAGTGGTTTTAATTCCTTAATCATTTCGTGCCTAACATAAGGAGGATTTCCAATAACAACATCAAAACTACCCTCATTAAATGGCATATCTAAAAGTGAGTTAGCACAAAGTATCTTATCCGCCAGCTTAGTAAGTTCTCTCCCTTTACTAGCAGTTCTAAGCCATAAAGAGAGTTTCGCTATCTCTACTGCGTCTTCGTTTATGTCAACGCCATAGAGGTTGTTTTCTAAGATGCTTTTTTCTATCTCGTAGTAGGCTGTTATGTCTCCCATGACTACTAGGTCTTTTTGCAGAGCCTGATGAGCATTTATGAGAAAGTCTAGTGCTTGGTTGAGAAACGCACCGCTTCCACAAGCAGGGTCTAGTATCTTTAGGTTTAGTAACCAGACTCTGTACTCTTCTAAGTTGTCTTTTTGTATCTGCTCTTTTTTTGTCGGTTTTTTAGGGTTCTTTGGTGAGACTAAAGTCTCACTTCCTATGTTTAACTCATCGCGTTTGTCTTCACATAACTTTCCAAGAGTGTTCTCCACTATGTACTTTGTGATGTACTCAGGCGTGTAAAAAACACCATCTTTCTTGCGTTTAGATTTTTTAGCGTCAAACGCCACTTCATTTATACTGGCGTTTATCTCTTCTAAGTCAGTCAAAGACTGCTCAAATATATGCCCGAGTATGTTCACACTCACATCACTCATAAAGTCATAGTCACTTAAAGCTTGCGCTTCTAAGTCGAGTATATTATCATCTATGATGAGTGAGTCTAGTTCTGCGTCTTGCGCAAAAAGTCCACCATTGTACTTTGGTATGTTTAGCTTTTGGTTTCCTGCGTTTATGGCGTCAAAGTAGAGCTTGTAGTAGTCGTACATACTCCTGTCACCAAAACCATCAGCTTTATGGCGTTCGCGTATCTCTTGTATGGTGTTAGCAGTGAGTAGTCCTCTATCTTCTGCAAAGAGTACAAAGATGATTCTGTCACATAGTTTTTGAGTTAAACGCAGGAGTTTGGCTTTGTCGAGGTCGTTGTTTTTCACTAGATTTTCAAAAAGGTGAGTTCTAAAGTGTGAGAAGTCTCTGTAAAGGTTTTTAGATATATCTTGCTCAAACGTAGCCGACTTCTCTTTTAGTTTTAATGGAACATCATTTTTGATACTCTCGAACGAGAGAAGTAAATGCAGTTTTTTAAATGCTTCATAGTCAAGACTAAAAAGTGAAAACTTCTCATAAGCTGTCTTCTTGTCTATGTAAAAACGCAGTTCGTCAAAGTTTGAGATGATGATGTACTTTGAGTTTGTGTGGGAGTTGTGGTAGTTAAACGCTTGTATCTCTATCTTGTCTAGGTTCTTTGTGTCTTGTGCTTTTAGCTCTATTATACCTATGACTTTCTCGTTCACATAGATGACGGCATCGGCTTTTTTACCATCTGTTTCATTTTTCTTTTCGCGTTCAAGGTTGAAATCGCTTGGGTTTGTGCTATCAAGGGTATAGCCCAAACAGTTTTCAAAGATGTCTTTGAGAAAACCATCTTGGTACTTTTCTTCTTTGACTGTTTTTATAAAGTCTATTTTGGCTAGATACTTCTGGTACTGGGCCCATCTAAGAGCTACTTTACTTTCATCTTGACTCGCATTTTTTAAAACTGATTTTTGAAACATAGTTTTCTCTTATCTTGGTTTTTATCTAGTAGTAAGTAGTTTCATCTCTTTGACCGCGTCACTTAAACCAGAAAAAACACTTCTAGCAATGATGCTTTGACCGATATTTAGCTCAGTAATCTCTTCTATCTTCATCATCTCGTGAACATTATGATAGTTAAGACCATGTCCAGCGGCTACTTCAAGACCTATCTTTTGTGCATGCGAAGCAGCTTCTTTTATTTTTATGAGTGACTCTTCAAGTCTCTCACTTAGCTCATATCTTGGTAGTTCTAACTCTTTTATGGAGTGGTTTGAGTGAGAGATGTTTGAGTGTAACATTGCCCAAAGATTAGCAAATAGTCCAGTATGCAACTCTACCATTTCGGCACCAAGCTCTTTACTCTTATCCATAGCTTCTATAGTAGGGTCTACAAAAAGAGATACTGGTATCAGACTGTCATGGAGTTGCTCAATTGCAAAACGAATTTCCTCTTCATACTTAAATACGTCAAGTCCACCCTCGGTAGTCACCTCTTCGCGTTTTTCTGGTACTAAMGTMGCACGATGTGGTTTTACAGTAGATACAATATTTAAAATCTCTTTGTTGATAGAACATTCTAAATTAACAGGAAGTTTACTACTCGCCATAATATTTACTACGTCGCTATCTTGGATATGACGTCTATCCTCTCGAAGGTGTATAGTTATCTGGTCTGCACCTGCCTGACAAGCTGTATAGAGTGCTTGGAGTATGTCAGGGTCATTGACTCTTCTCGCTTCACGCAAAACTGCTACATGGTCTATGTTTACGCCTAAAGTCATTTTATCCATTTAGTTACCGCCTATACTTTTATAAAACTCTGTGTACTCTTCTTCTAAGGTTTCACTCTTAACAGCCTCACCGATATGAACTTCAATAGTCATTTTTTCTTTATAAGGAGCATTTTCAAAGATTTTTTCATTTTTCCCTGTGATATAAATAGGAATGATTGTGAGTTTATTTGCTTTTGCAATTTTACTAGCACCACTTTGAAAACTTGTGATGCCTTCACCTTTAAAACGTTCACCCTCAGGGAACATATATAGATTCATATTGTCAACTTTTTTAAATGTTTTTTTAATTCTTTTAAAGAAGCTTAAAAGTCCGCGTTTATTGTCAAGATCTACACGGATGCAACCGCTATATTCAAAAAACTTACCATAAATAGCGGACTCAAAAAGCTCTTGTTTAGCGATCCATGCACCATTTTTATTTTTTTTAGCAAAGATTGACTCCATTATCATTATGTCCAGAAGTGAACGATGATTTATTGCATAGAGGATTCTATTTTCACACGGAAGAGAACCGTGTACTTTAACCTCAAGATTTAAAAAGTTTAAAACTTCTTTTGAGTAGTTTTGACGCTCTTTCGACAGTTCTTCGTATGCTGGTTTTAGAGTGATAAAGGGATGGAAAAAAGTTTTTTTGAAGATGTGAACATATTTGAGACCAAGCTTAACCATAAATATAAATTTACCAATGTTTTTAAGACCGAAATTTTTTAGCATATATTACCTTTTATTAAAGGYAAATTATAGCTAAAAACAGTAACAAAATRKCTATTTTACTTTACCACTTCTGTAACCTGGATGTTGATAGTCAGGTTTTTCACATCCTGATAGTACACTCATAGTTGCAAGTGTAATAATTGTCACTATTATTAAAGATTTCATGTTTTCTCCTTTATTTAGTTTTTCTTYAAAGTCATTTCAGACTCCATTATTTTAATCTCATCATTTGCTAAAATACGAATTTTAGAATCAGCTTTTAGTTTTTTCATACTGATTTTATCAGGATAATCAATATGTGTCAATATGTGTTTTATGCAGTTTATACGAGCTTTTTTCTTATCATCTGAGCGAACGACGGTCCAAGGTGCAAGATCTGTATGCGAAGCAAGCAACATAGAATACTTCGCAATTGTATATTTATCCCATAGTTTTTGAGATTTCTCATCTACGGGGGAGAGTTTATACTGTTTAAGGGGGTCAGTTCTACGTTTATCAAAACGTCTCTTTTGCTCATCCTTGCTTACTGAGAAGTAGAACTTAAAGATAATGATATTTGAGTTTATAAGCATCTTCTCAAACTCTGGAACCTCATGTAAAAACTCTTTATGCTCTTCTTGTGTACAAAAATCCATAACAGGTTCAACCCCTCCGCGGTTATACCAGCTTCTATCAAAGAGTACTATCTCTCCGGCTGATGGCAAGAACTGAGTATATCTTTGAAAGTACCATTGTGAACGTTCTACATCACTTGGTTTGTCAAGGGCTACAACTCTTGCACCACGAGGATTTAGGTGTTCGGTTATGCGTTTAATCGTACCGCCTTTTCCAGCAGCATCACGACCTTCAAAAATCATAAGTACTTTTTGACCACTCTCTTTGATATGGTTTTGCATCTTTAATAGCTCTATTTGTAAGCGGTGCAGTTCATTCTCATAAACTAAAGTCTCTTTTTTTGTCCAAACAGCGACTCTATCCCCATCTGTATGTTTGATTTTCGCTTTACTCATAATATTTGCCTTTTAAAAAGAGTTAGATACTAAAGAGTTTACCTCTTCTACTTTTAAAGTTTGTGCAAAACAGCTTTTCTCTCCACAAATCATATACTCATCCTCTTCGCTTGATTTTAATAACACAAATGGATAGTCTATTTTTGCTAAAGTGAGAGCACTTATGTTGATGTTATCTAAGGATGTTTTGATGACTCTATCACCTTTTAGATGTCTGAGAACTTGTGTTAGCATGAAGGGTGAGTATATAGGTTTACGGCCTAACTCATAAGAGTTATACTCCATAGTTTTAAAAGCAAAGTGTGTATACTTCTCATCTTCAAGCAGTGTACCAATGCTAAGTAACGCATCAAGCATAATACTTACAGAACTAGTATATGTATTGTCGCTGATTTCAGCCTGCGTTACAAACTCACCTGCACTAAAGTTCCATACTCCCTTCTCATAAAACTCTTCAAGAGCTTTATTTACAAACCTATGAGCATAGACTAGATAAACTTCATCTTGAGTATACTTATAAGCACTAAGAAGAGCCTGTGAAAGAAACGCGTAGTCCTCTAAAAATGCTTCAACTTTGGGTTTTTTATGGATAAGAGTTGTATGGTAGAGGGTACTGTTTATAAACATAGTATTGAGAAGTTTATCTAGGTGTTTGATAGCTCTTGTTTTGTACTTTGCATCAATACTGCCGAGTTTAAACATAGTATGAATCATCATAGCAGACCATGACGTTTGTACTTTTTTATCTATAAAAGGATACTCTTTTTGTGAACGAATTTGAGAAAGAAGTGGTTTTACGTCTATAAACCACTCTGGTATGATTCCATCTTCAAAACGTATGATATTTTTTCCAGCAAAATTACCCAATTTAGTTACAGACATTTGAGCAAGTTTACTTGTCACATCTTCTATCTCAGCATCCCTTAAAACTTGAGCTACTTCATCATAAGTATAGATAAAGTAAGTGCCTTCTGCTCCTTCGCTATCAGCATCACTTGCTGAGTAGAAAAGTTCATCTTCACTCATGAAGTTATACCAAAAGTTCACACACTCTTTTGCAGTATTTAGATAGGATACATCATCATAAGCAAGATAAGCATCGACATATACACTTGATAATAGGGCATTGTCATATAGCATCTTCTCGAAGTGTGGCACAACCCACTCTTCATCAGTTGAGTAACGACAAAAACCGCCATCAACCAGGTCGTACATACCACCTTTTTTCATTGCGTTTAGGCTAGTCTCTACCATCGCTTTAGCACTTTTATCATCATAGAGTCTATCTATTGTCAGTAGAGTATTGAGAGTTGAAGCATGTGGAAACTTTGGTTTGATAGAAAAACCACCATTTTTTGTATCAAAGTTGTTTTTTGCTTGGAGCATGAAGTTTTTTCTAAAGTCTTCATTTAAAACAGTTGCTTCTTTAGGATGTTGGATGTTGTTTAAAAAACCTTCAGCTTCATCTGCATTTTTATAAATCTGTTCATCATTCTCAGATATTTTCGTAGCTATAAGGGTAGTCAGTTCTTTAAACCCCATTCCTTCTATACTTCCTGTATTTGACTCAGGAGGAATGTATGTTCCTGCAAAAAATGGCTTGTTTTGCGGTGTACTAAAAATAGATGTTGGCCAACCACCTGAGCGACGATTAAGAAGTTGATGAACCTCTTGGTAATGCTTGTCGATGTCAGGACGTTCTTCACGGTCAACTTTTATGGCTATGAAGTCGCGGTTAAGTATATCTGCACACTCTTGGTTCTCAAAAACTTGCTCTTCCATCACATGACACCAGTGACAAGAACTGTAACCTATACTTATAAATATAGCTTTATTTTCTTCCTCTGCTGTCTCGAAGGCTTTATCACACCAAGGCCACCAATCAACTGGATTGTCTTTGTGCTGCTGCAGGTAGGGGCTATCTTCGTTTGCTAATCTGTTTGACATATTTTCTCTTTTAAAATTTATTTTATTGTTGTGTTTGATATAGTTAAAAAATCTAGTAGTATATCCGGTTAATCATACTCTATTATATTACACTAATTTGATTAACAAGGTATAGTAGTTGAAAATTAATATATATTTTAATAAAATATGTTAGAATAAATGATACAATAAAAAAGGTTATATTTAAATGAAGTTAATATGTACTATGTTACTTTTTATATTTTTCACATATACATTAGATGCTGATCACCCCGTTGAACTAACAAAACAAGAAAAAAATTATATAAAAATCAAGAACACTTGTCCTGTTTTTTTATGTATTCAATATGATCAACTTCCAATAGATGGTTATGCAAATGAAAAGCATATAGGTATTATGTCCGATATCTATCAGAAAATTACAAAATTTTCAGGTTTAAGATTCACATTAATTACTTCTAGCTCTAGAGCTGAGCTAAAACATAATATTGATACTAAAAAGTGTGATATTCTCTCTGTATATGCAACTGATAGTACTATATATCCTACACTACAAGCAAGTAAACCTTTTACACAAACACATTTTACACTCATAAGTAAACTGGATAAATCTTTTGTGAGTGCTACAAATGTATTAAAAGATAAACTTCTCGTGACACAATTACCTATGTATAAAAAATACTTAAAACAACACTATCCATACTTAAATATTGAGGTTATAGTAGATAAGAATGAAATGATCCAAACCGTTCTCATGGGTAGGGCATATGCTATTCTCACACTTGATGAACAGGCAGATTATATTATCGATAAATATGGTTATGGAAAATTAAAAATCAATGGATTCTTAGCGAAAGACAAAGCAATAAACGTGAGTATTGGTGTACAGAAAGATGAACATATACTTCTATCTATTATTGAAAAATCTTTAAGTACTATTCATCGTGAAGAAGTGAATCATATCATAAACAGTTGGCGTGTAACTCGCTACCATAAAGTGCAAAATTATGTTTTAGTGTTTAGTATATTCGGAGTGATGAGTCTTTTTCTTATAATCATGCTTTATTATCAAAAAAAATTAAGAGCTTTTAATAAAGAGCTTGAAAGTACAGTGAGTGAGAAAACACGAGTACTACGAGAGGTGAATGTCTATCTTGAAGAGATTGTAGCCCAAAAAGTAGATGAACTGATAGATAAAGATAAAATAATGACTATGCAGTCCAAACAGGCTGTAATGGGTGAGATGATAAGTATGATTGCACACCAGTGKAGACAGCCATTAAACAATATAACTTTACAAATATCTAATATACAAATCCAGCAAATGATGAGTGGAAAATTAGAGTGTAGTGAATTTATTCCCACACTTGAGGAGATAAGTAAAACTTTAGGATATTTATCTGAAACAATAGATGATTTTAAAACATATTTTCACCCATCTAAAAAGAGTGTAGTTGTTGAAATAGATGAGCTTTTACAGAAGTCGATTAATTTTGTTTTAGCTCGGGCAAAAGTTGAGGGTATTAAAATAGGTATTACACAAGCATCGACAATAGAAGTTAACTTATATCAGAATGAACTTGTTCAAGTACTATTAAATATACTTAATAACTCTATGGATGCTTATGCTGACATACAAAGAAATGACAAATCAATATCATTATATGCTTTAAATAGGGACACAGAATTGTGGATTTATGTGAAAGATGAGGCAGGTGGGATTAAAGAAGAATATCTTCAAAAAATATTCGAACCATATTTTAGTACGAAAGGGAAGAATGGAACTGGTTTAGGTTTGTATATGTCTCAAATGATTATAGAAAAACAATTTTTAGGTAAAATTGAGATTCAAACAAACAATGGAGGAACCGTTTTTATTATAAAGATTCCTAAAATTCACCACGTTTAACTCGAGCCAACACAAAGGGGATGTTTATACCATCATTGTTAATACCTACATCGTGACATTGTTCACATTTATCACCCATGGGACACTCATTATTTTCTATAAGTTCATCTAAAGTATTAAAGTTGTTTTCTTTAATACAAGCTGCAATATCTTTAATAGATAGTGAGTTACAAGAACATATTTCTGTGTTTAAATCAATCATTTTTACTCTTCTTATACATTAGTTGTGTACTATTTTAGGTAAAAAAGCATTAAAAATGAGTATAAAAATAAAAATACTTTAATTGCTTTATAATTTATACAAAGAATACACACTATTTATTGTATTATTACTAAATACAATGAGAAGGAAGAAGGTAAAAATGAAATTTATAATACAAATATTTATGCTAATTACACTTACAATAAGTAGTGTATACTCAGGGGACTTTTTGGCACCTGATGAAGCATTTAAACCTTATGCAAAAGTTAATGAAAGTGCTCAAATAGAAGCAGGTGTTACTCTTGGTAAGGATATATATATTTATGCACAGAAGATGAGTATAGAGCTTAAAGGTACTAGTTTAAAAATTAAAGAAATTAAAAAACCAATATCCATCGACCATGATGGTGAACAAGTTTATACTATCTCCCCCGAATTACTTGTAACTTTGGACAATCCAGAAGGCTTAAGTGGCATACAAAAGTTTACACTCCTTTTATCATACCAAGGGTGTTCCCAAATGGGTCTATGTTATAACCCTTATGTAAAAGAATTTCCATTAACACTAGATGCCTCAAAGCTCTCTTTAGAAAATAAAGGACAAACAGATATAGGAGAACTATCAGAGAGTGATGCGATTGCAGATACAATAAAGTCAGGAAACATTGGAATTATTCTTTTGACATTTCTTGGTTTTGGTTTACTTCTTGCAATGACTCCATGTGTTTTTCCTATGATTCCTATTATTTCAGGTCTTATTGTTTCTCAAGGTAAAGGACTTACTACAAAAAAAGCTTTTGCCCTTTCTATAGTTTATGTTTTAGCTATGGCTGTGGCTTACACTATCGCTGGTGTACTTGCTGGTTTATTTGGAGCAAACCTTCAAGGTGCACTCCAGATGCCTTGGGTTATTTACTCCTTTAGTTTAGTTTTTGTAGCCCTTGCCTTGAGTATGTTCGGTTTTTATGAATTAAAACTACCAGATGCACTTGTTACAAAAGTGAGTTCAGGTACTAATCGTGGTGGTTATATAGGTGTCGCGATTATGGGATTTTTATCAGCACTTATTGTAGGCCCATGTGTTGCTGCTCCACTTGCTGGTGCTTTAGTGTATATAGGTCAAACAGGAGATGCTGTTCTTGGTGGAATGGCTCTGTTCTCTATGAGTATCGGTATGGGACTTCCTCTTATCGCAGTTGGTGTAAGTGCAGGTAAGTTTATGCCTAAACCTGGTGCATGGATGACTATGGTGAGTGCTGTTTTTGGTGTAATGATGTTGGCAGTAGCTATTTGGATGCTAGAGAAGATACTTGATCCTTCTATCATTATGGTTATGTACAGTATTTTAGGAATAGGATTTTCATTGTATCTTGGTGTTTTTGAAAAAGATCACCACTTCTTTAAACATAGTATTGCAATGATTATTTTTATATATTCTGTTGCTTTATTTATAGGGTTTTTAGCTGGTTATTCAAGTATGACTAAACCACTTGGTTTTTTAAATGAAGCAGTATTGGTTCAAGGTACAAGTAAAGAGCAGATTAAAGAGGCACGTTTTGTTAAAGTAAAGTCTATAGAAGAGTTGGATAGAGTATTAGCAAAGAATCAAGGAAAAAAGATTCTGCTTGATTTCTCAGCAGATTGGTGTACTTCTTGTAAAGAGTTAGAAGATATAACATTCGCAGATACTGCAGTAAGAAAGAAAATGAGTGAGTTTGTTTTGGTACGTGCCGATGTAACAGAAAATACAGATCAAGAAAAAGCACTGAGTAAAAAGTATGGTGTTTTTGGACCCCCTGTATTGATTTTTCTTGATGAAAATACCGAAATAGAAAAATCAAAAACTATTGTAGGATTTATCCCCCCAGATGAGTTTTTACTTCACTTAAACAGACAGTAACACAGGATAAATATGAAAACAATTTTTCTTCTCTTTTTTATACTAATTTCATCTTTAGTTGCAAAAGTAGAGTGGACTGATATGTTTGATGTTTATGATGAAGCACAAGATAGTGACAAGATAGTCATGGTCATGCTCTCAAGAAAAAAATGTCCTGGTTGCGAGTTTATGCATACTGTTGTTTTTGAAGACAAACACGTAGATAAACTTTTAAAAGATGGCTATCTTTGTGTAGATATAGATATAGATGTGGATGAAGGTTTTGTGCCCATAAAATTTGAGTATTTTGCTAGTCCTACATTTTATTTTTTAGATAAAAATGAAAAAATACTAAAAAGAATCAACGGTGGATTACATACACAAGACTTTATTCAAATACTCAATAAAATAAAAAAATATAAAGAAAAAGATTAGCCCTTGTTAAATAAAATAATTATTACCTTTGTAGTAATTCTCTCAATAATCCTTATCTCTACTTTTTATGTACGAAAGGTATTAAAAGAGCAAAAAATAGACACCATTAAGGATCAGCTCTCTATTACACTAGAAAATCAATTAGAAACACATATGATGGATGATCTTAAAACTGCAATATTTCTCTCAAAAAATGAAGCTCTCATTAACGCTTTAGAAAATGATGATGAAGATTTGGGTTATACATTACTCTCAGGTATCCTTAATACAATTGAGTTAAATACAGATATTCATATTCGAGCACAAATAGTTACTAAAGAACTTAACATATTTACAAGAAGTTGGGATGATATTTATGCGGGTATGCCAATTGGGGACTATAGAACAGACTTAGAATATTTTAAAACACATAAAACACCTAGAAGTTCTATAGAAATAGGACGGCGTCTTGGGCTGAAGTCTACTGTCCCAATTTATAAAAATGGTGAGTTCTTAGGTTTTGTTGAAGTTATCTCTTTTTTTAAGTCAATTACTGAGTTTTTTAGTACTTTGGGTGTAGACTTATATGTATTACTTGACTTTAAGCATATGGACTCAGCAGTACTGATGACACAAAACCTCTCGGTTTGTGAGAGTGTCATAGCAAACAGGAACTATAACTACTCACATATTCAAACGCTTCAAAATGTAGAACTTAAAACTTTAAAACTTGATGGAATAAAGTATAAAGATAATAAGTATATCTTTTATGAGAATATGTATAATGGTAGTTCTGAAGTGATTGGTGGTTATATCTTTGTCTTACCTGAGCGCTATTTAGATTACTTTAGAAATCCAAATGATGATATCAGCTTTTTAATCAATGTTACAAGAAGTTCATTGTACGATGTAATAAAAGAAGATAAATATGAAAAAAATGTTTATGATGACTTTAGTGCAAACTCTCTTTTAGATTTTGAAAATATAATAGATAAAGAAGATAGACAGATTTTTTTAGATGAGGCATATAGTAAGTTTGATAAGTATTCTAAAGATGAACTTATTCAAATTATGCTTAATCGGAGAATAATTAAAAAAGTAGACGGGAGAATTAAATGAGAATTTTACTTTTAGAGGATGAATACTCTCTACGTATTAGTATAGAAGAATTTTTAGAAGATTTAGGTTACGAAGTTGATGGGTTTATGGATGGACTTGAAGCATATGATGCCATATACGATAAAAGTTATGACTTATTACTTTTAGATGTAAATGTACCTAGCTTAACTGGCTTTGAACTTTTAAAAAGATTACGTATTGATGATATAAGTGTTCCCGCTATCTTTTTAACTTCGATGACAGATGTAAATGATCTCAAAGAAGGTTATAAACGTGGTTGTTGTGACTATATGAGAAAACCATTTGACTTAATGGAACTTGAGCTTCGTATTGATCAGGCACTAGCAAGTTATCTTAATAATGATGGAAATATTATTGACCTAGGTGATTCTCTAACATATGACTTAAAACGCAGTAAGTTACTCTTAGGTGAAAAAGAGATAGTTTTACGTAAAACTGAGAAAGATATGCTAGAAGTTCTTATAAAAAATAAAAATGCTATTGTTTCAACTGAAATGTTTCAAGATGAGGTCTGGGGTGATTATGTAGAACCAGCAACAATCCGCGTACAACTTAATAACTTAAAGAAGAAACTCCCCGATGCCATCATTCAAAATAGGCGTGGTTTAGGCTACATCATTGAACGATAGTACTTACTCAACGAAGTATGCATTAATATATACAACATTAGTTGCCCTTATTTTACTTGTACCTCTTTTTTCTTATTTTACTTATATGAAACATGTACACTCCATTAAAAATGAGCTACTGCTTAAAGAGAAGTCACTTCTTATTATAAAAGCAATGCAAGACTATAATCAAGCGGAAGATTTTTTTGAGTACCCTCGTTATAAAACTTTTAAATCAGGTCTTTATGATGAGAGTTTTAAGCCGATTTTTTCATTACTTGATTACAATATAAAGTATTTTAAAGATGGTTATCACCTAGATGACAACCATGCTTATATAATTGTAAAGCTTCCAAACAAGAGATATTTTGGTGCTAAATACCTTATTGTCAAAAACACCATATCTTTTGCCTCTATATATGAAAAAATATTAATGATTCTTTTTGCTATCGTTATTTTTGTTTTTATTCTCAGTGTATTCTTCCTTCGTAGTTTTGCTAAGCCTTTTCAGAAAATGAACAAACAGCTAGATAATTTTATTAAAGATTCTATGCATGAGATAAATACACCTCTTTCTATTATAAATGTTAATATAGACCTTTACAATAGAAAGAATAAAGAAAATAAATATATGCAAAGAATGAAAGCTGCCACAAAGGTACTCTCAAATATTTACGATGATATGGATTACCTTATAAAGCACGAAAGACTAAAGCACGAAAAAGTTGAGATAGACATACATGATTTTTTAAAAGAGAGAGTTGAATACTTTAGTGAAGTAGCTTGTATGAAAAATATCATAATCAATACAAAACTTCAAGAATGCGGTATCGTCTATATGAATGAGAAACAGTTACAAAGAGTAATAGATAACAATATATCTAATGCAATAAAATACTCATATGAAAACTCTACTATTGACATAGCACTATATATGAAAGATAAAAGATGCCACTTAAGTTTTCAAGATTATGGTGTTGGTATCAAAAAAACAGAGAAAATATTTAGTCGTTACTACCGCGAAGATACATCGAAAGGGGGATTTGGTATAGGTCTAAACATAGTAAAATCTATCATAAATAAAGAAAACATTGACCTCCACATCGAATCAGAACCTAAAAAAGGTACGCTCTTTTTATACACCTTTCCATTAAATTTCCTAAAATAAATATAAATAAATCTAATTTTACATAGATTTTACAATGCAAAGTTATACTTGCTCCTGAAATTACATAGGAGAAACGAGAATGAAAAAAACTTTGATTATGTCACTACTAGTAAGCGCTTCTGTTTTCGCTGCTGATTATAGCGGTGTTATTGAAAAGCCAAATGCAAGTAAGTTGATTGAAAAAGATTTGTTAGCACCTGCTAAAGCATTTATAATGCCTGCTGGTTGTGTAACTAGTAACCCCGAGTCTATTGCAAGAGGTGCTTTTATATTCCATAACTTAAATGGTAAAAAAGCGAAGAAAAACCCACCAAAAGGTTTATCTAGAAAGAATGCTAAGGGTAAAAATAAGCAATACGGTAACTGTATAGCATGTCATAACATTGAAGGTGCTCGTGGCGCTGGAAATATTGGTCCAGACTTAACAGGTTACAAAGGTATGTTTGTTGATAGTGGTGTAAGAGACAACAAGTTTGTTTTTCAAAAGATTGCTGATCCTCGTATCGACAATATGGACACACACATGACTGTAAACTTAACTACTAAGTTATTTACTACAAAAGAAATATGTGATATTACTTCATATATAGTATCTCCAAAATAGAAGGAAAATAGAATGATGCAAAGAAGAGATTTTTTCAAAAAATTAGGTGTTGTAGCAGCTGTTAGTGCTGTTGCTCCAGTAATGAGTTTCGCAGGAGACAAATCAAAAAGTAAAAATGCAATGTCTTACAAGACAGCTATAAATGCTATAACTGGTGGTAAAACTCCAAAAAAATCAGCAAAAGTTAAACTAAAAGTTCCAGAAATTGCTGAAAACGGTGCTGTTGTTCCAGTTACTGTTAATGTAGAGTCTCCAATGACTTCAAGTGATTATGTAAAAGCTATCCATATTTTAGCTTCTAAAAACTTTAATGCACGTTGTATCGATGTTCACCTTACACCTGCAAATGGTAAAGCAATGTTTTCAACTCGTATTAAACTTGGTGGTACTCAAGAAGTAAGTGCATTAGTTGAACTTAGTAATGGTGATTTTTTAATCGCTACTCAAAGTGTCAAAGTAACTATCGGTGGTTGTGGTTGATTCTAACCCCAAACTTTGAGAGAATATAAAAATATAAAAATTAAGGATAGAAAATGGCACAGAAAAGAAAGTCACTGATTAAAATCAAACCAAAAAAATTTAAAGATGGTGAGGTTGTTAAAGTAAGTTTTATGGTAATGCACCCTATGGATACAGGTACAAGAAAAGATAAAAAAACTAAACAGCTCATCCCGGCAAAATTCATTAACAGTGTAAAGTTTAGCTACAACGGTAAAGAGATTACTAACATGACTGTATGGGAAGCTCTTTCAACAAACCCTGTGTTTACAACTTACATGAAAATTAATGGTAAAGGTAAACTAACTGTTACTTACACAGATAATACTGGTGAAGTAAATGAGAAAAGTAAAAAGATTAAACCAAAAGGATAGTCATATGAATACAGGAATCAAAATAGCTTTATCTGTTGCACTTCTTTCTTCTCTATCTTTTGGTGGAGAGCAATTTGCAATGAGTGATGCTGACCGTGCTATGTATGCTGAGATGTTAGAAAATAATCCAGCAGATATAATGGTTGCTAATGGTGAAGAACTATTGGCTGAGTATTGTGGTGGAGACGAAGGTGTTGCTGCATTTTTGAAGCAAACAGAAGATAGCTTACCGGCTTACCTTGCAGGGTTTCCACGTTACTTACCGGAGTTTGGACAAGTTGTTGGAATTGATCAAGCACTTCAAGGTCTAATGAGTAAAAATGGTCACAAACCATTTAAACTTAAAAGTGCAGATATGTTTGACATGAGTGCTTATGTGAAGTCACTTGCAAATGGCGAGAAGTCAAATATTGACATTAATGCTAACCCGCAGATGAAAGAAGCTTATGCTTTAGGTAAGATAACTTATATGACTAAACGTGGTGGTAGAGGTTTATCTTGTAACTCTTGTCACTCTGATGCAGTTATTGGAAGTGTTTTAAGAACACAACCATTACCAGACTTAAGTGCTAAAGGTGTTGCTGTTGCAGCTACTTGGCCAGCATATAGAATGACTAAGTCATCTCTTAGAACATTACAACGTCGTTTTCAGGGTTGTATGAAAAATGCACTTTTAAAAGTTNTTCCWATAGGTTCACCAGAAATGGTAGCTTTAGAGGTTTACTTAACAAGTGAAGCTAAAGGTGCWGAAATAGCTGTACCTGGTTTAAAAAGATAGAAGGTTAGATAAGTGGATATTTCAAGAAGAGACTTTATGCATATCGCAGCAATCCTAGGTTTAGGAGCTGCAACAAGTGGAATTGCTAGTACTAAAACGATTAATAAGTTATCAGCCGAAGATATTTATAAATTTGAGTCAATGGGGAATTTTACACTTTTACATATGTGTGATATTCATGCCCATATTAAACCATTATACTGGAGAGAGCCTTCTACACTAATCTCTGCTCCAAACTTAGTTGGTACACCTGGTTTTTTATGTGGTGAAGCTTTTGCAAAACATTATGGACTAGAGCCATCAAGTTTAGATGCATATTTTGACACATATATGGACTTTGAAGCTCTTGCTAAAAAGTTTGGGAAAATGGGTGGTATCGCTCATATGAAAACGTATCTTGATCATGTTCGTAAAGAACGTGGAAATAAAAATGTTCTTTTCCTTGACTCTGGAGACACATGGCAAGGTACTGGTGTTGCACTCAAGACTCGTGGTGAAGCTATCGTTAAAGCTCAAAACTATCTTGGTGTTGATATTATGACTGGTCACTGGGAATTTACATATGGTAAAGAGAGAGTTCTTGAACTTATCGAAATGCTAGATGCGAAGTTCGTTGCCCAGAATGTTATTGGAAATGATCCTTTTGAAGATGAGTATGAAGAGTTAATATTTGAACCATATACGATTGAAGAAAGAGGTGGTGCTAAGATCGGTGTTATCGGTCAAGCATTTCCATTTACTTCTACTGCAAATCCTAAAGAGTTTACAGAGGGTTGGAGTTTTGGTATCAGACCTGAAACACTTCAAGATTATGTAAATGAGTTAAGAAATGAGCATAAGGTTGATTGTGTTGTTGTGATTTCTCACGATGGTTTTTCTGTTGATCAAGAAGTTGCACGTATGGTTCATGGTATCGACTTTATTTTAAGTGGTCATACACATGACCCTTCTCCTCAGCCTATTACTATTGAAGGCACAGTGATTGTTATCGCTGGTAGTCATGGTAAATATATTGGGCGTTTAGACATTGATGCGAGTAATGGTAAGGTTCATGGTTACGAGTACAAACTTGTACCTATGGCTTCTAACATTATTCCAGCTGATCCAGAGGGTGTTAAGCTAGTAAATGAGCTATATGCACCTTTTGATAAAGAGCTAAATGAAGTGCTAGGTAAAACAAAAGGTACTCTTTATAAACGTGATACTTTCTTCTCAACTTTCGATCAGCTCATTAATGATGCTATCTTAGATGAGATGAAATGTGACATGGCATTCACTCCTGGTTATAGATGGGGAACAACTGTCTTAGCCGGTGATGATATTTTAATGGATAATGTATATGAAATGTGTGGTATTACTTACCCTAGTGTTTATACATTTGACTTAAAAGGGAAACAAATCGCCACTCTACTTGAAGATATTGCGGACAATGTATTTAATGCAAATCCTCTGTATCAACAAGGTGGTGACATGAGTCGCTTAGGTGGTGTTACATATTCTATCGCAGTAGCCGGTAAAGCTGGAGAGAGAATCTCTAAGCTTATGATCGGTGGTAAGCCGATAGATTTAGACAAAACTTATGTAGTGTCATCATGGGGTGGAAATCTTCAAAATGCTGGTGAAAACCTTCAAAAAGATAAGATTCGTCCAGTGTATGATGTAACTCGTGACTACATTAAAAGACAGGGTGTAGTTGATGTAAGTAATGCAGGGAATGTTACTTTAATTGATTACGACTGTGGTTGTCCGGTAAAAGGCTCTAGAAGTTGTTAGTTTATTGTCTGATGGTAGCTTAGGCTGCCGTTTCAAAGGAATCCTTTCAAGGTTCTAATTTATTTAAAATAAGGGAAAAAAAATGAAAAGAAATATGATTACATTAGCAGCTGGAGCTGCTGCAGTATGTTTAATGACGACTTCTGTAAATGCAGAAGAGACAAAGCCAAAGCGTCAATTAAAAAACAATATGATAGTAAAAACTAATATTACACCAAAGAGTGTTGATAACCTCAGTGACATGTTTAAAGAAGGTGTATTTTACGGAAGACTTAGAATGAACTCGTTTAAGTGGGATTGGGCAAATGATGATACTAGCAATTTAGATAATCATGCCTTTGGTCTTGGTGGTAGTATGCGTTATAAAACTGCTTCATATATGGGTGTTAGTGCAATGGCTGGACTTTACTATACTGATAGTCCATTTGAGTCATTAAGAATGAGTCAGGCTGATATCGGCAGTACAAAAGCTGGTAAGGATACATTTAGTCGTTATAATGTTAAAAATTCTGGTAACTATAGTATGGCTGTTCTTGCTGAAGCAAATCTTCAGTATAAAATTTCAAATACAAAAATTATTGCTGGTCGTCAAATATTTGAATCAGTTATCACAAGATCGAATGATACAAAAATGATTCCTAATACTTTTGAGGGAACTGTTGTAGAGATGAAAGAAATCCCTAATACAAGAATCCGTGGTGCATATTTTACAGCACAAAAACTACGTGACCATACTGAATTTCATGATGTGATCACATTTAAAGATTCAGCTGGAGATAGCTGGGGTAACAATGATGACTCTGCAGTACACAAAGGTTTATCATTTAATAACTTTACTGCTGCTGGTGATGATACTGCACATGAGTTAATTGTTGTTGATGCAAGAAATAAGTCTATTAAAGGACTTAAGCTTGATCTAACATATGCTGCTGTTCCTGGTGTTGTTTCATCTATCATAGGTGAAGTAAACTATAAGATAGCACTTCCTAATGGTTACTCATTAACTCCTGGTGTACGTTATATGCATCAAATGGATAATGGTGGTGGTGATGTCGGTGGTGCAACACTTAAAGGTGGACTAGGTCTTGATAAAGCAGCTGTAGCTGGTAACTTAGGTTATACTGATAGATTTACTCTTGATGCTTCTTTAGTAATGGCTCGTTTAACACTTAGAAAAGGTCCATTAAAAGCACAGATTGGTTACTCAGCTGTTGGAGACAATGCCGATATTGTAGCTCCATGGAGAGGGTTCCCAACTGGTGGATATACTCGTGCAATGGCTCAGTATAACTGGTATGCAAACACTAAAACTTATGCTGCTGAAGTTAACTATGACTTTGGTAAAGCTGGTTTAGTTCCTGGATTTAGTGCTCTTTTCCGTTTTGCAATGCAAGACTTTGATGAAGCGAAACAAGCTGCTGGTGTTCAAGCTGATAGTAATATTCTTCACATGGATTTCCGTGAAAGTTTTACACCTGACTTATATGCGAAAATTCGTGTTGGTTTAGTAGATGCTAAAGATAGAGAAAGTGGTGTGAATAAAGATTCATACAATGAGTATCGTTTTGAATTAAACTACCTCTTCTAGAGAGTAGTTTAAACTTTATGCTTTGATGTCATGATGTTTGAGTTTGAGTTTGTTTTTATTCATTCTTCCTTTTTCTTGTATTACAAACTTCAATCTGTGAGAGCGTAGCTTGAACCACTAGACTCTCACAGGTCTTTCAGAAATGACTGACGAGCGTAATCTTAGTATGCTTTAGAGCATACTGGTTAGTCTGTAAACTAGCTGTCTTGAGATAGACAGTGGTTTACACTTTTTTATCTCTTTTACACTGCTTTTACAAACTTCAAGTATTATCCTTATGATTATTTATATATAATATAAAAAAGGACATTTTTTGAAGAAACTCGTTTATACTTTAGTACTTCCTTTAACTCTTTTTTCATTTGACTATCAACTTAAACCAGTAGAAGTTGGTTCTGATTCAGTACACTGTTTTTTTGGTTATTCAGAAGTTATGAATGATACAAACAATGGAAATATGTCTAACTCTTGTTTTGTTAATATGGGTAATAGTTATATAGTCATAGATAGTGGTCCTACATACTCTTATGCTTCTCAGGCTTATGAAAAGATGAAGAAAAAAGCTAACCTAAAAGTAAAGTATGTTTTAAACACTCATGTACATGATGATCACTGGTTAGGCAATGGTTACTATAAGAAACTAGGTGCAAAGATTATAGGTTCAAGTGCATTTGAAGATTTAGAGATTGAAGAAACTACACGTATGAAGAGACGAATATCACCAGAGGCTTATGAACTAACTACTCAAGTGCATCCAGAGTTGTTTGTAGATGAAGAGATGGTACTATATATTGAACATAAAAAAGTCATTATAAAAAACATTGGACATAAGGCACATACTGACAGTGATATTTATATCTATATTCCGAGTAAAAAAATAGTTTTTGTAGGAGATTTAGTCTTTAATGACAGACTTCCTTCTGTGCGTGATGGAGATTTAAAAGGATGGTTAGAAGCACTTGATGAGATACTTCTTCTTGATGTGGACTATATAGTTGGTGGACATGGAACGATAGTATCGCGCGATAGTGTCCCAATGACCTACGAGTACTTAAAATTACTCAGAAGTAAAGTAGTATCATCAATGGATGCAGGTGAAGACATCGGTGATTGTGTAAATTCAGTTACAATGGATAAATTTAAAAATATACACCTATATGACTCTATGCATAGACAAAATGTAGAGACATCTTATAGAATCTTAGAATGGGAGAACTAAAAATGAAGAATTTTATATTAATTTTACTAAGCTTTTGTATTATAGCGGGTGCAGAAACAGAGTATGCAGAGCCAAAACCATCCTTTGACAACCCTAGACTTGTTGTCTTTGCGGTGACAGAAGATAGCCCCTACGCTTTTAACCATGTGTTGAGTGTTGCAAGTAATGTTGTAAAGTACTACGGTGCTGATAACATTAACATGAAAATAGTTGCCTACTCAAAAGGTCTCAAACTACTGTATAAAAATAATACAACTACAGCGGCTAGGGTAGACGCACTTATGCAAATAGATGTAGAGTTTGTGGCTTGTGGAAACACAATGAAAACATATAAAGTTAAAGAAGAAGACCTAGTAGAAGGTTCTATTATAGTTACAGCTGGTGTAGTTGAACTATTAGAGAGTGTGAAGTCTGGTTGGACATATATTAAACCATAGGAAATAAAATGAAAAAAATAATAATTCTAGTGACAGCACTTTTATGTGTAGTATCACTTCAAGCAAAAGGTGACTTGCACTTAATAAGTGTAGAAAATAAAGATGGAGCAGTTACTCCTTTAAATATAGAAGATGCTCTTGTAGCAAATGGTTTTGCAGTTGACCTCAATAGTGAAATGAACCTTCCATTTACAAAGCAGTTTAAAGAGACAAGTTTTAAAGTTTTTACACTGATGACATTTCATCACAACACTTTATCACTTGAACTAGTAAAGAAGTATCCACAAGCAGGTGTTATGACTCCTATGGGTCTAGGTATTTATCAGAGTAAGGATGAAGATACACTTCATATCTCTATTCTTACCGCTGAGGCACAAGGGAAAATTTTAGATATAGAGACTTCTCTACTTAAAAAGATAGAAGCAGAGTTGCTAGCTGTGTTTAAAAAGAGTTTTCCTAAGGCAAAGTTTGCATATAGTGAAGATAGTTTAAAAGAGTCTCGTAACCTAGTAACACAGTATGAAATGGATTTAGATGGTGAAGATTGGGAAGAGATGAGAGAAGAGTTTGAGATGAGTCTTGAAGGTGGTTTTGAGCCTTTTGGTTTTGTTATGCCTTCATTTCTTGACCTTAATGAAGAACTTACAAAAGAGGGAACTGTTGAGAGTCCATATGACTTTTATGACACTTACTCTATCTGTAAACTAAAAGTTATCTATACAGTTGCAAAGTCTAGACCTGAGGCTTCAGCGTTTGCTCCTTGTACTACTATGGTTTACAAGAAAAAAGATGAAGATAAAATAGTTGTTGGATTCCCAGCTGTTTATAACTGGTTAAGTTCTGCGAAGATTAAAGACAAAGAAGCAGAGGCTGTACTAATGAAAGCACAGACTGACTTTGAGTCTATTTTAATAGGTATTACTGAGTAGTATCTATTTTTTAACTTTTAACTAGCTAGAATCTTTCTAGCTAGACTTACTTATCTTCTACCTCTACCACCGCCAGAATTTCTTCCACCACCACTAGAGTTTCTATTTCCACCATTACCACGACTGCCGCCACCACGAGGTTTATTTCTCGCTCCACGATTTCCACCCATATTGATAGGTTCCGCTTTGATACTTGGATCTGGTTTAAAGTCTTTGAGCCATACTTTTGGTATGTCTTTGTTTATAAGTTTTTCAATACCTGCTAAAAACTCATCTTCATCTACACAGACAAGGCTGATAGCCTCACCCTTGTTACCTGCACGACCAGTTCTACCGATACGGTGAACATAGTCCTCACTTACATTTGGAAGCTCATAGTTTACAACATGAGGGAGTTGGTCGATGTCTATACCACGAGCAGCGATATCTGTTGCAACTAGGATACGAACCTTACCTGCTTTAAAATCAGCGAGTGCTTTTGTTCTTGCGTTTTGGCTCTTGTTTCCATGAATTGCAGCAGAAGTTATGCCATCAGTTTCAAGTTGTCCACAAAGACGATTAGCTCCATGTTTTGTTCGTGTGAAAACTAAAACTTGTTGCCAATCTCCTTCTTTTATAAGGTGTGTTAAAAGTTCGCGTTTACGAGTTTTGTCTACATGGTAAATTGCTTGTTTTACTATTTCACTTGAAGCATTTGTTCTTGCAACTTCTATAAGACTTGGAGACTTTAAAAAACTAGCTGAAAGTTTTTTGATAGCATCTGAGTATGTCGCTGAAAAGAGTAAAGTTTGGCGTTCTTTTGGAAGAACAGCTATAACTTTTTTGATGTCGTTTACAAAACCCATATCAAGCATTCTATCTGCTTCATCAAGAATGAGAAAATCAACACCACTAAGGTCAATAGTCTTTTGAGATATGTGGTCTAGTAGGCGTCCAGGTGTTGCAACAACTATGTCAATACCCTTACGAAGTGCTACAATTTGTGGGTTTATCTTAACTCCACCAAAGATAACTGTTGTTTTAAACGGTGTGTGCTTTGCATAAAGACCAATACTCTCAGCAACTTGAGAAGCTAACTCTCTAGTTGGAGTAAGTACAAGTGCTTTAATCTTTTTATGACCTTTTTCGGGCTTAGAACGAAGTAAAAGTTCTAGCATAGGAAGTGTAAATCCAGCTGTCTTTCCTGTTCCTGTTTGTGCACCTGCTAAAATATCTTTACGCTGAAGTATTACAGGTATTGCTTTTTCTTGAATGGGTGTTGGTGTATCATACCCTTGTTCTTGTATTGCTTTGAGGAGGAGTTTATTAAGTCCTAAATCATTAAATGTCATATTGTTCCTATTTGTTTTAAGTTTCAAAATGAGCAGAAGCTCATTCTAAAGCAGGGGCTAAAGTCCCTACAACCTCCTAAAGCTACAAAGAGTGTACTTTATGAGAGGCTTATTGTCTTCATAATAGCATAAATTTTGCTTTAAATGGATATAATTTTATAATTAATATTCAGGATACCTTATGTCAGAAAACCAAATCAATATAAAAGCGGGTAATCACCGTATTTACCCATGTGAAAATGAAAAAAAAACAGCACTCGTTAACAAACTCATAGAAGATAATCAAGAGCTTGATATTGTAGTTGTCTGTTCTACTGATGTAACTACTTTAAAAGAAACAATAGACTCTAAAAATGTAAGAGTTGTTGAAGATAGAGAACTTGTAAAAGACAAAGAGTTAAAGTGTGAGTTTCTTATAAGTTTTGATATGCCTGTAAAAGCCATCGTATATATGGCAAGAGTATCTCGCGCTCACAAAAAAGCTGTAATGATTTTAAACGAGAGTGAGCAGAGACTGCTTCACTCTATAGAAACACTTCTTGGTCGTGCTATAAAACAAGAAGTTTTAGAAGACTTTATGTATGAACTCCCTAAGCCAAAAGAGTTTGACCCAAAAGCGAAGAAAAAACTGACAAAAGATCAGATAACCGAGATAGCGAAACAACGCCATGAAGACGCAACAAAATCTGATAAAACTATAGAGATGGAAAAGCAGTGGGCAAAAAAGAAAAAAGAAACAAATAAATATCTTGGTGATGATGAAAATGGTAAAGCAAGATTTTCAGGAAAAAGTGGAGATAGAAATCATGCGCATGATGGAACTCCACGTGCAAAGTATGGTGCCCCTAAAGCTGGTGGAAAACGCATCAGCATTAAAGCGAGAAAGCCTAAAGAGGATTAATCCTCTATAAGTTTGGCTACTTTAGCTGAACTTCCAGACACAAGATACTCTCTGAGTTCTTTTGCATGTGTTAAAAAGAGTTCTCTATTATACTTTTCATAAGAAAATAACAGTTTCTCTTTTGTAACATTCTCTTGTAAAAACTCAGGATGAATACTCTCTCCCTTAAATTTTTTAAACATAATGTTACTCAGTCCTACATCTTTTATCTTAAAAAGTTTTGCCCCTATAAAAAAGTCTAATGGTTTTGCGATGTAAGTTAAGATAAAAGGTACACCAATGATGGCWGCTTCRAGTGTTGCTGTTCCACTGCATATAAATGCGAAGTCAGAKKYWAGAAGWGTTTTRTGYGCTTCATRWGAGATRTYTATKYSTTGKAWATCTCCATAAAGCTCWKMTAYCTCTTNTTGTNGWRAAGTGYTTWGGAATRATWAKWGTWGCTTCWRCRTYWAKYKCYTSTATRAGKKMAAGATAAATAGGCATAAGTTTTTTTATCTCACCTTTACGACTACCAGGCATAAAGGCTACTTTCTTAACCTCTGCGTTTAACTCGTTTTTAAACTCGGTTATCTGGTCMAGTAGTGGATGCCCAACATACTCGATAGGTGCATCATCAGGATAGTAASWRGGTTCAAAAGGAAGGATKGAAGCRAGTTTATCTATGGTGCKAGCGAGAACTGGTATGCGTTTTTTCTTCCAAGCCCATGCTTGGGGTAGTATGTAGTAGATKATCTCTTTATCTGGRTAYTTTTTCTTTATTTTTTTWGCWAGTGGAAGGTTAAAMCCTGAAGAGTCTATRAGTAAAACCTTRTCAGCATCTTTTGCAAGGMGGACCATYTCATCTGCAAGTTTAAAAAAGTATCGTAGTTTTTTAAGTGCRTCRACTATACCCATGATAGCGAGACTCTGTAGGTCAACTATAGGCTTACCCAAGTTTTTATCAAAGATACCGATGAGTTCGACATCCCCTTTAAACTCTTTTGTTAGCGATGTAAGATGAACATTTGCAGAGTGTTCTAGTGCAGAKACAAGAAGTTTCATGAACCACCATCWCCGTAAGTCTCGTAACTATCATCATAAGACTCRGCATTTTCTACATCTACATAGTCTCTAAAGTAAGTTGTGAGGTCATCTATGTCTTCATCACTAAGACCAAGAGCAAAGTCTATCATCATCTCTTGTTGCTGTGTATCGGCTTTACGCTCTCTAAAGTGTTTGAGTTTATAGGACATGTAACCTTTGGCACGRTTWGCTAAATGYGGATACCGATGGATACCTTCGAGTTTATGRCCGTGACAGGCATAACAGGCATTAGAGATATAAAGGTTTTTTCCCTTTTCGTATGAAGTCTCTGCAAAAATAGAGGTAAATGTTAAAAATAGTAGTAGTATGAAACGCAAACTAAGCCTTAATGATTTATAATGCTATTATTATATCAAAGGTGGCTTAAGTATGGTTATAAGAAATGCAATTGTTTGTGACGCGGATGGAGAGAGAAGTGATGATGTTCGTATAGAAAATGGAGTTGTTACCGAGATAGGAACTTCTTTAAATGACGAAGATATTCTTGATGCTAAAGGTGCTTATCTTTTACCCTCTTTAGTAGATACAAATGTAAGACTACTAGACTCTACTCTTAATGCCAAAAATATTAAAGCCATATCTGATGAGGCAAAAAAAGGTGGAGTAGGGCACATAGTTTTAAATGCTGACTCAAATCCAAGTATAGATACTGAAGTTGTTCTAGAGTTTGCACAACATGGTGTAGCTTCATCGAGTGGTGCTAAAGTTGACTTGATGCTGAACACTCTTAAGGAAGATAGTACACTCTCTAACATTGCCATACTCCTAAAAAAAGGTGTAGTCGCACCCTATATGAGTACAATTGCGAAAAATGACATTGCTATAAAAATAGCCCAATACGTTCAGATGTACAAGGTGACACTTTTTTGTAAAGCAGAAGATAACTCTTTGATAAACGCAGGGGTTATGTTAGATGGTGATGTTAGCTCAAAACTAGGTCTCGCAGGGATTCCAAACCTGAGCGAAGTACTTCATGTCTCTCGTATGATAGAGATAGCWMGWCACTGTMAGATAAARATTTTATTTAAAGCCATTGCAAGTCCGCGTTCAGTTGCACTAATACTTAAGGCTAAAGAAGAGGGCGTAGAGGTGAGTTGTGAAGTTTCTATCCATCATCTTACATCTTGTGATGAGGCCTGTGAAGGTTTTAACACATTAGCAAAACTTGACCCACCTTTGCCAAGTAAAAATGATATGCTACTTCTTCAAAATGCTCTTAAACGCGGTGAGATTGATGTCCTGACTACACTGCATCAACCAAGTTCTCCTGTAAACAAAGAAGTTGCATTTTTTGATGCTGCTTATGGATGTGAGGGTTTAGCAAATGCTCTTTCTAACTACTATGAAAAATTTGTAAAAAGTGGTTTTATATCAATGCGTGAGTTAGTAAAGTACACAGTTGTTAATCCTGCAAAATCAATAGGTCTAAAGAGAGGAAAAATAGAAGTTGGTATGAAAGCTGATTTAGTGGTTTTTGATGTAAACAGTCTAGAAATTARAGAGTTATTTTAGTAACTCTTTATTTGGCTYACTAAAGTAGTAACCTTGAGAATATYTAATACCTAAGTCAACAATAATTTTCTGTACATCTTTAGAGTGCACAAATTCTGCTATTACGATTATGTTCATATTTGAAGAGAAGTTTACTATTGCTTTCACAATTTCGAAACTTTTTTTATCTGTGTTTATATTCTTTATGTATCTTGCATCTATCTTTAAAAAGTCTACATCTAACTCTAAAACTCTCTCAAAGTTAGAGTACTCAGCTCCAAAGTCATCGATAGCTAGTTTATAACCTATCTCTTTAAGTTGTTTAAGTTGATTTATATTGTTCTTTTGTCCACTGGAGCTGACACCTTCTAAAATCTCTAAAGTAACTCTTGAAGGATTTATGTTGTATTTTTTTGCATTAGTAGTTAAAAAATCAAGTAAATAGCAAGAGATAAGATCATCTTCTGTAATGTTTATAGAAAAAGGATAGGTATTTTTTGACATAAACTCAAATGTTTTTTCTATCATTATTTTTGTGAGTGTAGGCAGTAAACCTGAGAGTTTTGTTACATCTAAAAACTTGTTAGGAGTAATGACTTCACCATCTTTTGTAACTATACGGGCAAGHGCTTCATACTTCGTGATTTTTTTTTGATTATTATCATAAATACCTTGATAAAAAGGAACAATCATATCTGTATCAAATGCTGTATATAAAAGCATATTCATGGAGATAAAAGACTCGCGTTTTAATGAGCTATCAAGATCTTCATCAAAGATATGAAGTCTGTTCTTTCCACTCTCTTTTGCTTTTTTAATTGCAAGTGCAGCATGTTTTAGAAGATCTTTATTTGAGTAAATGGCACCATAGGTAAAAGTGATTTTAAGTTTTACATTATCYACTTCTATAGTATTGTCAGCAAAATATTTTTTGATTTTAAAGACGACAGCATGTATATCCACCTTCCCTTCAAAACGAAYAGCAAATTGGTCTGCRTTAATTCTATAAATATGCTCAGGACAGATACTTTTGAGCATATTAGCAACATGTATAAGAATTTTATCACCTATATCAAAACCATAGGCAGTATTTACATAAGCAAARTTRTTTATRTCTAAAAAGATTAAAGTYTGATAAGTCTTATGGTTAAACACTTCTTGTAGAGAGGTTTTATTCTTTAAACCTGTTAATGTGTCTTTATATATCATATCTCGGAGCTTTAGTTTGTTCTGTTCATTTTTGAGAACGATACTAACAAGGGAAGATGCTGTTTCTAATAGTTTTTTGTGAAAAGGGGCAGGTGAACGGTGTTCAAAAGATGAAAGAGCAAGGGAACCTATGGTACTTTTTTCTTCATTTTTTACAGGCACTGACCAACATGAACAGAGATTAAATGCTTCTGCTGTTTGTAAGAACTCTGTTCCGCGCTCATCCGTTAAAACATCTGTTATAAATTGAGCTTCTCCATGATAAACTGCATTACCACATGAACCAGATACTGGCCCTGGTGTTATGCCATTGAGAGCCTTCCATCCTTCTTGAGATATAGTTGGTGCAGCTTTTAGATAAATCTTACCATCACTCTCTTTCTTAAGCATAAGTGATGCGACTGCATTTGGAAGAAGCTTTTCAAGCATTTCACAAAGTCTGTCAAGAATGACTTGGGTATCAGGTTTTTCTGCTGTAAGGCTAAGAACTTCTTGTTGAATATCTAAAATATTCTGATACTCTTCATTTGTAATAGGTACTTCATTTACAATTGAATTATCAAGAAKAGTASAAGAATCTGCAGGCATTATATTTCCTTAAATTATGTTAAAACTGTTTATATTCTACAAGCTTAATGGTTAAAATTACTTAAAATCTATGATCTTTTTTCATAAAACTTCTGTTTATACTCATTAAACTTGTCTTCTAGGATTGCTTGACGTACTTCTCGCATTAGGTTAAGGTAATAATGAAGATTATGAATAGTTGCAAGTCTGAAGTAKGTAATCTCTCTAGCGCGAAATAGATGRCTWAGRTAWGASCKAGAGTAWGTTTTACATGTTAAACACTYACACTCAGGRTCTACAGGGGCAGCGTCTTCTTTGAACTTTGCACCTTTAATATTTATACGGCCAAAAGAGGTGAAAAGTGTACCATTTCTAGCATTTCTTGTGGGCATAACACAGTCAAACATATCTATACCGCGTTCAATATTTTCGATGAGGTCTTCAGGAGTCCCAACACCCATAAGATAACGTGGTTTATCCTCGGGCATATACTGTATAGTATGTTCTACTGTGTCATACATTTCATTATTTAACTCACCAACACTTAATCCACCTATGGCAAAACCATCATAATCCATAGCGCATAGTTCAGTAGCACTTTTAGTTCTAAAGGCTCTGTCTGTTCCACCTTGAATGATAGCAAAGATATTCTGATCAGTACAAATTCCCTTTTTTTGTTGGTTTCTGAAGTAGTCTATAGACTCCTGTGCCCAAGCAGTAGTTCTTTCTATAGAAGTTTTGATACGTTCTTGTGTCGCTGGGAGTGCAACAAGGTCATCTAAAATCATCATAATGTCTGAGCCAAGATTTGTTTGAATATCTATAACTTTTTTTGGTGTAAAGAAATGCTTAGACCCATCTATRTGAGAACGAAATTCTATACCATCTTTCATAGGTTTAGATATATCACTAAGTGAAAAGGCTTGAAATCCACCACTATCTGTTAAAAAACTCTTTGGATACTTTGTAAAACCATGGAGTTTCCCCATCTTTTTTATAGTTGTATCTCCAGGGCGAAGATATGTATGGTAAGTATTTGCTAGAATTATTTCTGCACCAAGTATATTAAGTACATCGTYTGCATCAAGTGATTTTACACTGCCAATAGTTCCAACTGGCATAAATACGGGTGTTTTGATAGTTGAGTGTTTTGTTATTATAGTTGCTGCACGAGCCTTGCCACTTGTTGCTTCTAATRTAAATGTCATAGTATTAAATTCCTAAATAATAATTATTCTGATATTATAACATTATCACAACTTACTAAACTATGGGATTTCTCATTTATTTAGGATACAATTAAAAACATTATTCGTGAAAAGAGGGGATTATCCTAATTGAGACAACTTATTTATTTATTTATTTWTTTATTTATAGAATCGTCTGCACAAGATTTAAAAACATCAGTTCAAGAAATTATTGATACAAACCCCGTAATCCTTGAGAGAGCAAGAAACTATAAAGTAACACAAAAAGATATTGATATAGCTGTAGCAGGTTACTATCCAAAAGTAGATCTCTCCTTAGGTGTTGGATTTGAGCAWACAAATAGAGATACACCAATAGGAGGGAAAGAATCTTTTGATTTTAGTGTGTATCAAAATTCTTTAAAATACACACAAAATATATTTGAAGGTTTTAGTACATATCACAGAGTTGAAGCYGAGGAATATAGAACTGTTGCCGCAGCATATAGTTATGTGGAAAAAGTAAATACTACAACATTAGATATGATTAATACATATCTAAATCTTATAAAAAACCAAGAGATTCTACTTACCGCACAACATAAYATAGAGATAAATAAAGAGATACTCAGAAAAGTAAAGAGACTTTATGAAGCKGGACTTACAACTCTCTCTGAAGTAAATAAAATAGAATCCTCTTTATCATTGTCAMTGTCTAATTTTGTTGTTCAAGAAAAYACCCTCTTRGATTCAGCATATAATTTAGAGCGCGTTTTAGGAAGATCGCTAAACCCTCAAGAGATGATAAGACCCATAATTACAACTGAGTTACCAATGACAAGAGAAGAAGCTATAAAAATAGCACTCTCTTATAACCCTTCTCTTTTAGCAAGTGAGTACAATGTTAGATTGGCAAAATCAACGAAAAAGGAAAACGAATCCTCATTTTATCCTAAGCTTGATATTGAAGTGGCAGAAAATTTCAATAAGAACTTAGCTACAATAGAAGGAAAAATAGACAGCTTTCGTGCAATGGCATATCTTTCATATAACTTTTTTAATGGTTTTGCTGACACTGCAGCCTTACAAAAAAGTCAATACAGTTTCTATCAAGAACAAGAGAAAAAAAATAGTATCAAACGTCAAGTTGTTGAGAGCTTAAATCTTGCTTGGAATGCACATGAAAAAYTGCAAGAGCAAGTGACACACCTCATAGCATATAAAAAGTACTCCAAAAAAACACTAGAACTTTACTCAAAAGAGTTTGATTTGGGTCGTCGTTCTCTACTTGACTTGCTTTCGGCACAAAATGACTATATAAAGTCTGATGTACAAATTATATCAACGCAATATAGTATACTTTATGCAAAGTACAGAATAATGGACTCTATGGGGACACTTGTTTCATCAATTTTAGGTAAAGATGCCTCTAAAATATACGAAAGTGTATCACTTCAAATAGATAAAAAAGAATAAGGACCAAATATATGTTTATACAAAATGTTGATAATTTGAGGATGGATGCTCTTCTTGATACTCTTGTTCTTTTTACAAAACTATACCATAAGCCATACACAGCAGAAGCACTAACCGCAGGTTTACCCATAGAGCCAGGAGCTGAAGCACCTGAACTCTTTTCTATTAATAATGCAAAAGGACTTTTTTCTCGTGCTGCAAGTAAAGCAGGTTTAAAATCAACTATAATTCAAAGACCACTGCAGCAAATAAGCCCTTTACAGCTACCCGTTATCTTACTTTTATCAAATCAAAGTGCTTGTATTGTAGACTCGTTTAGTGAAGATGGAAGTTTAGTAAAAATAATTATGCCTGCGGAAGAAGCAGTTGAACAGTGGGTAGATATAGAAGATTTAGCTGATGAATACATCGGTTATGGATTTATGATTAAAAAAGCTTTTGAGTATATAGATGAAAATGTTAGAACACTCCACATACAACAAAAGCACTGGTTTTGGAGTACTTTAAAACTCTCTACAGGTGTTTATAAAGATGTACTATATGCCTCACTTCTTATAAACCTTTTTGTATTAGCTTCACCACTTTTTACTATGAATGTTTATGATAGAGTAGTTCCAAATAATGCTATAGAAACTTTATGGGTTTTTGCAGTTGGTGTGATAATCATTTATCTTATAGATACTTTTGCTAAGTTTACAAGAACATATCTTTTAGAAGTTGCAGCTAAAAAGAGTGATGTTATTATGTCTTCTATCATTTTTGAGAAGGTGCTTTCACTAAAAATGGCAAATCATCCAGCCTCGGTAGGGTCTTTAGCTAGTAATCTTAGAGACTTTGACAATATTCGTTCATTTTTAACAAATGCAACAATGGCCGCTGTGATTGACTTGCCTTTTGCGATAATATTTTTAATGGTCATAGCATATATCGGCGGAAATATTGTCCTGATTCCGATAGCTACTATTATGTTTATAATGCTGTATGCTTTTATAATAAAAAAACCTTTACAAAGAAGTATAGAAAGCACACATGAAGCAAGTGCTAAAAAAAGCTCTATTCTCATCGAAGCACTGAGTAACATTGAGACACTTAAAACCTTAGGAACGCTGAGCCAAATACAGTGGAAATGGGAAGAGTCAACAGGTGAAATAGCAAATAAAAGCTTAAAGTCCAGACTTTTATCTGCATCTATTCCAACTGTAACACAGTTACTAATTCAACTAAATACAGTTATTATAATCATTGTTGGTGTGTACAAAATTCAATCTTTTGACTTATCTATGGGTGCTCTTATCGCCATCGTGATACTTACTGGTCGAACTTTAGCACCTATGGGACAGGTGACAGCACTCTTAACAAATTATGAAACAACTAAAACTTCTTATGAGGCCATAAACGACATTATTTCACAACCGAGTGAGAGACCTGAGGGTAAGAAGTTTGTTCAGAGTCCGAATTTTACTGGTCACCTAGAATTTGCAAATGTAACTTTTAGCTATCCAGGTGCGGAGATACCGGCCATAAAAAATGTCTCTTTTGTGGTGGAACCTGGTGAACATATTGCGATTATAGGTCGCATAGGGAGTGGTAAAAGTACTATAGAGAAGTTACTTTTAGGGCTTTATGAGCCAGATGAAGGGCAAGTACTTGTTGATGGCATTGATATTCGTCAAATTGACCCTGCGGATTTACGTAAAAACTTCTCATACCTTTCTCAAGATGTCATGTTGTTTAGAGGAACAGTAAAAGACAATATCACTTTTAGAGCTTCCCATGCAAGTGATGGAGCGATGCTTAGAGCTGCAAAAATTAGTGGGGCTTCTGAGTTTATAAAAAAACATCCAAGGGGTTATGAAATGCCAGTTGGAGAGAGAGGGCTTGGTCTCTCTGGTGGGCAGCGTCAAAGCATAGGTATAGCTCGTGCACTGCTTTTAGATACACCTGTTGTTTTACTAGATGAACCAACAAACGCAATGGACCAAATCACAGAATCAAACCTTCTAGAAAACCTTAAAACAGAGTTTAAAGGTAAAACAACTATAACCGTTACCCAAAAAATGACACTTCTTCAAATCGTAGAGAGAGTCATAGTTATGGACAATGGAAAGATAATAATTGATGCTCCTAAAGAAGAAGCAATAAAAAAACTACAAGGAGCTAAATAGTCATGACGAATAAGAAAACACAAGAGTTTAATAGTAAAGATTTTGAGTTTATGAACTCACTCAGTGCGGCTATACTAGAAAAATCTCCGAGTAATATGAGTCGTGTTCTTAAAATATGGATTTTTACTATTTTTGCCTTTATCTTGTGGGCTGCTTTAGCAGAAATAGATGAGATAACACGTGGTGATGGAAAGGTTGTTCCTTATGGAGAAAATCAAGTTATTCAAAACCTAGAAGGTGGAATTATAGAGTCTATTCTTGTTAAAGAAGGAGAGTTGATTAAAAGAGGTGATGTTATTTTAAAAATCAATAACTCTAAAACTTTTTCTACTAGTGCTACAAACATAGCAAAGGTTAACGAACTTAAAGCCAAAAAGTTGCGTTTGTATGCTGAATCAAATAGACTTCCCTTTGAGAAGATAGATACAGAAGATAAAGAGTTCAAAAAACAGATAGAGCTTGCTCTAGAGTTGTATAATTCAAATAAAATAGAAAAGACGGCACAAGATCAATCAATGGCTCAGCAGATAGAACAGCGTAAACAAGAGCTTAAAGAGGCTAAAGCAAGAATACATTCTCTCAAAAAATCTTTAGAATATGTGACTGAAGAAATATTGATGACAGCACCTATGGTACGAGAAGGGATAAAATCAAAAGTGGATTTTTTAAAGCTAAAACGTGAAGCAAATGGTATTCAAAATGACATAGAAGCAGCCTCACTCTCTTTACCTCGTTTAGAGTATGCTATAGAAGAGTATAGACTTAAACGCCAAGAGGTGCAACAAGAGTTCATAAACAAATCTAAAAAAGAGCTCAATGAGTTAACGGCAGAACTTAATCGTTTAACACAACAACAAGTTGCATTTAGCGATCAAGTAGAGAGAACAATGGTTAAGTCCCCAGTTGATGGAATAGTACAAAAATTATTTGTAAATACAATAGGGGGTGTTGTAAAGCCAGGTGCTAATTTAGTCGAGATAGTTCCAACTGATAAAAAGCTCTACTTAGAGATAAAGATAAAACCAAAGGATATAGCATTTATTCATCCTCATGCTGAAGCTATGGTGAAAATATCTGCTTATGATTTTGCTATTCATGGTGGACTTACAGGTAGTGTTGTCAATATCTCTCCGGATACTATCACAGATAAGAAAGAAAATACTTTCTATATCATTCATGTAGAGACAGATAAAAACTACTTGGGGAGTGAAGAGCACCCCTTGAAGATTATTCCAGGAATGCTTGCTAGTGTAGATATTGTGACTGGTAAAAAAACAGTTATGCAGTACATACTCAAGCCAATTCTTAAATCTAAACAATATGTTTTTTCAGAGAAATAAGTATGAATATTTTATTTTTTAGTACTGATAGTGGTATTGTAACTGAGTGGCAGAATAAGACTAAGGATTATAAGTTTACTCATGTCTATGACTTAGAGATATTTGATACGACTCTAAAAGAGCTTACTAGTTCTGTAATAGTTGTAGACTATGATAGTATGGCCTCTGAGTTAAATAAACTCATTGCAGCAAATAAATTACCAAAAAAGCTAGTGGTTTTAGAAAGTGTTCCTGAACTTTTAACTGGAAAAATGCTTATATCTCATGGTGTTGCAGCTTATGGAAACTCACGAATGCTTGGTATGCATTATAAAAGTATGTTAGAGGTGGTAGAAAATGGAAATGTATGGACATATCCTGAATTGACTGCTGCATTAGTTAAACAAGACAAATCTTTAAGTTCAGAAGCACAAGAAATGTTAGAACATAGACTTACTCAACAAGAAAAAAAAGTAGTGATGGCTATACTAGAGGGTTTAACAAATGATGCTATAGCTCATAAATTTGGTATTACGACCAGAACAGTAAAAGCTCATATAAGCTCTCTTTTTTCTAAACTACATGTTAATGATAGAGTAGCATTAATTTTACTTTTAAAGTAGTGAGACTTTTAAAAAGTCTCCTCCTTTAGTTTTGATCTATATGAATCTCAGTGTTGATTTCTAAAGTCACAGTAGCGTCATTTTCACCACCAGTAACTTCTTGATAGCTTTCACCTGTCGTATTATCTGTTGTAATGTTACCGAGTGTCCACTCTTCATCTAAAGAAAYACTATCTYCATCAGTTCCTTCAATACGAAGAATATTGTTACTATCTGTCATATCCATTACATCTTCCAATGAAATATTTGTGATATTTTGTTCGCCATCTCCWAGGTTTAATATTTCTATATTAGCCACATTATCACTAAGTCCACTCATATCAATATTTTCATCACCTAAAAGATTGAGTGTGTCCGAACCACTTCCTCCATCGATAGAGATAGCTCCACCAAGTAATCCACTAAGATTTTCACTTCCTTCAACATTTATAATGTCATCTCCAGCTTCAGTATTGATTTCTATGACATCGTCGTCATCTTTATCGTCATCTTTGTCGTCATCTTTGTCATCATCTTTGTCATCGTCATCATAGTTAAGATTTACTATATCTTCAAGGTTGTTTATAGCTTCACTTGCACTCTCATCAAGATTTGTATGTACTGTCGTTGAATAAGTATCACCACCATTAGACTCAGTTGATGTCACTGAAGCTTGTATACCATTAATCTCTGTGTTACTAAGTTCGGTATCGCTTGTGAGAGTGACATGTGCATCACCATTTTCATCTGTAGAAACTGTGTATGTTCCATCACTATTTGCTTCTAAACCAACGACACTCACACCACTTGGTATATTATCTAAAGTAATTGCACTTAAACTTTCACTACCATCTGTATCTGTTACACCTGCATTTAAAGTAACCTCGTAACTATAGGTATCGGTAGTTGTTCCGGCACTCACACTCGCCGTTGAATCTTCTCCACCAAATGCGACATGTTCTACATTTTTAAGGGTTGTAATATCTCCTGTTGCATTGTTTGTAACAATAGTATCGCCCCATCGTTCACCTTGAGTCCACTCACTAGCATCCCCTTTAAAAGTAACAGTATCCTCACCTTTACCACCATCAATAACATCAAATCCAGAACCTACAGTCATAGTGTCATCACCTTTTCCTGCATCTATTTTAGTCCATCCAGCAGCAGAGTCACCAATATTTAAAGAGTCATTGCCATCACCTAATTTCACTTTGTCATAGTTGTTACCAGCGATGACAATATCATCACCTTTTCCTGCATCTATACTTGCATAGGCATTGTTAGCATTTCCAACTATTCCTATGTCATTACCATCGCCTAGTTTAAGACTTTGAACACCATCACCAGCTTGAACTTTATCATCACCTTTTCCCATGTCAATTTTGTCAAATTGATTGCCTGCAACCACAGTATCTGCTCCATCGCCAGCATCTATTTTAGCATAGCCACTTCCTGCATCACCAAGTGTTGCTGTATCATCACCTTTGTCAAGTTTAACTGAGGTAAGACCATCTCCTGCATTTAGATTATCATCTCCTTTACCCATATCGATTTTATCAAATCCATCACCAGCAGTTACATTGTCATTACCATCTTCTGCTTGTATTTGAGACCAGCCATCGCCTGCATCTCCTACTTCAAGTGTGTCATTTCCTTTACCAAGTCTTACATCCTCTGAACCATTTCCTAGTGTGACATTGTCATCACCATCTTCAGTTTTTACTCTATTCCAACCATCACCAGCTACGAGAGTATCATCACCTTTTCCTGTGTTTATATCTGTATAACCAGTCGCCCCATCACCAATAGTAAGGGTATCATCACCATCCTTGAGTTTCACTGTATCAAAATTGTCTCCAGCTACAATAGTATCATCACCATTTCCGCCCTCAACGGTATCCCATGTACCACTTCCTTGCCCTTTATCTTCTGCTCCACTCATATTTGGAGTATCTGGAGTTTGAAGATTTGAAGTTGTTGGTGTCACTGTTATATCGCTAATATCCATCTCAAGGGTTGGGGCGGAAGCGGTATCATCATCAGTACTACCCGTAACATTAACAGTAACATTAGCTGTATCAGTAGCACCTTTAGAATCACTTACTGTATAGCTAAATGTAACACTTTCATTCTCACCATTATTCATCTCTTGTAAGTGTTCACTTGGCGTAAAGTTTACTTTTCCATCATCTGTTAGCATTGCAGTTCCTAAAGTATTTCCAGCTGCATCTGTGATTGTTGCCGTGTGTCCAGCTGTTACATCTTGTCCATCTATTTGGGTTATGCTTAGAGTATCGCCATCTGCATCTGTATCGTTTGCTAAGACATCTATAGTTATTGCACTATCTTCACCTGTAGAATTTGCTATACTATCCCATTGATGATGTCCAGATTCTATCTCATGGAGTTGTGAAACTTCATCGCTACTAAGTACTCCGTTAAATACTTTCACTTCATCCATAGTTCCTGTAAAATCATAGTGGTCATTTGCACCCCAACTTCCAAGGAAAAGGGAACCATTAGAAGAGTCTATATTTGCATAAATTGGATTTGGAGTTCCTTGTATTTGAGATAATTTTTGAGGTTCTCCATCTATATAAATACTATTTTGAGTGACATCACCATTTGTAAACGTAGCCACAATATGGTGCATTTCTCCATCATTAAGAGCACTAGCATCCGCACCAAATAAATCTCCCTGAGCTGTATTAAAACCTATATTTCCACCATTAAGAGCTAAGTCATAAAGGTTAGATCCAGCTAACATCTCCCAATTTCCTGAAGGGTCACCTTGAATCCACATAGAAACAGTTGTTTGAGAACCTGTATCTGAGCTTAAATCCATACCGGTCATTTCTACTTTACTACTACTAAAGTCTGCACTATCTCCTATTACACCATCGCTATTTGTTGTAACGCTTCCTTTGAGAGTATTTGCGGATGTGTCATCAAAGTTTAATTCACCTGTTAGTGTTGCGTTTGATGGTTCAAAGCCTGTGTCGTCTGTTGCTATTGGAGCTATATTTAAATTAGCTTCACTAATGGTAGTTTGCGCATTATCAGTAGTTCCAAGACTCACTGTATCTTCAACTACTTCTCCCGCTGCACTTGCTGCGTTTTCATAAGCAGTTGCAGCTTCCTCGGCATTTGTAATAGCTACGTCAGCCGCAGTCACCGCCGCGTTTGCACTTGCTATGTCATCCGAGCTTGGATTGTCGTTGGCCGCTAAAGTGTCGGCTGCAGTTTGCGCGTCTGCAACTGCTGCGTTTGCAGAATCTGCCGCATCATTAGCCGCTATTAATAAATCGGCAACGTTGGCATCAGATACCGCTTCAGTCGCTACCGCGTCCGTAATGGTAGTTTGCGCATTATCTGTAGTTCCAAGACTCACTGTATCTTCAACTACTTCTCCCGCTGCACTTGCTGCGGTTTCATAAGCGGTCGCACTTGCCTCGGTGTTTGTAATAGCTATGTCAGCTGCAGTTACCGTCGCGTTTGCGCTTGCTATGTCGTCTGCGCTTGGATTGTCGTTGGCTGCTAAAGTATCAGCTGCAGTTTGTGCATCACTTATAGCTGCGTTTGCAGAATCTGCTGCATCATTAGCCGCTATTAATAAATCAGCTACATTAGCATCAGATGCCGCTTCAGTCGCTATCGCATCCGTAATGGTAGTACTTGCATTGTCTGTAGAGTTAATTGTATTTGTGCTCTCTACTGTTTCTCCTGCTGCGTTTGCACTATCTTCATAAGTAGTTGCAGCTTCGTTTGCAAGTTCAATAGCTACGTCAGCCGCAGTCACCGCCGCGTTCGCGCTTGCTATGTCATCCGCGCTTGAATTCTCGTTGGCCGCCAAAGTGTCGGCTGCAGTTTGCGCGTCACTTATAGTTGCGTTTGCAGAATCTGCACTAGAGTTTGCCGCTGCTAATAAATCGGCTACGTCAGAATCAGATGCCGCTTCAGTCGCTATCGCGTCTGTAATGGTAGTTTGCGCATTATCAGTAGTTCCAAGACTCACTGTATCTTCAACTACTTCTCCCGCTGCACTTGCTGCGTTTTCATAAGCAGTTGCAGCT
>NVXO02000007.1 GCA_002733945.2 Sulfurimonas sp. | reverse complement strand
TACCTTTTATTATGCTGTTATTATACTGTTTTATGGGTGTCATATCACTTTTCTTAATCTGTATTTTGGTAGAATGTTATATGTTTTTGAGGTTAAGTTCTTTCACAGTCTCTTTGGAACTAATAAATTACCTAACGGAAATTTTACAGTTCAAGTCGACCGTTATGTTTCAAATGACACACTATAAAGAAATGGAAAATATATTATGAAAGTAAAACGATTAAACCCTACTGCTGATACAAAACGTGCTTTATTTTTATTATCTATGAATCAATGTGCTTTTCCTGAATGTAAACACAATATTATAGATATAAATAATCAGTTTATAGGAGAAATATGTCATATTGAAGCTGCAAATGAAGGTGGAGAACGATTTAATATAAATCAGTTTAATGAAGAGCGAAGACATATATCAAATTTAATATTGATGTGTCCTATACACCATAAAATAACTAATAATACAAATATTTATAATGTAAAAAAAATGATTGAAATTAAACTTAAACATGAAAAAAAATCATTTGAAGTAGATAMAATTACAGATTTTTCAAAAACTTATATAAATAATGAACTTGATAAGATTATAAATTATCCATCTAACTTAGAAAACCTATCGCTTACTGAGTATGAAAGAACTGAAAAGTTTTTTCTAACAGCAAAGTTATTAATGACTAGAATATACAATCTTCCAATGAAAATTAGAAATTTTTATGCGAATGCTTTGTTGTATGCAGATATTAATGATTTAAATATTAGTTTTAACCCAACAAAATTAAAAGCTATAATAAATATTAATGATAATGATATTAGAAATAATGTATCTATTCTTCACAAGAATAATCTCATGTGGGATGACTATGATGGAGAAAATTTATGCTTTTGGTTTACAACCCCTAATAAATCTGATGATGACCAAATTTGGTTCTTACAATTAATAAGAAATAGATTTTTTATCGAACCAATAACTCTATTAGATATATTTACAAATCTTAACTTTATTCATTTAGAAATTTTAAAGAAAAAACATAACAAGTACGAGGAGACCAATAATTTACCCTAGCGGGAAAATTATTGCTCACGACAAACGTTAGATACCAAGGCAAATATTTGAAAATAAGGAATATGTTATAATACACTTATACATCACTATGTAAAGGAGTAATAATGCATAGATTAAACCTAACAATAGATGAAGGTCTTTATGAAAAGGCTAGAGCATTTAGTTTTTTAGAAAACAAGTCTATTTCTCAAATTATTAGAGAAAGCCTTGCAGACTATCTTGACAAGAGTAAAGAAAAAAGCAATCAAGCTCAACTTTTATTAGAAGCAGATGATGAAGAAGAAATTTTAGCAATCATGAAAAGTGAAGAGTTTAGCTCACAAGAAGATTTTGCAAAGAAATTTAATTTATGACAATTAGTTATTCGAAAACTTTTGAAAAAAAGTTTTCAAACTATCCAAAAAACCTTCAAGCTAAAATTTTCAAAGCAATCAATAAAATTCCTGATGGTGACATTAAAAGAATGACAGGTAATGATATTCCACCTATTTTCAGATTAAGAATATCAAAATATAGAATTTTATTTCATATGAATGAAGATGAAATACAGATTTTAAAAAGTAGATAGCAGAGGCGACATTTATAAGTAGCTGTCTCTTAAGTATTATCATCCTAAACCAAACTTGAGCATAGTCTCATAAGCTTATCAGGCTCAGTAATATTTATATTTTCAAGCAATCCTAGAACAAAATTTCTAAATTCACCAGCTGTCTTAAAAAACTTTTGACGTACCTTTGATTTTAAAAAACTCCACACTCTTTCTATTGGATTAAATTCAGGAGAGTATGGAGGTAAAAACAAAAGGGTAATATTATTAGCTTCACAAAATTCCTTCACTAATTTAGTTTTATGCCAAGGTGCATTATCAATCAAATAAGCAAGTGGTGTATCACCATAATATTCTCTAACTATTTTCAAGTGGGCAATTGTGGTTTCTGTATTACCTCTATCATGAAACGATGTAATGAGATTACTATTGACTAGGTTTAAACTACCTAAACAATTTACTGATGTTCCATGTGGATAACCAGAATATGATACTGCCATCCCTTTGGTTGACCAAGAAGTAATACGATTACTTTCAGAAGAGAACCTGCTATCTTCTTTCCAAATATTTATTTTGTCTTGTGATTTTCTTGGATCAACTTTTGATGCTGTTTTATACGTGATACCTAAACGTTGAAGTAGCTTGTATATAGCATCAGTTGTATATTGTTGTTGATACTTCTTCAAAATGAGGTCAACCATTATTTTACCATCCCAGCCCTTATTCTCATATCCATAATCTACTGGCTGTGTTATTGTAATAAGACTTTTAAACTCATTTCTTTCTTCTTCTGAAAGATAACTTTTATGGTCACCGCCTCGCTTTTCTTTCAATCCATCTACACCATCTTTAAAATAAGCACTTATCCAAGTCCCTACATAATTTTTACCTCTGTGTAGCACTTTTTGTATCTCTTTCTTCTTCATTCCATCTAACAATAAAGACACAGCTAGCAATCTGTTTTTTGCTACGGCATTTTTTTCTTTTCGCATCGCTTCTGTTACTAAGTTACGGTCTGTTTCTTTTATATCATATTTTACAATCATAATTATCACTAAGCAATTATTGTTCTTCTAAAGTTTGTATTTGGTTTACGATAGCAATACCTGAGAGATGGCAATAGCAGGAACATCATGTAAAACACCAGCAACAGTGCCTGAACAAGTGATATCTTCGCCCATATTTGCCCCGCTGTTAATACCGCTAATAAGCAAGTCAGGTTTTTTATCCTCATATATAGAGTGAAGAGCTAAATATACGCAATCGCTTGGTGTTCCGTCATCAAGTTTATAAAAATCATCATCCACTTGGACAAATCTAAGAGGTTTTGTTAAAGTCAAAGAGTGTCCGCATGCAGACTTCTCGCTGGTGGGTGCAACAATAGTCAAATGTGATATATCTTCAAGAGCTTCTATAAGAGCTTTTAGACCATTCGCATCAAATCCGTCATCATTAGTTATTAATATCTCTTTTTTCATCCTTTAATTGTATCAACACAACAAGAAAAAACTGCAAAAGCCATCAGAAATAGTCAATAACTATTGTCAGCTAACTGCCTCTAAATGTGAATATAAATTGACTTTTGGACAAGATTAATGGAGTGCTTATTAAAAACCTGATATATTTTAGCTAATTAGTTCAATTCAGGATATCCTAAATGTTTAAGTCAAAAATATTATATAAAACAATGTTTCTTATTGGGATTTTAATAGCTGGATACATTTCTGCCATGTTAATACATGCTTTGCCGGAAATACAAAATAAAATTAACTTTTTGGAGAGAGAAAATATTGAACTAAAATTAGAAAATATGGTATCCATCAGCAAAGTCACTTATAAAGATTTAGAAAGTTTCAAAAAAAATACTTTGCAAAGCCGTAAAAAACATATAAAGGCTACTACATATTTAGCTTATTCTATTGTAGAAGACTATTATGACAAATACAAAAAAAATCAACTCACTGAAAAAGAAGCAAAAAAACTTGCCTTTACTAAGATAAGTAATCTAAGCTACTATAATAATGGATATTTTTTTATTTTAAATGACAATTATACACTTGTTTATCACTCAAATACCGAAGGACAAAAGCATATAATCAATGAAAAAAATAACTCTTTGTTAACAAAAATGGTCAATAAAACTAGAAAGAATGGTGAAGCATTTACCCTATATTTTGAAAAATTAAGTTATATAAAAACGTTTAAACCTTGGGCTATATATATTGGCACAGAGATAAATATTGATGATATTAATAAAGACATAAAAAAGAGAGAAAATGAGCTCTTAGCATATCTTAAAAACATTATAACAACGTCCAAAATAGATGAGGATAAATACATTTTTGTTTTTAATGAACAAGGAAAAGTTCTTATACATCCAAATGCTGATATGATAAATATTAATCTNAAAAAATTAAAAAATAAAATTAAAAATAATATACTTTATGATGATCTCACAAAAGCAGCAAAAAGTAAAAAAATATTAAAATACAAATGGGATAAGTCAAATGATATAAACAATGATTCCTATAAAAATATATTGAAAATAGAATATATTCCTGAACTTAAATGGTATATTGCAATTTCTGCACACGTAAAAAAATACAAAGAATCATTACATAAATTACAAAGAATTGTTATCACATTTGCTATTGCTGTTTTTGCTGTCTCTATAGTTATTAGTTTTGTATTTTTTAAAAAACTTTTGCAGCCAATTTCAATGCTTTCTGAGATGGTAAACAGTGCTATACAAGGCGATTATAGCGTCCGTTCAAATATAAAAACTAATGATGAAATAGGTTTATTATCTAAAAATTTCAATATCATGCTTGAAACTATAGAAAAAAACATACAAAAAGAAAAACAAATATCAGAACAATCACGACTTGCTCAAATGGGAGAGATGCTGAGTATGATAGCCCACCAGTGGAGACAGCCGTTAGGAGCAATAGGCAGTGCCGTCATCAATATACAGATGAAAATTAAAAGTAAAAAATACAAGCTTGATGATGCTGCTGAGAGGGATAGATTTTTAAAATTTTTAGATGAAAAACATAATAATATAAATGAATATACACAATTTCTTTCAACGACTATTGATGATTTTAGAAGTTTTTTCAGACCAGATAAAAAGAAAGAAGAGGTGGCTTTAACGACTCCAATTATAAGAGCTTTAACAATAGTAGAGCCCCCTTTAAAAAATAAAAACATTGAGATAACTAAAAAATTTCTAACAAATGATAAAGTACTAATATACCAAAATGAACTAATGCAGGTTATTTTAAATATCTTAAAAAACAGTGAAGACAACTTTCTAGAAAAAAATACAGCAGAACCCAAAATCAATATAAGTACAAAAAATGAAAATGGTAGCTGTATTATAATGATAAGTGATAATGGAGGCGGAATACCCAAAAATATACTGCCGAAAATATTTGAACCATATTTTTCAACAAAATTAGAAAAAAATGCTACCGGACTGGGTCTTTATATGTCAAAAATAATTATTGAAGAACATAACGGCGGAATCCTGCGTGTAAATAATACAGACGATGGCATCTGTTTTGAAATAGTTTTATACAAACAATCTTAATAAACAGGCATTAATTTCATCTCTTTCATAAAATTCAAGTGTTTCTAGAAAAAGTAAGTATTCTACAACCTTTACGCAACACTCTTAATATATAATTTTAATGTAACAATAGTCATTCACTTTAATAAAAGTCTTAAGACTAATTTAAAAAAAGGAGTACCAATGAATAAGCTTTCAGATAACTTATTTATTTTTATAAATCATAATGAATGTATGGGGTGTCATAGTTGTGAGCTGGCATGTGCAGCTTCCCATTCTGATTATGATATACAAACAGCTGTACTAGAAGGTATCAAATTACAGCCATCTAGAAATACAGTCATTAAAGTCGGCAATATAACTACCGTGACTCAATGCACAAGCTGCGAAGATGCACCTTGTATAGAATCTTGTCCTGTAGATGATGTTATAGACCGTTATAAAGACTTTGGCGGAGTAGTTAAAATTGATGAAGAAAAATGTATAGGCTGCAAAGCCTGTGCTAAGGCTTGTCCTTATGATTCAATAAATATGGTGTTAGTTGCTCCAGATCCACAGAAGGCACTGGCCGCAAATGGGAAAAAGAAAAAAAGAAAAAAGTTTAAAGCATTGAAGTGTGATCTTTGCTTTGACATGATAGGAGATGACAATACCTTTAATTGTGCCTGTATCGAGGCTTGTCCTACAAAGGCCATAATACTGACTGATAAGAATAATCATCGTACTGAAGCTCATAAAATGGGCGGTTATCTTTAAAATTCATAACAAGAGATTGAAAATAGAGACAAAAATATTAATAAAAGGGAAAACATTATGAATGAAACACAAAAAACCATTGATCCGGCTTCCAATTTTTTGCTTCCTATAGCAAAGAAAGCAGGTGTGGATACTGTATGGGATCGTTATCAAACAATGCAGCCTCAATGTGGTTTTGGACAAACAGGACTTTGCTGCCGTTTTTGTTGGAAGGGACCTTGCCGTATAGACCCACTTGGAAATGGACCAACTCACGGTATTTGTGGTGCAAGTGCCGATACTATGGTAGCTAGACAATTAGCTAGAATGCTTGCTGCAGGTGCTGCTGCTCACTCAGAACATGGAAGACATATAGCTTTAACTTTACTCGAAATTGGCGAGGGAAACACTTCTGTTTATAAAATCAAAGATGAAAACAAATTAAGAGCCATAGCAGAAAAATTACATTTGTCGCATGAAGGTAAAGATATTAAGCAAATTGCCAAAGAGGTTGCTTTAACTTCATTAGAAGATTTTTCTCGTCAGGACAATAAGATACCTTGTCACTGGGCTAAAGAAACTTTGCCTGCAGCGCGGGTGGATTTACTGATGAAAGTAGGAGCTATGCCGCATAATATTGATGCTGTAGTTGCTGGTATTATGGCTCGTACACATGTGGGATGTGATGCTGATGCAACGAATATTTTGCTCGCTGGATTAAAAGGTGCCATGAGTGATTATACGGGTATGTGTTTGTCAACAGAGCTGTCTGATGTCTTATTTGGCACACCTAAGCCTGTAGTTACTAAAGCCAGTCTTGGCGTATTAAAAGAGGATGCTGTTAACATTGCGGTTCATGGACATAATCCTTTATTAAGTGAAATAGTTTGTGATATGGCAATGAAAATGAATGATGACGCTAAAAAAGCTGGAGCAAAAGAGGGGATCAATATAGTCGGGATCTGCTGTACAGGCAATGAAGTCATGATGCGTCACGAGGTGCCTCTAGCTACTAATTATCTCTCACAAGAGTTAGCTATTGTAACGGGTGCTGTTGATGCTATGGTTGTAGATGTACAGTGCATTATGCCCTCTATTGTAAAAGTGGGAGAATGTTTTCATACAGAAGTAATTACGACTATGGCTGAAAATAAGATTACAGGCGCTACGCATGTAGAGTTTAATGAACATACTGCACTTGAGAGTGCTAAAAAGATTATCAATTTAGCCATTAATGCTTATAGCAGAAGAGATAAAGATAGAATCAATATTCCAAAACAATATGAAACGGCTATTGCAGGATTTAGTGCTGAAGCGATCATAGATGCACTTAGCAAGATAGATGCAAAAGATCCGCTAAAACCATTAATTGATAATATCGTAAACGGAAACATTCAAGGTATCGCACTATTTGCTGGATGTAACAATACTCAGGTAACACAAGATAGCGGGTTTGTCACCATTGCTAAAGAGCTGGCTAAAAATAATGTTTTATTATTGGCTACAGGTTGTGGAGCAGGTGCCCTTGCCAAGAGCGGTTTGATGAACCAAGAGGCAACAAATACTTTTGCAGGTGACTCTTTGAAATCAGTATTAACAACCATAGGAGAAGCCGCAGGACTTAATGGACCATTACCTTTAGTATTGCATATGGGCTCTTGTGTTGATAATAGCCGATCTGTGAGTTTAGCTGTAGCTATTGCAAATAAACTGGGAGTGGATCTAGATAAGTTACCGCTTGTAGCCTCTGCACCTGAGATGATGTCTGAGAAAGCTGTAGCTATTGGAAGCTGGTGCGTTGCTGTGGGTATTCCAACTCATGTAGGCATTGTTCCACAAATTACAGGTTCTGCTTTCGTCACTGACTTCTTAACAAAAAAAGCCAAAGATGTATTTGGCGGCTATTTCATTGTTGAAACTGATCAGAAAAAAGCTGCTGATAAACTGTTGGCTGTTATTAAAGAGAGACGTAAAGGTCTCGGGATTTAACGTAGGTCAAGAGAGATGAGGACTCTTTGGAGTTCTCATTATCATAAAAAGGAAGATAATTATGAAGATAGCTATTACAGGTAAAGGTGGAGTAGGCAAAACTACCATTTCTGGGATTTTAGCACGGCTTTTTGCCAACGAAGGATCTAATGTTTTGGCGGTGGATGCTGATCCAGATGCTAATCTTGCTTCAGCCTTGGGCATATCCGAAGCAGAATATAAAAAGATAATACCTTTTTCTAAAATGAAAGAGTTAGCCGAAGAGCGTACAGGAGCCGAAGAGGGCTACGGCTCTTATTTTATTTTAAATCCTAAAGTGGACGACTTACCTGATAAATACTGTCTAGAACATCAAGGCGTCAAACTGTTAGTTATGGGTACTGTAGATCAGGGAGGAAGCGGTTGTGTTTGTCCTGAACATACCTTATTAAAGCGATTAATGAAACATCTCTTAATTGAAAGAAAAGATGCGGTTATTATGGACATGGAAGCAGGAATTGAGCATCTTGGTCGTGGTACTGCTGAATCTGTAGATGCTTTGATTGTTGTGGTAGAACCAGGTCGAAGAAGTATTCAAACAGCTGAGCAGATTAAAAAATTAGCACATGATATAGGAATTCAAAATATCTATTTAGTAGGTAGTAAAATACGAGATGAGAAAGATCTTCAGTTTATCAAAGATCATTTGGCTGGTTTTGAGCTTTTAGGTTCAGTCAGCTTAAGTGAAGAGGTTAAAAAGGCTGATATGGAAGGTCTTTCTCCTTTTGACACGGACAGTACAATAGTCAAAGAGGTCAGTAAAATCAAGGATCAGTTAATGAAAAAGCTGAATGAGAGTGAAAACCTCAGCGCATAAAAAGAAGAGGTGTTCCATCTCTTTTTACAGGTAAAAAATCATGCGGTTACAATGTGGAATACCTAAGTGTTTTTTAGAAAAGCAGTCTATACCCTACTCCATATACATTTTCTATAGTTTGCTCCGAAATCTTTTTTCTAAATCTTGAGATGATGGGCTTTAATGTCTCATTTGATGCAAGATGCGGATTATTGCTCCAAAGAACATTGAATATCTCTTCAAGTGTTGATATTTTATATCTGTTTTTTACAAACAGCTGCATTAAAAGCGTCTCATTTTTTGTCAGTTTTATATTTTCTCCATTAAAAAACAGCAAAGAGCTCTCTTTTTCCCACGAAAAACCACCCTTTAGTTCAATTTTTCCTGTGTCAATATCGTTTTTTGACGATGTTAACAAATTTTTAGAAGTGTTGTATAAAACTTTTAAAAGAGTATTATAATCAAGTGGTTTTATTAAAAACTGCTCGATACCGATGTTCACGAGTTCAAAAAGGTATTCAGCCTCATTATGAGCTGAGACTACGATAATCGCTTGATTTTTATTTATTTTATAAATTTCTTTGCTTAACTCAACACCACCCATGCGAGGCATCTTTATATCAGTAATAACTATATCATAATGTTTTAAATTTGTTTGAAAATATGATAGATATTTTTCCAGCCCCTCTTTCCCGTTTACTGCTGTATCAACTCTAAAAAAAAGATCTTCAAAAATTTCATTTGTCTCTTGCAGAAAAGATACATTATCTTCAATATACAAAATAGTAAATTTTTTTGTTAAATTAAATACTTCAGCATAATCTACCATTGCATCCTATTCCTATATGAATCAAATTTTATTATATCTCTTTTATTTGAATATATTCTTTGATTGAAAGTGTTAGAGTGCACTAAACTTCAGGATAAAGAGATTATATCGCAGTAATCCCATTCCCTTAAAAACTTTTTGGCATATTAATCTCGAACCAGAAACGGTTCCAGCCGTTTAAATACTCATATTTCAAAGAAAAACCATGAGACTCAACAATGGCATTAACAATATACAGGCCTAAACCGAAACTATGAACTGCCTTGTGTGACTTAGTAAACGGCTCTTTATAAAAAGAGAGATCTTCGTCTAAAGCTTTTCCATAGTTTTCAAAAAGAAGTTTTCCTTCTCTTGCGGTTATAACAACTTTTTTGTCATCTGAATATTTAATAGCATTATCAATCATATTTTTTACAGCAGTTGCAAAAAGTTTATAATCAACATGCATCTTAAAGTCTTCGCTTATGTTAAGAGAATAATTATCTTCTTCAAAAAAGCCCATATCTATAGCCTCAGATATAATATCAACAGCTCTATATTTGTACTCTCAAAACCTGAAGAAATTTCTTCAACAAGTGCCATCTCATTTATAAGACTGTCCATTCGTATAAAAATATTTAAGAGTCTCTCTTTATGTTTTGTATCTTCTAGCATCTCAACAGAAAAACGGCCTTTTGTAATTGGGGTTTTTAACTCATGCATAATATTTCGCAGAAAAAGATTTCTTGATTCTATAAGAGCGCTTATCTTTTTTGCAGCATTATTAAACTCATTTGCCACCTCTGATATCTCATCTTTTCCATTTATCTCAAAAGATACGCTTAAGTCTCCATCTGAGTAAAAAATCCGGGGACAGAAAATCCGGGGACGAAAATCCGGGGACAGTATACCAATTACGAAAATCCGGGGACAGTATACCAATTAAATTAGAAAACTGAAAGATAAAAAATATATTGCATATTGTCATATATTTAAATTAGTACATTTTATTTTTATATGATTTATATATCTAACTTTTTGGAGATAAAAATGGCAAGAATAAAAAGAGTCGTCATCCCAAATATTCCACATCATATAACACAAAGAGGTGTTCGTTCTATGAATATTTTCTTTAAACATGAAGATTATGAATACTATAAACACTTACTACTAATACAGTGTAAATTACATGAAGTGGATATAGTCTCCTATTGTCTTATGACAAACCATGTACACATAATTGCGATACCAAAGTATAGAGAGTCCCTTTCAAAAGCAATTGGAGAAACTCATAGACTCTACACAAGAAAAATAAATTTTGAGCAGAAAGTCAAGGGGCACCTTTTTCAAGAAAGATTTTATTCAACACCTTTAGATGAAGTTCATTTTTTACATGCTTTAAAATATGTAGAACAAAATCCTGTTAAAGCACATATGGTTCATTATCCTTGGGACTACAAATACACAAGTGCTAGATATAGACTAAACTTAGTAAAAGAAGATCCACTCCTGTCTAACTATCATGCAATTGATAAGATAGATAATTATAAAGAATTTTTACAAGAAGATACGCAATCAAAATTTATAAAAGAAAAAACTAGAACAGGCAAACCTTGTGGAGATGATAATTTCTATGATGAGATAGAATCATTAACGGGAATAGATTATAAGAGTAAAAAGGCAGGAAGACCTAGAAAAAGTGAAAGCTAAGTTAATAGGTAAACTGTCCCCGGATTTACTGTCCCCGGATTTTACAGTCTATTATATGCATAATGAACATAAAAGATGGGGAGAGATATATTTTGTTACCTATAAAAATATAGAACAAGATATTCAAATATTGGTACGAAATATTATGATATTTTTTATGCTAAGTGCAGTTTTTATTGTTCTCATCTCTTATATTCTGGGAAAAATATTCTTAAAGCCAATGAAAAAGAGTATGGAATTGCTAGAGAGTTTTATAGTAGACACGACACATGAGATTAATACACCAATAAGTAATATTTTGATAAATATTGAACTATCCAAAGAGTTGTATCCTGAGTATGCCAATACAGAAGAGTGTAAAAAAATTGAAAGCTCTGCATTTAGAATCTCTAAAATATTTAAAGACCTTAGTTATATTAAGCTCAATCACAAAGAGATAAAATCTTATGAAAATATAGCTGTTGATGAAGTTCTAAGAGATAGAACTGCCTTTTTTCAAACATTTATAAAAAATAAAAATCTTTCATTGCAAAGTGAGATACAAGCACTTAGTATATCTATAGATAAAGAAGATTTAATTCGCATTATAGACAACCTACTCTCAAATGCAATAAAATACGCACCTGCTAATACACAGATAGATATTAAATTATCAAACTGTTTAGAGATAGTAAATGACGGTAAAATTTACAATAAATCTAAGGTTATAAAAAAGTTTACCCGTGAAAATAGTAGCGAAGGTGGCTTTGGAATGGGGCTTTATATAGTAGATAAAATTTCTAAGCATTATAAATTAGACTTTACTTTAAGCACTTTAGAATCAAAAGTTCATGCAAAAGTCTGTTTTTGCTAATTTTTTAACATACCATTAACATTAGGATGTAACCATACTCCATATACAAACTAAGGAGTTTATCATGAAAACAAAAATTATAGTATGTGCAATCGCACTTGGAAGTCTTTTAGGTTTAAGTGCTGCTGGAATGGGTGGCGGTATGCAAAATAGAACATCATTTAGTGGCTTTGATCTCAATAATGACGGTCTTGTTACAAAAGTTGAGTTCGCTCAAGTAAGAGCACAAAAACAAGAAGCAAGAGCTAAGACAGATTATCCAATGCGTAATGTAGCCAATGCACCATCTTTTGAGTCTATAGATACCAATAGTGATGGTAAAATCACTCCAGATGAATTTTCACAATTTAGACAAAATAGTATGGGGCAAAGAGGCAAAGGTATGCAGAACCGATAATCTTAAAATTATTTCTCTGTAAATATATAAAATAAAAGGACAAACAATGAAAACAAAACAAATAGTAGTACTTATAGGTACTTTAGGACTAGCAACATCTCTTTTTGCTTCAAGCAGATGCTGAGCAGATATTTGATGCAAAGTGTGCTATGTGTCACACTAAAACTATGCCAACAGATAGAGCGAATATGTTTGCACCTCCACTAATGGGTGTTATGAGACATGTAAAAATGGCCTACCCAAATAAAGAGGATGCTGTTAATTTTATGGTTGATTATGTACAAAATCCAACAAAAGAAAAATCAATTTGTATGCCGCAAAAAATCGCAAAATTTGGTTTAATGCCTTCTCAAAAAGGAAATATTACTCCAGAAGAGTTAAAAGAGGTTGCTGAGTGGATGTTTGACAACTTTCCTCCTGCAAATTTTGTAGGGCGTGGTATGAAAAATCGTCCAACTTTCTCATCTTTTGATACCAATGGTGATGGAAAAATTACTCCAAAAGAGTTTACGGCATTTCAAAATGCTCACATGCAAAGTAGAATGGGACAAAGAGGTCAAATGAAAAATTCAAATGGCATGATGAGTACGAGAAAAAATCGTTCATCATTTACTGATTTTGACCTCAATAATAATAGTGTTATTACAAAAGATGAGTTTCTTAAAGTAAGAGCAAAAAAACAAGCGGCAAGAGCTAAAGCCGGCTATCCAATGTATAATGCAGTTAACGCACTAAGCTTTGAAAGTATTGATAAAGACAGTAATGGAAAAATCACTCTAGATGAGTTTAACAATCGCTATAATTTTTAAGTGCAATATACATAGCAACAATTTATCGGCTATCTTCAGTCATTAGATTATACTATATGTACAAGTTGTAAAGAACTTATAAGTAGTACGGTAAAATTAATTTCATAAGTAGAACAGAAATTACTATTGTAAAATATGAAGATAAGAGATGAGAAGATTTTAAAGAAATTAATAGATATAAGAGACAATGGTAAAAGTAAACAAGAGCGAATACGAGCAGGTGCAATAATACTTTCAGAAACAGCATTTGCACTTACAGTAGAGGAAATAGGAATAAAAATGAGCTATAATACATTCAAGCTATTTTTAAAAAAACACTCAAGTACAGCTACAAAAGAGTAAGAAGAGATACTGCTAAAAAGCCAGAGGCGGAACTTTATGCAAGAAAGAAAAAAGAGCTTGAAACACTTGAGGCAAAAGCACTTACTGGTGAAATTGATGTTGAATATTTCGATGAAAGTGGATTTAATTTAAATCCTTATCTTCCATATGCTTGGAGTGCAATAGGAGAAACACTTAGTATTCCAGCAAAGATGGCAAAGAATCTTAATGTCCTTGGTTTTTTCAATAAAAACAACTCTACTTTATTTGCATCAACTACAAATGATAAAGTAGATTCAGAGGTAGTTATAGGTCATTTCAACCTGTCTTATTCACCGCAACTCAACCCTATTGAAATGGTATGGAAATTTATGAAATATTATTGGATAGAACTTGATGCTTATAAGTCAGCTAAAAATATGGAAAACTATGTTGAAAAAGTTATTCAGGGATATGGTGTTGATTATGAAATTAAATTTACCTGACTACTTATCATATTTTAATTTCAAAATTATTTATGCTATAATAGTAAAATTTTAAAAAGGAGCAGATGATGGCACTTAGAGACTTACTCAAGTTTACACAAGTTATAAATAACAATAAACCATGCCATTGTCATGCTTTTTTAACTATAAAATCAAAACTTATGGTACTTTTGAACAACTTCATACCAAGATGTTCGTACTATACTGTCTATTTTGCATTCCGTCGTTCAGGTATTCACCCTCCTATTTCTCTATCCTTATAATAAACTCAAAATATACACAAAAATAAAAATAAAATATGAGTCAGAAATGACGAAAAACAAAGGATATTGTAATGTCAAAAAACAGCAGTTATGTAGTAGGATTTCCAAGAATTGGAGAGCAGCGTGAGCTCAAAAAAGCACTAGAGAAGTTCTGGTCAAAGCAATGTGATTTTAGTGAAGTAAAAAGTGTTGCTTTAGAATTAAAACAGAGACATTGGGCATATCAAAAAGATGCTGGTGTCGATTTTATTAGCACAAATGACTTCTCTTTGTATGACAATATGCTCGATATGGCCATAACTTTAAACGCAGTGCCAAAAAGGTTTCAGGAGTTAAAGAGTGAAGAGTTATACTTTTCAATGGCTAGAGGTAACAAAAATTCTGTAGCAATGGAGATGACAAAATGGTTCAACACTAACTACCACTATATCGTTCCCGAACTCTCTCTTGAAGATGAGTACAATCTCGATGCAAGTAAAATTGTTGAGGAGTACAAAGAAGCCAAAGAATTTGGGATAAAACCAAAAATAAACATCATAGGCCCACTTACATTTTTAGGACTCTCTAAACGCAGTGATGGTGGGGATGTATATGAGTTATATAGTAAAATACTTCCTGTATATAAAGCCCTTTTAAAAGAGATAGCTACTCTTGACACAGAAGTAACACTCCAAATAGATGAACCTATACTTGTAAAAGATTTAGATGTAAAAGTACTCTCTCTGCTCAAGCCAACATACGATGCTCTTAGTAAGGTCTCTTCAAATATTAATATCGCAGTAGTTACATATTTTGAGCACTCAAATGAAGCGACAAAAATTTTGCTCAACACTCCTATCTGGGCACTTGGACTTGACTTTATTTATGGAGAAGAAAATAGTGAGATACTTGAGTTCACTGCTTTAAGTGACAAGGTACTACTTGCCGGAGTCGTTGATGGGCGAAATATCTGGAAAAATGATTTTCAAACAACAGCTTCATTGGTAAAAAATATTACAACTCTCCTACCAAAAGAGAGAGTTATTCTCTCTACTTCATGCTCACTCCTGCATACCCCTTTTTCACTCAAGTATGAAGAAAAAATGGATTCTGAGATAAAAGAGTGGCTTGCTTATGGTGTAGAGAAACTCTCTGAACTCTCTTTACTTGCACAACTAACACTTGAGGGTGAAGCTTCTCTCTCAGAGGAGCAAAAAAGAGAGCTTGAGCTTAACAAAAGAGCAAGTGAGTCTAGAAAAACTTCAACACTCATTCATGACAAAAATCTCCAAAAAAAAGTAGAAGAGATCACAAAAACAGTCCGTGATGGAACTTATGAAGAACGTATTAAAATTCAAAAAAGGCAACTGGGCTATGCAGACTTAGCGACTACAACTATTGGCTCTTTTCCTCAAACTCAAGAAGTTAGACAAGCTCGAAGAGATTTTAAAAGTGGTCTACTAAGCATAGAAGCTTACACAAAAAAGATGCAAGAGTATATTGATGAGTGTGTAGCTTTTCAAGAAGAGTGTGGATTGGAAATACTTGTTCATGGTGAGCCAGAACGTAACGACATGGTAGAGTACTTCGGTGAACAGCTAAAAGGTTATGGTTTTAGTCAAAATGGTTGGGTACAGAGTTACGGAAGTAGATGTGTAAAACCACCTTTTATCTATGGTGATATTTCTCGTCCAAAGCCTATGACTGTTGCTTGGAGCACTTATGCACAAAGTAAAACAGACAAAATTATGAAAGGAATGCTTACAGGTCCTGTTACACTTTTAAACTGGTCTTTTGTACGTGATGATATGCCAAGAGGCGATGTCTCAAAGCAGATAGCACTAGCTATAAGAGATGAAGTTGATGACCTACAAAACACAGGTATTAAGATGATACAAGTAGATGAGGCTGCGTTTAAAGAGGGATATCCACTTAGAGAGTCTAAAATAGCCGCTTATGAAGAGTGGGCAGTTCGTGACTTTAAAATAGCCGTGAGTGCAGCAAAGGTAGAAACACAAATCCATACACATATGTGCTACAGCGAGTTTAATGACATCATACGAACCATTGAAGCTATGGATGCCGATGTAATTTCCATAGAGACTGCTAGAAGTGGGAATGAACTACTCAAAATATTTGCAGAAGTTGGGTATAAGCAAGAAGTAGGTCCTGGTGTTTATGATATTCACTCCCCTCGAGTTCCCTCTGTAGAGGAGATGGTACAACAGATAGAAGCACTCTTAGAAGTACTTCCTAAAGAGCAACTCTGGATAAACCCTGACTGCGGACTGAAAACTCGTAAGTGGGAAGAGGTAAAGCCAAGTCTTATAAATATGGTTACAGCTGTACACACTGTACGAAATAAAATATAGGAATATAGACTATTGGTGTTTCAGTTAGATTTTTATCACAAACTGAGCACCACATTAAATATAAACTTTTTTATTAACTTCTTTACTACAGACACAAACCCCCTCACAAACTTTTATTATAATTTTATCAAACAAGAACAAGACAGGATACATTATGATTTATAAAATACAGACACACTACCCTATAGATAAGTAGTACCGCTAGTAAGAGCAGGACAAGAACTAAAGAATAAAGGTAAGTTCACTAAAGATATGTTTATCTACGATAAGGATAAAGACGCTTATGTTTGCCCTAACAATAAACTTGTATCAAGAACTTCATCTTTAAATCAATCATATGCTAGAACTATGTACTTGTATAGAAGTTCTCAAACTGACTGTAGTGCTTGTCCAATCAAAGATAAATGTTTAGGTGAAAAGACTAAAAATAAACAGACTCAAAGATGGGAACATCAAGAACGATAGATGTCAGGCAATAATCAAAAAACGAAGTTCTATAGTTGAACACCCATTTGGAACAATCAAAAGAAGTTTAGGTTGGGATCACTTCTTAGTTAGAAGCAAAAAGAAAGTAGCTGGTGAAAATGCTCTTATAATGTTTACCTATAATTTTAAACGCTTACTTAATCTTATAGGGATAACTCTGTTTAGAAAACTGATGATAGCCATCAAAGATGGCGATATTGAGTCTATAAGAGAAGAGATAGCTCTTTATATCGCTAGTTTTAGGCTTTATATGGCTAAAATTGTTTCAATTATTTTTATGGTACAATTTAGGCAAAATAATTGCCTAAATTGAGTTAGAATTAGAAAATTATGAGTTGTGGGGTTTGATTATTTCACAGTCTCGTAGTAACAAAACATGTTACCCCCAAACCTATCAATCCTTGACAAGTAGAGTGTAATTAAAGTATACTTTTTATACTTAAATACAAAAGAATTTATGCGAAATTTGAGTATGTTGAAAAGTAAAGTAAAATCAACAAAGAGAAACACACCATAGATTTTCTAGAAGCTCAAAAGCTTTGACAAGATGAAGAGGCACTTGTAATTCCTGCGAATATTGTTGATAATGAAATTCGCTATGCTCTTAAAACAGATACAAAAAAAGTAAATGTTGATTTTCCACAATGGGTTATAGAGTCTTTAGATAAAGAAGCAAAAAAGATAGGTGTTACAAGACAATCTATAATTAAAGTTTGGATAGCTGAAAGAATTAAAGAAGAATCTAGACATTTACAAACAAGTTAACAAGACAGAGTAGACAATAAAGGATAATAATATGAATAGAAACGCTAAGATTCAAAAGATGTATGATAAACGTCTCAAAAGTGCTCGTGCGAAGTTAAAGACTTCTTCTAAAGCACCTTATATTTCTAAGGCTGATAGAGCTAAAGCAGAACTAGAAACCACTACTGTCGAACCTGACACCCAAAAGTATTAGAGCTATAGCCTAGCATGCTAGAACTTTCACTAAAAAATGTTGCTTAAAGAAATAAAAAGTAAACTGATAGCAGTCAATATATATCAATCAAACATCATATAAAAATTTAAATATTAAAAATATTGTTTTTAAAATAAGGAAGATATATGAAAGTATCAAAACAAAACTCTCAGTTAGTAGAAACACTTGAAGACCTAGCGAAGTTGGTAGACTACTCGTTGATGAACACACTTAACTGCGATCCTGATGCGACACAAAACGGTGTAGATTATTCACCCAGACAAGTTTTCTCTGGGCAYTATGTTCCAGTAAAACCAACTCCGATTCAAAATCCTAAGTACATTGCACACAGTAAGACCCTCTTTAGTGAACTAGGCTTTTCAGACAGCCTAGCAGAGTCAGCTGACTTCGTCCGTATGTTCTCCGGAGATCTCTCACAAGTACCAGAACCGATGAGTAAGCTCGGTTGGGCATGTGGGTACGCTCTTTCCATCTACGGTACAGAATACTACCAGCAGTGCCCTTTTAATACTGGGAATGGATACGGTGACGGTCGTGCGATGTCCGTTCTAGAAGCCGTACTCAATGGTAAACGCTGGGAGATGCAGCTTAAAGGCGGTGGTAGAACACCATACTGCCGTGGTGCCGATGGTCGTGCAGTACTGCGTTCAAGTATCCGTGAGTTTTTAGCACAAGAACACATGCATGCACTTGGAGTACCAACATCACGGTCTCTGTCTTTGTATACTTCAAATGAAGAAAAGGTACAACGACCATGGTATAGAGAAGGCTCTCATTCTAAAGACCCAGAAGTGATGATAGAAGAAACTGTCGCTATCACGACACGAGTTGCACCTTCGTTTATTCGAGTAGGTCAAGTCGAACTTTTTGGTCGCCGTGCCCGTAAAAATGAACACCCAAAAGCGATGCAAGAGTTAGAGATGATAGTACTACACTTGATTGATCGTGAGTACAGTGATGTAATCGATCCTAGTTTATCTACTATGGAAAAAGTGCTCTTACTTGCAAGCGAGTTTAGAAGTCGCCTCACATCACTTGTGGCAAACTGGATTCGCGTTGGTTACTGCCAAGGAAACTTCAACAGCGACAACTGTGCTGCAGGAGGTTTTACACTTGACTATGGTCCTTTTGGATTCACGGATGTGTTTGACCCCTCTTATCAGCCTTGGACAGGTGGAGGAAAGCACTTCTCATTTTTCAACCAACCCCAAGCAGCAGAGAAAAATTTTCATGTGTTTTGTATGGCGTTAGCACCTTTACTCAAACCTGATGAAGCTGCTTTACAAATGCTCAACGAGATACGAAATGATTTTCAAAAAGTGATGCAAGAGCAACTGAAAAAGATGTGGTCGGTTAAACTTGGACTCCCTACTTTTGATGCAGGAGTCTTTAACGAGCTTCAAAGACTGATGCTTCAAACTTCTGTAGATTACACTATTTTCTTTCGTGAGCTTTCAGAGCTTCCAAAAGACATCCAAGCCCTCAAAAAAAGCTTCTATAAGCAGCTTGATAAAGAAACCCTAAAGAACTGGTCAAAATGGCTTGAAAAATGGAATGTACTCATCAATGCTACTTCGCCCCAATCCCGTGAAGAACTCTCTAAAGAGATGAAACTTGTTAATCCCAAGTACAGTTTGAGAGAGTGGTATCTTGTGCCTGCATACAAGCAAGCCATAGATGGAAACTATACTCTAATCAGAGAGATGCAAGAAGTCATGATAAACCCATATGATGAGCAGTCAAAAGAGATAGAAGAAAAGTACTATAGACTAAAACCAACTGAGTTCTTTGAAGTAGCAGGGATATCCCATATTAGCTGTTCGTCTTAATCTAAGTCTAATTTAAGTCCACGAGCCTTAGCAATTCTCTCTAGCATAGCATTGAGTTTACCAGTTGAGCGTATCTCTATGACAGCTGATATAACTCCATAAAGTGCAACATGCGTTAGGTATACCGCTATATCTTTACAGTCACTCGCTTGCATGTTTGTATCTAAAGTTACCTTTTGTGCCTCTGTTAGTGTAAATCCTAGTTCAACAGATGCTTCTTCAGCTGATGTTTCAGGATTTCTTATAGTGAATTTTTGCATCTTAAGTGCTGCAACTTTGATATATGAAGAGATATCGTCAAAGCCATTTTCGCACACTCTTAAATCGATAGTCTCTTTTTGTGATGGTGTTACTTTAAAGTTTATATTCATAGGTGAATTTTATCTTCTTAATACTTAAAATACATATAGAAAATATAGCTTGTTCATTAACTATTAATAATAATTTAGCTAAAATAATACTCATATGAAAAACATCATCAAATTAATTATTACTATTGCTATTTTTTATTTTCTTTTTAAAGAAATTGACTTTGTAGAATTTAGTAAAATCATCTTCAACTCTCATGGTGGATGGATACTCGTTGCCCTTTTGATGCAACTTATATCTACTTATCTTGCAGCATATAGATGGTTTAAGATCTCACAACTTTTGGTTTTTAAAGAAAAACTCTCTTTTTATGTACAAAGCTACTTTAAAGGGACTTTTTTTAACCAAGTTCTCCCTTCAAGTATTGGTGGTGACGCAGTTCGCATAATCGACTTAACGCGAAAAGAGTATGAAAAAAAAGAAGCATTTTATGGTGTTTTTGTAGATAGAGTTGTAGGTTTAGTAGGTCTTTTAGTCCTTAACCTTTTAGCAACACTTATCTTTTTTGGAACTTTTGACAATGATTTTTCTCTTCTGATTATAATTATTACTGTTAGTGGTATTAGTGGATTTGCTCTACTTTTCCAACTCCATAGACTCACTTTTTTAGCAGATATCAAGTTTTTAAACCTTTTTGTACGTTTAGCAAAGAGACTAAACTCTCTCTATGCTTCAAGAATGTTACTTATCAAGCACATAAGCATTTCGGTTGTCGTACACCTTTTCTCAGTACTTACTATGTATGGACTCTCTTTGGCACTAGGCCTTGACCTCAGTTTTCAGACACTGCTTATAGCTGTTCCACCTGTATTTTTACTCACTATCGTTCCTATATCTTTAGCTGGATGGGGTGTTCGTGAAGGKGCTATGATAGGAATATTTATGCTCATTGGAGCAGATCAAACAAAAGTACTTGCGATGAGTATACTTTATGGATTGCTCCTTATACTAAGTGCAGTTCCAGGAGCTTACTTCTGGATAAAAAGCAAACAAGCAACATAGTTAAAGAAAGATAATTAAAATAATAAATATAGAAGGATTATAATGACTGTAGACACAATGAGACATATAGATTATTTTGCGGGAGTACCACTAGCTTTTGGTGCAACACTTGTGAAAAAAACTCTTGATTTTTTTATGCCACCAAAAAAGAAAAAAGCTAAAAATGTTCTTTTAATTGAACTCTCAGAGATGGGAAGTGCTATTTTAGTTGATCCTGCTATGCGCAAACTCAAAGATAATATCGAAGGCGAGTTATACTTTGTCATCTTTTCTAAGAACAAAGCGTCTTTACAACTTCTTGGAACTGTAAAAGAAGAGAATATCTTTACTATTGATGACAGCGGTTTAGTTGGAATCTTAACAAGTACATTCAAATTTTTAAAATGGTGTAGAGAAAAAGAGATTGACTCGGTTATAGACCTTGAACTCTTTTCTCGTTTTACTGCACTTTTAACTGTTGGAAGCGGTGCAGTTAACCGTGTCGGTTTTCATGCTTTTCATAACGAAGGACTCTACCGTGGTGACCTTTTAACACATAAGGTGGCTTACAATGCTCACCAGCATATAGCAAAAAACTTTATCGCTCTTGTAGATGCTCTCCTTTGTGAGAAAGAAGAACTTCCATATCTAAAGCGTGTTATCTCAGATGATGAGATCGTTATTGCTAAAGCGACTATTTGTGAAGAGGAACAATCTTCTATCATTGCTACCGTATCTGGAATGTATGAAGGTTTTGACAAGAGTAAGAACCATATCGTTTTAGTGAACTCTAATGCTTCAGACCTACTTCCACAAAGAAGATGGGATAGAGAAAACTACGGTGAAGTTATCAAAAAGATGTTAGCTGCAAATGAAAATGTAGTAGTACTTCTTACGGGTGCACCATCTGAAAAAGAAGGTGCGCAACTTCTTACTGATTATGTCAATGACAAACGCTGTATCAACTTCGCAGGTGGAGTGAAGTTCTTAGAGCTTCCTGCTCTTTATAGTGTATCTGCRTTTATGCTTACAAACGACTCAGGTCCTGCRCACTTTGCATCTATCACTGATATGCATACTTTTGTTATTTTTGGCCCTGAAACGCCAGCTCTTTATGGCTCACTTGGACCTACKACACCTATCTATGCAGGTATGAGTTGTTCTCCTTGTGTATCTGCTTCAAACCACCGTAAAACACCATGTACAGATAACCAATGTATCAAGATAATTACGCCTRAGTGGGTATTTAACACSCTAAAATTCAAACTAGATGCACTTGCTWAGTAAGGAGCATCTTCCTCTTTTTTATTTTHTTCTYNNTTGTAGCTGTWTTTMGGCTACTGATAGCTCCTCACTTGGGGCTTGGTGCAGATGAAGCCCACTATCTTATTTATGCTTTACACTTAGACTGGAGTTATTTTGACCATCCTCCTCTTGTTGGTTGGGTTCAGTACATCTTTACCTCTGTTTTTGGCATAGATGAACTTGGTTCTCGTATCAGTGCCATCACGATAGGGTTTCTCACTTCTATCTTTGTATACAAACTTATCTATCAGATAAACTCAAATGCGAAACTAGCATTTATCTCTATCTTAGCCTTAAATGCTATGTTCATTTTCAATGCCCTATTTTTGATGCTGATGCCAGATACCTTGCTTTTTTTACTYATAGTTCCTATMATCTTTGCTGTTGATGCACTACAAAAAAATGACAGYGTWAAAAACTGGTTTATTCTCGGTGTTTTGATTGGTTTAGCGGGTCTYTCAAAGTACACAGCTATTCTTTTTATTCCTCCTATTATTMTTTATTTTATCTCTAAAAAAAGATATGAACTTTTTATATCACCTAAGATGCTTGTAKCTATTGTTGTTGCTCTTTTTATCGTAAGCCCAGTTTTTTACTGGAATATGCAAAACGACTGGTCAAGTTTTGCTTATCAAAGTAACCATGTTATAGGAAGTTCACATATCAACTGGCAGGGATTTACACAGTCACTAGTCGCTCAACTTGTAGCCTATAACCCTTTTCTCTTTGCTCTCTCCTTTTACGGGCTATACCGTGCGTTTAAATCAGGTAATGATGTTTTATTTATAGCAGCACTTTTTGGAGCGACACTACTCCTGTTTTTCACTTATTCAAGTCTGTATAAAACTGCTCTACCTCACTGGTCAGCACTCTTTTATCTTCTTTTTGTTCCTATTGGTACTTATTATCTATATGAGAAGTCTTTGGCTTGGAGACGATACCTAAAGTTCGCCATAGGTTTTGGGCTAGTTCTCTCTTCTCTTATTTACATTGAGATAGCAACAAAAGTTATTCCTTTACCTGATGAAAACTCCATTCAACTTGAYGTGTATGGCTTTGAGAAGATTATGAAAGAGGCAAATGCTCATGTACAAGACCCTTCTCGTGAATCCATAGGAATTACACTTTGGACTCTTGCCTCTCGTGCTATTGTTTATAATGAGATATATGATTCAGAAGTTTTTTTACTTGATGACAGATATGATCAGTTTGACATTTGGGAGACAAGTACGCCTTTAGGCAAAGACATGATAGTCATAGATATAAACTTTGCACATAAAGACATAGMTACTTATATGATCTGCGATAGTGTAAAAAAGCTCTCTGCGTTTAAACTCCTAGAGACAAATACAAAAGATAACGTCACTCTKTATAAGTGTACTAACTACCAAGGYRTACGATGATATTTTCCAAACTRCAGTTCACTCTGTTTATCACTCTTACTCTACTTTTAATAGTACTCTCATACTTTTATATAGATAAGAGTGTTTCTCTCTACTTTATAGAACATGCTGATACATATAAGGCTTATGGTAAAGAGGTGAGTAAACTTGGAGAGTCGCATTGGTATATTGGGATAGCTCTTATTGGTTTTTTTTACTACAAGTTTATAAAAACAAATGAACTCTACAAACAAAGATTTCTTTTTTTGCTGTATGCAAATCTTTTCTCAGGGCTAATCAGTGTAGTCACGAAGATGCTCATAGGACGWCTTCGACCTTGGAAACTAGAAAATGGCGAAGATGGTTTTGGTTTTTTAATATCACAGAATCCAGACTTCTCGTTTTTAGAAAACCTCAAGTATCAAGTAGATATGTTAGTACAAAACTCTACTCACTACAGTTCATTTCCATCTGGGCATACAACAACTAGTCTCACTGTCTTTACTTTTATGATGATACTTTTTCCAAAGCAGTATTATCTATGGATAACTATCTCCCTACTTGGAGTCTCTGCTAGAATTTTGGCAAACGACCACTTTGTGAGTGATGTATTAGCGGGYATTCTTCTTGGCGCTATCTCTACACTCTTTATCTACTCAAAAATGAAGGAAAAAATTGAAAAAACTTATTAARAGAGTTTTATTTACTCTACTTGCTTTAGTCGCACTCTATGGTGTTGGACGTTTTATTGATGTAGCATATGGCTCTTGGCAGTTTGTTAAACGTCAACCGTATTTAGTTGCTCAAACTCAAACTTCTATGGCTATAAAGTGGCAAACTCCTGAGTCAGAAGTAGGTAAGGTGCTCTATGGTTTAACTCCAGATGCCCTAAGTCATACTTTAAATGAAGAAGAGACTTCAAAAAAGCACTCTCTTACTTTAGACAAACTAAACAAATGTACACAGTACTACTATAAAGTTATTTCTACTTCATTAAACATAGATAACAATGGTAGACATTTTAGAACACTCTGTGAAGAAAAACCCACGCAAAGACTATGGGTGATAGGTGACAGTGGACAACTAGGTGCTAACCAAAGAGAAGTCTATGCMCAACTYTACAAGTACATAAAAAATGACTTCMAAGAGTTAGATATGTGGTTACTTTTAGGGGACAAYGCCTACTCWAGTGGTACACAAAAACAGTTTAACAAAACACTATTTAAACCCTTTATCGAGCTTGTAAAACGATAYACTCCTTGGGCAGTTGCAGGAAACCACGATGCACGTCGTTGGGCTTTTTACGATATATTTGACTTTCCAACAAACGCAGARGCTGGTGGAACTGCTTCAGGACATGAAGAGTTCTACTCTGTAGAAGATGCTAACCTTCACCTTGTTGTTCTTGATAGCGAAACAGTAAGTCGTGCAGATGATGGTGATATGGCTGAGTGGTTACGAAAAGACCTACATGCGAACAAAAAACCATGGGTAATAGTCGCGTTTCAYACACCGCCTTACAGYGATGGTGGACACAAGTCAGATAGTGACTGGGACAGTAGAGGAAGACTTAAAGATATGCGAGAAACATTYGTGCCTATCTTTGATGAATATGGTGTTGACTTAGTTCTAAGTGGACACTCTCATGGTTATGAACGCTCAAAACTCATCATAAAGCATTTAGGCAAGAGTGAKACTTTTTCTGCTGAAAATATAGTCCAAGATAARAAAACAGACTATACAAAATCKTTAACGCAAAAAAAGAATAGTGGAACTATATACCAAGTCTGTGGCTCATCGGCTAAACTTGATGGTGCAACTTACTCACACCCTGCACTTCCATACTCACTTAAAGAGATGGGCTCACTTATAATAGAGCTAACACCTACAACACTTACATCAAAGTTTTTAAATATAAATGGTAAAATTGCAGATGAATTTAAAATAACAAAAAACTTAGGAAAAAATGATGAAAGATAAAATAAGTATAATAATTTTAGCTGCTGGAAAAGGTAGCCGTATGAAGTCCCCAAAGGCTAAAGTACTCCACTCCATTAGTGGRAAACCTATGCTYTATCATATCATCAAAGCTTCWYWAGAACTTTCAAATGACATTAGTGTTGTTATCGCTCATCAAAAAGAAGAAGTTCAATCACAGATGGAAGAATTTTTTGATGATATCAACTTYGTAGTTCAAGATGCACAAAACTTCCCTGGAACAGGTGGGGCTATGAAAAATGTATCTCCAAAAAATGAGAAAGTTCTAGTACTCAATGGAGATATGCCTCTTATCACAGCTGAAGCTCTYCAAGGTTTTTTAGATACTGACRCAGATGTAATCATGTCTATTTTTGACCTAAAAGATCCTAGTGGTTATGGTCGTGTVATYATCGATGCAAACAATCAAGTACAGTATATAGTVGAGCAAAAAGATGCTTCTGCTGAGGAACTTCTHACTACTACHGTAAACGCAGGTATCTATGCTTTTTCTAAAAGTGTAATTGAGACATATATTCCACAACTCTCTAACGACAATGCTCAAAAAGAGTACTACTTAACTGATGTCGTAGCGATGGCAAAAAAAGATGGACTTAGCATCGCTCCCTTACTTGTGGATGAAGAGCATTTTAAAGGGGTAAACTCAAAAGTAGACCTGAGTGATTCTGAAGAGATAATGCAAAACAAAATTAAAACTCACTGGATGAATACCGGTGTTATTATGCAACTACCTTCAACTATTTATATCGAGTCAAGCGTGACTTTTGAGGGTGAATGTATAGTGGAGAATGGATGTCGACTCACGGGTGAAACACTTATAAAAGAGTCGCACATTAAATCAGCTTCAGTCATAGAAGATAGCATCGTAAAAAACTCAGATATAGGGCCATTAGCACATCTTCGTCCAGCTTCATATATAGAAGATACCCATATAGGAAACTTTGTAGAGGTGAAAAAGTCATCACTTAAGGGTGTAAAAGCAGGACATTTAAGTTATCTCGGTGATTCTCAGATAGATGAGGGAACAAACATAGGAGCTGGAACTATTACTTGTAACTATGATGGTGTTAAAAAGTATAAAACTATCATCGGTAAAAATGTATTTATCGGAAGTGACACACAACTTGTAGCGCCTATAACTATCGAAGACGATGTTATGATTGCAGCTGGTACAACAGTACCTAGTGGAGTAGTTAAAAGCGGTGTTTTAGCACTAAGTCGAACGAAAATGCGAACCGTAAAAGACTATTTTTATAAACACTTTAAAAACTAAGTATAGATTAGATAAAATTACTAAAAATAAATAAAAAGAATTAAAACTCATGAATATTCCAGCCACCCTACTTCAAAACAAAAAAATACTTCTAGGTGTTACAGGTTCTATTGCCTGTTATAAATCACTTGAACTTGTACGACTTTTTGTAAAAGCGGGAGCAGAAGTAAGAGTAGTTATGAGTGAGGGTGCTAAAAAATTTATAACACCTCTCACATTTGAAACACTTACATCAAACAGAATTTTAGATGATGTCAATGAATCATGGGTAGACTCGTTTAACCATATTAAAACACCAGAATGGGCAGACACTTTTGTTATAGCTCCAGTAACAGCAAATACTATGGCAAAACTCTCTCACGGTATCGCTGATACAATGCTGCTTCAATGTGCACTTGCATATAGCCCTATGAAAATTCTTGCACCATCAGCAAATACAAATATGATTCAAAATCCAATCACACAAGCAAATATACAGATATTAAAAGACTCTTCATATACTTTTGTAGATACRCAAACAAAAGAGCTTGCATGTAAAACTGTTGGTGAGGGAGCGATGGCTGAACCTATAGATATCTTTTGGACTACTGCTAAAGAGCTTCTAAAGTGTGAGTTTTGGAGTGATAGAGACACTATAGTTACTGGTGGCGGAACGATAGAGAAAATAGATGATGTTCGCTTTATCTCTAACTTTTCAAGTGGAAAGATGGCCTCAGCTATGGCTGCAGCACTATACTGCAGAGGTGCAAATGTAAAACTAGTGAGTACAAAGTTTGATACAGATTTACCAACTGATATAAACATCATTAAAGTCCAAGAGACACAAGAGATGTATGAGTCTGTAGTAAACGCAGTAGAACAGTCAAAATCTGATGGTACGAACAAACCCTACCTCTTTATGGCAGCAGCTGTAAGTGACTATGTTCCAGCCACAAAACAAGATGGTAAACTCAAAAAAGACACTATTGGTCAAGAGTGGGAATTAAAACTTACTAAAAATATAGATATCCTTGCCCGCATCAACAAAGAAAATATCTCAGTTGTTGGTTTTAAAGCGGAAATGGATGTAAACAGTGCAAAAGAAAATGCGACAAAAATGTTAAAAAATAAAAATATAGATGCAGTCTGTTTAAATGTTTTAAAAGACTCTAGTAGTTTTGGAACTGATACCAATGAGATAGAGTTTATCACTAAAGACAACTCGACTTTAATTCCAAGTGCACAGAAACTAGACATAGCATTTGAGATTTTAGAAAATGCTAAAAGTGTATAAGGAATTTTATGAATAGAGCAAAACATATAGCAATAATCATGGATGGAAATGGTCGTTGGGCAGAACTTCAAGGAAAAAAAAGAGTTAAAGGACATGAGGCTGGAGCTGAAGTAGTTCGTGCTATTACAGAGTACTGCGGCGCTAATTCTGAGATAGAGAGACTCACACTCTATGCTTTTTCTACAGAAAACTGGAAACGTCCTCGTCTTGAAGTAGAGTTTTTGATGAAACTTCTTGATAAGTATCTCAACCAAGAGTTAGATACATATATCAAAAACAACATCCGTTTTGAACCTATAGGCGACTTACGAGCTTTTTCAAAAAAACTACAAAAGACAATTGCACTAGTAAAAGAAAAAACAGCTCACTGTGATGGTCTCATACAGTCTTTAGCACTTAACTATGGGGCACAAAACGAAATGTTACGTGCTATTAACACCCTTAAAAAATCTAAAGACGATGTCACACTAGAGATGATGAGTAACGCATTAGATTGTAAGCATGATGTTGACTTACTTATTCGTACCGGTGGGGATCATAGACTCTCAAACTTTTTACTCTGGCAATCAGCATATGCAGAACTCTGTTTCTGTGATACTCTTTGGCCTGACTTCACACCTAAAGAATTAGAAAAAATCATAAATAAATTCACAAAAGTCGAACGTCGTTTTGGAGGACTAAAATGATAGAACTAAGTATTGCTTTTATCTTTGGKCTTTTATTTGGCTCTTTTTTAAATGTCGTAATTTTACGTATTCCAAAAGAAGAGAGTGTTGTTTTTGATGCTTCTTACTGCTACTCATGTAAGAATAAACTCAAACCTTGGCATAATATACCTCTTTTTTCATGGATTTTTCTTGGTGGAAAGTGCTCTTTTTGTAAGGCKAAAATATCAATTGAGTACCCCCTTATAGAACTCAGTGGGGCATTAATATTTACAGCTATCGCATCACAGTATGGTCTTAGTTTTCCCTCGTTTCTTATAGCACTGAGTTTTTTAATGTTACTGGCACTTTCAATGATAGATTTAAAGTACAAAATGGTTCCTGATTCTCTTAATATTTTGGCTATTATCTTTGCTGTTTTTGGTGCGTGGAATATACCTGGAATAATTTTAAACTTCCAAAACGCTCTTCTTTTTGCTGGAGGATTTACTCTGCTTCGTTTTATGCTCTCGTACTATCTGACATCATCTGTATATAAGGCCGGACTAAAAACAAAAACATCATGGAATAAACACTATGATAGAACTCCTTTTATAGAAGCTATGGGAGAAGGTGACATTATGGTCGCTGCAACTATGGGAGCCCTTCTTGGTCTAAAACTCACCCTTGTAGCTATTTTTCTCTCTGCGCTTCTAGCACTTCCCATTATGCTTTTTGTCATTAAAAAATCAAAAGAGGAACAAAGAGTTCCTTTTGTTCCATTTTTAGCACTTGCAACTTTTATAGTGTTTATATACGAGAGTCCTATTCTTACGTATATTGAGGCGAACTACTAAGAATGAAGAGACTTCAACACTACATTACAGCAAATCTCTCTAGTCTTTTTATATCTATATTTGTGCCACTCTTTGCCATCGCATCTGTAATTTTATTTATCAAACTTGCGACATATACTGCTGTAATTCAGCTCAGTGTTTGGGAGATGACAAAACTTTATATATTTCGCCTACCTGAAATTCTTTTTTATACTCTGCCTATAACATTTTTTATAGCCTCGGCTCTCTCACTGCTAAAACTCTCAAATGACAATGAAATAGTAGTTATTTTCGCACTTGGGATTAAACCCTCGTACATCATAAAAACATTACTAAAACCTGCACTACTACTTAGTATGGTACTAATGTTAGACTTTTTAATCCTTTTTCCTCACGCAACTGTTCTCTCGGCAAACTTTGTTTCTTATAAAAAGAGTGAGGCGAAGTTTAACCTCGAGGCAAGTGAGTTTGGAAATAGTTTTGGAGACTGGCTTTTATACCTTGGTAAAAAAGAGACTGATGGAAGTTTTTCCAAGGTCTTTTTGTTTAATAAAAAAGAGAAAGAAGAGATCCTCATAGCAGCCAAAAGAGCAGAGCTCCTTAATGACTCTGGAATACTTAGACTCAAACTTTATGATGGAGAGGGATATAGTTACTCAAAAGAGAAGTTTACACAAATCAACTTTGAGACTATGCTTATAAATGACACCATGAAAACAGATATAAGAACCTATAGAAAACCCTTGGCATTCTGGCTTTCAGATGACAGAGCAAAAGATAAAAAGCAGATGTTAATCACCGACCTTCTTATGAGTCTCTTTCCGGTCATTAGTCTTTTCTTCGTAGTAGCCATAGGGGTCATTCATGCAAGACATGGAAAGTCACAAATATATCTGTTTTTATTTCTAGGTATCATTCTTTACTATGGAGCTACCATAGGGCTGCAGAATATCCTAAGTTTCTATACTATTCCTACGGTTATCTTTACATGGCTCGCAATAACATACGCTATGTATAGACAAACTATTCTTAAAAGATTTTAATGCGAGTTAAAATCACTCTTGCCTATAATGGAACTCATTATTTAGGTTCTCAAATACAGACCCAAACAAGTAACACGATAATGGGCCAGTTTCAAAAAATCATAACTCAACTGGGCATAAACTCGAATATTATTGCAAGTGGTAGAACAGATAAGGCAGTTCATGCCCTAGGACAAGTCTGTCACTTTGATCTTCCTTCATTTTGGCAAGACATCCAAAAGCTCAAACGAGTACTTAATGACATGTTACCTTCAAGTATCCATGTTAAACATATCTCTGAAGTTCCTGATGATTTTCATGCAAGGTACTCCGCTAAGGTGCGTACATATAGGTATCTCATTAAAAAAGGTGAGAGTAACCCTTTTGAAGCAGACTATATTACCTTTGTAAAAGATTTAGATATCCTAACAATTGAAAAGAATATTAAACTTTTTGTTGGAGAGCATGATTTTGCTTCATTTATGAAAACTGGAAGTGATATAAACAGTAGCGTAAGAGAAGTATACAAGGCTTTTGCATATGAGTATAAAGGTTATGTTGTTTTAAACTTTAAAGCCAATGGTTTTTTACGAAGTCAAATTCGTCTAATGGTTGGAGCACTTCTAACACTAAACGCAGCTGACATACAAGACAAACTAAACAACAACTCAAAAAAGAGTCTTAAACCAGCTCCGGCAAATGGTTTATATCTTAGTAAAATTACTTATTAATGTATTTAAAGTATTTTTGAAATAATAATAAAAAGCCATTCCCATTATAATCCCTACACTATCAGCTACAATATCTAATCCTGAAAACTGACTTCGTCCGATAAACTCTTGTATCATCTCTATTTGTACTCCAAAAATAAATAAATAAAAAAACTTTTTTAAACTATCTAGTTGGGTATACCCTAGTGAGAGTAACGCATACAGAGTAAAAAAAGCGATAAAGTGGTTTGACTTATCCCACATACCTTCTACAGCACTTATATGTACTGATGTTGTTGCCAAGTACTCTATACTTACTATACAAATATAAAATAGTATCTTTAGCATAGGCTCTCATTTATTTTTTTAACAACTCTTTTATCCCATAGTATCTCTTTATGGTTTAAGCATTCTAACTCAAGATAATATTCAAGATTTTTGATTTTTGATTTTAACTCTCTTGCATTTTGGATGTATGTTACTTCATCGTCTTTTGAAACAAAAAGATATGCCGGTGCTTCTACGGACTGCATATGTTCACCAGTTCTAAACTTGTATCTAAAAATCTTTGAGAGATTAATATGTGGAAACTTTCCTCTGTCTACAAACTTACTTTTGGCAAGGGAAGCTATGGAATCAAAGGCACCTATGAGAAAGAGTGCTTTGACCGAATGATGTTTTGCTACATAAGCAGCCACACTTGATCCAAGTGAGTAACCAAGTATATAAAAAGGACCATAGTTTTTTTCTACAAGCTGCGCAATTTTGAGTGCATCGCTGTGTATGTTTTTTTCACTTGCCCTGCCACCACTTCTACCATATGAACGATAATTAAAGATGATGATTCTAGTATGCGGGTAAGTCTGAGATAACTTGTTCATAATTCCTACACCATCATGAGAACGTCCACTAAAATACAGAAGTGTTCTACTTACGTTTGAAGGTTCGCATATAGCACCTTCAAGTTCCACTCCATCATCAGTAGTCATACTTAAAAGAGAACAATGAGCACCAAGTTTTTCTTCTCTTTTATATGTAGGAGTGAAAATCATATGAAACTGCCATTGATAAAAAACAAAAGCTAAAAGTAAAAAAGTAAAAAGTAAAAATGCTATATAAATCATAGTACAAATTATAGTATACTTCCATTAATAATTATAGGAAAATAAATGCAAATATTTGGAAAATTTACTACTAACTTTGATATGGACTACATAAATGGTCACTATATCTACTTAAACGAATCAGATGAGGATACAATAACTTCAGATGATTTAGAAAACATGCTCAAAAAAAAGCGTAAAACTGTTTGTGGTACTATCATACTTTATAATCCTGAACTTAGTCCTGTTGGTTTCACTCTAAGTCCATTTTTACAAGAAGATGGATTTGATAAGTACGATGAATTTGTTCCCCTAAACGAAGACCCTATGGCTTATATAGTAAACGCAGGACTTAAAAAAGTATACCCTGGCAAACTTGTAGAAATTAAGTATATTTTCTCTTATAACCGTTCAAATATCGCTCCTACTCCTATCATCGAAGAGTTTGACGCTGACCTTGATAAACTAAACTCAACGCAACTTACTCGTTATGACAAAGAGCTAAACTAYMTAGATGTTCCAAAYATTCGCCTYAGYGGTAAGTTYGTWTTTCTTGGTATGGGTCACAAGTAYGAYAGACAYCATAAGGCCATCATCGCCTATGCTCGTTCTYTWGCAMAWCARGTKCAAAAACTAGRTAAASAAGTWCTCTTTTTACAYGAYAACAACTAYGATSCWGAKGAAKCWYTWGARRTKGCATAYTTCYTAACRCCWCKTGCWACTGGAAAGATGAAAGAGATTCGTGCAAATGCTTTTAAAGMAGTTTTTAAAGAGACTCCACATAAAGTGGTAAAGATTAGACTCTAATGCACAAAGARCGAGAAGGCGAGCTWCTTATGCTYGGTCTTTCAGTCATAGAGAGTTGGTTCCCAATCCTCTCTATYCTMKCKATGGCATAYATTGGTGCMYTKCATACTTATATGTACTCRCTYATYATYGCCCTTTTTTTCTTTTTTATTCTKATGTTTAAACGCAAGCGCTTTGCTGAGTTAAAAAATAGAGCRGCTTACAAAGATCTACTTCTYACAAGTTTTTTTATCACTACTCTTTTTACCTTTGTCTTTATCGGTATGAGATATACAACAGCAGGAAATATGGCTGTTATCATCTTTTTACAACTGCTTTTTGCCTTTTTTTATTTTAATATCTTAGCAAATGAGAAGATGGATAGACTTCACCTCATTGGTTCAGTTGTCATGGGAGTTGGAGCTATTATAGTACTTATACCCCAAGAACTCACCCTAAATAAAGGTGACCTTTTTATCCTCGCAGGTGCAGCCATAGCTCCCTTTGCAAATCTTTACCAAAAAAGAGCGAGACAGTTCTGTTCTAGTGAGACTATACTCACATTTAGAACAGTTGTAGGCCTTCCTTTTATCGCAGCTCTTGCCTACTATCTTGAGCCAGCAGTATCATACCCTGCGTTTATTCAAGCACTGCCCTATCTTCTCATTATCGGKATAGCCGTATATGTARTCTCWAAGATAATGTGGATAGAAGCCYTRCATAGAGTCTCYATAACTAAAGTAAGTGCCATGATGGGTTTAGTCCCTTTRATGACWGTWSTMTTTGCAKYTTTGTTTTTAGRCGAAGTGCCAAGYCTAAAACAAGGACTTGGRCTTATCCCTATTTTAGTAGGTGGCTATATTCTKACTCGTCCTATAAAGAATGCAAAATGATTATATTAGATTTTGAGACGAACTCTTCGAATATACATGATGTCATTGAAGTAGCTGCATTTCGTGTGAAACWGACAGGGGATARGTATGAAGTTATTGATACCTTTCACCGTTACTACTTTTCTGAGTATGAAGTAAATCCTCATGCACTAGCCGTTCATAAACTCTCTCCMGATAGATTAGAAAGATTAAGAAARRATGTGGATTATGAAGAATATTTTGAAGATGATAAAGATTTTATTGARTTYTGTAAAAAYACTAYAACACTTGTGGCACAYAATATATCTTTTGAGTTACGTCATATTGGTGACTTGCTTACATTTGAAAATCAYTTCTGTACAATGAAAGAAAATAAAAAAATTGTTAAAGCACTCAATGCAAAAGGTAATCTCAAAAACCCTAAACTCATTGAAGCTTGTAAATATTATAAAATTGACTTTGATGATGAGCAGTACCATAGTGCAATCTATGATGTTACCAAAACATTAGAGATATTAAATAGTATGCCTCTGACTGAGTAGTTTATAAATGATACATATAAACTTTACTCTTACTTACCTTGAAATATATTTCCTTGTAGTGAGTACTTTTTCTTTCACTCTTTATGCTTATGATAAATTACAAGCTTGTACAAACACTCAAAAAGCATCTCGTATATCTGAAAATAAACTGCTTTTTTCAAGCTTTATTGGAGGAACTATTGGTTCTCTTTTTTGTATGTTTATAGTTAGACATAAGATTAAAAAACCCTCTTTTATCATAAAGTTTTCTCTGGTAGTCATCACACAATTAGCACTTATATATTTGTATGTATATCAAGAGCTCATCATATCTGAAACTCTTAATAAATATGTTTAAAAAGAAACTAGAGTTTTCCTTTATTATTCTTGTAGTAATCGCCCTACTCTATCTCTCTAATAATATATATTCATCGCATCAATTTAAAAACAATGACATCCCCGCTAGTTACCTCAAAAGAATCAAAGATAAAGAGACTGATGTTTTAAATCTTATGCAAAATAACTATGGATTTAAATTAAACATTCCCATCATAGTTACAGATAAATTCAAGGGCAAGTTGTATGGACTCACCTCTTACAGAGATGGAAAAATTAAAATATACCTCAATAAAAAAGTGATGCAAGAGAGTATGGACTACATAGTTAATAGTGTTATTGCACATGAGTACGCTCATGCACTTATGTTTAAACTTGGCTATCTCGATAGAAAAAACAGTGGTCATTCTAACGAATGGAGAAAGGCATGCATTAAATTAGGTGCACAAGATTGTCAGCAGTATGTAAACCTACAAGAAGTTATTTTGTCTAAAATGCCTTTTTGATAATATTAGTATAATCTCCCCAGAAACAAACCACTTAATACAAAATTCTTATTTGAGATGATAAAATAAGAACAGAAAAAGTGAGGATACAGATATTAAAGCTTTTTAGCCCACCGAGCAAAAAATCGTGCAGGTTGTAAACCTTTTGCTATCTCTTTATCTGCAAGTATGTTCTCAGTAAGTATCTTAGCTAAGTAAGGGGCTAGTACAAAACCATAACCGCCACTTCCATTTATTATAGTAAGATTTGGATAGTAAGTATACTCGTGGAAATTTGGTTTTTTAGTTTGAAAATGAATGTCTTTATTTTGTAGTGTTTCAAAAGAGAGCACTAAAGAACCTACAAGTGGCATATAGTCAAAAGAGCCTGACCGCAGACCAGTATAATCTTTTAGTACTTTTACATTCTCTAGTTTTATACTCCTAGAAGCTTTTTCTAAAAGCTCTTTTCTTCCTTCTTGTACATCATAAGCTTGTGTAGAAGTTTGTGGATGATAATGTACATTATGCGTAGCACCTATAGCTAACTTCCCATCTTTATTAGGAGAGATAGATACAAACTGATGGATAGAGTGAGCATTTGTAGTTGTTGTCTCTATATCTATTCGATGACCCCAGATACCTCGTAGTTTGATGTATGGTTCGGGTAGTATCTGTTTGTATGCACCAGTCGCTAAGATAACCTCTTTTGCAGTGTAGGTTTCATTTATAAGCCATACACCATCATCATATTCTAGCATATGCACCTCTTCTTGTATGAACTGCGCACTTTTTGCCATCGCTAAACATAAAGATTTGGCATTTACTATACCTGCGTTTATGGAGAGACTCTCTCGTTCTTGTATCTCTGACTCTAAAAGTTCTAAGTCTGTAAGCTCTTTATAAACGCGGAGTATTGCATCATCAGCTTCATCTTTAGCGATATGTAGTAGTTCTGATTTTGTCAAAAGTTTGGGGAATTCTTTCTCGTAAAAACTCATGGAGTAGAGAAATGCAGTATGTAAAATCTCTTTTAGCTCACCTGCTTTACTAAACTTTGGAGAGATAAAAGCACCAGCAGCACCACTACCACCACTTGCTATGCCTTCTTTRTCAAAAAGAGCGACTCTTTTACCTTTTTTTGACAGTTCATGAGCACAAGAGCAGCCATTTACACCAGCTCCGATTATAACTACATCATACATCTCACTATGCTTCTAAAAAGTTATGTATGTCTTGGGCTATTGTCTCGATGGCATTACTCGCTTTATCGTAGATAACTTTATCAAAGTCTCTCTCAGCTATTGCCGAGCTTTGCTCGAGGTTGTTAAGGATAGAATAGTCACAAAATGCAGCGATTGAGTTTACTTCTATAACATTACCACTTGTTCCTATCACTACAAAAAACTCACACTTTTTTATCTCTGCGTTTAGTCTCTCATACATAGGAGCGGCTTCACCAAAAAAGACGATATTTGGTCGTAGTTTTGTGCCACATTCTGGACACTTGCCATCATTAAAAGAACTAAGTGCTTTATAACCTATGTCATACACCTCTGAGCACTGCTCATTTCTACAAGCAACTGTTGGCATAAATCCATGAAGATGGATAACATCTTCTGCGCTCATTCCTGCTTTTTCAAAAAGGTTGTCTACATTTTGAGTGATGACGGCTATGTCAGCTTTGTACTTGTCTTTTAATTCTTTTATGACTCTGTGAGCGTAGTTTGGTTCTTTATCTTCTATCTCAGCTCTGCGTTTATCATAGAACTCTATAGTAATGTCTTCATTTTTATCTAAAGAGTCATAGTTACACACTACTGATATGTCATACTCTTCCCAAAGACCACCACTATCACGGAAAGTACTTATACCAGACTCTGCACTGATACCTGCACCGCTGAGTATAACTACCTTAGCCATGACTTTTAAACACTCACTTCTTTGATGTCTGCTATGTTTAAGATACTTTTATAAACACTTGCTACTAAAGACTTACGGTTGTTTTTTAGCTTCTCGTCATCCGCGTTTACCATTACATTTGTAAAGAAGTTATCCAGTTCTGGTTTGAGTCCAAGAAGAGCATCTAGCTCTTCTTCATATGTTTCATACTTTTTACTACTTACATCACTATATCGACTAAAAAGACTCTTTTCAGCCTCTTCTTCAAATAGTCCTGCGTTTACACTAAGCTCTGCCTTTAGGTCTAAATCTTTTACGATGTTGGCAACACGGTTAAATGTAGCACTTACTTCACTAAAACCCTCTGAGTTTACAAGGTTGCCCAGTGCTTCTATCTTTTGACCCAATGCAAGTAAATCTCTCTCACCTGAAGCTAAAACAGCTGCAATGATAGAAGGATTTACCTTATAGTATCTCTTCACACGTTCAAGTATAAAACTCTCTAACTTTTCTAAATCGATAGTCTCGTATCCAGCAGATAATTCTTTCATCGTCTCTATGATGTCAAAACTAAAACCATACTCATTTACAATTCTGAGTATTCCATTTACTGCACGACGCAGTGCAAATGGATCACGTGAACCCGTTGGAATTTGATTTACAGAAAAAAGCCCAAGTAAGGTGTCAAGTTTGATACTCATCGCAACTACTGCACTTAGGGGAGTTGATGGTAACAAGCTATCTTCACCATCTGGAAGATACTGCTCAGCTATAGCTGTCGCTACAGTTTCATTCTCACCCTGTTCTCTTGCATAGTAACCACCCATAAGACCTTGAAGCTCAGTAAACTCATATACCATTTCACTCATCAAGTCTGCTTTGGCAAGTTTTACAGCACGAGTTAAGTCCTCTTTAGACTCGTTCAAGTTATACATATCAAAAAGTTTATTTGCTATTTTTTCTTCGCGTTGTATCTTATCTGTTACTGTACCTAAACCTTTAAAGAAAGTAATCTTTTCTAAACCCTCAGTAGAGAGACCGCGTTTAAGGTCATTGTCCCAAAAGAAGAGTCCATCTGCTAAACGAGGGCGAAGTACAACTTCATTTCCAGCAATAACTTCAGAAAAATCATCTGTAAGTGCATTTGAAACTACAACAAACTTGTTGATGAGTTTGCCATCTTTAAAAACTGGGAAGTAACGCTGATGTTCTTTCATAGAAGTGATGATAACCTCAGGAGGAAGTCTTAAAAATGCCTCATCAAAAGAACCTAAAAGTGCAGTCGGGTTTTCTGTGATAGCTACAACTTCATCAAAAAGTTCTTCGTCTATCTCTATACTTAAACCACTTTCTTTTTCTATTTGAGAAAAGTCTGCTCTTATTTTCTCTGCTCTAACTTCAGGGAAAAGTGTAACACCACCTTCTTTAAGTACTTCAAAGTACTCTTTAGCACCACTTACATCAAGAGCACCAAATTTTGCTATACGGTGTAAGTAAGTAGTTTTTGCTGCATTTACTCCAAAAAGATTTAAAGGAACAAGCTCGTCTGCCATCATTACATTTACCCAGCGAATAGGACGGATAAACTTATCAGATGATCTTCCCCATCTCATTGTTTTACCAAACTCTAAAGACTTCATCCATTTCTCGATGATCTCTGGTAAAAGTGCAACAGACTCTTTACCTTTGACATCTTTTTTGTAGTAAAGAACTTCTTTGCCACCCTTGTTAATAGAACTAAGTTCTTCTAATGTAACACCACACTTTTTAGCAAAACCCTTTGCAGCAGGAGTTGGTTCCCCATCTTTATAGGCAACTGCTAGAGGTGCTCCGAAAAACTCCTCTACACTATCTTCTTGACTTACTTTAAACTCACTATGCCAAAGCACTAAACGCCGTGGAGTATAGTAAAATTCAAACTCACAAAGAAGCGAATACTCTTCTAAAAATTTTGCATATTTTGTCTCAATATTTTTTAACTCTTTTAAAAGTGGTACTGCAGGAAGCTCTTCTACACCGATTTCAATAAGTAATGGTTTTAACATAATTTGTCTCTTTTTTATATAGTTATCGCGATTTTATCTATTTGTTGGTTAAAAACTTGTTAAAATACTTCATACAAAGGATTTATATGAAAAAAACATTATTTGCTTTACTTTTCAGTGCTGCACTTTGTGCAAGTGCAAATCACACTGGAGTAATTCAAGAGAGTATGAGTAGTGGTGGATACACTTACATGAAAGTCAAAGATGGGAAAAATAGTTACTGGATTGCTATGACTCAAAGAGATGTGAAGATTGGTGATAGAATAAACTACACTGAACAAGGATGGATGAAAAACTTCCATTCTAAAACCCTTAAGCGTACATTTGAGAGTATTTTATTTGCAGGAAATGTCGAAGAGTCTAAAGTAAAAGTACAGATACAGCAGTTTCAAACAAATAAGCAGTCCCAGTACAAAGAAAAAGACACACTTAGTATTGCAGAACTCTTTGCAAACCGTGATAAGTATGTTGGAAAAGTTGTTACAGTAAAAGGAAAAGTCACAAAAACATCTAGTGGAATCATGAAACTCAACTGGTTGCACATACAAGATGGAAGTAACTTTGAAAATATGAACGATCTTGTATTTACATCAACACAAGAAGTACCAGCAGTTGGAACAGTTATATATGCTAAAGGAACTGTTGTTAAAGATAAAGATTTTGGATATGGTTATTTTTATCCACTTATCATCCAAAATACAAGTTTTAGAGAGTGATTCTAAAATAAATCTTAAATAAGATAAAGCCTCTTTTATTCAAGTAAAGAGTAAATGTATTTATTGATACAATACCAACATTAAAACACAAGGAAATTAATATGCCAAAAGTTAATGTATACGAAAATATCGACAATGTAGAGCGTGAAGCTAAGAAAGACCTAATTGACCGTCACTCACCGTTTATCACAGTTGATGGTGAAGCTAAAGTTGGCGAGACTTTAAAAGTAACAGTTAAAATGGGTAACGAATATACTCATCCAGATGATTTCGATCACTTTATCGAGTCTATCACTCTTTTCAATGGTGAAACTAAATTAGCAACGGCTTCTTTTGTACCAGGAACTTTAGGAAATGAGAAATCTCATGCAGAAGTAACTTTTACTATCCGTCCAATGGGTAAGAAACTTAACTTAGTTGCACACGGTTACTGTACTAAACACGGTATCTGGGAATCAACTAAAGTAGAAGTAGCTGTAGCTCAGTAACTTCTCTTTTGTAAAACAGGGCTTTTTAGCTCTGTTTACACTTTCTTCATTCATTCTTCATTCATTTTAACTAAAATATCATMAGTATTACAATCACCACTTAAAAAAGGAAAGATATGTCATTTCAAATCGAAACTTTAAAAGAACACAATAGTGGTCTTGTAAAACTCTTAACTCAGAACCTTCCTGATATGCTTTGGGTCAAAGACAGAGACGGCACATATATTTATGCAAATAAAGCACTCTGCCATGGTCTTCTTATGGCAAAAAGCACTGAAGAAGTTGTTGGAAAAAATGATGTTTATTTTGCACTTAGAGAAAGAGACACACATCCAGAGAATCCTGAGTGGCATACTTTTGGAGAACTTTGCTTCAATAGTGATCAAGAAGTTATAGATAATAATAAATCGATGAAGTTTGAAGAGTTTGGAAATGTAAAAGGGAAAATGCTTTATCTAGAAGTATTTAAAGCACCCTTTTATGATAAAGATAACAATATTTTAGGAACTGTTGGAACAGGAAGAGATATAACTGAACTTAAAATGGTCCAACTCGCCTTAGAAGAGAAAAATCAAGAAATTCAAAGACTCAACGAGGATTTAGAGAGTAGCGTTCAAGCAGAGATAAAAAAGAGACAAGATCAAGAAACCATAATGTTACATCAATCAAGACAAGTAGTTATGGGAGAGATGTTAGAATCTATTGCTCATCAGTGGAGACAACCATTAAATATCATTGGTTTAGCTTCAGCAAAACTAGAAACAGAATATCAGTTCTTCGGTTTTAAAGAAGAGGATTTTCTAAGTACTATGGCTTTACTATCTACTAATATAAATCTTATGTCAAATACAATAGATGACTTTAGAAAATTTCTTCATCCATATAAAGAGAATTCAACTTTTGTTCCCTGCACCGTTATTGAAGAAACATTTCATATCTTTGAGGCACAGTTTAAAGCATTTAACATAGTAAGTACTTATGAGTCTACTTTAAAAATGGGGGTCAAAGGTATAGAAAATGAATTTAAACAGGTGATTTTAATTCTAATAAATAATGCTGTTGATGCCATTAAAGAAAATATACTTAAAGGTAATGTTAAAGAAGGTAAAATACATATAAAAATTCTACAAAAAGATAAAAATGTCCTCATAGAAATATCTGATAATGGTGGAGGAATTTCTAAGAGTATTATCAATAAAGTTTTTGAAGCTTACTACACCACAAAAGGTGTCTCTAGTGGAACTGGTATAGGGCTATACCTTGCCAAAAATATTATTGAGAATAGAATGAAAGGTACTTTATCTTTAAAAAACATTACAGATGGTTGCTGTTTTAGTATAAGCATACCCATAAGTATTAATTCAGATTAGAACATAATACTTTTTTTAAGTTTTAAAAGTTTCAAGCTCTTTATGCAGTTCATCGGCTAATGTATTTAGATGTTTAGACGACAGGGCTATATCTTGTACACTATTAGAGTTTATCGAAGATATAGTATTTATTTCTTCAACCTTATTGACAATTTTTTCTATATTTTTCCCAGTATTTTCAAAGTCTAGAACGGTTCTATCATTAGCGTCTACGGCCTTGTTTACAATACTTACAGTATCAGATATTTTAGCTTCTACATCTTTTGCAATGTTAACTAGTTCTTGAATATCTTTAGAATTATTATCCATTTGGAATGAGGCATCAGAAATTGACTGTACTACGATACTGATGGTAGTATTTATCTCAGATAAAGTTTTTTGAGTTCTCTCAGCTAGTTTTCTAACTTCATCAGCAACTACTGCAAAACCTCTACCATGCTCACCAGCACGAGCAGCTTCAATTGCTGCGTTTAGCGCAAGTAAGTTAGTCTGGTCTGCTATATCACCTATAATATCCAAAACTGTTTTAACTTCATCAGCATCATGAGATAATGTTTGCATACTTTGGGACAACCCTGATTCTGTGAGGGAAACACTCTCTACTTTAGATGCAAGAGAGATAATGTCAGTTTTTGCATTTTTCAGATTGTCATTAGCTGTTATAATCTCTTTTTTACTCTCTTGAGCCTCAAAGATTGAAGATGTAATTTCATCTTGAACAGAGAGAGCAGTTTTTGTACAGTCGTTAACTATAAGTACTGAATCCTTAACATTCTTTCCAACTTCAAAAGCTGTAGTAGATAGCTCCTTAGAGATTAAAGCATTTTTGTCAGCTGATACCTTAGAATTGAGTATTAGTCCATGTAGAGAGTTTAACAAAGAGTTAAAATTAAGTGCCATATCTCTTATCTCCGAGGGAGCATTTGTATTTATTTTTTGAGTTAAATTATGAGTAGATGTAATTTCAAGAATCTTATTTTTAAAAACATTAAGAGGTTTTATAACATTTTTCAAAATAATAAAATGAGCGATAGAGATAACTATCAACAAAATAATAAGACCTTGCATAACAAGAGAATTTCTGATTGAATTTGAGACAATATTTATCTCATTTTTATGAATATTAGATATTATTGCCCAAGTGATTCCTTCACTAATTTCTACAGGTGCATAAGCAGATAATACTGTATCTCCATTATAGTTTGTAAGGAGAGAAGTCCCTTTTTTATCTAAAAAAGCATTTTGTACTGCTCGTGTATCACAACTGCCGTTGAGTGAATCACTAAAAGATGTATCTACACTATGATTTGTTGCATCTAAGTAACTATCACTTCTCATACGCATATCTTGACCGACTAAAAAGTCCTCTTGTGTACTAAAATATCCTTCTCTAAAGTGCATGATTTTATTTATAGTTACATCAGAAATCTCAAATACTAATATAGCTACCTTTCGTTTATACATATATACAGGTGTTGCTAAAAACATTACAGGATTGTTTGCACTTGGAGCATATGTTTGCATATCTACTAGAGTTGTTGTATTACTCAGGTTAGTTTTTTTAAAAACTTGACCTAAGGCACTGCTTTTTAACTCTCCACTCAGTAAGTTAGCCCCATAATCAGACTCCTTAGCCTGAGAGTATATAATTTGTCCACTAAATGAGTCTATTAAGTATATGTCTTGATATCCATAGCCTTTAATGTACTGCTCAAAATAATGCTCATATGGATCTGTAGCAGACCCAACTAAAGGGTCATCAACTGGAAATGTAGACTCTGAGTCTATGTCTATTTCTTCTTCAAGTTCAGACAGACTATCCATCAAGTTAATAAGTAGTTCACTTTCAGCTAATACTTCTATGTCAATTTTTCTTTGAGAAAAGAAATTTATAATTTGTTGAGACTTTGAATCTCTTGCAGATGTTAAACTATTGTAACTATTTTGCATAATAGCATTTGTATTTTTACTTACAGATGTAAATGTCAGTATACTTGTTAATGTAATTAACGAAACTGCTAATAAGCCTAAAATTTGTATTTTAATAGAGATATTCTTCATATATGTTCCCTGATAAATAGATATCTAATTCTATTTTAATCCGGTTACATGATGGTTACATTTCTTTACTTATACTCTTTTACCGAGGGTTCATCTATATAAAAACCTTGAGAATAATCAATGCCTAACTCTTTAACCTTGTTCATAACTACACTTGAGTGAACGAACTCAGCTACAGTTTTCATACCAAGCTTTTTAGCAAAATTTACAATTGTTTCTACAACTAAAAGGGCAGATTTATCTACATCGATATTTTCTATTAAAGATCCATCAATCTTTATATAATCAGCTCGTATTTTGATAAGGTAAGAGAAGTTAGAATAACCACTTCCAAAGTCATCAATAGCTATTTTAGCACCGTAGCGTTTAACTTCAACGATAAATTTCTCAACCTTTTTAAAATCTTCAATAGCTTCTGACTCTAGTATCTCAAATGTAACTCGTTTTGAAGCTTCTGAATTTTTTACTTTTTCGATAATGTAGTTAAATATCTTAGAATTCATAATATCTTCTATGGAGAGGTTTATGTTAAACTCAAAGGGGCTATCTTTAAACGCAGCGAATGACTTTTCTATCATCTGAATCGTTATTTTGTTATATATTTTAATCTTTTTAGCTATAGGGATAAAGAGCACAGGAGAAAGTACATTGCCTTGTCCATCGATAAGTCTTGCTAAACACTCGTACTTGACTATATCCCCTGTTTTGTTATCTAGTATCGCTTGAAAATAGGGTATAACTCTTGAGTTATGGATACCTTCTCGTACAATTTCGGAGAGTTCAAGGTTACGTTCATAGTCGTTCTCAAAGTTCATTCTATCTTCATAAATCCAAAAAGAAGCACCAATCTGTTTTGCATAGTCTAGTGCCATTGACACTTTTGAGAAGATGTTCTCATTGTTAGTACTTGCAGTTGAAGCCATTGTAAAGTCTATGTATATCTTAGTTTTTTGATATTTAACTGAGTGTGACCTTATCTGCTCATACACTTTAGTTAGATAAACTTTTAAATCATAAAAACTCATGAAGTCTTTTATAGTAAATGCAAACTCAGAACCTGTTAGTCTATAAAGTTTATGCACATCAAGAGTCTCTCTTAAAAACTTGGATACTTGTTCAATAACATAATCACCAATCACAAAACCATAAAAATTATTAATAGTTAAAAAGTTATCTATTTTTATAAAAACTAAACCATACTCTTCATCAGATTGAAAATCTTTTCTGAGTTGATATACATTAGGAAGGTTTGTTAAATGGTCTGTAAAGTAACGACTAAAGAGTTGCTGACGAGAGTTATTTGCACTCTCCTGTTTGTTTAAATAGTCTAGATACATCTGATGCAGTATCACATCATTGATATTTTCATCGTCTTTTATTTCTGCTATGCTGTAAATATTTAAAACTGTATGCGTTTTATCATAATGTTTTAGAAGTGACACAGAAACCTCAGGAAATATTTTTGATAAGTTTGTTTTTAAGTTTTGAACGAGTACAGTATTGTGAATATATGAAACTATATGAATTACAATATTTTTATTATTGAGGTTTTTCACTTCCTCAATTTTCAAATCTACTTCGCTCGAAGAGTAAAGTTTATAACTATTTACATTCACTTCGTTTAACATCTAAAACACTCCTAGTTTGCTCATGTTTCTTATATACATAATAGCATAATTTTTAATATAAAGTATATTTTAACCGCATATCCACTATACTCTCACTATATTTTATTACTGGTGGTAATCTTGAAGTCGTATCAAAACCTTGTCTTGCTTCAGAACCTTTATAGACTTAAAGCTATTGGATTTGACTACATCGACCATTTTAACATTAACGAAAAAACAAGCTATGAAATCCCTGCAAGCATAGAAGAACTCTCAGCAAATATATCTTCTTGTCACCTATGTGATTTGAGTAAGTCACGAACACAAAGTATGTCAGGTCGTGGAAATTCTAAAGCTAATCTGATGGTTATTGACTTTAGTGTTTCTGCTGCGCAGGACAGCTCAAACAGTTACTATACAGGTCGTTCAGGCGAAACACTCAAAAACATGATAGAAAAAGTCATAGGTTTATCTGTAGGTGATGTTTTTATAACTCACTGTGTCAAGTGTAAACCCCTAAACTCAAATAAACCCTCCACCTCAGAGTACAACTCTTGTAAAAGTTACCTCTACTCTCAGTTAGAGTTTATAAAACCAAAGGTCATAATGGTTTTAGGTGAAGATGCATACACTCATCTCACAGGAGACACTGGAAACTTTGAAGATGTCAGAGGTCACGTCATAGACTTCAAGGGAACTAAACTAGTACCCATCTATCACCCAAACTATCTACTACGAAACCCAGAGTCAAAAAAGATTACACTTAATGACTTGAAGAGTATAAAGAGTTGCCTTTAAATATTCCTTCTATGTTTCTTTATATTTAACTTCATCAATATATTTCTCAATTTCAAATATATAACTCTCTAAAAATATAAATACTTTACCTTGATTTTCTTTAATGCTTGAAACTGTTTTAGATTGACTTACTTCTGTAAAAGATTTTTCACCATGAGCTAAAAAATTTCTATCATTTTTAATTTCTCGTAATTTATGCTCACCAGTACTTAACACAATTGTAAATTTTTTTAAAATTTTTATGATTGCATCACTATCTAAACTACCACCACTAAAATAACTTGGATTTATTTTTCTAAATTTATTTATATCAATATCAATACAATCATTAATAAATTTATTATTGATCTTTATGCTGTCCCTCATCATCTAAATCAAGTTTAAAATATTTAAACCACATAATCATAATATCTTTACTTACCTGATTGTGCTTCAAATTTGCATCATTTATTTTATCAAATATATATTCAAGACCCCTATTTACAGTTCCTTCTATCAGATTATACATCATTAAAATTGCTTGACTTTTTAAAATTGACATTTCATTTGAGTATTCATCTATATTATCAAGCTTATGCAACAATAAAATAAACTGTTCTATTTCTAACTTTCTTTCATTATAAAAACTTTCTAATGGACTCATCTATCTTGCCAAAATAATATTTTTAACTAATTCAACATTCTCTCTTAAATTATTAAATCCACTACTTTTCGCTTTATCTATAAATTCATTAGTAAATATATCTAAACTTATCGTAGCGTCTATCAAGGTCACATCTTCTTTAAGTGCAAGTGTAGTACCTATATATATGGCTAAGAGTCTATTTTTCTTATTGATTGCTCGTACATGAGCATTAACTAAATTATTCTTTTTTACAAAAGAAAGCATATTCTTAAATTGTTCTAAATATTTATCTTCAATAGTATCATCTTCAAAATCACTATTTTTAGTATCTAAATAATTATCCAAGTAATCATTTAATGAAGTATCTAAATCCATACTATCACTAAATGCAAAATATTTAATTAAAAATTCTTCTTTATAGCCTCTTTTATTATCACTATTTGTAAAACATGTCAAATCTATTAATGAACTACTTTTAGAACAATTATTATAAATAAAATCTATAAACTTACCATTTTTATAACTTTTCCTAATTTCCATACCTGTCAATGGTGTTCCACCTGTATTTAATCTATCAAATAGTTCTTGACTAATATCTAAAGTATCCTCTTCCATGTCAAATAAAACAACTGCTCTTACAGTTTTATTTTTAATTTTTCGTTTTATTGAGCTACTAAATTCATTAAAGGAAAGTCCATTCAATTCAGATAATTTTTCTAATCCTTTTAATTTTAAAGTATCATTTAAAAAGTTATCTATTGTTCTTATTCTTTGAGAACCGTCGACCACTTCCATAACTCCATCTTCTACCTCGGAAAAAACCATAGCAGGAATAGGTAAGCCTAATAAAATAGATTCTATAAATCTTGATTGACTATCTTTACTCCAAACAAAATTTCTTTGATAAAAAGGGATACTTATCTCATTTGAAATACCATCTTCTATTTGTCTATTAAATTTAGAGTGTAATAGTTCTAGTGTAAACTCTTTTGTATCGTATTTAATGTTCTTCTTTGCACTATTGATTACTTCTTCTTGTTGTTCAAATGTTGCTTTTGGCATTTTTTTCCTTTTTTATCTTATTATTGTTCATTAAAATGGTATTTCATCAGTATATATCTCATCCGTAGTATCAATACTTGCTAATTTAATTTCATATTTATCAAATAGTATTTGTACTTTTTCTAAAAATTCTTTTGATTTAGTTAAAATTGTATTGTTAATTATTTGTTCAGACATCTGTATTAAAATTTCTTTTGGAACATTATCGATAGCACATAATATTTCCAATTGTTTTAATGATGTTTCAATATGTGTTGAGTTTGAAATTAAATTTGTCAAAATTAAAAGCATATTATTTTTAGTTTTAGAATGGTTTACTATTGTATCAAATATAGCTTTTGCTACTTCAGGTACATTTTTTCCATTACCTTGAATTGCTTGGTACTTTCCAATAAATCCATAAGGATCTAAACCTTTTCGTATTGGGATAATTGGAACTTCTTTACCTACTGCAAAACCTATTTCTTGGTCACACCAATCACTTTTTTTAACACCATCCATTAATATGGCAGTTAAAGCATCCATTGAATGTAATGCTTTTTCAATTTCATCTTGCCATTCTTTACTAGGTTTTATATCCTCATGAGCAACAAATCCACTTATCCCATATATTTTAAGTGCATTCTTTACATTTGTAGCTTTATCTTTGTGCTTAACTAAGTGAGTAATAAATAAATTAAAGTGATTTTGCTCCCAAACTGTTACTAGTTCTCTATTTTTTCTACTTGAATTACTATTAATATTTATAGAAAACTTAATAGAGATTATCTCATCATATTCATGTGGCAATGCATTTAAAAATTTAATTAATAAATTTTTATCATCATCACTTACATCTTCTAATTCAATAAAACAATCAGGATTTACAAATACATTAACTAAAGCTGTTTCATGATTATTCCAATCATTCAAAAACTCACATTCATAATATGCATTTTTTAAATTTTCTGATAGTTTTAATTTATTCTTTTTATTAAGCATATCTTGAACAAATTTAATATACTTATTATTCATTTACATTATCCTCTACAAACTCCACAGCCATATCTTCCCCATCTTCAATAGCAATCTCAACAGCTCTTTTTGCTACTTCTAAAAGTTGTTTTGATTCTTCTTTTAATGTAAAAGATTCTTTTATTTTTTCTTCTATTTGAGTTTGAATCGTGTTATCTATGATTGGGATTAAAACTTCTCCTATTTCTGAGGGTTTCCAATGTTTGATTATTGAACCACCTGCATCTCTTTGGCTTTGCATTTGTACAACTAAGCTATTTAACACAAGTGTTAAGTATTCAGGTAATACTTTATCATCTTTTATTGTTAAGTGAAGCATAGCACCAGAAGTGATAATATTTGTGTCTTTTTTAATATTATAAGCAATACCTACTGTTCCATCTTTTGATAATAAAATAGTATCTTTCTTTGGTTGTAATTTTTCTAGTGCTTCATCATCAAATAAGGTTTTAGATAAATGTATATCAGGACTTAATAATCCAAGTTTTGTAAGATTTGAAACTCTTAGAAATGGTATCCCACTTTCTTGATATGCTTCACTTCCTGGCTCTACTGATTTCTTTATATTTACAATACTTATTAAAGTATCATAATCTTTACTTTTTATTTTTTCAATTATCTCATCATACTTAGGCTGATAATACTCACTATCAAGTCGCCCACTCTCCCCAAAACTTTCACTAAACGATTTTATAGCTATTTTTTCTTTTGATGGTTCAAAGTCTAATAAATCAAGTTCTTTTAAAAGTAGTTCTTCTGATTGTTTGTAGAGTGTTTTACTCTCTTCTAGTTTTTGATGTGAATTACTTATTAAGTCTGTAATTTTTAATTGGAACTCTTTTGATAGATTTGGGATATATAATGTTTTAATAGCTACTTTATCAATTGTTAAAGGAACTGTTCCATTGATTTTTCTTTTTATAATAGTTTTTCCAAACTTAGAATTAAAATAAGCCCAAATAAATTCTTCAGTAAAATGATTATCATTTGATAGTCTTAACATAAATAAATTCATTCCTAAAGAAACTGGCAYATTTAAATTTGGCATTTGATAAACGCGACCTGGACTGCCGATTTTATTAATTAATATTTCCCMACSRRASWCNTGTGMWTTTTTTAAAAAATTATATGAGTGTTCATCTATATATTTAACATTTTTTGTATAGTTTACATGTTCTAAATCAGTTGTTCTGACCATGTATGCATAATTCTTTTCATCTAATAAAGTAAAATTATTAGCAATACTTTCGTAACTACCGTTAGCACTAAAGTCTGTTAATATATCAACTATATTTTCTAATTGCTTATTATCTTTACTTTTAATTAGTTTATATGTAGCTAAAAAATCTTTTTTAAAAAACTCACTATCTATTCTGAATTTTTCATTATCTTCTAGCATTTGACTAAATGTCAATTCAACAGCTTCAAGCCCATCCAATAAAGCATTATATTTTACTTTATCAAAAGGGCTATCTACTTTCCCGAAAAGCTCAGGTTCTCCTTTTTAGCAAACTCATTAAAAGCTTCTGCTATTCCATCTTGTGTAACTCCATCGTGGTTAAACAAATCATGATCAACTATTAAATGATCATGGTCATCAAGTCTATTTGTTCCATCCTCATTTTGTACATAAATCTTTTCACCACTATTATCCTTACTAGGACTTTGCATAGTTGCAAAGAATATATTATAATCATCTTGCTTGGGACAAAGTTCATCATCCCATTTTTGAACTATCAATACACTTGTCTTAGTTCCTGTATGTGGTTTAAACACGTTTCCATGCAGTCCTACAACTGCGAGTATCCTACACTTATCAGCTATAAAATCTCTGATATTTTTATCACTAGAATTATTAAATCTCCCTTGTGGTAAAACTACAGCCATACGACCACCACTTTTAAGCATATCAAGATTTCTTTCTATAAAAAGTATATCTCTTCCTACTTTTGTTTGATACTTACCATTTGGCTTTTTACCTAACTCATAACGGTGCAAGATTCGACCTTCTTTTATATCCCCTGCAAAAGGTGGATTTGCCATAACTATATCAAAGTTAAATTCTTTATTTTCATTCTTTACAGTTCTAAGCTTTTTAAGTCTTTTCCAACCTTCAAAATAAGTATCTTGCCAATCTTCATCTTTTGTATTTTCATCCCACCGCTCAAAGTCTAATGAGTTCATATTTAAAACATTGGTGTGACCATCACCAGCGATGATATTTAACATTCTAGCTACTCGTACAGTCTTTTTATCAAAGTCAATACCAAATACTTTTTCTTTTACATATTTTAAAGCTCTTGGGTGTTTTTCCTCTGCTGTAAAAAGATGAGATTCTTTTATATCCAAATCTTTATATATCTTTTTCCAAACATCAAAAACAGTATGAATTGGGAAACCACAACTTCCAGATGCACTGTCCATCATATACTCACTCTCTTGTGGGTTCATCATTTTCACACACATATCTATCACATATCTAGGTGTAAAGTATTGACCTTTTTCACCTTTAGCATTTTTGTTTACAAGATACTCAAAAGCATCATCTATAACATCAAGGTTAGAGTTGAAAAGTTTTACATCTTGAAGTGAACTTACACAAACAGAGAGATGAGAAGGAGTCAGTTCTATAACTTCATCCTCTTTAAATATTCCACTCCATTGCTCTTTAGCTTCGTTAAAAATACCTTCTATTTTTTCTTTTAACTCTCCATCACTTTCACCATAATTTCTAAACTCTAGATTTTTAGTAAGCTTTCTAGTATTTTGAAGTTCATCAAAAAGCTTAATAAATATAAGTTTAAAAACCTCTTCAAAAACATCAACCCCAGCATTTGCTAAAACTTCATCTTCCATATCTAAAACAATGTTTTTAAGACTTCTTTTTTGAGTTTTTAAAATATCTTTTTTGATTAAATCCTCAATAGTAAACTCTTCTTTTAAAACATCTTTTAAAGATTTGTTTGCTTTTGGTATGTCTGGAATAGGCTCAAAATAGTTAGGGTCTTTACGATGATAATAAATAGTCTGCTCACCATTTGACCAAATAGCGATAGTTGCACCAGTAGAGTTACAATAACTCTTTAACTGCTCTTTACCATCTTTTAGTTTAGGCTTTTTAACTTCTATAACTATATAAGGCACAGTGGGCTGCACTTTATCCATTATAACTATATCAGCTCGTTTAACTTCTCGTCCAAAATGAACTGGAAATTCTATCTGCATACGGCTATAAGGATAATCATAATCTGTGTGAAGTGATAATAAAAAAAGCTGTCTAACTAATTCTTCAGGTTTTACTTGAATATCTTTTTGTCTAACCAAGCATTTTATAAAATTTACTTGTTTGCCTCTTAATTCTTTTTCAAAAATTAAAGATTCTATTTCTTCTATTTGTTCAGTTTTAAATTGTGTTAGTTTATAGTTTGTATCTTTTAATATTTCACTTATTTTCATTGATAGTCCTTAAATTTACAATAGCTATTTTAGCTAAAATATGATTTATATTTAAACACGATAGTCCACACATATAATATATCTATCAAACCTCAACAAAACTAGTGCCATCCCCACGAGGAACAATCTTTATCTGTAGAGGTATTCTCTCTTTTAAAGCCTCTACATGAGAGATAACTCCAACCATTTTCCCACCACTTTGGAGTAGGTTTAGAGCATTTAACGCAGTCTCTAAACTCTCTTCATCAAGTGTTCCAAAACCCTCATCTAAAAAGAGTGAGTCTATAGCTATCTTTTGACTTGCTAGTTCTGAGAGACCTAGAGCTAGGGCGAGACTCACTATGAAGCTCTCTCCGCCTGAGAGAGTACTCACAGGGCGGACTACATTTCCTTGGTAAGCGTCTATTATCTCAAGTTCTAAGAGTTTGTCTTGATTTCGTGCTAGTGTGTAACGAGTGCTTAGTATATTTAGGTGTTGGTTGGCTAAGTTTATAAGCTGGTCTAGGGTTATACCCTGTGCAAATTTCTTAAACTTCGTCCCATCAGCTGAACCAACGAGTTCGTTTAGTTTTACCCATACTTTAAAAGACTCTCTTTTCTTTTTTAGTGAGACTATTCGTTCCTTATGTTTCGTGCTATTTTCTTCATTTACTTCTAACTCTTTTTTCTCACTTCCTATACTTTCTTGAAGAGCATCTTGCTTTTGCCCTAGCAGAGCTTGTAGTACTTCTAAGACTTCTATTGGTTTATCACTCAAGGCCTCTTTCTCATGTACTCGGAGTTGTTCTAATGTTTGGTTTTGAAGGGTCTGCGTTTGGGTATATCTGTCTTGTATATCCTTACACAGAATAGCCAACTTATCTCTCTCACTTTTATCTAGTTGCGCATTTTGAAACTCTGTCGCATTTTGAAACTCATTTTGAGCATAAAGTTCTTCTAGTTCAGTGTTTAAGGCATATAGTTTTTTCTCATCTGCTTCTATCTTTATATCTAAACTCTTTTTATTTGCTAAACGCTCACGACTCTTCACTTTTAAACCATTTAGAGCAGTACTACATAACTGTTCTCTCTCTTGGAGTGCTTTATACTGCATTCGTATCTTTTTCTCGTACACATCTAAGTCTGCTACGTTAAGTATCTCTACTCGTTTTGAAGAGAAGTTAGTTAAACTTATTTGTAACTCTTTTAGCTCTAATGCTATTTCTTGTATCTCCTTAGAGAGTAAAGTGACTTTTATTTCATTCTCTTTTTTGTCTACTTCACATTTATGTAAGTCTATGAGGAGTTTATCTTTTTGTATTTTCTGGTGTTTGAGTTGTTCTATCTCTTGGATAAGCTTTAACTCTTGTTCTATAAGCGTTACTTCACTATCACTTTCTAGTTCATAAGAGTATTGTTCTAAAGTATCAACTATACTCTCTATCTCTACATCTAACTTTATCATCTCAAGTCTTGATGACTCTCTCTTTGTTTGCCCTACTCCAACTCGTAATGCTAATGCACCCAGTGCTTTTTCTTTATTCTCTAAGGCTTGCTCATCTGTTAGTATCATCTCTTTAGTTTTATCTATATGAGCTTCTATCTCTTTACCTGCATAGGGGTGTTCTCTTGAACCACACAAAAGACAAGCCTCACCTTCTACTAGACTCTTTCTATCCTCTTCATACTTTTTAAGGAGTTGTTCTTTTTCTTGTTTTTCTCTCAGAGTGATGATATGTTTTTTAAGTGTCTCGATATTCTCAGTGGAGACTTGCATTGTCTCTTCTAGTGAGTTTACAAGTACTGTGTTGTTCTCATACTCTTTAGACTCTTCATCCCTGCGTTTGCTCAGTTTCGTATATGCCTGTACTGCTCGGATGAGTGTTTGTACATCTTCTAAGTTTTTTTGTCTGTTCTCCCCTGCACTTACACCATCAAAAGTACTCTCTTGCATGGCATCAACTTGTGCTTGCGTATACTCATATTCTTTAAGTCTAGACTCTAAAGTATCTCTCGCGACTTCTAGGTTTTTCTCTTTTTGTTTAAGTAGGTCAACTTGTCTTAGTATGCTAGCCTGTGTTTGTCTCTCCTGCGTTTGCTTCTCCCTAGCCTCTTTTAGCTTATGAGTTCCAAATGTAAACGCAGTAGTCTCTATCTCAAACTCTTTTTTGACTGTTGTATACTCTATCTCTTTACTCTGTGTCTCGCTATGGAGTTTTAAGAGTTCTTCATTTAACTTTTCTACTGCGTTTATATCAACACGAACACTCTCTTTTAGTTGTATGAAAGATGAAAAAACAGCAGAAACGTTCAGTGCTCTGTTTGCTAGACTTAGTCTCTCAAACCTGGCACTACTTTGCTCTTTTTCTCTCTTACTCTCTCTAAACGCCAGTTCATACTTTGTACTCTGCTCTCTAAGTTCTCCTAGTCTTCTTAGCCATGTGAGAGATAGAGTGAGTTTTTGTAACTCTTGGCTTGTTTTAGTTTTTAAAGTGATGTTGTGGGCTAAGTCTTGGTGCTTTTTTCGAAGTGTGTCATCATCTAAAAGTTCTATAGACTCTAAAACTTTCTGATCCAAATCCATATCGTGTGCATATGCGCGATGCTTCTCAAATATAGCTATGGAGACATCTGCATATATCCGAGTTCCCGTTATCTTCTCTAGCAGTATAGAGCGCTCTTTCTCATCTGCTTTTAAAAAAGCGTCAAAGCCACCTTGTGCGAGTAACATAGACTGAGTAAAGCGTCCAAAGTCCAAACCGGAGAGTTCTTCTATCTTTTTAGGTACTTCTCTTGATTTTAAAGTTAGAATTTTGTTCAGTGTTAAATCCACAAGCTCCATTTTTGCTGTTTGAAATGTACCATCATATTTTTTTCGTGCTCTTTTTTGTGTCCATGAAGAACGATATATTGTGCCTCTTATCTCAAACTCAACTTCACAGTAGCTTTCCCCACAGTTTCTTGACATTAAGTCATTTGGATTTTTTAGTCTTGAAGTTCTACCGTACAAGGCGCAAGAGATGATGTCAAGAATGGTACTTTTTCCAGAACCTGTTGGTCCTGTTATGGAAAAAAGAGAACTATCTTTGGTAAGTTCTGCAAAGTCAATCTCTGTAGTACCTTTTAAAGAGTTAATATTCAGCGCTTTAATACAAAGTATTTTCATGAGTTTTGAACCTCACTAAGAATTTGTTTGAAGTTAACAACAAGCTCTTTTACAAAAGCTTCATCTTCTAAACCATCTTTATCCATACATCTCTCAAACACGTCTACAGGATTAAGTTCATCCAAGCTTATAACAGCAAAATCTTCGCAACCCAGTCTTTTTTGTGTTTGATCTATCTTCACTGCTAAAAGTACCAGTTCTAACTCTTCTGCTTTGTCTCTTATAACTTGGTTTGCATGAAAAGGATTCTCATCGTTTAAGTGCACTTCTATCCATGTGCTTTTATCTTTAACACTTTCCAACTCTTTAAGAATTACGTTTAGGTTCCCACGAAGGACTAAAAGAGGTCTATGTAGCGGTATATCTAACTCAGTAACTTTTATAGTTTTATTTTCAAACTCTACAAGATTTACTTTTTTTTGAGATGAAGATTCAGAAAAACTAAGGGGAATTGGAGAACCCGAGTATCGTATGTGTTCCCTTCCCACTTTTTGATTTATATGAAGATGCCCTAAAGCTACATAGTCAAAGTGTTTAGCAAAAAAATCACTATCAATGTCTAGAGTACCACCTATGTAGATTTCTCTCTCAGACTCACTTGTTTTACTTCCTACTGTCGTTAAATGCCCAGTAGCGATAATAGGTACCTCTTTGTTTTGCGAGAGTTCTAGTGCTTCATTGTAAACGCTATCGTAATGTTCTCTTATCCCATGAGAGAGTGAAGTCTCTTTATCATGCATAGTCTCGCCACCCAAGGATTGGCGTACGACATAATCTCGTAAAAATGGAACCGCACAGATAATCCCTTCTAACGCTTCATCCTTGTAAATACTTATAACCTCATCTTCATTTTCATCACCAGATGCAACGACATGAATGTTTAAAGCCTTAAGTAACTGTTTTGGAGCTTTTAGTGTAGCAACGGAGTCATGGTTACCTGCGGTAATAATAATATTTTTACATGTAGGAGAGAGTTTAGTTAAAAAGTTATAGTAGAGTTCAAGTGCATAGTTTGGAGGCGTAGCAGTATCAAAAATATCACCTGCTACGATAAGTGTATCAATATCTTCTTTTTCAATAATCTCACTAAGCCAAGTTAAAAATGCTTGATGTTCTTCTAAACGGCTTTTACCCATAAAACTTTGACCTAAATGCCAATCAGATGTGTGTAGTATTTTCACTCGTTTTCAACCTTGTTCATAATGAATATATTAGCAAATTAGTGGTTAAATTAAACTATTTATACTCAGGTTAAATACAATCAGATATAATTGTCGAAATAATAATAAAGTGATATTAATGAAAAAACTGCTATTTTTACTACTTCCTGTTATGGTCTTTGCACAGAGTTTTATACTCTCAAACATTCCCCTGCCAAAGACCTATGTACAAGACTTAGACCCTTACCAATGCAATAATGCTTGTAGAGCACAACTGCTAGACAATGGTATGATTTTCTCGTTTTTGTCACATGCAAATCGTAAGCTAAAAGACAAAGATCAAAATGAAGCACGTGTTCTCTTAATATCTATCTTAAATCTTGGTGCGTTTCATAGTTCAAACGAGCTTAACATAGCACTGCTTTTACCTTATAAAAAGATAGGTAAATACGCTGCTTCTACAACAAATGCAAGTTTTGCTTACTTAATGACAAAAAGCCACTCTTTTAAGCTCAAGAGTTATAAGGTAGATAGTGAAAATATCGAAGATTTAGAAGCCGCTCTCTCACAAATGAGAGAAGATGGTTTTGAGTACATCATAGCACCCCTTACAAAGACAGGGGCAAATAATATCATCGAGATAGACCCTACCATGCATATCTACTTTCCAACTATCAACAAACATGATGTAGAGACATCATCCGTTTTTCTTACTTTTGGAGCGATTGATTATATACAACAGAGTGATTTGCTTCTCAAAGAAGCACTCTCCCCTTTGGTTGTTTTTTCTGATAAGTCTACAACGGGAAAGAAACTCGCACTGTATCAAAAAGAACAATTTTTACACCCTAAGGTAGACGTGCTAGAGACTAACTCTAGTAGCAGCTCATTTTTTGGTGATAGTATCAGTGCTTTTTCTTTAGGTGACAAGGAAGAAATAGTAGAAGAAGTTCAAGTGACAGAGAAAAATGCTATTAGTTACTTTGTTTCAAAAAGAACTACAAACCTAGAGTATTATCTTAAAGAGAAAGAGGAAGTCGTATATGCTTCGTTTTTTATAAACACGCCTATCATCAAAAGTGCTATGATAATGTCACAACTCACTCTCTACGACACAAACGCAACAAATGTTCTCTCTACTCAAATCAACTACGATCCTCTACTACTTTCTATGACACAGTATAATGATAGAAAAGACATGGTTGTAGCAAACTCTATTACAGAACATAACAATGTTCTCATCGAGACAAACGCGCTACTTGGTAATGACATAGTGTATGACTGGATTAATTATACGACTACTATTGGTGTTGATTATTTTTATTCGCTTATTACCGATGAAGAGAGAACTTACAAGACTAAACTTCAAGACAATCAAATGATTTATGATATCGAACTACTCCAGCCTTCACACTCTAAGTTTAAGAAGTACGTACGACCCTTTAGAGAGCCTCGTATACAAGAGGAAGAACTTTTAGTTGAAGAGACTGAGTAAAAGCTCTTTTGTCTTAGCATCTATCTTTTGAGGTTTTCCCTCAAAAGTGATGTAAGCAAGAACTATTTCAAGTTCAAATATTTTCACTTCATCTCTGTAAACATACTGCTTGAGTATAAACGAAGCCGCTTTGAGTTTTACCAGTTCAGACTTTATCTCCAAGATATCCCCAAGTTTAGCACTAGCAAAAAAATCACCAGTAACTCTTCGAGCTACAAAATGACCGTTCTCTAGTATGGGAGTTAAACCTCTCTCATAAAACACCTCAGAACGAGCCCTCTCACAAAAGTTTAGGTAGTTAGAGTGATAAACCACCCCTCCTGTGTCTGTGTCTTCGTAGTAGACCCTTACCTGCATGCTAAACTCCTTTATATCCGTCACTATCGAGCCTTTTATGATTTATCGGACACAAAAACGGTCACTAAATATTTTGAAACTGAAAGCTGTTTTGACTATTTATTGATGCAATTATACAGAAAATAAACACTTTCTTTTGTGAACTTAAAAATATGAATATTTTTTGTGTCCGTAAAGACTCTCACCTAACAAATATATAAGATGAAAAAATGATAGATACTCTTCTACGGGTTCTTTCATTAATAATCAAATAAAATTTGAAAAGGATTACTCATATTTGAAGAGCTAATCGAAAAAATAAATACAATTGAGGCTAATGTGAATCTACTTTTACAGCTACACATAGAACAATCAAATAGTTTAACTACATATAATGATGTTGCAAAATTTTTAGGAAAAACTCGTAAGACAGTTTATTACTACATAAAAGATGGAAAGCTTATAGGGTGTGCATTATGACAAAAACGAGAAAGGACATCCAATATTTATTCCATCTGAAATTATCGAGTTTAAAAAAGGTGCAAAGGCTGTTGATACGAAACCTATTGAAAAGTCACTTACAAAACCACATGAAAGAGTAAATAATCCAATAGTGTCTAGTATGCTTGTAGGGGTAGCATAGTTTAACATCATATCCAAAAACTAGACCAAAACAAGTGTTGTCATATTCTTTTGAAATTTTTGAAATTTCGGTGATGTACCAAGTCCAGTTACTATCAGGAGTGAAAAGTTTTATATGACATATTGGGTCTTTTGTATTTTCAGTGTTATATAGATTTGAAAGTTTATTCAAGAGTTCTTGAGGGATGAGTGTTTACATGGATAACCTTTTTTTTAGAAGATTATCATCTTATATTTCTGACATTTAGTTYCAAATATAAGAAAAAAAGATATAATCATCATAATCTACAGTAATTAATATATAGACATATCGGAAACTAATAAATGACAATAACACAGATAGAAACCAACATAACAAAACTACTAAAAAACTTTACACAAGACACTTTTATATTTGAATTTTTACTTGCATATGGTGAGCCTAAATCAACTATTACATTGCTTAAAAAAGGTGATTTGAATCAGTTAGAATCTAAGGGCGAGGTACTGCTTAGAAAAAAGGTATTTTTTAAAGAGGCTCATGAACATTTACATGGCACTATTGATACTCTTAAAAATGATATTGGTAAGTCTAAACAAAAGCCTAGATTTATCATTGTAAATGACTATAAAACATTTCTTGCTTACGATACTAAAACAGCTGATACTTTAGATATAGACTTCAAAGAGATAGTAAAGCATTATGACTTTTTTCTTCCTCTCGCAGGAATGGAAAAATCAACTCATATAGATGAAAATCCAGCAGATGTAAAAGCTTCAAATCAGCTGGCAAAACTTTATGATGAGATACTGAAAAATAATCCTACTAAGACACATGAAGAAGTACATGCACTCAATGTATTTTTAACAAGACTTCTGTTTTGTTATTTTGCAGAAGACTCAAATATTTTTGAAGACAATGTATTTACCGACTCTATCGCTTCACATACACAAGTAGATGGTAGTGATGTTGGTAGTTATCTTGAACGACTGTTTGATGTGTTTAATACAGATGAAAAAGATAGAGAAGCTAATCTACCTGAATATCTAAAAGTTTTTCCATATGTAAATGGTGGATTGTTTAGAGATAAGCACCCACTCCCTGAGTTCACGACAAAATCAAGAAATATACTCATAGATATTGGTGGTTTAGACTGGTCAGAGATAAACCCTGATATATTTGGTTCTATGATACAAGCAGTTGTAACACCTGAACATCGTGGCGATATGGGTATGCACTATACATCTGTACCAAACATCATGAAAGTTATGCAACCACTCTTTTTAGATGAACTTCACGAAGAGTTTGACAAGGTTAAAACTAGTAAGAAGAAACTTCAAGAACTAATAAACAGAATTTCAAATCTGAAAATATTTGACCCTGCTTGTGGTAGTGGTAACTTCTTGATTATTGCATATAAAGAGCTTAGACGATTAGAGATGAAAATACTAAAAGCCATAGATGATTTATCTCCACAAAGAAGTTTTGCATTTAGTGAGATAAAACTAACTCAATTTTATGGGATAGAGCTGGATGATTTTGCTCATGAAGTAGCGATACTTTCTCTCTGGCTAGCAGAACATCAGATGAATTTAGAATTTTACAAAGCATTTGGAAGAACCTCACCATCTTTGCCACTTCAAGATGGTGGGAATATTGTTTATGGTAATGCAACTAGAATTGATTGGGGGAGTGTTTGTCCTAAAGTAACTGGGGATGAGATTTATATACTTGGGAACCCACCTTATCTTGGTGCTAGGCTTCAAGATAAAACACAAAAAGAAGATATGAAGATTGTTTTTAATGGTATCAAAGGGTATAACAATTTAGACTATATTGCTTGTTGGTTTTATAAAGGTGCAAATTATATAAAAAATACAGATGCTAAATGTGCATTAGTATCAACTAACTCTATAAGTCAAGGGGAACAAGTTGGAATTTTATGGACGCATATTTTAAATAAAAATATAGAGATAGATTTTGCATATAAATCTTTTAAATGGCAAAATAATGCTAAAGGAAATGCTAAAGTTATAGTTGCAATTATTGGACTACGAAATATATCGAATAATTCTAAGTATTTGTATCAATCAAATATAAAACAAGAAGTAGGAAATATTAATGCTTACTTAGTAAATAGCAAAAATATTTTTATAAAAAAATCATCTAAAGCAATATCAGAAATTTCTAAAATGAGTTTTGGAAGTATGCCTAATGATGGTGGTAATTTATTGTTATCTTCAATGGAAAAGACGGCAATAGTAAATGAATATCCTAATGCGATAGAATTATTTAAAAAGTTTGTTGGTTCCCAAGAATTTATTCGTGGAGAAGAGAAATACTGTTTATGGATAACTGATGATTTAGTAGAGTTATCTAATTCAATACCACCTATAAAAGATAGAATAGAAAAATGTAAACATCATAGAGAAAGTAGTTCAAGAGAAGCTACAAGAAAATTGGCTTTTACTCCTTATCAGTTTGGAGAAGTAAGACATCAAAATACAGCTTCGATAATAGTTCCAAGACATTCATCTGAAAATAGAGATTACATACCAATGGGTTTTTATCCTTCTGAAATTAATATTGTAATTGCAGATTCTGCACAAGCTATTTACAATGCTGAGCTCTGGTTATTTGGGCTAGTAACTTCAAAAATGCACATGGTTTGGATGAGAACCCTTGCAGGAAAATTAAAAAATGATTTTAGATATTCTGCTACTTTAGTTTATAACACCTATCCATTCCCAAATATAACAGATAAACAAAAAGAAGAGATAGCTGATTTAGTATTTAATATCTTAGATGAAAGAGAACAACACTCAGAAAAAACATTAGCACAATTATATGACCCAAATAAAATGCCACAAGATTTAAAAGAAGCTCATCATCAATTAGATTTAGCGATAGAAAAATGCTATAGAAATAAACCGTTTGAAAATGATGAAGAGAGACTTGAGTATCTTTTTAAACTTTATGAAGAGATGATAAAGGCTGAGGGTAAGTAGTGAAAACATTTTTAGTAGGACTGGCAATAACAGTCATAGGTGGATTAATATTATCTTATATTCAAGATATCAATATAATTATACTATTGACTAACACTACATCTTGGATATATTCCTTGTTAATCAAAGTTTTAAATTTTTGCATATCTGTTCTAACTTTTGGTGTACCCATCTGGTTTATAATCGGTGCTATATTTTTGATATCAATAGTATATAAGTTTAAAATAAATTATCAAAAAGCAAGTAAAACAAGTTTATCTAAACAATATGATGAATTAACAGATAATGAAAAAAATATCTTTAATATAATATTAGTACATAATGAGCAAAGAAGAAAGTGTACTTATGACGATATATTACAAAGTACTAAACAGCAACAATTAAATATATCAAACTTAGAAACACAGCAAGTTTTAGAAAGTTTAATAATAAAGAGTTTTATATATCTTCAAGAAGAATGGATGGATAAATCACATTATATATTATCTAGTTCTAAAGGTAGAGATTTAGCAGTATTATTAATACAAACTATGGGAAATAAATAAAAAGGAAATGAATGCCAAATTTAGTAGAAGTAAATTACGAACAAACTGGGGCAAGTAAATCAACCAATGAATTTGGTATGAGAGATATGCAAGAGAAAGCCTATGAAGCGAGAAATGCACAGTACCTACTACTCAAAGCTCCCCCTGCCTCTGGTAAGTCAAGAGCCTTAATGTTTATAGCACTTGATAAACTTAGAAATCAAGGTCTTAAAAAGGTTATAGTAGCTGTTCCTGAGAGGTCTATCGGTGGTTCATTTGATAGTACAGATTTAAAATCTTTTGGTTTTTATGAGAACTGGGAACCTAAAGAAAAATACAACCTTTGTACCACAGTAGAGAATACTGGAACTGTTGTAGCTTTTAAAGAGTTTTTAGAGAATGATGAAGAGATACTTATCTGTACTCATGCAACTTTACGATTTGCCTTTGAACAACTAACAGAATCAAAGTTTAACAATACTTTACTAGCCATAGATGAGTTTCACCATGTTTCAGCAGATGGAGAAAACAAACTTGGAGAAGTTCTAAGAAACTTAATAGAAAAATCATCTGTTCACATAGTGGYGATGACTGGTTCATACTTCAGAGGCGATAGTGTTCCTGTACTTCTGCCTGAAGATGAAGCAAAGTTTGTAAAAGTTACCTACAACTACTATGAACAGTTAAATGGTTATGAGTATCTAAAATCACTAGGGATAGGGTATCACTTTTACCAAGGTCAATATACAAGTGCCATAGATGAGATACTTGATACTGATAAAAAAACCATTTTGCATATACCAAATGTAAACTCAGGTGAATCTACAAAAGATAAACATAGAGAGGTTGGAACAATACTCGATATTATCGGTAGGGTTAAAGAGGTTACCGAAGATGGTGTTATCATACTCAAACGACATAAAGATGGAAAACTTATCAAGGTAGCTGACTTGGTTAATGATGATAAAGTGGAGAGAGATAAAATCATTACTTATCTTAGAAATATTAAAAGTATAGATGATATGGATTTGATCATCGCTCTTGGTATGGCTAAAGAGGGTTTTGACTGGCCGTACTGCGAACATGCTTTAACAGTATAAATCCATTTCAACAAGCATTTGAGATATTATCTAAACAGGTTACTACTGGTGTACTGAAACTTATTCAAGAGTCTATTGAGGCTACTAGAATAACTATGGATGTAGAAGAAGCAGTTATTTTATATAACAAAATTCCTTTATTTCAAAAAGAAAAGAACAGACTCCCTGATATAAATGCAAGTGATGTTAAGGAAAAAAGATTAGCTGAGGCAATAATATTTTTAAATAATTTGAAAAGAGAGAGAATGGCAAATGGATAGAGTTACTTTAGATGATATTTTAAATAATGACCCTTTTAATCTTTTACCATATATTAAAGCAAAAAATCCAGTCATAACAGCTGATAATAGATTAGTAGCTTCTTTTGAAGAGATAAATAGTTTTTATGCAAACAATGGAAGTGAACCTCAAAAATCTACTGATATGAATGAAAGAGGATTGTTTTCAAGACTTAAAGGGATAAGAGATAATCTTGATAAAATGAAAGCTTTGAAAAAATATGATAAATATAATTTACTAGAAAATATAGAGGAAGACTAATGGCAGATATAACTTCTCTTGATGATATTTTAAATAGTGACCCTTTTGGGCTGTTAAATACAGACACAGAAGAGGATATTCATACATTAATAAATATTCCAAAGATAGATAAAGATAGAGCATCTACAGATTTTGTTGCTAGAAGAACTAAACTTGAAGAATTTGATGAATATGAAAAATTATTTATACAGTGCCAAAAAGACTTAAAAGAGGGAAAAAGAAAGCTTGTTAAGTTTAATGAGAGCTTTTTTAAAAAAGGTGCTTTTTTTGTTTTAAAAGGAATATTAGTATATTTAGAAGATATTCAAAAACCAAAGAAAGATAAACATCATAAACTAGATGCCCGTACAACTACTATTTTTGAAAATGGCACATACTCAAACATGCTACTTCGTTCACTTGGAAAAGGTCTATATGAAGATGGTTATTTTGTTAGTGAACATGAGGATAGAATAATGGATGACTTGAATCAAATTACTAGTGAAGATAATCAGAATGGTTTTATATACATTCTAAAATCTTTGAGTAGCGATGATAGAATTGCTACTAAAAGAAATCTATACAAAATTGGATTTTCTACAACCTCAGTAGAAACAAGAATCAAAAATGCCTCGCAAGACCCTACATATCTTATGGCGGATGTTGGTATAGTAGCCTCTTTTGAAGTTTATAATGTCAATCCCCATAAACTAGAGCAACTAATTCATAAGTTCTTTAGTAATAGTTGTTTAGATATTGATATAGTTGATGAAACAGGGGATGTTCATAGACCTCGTGAGTGGTTTGTCGCTCCTATAAATGTAATTGAAGAGGCTATTGTGCTTATTGGTAATGGAAAAATTATTGATTATCGGTATGATTCTGATAGTGAAAACATTATCTTACGGTAAAAGGAAAGTTTATGACTAAATCACAAAAATACCTAGAAGCACTTAAATCATTCCATGATTGGGTTGTTGTATCAGAATGGGCTACTAAAGTTGGAGAAATATATCCAGACCTTTTAGAGACTGCTAATGTTCAAGCAGCTAATCAAGCCAATGAGACTACAGGTCTTAGGGAACTTGCAGCTCGTATAAGTTCAAATCTATCATCAGGTGGATTTCCAGATGTAGAAATAGATGATAGCGAGAGACCTAGAAAAGTAAGATACATATCTGAAACAGATAAGCAAACTCGTATAGATGATGAACTTGAAGCTGATATAGAACCACTAACAAGAACAGAAAAAATAAGAAGTGATTTTAAAAACCTTACTGAGATTGAATGCTATCGTATAGAAGAGATTGAAACTATATCAAAACAGCTAAATAAGTTCTTTAGTATTGATTTTGAAGTAGACCACGCAACAGCACTTTTAAATCCAACAGAATCAGGTAAACATCATCCCGACAACCTACAACTACTAATAAAAGCTCATAATGGTAAGAAAAATAAAAAGAATTGGAAACGATTCACGATAGATGAGCAAATAGAGTACATAAACCATGTTCTCGCTCTTCAAACACTAATAGCCAGCCGTTTGGGTGTATCTCTTGTAAATGATGTGTTAGAGTCGTTATTAGAGCGGTTAGCTAAGGTTTATTAAAATAATATGGATATAAATGATTAAAAAAGACAAGTTACCTAAAGAACTTTGGATTAGTGAAGATAATGCTGTTAAWTTAAATAATATTCTTGAAAATAAATATATTAATTGTTTGCATGAATATAATGCCTTTGAGATAGCCAAAGATTTTGATGGGAAGAGATCACCTATTGGTGGAGAAGATGATGATATAGCTATTGAGCACTTTGCATGTATGTTTGTAAATTCAGGAACAAGGGTTACACACATAACATTAGATCCTGATAAGAAATTTTCTAAAATACAAGAAGATATTTTTGCTACATTCTCCCAAGGCAATATTTCTATTTTAGATTTAGCCTGTGGGAGCGGAGGACATATTTTATCTTTATCAACAACAATACTGGAATTACGAAAAAGTCTACTTCTTCCTACTCTACCTATCAATATTCATATACTTGCAGCTGATATTTCTCCTAAAGCTTTAGAGATTTATGAGAAACTCTTAAAGGAGTTAACACCTCACTTATTAAGTTATGGAATTATAATAAATTTTGATACCATGATTTGGGATGCATGCTCCAGAAGTGATACAAATATATTAATGAATAAGTTTTTTTCAAATACACTGAATATAGATATAAATGAATACTATGTGATAACATCAGCATTTAGTGGATTCGCAGGTAATGAAGATAATTTTTCTGCAATAAAAAGATCATTAGAACATAYTAGTGAAAGATTAAGTGATAAATATAGTACTTTTTTATGGATAGAACCAAGTACTAATAAGTCAACAAAGTTTTTTAATTCTATCACATCTTTATATCAAGGGTTTGTGAATATTTTCATTGACTTACTAGGTTTAAAAAATGAAATTAAAAATAAATTTTCTTGGTGGGAACCCGTAAAGAGTAAAGTAGTTGAAGCTGGTAATGTTAGTGTAAAATTATATAAGAGAGACAATGAAGAATTTTGAATTATCAATTACTAGAGCATTAAATGCTGCTAGAAGAAGCTCCCCTATCACATATATTGCATTAAGATCATTAATTGATTCTTGTCCTGATGGGAAAGAAGATAAATTATTGGGAAAAACTATACATAGGCTATTGCAAACTACAAAAACATGGCACTATAGAAACTATAAAATATTTAAAGAAAAAAAAGATGAAAAACTTAAATATCGTGAATTAACTATAGGTTCACCATTAACATTACTTGCTGAAACAATTTTAATAGATTATTTACAGGARTATGAAATATACAATGATAATCCAAATGTATATAGCTACAGAGTACCTATATATAAAAACTCTGGACAAAATTTTTCTTTTTTTATGCATGGATATAAAAAAAGGAATAAAGAAATAGAAATAAAACTAAGTGAAGGTAACTATGCATATATTTTTGATTTAAAAAAGTTTTACCCCAGTATAAACAGAAAAAGAATGTATGAAGTTTTTAGCGACAAGATAAACACATCAACTTGTAGTAATGAAGTGAAAAAACAACTTGATGTATTTCTTCAATCCTTATTGATTAGTACGACAGATGGAATCGCAGCAAATCCAGATTTTGGGCATATATGTGCAGATTTTTATTTAGAAGAATTTGATTTAAAAATGACAGATAAATTTGGTTCTTGTAATTATTATCGATATGTTGATGATATTGTCATCATCGGTAAAGATAATAATTTACAAAAAGATTTCGAAAAAGTTTTGAATCAGTTTCTCCCCGAAGGGCTAGAGTTAAATAAAGATAAAACCGATCTTCTAGATTATGACATATGGAAAAAAGTATCATTTGATGACATTGATGTTATACAGGATGATTTTTCTGAATTTTTAACATCAATGACTATTTATCTTGCTCTTCATCCAAAAGAACTTGGTACCTTAAAAAAGAACTTCATTGAAAAAAATATTTTTCTTCCATTTGAGAAAATATTTGCTAATAGTCAATACAAAAGACAACTAAGATTTTATAAGAGTTTTTTCTTTAAGAACCCTAGTTATTTAAGATATTTATTAGGAAAATCAGAGAATTTTTTAGAGAATGCTGAAGTATTAAAGAAGAAACTTTTATCAATAATAGAAGAGTTACCTAATATACATGAAATTGAAGGTTATGAAAGACGATTATTAGTTCAAAAATATCGTTTTTGTATCAATAGACTTCTTGTTTTCTCAGGAAAAGAAACATTAGAAAAAATTTTATTTTTTACTCCTGATGAACAAGAGTTTATTGAAATCAGAACACTAGTTATCGCATTACTAAATAATGATGTTAGTGAGTTGATCCAATATAATGGGAATACAATATTATCATTTTGTGAATTATGGAAAAGTAATTTAAAAGATAAACCTAAGCTCGAACTTTATAATATTAATAACATTGAAGATATATTTAATTCAGTCCTTACCCTTATTATTCATGGTATAGTTTCTGTAAAAGTATTTCCAATAGATAAATTGAATTCCGAACTCATCGCTTTACTTGGCTTTACAAAACAAAGTAAAATTATAAGAGAATCTGAAACATTAAATTATTATGATGAAGTTTCAACTTTAATGAATAGTACTTCAAAAGATAAAATTGGTGAATTTATAACAACAAGATTTAGTGACGATGAATCAATAGATTTAGATACATTAAAGTTAGGACGAGGCATTTCTTCTAGAGTGTGTTAATATGCTACTAATGTATTAACTATCCAAACCTATACTCAATAATACTTTTTAACATTTTTCAGTAGATGATAAGGAGTATCAGACATATAGTGATAACTATAAACTATAAATAAATGGAAAATAATGCAGGAAATATATAAAAGATTGTCCACTATATCATCAAATAATAGTAATACTAAGTATGAGGAATTAATCAAATTTCTTAATGAACAATATAACATGTGTGCTACTACCAATTATGATTCACATAGTTTACGTGAAGCTTTAGAAGAATGGGGTAAAAATAATAATGAAGATTGCAGTTTTTCTCATGCATTCATTATTGAACCATTATTTGAAAATATAATTAATACGGTAGATTTACATTTTTTAAAAACTACTAAAGATATATCGATAGATGAAGTTATCAAAGTTAGCCAAGAAAATTTGAAATTACAAGATATGCTAATGCAATTTGAAATTCATTATGACATTAAAGGATATAGTGAAGAAACTTTGATTCATGGAGTGCATAGTATACTAAATATGCTGGCTACAGAGACAAAAATTGATGAAAGTGCTATTTCAATGGCTTTAGTGCTCTTAATGATGGGTGGAAACCTTTGTCAGAAAATAAATAATCTTGATTATTTTGCACATTCCATGGGACTTGTATTTATATCTAGCTTATATCAAAAAAATCATACACAAAAAGCACGAAATATTGCTGAAACACTGTATTTATATTTTAAGAGACATAGCCGATTAGACCTGGCTTTTTTAATGCTAGCACATGTCTATTCGTTTCAAAGAGCATCTCATTTCACATCAATCTATATGTCTTTATCAATTGTTTATTCCATACGAATAAATAAGACTACCGACAAATATATCCACGAAATAAAAATCATGTTTTTAAAATTACTTAGAGATATAGAAGCTTATGAAATGATGATGACATTTAATGATGTGCATATTTCTATCATTAATGATGAACAAACAAGGTTCTCTGCAAATACTGTACTAGCTACAACCTTTTTATCAGAAGATCTAGATAAAGTTGAATCAATAACAAAAAAAACATTAAGTTCATTTAAAGATAGATTTAGAAATGAAGGTACTACTGCTATATACCCATGGCTAATTATCATATTTCAATTGATAAAAAGGAATCCAACTTGTGAAAATACATTTACAAAAGACCTTACATACTTTAAAGATATTATAGGTGTGCATGTATATGATAATATCCATGCACATGTCTTCCCCTCTATAGAATCATTTCAAATATTAAAGGATGCTCTTTCTCAAATGTCAGAAGTGTTATATACACATGACATAGGATTTGATAATAAAAACCTATCTGTTATTGCAAAGCAAGGATTTGATTTAATTGATTCAATTAAGGATATTGACAATATTTATTTATGCTTATTTTTTTTATTATCTCCTGAATTTACAAGAGATGTGAATAACGATGATGCAAGTAGAATAGAGTCTAAAGAAAAAGAAGAATCAAGTACTAAATTAATAAATATTTTTAGAAATAAGTGTATCGAATTTTCAAAACTTTTAAATGGTTCAGTATGCATTTTAGCATCATCATCATCTAGTAGTAATTATGGATTGACAATTAATGAAAAAGGTGTAGAAAATTTATTAAAATTAAATTGGACAGATAAGGAAACTTATAACTGGGTTAACCTAAATAAAGAATTATTAAATGTAAAAGAAACAAGTGAAGATGATTTTTTTTCTTATGCAGGACATAGTAATTTACAAGAAAATTGTAAATTAAAAATCGATCAAAAAATTACGAATTTTGTAATTAATTACGATTTTTCTTCTAAACCTCTAATACTTCTTAGATCCTTCGATAATTCTTACTTTCCACATAATTTTTATAAAAATATTAAAAATAAATTTATTTCATTAGAAGGCCCAATATCCTTGAGCTTTAGCATCGAGAAAGATTTTTGCAAGACTATGTCAATTAAAAATAATATCGCTATTTGGGCACCTTGCGATAGTGGTGATATGACCATCAATATGTTATTTTCAAGACTTAGTCGGTTCAACAAAGATAATAAAATTAATGTAACGGAGCTAACAAATGGAGTTCCATCAGAAAAATTAAAAAAGGATATCGCTTTCTTAATTACACATGGAGGTTCTGATATTGACAAGACACAACAAGTTTACTTTATGAATGGTGATAGAAAAATCCAACTTAACCAAATTTTAGATGGAAATAAATTCATAGTACTTTTTGTATGTCATGCTGGTAAACAATCAAAGAGTCGTATTTCATATGATGTTAATTCTTTAGTCTCTAATTTATTAAAAAATGGTGCTATCGGAGTTATTGCACCATCATGGCCCTTACATATCGATATAGCATATTTTTACTATAAAAAGTTTATGGCTAAATTAAATGATACTTTAACTTTAGGAGAAATACATCATCAAATTATGCTAGAAATGAGCGAACAAAATATAAACCCTGCTGTTTGGGGTAATTTACATTATTACGGTAATCCAAACTTAACTATAAAGTAGATTTTATAGAAAAAAAGTTGTAAAAAAATTCTACATTACGAGATTAAAGATAGTATTTTTTGTGTAAGATTTATCTGATATCATTTATAACGTAGTCAATAAGATTCTCTATCCATGGATAAATCGGTACCAAAAACGGACACTAAACTTCACTTAATTTCCTAATATACAGGAAATATTCTAAAAATAGAGCCTTTATTTCCTACAGTTTCCGGCAATTGTAGGAAAAGAAGTGTCTTCGTAGTAGACTCGTATCTGCATGCTAAACTCCTTGTATAAGGTACCAAAATATTATATTTTTCGTATTGTATCAAAAATAATTGAGAGACTAGAAACTACTTTTCCTAAGAGCCTTTCTTGTAGCTTTATCAACAAGAGTAAAAATTTCATCTATATCATTTTTTGTAGATGACTTTTTATGACCTTTTATCTTTATACGTTCACAATCTAAAATATCTGTTATTTTATAAAACTCTTTGTAGAGCTCATGGTTCTTTATCAATTTCCCTTTACCAGTGATATAGTCATTTTTCTCAAACCTATCTCTTCTCTCTTTTAGTCCTATAATATTTTGGCAATCGGTATAAATTGTAACTTTACAGTCTTTCAGGTCTGCATCATTTACAGCCCATAGAAGTGTTTCTAGTTCTAATTTTGTGGAAGATGTATTATCAAACCTTTTACCTACAATTTTATTTTCTATTTCAGAAGAAAGAAAATCTGATGTATCTAGAAGTAAATATGCTCCAAAGCCTACACCACTTTGAGGATTCACACTTCCATCTGTAAATAAAAAGATTTGGGGTTTAGTATTATTCATGTTTTATTGTTTAGATCTGAAAGGAATATATTTTCCTTTCACACTCTTGTCATCTTCTTATACTTGTTCTAAAGCTTGTCTTAAATCTTCAATTAAATCATCACAATCTTCTAAACCAATACTCAATCGAATAAGTTCTGCTCCAACACCAATCTTTATAAGTTGATCAACGGGAATTTGCTGATGTGTTGTTGATGCGGGATGTGTAATGATGGATTTAGAATCTCCAATATTAACAACTATAGAGAAAATATTTGTTTTATCCATCATATCTTTTGCTTTGTCGAAAGTTTCTAACTCAAAGTTCAATAAACCACTGCACATACTATTTTTGAAGTACTTCTCTACCCGAGAATTTTTACTATCTTCTTTGAGTCCAGGATAACTTACTTTTTTAACCTTCGGGTGAGTACTTAAAAATTGAGCAACTTTGAGTGCATTACTAGAATGTTCTTTCATTCTCAAGCTCAAAGTTTCTAAACCTTGAATGAGTAACCAACTGTTAAAAGGAGCAGGTACTGCACCAATATCACGTAAGAGGCTTAAACGTATACGTAAATTATAAGGTGGATAAGGTAAATCTGTATACACTAAACCATGATACGATTCATCTGGTTGATTGAAATGTTCATAACGCGGGTTATCTTTAAAAAAATCGCTCAGTCCATCACGATCTATAATCATTCCACCCATTGCTAGGCCTTGACCTGTTATATATTTACTAGTACTATGAACTACAACATCAACACCATGTTTAATGGGGTTAAATAAAGCAGGTGTCGCAACAGTGTTATCACATATAGTTAACACCTTATACTTTTGTGCTATCTTTACTATAGCATTCACATCCGCAATAGCAATCTGTGGGTTTGAAAGAGATTCAAAAAAGATAGCTTTAGTTTTATCATCAATAAGCGCTTCTAAATCTTCAGCTGTTTCGCTGTTAAAGACTTTTGCACTAATACCAAAACGTTTCATCGTATGTGTCAAAAGTGTAACAGAACCACCATAAAGCTTATCAGAGATAATAATGTTATCTCCTGCTTCGGCAACATTAGCTACAGCATAAAAAATTGCAGATTGTCCACTTGCTGTAGCTACACCTGAGATCCCTTCTTCCATAGCAGCAACACGTGCTTCTAAAACATTTGAAGTCGGATTAGCCAAACGTGTATATATATTTCCAAGTTCTTTTAAGGCAAAACGATTACCCGCTTGTTCGGCACTCTCAAACTCATATGCTGTTGTTTGATAAATTGGAACAGCCATCGTCATCTGTGAATCTTTTTCGTATCCATGGTGAATTGCTATTGTTTGTTTTTTCATAGTTTACTCCTTTTATATAGTATAAATTAAAAAAATAAAATTAAGTATTATTTACTCTAATACTTAATTTTAAATGATTAAGTGTTTCAAAAAGAAGCAATTTGCACCTTAGAACTCCATCTCTACTTCTTTTGATTTTTGGATGTAAAGTAGTGCATTTGTAAAGGCAAACTGATCCACTTCTTCTATGCACTCCCCTTCATATTCTAGTAAATAGTCAATTCCATCTACATCAATGCCTTGAACTTTTTTCAAGTGAATAACATGGAGTAGTAAATCAGCTAAATCACTTACAGGGATTATGTCTCTAAAGTTTTTCTTAAACTCATCTATATAGTCTTCGCATACTGTTTCATTTGACATGAGAAGTATCCATAAAATAATCTTGTCTATCTTTTTTGGTGCATTGATCTGCTTTAAAAAATCACTATATATCTCTTCTTTTTGAGATATTTCTTCAAGTTGTTCATTCGCTTGATTGATTAAAAAGTCGATTCTTTCTCCACTGAGTTTTTCATTTTTATAACCCTCTAGTACTGGTATTGCGATTTGAGATGTATGCATTGTTCCTCTTTTTATTTAATATGTGATTATAGCAAGCTTTTCTTGAAGTCTATCTAGGGCCTCTTATTTTTCATTTAACAAAGCAGCGCTTCAGAAGATGTTTCTTTAGCTGATAATATTGTGCTATAATATACACAAAATACTACGGAATATATGGAGGTTTTAAAATGGTTGCTTATAGAACAGATGAACTTATACCTTCATCAGAGTTTGCTAAAAAATTTGGTTCATACCTCACTTTAATAAAAGAAAACAGTGTAGAAAAACTTGCTATTTTAAAAAATAATAAAGTTGAAGCGGTACTCATTTCAAAAGATGAGTATGAGTTAATGAATGAAGCCTTAAAACAAGTAGAAGCAAGAGAACTGCTGCACTCTATAAAAAATGGCTTACAAGATATAGAAGATGGAAACATCCACCAAATAGACACACTTTGGGATTCTTTGGATGATTGAATATAGTGAAAACTTTTTAAAAGAAGCGAAAAAGTTATCTAAAAAGTTTAAACTATTAAAATCAGATTTGAAAAATGCTGTTGATGAAATTCAAACTAAAAATGACTTAGGAATTTCTCTCGGATTTAATCTTTATAAAAAAAGAATCCACAATTCATCCATTCCAACAGGTAAAAGTGCTGGCTTTAGACTTATTATCTACAAAAGAGTTAAAGACAAAATAGTATTAATCTCTATATACTCAAAAACGCATCAAGAGAGTTTAACTGACAAGGAACTAAAAGTACTTCTAAATCATCACTTAGGAAGTAAAAGTTAAATACTTAACTTGTTTTGTATTCTATGTTTAAAATTAACAATTAACTTATTAATGAACCTCTTATTCAATACAATCTAAGTAGGATTTGCAAAAAATATGAAGGGTGCATCTGTATGGAGCAATTTAATATTAGTCAAGCCATAAAAGATTTTATGCATCCAACTGTCTACACAGGTGTTAAACCTATTTTTCTTGTTGGCGAAGAGTTAGTTACTGACACAAGTGTTGGTCATATTTGTGAGGCAGTTTGGGTGGGTATCAACTCTAGTGAAGAGTTTAGTTATATATCTAAGTTTGCTGTTTCTGGAAAAATAATTTTACAAAAATATTATAAGCCAAGTGAGATGGAGCCATTTAAAGGGAGACTCGCTCTTGTAAATGATGAAAATTTAAAAAATGTAGTTTTACATCGAAACGCTATTGCACAAATAAAAGAGTTAGAGATTAAAAGATACAAATTACTTGATGAAATAAATAAAGACTTTGATGACTTAATAGACTTACATCTACAAGATGAAGAGCTTTATCTCTTTGAGAAAAAAAATGGAAAGTGGGATGAAGAACTTTTTAGTGATTTTGATATTAACACTCCATATAAGCTCTTAAATGTTCAAAAAGAATCCACAGAGCTTCATTTAGATCTCAAAAAAAACAAATTTGAAAAAACAGAAAAATATCTAAATACAGATAAATTTTATGGATACTTTACTGGGTCTTTGGCTGACTTGGCTGGTTTAAAACTTCGAGATGAAAGTTATTTAGCAGGTATCGTCTCTTTACAAAATGATGCAAAAACTATTATAAAAAAAATACAATGGTTGGACTTGAATCATTCTTCTGTAAAAGAGCTTTTAGATAAACTCCCTAAACACCCATTTGAAGATTATTTTCATTATGTTACAAAAGAAAATGTTCGTAATGTGGATGTAGATGAAGACTTAGTCGATACTCTAAAGCAAATAATATTAACTCATATCCCTGAAAACGACAGCCCTTTAGGTATGGAGTTTATCCCAATAGACAAACTGCTCTTTATCTTTCATATGATAATTCCAAGAGCAGATGCACTTGTAGCTTTGGAGACCTGTGATGTAGTCTATGAACCACCGGCCATAGTACTTGGATTTAGTGGTGAACATCAGCTTCCACCTAAGTACTTAGTACCTATCACTCATGTAGCAAATGCATATAAACAGTTTCCCAACTTTACGAGTGTGTGTCAAAATTTTAAAAATGAAGAGGTTCTCTAACTATGCGAGATACTCTTATTCAAAAGCTGACCATCTACACCCATTTTATAAGCTGCTCCAAACCCGAGTATTAGGCTTCTTTCTTCTGGTGTGATTTTGACTATTTTAAAATCTTTCATATCTCTCAAAAATGAGAGTTTATCACCGTAGCGCTCATCAAAGAGTTTAAAAATCTTCTCTGTATCTTCTTCAACATCACAAGATGCACCAAAGTAGAGTCTTTTTCTTGCATAGATATGGTCAGCTGTTGCTTCATCTTCTATGATGAGTATATGTGCCCTTTTTGTCTCAGCCATATTTACGAAATGAGGCAAATTTTGACTTACGCTTACAAAATAATCTTCACCTATTTTTACAAAAGGCGCGTAGTTTGTCAGAGGAGAATTCTCACTACTAGTACTTGAAATTATTAGGCTATATTTGTCTTTGTCAAAGTCTTTAAACGCTTGAACTATCTCTTCGTTAGTCATTTTTATCCTTCTTGTTGTTTTAAAAATTCTTGATAATCATAATTTTTTTTGGCTTCTATGCTTATAAGTACACTTTCATCAAATAGACCCTTTAGCGTTAATTGTGAAGTGCTTGGGTTTTGAGCTATAGCTAATCTTAGGTGCTCACTCTCCGACTCATCACACAACTCATCTAGTGCATCTGCTGGCGTGTGTGGGTTTTGAGCCAACTTATACTGTGTATATAACTTATCACTACTTTTTACCATAAGTTCTAAAATCTCAGGTGAAGTGTTGCTATGTGCAGCAATAGCGCCCATCATCTCTATCTTGTCATATTTTAGTAAGTATACTAAAGTTTTAGCACTTGTGTTTGGATGCCTTGCGATAAAAGTTTTACTAAGTTCATCAACCTTTGGGTCTCTTGCTAGCGTGTCTAAGACTTCACTCGAAGTAGCTAAGTTTTGAACTACTTCCATTACTTTAGTTTCTGTGCTACAAGTTGATTTACTACTTGTGGATTTGCTTTTCCACCTGTACTCTTTAGTACTTGTCCGACAAAAAAGCCTAGAAGTTTAGTGTTACCCGCTTTAAACTTAGCAACATTATCTGGGTTCTTCTCTATTACCTCATCGATAATAGCTGAAATTATTGCAGGGTCGCTTATCTGAACAAGTCCTTTGTCCTCTACTATTTGTTTTGGGTTCTTTCCTGATTTTACCATCTCTTCAAACACTTGTTTTGCTATTTTATTTGAGATAGTTCCATCATCTATTATTTTAACAAGATCAGCAATTTGAACTGGAGAAAATTTCAACTCGTCTGCTTGCATCTGTTTGAGTTCCCTTGCAACTTCATTTGTCACGATGTTAGCTAAACTCACAGGGCTATTAAGCTGTGATAGTGCTTCTTCGTAAAATGCTGAAAGTTGGGCGTCWCGAGCAAGAGTATTTGCAACTTCAGAGTTTAGTTTCAGCTCAGTTGTGTACTTAGTAAAGAGTGCTGTTTGTGCTTCACTCATAGCTACAACTTCACCATCAACTTGTTCTTTTTTTACTTGTGTCTTAGCTGGTGTCTCAGTTTTTTTACTCTTTTTATCCCAAGAGCCTTTAAGTCCAACTATTTTGTTAAACACAGGTTTGGAGTTTGTGTAATCAATAGGATCAGCATAAAAGTACCCTTGTCTCTCAAACTGAAATCTCTCATCAGGTTTTTCATTTATCACAGCAGGCTCGATAAGAGCATTTTTGACAACTTGCAGGGAACCTGGATTTAAGTCTTCTATTCCCTCTGGGGACTCAACAGAATAAAGTCTGTCATAAAGTCTTACTTCTACTTCTTTTGCACTCTTGGCATCTACCCAATGAATAGCACTTTTTACTTTTATGCCAGATGTGTCTGAACCACTTTTAGACTCTTTTGAGTACTCTGCTTTTATCTCTATGACATTGCCACTAGCATCTTTTATAACTTCCTTGCAAGTGATGATATAAGCACCTTTGAGTCGTACTGATTGCTCAGGAGTAAGACGGAAGTAGTCCTTTGGAGGATTCTCCATAAAGTCATCTCTTTCTATACAAATCTCATTTGAGAAAGGAAGTTTTCTACTTCCCTCTTTTGGAACATCGTGTGGATAGTAAGAAGCATCTATCTCTTCACTTCCTTCATAGTTTACTAGTGTTATTTTAAGAGGATCAAGTACACACATAACACGAGGTACCTTTGGATTTAAGTCATCGCGTATACAAAACTCTAGTTGTGAAACATCTACCATTGAGTTTGCTTTTGCTATACCTACTGAATCACAAAAAGCCAAAATTGACTCTGGTGTATAGCCTCTGCGTTTATATCCAGCTATGGTAGGTAAACGCGGGTCATCCCATCCGTCTACTTGTCCACCCTCTACAAGCTCTAAGAGCTTGCGTTTACTCATAACAGTGTAGTTGATGCCCAAACGTGCAAACTCATGCTGGTAAGGACGTGGAGGAGTCAGTTTAAGAGTTTGGAGTACCCAGTTATAAATATCACGGTTGTTTTCAAACTCTAGCGTACAGATAGAGTGAGAAACACCTTCGATATAGTCAGATAAACAATGAGCAAAATCATACATAGGGTAAACTGCCCAAGTGTTGCCTGCTCTAAAATGCTCAGCATGTCGTATTCTATACATCAAAGGGTCACGCATTTTCATATTTGCCGCTGACATATCGATTTTAGCTCTTAGTATATGCTCACCATCTTTAAACTCACCATTTTTCATTCTCTCAAATAAATCAAGGTTTTCTTCAACGCTACGCTCAGCATACTTACTGCGTTTACCCGCTTCGGTAACAGTGCCTCGGTACTCACGAATTTCGTCTTCTGGTAGGCTGTCTACATAAGCCTTACCCATTTTAATAAGCTCTATTGCATAGTCATAAATTTTAGGGAAATAATCAGACGTGTAACAAACATCGTCATTCCAAGTAAAGCCTAACCACTCTACGGCATCTTTTAAAGCTTCAACGTATTTTGTATCTTCTTTTGTAGGATTGGTATCATCCATTCTTAGGTTACAGTGACCATTATAATCACGAGCGATACCAAAGTTTATAGCGATAGACTTGGCATGTCCAATATGTGGAAATCCATTAGGCTCTGGTGGAAACCTTGTAACAACTTCTTTTACCTTGCCTGACTTTATGTCTGCTTCAACTATTGTACGTAAAAAATCTTTTCTTTCGCTCATTATTGTTAACCCTTTTGATACTTTTATAATATGTGTATTCTATCAAATTTGAGCTTATAACATACAGTATTTAAAATGTTAAAATTTAGAAGATAAAATGGGAATATCTCTCTTTAGCATAAAGTATTTGAATTATTTTAGTATAGGGTTGTTTTTTACGTGAACAATAGCCAATTTTTGATATAATTATTCTATATGAAAGAGATACTAAAAAAAATATACCTTTTTAAAGAGTTGAGCGAAGAAGAGCTTGATAATCTTACTCAAATATCTTCATTTAGTAGCTACAAAAAAGATTCACTTCTTTTTATGAGTGGAGAGATGGGTAAATATCTGCTCATACTCATTGAGGGCAATGTCAGTGTTTTTAAGCATGACAATAAGAGTAACGAAATCGTTATAGGTTTTTTTTCGCCTTACTCACTTGTAGCAGAAGCAGCTATGCTCAGAGGTGTTCCCTTCCCCTCTTCTGCCGTTTTTAAAACTGATGGTCGTGTACTCAAAATAGAGATGAATAAGTTTAGAGAGTCTTTTTTATCTAAGCCTAAAGTATCTACAGAAATAATAAACTCTCTTTTGTCCAAGATACAGCTCCTCCAACAAAACATACATCTTAATATCGCTTCAACAGCTAAAGAGAAAATACTGCATTTCTATAACACAAATTCTTCCATAGTTTCCAAACTCAAAAAGTATGAAATTGCCACACTTTTAGGCATCAGTCCTGAAACATTTTCTAGAAATCTCAATGGTCTTATAAATGATAAAAAACTGCAAAAAACACCTACTGGTTATGTTTTAATTAAATAAGACAAAAATTGTCTTATTTATTGACAATTATCATTTTTAAAAGTCTTCTTACACTGTATACTTCGCTCAATCAAACAAAGGATTTATAAAATGACTGAAGAAACTAAAGCAATAATTAAAAGCACTGCCCCTGTACTAAAAGAACACGGAGAAGCTATCACGCAAGCAATGTATGTAAATCTTTTTACTGCACACCCTGAGGCAAAAGAGTTATTAAAAAATGCTACTCCAGATCAGTATAAAAAACTAGCAAACGCTATTTATGCATATGCTGCAAATATTGACAACTTAGGAGCACTTGGTAAAGGTATAGAAAAAATGGTTAGTGTTCATGTTAAATTAGACATTCAACCACACCACTATCCATGGGTTGGAGAAGCTCTTTTAGCAGCTATAAAAGAAATTTTGGGAGACGGCGCTACTGATGAAGTTATCAATGCATGGTCTGATGCTTATACTTTTTTAGCTGGAGTTTTAATAGCTAAAGAGAAGGAAGCTTACCAAGCATAAGTTTGACATCATAAAAAAGAGCCTAAACAGCTCTTTCTTATGAATTTTCTATATCACCATATCCAGACTTGAGTTGTGCTTGTTTAGCAAGTATCTTTACACTTTGACTTATCTCACCATTTGCCATATGATAATGCTCATGTATTTTTGCTAAAGACTCTTCTATTTTAAGAGACAAGTTTTCACTCAAGTCATCTATTTTCTTTCTCATTTCTAAGACTTCTGCATCCTTACTTTTTGCAAGATCACTAGATATTAGACCTAACTGTGCTTGAGCTTTTACATAGTCAGACTTTACAACCTCTACATCTATTATAATCTCTTTAAGTGTTGCGTAAATATCATGAAGTCCACTATTTTGTTCTTCTAACTCATTCATTTTATTCGCAGATAAAATCATCTGTTTCATTATCAGTTCACTTTGAATTCTGATATTTCCTAGAGTATTTTCCCCTTCACTCAAAGATGTAGTCACACTCTCCGTATGAGACTTTAGACCCATTATTTGAGATTCAAAAGACTTTGTGACATCTGAAAGTTGTGAGAGCGTATGTTTTACTATACTTGTAGCTATCTCATCAGAAATATGTTTCATACTATTTAAACTCTTTTTGAGTGTATCTATATCGTCAGAAATACTTCCTTTACTTATTAGCCCTTTTTGAAGTAAAGAATTGAGCTTATTATAATGGTCTTGTTCTGCAACTCTAAGTATGTCTATATGCTTATGAACTACATTGTCAAATTCTGGTAACTGCACTGCAGTAAAATACTCAAAACCTTTACTCACAGCATCATGCCAACCACGCATCTCTTCAAAGTTACCAATAAACTTTGTTTGGTTACACTGAATAGTATCTAAGGCTGTTACATCTTCTTTAAACTGACTACGTATCTCTTCTTGTGCCCTGCGTTCTTCTTGTTGTGCAAGTGTCATCTTAGTTTCTATTTCGTAAATAAACTCTTTGAGTTGTGCTATCTCACTTACTAAAACTTTGATAAATTCTTCTTGTGTTCTCGCACTTTGAGAAAGTTGTGTTTGGTGCAAAATATTCATAACTGTGTAGAGTAAAAGTGAAACTAAAAGAGGAAAAAGAGATTCTCTTGTGACTAAAAGCATATCTGTACTCTCTGGATGAATGATAAAGTGAACAAGAGTAGCGATAGAGCCAATCCCTATCATCAAAGGTGCGTAATTGATTTTATTAGGACGTTTGATGATAACGATTTGTCTTAAAAAGAGAATCCCCATAAAAGTAAAGGCTAAAAGTATATCGCTATCAAACATTTTACTCTCCTATGATTACATATAACTATTTTATCATAATTTTTTATAAAACGATAGAGAGTATTTCTTGGGGTGTATCGACTCTATTTGCAAAGTCAGTCTCAGGTGAAAACCCCCAAGTAGCAAAAAGTGAATCTATGTTTGCATTTTGCGCACTTAAAATATCTTTTGAGTTATCACCTACCATTAAGGCTCTATCTCTCTCTTTGTCATAGTCATAATGCTCAAGAATTCTATAAAGCATCTCAGGACTAGGTTTAGAATGGCTCACAGCGTCAGCACCAATTATCACATCAAAATAATGTGCAACATTTAAAGAACTTAACATCCTTTTTGCAAATTTTGTAGGAGCATTTGTAGCGACTGAGAGTTGAACATTTGCATTTTTTAAGGCATCAAGTATTTCTTGTATACCCGCATAAAGATAAGGACTTTTCACACACTGTTCTTCATAATGAGCTTCAAAAACCAACATATCTTTTTTTTTATACTCCTGAGTTCCATAAAAAAGTTCAGGTAGATTTCTCACCTCTTTGTTTATAGCTTCAACGATAAACTCTTCACTTAAAGGTTCTAAACTATAATGCACTTCTCTTACATGATTCACAGAAATTGTGATATCCTTTTTAGAGTCTATTAAAGTTCCATCCATATCAAATATTACTATATTTTGCATTATTTCATCTTTTCATAAATTTCGCATAAAGCATCTACAAAGAGTCCACTATCATTAGGACATCTACATACTCTGTACTCTCTAAACCCTAGCTTCTCAGCTATCTCTCTATACTCTACTTCTAGTTCAAAGTCAGTCTCAGAGTTATCTATGGTAAATGCTATAGGCACAACTATTATTCCGCGGTTACGTACTACCTGTAACTTCTCTTCAAGCGATGGTGAGAGCCACTCTAGCGGACCAACTTTTGACTGGTAGGCAAGATGTGTCTCATGAAAATCCATGCCCTCTTTTTTGAGCATTTCATTTAAAATAGCTATATGCTTGTTGATATGTTTTTCATATACATCTCCAGCTTTTACTATCTTCTTTGGTAAACCGTGAGCAGAAAAGATTACATCAAAGTCTCGATAGTCATCACCGTTTACACTCTTTTTTATACTTTCTAAAACACTTTTATTATAACTTTCATTTTCAAAGAAGTGTTTTATCTCAACTAAAAGAGCATCACCTTCTACCTTATGATAAGCCTCTTCAAAATCCTCTAAAGAAGACTTTGAAGTTGTTGTTGAGTACTGAGGATACAGAGGAATTAGATAAATCTTTTCTACATTCTCTTTTTGAAGATGTTCTATTACTTCTGGTGCAAAAGGCGGAGTGTAACGCATAACAAAATCAACTATAACATCACTCCCAAGTCTCTCTTGAAGTTTCTTTACTAAGTTTTTAGTATGCCCAACTATGGGAGACTTTCCACCAAGTTGTCTGTATATCTCTTGTGAAGACTCAGTTCTTGAGAAGGTTATCATACCTCCAACAAACTTACGTACTAAATCACTCTTCATAGTTAAAATATTTTTATCGTTAAACATGTTTGTTAAAAACATTTCAACTTCGTTAAGGTTGTTTGGTCCACCCATGTTTAGCAGTATTATTGCTTCTTTTGCCATTTAGTCCTCTTTCTTCAACTTTGAAATATTACTCAAAGCTTTTTTACTTTCTGAATTTAACTTTCTTTGTACTTTTTTCACATCTTCTTCTGGTAAAAGTTTTTCAGGTATTATACCACGAGAAAGTAAGGTCTCTCTAACTGCTGTGTTATTCGTTATATGCTCATTAGATATTTGATTTTCACTACTCATATTATTTTCTCTTGCATTATGTATAGTTATTTCAGTTGCAAAATCTTTTGCTTTTAATAAAATGGTCGGCATAAAATCAGCTAAAGGTTTTGTATCTTTAATTTTATATATAACTTTCATTTGTGCAGTTGTTCTACTAAAGAGTGCTTGATCTCCTTTGCTTCTAATAATCGCAAAGTTATTATTTCCACCTGTCTGTTCAAATATAACTACTGAAAGCTCTTTTTCTGTCTCAACTAACTTTTGTCTTGCTTGAACTCTTTCACTCTCTAAAAATCTCTGTTCTATTAATTCTGCTTTTCTAGTTTGAATTGCAAAGTAAGTTTGAGCAAAAGCAATTTGCTCTTTTTTAGAATCTCCATTTTGAGCTATGAGGTAACAAGCGAATCTAGTAAGGATTAAGTCATCTATCTCTTTTGTCGCACCTTTAGGCATTTCTATCGTTTTCCCGACCTCGGCAAAATGATGCTCAATCTCATGACCACTGACTTCACAAGCCGTCTGCGCTTTAAAAAGTACATTTTTAAAGTTATCCCATTTTGTATAGCCTAAAAGATGTTGCAGGTCTCTAGCAAACCAAAACTCTATCTTCTCATCTGTCTCATTCACAAATGATTCAAAATTTGTTGTTAGCGTTTGGATAGTGTTGGAAGTCATATCAGGCCTTTTTCTTGATAGTAGCATTTACCAAAGTGTTAACTAAGAAACATGACAATATGCAAAACTTTTTCATTATTTTCTCGTGTCTTTTCTAACAGAGATTAAAAATTGGTAGTATAGGTAACCTAAAAATATTTTATTTAGTAAAAAAATAAATGGTGATTCTACTAACTTTTCATCTTTATTTAATATATAAAGATACTTAAAAAATTCATTCCAGACATTATAAAAATATTCAAGCTTAAATGATAGTCTTTGAGTCAATAAATCCATTACGAGCTCAATATTTACAAAAAAAACTGTCATTATAGTAACTAGTAAAGATAACCATAGTGGTCTAAACCAATTTGTGGAATGTTTCGAACTCAAAGAATGCATTTTGAAAACAATATACTCAAGCCATTTTCTTGGTCTTTCTGCTTCTAAAGTATTCTTTTTTTGTTCCAGTTCTAAAGCATGATACTTATTCGCTTCTATTTTATTACCTAGCTTTTCAAATTGATGTTTTATTATTCTACATGTTTCTTGAGAAGTTGTAGATGTATTTAATATTGTTAAGCCATAAAAATTTATTTCATTTTGAATATTTGTATATTCTAAATCTAATCCTTTATGTAACACTGCACTTTTAAAATGATTATGTCCTTTAAATGTTACATATTTAAAAATAAGTTTCTTATGAAATACAGTATCTCCAAAGAGTGCTAAACTCTCAAAGTTGATTGCGTTAAATCCTATATCATCTTTATTAATTTTTTCTTTACTGTCTTCTTCTAAAATTCCTCTTCTAAACTCACTCATATAGAAGTCAGCATTTTCTTTGAAATCTGTATCTTCTATTAATATTCTATCAACCACACAATTATGTAATTTAAAATTTTTTTCAAATATAGTATCTTTAATAATCAGAGTATTAATCTTTGTAATTCTATCATTTTTACCATCTTGTTTATTTATATAAAATTTTTCTAAAAATTGTTTCTTTTCTATATGAAAGGTTCCTATTAAACCTCCAACTATTATCAGTCTGTTAGTCCCAGAATGTTGATATTGTAAAAAAGATATATTTGACATATCACACTCTTCAAAAATATATTTTTTATCGATTACCTTTATTGATATAAAGCTAAATGAACAATTAATAAATTTAATCGATGAGAACCCTATTAAACCAGAACGATTCTTTTCTTTAATCATCTTATAATCTAAAGTGTCACTTGATAGTAAAATATCATTATGAAATGAAATATTTTTTAGAACTTTCACATTTTCAATACTATCATCTCTTGTTGATTCAATAATAACATTTATATTATCTACCTCTTTAAGATCTAATGAAGAGCTTTCTGTTCTATGACACACTGATATACTCTGCATACAATTCAAACAAAAACTCTATTCTTTCTTTGTCGTTTTTGAAGCTCTTTTTTGTGTAGCATTTATCTACTGCTTTGTCTAAGGCTTGGTGGACTTTCTCTTCACATTTCCTCTCATTCCAGATTAATTCCATTTTAATCCTCTTTCACTCTTAAACTAACTTCATACATAAATTGTTGCAATGGTAGCATATCTTCATAGATTTCGTAGAGTTTTTCTATAAGTTTATTACCATCTTCTATGATATGAGGGTCTAATGTTTTAAATGTAGCCATACCCTTGTAAAGAGAAAGGTCTGCGTTTGACATATCAGAATTAAAACCTCTAGGGTAGCGCTTATAGCCCTTTTCTAGATATGTATAACCCTTGTTCTTCTCTTTTATGTTTGTAAGAATACTCTGTAGTTCTTTTCGTTTTTTATCATTTTTTATGTACTCACGAAATGCGTCAAGCATTGGTTTCTCGAACCATCTCACACCCACAGCAACCATTAACTCTTCATATGAGAAATGCATATAAAAACAAGAACTCTGCATACGTTTGTTATTACCCTGCCAAAATATTATGCCTATTCTCTCTTTTATAGGCATTTTATTAGCACCCATTCTTCTTGAGTCTCTGTAAATTCTGTACAATGATTTGTTTATTTTTGGGATTGCGTTTATGGTAGGCTCTAAGGCTTGGAGGTGTTCACCCATCTCTTCTACAAAGAGACGAGATGGATTCAAAATGTACTTTTCATATTCAGATTTGTGAGCGGCGAACCACTCTTTATTGTTGTTGTTTTTAATTTTTTTTAAAAACTGTAGGGTCTTTTTAGAAAAACCAGTAAACGCCACTACTACTACCTAAACTATCTTTCTGTTTCTAAACGCAAGGAGTATTACCACAGCTAAGATAGAGTAAGTCACTGGAACAAAGTCTGGTATGGGAACCGGATCACCTTTGCCATATGAGTGCATACCTGCAAGATAGTAGTTCACACCAAAGTATGTCATAAGTACTGATGTAAACGAGAGTAAAGAGATAACACTAAAGTTAAACTCACTATAAAGTGACTTTATAAATCTTAAGTGAATTACTACGGCATAAACTAAAATAGTAACTAGTGCCCATGTCTCTTTTGGATCCCAACCCCAGTAGCGTCCCCAAGACTCATTTGCCCAGACCCCACCAAGAAAATTTCCAACAGTTAAAAGAACTAAACCAACCATTAAACTCATCTCATTTATAGAGTTTAACTCTTTTATAGAAAGTGTTATCTGTTTTTCATTCTTCTGCGTTTTAATTACAAAAAGTAAAAGTGTTATAAAACCTAAAAGTGCTCCTAGACCTAAGAAACCGTACGAAGCTGTAATCATACTTACATGTATGCTTAACCAGTAAGAGTTTAGCACCGGTACAAGGTTTGTCACCTGCGGGTTCATCCAGTTTAAGTGTGCTACAAAAAGGATAAGACCCGAGAGTATCGCTGTTGAAGCTAAAGTCATAGATGAACGTTTAGAGAAGATAAATCCTGCTAAAACTGTCGCCCAAGAGATATATACCATAGACTCATAACCATTTGACCATGGTGCATGACCAGAGATATACCATCTTAGCGCTAAACCAATAGTGTGTGCTATAAACAAAAGTATAAGAAAGTAAAGTGAGCCTTTAGTAACAAGATCCATTTTTAATTTTGGTTGAATAATTTTTGCAAAACTAAGTACTAAAAGAACAAAACCCATTAAAAGGTAGAGTGGATAGATACGCTCAAAAATATTTGCTTTGTTTGCGAATATTTCTGCTTTGATACTGTTCTCACTTGGGTACACACGAAAACCATTCTCTTTTTGGTACTGTGCAACAGCACTTAAGGCTTTGTCACTATCTCTCCAGTCACCACTTTTTAGAGCTCTGTCAACTGATGTAAAGTATGTTACAGCTGTATCACGAACTTTAAGACCATGAGTATTATCAAATGTTTCTAATGCTTCTATAGTTGCATACCACTTGTTTGCCTCGTCACTTTTTAATGGCCATATCTTCATCAAAGAACCTGTAAAAACCATATAAGCTACATTTACTTTTTCATCTATTTTAAGAGCAGCTTTATCAAGTTTATTTCTATGTTTTGGCTCTTTTCTTGCAGCTTCATCGATAATTTCTGCTAGTTTATATCCTCTCATAGACTCAGAATCATGAAAGAACTGAGAAAAAGAGACATACTTAGCATCACTAGGTGCACCGATAGCATCATTTATCTTAGGATCTTTAGTTCGAATAAGTTTTACTGTACGGTAAATATCTGGTCTAATCATCATTCCAAGTATTACTTGATCTGGTGTTAGAGTATATGAACCAACCTTTAATGATGAATCTCTATATATCTTTGCTAAAATCTCAGTTGCAAGTGTATTCATAGGTTTCATTCGACCTTTGGTATCTTGAACTATTAACTGACCAAATTTTTCAGAGTGTTTTTTATCAAATGCGAGTATAGTTTTTATAGCAGGGTCTAAGTCTTCCGCGTTTGCATCAGATGGCACACTACTAAAGATAAGCCCAAGAGCCAAAAGTGCTGGAACTATTTTCGCATCACTCGCTTTTTTAGCTTTTGCTGCAAGGCGTGAAAATCTATGTTTTTTAGAAACAAGTGACCAGAACATACCTATAGCTAAAAGTAAGTACCCTAAATATGATGGAAGTGTTCCTGGGTCATGGTTTACAGAGAGGATAGTACCACCTTCATCTCTATCATAAGATGCTTGGAAAAATCTATAACCACGGTGTTCTAAAATATTATTCATAAAAATCCTATATGGTATGTTTACACCCTCTTCTTCATCTATAAGAGTCACTTCACTTGCATATGATGCTGGACTCATTGAACCAGGGTAACGATCAAGTTCAAAGTCATTTAAGTGAATTTTAAAAGGGATGCTTATATCTTTTGCACCATAAGAAACACCCACTTTTACACCATTTATAAGTGTGTCAGTTGGGATACTGATAGTACCTTTTTTACCATAGACTAATACTTCTTTTGAAATACCATCTACATTTACATTAAAACGAAAAGCATCTATTCCACCAGAATTCATTTTCATCTTTCTATTCATACTTGAAGCAGAACTACTTACCATCTTTTTAACTGCATGCATCATAAAATCACGGAGAACAAACCTTCCACCATCTGGAGTAGTATAAAGAACGAGTAGATTTAACTCATCAGTACTGTTTGCTTTAAGTTCACCTTTTTCACGATCAGCCATTCTAAACGAAGAGAGTGCTTCATCATGTGTGATATATGGAGTGCCATCTTTGAGTGTGATAGAGATAAGAGGTTTAGAAAATGTCTCACCTGAGCCAAAATCAATAATAAAAGAACCACCATTAACAAACTGTCCTTGTGCAAGTGCTACAGGTTTACCTTGACCATTTTGTGTGAGCATAAACTTTGCTATTGGTTTTCCATGTTCTTTATCTTCAACAAGTGTTTCTACAGCATCAGGAATATACTCTATAAGACTTACATTTACATTTTTTTCATTTACAGATAATGAAATATCTATGCTGTTTTGGCTTCTTTCTGAGAGATATACTTTCTTAGATTCACTAGTAACCTTACCAGCACTTTGTGCACTTACCCCAACAAATGTATCACTACTAACTATAGAAGATGCTTCACCACCCTCTCTTATGTGCATAGTACCTTCATAACCTGCATACCTAGTAATAGCAGCACCGAGTAAAATAATTAAAAATCCACTATGAAAAAGAAATATTGGAGCTTTTTTGAAAGTGTACATTTTATGTTTATGTATATTTAATGTTAAGTTCAATGCAAGTAAACCTAAAAGAACCTCAAACCATCGTGCATTGTAAATTTCTGCCTTAGCAGTCATCGTACCAAAATCATTCTCAACAATAGTAGCATAGCCTACTGAAAATGCGAATATTAACATCAAAATTGCCATAGTTTTCATCGAAGAGATGAAAGATAAAATTTGTTTCATTTATAAGCCTTTATATATATAAAATCATTGTAGTGAAAGTTAGATAATGGAAGGTGTCAAGAGAGGGGATATATCCCTCTACTTCGCTTTTTGTGGAGAAAAGTTTATACTCTGTATTAGAACGTTAGGCTGCTCTTTTTTTGTCTGCACTTTTTTCATTACGCTGAGGGGTCTATCCATCTTATAAAATATACTACTTGTGATATTTCCCTTTTCATTATACCACCCTTGTACTCCTTCTTTATAATTGTTTTTATAAAGTACTTGTGTGTATAGTTTTCCACTTAAGCTATACTCTTTTTGCATACCCTCTTTTTTATTATGTTTATAGACAACTTCTAAAGCTAAAACTCCGTTATCAAAAAATTCTTCTTGTTTTCCCTCTTTCATATCGTTAATATACGTAACTCTATGTTTTACTTTACCATTTTCATAGTAAGATTGCTCTGCCCCTTGCAGTTTGCCATCTTTATAAAACATATCTGCTAATTTATAGCCTTCTTTGTCATACCATGTAAGTTTTCCATCTCTCTTATCAGCCACATAGTTTACATCGTAAGCTAAAGCACCCATCTCATAATACACTTTTTCCACACCATGTTTAATACCCTCTTCTAGTTCAGTATTTGTTCCATTGACATAGTTTGTCTCAGCTTTGAGCTCACCATGTTCAAAGTAAGTTTTAACAACTTCTCCGTAGAGTGAAATATTCATTAATGAAAGAAAAAAGAAAAATTTGAGATATTGGTTCATAAGAAAGCTATCCTTGTTTGATTATAATAAAATTTRCCCCTCAAAAAGAGAGGTAAGGTGAGGAAATGTTATTTCCAACCTTTTGTAACGATTTTTGTAGATTTTGAGTATGGRTACTTTTTCACTAACTCGTTAACAGAAAGTTTTTGATCTCCACTTCTCATAAAGTGTGCTAAAGTTACTGAAGCCCAGTAATCATCAGCATACTCAGTATCTTTAAGTTGTAGTGGAACACCTTTGCCATTAACTGTATGACAAGCTGAACATGTAACAGGACCTGCATATTCACCATCTGGTGAGTACTGAAGTGCTTGTTCATGAGTAGTTACATCAACTGAATGTTCTTTACCATCATATCTTGTAGAGTATAAACCGTGAGTTGATTCATGACAAGATTGACAAGCGATATCACCATGACCCTTAGAGTATCTATATAAAGAGTACTTATTTGGTAAATCAATTGGAAAATACTTTCCACCCGTCTCACTCTCAACAAATGGAGCTAAATGACAATCTGCACAGTGAGGCTCAGAAGCTGATAACCACCAGTCATCACCACCAGAAGCAGCTGCATATGGAACATCTCCACCAGTTGGGTGATTCCATGGTTTAAGATCTAACTTACCATCTTTACCTGCGTTTTTCACTAACACAGCTGATTTATGCTCAGAGTAATACTTTAGAACTTCATTTTTACCTGTTGATTTTGGATCGGCAATAGCATTAAACTTTTTCATATCTCCACCAGCTAACTCGTCTACAATCTCTTTAAGTGTTTTATTTCTTAAAGTTTTTCCAGTTTGTGTAGAATCATGAGTGATATTATCATAGTTTTGCATACCTTGGGCTACTTTAGTGTGACAGTTTGTACAGTAAAGTCCTCTCATCTCAGAGTCATTGCCATGCTCATCTTTCATAGACACTTCATTAAGTTGGTACTTACCATAGTCATTTAAGAAAAATGGAGGTTTAGCATTTGGATTTGAGTGAGCATCACGTCTCACATAACAACCACCACCAGATGTTCTTATGTCACTTTTTGAAAAACGACCTTCACCATATCTATCCGTAACACGGAATGGATTTGAATCATCATTCATGCTTGGATTTTGAAAGTGAGTTGGGTGACAAGACTGACATGCTTGAGAGCGTCCTGCACCATCAGGCATAGGAACCATTGCCAGGTGAAAAGAGTGAATAGCTTCACTTAAAGGCTTCGCTTTAACTGCTTTATACCCAGAGGCAGTTGGACGTGGTGTTTGTAAGTTTCCTGAAACATTGTCACCATGACAATCCGCACAGTTAACCATACCAGTTTTACCAAGTCTATTTCCACTTGCTTTATCATCATAGTCACGTAAAAAGGTTGTACCATGATGTTTATCATGAAGTGCTAATATATTTATTGAAGACTCAGAAAGTCTTGCCATATACTCCGACTCATCTGCATATGTTTTCCAATAAGCATACTCTTTATCAGACTCACCTAGACCTTCATCTCTTGCCATTTGTGCAGCTTTACCATTTCGTGAGTGACAAGCATAACAGTTAGGAATATCAACAGGATTTGTACCAAAGTAAGAGACTAAGTTCCCTTTGTTATCCTTCATACTCTTACCAGTACGATCATGCATTTCAACAGTTGAATACTGAAATGGTTGAAAATCTTTTTCTGTTACAGAACGGATAGAACCTTTTCTTGTTGAGTCATTAAATGCAGTTAGAGGAAGACCAAGTGCATCCCAAAGATGAGAAGCTGTTAATACTAACTTAACATTTTTCACAGGAGGAACGAGTGTATCTGTCATTACAATATTTGAACCATTCTTACCTGCATATGCAAGGTATCCACCTGAGAGCGGCATACCAGAAGGACCAGCATCAATTTTTACTGGAATTTGACGACCAATACGTAAACGATCTTTATCAGTAGCTCCAGCAGGAATAGTCCCTTCTAAGTCAGCATAGATAAAAAGGTGTGTCCAAACATAGTTGGCTGCATTATCCCCAGCAGAATCAAGGTGACCATCACCATCACTATCTTTAGGAACATTCCAGTAACGCATTTTATTACCTTCACTATAAGAGTTGTCTTTAGTGTAGTAATAAAGTTTTATATCGTCATCTGGACTTAAAAGTTTTGGTAACTTACCACTTTTTCCAGCACTTACAGCCTGTGCTTGAATGGAGTTATATGGTGGAATTACACAGCAGTAGTCCATCGAAAAACCAACACAGTGCATACCAAGTTCGTAGTTAATAAAAACAACCTCGTCATTTATAGGTTGATACCCCTGTAGTTTTTTTCCTTTAGCATCAATTTCTGTATATTTTTTCAACTTATTGAGTTTGAACGGTGGGTTCTTATCATAAGCGACTACTATAGATTCAGTAATTAACATAAATGCAAAAAATGCAACGAGTAAAACGAGTGGATTTTTCTTCTTCATTGTTATATCTCCCTTTTGTATTAAAATTCACGATAATTATTACATTTTATTATTTAAGTGAAGTTGAAATACGAAGGTAAACAGATAGTAAATATCACAATTTGTATTTATGTGATGTTTATGTGATATAAATCACTAAGATACATATATTACTATCTGTTTACATCTAAAATGACAAACTATACTAAAACTATCTATTTTGATGTATAATTGGTATATATAATCCTAATCTAATATATTAAATTATTAACAAAAGTTATACCATTTCTTTATTTTATATATCTGCTAAAGGTTCACTTATTTTTAATAAAAGAATCATCAATTGCGACATCAAAATAGATATTATTTAGATATTTTTATCTCAAAGCACTTTTTTACACTATCTACTAACTTTACAGAACCACCATGAGCTTCAGAAATCTGTCGTGAGAGCACGAGTCCTAGACCATTTCCTTTGAGTTTAGTACTCTTAAAAGCTTCAAAGAGGTTCTCTTTATTTTCTATGGCAACACCAGAGTCAAAAATGGTAAATATATGATATTGTTCATCACTTACATAAGAGAGTTCAATGAGTCCCTCTTCATTCTCATCTAGTTCAATCGCATCAATTGCATTAATCATAAAGTTTGAAAAGAGCATATCAAGCAAATCCTTATCAGCATTTATAACAAAATCTTCTTGGGGAAATATAAACTTTATCTCTTTAGAATAGGTATAATAACCAATAGAGATATCTATTGATGCTTTTAACTCACTCCACATAAACTCTTGTTTTGCCGCCTCTACACCTTTAGAAAACATCAAAGTAGCTTTGATTATTCTCTCTATTCTAGATACTGAGTTTTGTATCTCTTCTACTATAGGTATATTTTCAGTAATTACACGCTTTTTAAGTGTTGAACTCATTAGAGATATTGCCCCAATTGGGTTACGTATCTCATGAGAGAGATGTGCTGCCATCTGCCCCATAGTTGCAAGATTTTCTTTGCGTTTTTGTTCTGTTATATCTGTAGCAGAGAGCATAATTTTATCTTTATAAGAAGAACTTTTGATAAGGTATGAGTAGGAGTTAAACTTTAGTTCATAGTCCTCATTTTTATACTCTAATAGTTTTAGAAGTTCCCAAAGGGAGCGTGCCTGAGAGTTTTGTAAAAAAATAGTACCGTCACTATTAACTATCCAAATGGCATTTGGCAAAAACTCAACAACTTTTTCAACCGTATCTTGTAGGTGTTCATACGAAGCTTTAAGTTCATTAAACTCCCCYTCTACCTTATAAGTTTGCTCTATTAAAAGGTTAAGTTCTTCGGGGGTTACTGTTGACATTAGTTCTTRAATGCCACTAAAATTTTATAAAGTGAATGYGCATCTGCATTTCCTGCCAACTCACGGATAGAGTGCATYCCTAAAGTTGGTAATCCAACATCTATGGTCTCTATKCCAAGTCTTGTAGCAGTGATAGGTCCTATGGTTGAACCACATCCCATATCACTTCTTGTTACAAAGTTTTGCAATGGTTCATTGATACTTTTAGCACTATCCATAAACTTTGAGATTGTGACTGAGTTTGARGCATATCTYTGGTTTGCATTTATTTTTATGACAACACCCTTGTTAATATGTGGTGCATGTTTTGAGTCATGTTTAGAAGAGAAGTTTGGATGAATGGCATGTGCATTATCTGCACTAATCATCATAGAGCTTCGTATCATGTTCATATACTCATCCATGTCAGGGAACATACGTTTAAGAGTAGACTCTAAGAAACTTCCTGCTGCCCCTGATGTGGACTCGCTTCCAACTTCTTCATGGTCAGATGCGATAAAGAGCATTGGTTTATCTRCCTCAATACTRCAGATACTTAACATTCCAACATAACACGAGAGGAGATTATCAAGTCTTGCACTCGATATAAAGTCATCATGGAGACCAAGAAATGCAGCCTTTTGTGTATCGTAAAAACTGAGCTCACTCGCATACACTTCTTGTACATCCAAAATCTCATTTTTACTCAGTTGCCATCTCAAAAACTCATCAAACTCAAAGTCTTCACTTGTAGTAAGAACTGGACATATATCTGTCTGTTTGTTTACAGTTTTATCTTTATTTGCCTTATCATCTAAATGAATCGCAAGAGAAGGTATGGTTGCTATGCTTTTTTGCACATTTATAAGTGTCTCTTTTATCTCACCCTCTGCGTTTAGGTAGGAAACTCTACCAGCTAAAGAGAGGTCTCTATCGAACCAAGGAGTGAGCAGTAGCCCACCATAAGRCTCAACTCCAAACTTGACAACTCCATGTTCTTTTATCACGGGATTTGGTTTGAGKTTAAGGTTTGGCGAGTCAGTATGAGCACCAATCATCACATAGTTTTTACTCTTTTTTGGATAAGTAAACACGATAATAGAAGAGTCGTTACGAGTTACATAGTACTTTTTACCCGCCTCAAGTTCCCACTTATCCACTTCGTTTAGTTTAATAAACCCTGCGTTTGCAAACATCGCTGACATATTTGAAGTTGCATGAAAAGGTGTTGGTGAGGCATCTAAAAATCCTAAAAGTCCTTCGTTAAAATCTTGTTTTTTCACGTGTTTTCCTTTTTGTTGTACTCTTTTAAAAACTGAGTCATATCTTCTTGCGATAAAGGCTTAGAGTATAAATAACCTTGAATGTTATGACATCCATTTGCAAGTAAAAAATCTTTTTGTTCAAGGTTCTCTACACCTTCTGCGATAACTGAAAGACCTAAACTTTTACAAAGACTTATAATTGTTTTTGCAATTGCCACATCTTCAGAGTTGTTTGGTAACTCATCTATAAAAGATTTATCAATTTTGAGTTTAGATATCGGTAATTTTTTGAGATATGAGAGTGAAGAGTAACCTGTTCCAAAATCATCAACAGAGAGTAAAATACCTAAATCATGAATCTTTTGTAAAGTTGCAATAGACTCTTGTGGATTACTCATAACCTGTGTTTCTGTCACTTCAAACTCTAACATATTGAGTAAATATTTTCTRTCTCCTACAAGTTCTGTCACAAAAGCTATAAAGTCTTCTTCTGCTAACTGCTTTATAGCTAAGTTAAGTGAAATTTTTCTTGGATTAAGTCCTGCTGTATGCCACTGAGTAAATGCAGTAATAGCTTTTCTCATAACAAGACGATCGAGTTCTACTATCATACCTGTAAGTTCTGCAAGAGGTATAAATTTATCTGGAAAAATCATACCTCTATCTGGATGTTTCCATCTTACTAAGGCTTCCATACCTACTATAGTGTTATTTCTTCCATCCATTTGTGGTTGAAAGTAGACTAACAAATCATCATTTTTTAATGCTTTTCGTAATTCTGTTTCTAAAAAAACTCTTTCACATGCTTTTTCTGTCATCTCTTCATTATAAAAAGAGTAAGTATTACGTCCTCTCTGTTTAGCCCTGTACATCGCTGCATCTGCATTTTTTACTAACTCTTTTGCTATTTGCCCATCATTAGGATAAATAGAAATACCTACACTCATAGAAACATAGAGAGTATTATGTTCTATACTCAGTGGTTGTGAGAGAATCTCCATTCCCTCTTGGACAATACTACTCACATCTTCTACAGATGAGAGCTTGTTGAGAATAATAGCAAACTCATCCCCACCTAGTCTTGCGAGTGTATCTGAGCTTCTCCTAACCCCTYGCATTYTTCGAGACACTTCTACTAGAACCTTATCACCGACATCATGACCGAGTGAGTCATTTATCTCTTTAAAGTTATCTAGGTCTATAAATAGTACCGCCATAATATTTTGTTCTTCTTTAGCAGTTTTAATATTTTGGACAAGTTCCTTTAAAAAAAGCACCCTATTTGGAAGTGCGGTCAAAATATCATGGTTTGCTTGAAATTCCAACTGTTGGCGTTGGTACTCTAGTTGTTTGAGACTCTCTTCTAGGTCAAACTGTGTCTTTTTTAACTCTGTTATATCACGACCAGTACCTACTGTTCCTATTGTTGTACCATTTTCATCATAAAAAGGTGCCTTATTTACTTCAAGGTAGAGTAACTTTCCTTTCACATTGCCAAACTCTTCAAATCGCATCGCTTTATCATTATCTATGACAACTTGATCACTATCAAAACAGAGTTCATCAAAGGTATTCCACTCCGGCTTATCCTTATGTAAGTCCCGTTCACGTTTAGCAAAAAAAACATCGCCTTKACCTATTGGTTCTTYTATRTTTTTTGCCATAAGTAAACCATCACAGATGGCTTGGTTAACATAAAGGTACTTTCCTTCTAAATCCTTTACCCATAACATATCGGGTAGATTTGCAGTTAAGAGTTCAAGTAGTTCTGAATTATGTTCTTTTTTCACTCGATTAAGCTCCTAAAACATTTATATCTTTATTACCCTCTAGGCTTGCTAATATTTTAGAGTCGACATGTATAGCTGAGTCTATTACGACATTATGAAGTTTTGAGACTATAGTTATACTTAGAGGTCGGTTTCCTCTATGTTGGTTTATCAGCTGRTACAGACTATCKAGWACWKTTGGATTWGCATCGAGTCKKACWGASARGTTTATMGGTACAGGTGSTGCTTCTTGWAYCTCTTTTTTAACYTTTYTTGTYTCGCGTTTAGCYTCTTGAAGTGTCATAATTTTACTTATACTTATACGAGCTCCAAAGTCTGTTATGGTTATACGACCCTTAAATGCTATTGGTTCATCTTGATTCATCTGGTCAAGTTTTTCGAGTTTATCAGAGAAAAGCATTATTTCCATATTTCCATGAAAGTCCATCAGGTTGACTATACCAAACTGATTTCCTTTTTTACTCATCTTGATAACTACATCTTCTACTTTACCGATAAAAATCGCTTGTGAACCATCTTTTACATTGTCTAACTCTGAAGAGAGTGTATAGTTTAATTCACTCATCTCCTCACGGAAGTTATCCATAGGATGCCCTGAGACATAAAAACCCAAGGTATCTTTTTCAAGTTCTAGTATCTCTTTGAGTTCATACTCCTCTGAGTTTTTAAGGTGTAGTTCTACTGTCGTTATCTCTTCATCATTTCCAAAAAGACTTCCCACTGCGTTTTTCTTCGCTTCACTTGATTTCTTGGCAGTATCTACGATAAGTTCTATTTGGTCTAGAAGTGCTTTACGTGCAAAGCCAAACCTATCAAAACCACCAGACTTTATCATCGCTTCAATAACACGCTTATTTACTTTAGAAGGCTCTATACGGTTCACAAAATCTTGCCAGTCTTTGTAGTCACCATTTTCATCGCGCTCTTGGAGCATAACTTCGATGGCAGCTTGCCCTACTCCCTTGATACCACCAAGACCAAAAAGAACGATATCTCTTCCATCTTTGGTGATAGCGGAGAATTCTAACTGAGAGTCACAAACATCAGGGGGACCGAGTTCTATACCCATACGTTTTACTTCATCGATGTAGCGTACTACTTTTTCAGTATTATCTTTATCAGATGTTAAAAGTGCCGCCATAAACTCGTTTGGATAGTAAGTTTTTAACCATGCAGTTTGAAATGTAACCATTGCATAAGCTGCTGAGTGAGACTTGTTAAAACCGTACCCTGCAAACTTTTCTATAAGCTTAAACAGATCAGATGCTAGTTTATAATCAAGACCTAATTTTTGTGCACCCTCAGAGAAAAGACGGTTGTATTTTTCCATCTCTTCAACTTTTTTCTTACCCATAGCACGACGAACAATATCTGCTCCACCAAGACTCATACCACCGATAATTTGAACTATCTGCATAACTTGTTCTTGATAAACAATCATTCCGTATGTTGGCCCAAGTGTATCTTTAAGCAGGTCAAAACTAACCTCTTCAAATGGATAAAACACTTTTTTTCTACCGTGCTTACGCTCGATAAAGTCATCAAGCATTCCMGACTCCATMGGYCCWGGWCKRTARAGTGCAAGAACGGCGATAAGGTCTTCAAAATTATCTGGTCGAAGTCTTCGGTTCAAATCCTGCATACCGCTTGACTCTATCTGGAACATTCCCACAGTCTCACCTGTTTGAATAGCAGCATAAACACCAGCATCATCAACATCTATCTCATCCCAGTTTACATCTAAATCATAACGGCGTTTGATGAGTTTTACTGCGTTTTGGATAACATCAAGAGTTTTAAGACCAAGGAAGTCAAACTTAATGAGGTCGATATCTTCCATATAGTTTAGTGAGTACTGCGTTACAAATGTATCTTCGCCCGATGGTTTATAAATAGGTGTTTTTTTCCAAAGTTCTTCGTTACTTATAACAACGCCAGCCGCATGAATACCTGCGTTTCGTTTAAGACCTTCTAGCTTTTTAGCAAACTCCCAAACTCTTTTGGCATTTGCATCTTCGTTGATAAGTTCAGAGATTTTAGGCTCTTTTTGAAAAGCACCATCTTTAAACTCTCCACCCTTCGTTTTACCGTTAAGTGTGATTCCAAGTTCATCTGGAATGAGTTTAGCCATTTTGTCAGCTTGACTTAGTGGCATATCTAAAACACGAGCAACATCACGGATAACTCCCTTTGCAAGAAGAGAACCAAAGGTAATGATTTGTGCCACTTGGTTACGACCATACTTTTCAACAACATAGTCTATAACCTCTCCACGACGAGCCTGCATAAAGTCCATATCGATATCGGGCATTGACACACGTTCAGGATTTAAAAAACGCTCAAAAAGCAGGTCATACTTCATAGGATCAATGTCCGTAATGTCTAGTGAAAACGCAACTAAACTTCCAGCAGCCGAACCACGTCCAGGGCCAACAGCTATACCCATGCGTTTAGCAGCGATAACGAAGTCCCATACAATCATCATATACCCAGGGAATTTCATAGAGTTGATGATATCCATCTCAAACTCTAAACGCTCTTTATACTCAGYATGKYKYTCYTCTGGMACTATTTTTAAACGMYKTACTAAACCCTCACGACACTTGTAGATAAAGTAYTCAGCRTCATCTTTATCAGCACCSARCATATNNNGTTTTTTCTYMTCYTCWYYRSYWKYKTKWGGMRARNGNGNAGCATCATCTTCATGRTTTATRTCWARACCCTCTTCTTTWGCRTACTCTTTTGTAAACTTAAAGTTWGGAGGTGTTGGMGTTTTWACWATKGGMACATACTCTTCACATTTATCTGCTATCTCTTGAGTATGTGTTATCGCCTCAGGAATATCAGCAAATATAAGTGCCATCTGCTCTGGCGATTTAAGATAAAACTCATGAACTGAATGACGCATTCTGTTTGGATCATCATAGAGTTTATTCATCCCTATACACATAAATGCTTCATGATACTGTGCATCATTTGGATAAGTATAATGAGTGTCATTTGTAGCCACTACTTTTATACCTGTYTCWYKACTWATTTTAAGKATYTGYTCRTCRATGAAAAGCTGGTCGCCTATACCATGACGCATAAGTTCAAGATAAAAATCATCACCAAATATATCTTGGTACTCACGAGCTACAGCGAGTGCACCCTCATAACCTAGGGCACCATTTTTGACATTACGTTCATTTGCAAGGTTTAAGTGCCAGTTTACTTCACCTTGAAGACAAGCAGAAGTACAGATAAGCCCCTCACTATACTCTTTTAAAATATTTTTGTTGATACGAGGAAAGTAGTACATACCGTGAATGTAAGCTTGAGAAGAGAGGTACATAAGGTTTTGGTAGCCTATCTTGTTCTTTGCATAAAGACAAAGGTGAAAACGCTGTCTAGAACTACGGTCATTTAACTCTTCACCATTATGAATATACCCTTCCATCCCAATGATAGGCTTTATTCCAGCAGCTACCATCTGCTTGTAAAAATCAATGGCACCGAACATATTTCCATGGTCTGTCATAGCTACAGAGGTCATGCCTAGTTCTTTTACTTGAGTAACGAGGTTTACTAGTTTGTTTGCACCGTCAAGAAGTGAATACTCAGTATGAAGGTGTAAGTGTGTAAAAGGTTGTGCGCTCAAAATAGTGTCCTATAAATTATTAAAATAGTAACTAGATTATAGTCAAAATGACTTAAAAAGACTATAACTAATGTTACATGTCCTCTAAAGAGTAGCCTTTAAACGAAATTTTATACTTTTGAAATTTTTGTATAATTTTTTGAGCTTTTTCTTCTAGTTTAACTAAGCTTATCTTTTGGGGATTAATTTTCACTTCTACTATAAACATAGTTTGTTCTTCTTCGTTTAGAGCTACTATATCTATCTCATTTTTATTACCTCTTTCCCAGTATGTACCTATACTAGAGTAACGGTAGGTTAGTTTCAATTTTTCTATAAAATATTTTTCTAAAAATTTACCGCTATATGTTTGAAAATCTCGTCTTACTATCTCTTTAACATATGCAAAGTTTTCTATCTCTATAGCACTTTTATATTTATATATAAAGCGAAACCAGAAGCTAAAAAAGTTATCTATTATCTCATATTTAAGTATTCGTCCATCTTTTTTGGCAAAGATAGGTTTTATTCGCTTGATGATACTGTACTCTTTTTCTAGTCTATCAAGATATCCACCTATATCTTTGTCTAAAATACTCTGTATTTCAGCTCTTGAGGTTTTACCTGATGATATAAGAGAGAGTATGGAGAAGTATGTAGTGTACTCTTTTCCAAACTCTTCGATTAAAATATTTTTTCCTTCTTCTAAAAAAAGAGAGTTTTCTTCTAGGATTAAATCTAACTGTTGAGAGAGAGTAAATGCCTTATGAAGTACAAATAGTTCTACATACTTTGCGACACCGCCCGTAAGAGTGTAAAAGGAGAGAAGGTTTTCTTTAGTATATTGCGGATAATTGTCTAGAAGTATCTCTTTTATAGTATTTGTACTAAAAGGTTTTAGATGTATTTTCGAGTCTGCTCTATTAAAAAGGGGTTCTTTTTTATCTTCAAATATTTTCTTCATTAAAGAATAAATAGAGCCACTTAATACTAAGTTCATAGTAGTCTTATCTTTATACTCATCCCAAAGATTTTGAAGGTCAGAGTATATGGAGTTATTAATAACAATAAACTCTTGAAACTCATCGATAATGAGTGTAAAGTGACGAGTTTTTGCTAACTCGAGTAGGTACTCAAAAAGTTGCACAAATTTTGTAAAGACTCCATGAATCTTGATATCTAACGCATTAGCAATTATTGAGCTAAACTCTTCACACAGTAGTATTTCATTTTTTTTAGAAACAAAGAGGTAGATATTTTCTTTAAAGGCTTGTTTTACAAGTGAAGTTTTTCAATATTATGAAGCTTTTTTAACTCTTTTTCTCTATTATAAAATTTCATATGTTACCTTTGTAATATTTATTACTGTAATGTATATTACTATAATTTAAAAGTTATTTCAAGTGTATGCTTAAATATCATATAGTAAGGAGTGGCTAGGTATTAAGTTATGCATATGCCTATATATAATGGCCTAAAAAATCAAGACAAAGTTTCAGCCTAGTTAATTCTCTTACACTGTATTTTTATTTATGTAGGTTCATTTTTACCATCCACACAAATATTTAATGAGAAGTCCATCATTTGATGATAGATGGTAAACTCTTTATCATTATAAGTTGTATAAATAGATTTGTAAAGATTATCACTCTCTAAAACTATGCTTTGCTTAACAACTATAAGATTATTCAATAACTTTTTAGTAAGTCTATTTATAGAATCTATATTTACTACAATGTCTAATTTAGAAACTACAAAACCTATCATCGCATTTATTTTAAAATCATTTTCCAAGAAATAATGCTCTGTTAAAAATCTTTGAATACCATTTTTAATATATTTTGCATTCAATCCTTCAATTCCATTTATATTTTCACAATCTAATACTTTACATTCAATTATAAAATTTGGGTTATCATCTGTGAGTGTCTCTTGTACAAATATATCAACTCTACCTAAATTWTTAGGTTCTTCTTTTTTAAAAGTATAGTTACTAATATTTTTACTAAAATAATTATCTACTAAAACATCCCTAATAATATTTTCTTTTTTAGGTACTTTTATTTTATCTTTTATAAGAAGTTCATAATTTTGATAAATCTCTTTGAGAAGTTCTTTAAATCTAGTAATATAATTCATTTTACTAGTCAAAAATTCATTAGCCTTTATACTACTTTCAAAATCATTAAACATCTATCTTCCTGCCTTTAAGATAGCATCATCAAACTCATAAAAATCCAAGTAACCAATAGCCTTATGCCAGTTTTTATATTCATTTGGTTTTACAACATAAAAACCATCAGCTTCAAACCCTTTTATATCTTTTTGTATAAACAAATTTTCTATGGTTTCGTCATGAGATAGCTTTAAAAAGTTTTTTATGTTTGATTCTTTTTTCCAAGTTATATCTTCATTAGGTTTTTCTTTTAAAACTTTAAAGTAAATCCCTATTGCATATTCGTCCCATAAGATTTCAGCTTTAAAATATAAGTTATTTTGTTCATAAATTTTTGAATAGTGTTTTATAAATATATTTATATACTCTTCTAATTTTTCATCTTTATACTCATGTTTTTTAAAAGCTATATCATATCTTTTCTGCATAACCCAAGGGATTGTAATGCTATTTGTATAATCAATTAATGAATATTCTTCTTCATTTAGATTAAAAGCTTTTAACACATTTTTATTTAGTTTAACTTTTAAATCATGGTATTCTTTATCATATTGAGCAAAAGTATTTTTTGAGTAYTYTTCWATANTTYTTANCWGATTGWRCKATTTTTKMRTTWTGAATATATGGWAWSKWAAATTTWTCATSWTYATATATTTCTTCTCTCTCTATACCAATTGAAGAACCTGTATTCATAATATAATATTTAAAGAATGAAGAATATAAAATTCCCATTATTTCATATAGAGAATCTACATTAGTACATTTCACAGATGTAATTGAATTTGTAAATATTGAACTTTTATGTAAAATTCCAATTTTCAAATCTAAATTACTACTTATTCCTCTAGAAATCAATAAAGAAGGTGCTTTAAAAAAATCAATGGATTTACTTCTATGAGCAAACTCTTTTTCCCAGATTAAGTTACTTTCTTCTATATAGTATGGTTTAAATTGTTTTGTTTGTATATATGGCATACCTATATATTCTATAGTAGAATTTTTATTTTTACCATTAGGAGTAATACCTTGCTCTTTGTCTTTTTTATTTTCAATATACTCATCAAGTGTTATGAAGGATTTCAATCGCTTAATAAAATTAAAATCTAAATAAGAGCCATAAACCAAAATCTTCCATAAGTAATCATCCTCAAGTAACTTAGACTGATTTACCTTTTTAAAGTCACTTTTTGATAGTAACAATATTTTTAATTTTTCAAAATAAGGACTGGGCTTCATAGATATGTAGTTAATTACATTCTTTAACACCTCTTTTTTTGTACTAAATTCATAGAGCAAAATAGATACAGGTACATTAGCATTTTCAAATACCTCTTTTCTTACTGATGAAAGCTCTAAAATATGATTAATTTTAAAGTTATTAAAAAAATGTTTTATTCTAAACTCTTTTGTTTGTAAATTATATAACACCTTRCTTGTAACAATAAAACTTATTTTTGTATTTTCTGATACTAAGTCTTTCACTCTTATCATAAAAGCTTGAACTATATCTCTATTTCCAACTTTAATTTTATTCAATTTTATATATTTATCTGAAAAAGAATCTTTTTTTATGCTACCTTTTCCATAAGGTGGATTACCAATAATAAAATCTAGTTTTTTAGCTTTTAAAATTATATTATATTTTGTTTCAGTATCAAAAAAATCAGCGTCAAAGAAATTAGGTTTATTATTATCTTTACTTTTTAACAAATAAGGAAATTTAAACTTCTCTATCTCTTTTGGATTTTGATAATCTAGCATTGTTATATAAAGAGAAAATACACTAATAGCTAGCGCATCAGGATTAGAATCAATTGCAAATATATTCTCAAGAACAAGTTGTTTTAATTTTTCTGATGAGATAGGTTTTTTATTTATTTTTTCATACTGAGTTACCAACTTTCTAAGTGTTTCAACAAGGAATATACCACTTCCACAAGCAGGGTCTAGAACTTTACAATTGTACTCAGTTGGATTATTTTTAAAGTAATTATCTACTGTATACTTCAATACATAATCAACTAAAAATGTAGGTGTATAGTAAGCACCATCTTCTTTTTGTTGCGCTTCACCTATAAAACTCTCATATATATTAGATATAAACTCTATTGGGATAACAGAAAAATTATAAATATCAAAAAGTGTTCTCTGGCCATTTTTCATTTGTGTACCACTTATAAACTCTTTTAACAGATTTAAATGCTCTATCTTCACTATTGTTTTTTCTTTTGCACTTACAGGAAACCAATCACCATTAAATCCATCATCTGATTTTAAATAATTAAATAGCTTATATGTTCTCTCTTTAGAATTTAAAATATCTTTTAAATCTTCATTTGTAAGTGGTTTTTTAATATTTTCAAAATTGAGAATCACATCTCTATCTACTAAGTAACGGATAAAAATTATTCTACCTATAAGTGAATTCACTATACTTTTATTTTCTTTTATATCATTTGGATTTAATGTATTTAGATTATTTAAAATTTGTTTTCTTGCATACTTTATATTTTCAAGTAAAACTTTATCAACACTTTTATTTTTTTGTTTAAACTTATTATCTTTAAAATATGTGCCACTTATTAGAGATAGATAATTTAATCCATCTTGTTTTATAAGTTCTAATTCAAGCTTATCTTTACTATTTAATATATAATTAAACCCATTGTAAATTTCAAAATCAGTTTCAGTCTCAACTATAACAATTGGAACTTCTCCAAAATTCCAACAATTTTTAAATAACTCTTCCTTCTTCGCCTTTTTATCAAAAAAGAGAATAATGACTTTTCCATTTACTGCAAAAAGATTATTTGGTTCTATCTCTTTTAATGATTTTAAAACTCTTTGTGGCAAATTCTCAATAGTTGCTATATCACTAAAATCATAAAGTCCTTGTCCGTAATCTATATAAAACTCTTTATATATTTTATCTATCATTAATTTACTCATACTCTCCCCTCAACAATATCAATCTCATCATCACTTAAATCATAAAGTTTATATACCATATTCTTTATACTTCCAAAGCTTTTTCTATCATTGTAATAGCTTCTTCAAGTTCTTTTTTATATATAGGCTTAGAGGTATCATCATGAGATAGTGGATTTAATATTCTACTTTTAAGACTTCCTATATTTTTTAAGTCAATTTCAGTCGAGGAATCTCTATCTTTGTCTAATTCCTCTTTGAATCCTTTTAACTGTCCTAATATTTTACTGGAATCTATAGCTTGTATATCTGTAAAATCTTGATTAGATAAAACTTTTTTAAATTTTTTAAAAATCTTCTCTTTATTATGTATATTTTCTTCTTCTTTGTCTTTAACTTTTTTAATTCGTTCAAGCTCTTTTCTTAAATAATTTGCACTTGCAGGATAATCATGTTCTTTTAAATAAATTTTAGCCTTTTGGAGATAATTGTAACTTTGTTTAATTTTTGGATATTCAAACTCATTACTCTCATCTTTTTCCACATACATCTCATAAGCTTTCCATTTTATTTTTTTATTTGACAAAAACTCATCAAATAAATTTTTATCATGTGTAAAGAAAAATATTTGAAACTCACTATCTGTAAATTCTTTTTTTAAGATATTCATTAAGCTTCGTCTGTTATTCATATCAAGACTAATTAATAAATCATCCAATACAAGTATTTTTAAACTATCATCTTTTAAAAGACTAAACTGCTTTTTAATAATTGAAAAATATATGCTAATGGCTAATGCTGATAATCTAGCTTCATTCAAAAAATTATGATAATCAACAAGTGGTTTATTGAAATAATCTATTTCTAAAAACACTTTACTTCCATAAGGTACACAATTTATTTGTGTTAATTTAAAATTTTGCTCAAACATATCTAAAAATTTATTTATATCCTCAAATAAATCTTCTTTGATAACTCTACTAAATTCATCAAAATAACTACTGTCTTCTTCAAACTCTTTTAATTCTTTTAACTTTTCTTTATTTTTTATCGTTATTGGATAATTTTCTAAAATAGTTTCAAAAAATGGATATAAATCTTTCTTTTTTGTATCTAAAGATTTTGTATGTGACACTTCAAAAAGTTTTTTATAGTCAATCATAGGCATAAAAACTGACAGGTTTTTAACATAATCAAAACCATCTTCAAGGCTTAAATTTAGATCACCTAATGTTAAAGTCTTTTCATTATCAAATTCAAATACAAGTGATACATCTTTATCTTCTCTAAAACAATTCTTTGTAGCTTCAAATTTTTCTTTATCTATAGTTGGTGTTGCCAAAAATTCAAAAGCTTTATAGAGTGAACTTTTTCCACTTCCATTTTCTCCATATATAAGCATATTTTGACCACTTGGTTCAAATACATTATAGTTTTCATCATCAGTTTCTAGTTCTGCAAAAAATCTAAAGTTGTTCAATGTTATCTTATTTATTTTTATAGCCACTTTTCTTTCCTCTTTATCTTCTGTTTGAGGTCGTTTAGTATTTTTAGAATTTTCACTTATATTTTGATGTCGCACGGCAGAGGATAAGCCAACTGTATCTTCATTTTGTTTATTTAATTCATTTTGCATTAGTAAAGATAGTTTATTTTGCATTTCATCCAATGCATTTGGTCTTTCAATTATTAAATCTGATACTAAAGAGTGAGAATTTTGTTTATTTAATAATTCTAACTTACTTAATGCTTCTCGTTCTTTCTCATACATAAAATCTAACCTCCATTTATAATTTTTACAACTTCAATATTTCTACTAAATATCAACCCTCTTTGAATATCTTTGTTATTTTTAAATATAGTATATACTGTTTTAACATATTGAGTTTTAAACTCTTCACTCATATTATCATTAAATGCTTGTAAATCAATATTTCGTACAGCATCACTTATAAAACAATCGGCTTTTTTCATATCATCTTTAAAATACAAATCATAAACCATACCATCTATAATAGATTCAAAAAGTGAAGCTTCATTATTCATATTTTGCTCTTTTGCAAAAAGAATGTAGTCAACTATCGTTTCAAATGGTTTTTGTTGTTCTTTTGAAATTTTAGGTATTGGTAATAAATTTAAAAAAGCTTTTTTATATCTTATATTTTTTCCTATATCAGAACCCATATAGAAATTTTTAAAAATGAAAGTAAGTAATCTTGAGTTTAAAAGAGCTATTATATATTTCAAGTTTGAACCATACAATATAAAACTAGAAGTCTCAATATAAAAATTATTTTTATCCAAATAAAAACTAGCTTTTGATGCAATATCTGGAAATAGTATTTTTTCTTTTTCAAATTCATCTAAATAAGTGCATGTTCGCAGATTGTATGGAGTACTTCCTTGATCTGATCTTTTACTTAATTTATCATAAAAACTATCTAAATGATTTTTTATAGATAAAAAATCATTTATATTTAAAGGGGGATTATTATGAAAATTAATTAACCATAATCCACTATCATTGTAAGAATAATTACTTATATCTCTTCCCCTTAAAAATGGTTTTATTATATCTTTACAATTACTATCAATATCTATTAATTCATTTCTCTTTTTAGTATCAATTACAAATGCATTCAATAGTCCAGTCTTAATTCCATAATTTATTTTTATATCCCATTCTTTAAGTGGTGTACCCATCTTTTCAATCTGTTTTTTAATATTTAATTCAACAGGACTAGCAAAACTAAAACTATCTTCACTTAAATCATTTTGATTATAGTCAAAACCTTTTTTATTTATAAAATCATACAAATAACTATTTTTCTTATAACCACTATCTACATCACAATATAAAAAATTATTATTTTCTTTATTACTTTTTCTATAAGTCAATATACTTGTATCAACAGTAGCACTGTCAAAAACTTTTACACCATTAAAATCTATATATTCTAATATGCTTGTATTTTCTAACACAAATTTTCTAAACTCTTTACCATATCTTGCTCTTGTATATTTGTTTGATGTGATATAGCTAAGGATCCCATTTGGTTTAAGGAGTTTATAGCCTTTTTCAAAAAAGTATATATAAATATCTGCTGTACCATTGTATGATAAAAATTTATCTCTCTCACTTTGTAGTTTTGGTTTTAAATCTTTTATCTTCTCTTGTCTTATGTAGGGTGGGTTTCCTATGACTATATCGAATCCACCATTTGCGAATACTTCTGCAAAATATATTTTATATAAAAACAGTTCAGTTGATGAACCAAACTCATCATACTCTTTTAGGATTTTTTCTATAAGTTTTTTATCTTCAACTTGTTGTTTATGCTTTTTTTGTACCACTTTTGAAGTATTAAAAACATCATTTTCTTTTATAGTTTGCTGTAGCTCTTTATCATAGTTAACTAATACATTTTTAAATAACACATCAATATCTTCTTTAATCTTATCTTTGATTTCATCTTTATCTATTTTTGATGAAGCCTTATAAAACTTATGAAAATWTCGTTTTAAGTTTTGTATTCTTGTTTTATTGTTTTTATTTCTAACTTTATCTGTTTCATCTAAAGGGTCGAATCCATTTATAGTTTCAAGTAAACTGTTACCTTGCATAAGTTTAAACTCTAAGTTTGGTAATGGTCGGATGCCTAAGTTTTTCTTATCTTTATTTACATTTTGGTCAACTATAAGAGATATAAAAAATCTAAGCTTTGCTATTTGAATGGCTATATTTTGTATATCTACACCAAATATTGTATTTTCTATTAGGTATAATTTTCTTCCATAATCTAACTCATTGTTATTTTTATCAAAAACTTCTGCTATCTCTTCTTTTAATATCTCATCATCTATTTTATCTAACTGTTTTTGTTTCCATTTTTCATTGTTTGGGTCTAGTTTATGTAAAAGATGTACCATTTTTTGAAGAATCCCCATAGGGTAAGCACCACTTCCGACCGCTGGGTCTAGTATTTTAACTGTATCTATCGCTAAGATTAGTTTATCTACAACATTATCTTCAAAGGGTTGTGTATCTTCATAAGATAAGAGTGTATGAAGTTTTTCATCTAACTCATCTTTATTTTCAAAATCATTATCTAAAATCTGTTTAAAATGATTTATCAGACTAGAATCAACCATATACCCGACTATCTCTCTTGGTGTATAGTATGAACCTGTATCGTGTCTTGTAGTTGTGTTTGTTTCGGGATTATAACTTGCTAGTAAATTTTCAAAAACTTTACCTAAAAGTTCAGGGTCAAGGGCAACATCCTCTTCAATAGGTGTGTTTTCAGCAATAGTAAATTTATAAGAGTTGAGTATCGTTATCAGTCCACCATCACCAAAAAATACATTATCTGGAACTATAAGTTTATTGTCTTCTCTGTCACTAAAACCATCTATTCTAAGAGTAGGTACATGTTTAGTTTTATTTACTACATCAAGATTTTCAAATAGTCCACCATTTACAAATGGAATTGAAGAAAACAGTTCTTTCCATTCACTCAATTTATCAGCTTTTATAAATCTTTCATATCTATAAACATCTTGATTACCATAGTCTCTGTTTTTACCTTGAAAGTTATTTGTATCTCTAAACTTTCGTTTTGTGATTTCTGTATTTAATGTAGCAAAAAATAAATTTTGTAAAATCACTTTATAATAAGTTGAATTACTATTATCTTTGTAGTCTAAAATATCATCTAAATATTTTTTATTAAATAACTCATCTGGTACTAATTTTTTTTCTTTTAAAAACCAAATAAACATTATTCTCGTGATAAGTCTTATGGTATTTGTGGTAGTTACAGAGTGTGTTTCATCATCATTAGGCAGTTTTATAGTATCTAATGTATCTGTGTACCATTTAAACAACTCTTTATAAAAAGATTTATTTAAAATAGAAACATCAAAAACAGTTTGCCAGTACTCATAAAGCTTTTCATAACTATCTACTTGATTTGATTTTTTACTGTTGATTTGCATTTCTTCTAAAATCTTAATATGTCCCGCATGAGGCTTCTCTATGCTTATATCTCTAAGTATAGTAACTTTACCTGCTTTTTCGCCCTCTTTATCTATCTTGTAAGCTTGTCTTTGAGTATTTGAGAGTGATATGCGATTTGCATATTTAAAGATAACTATAACAGGAGTGTATAGGTACTCTTTATTAAATGCTCGTGATATATCTGCTAATGTTTTTCTTGTTGGTTTTTCATTTGATAACTCTACACCAAAGATTAAAACACCATCATATCTTTTCGCTATAGTTGTATCTAGTTTTGTCTCATCATTTTTAAAAAACTCATCATCTATCATCCCCATAGCATATATGGTCTCTATATCTTCAAACACTTTTATCTGTTTGTCAAACAAATCATTTTTATCTATAGGCAGAGTAGTGATTTCATTTATGGGTATATTTAGTTTTTTTAAAAAACTTGCACTTGCTTCATAAAAGTTTGTATTTTTAAAATTCTGTATAGTTCCTATCATTTTAAGATTTTCCTTTCTTTACCAAATTCACGGTTAGCCTTTGGGTTAATCGCTTTTTTTATGCCGTATTATCTTACCACAAACCAAACTATCAAGTCATAATTATCTATATCAAACTCTTCTTCAACAGTTTGATTTTCTTTTACTTTTTGCATAGCTTTTTGACTTCCTATTTTTAAGTTTGAGAGTAAGTCTTTAGCTTTTGTTCCAGATAGTGAACCAACCCAAGAAAAAAGCATCTCTTGTAGTTGAGATATAGCTTCTTCGTCCCCTTTGTCAATCTCACTAGAAACATCTCTTGACTTATCTTTTTGTTCTGCTAAAAATTCTAAAACTTCTTTCTGATTTTGTAAAACTTTTTTACCATGGTTGTCTATATATATGAGTTCATACTGTTTGTTCTTTCTATTTTTCAGAAGTGCTATTAGTTGAGTTTTACTAGGGCTATTTTCATTTTTTACAAAACCTGTAAATATACCTTTTGGCATATTCTTCAGCCTATGTCTATCTTTATCATTATTCATTTCATCAAATAAGTCTTGTCTAAACTGCTCTAACGATAAATCATTAAACCCAAGTGAGCTATCAGATGTTTCTATGTCATCCCAAGATACATTGAGTTTTTTTAGCATTTTTGCAATTTGATTTTTTTCAAGAGTTTCATCTTCTGCTATCTCTTTTAAGTTATCTGTGAAGCTTGTATCTATCTCACTTCCTACAACTTTCATAGTAGCCATTCTCTCTTCTATTCTTGACTGTAAATTTAGATAATCATTTACATCTTTAGAAGGCCAAAAATTTACACCTTGGATAGTATCATTTATAGAGCCTATTCTATCTATCCTACCCATTCTCTGTATAACTCTTACAGGATTCCAATGAATGTCATAGTTGATTACCATATCGGCATCTTGTAAGTTCTGTCCTTCACTCAGTACATCTGTTGCTATGAGTATATCTATAGGGCTATCTAGTAACTCTTTTGTTTTAATATTAGAAGTTTCTATCCATCTTCCCCATTCGCTATATGAATCGCCATCAAAATCATCCCACTCTTTCTCTTTGTATAGCTTTGTGTATGGTGCAAATCTTTGCAAGATATGTTCATATTTTTTAGTTCCACCATGAACAACAGCTATTTTCTTAATACCTCTTTTTGCTAACTCGTCATGTATATAGTTTACTGTATCCGTATAAGCAGTAAAGATAATAACTTTTGGATTTTTAGATTTTTCCTTCTCATTGATGATTTCAATAAGCTTTTCTAACTTCGTATCTTTTGAAGTATAGTCATTTTCTCTCTCTATTGACTTCTCAAAATGTTGAAGATTTGATAAAAGTTTTTTAAGAGCAGTTAAGTCTTCTTTTAAATCAGATATAAATTTCTCTAACTCTCCACAAGAGTCTATTTGAGAAAGTTTTATTTCCCGTTTCCCAATCACTAATTCATCAAATATATCATCACTCTGCTCGATATCTTTATCTTGTGTGATTACAGTATCTTCTTTATTTGTTTTATACTTAAGTGCTAAATCATAGATACTTTGATGATACTCATTTACCCTTGATATAGTGTCATAAAATGATTTCCAAGATGATTCAAATCGTTTCGCAAGTAAAATATATATCATTYTTACTAAAGCTTTATCTCTTAGTTTTTCATTATGTGTGACATCGCTTGTATTTTCTTCGATGTAATAAGCAGGTTTATAAGCTGTTAATTTTGGAGGTAAACTATCAAACATCTCTTTAAAAGTACTAAAACTACCTATATCTTTTGGAGTGATAAATATATTTTGTGGTTTAAGCTTTTTTGGAAATTTCAGATCTTCTATCATATTTCTTGTTCTAGCTACGGTAAGAGAATCAGTAAGTCTTATAAACTCAGGTGGTAATTTTTCTATAAACTTAGAAATCTTTTTATTATCAGATATAGCCCACTGATTGAACTCTCTTTGAGCTATTCTAAATGTACCACTTAAACTTTTAACGTCTAAAGTATCTAAAAATCCATTATCATTGTCTTTAACAATTAAGTTAAATTGATTTTTTATATCATTTAGTGAGTTATTTATCGGTGTGGCAGATAGCAATAGTACTTTTAGATTTTGATTTTTTTTGAGTAATGTTTCTACTAAAAATTTATATCTATTTGACTTTGCATTTCTAAGGTTATGGCTCTCATCTATTACTATGAGTTTTGGCTTATCACTTTGAAGATGTGCCAAATCTATATCATCTTTTTCTAGTCTATTTTCAAATAAATCTGTATGGTATCGCACTATATAATCAAGCTCATCGCTTTTAAACTTTGAGTTTTTTCTTTTTAAATACTGTTTCCAGTTATGTTCTAGTTTTTTAGGACAGAGTAAAATAGTCTCTCGTCCTTGAAGTTGATAGTACTTTATAACAGCTAAAGCACTCCATGTTTTACCAAGTCCTACAGCATCCGCTAAAATAGCACCATCATAGTGTTCTAACATTTTAATAAGGCTTAAGACACCTTTTTTCTGAAACTCATAAAGAGTATTATATATTACAGAGTTTTCAAGTTTTCCAATTTCACGATTAAATTTTGGATCATCTTGCTCTTTTAAAAGTTCTTCTCCAAATAACTCAAATAGTACCTTATAATATAACTCTTTAGGTCTGTACTCAATAAAAATCTGTTCTATCTGTTTGATAAGGTACTCTTTAAAATCAACTTGTTTTTCTTTGCCATCCTTATCGATAATTGTTTTTTTATAGTGTGCTTGTGGTTTATTCCATAGTTCATTAAACCACTCTAAAATATGTTGAAATTCATAATTATTACCAGTTTCAGCGATGTTAAGTTCTATGTTATTTGTATGTTTTAAACCTATACCTGCTTCTGTAAGGTTTGAACTTCCCATTAAGAAGTTTTTATCATTATCTTTTTTAGTATCAAAGATGTAGGCTTTTGCATGGCAAAAGTTTGGTTCAAGTGTTTTAGTTTCAATTTTGGATTGTTTTAAAAATTTCACTGCTTCTATTGCCATACTTTTTAGTTTTAAAGAGGCTTCGATACTTATGGTTTCATTTAGCAAATCTATAGTATGACTTTGTAGCTGTTGTGTACTTACAATATCACCTAAGATAAATCTATACTTTTTGATTTTATCATTTGTAACTTGAGATAAAAATCCTAAGGCTCCAACGGTAAAATAACCTGTGACAATGTCTAATGTACCATCATTAGTATAGCTACTCAACCACTCATGCACTTTTTTATTTTTATTTTCGTTGTCTATTAACATTTAATTACCAAAACTTATTTTTATTTATTATACAATTTTTAACTTACAAAACAACAGACAACTAAGAACTTAATCAAGATAGTATAACTCTCATAAAAACTTTTTATTTGATATTTTTTAAAAATTGGGGAAGATGTAAACCCTCATGATAGAGGGTTTGAAGCAGAAAAAAGATTTAAATTATTTTACTTTTCCTAAGAATTCACAGTCGATAGTATTTACTTTTACTAAGTCGTCTATAAGTACGTGGTAAGGAACTTGAACAACTGCACCAGTCTCTAATGTAGCTGGTTTTTTACTTCCACTTGAAGTATCACCTTTAAAGTTTGGAGGTGTATCAGTTACTACAAGTTCCATAAATTCTGGAGCTTGTACTGAGATAGCTTTGTTTCTAAAGAAGATAATCTCAACATTGATTCCATCTTTAAACCACTTAGAAGCTTCATCACACTGAGCATACTCAAGACCGAGTTGATCGTAAGTTTCGTTATCCATAAACTGGTACATATCACCATCATCATAAAGATACTGCATAGTTTTGTATTCAATTACTGGAACTTCAAACTTATCACCAGCATGAACAGTTTTTTCAACAGTTTTTCCATTTAAAAAGCTCTTCATTTTCATACGTACAAATGCAGCACCTTTACCTGGTTTTACATGTTGAAATTCTACAATCTTATAAGGAACTTCACCTACTATTAAACGTACGCCTTTTTTCACATCACTCATTCCGACAGTTGCCATTAATTCACCTTGCATAATTATTTTAGGTTATTTTACTATAAATGGACTTAGAAAGATATTTCCATCAAGAACTTACATTCCTGACGTATAAATAGTGAATTTCTTATAATTCTATATTATTTCCTTGCATTACATCAATATGTAATAGTTTTAATTCATTTATATGTTCTTTTTTTGTTATCATTGTTGCTATGACCGATATTCCCAATGAATCTGTGATGAGTAAAAGTGCATTCATAGACTCAACTGACTGGTCAAGTAAAAAAGCGCTATCAGCTTTTATAAAAGAGGGATGTACTTCTTTTAAATATGCATAATCATTTGACTCTCCACTAAAGGCGTCTATACCAAACCCATAACCATACTTATTAAAAATATTTGTAAAACTTTTTACAAGTTGTAAGTTCTTTATTATAAAGTTATCAGCAATTTCAAATGAAAGTTTTATATCAGTATTTTTTTGATGTTGGTGAAATAAGTTTTCTAAAAGTTCTAAAGCACCTTCGTCTCTAAAAAAATCATTTGGAAGTTTAAGTGTACAGTTTTTACCTGCAAACTTTGTTTCTTTACTCAGAAGCTCTTTTATAACTGCAATATGCATATCTACTGAATGTCCAAGATTAATAACAGGTGCTATAAAGTCTTTATATAGATACTCTTTAGCATCATTTGAATTAATATTATACGTAATTAAGTCATGGACTGGAGTATCTGTCTTAGTATTTACTACGGCTAGGGACTCAAAGGTAAAACTACTTTCTTTTATAGCCTGCTCTATTATAGTTCTCCACTGCTCTTTTGCAAGTGTATTTTGTGTATTTTCTTCATAAAGGCAGCTATTACTTGTTTCATCAGCTACTGCGTTTGAGAGTGCAGTATCTGAGCGTGTGAGTAGGTCTGCTGTACTTACTCCACCGTTATAACGGTAAAGTCCTATGTTTATATGTACATTATCTTCACTCATTTTGTTCTTTTTCAAAAGCTTTAAAAAAACATTGTTAATATGTCGTCCAATATCACTCGCTTGATCTGATTCACACTCGGCAAGTACAAGTAAAAACTCTGTCTCATTCAAACGACATAGAAGTCTATCATCAAACTTTTTTGTCACTTTTTCCAAGGATTTACTAAAAGAAGCTATTAAATTATTTGCATGTCTTCTACCTATTAGCTGATTCATAACCTCTGTACTACTCAAGCCTATAAAGAGTACTGTTCCACCATTGATTTTATTGTTTTGATTAAGCAAGTCTGGGAGTTTAAGCATAAGGTAACGTCTATTAAAAAGTTGTGTAATAGGCTCGGTATAGAGTAGTTCACGGTTTCTTATTGCTGCTTCATTTGCTTTATTAAAGATATCTTCTACTTTTTTCACCATTGAGTTCATCCCATTTACAACCTCTTTGAACTCAGTAGTGTAAGGTTCTTTTTCTTGAATAACAAACTCATTTTTTAAAATAGCTTCTGCTTGCTTTTGAATGAGTTTAAGTGGTTGCAGCACAAAATGAAGTAAAGTGCTTAAAACTATCAAAGCGATAAGAACAGAAAGCACAAACAAATACAAGAGTTTCACAAATTGTTTATAAAGAGCCTTATAAACAATTCCCGTATCACCCATAACAGTTACTTCACCTAAGATATCCCACCCATGAGAGACATCGTTTGTTATTTTAACTGTTTGGATTTCTGTATACTCTATAAACCAAGGAGGAACACCCTCTACCATGTCATCGTCTACCTGCTTATAGTGAAATAGTCCATCATTTGAAGTAAACTCAATGAGCATATAGTAGCCTCCGTCAAACTCTGCATCTATGGTAGTTATAATGAGTGCTTCATGCCCTTTCGCATCGGCTAATTTACTACTCAAAGTTGAGATGTTGTTGACTGTACTTTCATAAAGACTATCAATCATATCTTTTTTAGCAGAGCTATAGTTTATATACATAACTGCTGCGAGCATTACGATAATTATCATAGAGACTACAAGAGCCAATTGTTTAAAGAGTGTCATAGTTTTTTCCTTTTCATGTTAGCTTCGAGCTTTTTCCACTTTTTTGATTTTGGACCAGTATCCCCATTTATCATCTTAACCACCTTTATAATATCACTTCTTTTTGAAGCAGGCAAAACGAGTCTATTAGTATTATCTAAAATAAGAATGTCGTTTCTGCTTTTTGGTTTAAGCACTTTAAGGTATGAAAGTACCATATGAGAGATTTTTCTTCCATGTCTATTTTTATATATAACATAGGTAAATTTCATACGTTTAGGGTTAATGCCTAACTCTTTAAGTATATAGTATTTAGCGATTGTGTAGTCTTCACAGTCACCCCTGTTTTTCCCAACAAACTCATAGAGTGTTGCCCAGTAATCATTTACGCCATAAATAGACTTATCACTTTTGTATACGATAGCGTTCACCCAAGTATTTACAAAATTTAGTTTTTTAATGTCTGATTCATTGTGAAGTTTCTTAAAAAGAGAACTCTCCATATCTTTAAAACGATTTTGTGCTTGAGGACCATATTTTTTTCCTGCTTCTCGCTTTACATGCTCTGTTATTAAACTCTCTCCACAAAGGGAAGTGATTACTAACAGTATCAATAATTGCAGTCTCAAAATCATCATAAATTATTATACACTTTTTTTTCTTGTACTCAGGTACAGTATATTAATTCATGATTTAATACTATGATGTTAAAAATCAAAAGTTTTTAAGGAATTTATTATGGCAAACTATGTAGCAAAAGTTTTGAGTGTTGATGGTACTTTTTATATAAAAGAAGATGATGGTTCACTTATAGAACTTACAAAAAACTCTTTAGTACCACAAGATGCAGTAGTTGTTGGTGCAGATGGTAACCAAGCAATAAATAGCATTATATTCTCTCTTGGAGATGGCAGTGACTTAGTCCTATTGGGAAACAACACTCAAAGTTTTGACAGTACTTTAATTGATGTCGCTTTTTCTGAAGATGAAACGGTAACAAGTTTTGAGAGTATCCAAGACTTTTTTGATGATACAAGTGATAACTTTACTGATGAAATGGTACAAAATATAGATGAAGAAAATGATGAAACTTCTGCAGGTGAAGAGATAGCGTCATCTACCGATAGTACTCAAAATGAGTTTTTCCAGATAGCTAATGAACAAGAAGCTATTAATGTAGAACTAAATGATAACAACCTCCAAACAGAAACTCTGACTCAAGAAGATAGTGAAGATGAAATACTTTTAGATCTAAACAAGGAGGAGTTACACACTATACTTGTTGATAAACTCTCAAACCTTCAAGAAGTACAAAGTGAAGCAACTTTAGCATCCTCCGAGGCAAACGAAGCAGCTACTCAAGCTGAGTTAGCAAGTCAGACAGCACAAGACAACCCTACTCCAGAGAACATCCAACTTAGTGAAATTGCAAATGAAGTTGCAATCCAAGCAGCGGATAAAGCGACACAAGCTAGTCAAGAGTTGCAAACAGCACTTGATAGTGTAACAGTAGCTGCGATAAATTCGAATGAAGATGTAGATCTATCTGGTGCAACAAGTACTTTACAATCAGCAAGTACTACCATTACAGATGCAGTAGCGACTGAAATAACATCTGATGCTAACGTAGCCGATTTATTAGCAACAGCTGATGATGCGGCAAATAGTGCAAACGCAGCAGTTGCAGACGCGCAAACTGCAGCCGACACTTTGGCGGCCAACGAGAATCCAAGCACGGATGAGATAGCAAGTGCAAACGCAGCTGTGACTGCAGCTGACGTAGCTATTACAAATGCCGAGGAAGCTGCAACTGCTTATGAAAACGCAGCAAGTGCAGCGGGAGAAGTAGTTGAAGATACAGTGAGTCTTGGAACTACTGATAATGCGCAAACTACCATTACAGACGCGATAGCGACTGAAGCGGCATCTGATTCTGACGTAGCCGATTTATTAGCAGCGGCAAACTCTAGTGCAGATTCTGCAAACGCAACTATAAGTGACGCGCAAACTGCAGCCGACACTTTGGCGGCCAACGAGAATTCAAGCGCGGATGACATAGCAAGCGCGAACGCGGCGGTGACTGCGGCTGACGTAGCTATTGAACTTGCAAACGAAGCTGCAACTACTTATGAAGATAGTGCAAACGCAGCAGGAGAAACAGTAGAGAGCACAAATACAATTAACTCTACAGACAATGCAAGTACTACCATTACGGATGCGATAGCGACTGAAGCGGCATCTGATTCTAACGTAGCCGATTTATTAATAGCGGCTAATGATACGGCAGATTCTGCAAACGCAGCTATAAGTGACGCGCAAACTGCAGCCGACAATCCAAGCGCAGACGACATAGCAAGCGCAAACGCGACGGTAACTGCAGCTGACGTAGCTATTACAAACACCGAGGCAAGCGCGACCGCTTATGAAAACGCAGCAAGTTCAGCGGGAGAAACAGTTGAGAGCACAAATACAATTAACTCTACTGATAATGCGCAAACTACCATTACAGACGCTGTAGCGACTGAAGCGGCATCTGATGCTAACGTAGCCGATTTATTAACACAAGCTAATGATGCGGCAGATTCTGCAAACGCAGCTATAAGTGACGCGCAAACTGCAGCCGACACTTTAGCGGCCAACGACAATCCAAGCGCAAATGACATAGCAAGCGCAAACGCGGCGGTGA
>NVXO02000003.1 GCA_002733945.2 Sulfurimonas sp. | reverse complement strand
GTGTCTCTGTTTGTGGATGGGAATTATAGGGTCATACTACTTAGAGTTTGCTTAAGCGGTGAAGGGAATTGTAAAGACTTTTTTCGTTTGTTTTTGTTATTTGTCAGATGGATGGAATCCATCTGAATTTGAGTAGTTTTCGTAATCTAGTTCTATAGAATTATGTGTATAGAAATCAACTGTATTTTCTATCTTACTCCCATCTAAAGTATATTTATACACTTCATATAGAGAGCTATCTAAGTTAGATACATTTCCTTCAATAAGTATAATTAAATCAAATTTTTTCTTTTTACTCTCCTTTGTTACTACCATGTTATACAACTCATCATTATTGTTAAATTTCAATTTTAGTCTAGTTACTAAGTGCATTTCCATAAATGGATATATTTTTTCAAATATTGGATTATTATTATTGATGTTTTCAAGTGCTGGTTTCCCATTGAAATCAATACATTCCACTCGTCCATATATACGAATTCTACAATCTGTAACAAATAAGTTTATACAATTGTAAGGATATTATTACCTTCAGCATAATTACATTTTTTTTTAAAAATAAAAAATGTTGGTAAGTAAAAAAACTTTAATACAATTGCAGCTGTGAATATTGTTGAAATTATTAATGCGATCACCTGATGCAATAAATTAACTATAAAAAACAGATCAGTTGTAACTTTATTCATTTGAGAATCAAAAGAAAATGAAGCTAATAAGGAAAACTCTAATATTTGTTTGTAGGGAACTAACTCTTCATCTATAATCGTGTAATATATTCCACTAAATACAATTGCCATTAATATATATAGAAGTATAAAACCAATAAGAATATTAVGCATAGTACTTTTAAATATAAATGACTTAAATACATTTGTATTATTTATAGGATGCATCTATTATTCAACCCTTATCTTAACAAATATATCATGCATTGATTCATTTAATAGTTTATCAATTATATAGGCTTCAGGTTGATGAATATGTGGTGCTCGTGGATATATTCTGTCATTAACCCAATACTCTGACCAATTGTAAGTCATTTCAATAAAATTTTTTGCAAAATTTTCTATTCCAAACTCACTTTCAATTTCAAAAGCACCTGCAATGCAAGTATCTACATATGATTGAATAATTGGATTCTCGCTTGATGGTCTATAAGGGTTAGTAGTTAAATAAATCCATATTTTATCCTCTTCACTTATCTCAAACTTTGATGTAGTAAACTCTATATCTATAAGTGCTATTTCAACTCTATCATATAGGAATTCTCTCTTATCTAAAAAATCTAAAAAATCTCTTTCTAGCTCAAATATAATAGCATTCATTTTTGAGTCATCACATTTATTTATGCCTAGGTATGTTGTAGCAAGTGTTGGTGTAATGTTCTCATTTGCATTCCAACTTCTTTTATAGTTTTTTAAATATATTGGTTCAATTTCTTTGACTTGAGGGAGGGTACGGTTAAGGGATGCTCTTTTTAATAAAGATCCATAGCCTATGATAAATGTTCTCATAGTATTCCTAGGTTTTAATTAGAATAATTATAGCAGATTGTGTATTAAATTTTATGAATTATTAATTTAGAAGGAATAGCGAGGGTCGAGCTTAGAAGAATTATTTTCTTCTAAGTTCTTTAATACGAGCTTTTTTACCAGCAAGGTCACGAAGATAGAAAAGTTTTGCACGACGAACACGACCGCGACGAATAACTTTGATCTCAGTGATTGAGTCACTAAATAATGGGAATATTCTTTCAATTCCAATTGCATTAGCACCTATCTTACGAATTGTAATTGTTGCACCAGTACCTTGACCACGTTTAGCAATACAAACACCTTCGTAGCTCTGAGTACGTGATTTCTCACCCTCTTTAATTGTTACTGCTAAACATACAGTATCACCAGCACGGAAATCTGGAATGTTCTTCTCAGATGTTTGTGCTTTTTCAAAATTCTCAATATATTTATTTCTCATAAATAATCCTTAATTTTATTTGCATCAATACTATATATTGTGCTTTTTTAGCTGCTCTGGTCTGAAAAAYTTWGTTTTACAYTCAGAYAWAGCTAGTTTTAATGAGCGAATTTTACTATGATTTCCCTTTAAATATTCTGATGGAACATTTAAACCCTCATAGAGTTTCGGTTTTGAGAATGATGGTGCTTCAAGAAGTGAAGATTCAAAACTCTCTACWGTTAGTGAATCACTATTTCCTAAAACTCCATCTATATTTCTRCTYACCGCGTCACATATAACTAAAGAGGCTAATTCRCCYCCWGTTAATATGTAATCYCCGATAGAGAAAACTTCGTCTGCATATTTTTCTATCACTCTCTCATCAATTCCTTCATACCTTCCACTCACAAAAGCTATATGGGACTTGTTACTTAAACGTTTCGCATCATTTTGCACAAACGGTTTAGCAACAGGAGTTAAAAAAATTATATACACATTCTCATCTTCTTTTTTCAAACTATCTAAGGCATCAAACAGAGGTTGTGGGTTCATTACCATTCCGGCTCCACCACCAACTGCTGTATCATCAACTTTAGAGTGCTTATTAAGAGAAAAATCTCTAGGGTTAAGATACTTAACGCTAAATATATTCTTTTCAATTGCACGTTTTAATATAGAGTCATTAAAATAACCCTCTACTAAGTTTGAAAAAAGTGTAACAAAAGTAAAAGTCATTAAGAAGCTTCTAAAATATCAAAAGCACCACTTAAAGTGATCATCTTTTTCKTAATATCCACATCTTTTTTAAATGGTTCTATAAAAGGAACTAAAAAGCTCTTTGGTAAACCACTCTCAACTAAACTCTCATTCGTAACTATATATAAATAGTTAGTTACDGCTATTCTCTCTATCTCTTGAACTACTCCAAGTAGTTTTCCATCTTCATAAACTTKACAATTYTCCAAGTCAAAGAAAAAATACTCACCTTTTTCAAGCTGGCAATTTTTTCTTGTCTCTTCGTATGTTGTATAAAGTTTTGCATTTACAAACTTTTTACAATCTTGTGGATTACTAAGACTATTAATCTTCACTAGTCCACGTTCAAAGTTTACATCTGTTAAAGTGATTTTATCTTTTTTATTAATTAAAAAAGAGCTTCCTATTTTAAACTGTTCTGGAAAATCTGACTTATCATGAAACTTCATATCACCTTTTATACCGACAGTTTTGCCGATAGTAGCGATATGAAGTAACTGTTCTTTAAAGTGCTTCGACATTAATTCTATAGCTCATGCCATCTTTAGCCTTACAGCCAGAGATCACAGTTTTAATAGCACCAATCATCTTACCACTTTTACCAATCAATTTACCGATATCGGCTTGATTAGCATAGAGTAGGATTTCTGTTACTTCATCGCCTTCTTCTACTTCAACTCTTACATCGTCTGGATTAGACGCGATTAGTTTTGCAAACTCGGCAACAAAATCAGCAATCATGATTAACGACCTGTWATCTTTTTAACACGGCTACTCATTTGAGCACCAACACTTAACCAGTAGTCAAGTCTTTCGTTATCAAGAACAAGAGTTTTCTCTTCATTCATTGGATTGTAGTGACCGATAAGTTCGATCCAACCACCATCTCTACGTTTACGGCTATCTGTTACCGCTAAACGATAAAATGGTCTCTTTTTTCTTCCCATACGAGTAAGTCTAATTACTGTCATGTGTTTCCTTTTAGGTTATAAATATTTTAGGGGTATTTTTTGCAGAATAAATATAGTTTGTAAATAMATACAAGTAGNTTTATTGTGCCTCTTACCGCCATTTGGCGTCTTATATCTCTAAAAAAGAGATACCTTCTAATCACAGAGGGATTATTTCAGAAGTTATTACGATARTGGAATTATATCTAAGAAATACTTAAAAGTAAAGTATTTCTATTTACTTTATCTAGGTAACCCAGCCATACCACCAGGTCCACCTGCTCCACCCATCATTGATTGGAGCTGTTTCATTCCATTTTTACCAGAGAACTTTTTCGCCATTTTACCTGCATTTTTAAACTGCTTTATCATTCTATTTATCTCAACTATTGTAAGTCCACATCCAAGAGCAATTCTTTGTTTACGTGAGTTGTTTATAAGGTCTGGTTCTTCGCGTTCTTTTTTTGTCATTGAGCCTACCATCGCTTTGATGTTTTTAAGCTCACCTGAGTTTTCAAAGTCAAAGTCTTTAATAGCCTTACTCATTGAACCCATTCCTGGAATCATTCCCATGATAGAACTCATACTACCCATCTTCTTCATTGATTCCATCTGCTCTAAAAAGTCATTAAAATTAAACTTACCTTTTTGAATCTTTTTGCTCAGGCGTTTAGCTTGTTTTTCATCAATAATATCAGCAGTCTTTTCAGCTAAACCTTCAACATCACCAAASCCCATAAGACGATTAACGATACGCTCAGGTAAAAAGACTTCTAAGTCTTCCATCTTTTCACCATTACCGATAAAACGCAGTGGTACTTGYACTTGACTTGAGAGTCCTAGTGCTACCCCACCCTTTGAATCTCCATCATATTTAGAAAGGATTACACCATCTATGCCAATTTTTTCTTTAAAGGTTGTYGCAGTTCTTATAGCATCTTGACCAGTAAGTGAATCAGCTACATAAAAAATTTCATCGGGAGAGGCTACTTTTTTAACATCTTCTAACTCATTCATAAGMKCATCGTCTATAGCTAAACGTCCAGCTGTATCTATAAGTACAACATCAAATATCTTTGAATGTGCATACTTCATTGCGGCTTTAACAACTTCTACAGGACTTTTYGTAGCTTCATCTTCATACAGCTCTACTTCAATCTGAGCTGTAATTTGGCGAAGTTGTTCTACTGCTGCTAAACGCTGTAAATCGGCTGCAACTATAAGAACTTTCTTTTGTTTGTTTTTTAAGTATGTCGCTAGTTTACCTGTAGTGGTAGTTTTACCTGAACCTTGTAGACCTGTCATAAGTATAGTYGTTGGAGGATTTGGAGCAAAAACAAAACCTTTGTTTCCTCGAACTTCTAGTAACTCCGTTAAAGAAATTCTCATAGCCTCTAAAAACTGATCTTTTCCTATACCTTTTTCTTTTGTACGTAACTGTACTTTTTCTAAGAGTTCTTTTACTACTTTATGGTTTACATCCGCTTTTAAAAGATTTTTCTTTAGCTCAGMKAGTGCTTTSCCTAARGCTTTCTCATCATCATGAAAACGAATCTTTTTTATTGCACTTGTAAACGAATCTGTTAAAGTATCAAACATATATTTCTCTCTTATTTTAGGTATTTAATTTTTGCATTTTAGCAAAGCATTGCTGATATGCTATTGAAAGTGTATAAACTCTTTAGGTTCAGGTGCGTTAAACTCCATGCCAAGTAGTCTTACTTTATGTGCATGAAGCATCACACGTTTTGCACGACGCCCACCATACTGCTCATCTCCAACAATTGAGTGATCAATATAACGTAGGTGMACACGAATCTGATGTGTACGCCCATGATGAATAATACATTTAATTTTYGTTTTATTTGCACTTACCAAGTCTGGAAAAAACTCACTTCTTGCAGGTTTYCCTTTTGGAGATACATTTGAGTAKGCTTTRTTGTTCTTTTTTTGTGTTGAAATTGCTTTATCAACCTCAATAGGCTCRCTCATAATGCCTTCAACCCAAGCGATATACTCTTTRTAYACTTTGTCTTTTCTAAATTCTTTAATAGCTTTCTCACGGAACTCTTCGTTTTTGACAAGCATTAAAACACCAGATGTCTCACGATCAAGTCTATGTAACAACACTGCTGGTTTAAACTGACGCTCTATCTCATCGGAATTTACATATGTTGGTTTATCAACTACAACTATGTCATCATTTTCAAAAATTATCTTAGCTCTCTCTACTTTAATCACTCTAAACTTTGTATCTGAGTTTAACTCTCCACGAGCTATTACTACTTTTTTATTTCCTACATACACTAGCCCACGGTCTATCATAGACTTTGCGTTATTGTTAGAAATGCCCTCTTGCATTGCAAGAATTTTATATGCTTTTTCTGTCGCCATTGTGTTTTTCCTTTTATTTATTATTGTTCGAGTATTTTATTTACAACAGTTTTTAAATCTATTGTTTCCTCAACTAACGAAGATGGTAATTCATCTGCTTTTTTTAAAGCACCATAAATCTCATCTCTCTCTACATACTGTACATGATGTACATACTTAAAAAGTTCTTTTTGATCATGAAAATGCTTTCCCGTGATTATTTTACATCCAAAGTGAGCAGGTTCAAGCGGATTGTGTCCACCTACATCTTCGTTAAATGCACCACCTAAAATGGCTATGTCACATATACGATAGATATTATTTAACTCACCCATCATATCTACTAAAACTATATCGGCATAAAAATTATGTGACTCTGAAAAACGACTTAGAGTCAGACCATTATCTTTAGCGCCCTCTCGCAGTAATGCATACACTTCATCAAAACGTTCTGGATGACGAGGTACAACAATTAACTTTGCATTTTGTTCTCGTTTAAACTCAATAAACGCAGCTAAAGATGATTTCTCTTCACTTTTATGTGTACTTGCCGCAACGATTGTTAAAACATCAGCTTTGTCATACTCTAGGGTATGCTTGATCTCACCTGCGAGTTTAATGTTGCCTATGACTTCAATGTTTCTTGCACCTAATGCAAGAAAGCGGTTTTTATCTACTTCGCTTTGAACATACAAAGTATCTACATAACTCAAAAGTTTTTTATAGAACCATGTAAACTGTAAATATCTTTTAACACTTTTATCAGAAATTCTTGCATTTAGAAGTACTAACTTAGCGCCTTTCTTACTAGCAACAGCAAAAAGTAAGTACCAAAACTCAGCTTCAAGAACTACTAAAATCTTTTGTCTTTTTACCCAAAATGGCAAAAACATCTCAAAAGGCAAATAGCGCACTTCTGCATTATACTTGCGAGCCTCAGTTTGTCCTGTTTGTGTAATTGTAGTTATTAACACTTCTTTATCATTTAGTAAAGATAAAAGAGGTTTTAAAGCTCTTGCTTCACCAAGTGAACATACATGAAACCAGATAGCGCCAGTTTTAGAAAATGGTGGGTTTTTAAAAAGAAAAAAACGTGCAGGGATTGACTCTTTGTACTTAGACTTAAACGCTAGATACACGATAAGAGGCAATGCTATAAGATATAGCATCACACTTACAGTGTAATAGACTAACGTAAAGGGTTTCAAACTTACTCTTCGTTAGGCTTTGTGTAAAGAATACGACCACAGTGAGGACAAGTTGTAATATCTTCAGCTTTAATAACATCAGCATACACTTTATCACCAATAACCATGTGACAACCCATACAAGCTTGCTCTTCCACAGGAACTACAGTTGTATTTTTTGCCCATCTACGAATCTTTTGGTAAAAAGCCAAACCTTTTTGATTCATTTCACCAAGAAGTTTCTCTTTTTTAACAAATACTTCTTGACGATCTTTATTAATCGTCTCAAGTTTTGTATCAACATCTGCTTTTACAGATTCTAGTGAAGCTGAAAGTTCAACTAAAGATGCTTCTGCAACTTCTGTTTGTTCTTTTTTCAATTCAATAATTTTTTCTAAACGTGCAATCTCTTCATTTGCAAAAGTTACTTGCTCTTTAGCAATCTCTTCTTCAAGTTGCAATGATTTCATTTCACGTTCAGTTTTTACATCACCACTTTTTTTAGAGTTCTCTTCAAGTTTTTGTGAAAGTTCAGCAAGGTGAAGTTCATTTTTACTCTTTTTAACTTCTTCTTCTTTGATTTCATTACTTAAGTTCTCAATGTCAGACTCAATACTTTTAGTCTTTGCAAGTGCTGCTTCGTAATTATAGTTTGCTTCTTCAATTTGAGGTTCAAATGCATCGATATTTTTGTCTACAATTGAGAGGTCTATAAGCTGTTGAAGGTGGTTATTCATTTAGGTCCTTTAAGGGTGTATATATGTAAATGGGTTTTCTGATGATGCAATTATAACTTTTAAACCTAAATTTTTCAAATTTTTCTCTAAAATTTGTGCAAAAAAGTGTTCACTTTCATAATGACCTATGTCAATTAGCGATAAATTGATACTTTTTGCTTCCATCGCATCATGGTATTTCACATCACCTGTCAAAAAACAATCTGCATCTAAACTTCGCATCAAAGAGCAGCCTGAACCCGTGGTAAAAGCGACCTTTTTCACTCTATCTGCACACTTAACCGCTCGTACACATTTTAGTCCAAATGCAGTAGAAACTTTCAAAGCAAAAACATCAAAATCTTCATCAATATCTAAGTAAGCAACAAATCCATCTTTTTTTGCAATTTTATACCCAAGTATCTCTGTTGCAACATATTCGTTTAGGTGTGTTTGATCAAAATTCGTATGCATCGCAATATTTGAAATATTTTTTTTAATCATTTTTTGGATTAAATTTGCTGGATATTTTGAAAATTCTAGCTGTTTTAAGCCTCCAAAAATTATAGGATGATGCGTGATTAAAAGGGTGCCATTTTCTAGTGAATCAATAAGCTTTTCATCAACATCAATACTCAAAGCAATTTGACTTATCTCTTCATCAAACGAGCCTATTAAGAGTCCTGAATTATCCCATTTTTCTTGAAGCTCAAAGGGAGAGATTTCATTTAAAAACTTATAAATTTGGGATATTTTCATTTTATACCCCTGAGTTTAATTTCGCTAACTCTTCTTTGGCCTTTTCTAAGTCAGGGTCTAGTTCTAAAGCTGCGTTTAAATGATTTCTAGCACTAGCATATTCATCATCTTTAAGATATATGTATGCCATTTCTAAATGAGAAAAAGGATTCTTTGGGTCTACTTCAAGTGCATCTTTATAGTACTCTAATGCCTCTTCATTTCTTTCTTGCAGACCAAGTGTAAATGCCATTTTAAAAAGTGTTTCTCCATTTTTTGGCTCTTTGATATTTGCTTCACTATAAATAGCCAATGCCTTATCTAAGTGTCCTAGCACTACCTCATCATCAGCTGTTTCTATAAGAGAAGTCGAGTCAAATGTAGAAAAAGCATCTGCTGTTCTCCTTGGCTCACTTTCATTTTCTTCTGGTTCTTTAAGTGTTTGAATATGTTCATATATTTTATATGCAAAAAAGGCAGAAGCCCCTAGCATAAGGATTTGAAAAAGTGTCATATTTTTAGTTTCCTGTTAATAAATTTTTATTTAAAAGTGAGATAAGTTGAAGTGGATCAACCTGTACTGCATTTATTCTAGCTGAAAAATGCAAATGAGGACCTGTAACACGACCACTTTTACCTGAAAGTCCTAAAACATCACCTTGTCTTACCATCTGTCCCTCTTTAACCTCAAAAGTGCTCATATGAAAGTAACAAGTATATATCCCTTCACCGTGATCAAGTAAAACTGTACCACCAGAGTAAAACCTCTTTTTCACAAGAGCAACTCTCGCATCATTTGCAGCAATTATTGGGGTACCCATCGCAGCACGATAGTCAGTACCACTATGATATCCCTTATGTGAGCCATTATATACTCTTGCTTTTCCAAAAGAACTTGTTATCTTCGAGTTGAGTGGTTGAATAAATGGTTTTGAGATATAACTCCTTGGTGTTACAGTAGAGTAAATTCTCATAGCTTCATTGTATTCTTTAGAGATACGTTTTTTCAGCTCTTTACTTCTAGGATTTACCTTTGTGCTACTTACATGTATCTCTTCTTTAGCATATTTTCCAGTGATAACCTTGAGAAGTAGGTTCTCAACTAGTTCTTTATCATCTTGTTTATAATGAATTTTCAAAGTTTTGTTTTCTGCTTTTTCATAGTAAGAAAATGGAATAAGTACATATTTTTTTGTACTGTCGTTTGGTTTAGTAAATATACTAAAACTTTTTTTACCAACTTCTACACTTTTGTACTCAAAACCTTTTATCTCTTTAAACTCTAAAAGTGTCGTTTGTCCATTTGGAATTTTCCAATTAAGAACATCAACTTCTAAAGCCATTAAAGCAGTAAGTAAAGTGATAAATAGAAGGAGGAACTTCATTAGTACTCTTTCATAGCACGCGCGACATCCCGTTTTTGATCTTTTTCTTTTAAGTCTTGGCGTTTGTCATGAAGTTGCTTACCTTTTGCTATGCCTATTTGAATCTTAGCTAGGTTTCTATCGTTAAAATAGAGCTGTATTGGCACTATGGTATACCCATCACGGTTTACAGCTTTGAGCATCTTCTCTATCTGCTTTTTATGCAGCAGTAGTTTACGACTCCCTCTCTCTTCGTGACCAAAATAATGGTTTGTAGTCTCTAATCTTCCTATATGTGCATTAAAAAGTATAGGCTCATTTTTGACAAACTTAATAAAACTATCTTTTAAGTTCACTCTATGTGCACGAAGACCTTTAACTTCACTCCCCATTAACACTAAACCCGCTTCAAACTTCTCTTCTATAAAATAGTCATGATATGCTTTTTTATTTTTTGCTATTGTTTCGCCCATTTTCTTTTCTCTCTTATTCTACTACTTTAAAAAAACTACTGCCACTTCCACTAAAAAAGTAACCTGCTTTAAAATGATTTTTTAATTCTTTATACTCTTGAAGTGCCGGTTTAAACAAGTCATTTGCCTCATCCGCACTCATACTCTTTAAAATCTCTCGTGAGGGTGTCTCTTTTAACTCCTGCGTTTTAAACCCATTAATAGGACTGTAAAACACTTCACTATACACTTTATATACATGAGGAGTACTTATCTCTATCTCAGGGGTAAAAGTCTCTATATCTAATAGTTCTTCTTTATACTCTTGTACTACCTCACCTATACCACTTACATTTGCACTGTCGTATCCATAAACAAAAAAAGGCACATCAGCACCTACTTCTAGACCAATGCTTGCTAGTTCATGAAGACTAAGCCCTAAGTCTAAAACTGAATTACACATCTTGAGGTAAGTTGCCGCATCACTACTACCACCACCAAGTCCAGCAAACGCAGGTATATTTTTGGTGACTTTTATAGCATAGTTATGCATCAACTGCTCTAGTTTTTCTGAATTCGTTGCAGCCTTGAGTGCGAAGTAGGCTTTATATATAGTATTTTGTTCTGTCTTACATGAAAATGAACCTAGTATTTTAAACTCATTGGCTTTTGCATCCGTCTCTTCTTTTGGAACAAATTCTAAAATATCATACAGGTTTTTCACTTTCATAAAACGTGAGATTATCTCATGATAACTACCTCGTTTTCCTGTGATTTTCAAAAAAATGTTTACTTTTGCAAAGGCTTTATACTGCTTCATTGTAACTATTTTTTGCCTAAAATCTTGCGAAGTTCAGTTAACTCAGCTACATCAGTTTTTCCAGCAGCACTAAGATTTTGTTCTTTTACCTGCTCAAGTAACTCATTTCTCATGATAGAGATCTCTTGTGGAGCATCAATACCGAGTTTTACTACACCATTTTCCACTGAGACAACTTTTACTATTATATTATCACCAATAACTATCGATTCATCAAGTTTTCTTGCTAATACTAACACCATATTCTCCCTAATTCATATTTTACTTCGCCATTTTTGACCGTAATAATAGAAATATTTTCACCATTATCAAGCCAGTAAGTTCCCTCATCCTGAGTCTTTAAATCACTTAAAACAAGAACTCTACCAAAAGTAACATTTTCTTTATCACCTAAATACTCATTACGAGGAATATTTAGTGATTTTTTTATATCAAGAGCTTCTTCATTCTCATAAAAAAACTGCCCTTCGTTTAATCTTTCTAAGGCACTAAGACTACCATCTTTAACACCAAGTCTATTCGCTATGATGCGACCAAGTGAACGAATATATGTTCCCTCACTTACTGTAGCTTCAAATGTTACAAAAGGATGGCAATAATGAATAAGCTTCGTTTCATATATACTAGAGTTAATTTTGTTTAATTCAAATGCTATGCCTGCACGTGCTAAATCATATGCTCGTTTACCATTTATGCGTTTTGCTGAAAAGATAGGAGGCTCGTATTCTAGTTCTCCTTCTAAAGACTTCACAGCTTTTAGTACTTCTTCTTGACTCATAGTCTTAAGTAAATCGACATTTTCTATCATTTCACTATCTAATGAATCACTTTTAGCACCTAGCCATAAAGTTGCCCTATAAACCTTGGGTGTTTTGTTTAAAAAACGGAAGAGTTTTGTGTAAGAGCCAAAGCCTATAAGTAAGACTCCTTTTGCAAAAGGGTCAAGTGTTCCTGAAAAACCTGCTTTTTTATCATTGTACTTTCCCTTAAGAGAATAGAGAAATTTATTTGAACCTATGCCACTTGGTTTATAGGCTACGAAGAGACGATTAAGTCCCATCTTATAGTCTTTCCACAAATGAGGCTAGAATATCGCGTTGTGTTCCTGCAAAATTAATATTTAGCTTAAACTCTTTACCTGCACGACTCACACCATTAACACGACCTGTACCAAAGACCTTATGTCTTACTAAGTCTCCTTTTTTAAAGGCAGTATTTTTAGTCACTATTAATGAACCATCACATAACCCTGCTTCATTAAAAAAGCGACTTTTAGATAAATCACTTCTTCTACCCTTATAGAACCTACTCTCTGCATGAGAGAGAGTTAGTGTATCTTTTGCACGAGTCATAGAAACATAACCTAAACGACGCTCTTCTTCTAAGTCGCTACCATCACCTACAAGTGGTAAAAAGCCCTCTTCCATACCAATGATAAAAACATGCTCAAACTCTAAACCTTTAGAAGCATGAATACTCATCATATATATTGATTCACCCTCAACTTGGTCTTGTTCACTTTGTAGTGTTAATTCATTTAAAAACTCATCCAAAGAGATATCTGGTGATTTTTTTATAAAGTCACGGAAAAGTCCATAAAATTCATCCATATTACGAACTCTATCTTGCTCATCTTGCATACCCTTATAGATATGTTTTAAATGAAATGTATCTTCAAGTACATCGATGAACTCATAGATAGACTCTTTTGCCACACGAGCAACTTCATCAAGGTTTTGTACAAAGTTTTTAAGTGTAGTGGCATTTTTCTTTTTGACTAGTTCTACTAAAACACTGATATCTGAGGTTTTAATGTACTCATATAGTGAAGTTTCATTTGCATGTGCTGCGAGTTCTATTTTATCTACACTGGCTTTTCCTAATCCACGCTTAGGTTTGTTTACTATGCGTTTAATTGAGAAATCATCATGAGGATTTGTTACAACACGTAGATAAGAGATAAGGTCTTTTACCTCTGCACGATCGAAGAAACGCTGTCCACCTACAAGTTTATAGCCAATTCCCGAACGGTTTAATCCCTCTTCAATAGAACGAGACAGTACATTTACTCGGTATAAGACTGCTATCTCTTTTGCTGCTATTCCCTTATCTAAAAGTTTTTGAATGTTAATAGCAATCTTACGTGCTTCTTCATTCTCATCCATAGAGTTAAGTACAGTTACATCTTCACCATTACCACGAGTAGCAATAAGTTTTTTTCCTAAACGCGAGCGGTTATGTTCTATCAATGCATTTGCAACTTTTAAAATAGGTGTACGAGAACGGTAGTTCTCTTCAAGTTTAAATACTTTTGCATCTTTAAAGTCTTGGTCAAATTCAATAATATTACGAATATGTGCCCCACGCCAACCATAAATACTCTGATCATCATCACCAACTACACATATATTGTTATGTTCACTACAGAGTTTCTGAATAAGTTTTAACTGTAATTCATTTGTATCTTGGTACTCATCAACCATAATATACTGATACTTTTTAGAAGTAGCGGATGCCAGTTCTGGATTCTCATCTAAAAGTTTATATGTTAATGCTATTAAATCATCAAAGTCTACAAGGTTGTTTTCAATTAAATGTTTCTCATATTCTCTATATATTTCAGCAATCTGCTTGTAATTAAAAAGTTCTGCTTGTTTATAAGCATCATCTGGAGAAAGAAGGGAGTTTTTATACCGTGATATTTCACTCGCTATGAGTGGTGTTGGTAATTCAGAGTTTATCTTTTTTATAATTTTCTTTTTATCATCTGTATCGATAACAACAAAGTTATTTTGACGTTTGAGGAGATGAATATTAAACTTTAAAAATAGAAGTCCAAACTTATGAAATGTACAAAGTAATGGAGGGTAAGCAACATTTTTTATCATAGAAAGAGCTCGTTCTCTCATCTCTTTTGCCGCTTTATTTGTAAAGGTAAGTGTTAGGGTGTTTGATGCGGGGATACCTAAAACTTCTACTAAGTATGCCAAACGAGAGATAATAGTTGTTGTTTTACCACTACCAGCACCTGCAAGAATAAGTACAGGACCCTCACTTTGTTTTACAGCTGCTGCTTGCGATTCATTTAATTTATTAAATATTTTTTCCATAATTACCACTATAATTTTATATTACTTTTATATTACTTTTATTATAGCTAAATTATATAAATTCTTACAAAAGTATTGCATTAATTATAATTTAGCTATAATTTCACTATTATATATACTTATAGGAATTATTATGTTAAAAGATTTTGCTAAATTACAAACCTTTTTAATGGTTATAAAAGAAAAGAGCTTTTCTAAAGCATCTGCTAAACTAGGGATATCCCAGCCTGCGGTAACACAACAGATTAAATTTATCGAAGATTATCTTGATACTAAAATTGTTGATAGAAAGAAGAATGGYATAGTCCTAACCAAAGAGGGAGAAGACCTTTTTCGTATCGCAACAAAACTTGAAAAATCAATTCAAAGTAGTGAAAAAGATTTRCTTAAAATCATAAATAAAGAGTTCACATTTGTAATGGGATCGTCTTTTGCTATTGGTAATTATGTACTACCTAACTACTTAGGGGAGATTAAAAAACGTATTGGTAACGAAGTCTTTATGAATGTAGATATCTCTCCAAAAATTATAGATGATTTAGAAAATAAAAAAATTGATGTAGCACTTATTGAGTCACCAATTTTTAGAGATGGTATTATTTATAGAGAATGGGTTGAGGATGAACTTGTTGTATTCTCTAACCAGCCAATCAAAAAGAATCTTAATGCAGATGATTTAAGTAGTTTTGACTGGATTAGTAGAAATGAAAAATCACATACGCACAAACTAACATCTGAAGTTTTTGATGAAATGAATGTAGATACATCTTCCCTCAATGTTTTTGGTGTTTTAACAAGTCCAACTTCAATTAAAGAGGCTATCTTACATGCTGATAAAACTGCAGAGAGACCATTAGTTTCAATAATATCTCGCCATGTTATAAAGTCAGAGCTTGAAAACGGTACACTCTATGAAGCAAAACTAAAAAATCAAAAGATAAGCAGACATTTTTATATCGCTTACTTAAAAGAAAGAAAGCATGATGCATTTGTTGATAATGTTGTAAACTTTCTTCTTTCACTAAATAAAATCTAATCTACATTATAGTGGCAGGGACTAAAGTCCCTACAACCATCTAAAGACTATTTATTACTTTAAAAACTTTGAATTCTCTGGATTATTTAAAAATGATGCCATAGAGTTTTCAACTCCTTTCTCATCATTCTCTTGTAACTCTTTTTTACTACCCTCAGACTCTTTATATACAGAAAGGTTTATAAGAACTGGTGTTTCATCGATAATCACCTGCATAATGCTCAGTAGTGGAACACTCACAACACTTCCATAGTTATCACTGCCAAAACCAGCTTCAAAGATAAGTATATCATCTTCTATACGAGCTGTGTCAAATGTATACCCTGCTAAAAAGAATAGTGTTAATGGTCTGAATTCAGCGTTTATACTCTCTGGAAGACTCGGATTAAAGTGAACTTCTTCAATTTTACAAAGAATTCCAAAATTTTGTTCTTTTTCAAAAAAATAAATAATCACATCTTGAATACTTTTTTGCATGATTTTTGCAAACCCTATCTCATCTATTATATGTTCTAACAAATTATTTCCTCTATATTATCTGATGCAATTATATCAAAATCTATCATTGCATTCATAAGTGCTATTTTTTTATATCTTTTTATATCTTCTGCTCCTATTTCTTTCTCAATTATTTTACCCTCTGCTAAAAGTCTTGCTCTACAAGTTCCCTTTAATAGTGCTGACTTTGGGGTGAACCATAACTTACCATCAAAAAAAGCTATATTAGCAATACTCGTATCAGATACAAGCCCTTTTTTTATAATTAAAATATCATCACAATGCTCTTTTTTCATAAGAAGTCTATTTATTTCATCTCTATTTGCATACTTCTTATCATATACAATTGTTTCACTAAGAACTAATTTTAATGTCTGTATGCAACGCTTGGTGTATGGCAAATACTCTATYTCTATTTCATCTGCATCATAAWGTATACGACATCGATATAGAGCATTTGAGGGAGGATTAATCAGTGTATAAAGCTTATATCTATTTGGAGTTTGTAGGGCTGCATTTAAACGCTCTTGATGGTACTCTAAGTGAAGAGCAACTCCATCAAGGATTTTAATAGTTTCTAGAAATACTTTACTCACTAAAGAGTTCTGTACTAAGGTAACGCTCACCAGTATCACAAAGGATAGTTACAAGCGTTTTTCCTTTAAACTCTGGACGAGATGCAATTTGCATAGTTGCCCATACATTTGCACCAGCTGAAATACCTACAAGAAGCCCCTCTTTTTTTGCTAACATTTGTGCAGTTGCTATCGCATCTTCATTACTTACCTTAATAACCTCACTATATGCATTAGTATCTAAGTTTTTAGGAACAAACCCAGCACCGATACCTTGTATCTTATGCGGAGCTGGTGACTCACCGGAGAGAATCGCAGAATCAGCTGGTTCAACTGCTACTACAATGATACCAGGGATTGTAGCTTTTAAGCTGTGTGAGCATCCAGTAAGTGTACCACCTGTTCCAACTGCTGCTACAAATACATCAATATTATTATCGGTATCTCTGAGAAGTTCAGGTCCTGTTGTCAGTTCATGTACTTCAGGATTTGATTGATTTTCAAACTGCTGTAAAACGATAGAGTCTTTTGTCTCTTTTTGTAGCTCTGCAGCCTTATCTATCGCACCATTCATACCCTTGTTCGCTGGAGTTAATACAAGCTCAGCACCTAATGCTTTAAGCAAATTTCGTCTCTCTATACTCATTGACTCTGGCATTGTTAAAATAAGTTTTAAATTTTGTGCTGCACAGTTTGCGGCTAATGCAATACCTGTATTTCCACTAGTTGGTTCAATAATAGTAGTGTCTTTTTTAATAAGTCCAGACTCTAAACCTCGACGAATCATATTCATCCCTATTCTATCTTTAACAGAACTTGTTGGATTCATAAACTCACATTTACCTAAAATTGTAGCCCCGCTCATCTCTGATGGAGTGTTCAATCTTACTAAAGGTGTATTACCCACTAACTCTGTAATATTATTTGCGATATTCATTATATATTTCCTTATTGAGTTATTTTACACTAAATATACATATATTTAGATATATTTAGGAAATATTAGTACAATATTATCAAACTAGCGAGGTACAGATGGCAATATATAACAGTGATGGGAAAAAGCTTATAGATGTTGAGTACGATGTCATTCCCAAAATCAACGACATGATTGATGGTATGCGAGTCCTCTCTATTAATTCAAGAGATAATGAAGAGTATGCTGTCTTTTTACTCGAAGCAAATACACGTATTACTTGTTATATTTTTGATGAGATATTTATTTTAGGTAAGGCTGATAGTTTTGATAATCTTAATGATGCTATACAAGCTTGGAAGATGAATGAAATTTGATTTGTTTATAGATGGTGCACTCGGGGAGATTTGAACTCCCACACCCGAAGGCACAACGACCTCAACGTTGCGTGTCTACCGTTCCACCACGAGTGCACTTAAATGTAGTATTTAAGAAGTTTAACTCCGAAGAGTTAAACTGAGGTTTACTTAATTGTATCGTTAAACGATTAACCTAAGTAAGGGTTAGCATAAAGAGCGATTAATGCAATAACTAGTGCATAAATAACTTGTGCTTCGATCATTGCAAGAGCGATGAACATTGTAGTCATTAGTTTAGCACCAAGACCTGGGTTACGTGCAGTACCAGCGATAGTTGCAGCAGCAGTATGACCCATACCAATTGCTCCACCAAGTGCAGCTAAACCAAGACCAAGACCAGCAGCGATCATTGAGTATGCTTTTAAAGTTTGGTTAGCAACCTCACCCTCATTTGCGAATGCAGCAGCAGAGAATGCTACTAGTAAAAAAAGAATTTTTTTCATTATATGTCCTTAAAATTATTACAATTACTTTCGGATAGCGTAACACCATTTTTAATCATGGTGCAACCCAAACATAAATGCTAAGATTTCCCTACTTGTTATTGATAGTCGAATTATAGTTAAACAGTTCTAAAGAAGAGTTTAAATTGAGACTATGCACGTCCTAAAGAGATTTTATTCCCTTTAAATTCTAAAATTTCAACACTTATTTTTTCACCTTCACTTAAAAGATCACTCACTTTATCAACTCTTTGGTCTGAGATCTTAGAAATATGAAGAAGTCCGTCAGTTCCATCTGGAAGTTCTATAAAAGCACCAAAGTCCACTATGCGTTTAACAGTTCCTTCATGCTTTTCCCCTACTTCATATTTTACTTTCTCTTTTTTAGGAGCATTAACTATGCCTTCTATATGACCACGAGCACCAGATACACCCGATTTATTTTTACCAGTAATTTTGACTTTTCCATCTTTTTTATCAATATCAATCGCTACTTCAAACTTCTCAATCAACTCACGAATAGTTTTCCCAGCTTGACCGATAACCTCACCTATGAAACTAGGATCTATATGGAAAAAGTCTACACTTGGAAGAACACCATCATTAAACTCTATTTTAGACTCAGCTTCAAGCATAATATCAATAATATGAGAACGACCCTCTTTTGCTTGATACAGTGCTTCTTTTAAGATGTCCAAACTAACTCCACCAAGTTTGATATCCATCTGCATTGCAGTGATACCCTCTTTTGAACCAGTTACTTTAAAATCCATATCTCCATCATGATCTTCAAGACCCATAATATCTGAAAGGATTGCATACTTTCCACCTTCACTGACCATACCCATAGCAATACCAGCGATAGTATCACTTGTCTCTATATCAGCAGCTTTAAGAGCCATATAACCACCACATACAGTTGCCATAGAAGAAGAACCATTTGACTCTAGTATTTCAGATACTAAACGAACAGTTTGACCTTCTAAGTTAACAGCAGGTGCTAATGCACGCTTAGCTAAGTTACCATGACCTAGTTCTCTACGTTTTGTTCCCATAACTGGAGATGCTTCTCCTACTGAGAAACCTGGGAAGTTGTAGTGAACCATAAAGTTTTCATTTTGAGTTCCACTATCTGTTAAAGATTCAAACATTTGTGCATCTTTTCCTCCACCCATAGTTAGAACCACTAGAGCCTGTGTTTGTCCACGTGTAAAGAGACATGAGGAGTGTGCACTTGGAAGGATATTTGTATCTATACTAATAGGTCTTACTTCAGTTAAAGCACGACCATCCGCACGTACATTTTCATTTAAAATTTGTGCACGAACTTCTTCTTTTTTCACCTTGTCTATTGCATCTTTAAGTTCTACTTCTAACTCAACACTAGCCCACTCTTCTTTAAGTGTTAGAATTTTTTTACGCAGAGTGCGAAGTGCAGTTGAACGTTCAGACTTAGCCATTTGTTTCATCGCATCTTTTATTTCAGACATATGAGTAGCTCTAACATAAGTCATCATCTCTTCATTTGAAACATGTGCTTTAAGGTCAAGAGGTAAAACTGCTTTTTGAGAGGAAGCGAATGCTTCCTCATATTTAGTATTTGCCGAGAAAAGTTCTGCTTGAGTTTTTTCAAAAACTTCTATAAGTTCATCTTCACTCATTGCGTTTGACACATGTGAACTTATAACTGCACCACTCATAGTGGGATCAAGCATAGGGTCTATAATCATCTCTGACACTTCAACTTTCTCTCCACCAAAAGTTCTCATCTCTATCATAAGAAGATCATCTTTAGTACCTGAAAGATACAAGTCTAATGTAGAGTTTTTAAGTTGTGAAAGTGTTGGGTTTATTACTAATTCTCCATCAACTTTAACAGTACGAACAGCAGATACAGAAGTATTAATATCTATATCAGAAGTAAAAAGAGCTGCTGATGCTGCGTTTAGAGCTAAAACTTGTAAGTCTGACTCACTATCGGCTGAAAAAACCATAATTGTTATCTGAGTTGGATGTCCAAAACCTTTTGGAAAGAGTGGTCTCAAACTTCTATCTACAATTCTCGAAGTTAATGTTTCAAAATCACTTGGTTTTGTCTCACGTTTAAAAAACCCACCAGGAATTTTACCAGCGGCATATGTTTTTTCAATATACTGAACAGTCAAAGGAAGAAAATCATCTTTTACTATTTCTGTCTCATTTATTACAACTGTTGCAAGGATAACACTCTTACCTGATTTGATCCATGCTGAACCATTTGCTTGTTTTGCCACATCTCCAAAAGAGTAAGACTCTTCTCTGTTTTCTAACTCTAAACTTACATCATATTTCATTTTAATTCCTCTAATATTTTTTCAATTTTTTCATCATTCATTGGTTCTAAATGCTCATAGTACAGAGCTGTTTCAACATAATCACCTATATCATGTAAAAAGAATATATCATCCACAAAAGGCTCTAATGTTTCAAGAACATCACTTGGTAAAACTGGAACTGCTATATAAACGGCTTTTGGACCTTGAACTAAAACAGTTTTAAGAGCTGTCATAAGCTTACTACCACTTTCACTTCCTTCATCCACCAAGAGAACAATTCTATCTTTAACACTAGGAAAAGGCTGTCCTTTTCTATACTGATAAATACGACTTAATATATTCTCTTCATGTTTTCTATGTGCTTCACCATAGATATAGTCATACTGAATCTCAAAAGCACTTACTAGTTGCTCATTAATAACTATCTCTTCAGTCTCTGAGACTCTTGCTACTTCACACTCAGGATTATTAGGTGCCATAATCGCTTCTAAAAAAAGAATCTCTAAATTATTTGGAAGTTTGCCCTTAATGCAAGCCGCAACTTCTAAACCACCGCGAGAAACGGCAACGATATCCCATGCCTCTTCTTTGAGTTTATTCATAGGTATTACATCCATGAGTTTAGTGGCTGCATCTTTTCTATCTACAATAATGTTTTTATATGACTGCATAAAAGATTCCTCTGTTTAATTTGCATTTGGTAATTGCATTGTAATATTTGAAGAGCCATTTGCTTTCATCAAAGGTTTTAACAAAATTGTAAAATAGATATAGCGTTCATCAACAAATGATTTTACATCGTTAGTTAAAACTGGCCGTCTATTCTCACTATACCTGATCCCAAAGTCCCAACATCTTTTTTTATACATAAAACCTATCTCTTGTGTTTTAGCAGTTTTGCTAATTGCATCATAATTATAGAGTGCACTAAAAGAGTAGTGATTATTGTAAGTATAGCTAAGAGTTGATGTCAAGTAACTTGTGAACTGTGGCACCTCTGTCGTAGTAGCTATAAAAGTATCTTTGTAGAGATGTGACAATGCTAAATTAACACCAAACTTATTCAATGAAACTTGATTAAATACCTTAGAGAAATTTGTCTCTTCATAATTGTAGAACAAGTTATTGTAAAATTTCAGATAATCTGTTATTCTATAATTTAATTCATTTTCTAACTCACCATAACGATTAGCTGTATCTCCATAGGAAATTTTTTGTGCTAATCTATGGTAAAGTACCTCTGTTGCTTTATCATCATAAATGTATTGTATAAAATCAACCTGTGCTTCCTCTTTAATATCTAATATATTATAAAATTCACAGCGAGCATCATCTTGGTTTTGAGAGTTTGCACAGATGGCTTCGTTATCCACATAGTAACCATTACTAGACTGTGTTCCTGCCTTATTGTATGAAACACCAAAACTGATTACATGAGAAAAATCTTCATAACCACGTGTAAGTTGTGTTGATGCAGCTAAGGTATGGAAGTTTCGTACAATATACCCATCATTATATTTATTCTTAAATGTTGGGTTCTGCTCGGAACCACCAAAACTAGAATGTTGCATATATACATTTGCTCTATATGAAATATTTAAATATTCATCAAACAAAGATGTTTGTAGTGTTACAGGTAAGTTAATATCTGTTTGTAGTGCTGTTTTATTAATGTTACGAGTAAGGTTATTAGACTGAACATCTAAGTTATACAAGAGATGATCTTGTAAAAATGTGTTTAAATAATAATGGTACTGCAGTGTTGGAATTTTTTGAATCGTATCATCATTGCTTACTAATTTCAAATCTTGATAGTATTTAAAATAAGATCCAACATAATGCTCATCCGTATTGTAAAATATATTTACTCTTGAGAGTACCTGTGTAGCAGTTGAACTGTTCCTTACATCATTAGATGAGAGGTTAATATAATCAACATCATTCATTCTACTTCCATCAGCATAAATACCAGATTGCCCTTCAAAATTTGTACCTAACCATTGGTTTAAAAAGTCATTATTATCATATTTAAAATTAAATCCATAATGCGAATCATTTTGTAAGTTGTTGTCTGTATAGTACTTTCCAGACTCTTTAAAGTATCCTGTAGTTATCTCTCCACTAGAAGTGGCTGAATCAACAAATCTAAATGTTTGATAGATTCCTTGACCACGTTGTGTTCGAATCTGTGGTTTAAGCTCTAAATCCCACCAGTTATCAACTGCGATATATATAGGTTGCTCGTAATAGGCTCCCTCATTTGTTGAGTACCCCATTGATGGCATTAAAAGCCCTGATTTTCTTTTTGTATCTAGCGAAAACCCAAAGTAAGGCATATAGAAGATAGGAATATCATCTATGTATAGCCTCGCATTATATAGATTTATCCATTTTGAATCAGAGTTATAATCAGATGATGAAAATTCTATTTTCCACAGGGGATCTACTGGATTACATCCACTTAACATACCCTCGTTTATGTCGAGTAATTTTTCTGTAGAAGTACCGTTATTTGCACTTATCCAAACTCGGCTCTCTTTATCTGACATATAAAAAGGTTTAAAAAATTTCTCTTTTTGAGCAATGTTTAGTTTGGCATACTTTCCAAGAAGCTTATACGACTTATCTTTATTTACACGTATATTATCAAAAAGTTCTAATTCACTACTGTTTCTATCGTACACTGCTTTATCAGCAGTTATAAAATAGTTTTTATACACAACGGTTACACCACCTGTTGCTTTTACAATATTTCCTTGAGAAGTCATGTTCGAAGAAAATATTTCTACTTTTTCATCTGCATAAAGGCTTAGAAGTAAGGAGAGAAAAAGAAGTAAAACTTTAAGCATTAACTACTAAGGTTTTAGCACTTAAGTCATGCCAAGTTTGTCGTGCAGGATTTAGTATTCCCCACAAAAAGCCAAGGTATAGTAACATCTCACTAATCACTCTAATAATTCCGCGATTCAGTGCTACTAAAACATTTGGATTATTCAGTGTTTTAATTTCAATCACTCTTATTTTCATTGCTAACTTACCTAGAGTTGCGCCATACTGCATCACAAAAAAACTTTGGTAAATTATTTTCATTATCATAAATTCTAAAACAAAACTATTTGTAAGTAAAATCATCTCTTCTGTTGATGTCGCCTGCACAAATGAATCCCATAAAGCGATAATAAGTACAAAAGAAAGTAGTATTTCATCTATAAAAAATGCTACAGCTCTTTTGTTGTTTGGTGCTAAAGTAATCTCTTCACGATGGAGACGTTTTTCTAGTTCATCATTCAATGTTTATAATCCTATAGTGCTTGGTAAGCAATATCTGTACGAATCTTTTTACCAACGAAATGAACTTGTCCACATCTCATATATGCTCTGTCTCTCGCTTCTTGTATAGTGTCACCAAGTCCTACACATACTAAAACTCGGCCACCACTAGCATATAAAACACCATCTTCTTTCATTACACCCGCATATGAGATATGAGTGTATTTTTCAATAACCTCATGATGCACTGCGTCCTCAACTATTTCAGCTGGCAGAGAACTTGAATATGGATAGTTAGCAGATGCCATTACAACACCAACTGCATACTGAGATGAAAACTCTACATTAATTTCTGAGAGTTTATTCGTAGAAGCCTTATAAAACATTTCAGATACACTTGATGTCATTAGAGGCATCAATATCTCGCATTCAGGATCTCCAAAACGTACATTAAATTCTAGTGTAATTGGTTCACCATTTACAACCATAATTCCGATAAAGAGGACACCTTCAAAAGGTGCACCCTCTTTTTTCATACCATCTAAAGTAGGACGGATTACTCTGTCTTTTACTTTTTGATATAACTCCTCATCAACCAATGGTGTTGGGGCATATGCACCCATTCCACCAGTATTTGGTCCAGTATCGCCATTACCAATGCGTTTATGATCTTGTGCTGCTTGGAGCAATATATAATCTTCACCATCACAAATAGCAAACATAGAAAGTTCAAAACCATCAAGGAATTCTTCAACAATTACTTTTTTTCCAGCATCACCAAAACTTTTCCCGCTGAGCATCTCACCGATAGCTGTTTTGGCTTCATCATGACTCGTTGCAATGATAACGCCTTTGCCACCACAAAGCCCATCTGCTTTGACAACTATTGGAGTACTAAGAGTATCTGTAAACTTATAAAGTTCTTCAATACTATCGGATTCAATATATGCAGCTGTTGGAATATTGTACTTTGCTAGAAAGTTTTTCATATAAACTTTTGAACCTTCAAGTTGTGCAGCCTGAGCTGAGGGACCAAAAATAGTAAGACCTTGTGCCTTAAAAATATCAACAACACCATCAACTAAAGGTGCTTCAGGACCAACTATAGTTAATTCAATTTCATTCTCTTTTGCAAATGTTGCTAAATCATTATAGTCTTTGATATTGATATTAGTACCTAAGTTCTCAGTCGCTCCATTTCCAGGTTGAAAAAAAAGTTCGTGTTCTTCTTGCTCATTTTTAATTGCACGTCCAATTGAGTACTCACGTCCACCACTACCTAAAATCAAAATCTTCATATATTGCTCCGTATAAAATAAAAAAAGTATTTATTAAAAAGATACACATCTTTTTAATAAATACTTTTGTGATAGAAAACCCGAGTGGCCGTTTCGCATTTGGCTTGGTTCTAAAAGCCGAATTTGGGTGAAGAGAGAACTCTCTAACGGCGGCATCTTCTCGTATATGTTCCCATAACTCAAACGAAGGCACTGACTCACGAAAGTTCTACTAGTTCACGATTTGAATATGTAGAACCCTCATTGGTGCGATTATTCGTACCACTCAGATTGTCTATATATAATTATACAAAAATTTTACTTGATTTAGTTTTATGTTTATTTTATTTTAATACAAATTCAATAAATAATTAAGCTAGCATACAAGAGTTGACTTTCTTTCCCCTAGCAGATTCAGTTTTAAAGATAGAGTTTCTTTTTATAGAGAAGCAACCTGAGATTGATATGAACACAGCACGAATACTTACTCCAATAGCTTTTTTAATGGAAACAGGAAAAATATCAATCGTAAAAGAGAAGTACCTAGTGATATGAAAGAAAGGTTTTTTTGCACTTTAGCTTGTAAGAAGCGCTGTAAATATTTAAGAACAATTTACTGAAGACTCTCTAAAAAAAGCATTAAACTTACTAAAAAATCATAATTTAAATACAGATTCATTTCTTCGTATTTCCAAACGCTTACAAAGAAAATACCTAGACTAAGTCTGTTTTAGGTATTTATCTATATCTTTAAAAAGTTTACTTAAACTTGTATCATAAAAACTAACAAACTCTCTCCAGTTACTTCTACTTCCTTTTTCAAACTCATACTCCATAGTAGCAGCACTTTCACATAGATTATATGCTCCAATATGCAATGCAACATCTTTTATATCCATTGAAATATGTCTAGCTTCTCTAAAGTTATCATTACTACATAACTCTTCAAAACGAGTTGCTGAATTTTTATACATACTTGTAAAATCATTTAGTATTGTTTTATAAAACTCAACATCACCATGACATCTACCTAAACCTACACTTATAGAGAGTTCGTTAAAACCATCTTCCTTTTTAGAGTTGTTAATACTAATAAGATTTTTATCTACTATATTTTTACTCTCATGACTAAGTGTATCAAATATTTTTTTATAGAATATATCTATTATTATCGGTTTTGCGATATGTCCTTGCATACCACTTTGCATAGCTTTAGTTATCGCATCATCCATTACATCACCCGTCAATGCTAAAATAGGGATATTGTTATATTTACTCGTTTTACGAATCTCTCTGCTTGCTTCATAACCATTCATATTTGGCATATTTATATCCATAAGAAGTAAATCAAAGGGAATATCTTTTTTTACAAGGTCAAGTGCCTCTTGCCCATCATCTACAAATGTTAATTCAATACCTGTTTGAGCTAAAAGTCCCATAATTACTTTTTGGTTTACTTCATTATCTTCAGCCACTAAGATTTTTTTATTTGCCATAATTTTAAGTTTATCTTTCATAGTAGTTTTACGAGAACGTTTATCTAAATTTTTTGCTACATATAGGTCGATAATCATATTTAATATGCTCTGTTGAGAACAAGGCACTTGAATATAAGAATCAACTTCAATATTTTCAATTAACTTAGAATCAATATTACTGTGAAGCTCACTTAAAATGACTAGTTTTGTTTGTGTAACAACTCTCATTCTCTTAATTACTTCCATGGCCTCTGCTGTTAAGTTGTATTGATTTACTATAACAAAATCAAAATGCATTGCATCTTCAAGAACTGGATCTTCAAAAGATGTAATTACATTTACAACATAGTTAAAATATCCTAAAGATTTAACTAAAGGAATAACATTTCTGTTTGAAGAATCTATAATGAGAACTTTTTTCTCTAGCATAGACGAAGATGGAAGTCTGTATTGTCGTTTATTTTGAGCATCTTTAAGTATAAAGTTTGCAGTAAAACTAAAAGTAGTTCCTATACCTTTCTTACTGCTCACACGTATCTCTCCTCCCATTAATTCCACTAGCTCTTTTGAGATAGAGAGTCCTAAACCTGTTCCACCAAACTTTCTACTTGTAGAGTCATCTGCTTGATAGTAAGAGTTAAACACACTTTGCACCTGCTCCTCTGTCATACCAATTCCATTATCAGAGATAGAAAACTCTAACTTAATACCCTCACAACTTGAAACTTTTTTCACACTGAGTGTCACTTCACCATTATTGGTAAACTTAACTGCATTTCCAATCAGGTTTATAAGTACTTGCCCTAAACGCAGGGAATCCCCAATTACTTTGGATGGAATTTTATGTGATATATCCATTCCTAGAATTACACCATTTTTCTTGGCCATAGAGACATTAACACTCAAAACATACTCTAAAATATCATCAATATTAAACTCTGTTTTTTCAATTTTCAGCTCACCTGCTTTTATCTTTGAAACATCAAGTATGTCATTGATAAGGTTAAGTAAGTGTTGTGAAGAACTTTCTATTTTTTGTACATAATCACTCTGTATTTTTGTTAAGTCACTTTCCAGTACTAGATGAGTTAGCCCCATAATAGCTGTCATAGGTGTACGTAGTTCATGACTTACATGAGAGAGTAATTTATCTTTTGCATAATTATCTTCTTTTAGTTTCTCTAATTGTTCATCTTGAATCAATACTTTGTTTATGTATGTTTCTTTCTTTTTTTTAGTTCGAAAGAGGAAATATACTAATAAAACAACTATTAGTAATAAAATAAATAATACTATTTTATATGCATATGAATTTGTACTTTTTTCTTCAGGTGTAACTGTAGCTTGAATTTCTTTTTCAATAGGCTCTATCTGTACTTCTAGACTTTCTTGTGGATACACTTCTTCATGTATAGTCGCTTCAAATACATTTTCTTTAATTATCTCAATCCTTTTAGCTGCCTCAGTTTTCTTCTCTTCTTGCACTACTTCTGTTTGAGTTTCACTTATAGCAATTACTTTAAGATCTAAACTGTCTTTTTCTACTTCTAATGGTTTTGTTTTGAGTTTTGTAACATATATGTCTGAGTATTCTAAACGCAGGATATCTAAGACTTTTTGAAGTGTAGTTCTATCTGTAAATGGTTCTACCAAAGTTATATAGAAGTCGCCAGAGGGTCTAGCTTTAAAAATAAACTTACTTGTCTCTTGAAGTCGTGTTATATTTTCATGTTCCAAAACAAAAAGATTGATTTCTTTGAGAGAGTTTTGGACATCTTTTTGTGAGGCGAAAGAGCCTATTCTTATACTTCTAAGATATTCTGCATTTAAAATAGTTCCAAATAATATATATACACTAATACTTAATAACAAAAAAAATCTCATAACACCCCTTTTGCTCTATTCTTTTTTATTATAACTAATTAATTATTTTTAAACAACTTTCTATACTTGGTTCATTGGCAATAATAGGCTTAATATATGGAGGGATAGCCTTTGCTGTTGTCTTTCCAATAACTATCACACTATAGTCTTCATTTAATTTGTGATACTTTAAGAAACATTTTACACTTGAGGGAGATGTAAATATTAGTATTGCTTTTTGTGTAATTTTAACAGTTTTTACATTTAATGAACAGCTACTCTTATACACTACAATTTCATCTATACAATACCCACAACTACGTGTTACTTCAGCAAAATTAGAGGCTACTTCTTTGGCTCTTAAATAGAGCCATTTTGTATCTTTTGGATACGAAGTAATTATTTCTGATAAGTTATCTCCATAACCAGTTCCAATCTTTAAAACCTTTCCATTGGCATCTTTAAAACTTTGAGCTGTAGCCTTTGAGATACAGAGCCCTTGTTTCTCTTTATAATCGTCATACTTGTATTTACTTAAAGCTCTAACCGCTTGTTTTGAAGTCAAAATAAGATAATCGTACTGAGAAAATTCTATAGCAGGTTGTAAAAAAGATATTTCTAAGGGATTTACATGAATAGTGTCAGGATGAGAAGAGGTAGAGAAAAGGTAAGGTTTCATAGGAGGAGAGAAAAATCTCTACTCCCACTCTATGGTTGCAGGTGGTTTACTAGATATATCGTAAACAACACGGTTRATCCCGTCTACTTCATTAATAATACGACGGCTTATTCTCTCTAATAAATCATGTGGAAGGTGTGCAAATGTAGCAGTCATTCCATCAACAGCCTCAACAACTCTCACACATACAGTATTATCGTAAGTACGATTATCACCCATAACACCAACAGATTTTACATTTAAAAGTACAGCAAATGCTTGCCAAGTTTTTGCATAGTAGCCACTTGCTTTTAACTCATCAAGTAAAATAACATCTGCTTCACGTAAAATAGTTAAATCAGGTACATTAACATCACCCATAATTCTAATCGCTAATCCTGGCCCAGGAAATGGATGACGGTTAATCATATCTGCTGGCAGACCTAATTCTAAACCAATTTTACGAACCTCATCTTTAAAAAGTTCACGTAGTGGCTCAATTAACTCAAAATCCATCCAGTCAGGTAATCCACCAACATTGTGGTGTGATTTAATAACTTCAGATGGACCATTTACACTTATTGACTCGATAACATCAGGATAGAGTGTTCCTTGAGCTAAGAACTTAATACCATCATGCTTTTTCGCTTCTTTTTCAAACTCTTCAATGAAAGTATGTCCGATAATTTTACGTTTTTGCTCAGGATCAGAGATACCTTCTAGTTTACCAAGAAAATTATCTACTGCATCTACTGTAACAAGTGGTGCTTTTAGATTTATTTTAAAAACCTCTTGTACTTGTTCTCTCTCACCTTTTCTAAGTAGTCCATTATCAACAAAAACTGGAATAAGTTGATCACCTATCGCTTCATAAAGCATTGCAGCCACAACAGAGCTATCAACTCCACCACTAAGACCACAAAGAACCTTGCCAGTACCTACTTTCTCACGAATAATTCTTATTTGCTCTTTTAGAAAGTGTTCCATTTTCCATTTTTCAGTTACTCCACATATATTTCTTGCAAAGTTACGAAGCATTAAATAACCCTCTTCTGAGTGTTGCACTTCTGGGTGAAACTGCATTGCGTATACACGTTTTTCTTCATTTGCAATTGCTGCATATGGAGAATTTTCTGATGTTGCTATAGGAGAAAAACCTTCAGGAAGTACATCTACCTTATCAGAGTGACTCATCCAAACAATTCTATCATCATCACAATCTGCTAAAAGTGGAGAAGAAGTCTCTAGTTTCAGCTCAGATTTACCATATTCATGGTGGTTTGAGCGAATAACACTTCCACCAAAATCAACTGCAATTCTTTGCATTCCATAACAAATACCAAGAACTGGAATACCCATAGAGTAAACCTCTTGGTCAACTTCATATGCATCTTCATTATAAACAGAAGATGGACCACCACTAAGAATAACACCTTTTGGGTTTCTTGCTTTAATATCTTCAACAGAAGCGTGATAAGGAAGAATCTCACAGTAAACCTTGTCTTCACGAAGACGACGTGCGATAAGTTGTGTATATTGAGAACCGAAATCTAAAACTATGATGCTAACATTTGTCATATAAATGCCTTTTGAGGAAATGAAATAATTTAATGTGAAAGAATACTACAATAAAGATTAATGTTTGATTTACGAAAGATTTAAAAAAGTATATCCCCAAGTTATTTGGGGATATTTAAAACTTATGAGTGCGGAATATATAATCCTAGTACCTCAAACTGAAGATACCAAACGGCAACAGAAACAACATAACCAACTAAAATAGTCCATGCGTGTTTCATATGTGAACTAAATGTATAGATACCATGAAGTCTACCCATAACACCAACACCAGCAGCTGAACCAAAAGAGATAAGTGATCCACCAACACCAGCAGTCATCGTAACAAGCATCCATTGTGCTAATTCCATATCAGGAGATGATTTTAAAATCGCAGACATTACAGGAACATTATCTACAATTGCTGAGAGGAAACCGACTCCAACATTCGCCCACATTGGACCAACAAGAGTATACATATCGTGAATATATGAAAGGAACCCAAGGTAATGCAGTGCTCCTACAGCTGAAAGAATACCAAAGAAGAAAAGCAATGTGTCATTTTCAACTTTTTGCATATTTATATATATATTAAAAGAGTTTGCACCTTTTTTTGTAAGAAATACAGAAAAAAGTTTAAGTATAGCCATACCAAACATCATACCCCACATTGCTGGGAAATGGAAAAATTGGTGTCCTAAAACTGCTATTACAATTGTAAGCACACCTAAGTAAGCTACACCCATTCCCCCATCTAAAACAACTGGTTTCTTTTCTGTTGCTGCATCAAATGCAGGCTGTCCTTTTGGAACTGACATACTTAATAATGTAGCTGTAACTAACCAACCCAGAACAGAAGCTGGGAAAAGGAATAAAAAGTCTATAAACTCACCCTTATTTGCTGTCCATGCCATAAGAGTAGTAATGTCACCAAATGGAGACCAAGCACCACCAGCATTTGCTGCAACAACAATATTTATAGCACCTGGAACAAGAAACGCAAGGTTTTTCTTATCAATCGTATAAAGTACAGTTGAAAGGATTAGAGCTGTTGTTAAGTTATCTGCAACAGGAGAGATGAAAAATGCCAAAATACCTGTTAACCAAAACAGTTTCTTATATGTATAACCCTTTGATACAAGCTTGTATTTCATAAGATCAAATACACCACGTTCGATGAGTGTTTCAATATATGTCATAGCAACAAGTAAGAAGAAGAAAATTTCTGCAATTTCTAAAATAAGATGTGAGAGTTCATTATGTAAAGGATCAGGATTCAATCCATTAATCGCATAAAAAATTCCTATTAACATAAACATAAATGTACCCGCAAATAGAGCTGGTTTAGCCTTATTTACTGCGTACTTGTCTTCAGTTGCAATAAAATAATATGCAATTACAAATACAGCTAGACTTAACCATCCAACCCAACTCGTAGCAAGATTTATTACTTGACCTTCTATTAACACATGACCTGCAGCTATTGCTGAGTCTGCCATTGAACTATGTTCCATTATATTTCCTCTTGTATTGTGTGTACACCTATCGATTTATCTCTTGAGAGTGCCCCAAGCACTATCTCTTTAGCAGTTAATAAACGAAATTTCAACAGTGTACCTATATTTTCATTCAAAAGAACATTAATTGATTCCAAAGCATCATTTAATCCTCTTTTTGTACGTATTATAGATACATTTTCCCACATTATTCGCCTGAGTTGATTTTTTTTTGCCTTATCTTCTTTAAGACTCATTATATTTTGTGATACCTCAAACTCTAAAAACTCTTTCTCTTTTGTATCTAAAAGAATGTCTTCTACCGCTTTTGCTGCAAAAACTAAACCTTCTAAAAGTGAATTTGAAGCAAGACGATTTGCTCCATGAACACGAGTTGAGGCAACTTCTCCAATTGCATACAGGTTTTTTATACTTGGAACACGACCTTTTAAGTCAGTTCGTATGCCACCTATCGCATAATGAAATGCTGGAGATATAGGAACTCTAGCATGTGGTACATCATACCCCATACCTCTTAAGTAGTGACAAATGTTTGGGAAACGATGTTCAAAGTATTTTTCATCAAAGTTTTTAAATACCARATAATTATTCATACCTGTCTTTTTCTTATGTAAATATATAGACTTACTCACTATATCACGTGAAGCAAGTTCCCCCCGTTCATCATAATCAAATAAGAAACGTTTGCCACTTTCATCTTCTATAGTAGCACCCTCTCCACGTAGAGCTTCTGTTAAAAGCATCTTTTGGGCATTATCACTATTTACAAAAACGGTTGGATGGAACTGTAACATTTCCATTCTATCAAGTGCAATTCCTTTTTCAACACAAAGTCCCTGAATATCTGCACTAATACAAGGAGCATTTGTATGATACTCATACAATGAACCGACTCCGCCACTGGCAATTATGATATCTTTTGCATAGATATTTCGGCTTTGTCTATGGTCTAAAACGGTTACACCATAACAAACATCATCTTTTATAAGCAGATCAACTACTCTTGCATCCCCAAGCATCGCATGAGGGTTATGTGAAAGTAAAAAGTAATGTAAGTAGCGTCCTGTGGCATCACCACCTGCATGAAGAATTCGCTCACAAGAGTGTGCTGCTTCTTTGGTATATAGTAGTTCCCCATTTTCATCTGTATCAAACTTAAAACCATTTTCAACTAAGTCATCAATAGCCTCACGGGAAAACTGGGAAAGAACTTTTACAGCTTCTTCATCACATAAACCATCACCAGCATCAAGTGTATCTTGCATATGCGCGGGAATATCTGCTGAATCTCTAGCTAATGCTACTCCACCCTGTGCATAAAAAGTATTACACTTAAAAGTTTCACGTTTATTAATTATGAGAACTTTTTTATCTTTTGGTAACTTCATAGCTGCATACAGACCTGCAACTCCCGCTCCTATAATTATCACATCGTATTTAAACATTATTCACAACTCTCATTATTTTCATTTTTGATAATTTCTTTATTTTTTATAAGAAATTCAACATTCTCATCACCCTTAGGTGGTTCTTCCTCATAATATAGGGAAGCCTTATATCCACATCCACCAAGACTAAACAAAAAGATTGCTATAATTAGTATATGAAAACTACTCAAGATATACTTACTTCTATTCAACATAAACCTCAATTTAAAAAAATTTTACACCATAAGTGCATCAACAAACTCCTCTCAACAATTCTTCCTGCTATTAGAAGGAACATTAAGCATGGATATATTAACAAAAATGTCTTTTACATAATCATAACAGCAGCACTTAATAAATATGACAAAGATAATATTATAAAAACTATTAAAGGGGTTTTAAATTCTCCCATGATTCTCAAATCAGAACGCTTTCTTGAGTGTGATGAGATAAATATCGAAGATGTAATAGTTTATATTGACCATAAACCAAAAATGGCGACAGACTTACATATTACATGCACACATAAAATCACTTATACAGAAAGAGCAAGTGGTGATATAAAAATAGACATCAAAGATGAGAAACTCCATGCCCTAGCTCAAGACATACAAGAAATTATTAAAAAAGAGCACAATGAATCTTCTTGAAACTATAAAACAGCTACCAAATTCACCTGGTATTTATCAGTATTTTAATAAAGATGGACATATACTTTATATTGGTAAAGCAAAGAACCTTAGTAATCGTGTAAAAAGCTACTGGCAATTCACTCCTAAGTTACAAGCCAATAAAACACTCTCTTTACGTATTAAAAGAATGATAGAGCAGACAACATCGATGAACTATATTGTCGTTAATAGTGAACACGATGCTCTTATACTAGAGAACTCTCTTATTAAACAACTCAACCCAAAGTATAATATTTTACTCCGTGATGATAAAACCTATCCTTACATATACATAGATAACAATGAAAAATACCCTCGTTTTGAGATCACTAGAAAGATAATCAATAGTAAAGATATCACTTATTTTGGTCCATACTCGGTAGGTGCTAGGGATATTTTGGACTCCGTATATGAGATATGTAAACTTGTTCAGAAAAAATCCTGCTTGAAGTCTCATAAACTCTGTCTCTATCATCAGATAGATAAATGTCTTGGTCCTTGTGAACTTCCAGTGGGCCAAGAAAGGTACACTAAGGAAGTAGATTTAGCAACAAAACTTATTAAAAACAAAAATATACTTATTAAAAGCCTACAAGGGAAAATGGAGTTTTATGCACAAGCGATGCGCTTTGAAGAAGCTGGAGAACTCAGAGATAGGATAGAGCGAATTCGTCGATCAGAGATTAAGAGTGAAATAGATTTTGCAAGTAATGAAAACTACGATATTTTTGTTGTAAAAAACTCTCTACCTCGAGCAGTAGTTGTGAGAATATTTATGCGTAATGGCAAAATAATATCCTCTTCACACGATTTTATAAATATTAACGAGAGTTATTTTGAAGATGAACTCTATTATCGAGCCTTACTTGACTACTATAAAGAGGAAAAGCCACCAATAATCGCTCCTATACTTATTGCTAAAGAAATTGAGGGACTTGATGCTATACAAAAGCATCTTACCGGTATATTTGAAAAAAAGGCAAATATTTCAGTACCTCTACGTTCTAAACGCAAGGATTTAATCACACTTGCTCTCTTAAATGCAGAGGAACTTCTAAAACGAGATAAAAAGACAGACCACACTAAAATTCCATTAGAGATGCGAGAGCTATGTRGTTTAGAAAAAATTCCCTCTAGGGTTGAAGTCTTTGACAACTCACATATATCTGGTGTTGCTCCTGTTGGAGCGATGATAGTATATGAAGACGGGAAGTTTGATAAAAGTTCTTATAGAACTTATCATTTGGATGCTAAAGATGAGTATGGACAGATGAGAGAGACACTCTCTCGTCGGGTTGCAAGTTTTAGTAAAAATTCTCCCCCTGACTTATGGATACTTGATGGTGGTGCTACTCTGTTAAAACTTGCCTTAGATATTTTGTCTTCAAATGCAATTAACCTTGATGTTATAGCAATCTCTAAAGAAAAAATCGATGCTAAAACTCATAGAGCTAAAGGTAAGGCTAATGATATCCTCTATACACAAAATGATGTTTTTAGACTTCAAAATAGTGATAAACGATTACAATGGGCACAAAACTTAAGAGATGAAGCCCATAAAAGTGCCATTACATTTCATAAAAAAACAAAACTTAAGCTTGATAAAGAGAGCAAACTTCTCAACTTAAATGGCATTTCACATGCAAAAGTTCAAAAACTTCTCAAAATATTTGGAACTTTTGGTGAACTGAAAAATGCTTCATTTGAGGATATAAGTGCAGTTTTAAATACAAAAGATGCAAAAAACATTAAAAAGTTTTATAAATAAGTTTTATTTAGCTTTGTTTATGATATATTTGTATGGATTCTAGTTATTTAAGGTTTTTTAATGGAAAAAGTGACACCAATAGACAAAGAGTATGTATGCCTAAGCGATGTAATTATAAGTCAAACTGACACCAATGGCTTTATTACATATGCCAACCGAGCTTTTGCTCAAGCTTCAGACTATAAGATAGATGAACTGGTGGGAAAACCCCAAAATATAATTCGACATCCAGATATGCCAAAGGCTATATTTGCAAAAATGTGGGAAACGATCTCAGGTGGGCAAGTATGGAATGGTTTAGTCAAGAACTTGAGAAAAGATGGTATGTTTTACTGGGTTGAAACGGAAATTATTCCTATTTTCGCAAAAGATGAATTTGAAATCACTGGATATATAGCAGTCAGAAAAGCAGCTTCAAGAAAAAATATCAAAGAAGCAGAAGGTACATATAAAAAAATGCTAGATACAGAAGAGTAGGGGTAGATTTATGCTAATTTATAATTTTCAAAAAGAATTTCTGGGAATAGATGAAAAAGATCTTAAAATTTTGGGTTTTAAAGATTTAGCTGAACTTCGTACGGAGGTAACAGATTTTGCTGACTTGTTTGTAAAAACACCGGGTTTTGTCCATAACTTTAAACATGTCCATTGGATTGACTTCATCACCTGTGCCGAATCAAGCGAAGAATCAAAAGTTATTATCAATGTGAATAATAAGAACTATAAATGTGTACTACAAATCACTACTGCATTTTTAGTAGACAGTCCCTCCTCTAAAGCATACATAATAAATCTCAATAATTTAAGAGAACTAAATTCTAGTGAAAGTGAGTGTATTTCAGGTGATATAATAACTAGAGAATTACCAAAAACTATAGTTGAATCCAAGAAAATTTTCAATACCCCCGAATTAAGTGATGAATTTGATATAAATAACATTGAAGAAGAACTACAATCCAATCCAATCATAAAAGAAGATTCTTACGAAACGCCAATTGAGCTTGATATAAATTTTGAAGATGACCTTTCCATTCCTACAGAAGTAGAACCCCAAGAGCTACATATTTCTGAAATGGAAACAGTCAAAGAAAATTTTGACAATGGTTATATTTATGATCCAAAAGTTGCTTCAGACGAGTTAGCTTTACCACTTGACTTAATTGAAGAGTTTATTCAAGACTTTATAGGACAAGCGAAAGAATTTAAAACTGACTTGTACAAGGCACTTGATGAGCAAGACTTAGATACTTTACGAATCTTATCTCATAAACTCAAAGGTGTTGCAGCAAACTTAAGAGTAGAAGATGCCTTAGAAACACTTACTAATGTAAATACATCAGATGACTTAAATAGTATAGAGGACAACCTTCATACCTTCTATAAAATTATCTCAAAATTAGCGGGAGAAGAAATCTCTGTAGAAAAAGAGATGCCAACACCAAGCATTCCTAATGTGATACAAGAACCCAAGATGGAATTAAAAGAAGAGATACTTGATATCTCTTTTAAAGATGAACTTTATTCTGACCCTGTTGAAACTCCACAAGAAGCACTTGAGTCTTTAGAGATAAAACTAGATGAAGAATTCAAAGAAGTAGAAAAAACTGTAGAATCAACTATTGTTTATTCTAAAGAAAATATTGCAAATGAAATTGGAATAGATGCTCAGAATTTTAATGAGCTCTTTGATGATTACATAAAAGAAGCTGATAAATTAAACAAGTCTATTCAAAGTGCTATAGAGAACGATGACTTACAAGCTTGTAAAAATTCTGCCTTAAAACTCAAAGGGATGAGTGATAACATGCGACTTACAACATTTTCTACTGATCTTGAAAGCATCATTCATGCAAGTAACACACAAGACATACAAAATAATCTAAATAACATAGTAACTGCAATAGCAGAACTATCAAACTAAAAAGGGATTTCATATATGCAACTAGGACTTAAAAATCGACTTAGACTAATCAGTCTTCTTCCAATTGTTATTTTAATCTCTATTACCAGTTATTTCGTTTTTAACTCTTATAATAACTATGTAACTGCACAATTGTTACAAGATAAACTCTTAGAAAATAGAGAGCTCAATAAACTAGTAACTAACATCTCACGTGAACGTGGTATGACAGTTATGTATCTCGGAAACTCTTCACCAAATACACTTCGTTCACTTGTAAAGCAGAGAGATGTAGTGGATGAAGTTTTTGAAAACTATTTAAAACATGTAGCAAAAGAAGAAGTTTTACATGACCACTCAAAAGGTATGGAAAATTGTCATACATGTAATAATGTAAAATCAATTCAGACATATATGAAGAATATTGTTAGAACCCGAAATTTAGTTGATGAACACCAAACAAACTTCAAAGATGTTTATGAAGACATCTATGGAAGAACTCAGCATACTGCTATTGCACAACTTAAAGAGATAACTTCAAATCAACTTGACCAAGAAATTAATGCATATGCAGCACAATATATTTCCTTAGTACGTGCAAGTGAATATACTTCTGATGAGCGTGACTTTATCTCTTTTGCTATCGCTCGTTCTACAAAATTTGAAGAAGAAGAGGTGAATGAATGGATTTCACTTATAGCCAAACAGGATGCTCTTAACTATACAACATTATCTAACAAGATAATTGTCTCTAAACTTGATGAAATTTTTAAAAATGAAGAGAGTTTAGAACTTTTTGATGATATAAATACAGAAAGAGCAGGTATTCTTTCCTCTTCTTCTGAAGGAGAGTATGATATTACCTCAGGTATTTGGTTTGCAATGTTATCTGAAAAAACAAATGCTATTTCAAGTGCAGAAGATTTAATATTAACTRCYATGGATGAACGAGCAGTAATTGTAAAAACAGATGCACTTCAGTTTCTTACAATTACCCTAACTATTTGGYTAGTTTCAATTATTCTTGCCATACTAGGGTTTTTACTTTCAAATGAAATTACAAGAAATATCAAAAACCTTGAGCATGTACTTAAGCGTGTTGCAGCCGATACAGCAGAAGACAAAGATCATATTGACATTAACCTTCATACTACTAAAGGTACATCTGAGGCTTATGACCTACTTGAGCATATTATTGAGCAGACAAGACACGATAAAGAGTCAGCACAAGAAGCTTCAGAAGCGAAGTCAATGTTCCTTGCGAATATGTCACATGAAATTCGTACACCCTTAAATGGTATTGTTGGATTTACTGAACTTTTAAAAGATACTGGGCTTAAAGAAGAGCAGACAGAATTTGTTGAAATTATTGAAAAGTCTTCAGAAAACCTTCTTGAAATTATTAATAATATTCTTGACCTTTCTAAGATTGAGTCAAATAAACTTGAAATCGAAGATATCGCATTTAATCCGGCAGAAGAGTTTGAGTCTGCTGTTGATGTTTATGCTGTTCGCGCAAGTGAAAAACATATTGACCTTGGTTGTTTTATTGACCCTGAACTCGAGCATCCAATTAAAGGTGATCCAACTAAAATTAAAGAAGTTATTATTAACCTTCTTTCAAATGCAGTTAAATTTACAAGTAGTTCTGGTGCAATTAATGTTGATATTAGAAAACTTGACTCAGAACAAGAAGGTATCACAAGAGTACGCTTTGAGGTACAAGATAGTGGTATCGGTATAACTAGTGAGCAAAAAGCTAAAATCTTTGATGCATTTTCTCAAGCAGATACAAGTATTACACGTAAATATGGTGGTACAGGTCTTGGACTTACAATTTCTTCAAGATTTATCGAACTTATGGGTGGTCAACTTGACCTCCATTCTGAACCAGGAGAAGGAACAACATTCTTTTTTACTATAGACTTTGAAGAGATTGAAACTCTTAATGAATCAGTTAAAGGTACATTCTCAAGTATTAATGCTTTAGTTCTTGAATCTGCACATAAGACAAAACGTCAAGATACATACTTACGTGAGTATTTAGACTTTTACGGTGTAAGTTACACATCATTTAAAGACTTAAGCGACTTAGAATCACTACAACACCAGGTAAATTATGACTTAGTTATAGTCGATTATGACTATGCTGATGAAAATTCACTGAACCATTACAGTTCATTACATCAAGAGTTGATTCTACTCACAAAATCATACTTTATGAAGAAAATCGACTCTATGAATTTGAAGATATTTAAAACTCTTTATGAGCCATTAAATAACTCTAAACTAAGACAAACTTTAGATAATATTCATAGTGAAAACTTTAGTGCAAAACGTGCTAAAAAAGTCAATCGTAAAAAGTTCAATGCTGAGACATCAAGATTTGATGCAAATGTTTTAATAGCTGAAGATAATATTATTAATCAGAAGCTCATTAAAAGAACATTAGAGGACTTAGGTCTTACGATAAGTATTGCTTCGAATGGTCTTGAAGCATTTCAAAAACGTAAAGATGGAAATTTTGACCTAATATTCATGGATATTCAGATGCCGTACTTAGATGGTATGGAAGCAACTAAAGAAATTCTTGAATATGAAGAAGATTATAATCAACCTCATGTTCCTATACTCGCACTAACTGCCAATGCCTTAAAAGGGGATAGAGAGCGCTTTATAGAAGCTGGTCTTGATGAATATACAACTAAACCATTAGTTCGTTCAGAAATTATTTCTTTACTCAACCATTTTTTAGCTGATTATATTATTGACACTGATACCTCTCTAACAAAAGAGACTGAAGTAGAAGTTCCACTTGAAATTGAATCGGAACCTGAAATAGAAGTACCTCTGGAAATTAAGCCTGAACCTACCTATCAAGCTGATATACTTATAGCTAAAAAGAGTGTATTTGAAGCTAAATTCTTTGCAAAAATTCTAGACCAACTCAACTATAGTTATGAGATTGCAACAACAGTAAACGAGATAGAAGAAAAAATAAATGMAAACACTTATAAAGTTGTTTTATTAGATAAAGAATGTGAAACACTAAATCTAGCAAAGTTTTCTGCACAACTTAAAGAAAATAGTACTAAAGCAGGGCTCGATTCAAAACTAATTTTGATTACAGACCCATCAATGGAGGAAGAGATAAGCGATGCAGATTATGCTGATGAATCTGTTAAAAATACACTCAGTAAAGATTTACTTAGACTACTGATAGAAAAATTTATATAAAGGATACTAAAATATGCAAAGAACTGATCTCATAATTTTAGCTGTTGATGATGATTTGATAAACTTAAAACTACTTAAGTCTATGCTAGGTAAAAGTGGAAAAGTAAAAGAAGTTATAGAAGCTAAAAATGGTTCTGATGCCATTGGACACTTGAAAAGTCGGGATGATATAGACCTTATACTTCTTGATATTATTATGCCTATAATGGGTGGAATAGATATGCTAAAAGTTGTACGTGCTGATGATAATCTCCGTCAACTTCCTATAATTGTACTTACAACTGATGAGACAAAAAAGGTTGAAGCTTTAGAGTGTGGAGCAAATGGATTTTTAATGAAACCTATTAGAAATGAAGAGCTAATGAAAAAGATAGCAACTGTAATCGTCTAAAACTACTGGGGGGGGGNAGGAGAGAACCTCCCGTAAACAAGTCTAAACTAAGACTTGTTTTAAGACTTCTTCAATACGAGTCACTCCTACTATTTCCATAGCATTTCTTACTTCTTTTGGAATATCTTCTAAGTCACGTTCATAATTCTTTGCAGGAATTAAAACTTTTGTCATACCAGCTTTATGTGCCGCAATTAGTTTTTCTCTTAACCCACCAATAGGTAATGCATCACCACTAAGTGAAACTTCACCAGTCATAGCAATTTCAGAACGAACTTTTTTACCACTTAAAATAGAAGCAATAACACTACACATAGCTAAACCTGCACTTGGCCCATCTTTTGGAGTTGCACCATCTGGAACATGTATATGAAGGTCATATCGCTTGTATACTTCACTCGCATCCATTTTAACTGCATCTTCTTTTTCTTTAAAGGTCATAGGAATTTGATCTGGAGCTATTTTCAATTTTCCAGTATCAATAAGGGTTTTTACAACACTCATAGCAATTCTTGCTGATTCTTTCATAACATCACCAAGACTACCTGTCAGTTGCATACCTCCCTTACCTTTAATTCGAATAGATTCAAGTTTAAGAACATCACCACCAACAGCTGTCCATGCAAGACCATTAACAACACCAACTACAGGAATTTTATCAGTTTTTTCTATTTCAAATACTGACTTATCAAAAAATTCTTTAAGATTTTTTAGTGTAACTGAAACTTTTTTAGTCTTTGAGTCTTGTAAGATGTTTTGTGCTGCTTTACGACTCATATCTGCTATGCGACGTCTAAGGTTACGGACACCAGCTTCACGTGTATAACTATGTATAAGCTCTCTTAGTGCAGGTTTAGAGATACCAAGTTCGCTTTTCTTCAGACCATGCTTTTTTAGCTCTTGAGGTATAAGATAACGCGATGCGATTTCAAACTTCTCTTGAGGTGTATATGAACTCACTGCTATAAACTCCATTCTATCACGAAGTGGTGCTGGAATACGTCCAACATCATTTGCTGTTGCAATAAAAATAGCATTTGACAAGTCAAGATTAAAGTTTAAATAATAGTCTCTAAACTCATGATTTTGTTCAGGGTCAAGAATCTCTAAAAGTGCTGCTGTTGGATCACCATGACTAGAACGAGAAACTTTATCTATCTCATCTAAAACAATAACAGGATTCATCTTCTTTGCATCAATTAAACCTTGAGTGATACGCCCAGGCATCGCTCCCACATATGTTCTACGATGACCACGAAGTTCGTTAACATCTTCTAGTCCACCTAAAGCTATACGGATAAGAGGACGCTTAAGTGCAGTAGCAATAGAGTTTGCTAGTGAAGTCTTACCAACACCAGGAGGTCCACTAAAACAGAGAATTGCCCCTGCACTCTTTTTTTGACGTATACCACGAAGCTCAAGTAACTCTTTTACTGCAAAGTATTCAACTATGCGTTTTTTTGGTTTATCTAATGAAAAATGATCTTTATCAAGTTGTGCTTGAACATTCTCAATATGTAGAGATTTTTTAGAAATATTTCCAAAAGGAATATCTAAAACCCAATCAAGATATGTTTGAGTCATAGAGGCATCTGAAGAATCAGGGTGCATTCGTGCAAAACGCTCAAGCTGCTTGTTCACTTCTTTATATGCATCAGCATTCATTTTCTTCTTTTTAGCCTCTAGTTTAGCTCTATACTCTTCGATCTCTTCATCTCGTGAGCTATCAGTTCCTAACTCTTTTTGGATCTGTTTGAGTTGTTCTTTTAAGAAATACTCTTTATTCACTTTTTCTATATGAGTATGAACTTTTGTTCGTATCTCTTTTTGCAGTTTATTTGCTTCTATTTCATCTATAAGGTAGTCTATTAGGTCTAAGAATCTTTTCTCAGTATCTAACTCCATAAAAAGAGTATATGCTTGTTCTTTTTTTAGCTTTACACTTGAACATATCAGATCAATTATACGGTTATGGTCATGGTTTTCTTCAATAGTACGAAGTAAATCAGGTGGGAAGTAACTACTCACAGCAGAGAGTGTTCTTACTTTTTCACGTACCACTTCTAAAATTGCATCTATCTTTAGTGTATGTACTTCTGTCGCTTCTATCACTTCTACATGTGCTATGAGAGGTTCTTTKGAAAYTTCATGCATACTTTTAGCACGTGCAAGTCCTTGAAARAGAACCTTTACACGACCATCAGGAAGAGCAACCTTCCTCATAATAGAACCAACAACTCCAGCATCATAAAGTGAGTCATAGTCTCTCTCACCCTCTTTACCTGTTTTTGTTGTACAYACAATGACTAAAGARTTATCCTCTATAGCTTTTGTTGCTGCSTTTATRTTYTTCTCATCACTTAAAAAAAGTGGACTGATCATAAACGGGTATAAAAAAAGTTCATCTTCTGCTATAACTGGTATATCTGCTGGAAATTTTCCATAATTACTTAGTTTCATAAAATTGTATCCTTTATTAAAAAATTATTTATTTGATTCTTCATCATCTGAGATTGAGTTACGAGAAACTACACTTCTTGTATCTGGTATCAGATAACCATACCAACTCTCAGTACCATCACCTTCAAACCATGCTTTGTACCAAGGTGAATTTGCACGTTCAATCTCACCCCATACTATCCACGGTTGTGGTTTGATAGCCTTATAATAAGCAGCACTTTTAGGTTTATCTATACGTTCATAAAGAGAAGCAATTGTTTCATTTAATGCAGCATCAGCCATGTAAAGGTTTGTAGCCATTGTATCAACAATACTATAGTACATAGAATTAGGATAAGAAGTTTTAAATTTTTCAGACTCTAGTATAGCTTCACCTATAAGTACTTGATCACGACGAGGATTTGGTAGAGCCATATACTTTGCTTTTATCTTTAAAAACTCTGCAAACTCTTTCTCATTTGAGTTTGCATAGCGTTTGACATATTCATCTAAAAAGTGCTCCGTTAGTAAATACTCTTCATAGTACATATGAGCAATAGCAAGTATCATAGTAGCTTCTGGTAAAAGCGGAGACCCTATATGCTCACCTTGTAGAGATGAGTAATAGTTATCAGCCTTATCTATACTACCCTCAGAGATAGACTCAATAATCTTAGCATACCAATACACTGCCGGTTTATTGTAGTCTTCAAGTTCTTTAGAACAAGCAGAGAAAAAAATACTAAAAACTATAACAAATAAAACACCTAATTTAATTTTCATTTAATACTTTCCTAAATTTATATTAATTAGCATTCTATCTAAAAAAAATATATATATCTTTAAACCCTTCTTCTAGCTTAATTGATAAATTCAAAGTCATATAAATTTTTAACTTATTTCTATGACTTTTATTTATTTATATAAAAATTATTGTAGAATAGGTTTTTATTATATTAAAACTGGAGTTACTATGACTAAAATGCAAGGAACAAGTAAAGCTAACCTACCTATAAATACAAAAGATTTATCAACAAAAACACTACTCTACTTTATCACTTTTGAGATTGTTTTTGTCTTACTCGATCTTATTGTAAATTTTCATCATTTAATTGATTATAGTCCTGTTAGAAGACTTTTTAATATAACAAGAGAAGATGGTCTAGCTTCTTGGTTTATGTCCTCACAAACACTTTTAGTAGCACTCACATTATGGTTCATTTTCTACCTTCATCATAAACTCGATATAGGAAGAAATTCTACAAAATTAGCATGGGCAATACTGGCAAGTTTTTTTACCTATATGTCTGCTGATGATGGTGCAGCAATACATGAACGACTTGGTTCCACTTTTAAACTAATGGCAAAAAGTGCAAATACTGAAACAAGTAATGCTATACTCGCCTATTTCCCAAGTTATGCATGGCAAATTGTTGTTTTACCACTTTTTTTGGGAATGGGAATATTTATGTTACTCTTTTTATGGAAAACATTTAAAAATGATATGCTTATGTATACTGTTCTTTTAGGATTTTCTATGCTTGGAACGGCTGTTGTATTAGACTTTTTTGAGGGTTTGGAGCCTGAGTCACCTCTTTATATTTATCAATATATTATTAATTTTACAGGAGTAGAACTTCATACTGTTGAACACTTTTCTAAGTCTATTGAGGAGTTTTTGGAGATGGTGGGGATAACTTTATTTCTCTCTGTTTTTGTCGAGTATATCGGAAGGGTATCTCAAAAAGATATTCATATAACTTTTACAGCGATTCTGTAAAAGTTATAATTTTGGCTCTAATGACTGCTTCCGTCATCATCATGACTTCCATGATCACCACAGTGTGCTTTATATTTGATTCTACTTGAATCATCATCACCACTTAAATTGTACAAGAACTTACTTTTCATCTCTTGACACTCTATCTCTTTGTCACAGTTTAACTTCATTTTACCCATCATGCACATTTTCATTGCTTTACCTGCATCATCAAGAAGCTTCTGAACCTTACTTTGGTAATCTGAAACATTATCTTCACTTAATTCATCGCTATTACTATCGCCATCACTCTTGTGATCGTCGCTATCGCTATCACTCGAGTCATCATCGTAATCTAAAATTGCTTTACAGTATCTCTGTATCTTTGCATAAGCATGACACTTATCAGAACCAGAAGTCGAGTCATTTAGTAATGTAGATAAAGCATCACTCGCTTTATCAAAATCATCTTTTGCTTTTTTCGAGTTATTTTTGTCTGTCGTAGATACAGTATTTAAGTTACCATTAGCTATAATCAAGGCACTTACACCTGTAACTAACACTACCATAAATACGAAACTTGCCAATGTGATTTTTTTCATTGTCAATCCTTTTATTTTATTACACACCTCACCAGGGCTCAGTTAAAAAAGCATGAGTAAAACATATGCATAATGATAAGTTAACACATTTAGANTTAAAGGGAGATTAATTATTATATTTAATTATGCTATAATTATTTCAAGATTTTCAAATACTATAGGGGTACATTATGGAAAAAATCAAGCAAATATTTATTAGAACTATGCTTCTTTTCTCCTTGCTATCCTCTTCTCTTCTTGCTGTAGGCAATAGAATAAACTATTTAAATCCTTTTGAGTCTGCCTTTAATACAGCTGACAACATTATATATGGTGATTATGCTTCCATAGCCTCATCAGTAGAGTGTGTTGATGATGGAAATGCGGCTTGTAATAATGACTATGATGGTTATTTATTTGATGCAACTACCATCTATAAAAACTCTGTAAGTACTACAACAATTCCATTAAATTCTTCTACTGAAACATTAATATTACCGAATGATATTGATGGACAAGATATTTTATATGCAGGTTTGTACTGGCAAGGAAATATTACTGGAGATGACGAAGCAAATTACAATCAAACTTTTAGTAATAGTAATAAGAAAGGTGGAATTATAGGAAGAAATAATGTATCTATGATAGATGCGAGTGGGACTCAACACCTTTTGACAGCTGATAAAGTCTGGTACCATGACTTTTGGGGAAATGGTACTGGGTTCGATGGGGGTCATAGATCTTTTTATCAAGCATATGAGGATGTTACAAGTATTCTTCAAAACTCTTATACTAGAGGAGATACAAATAGTTACACTGTTGGAAATATTAAAGCAAGTGCAGGAGAAGACTATCCTACTTACTTTTGGGCGGATGACTTGTCTAGTTTTGATAATGTACGCATAGGTTTTTGGGGTAACTGGCAGTTAATCGTAATCTATAGTCATAGTAACATCGCAGCAGTAACACCAAAACCAAAACCAAAAAATATTGCCATCTTTCATGGCTTCCAGCCTCTAATACCTTTAATACCAAATTCAACTAAATCGATTGATATAAACATAACAGGGTTTTTAACACCTAAACAGGCTCCAGTAAATGCAAAAATGCTTTTTTATGGCTCAGGTGGAGAGAAAAAACTTCAATATGATCTTTTAGAGATTCAAGATAAAAAAACAACCAACTTTACAACTATTTCAAATGCAACAAATCCTCTTACTGGAGCTTTCAATGGTTCTATCTCTAGTTTTGGAGTACCTATAGACTCAACTATTAGCTACTACCCTGGAACTGACAGTGATGAATTTAATGTCTCTAATGCTATGGATACAACACAATCTACAACAATATTGAGACTAAGTGCAAAAAATATTGGGGGAACAGGTGATCAGTTTTTTCCAGGTCTTATAGCCTTTTCTACTGATGTTTATGAACCAAGCTTCTGTTATGACTATGCTTATAAACAACTTAACAAATTTTTTACTGAAGATAACAATGGTTCACAAAACCCAAGAATCGTCGGTTATGTAACCCCTGAAGAACCTATTACGGTTAGTATTTACTTGAAAAATCTTGTCGATTCAGATGTACTAGTAAAAGATGTGAACCTTACTATACAGGACATAAATACAACACAAGCAAAATATGTAAGGGACTCTACGTACTTAGCTTTAAATTCCTCTTTTAAGAGTACTATTGATGACAGCGATATTGCTTTAAATGGCGGTAGTGTATCGGATGGTTCTATTAATGGTATTCCTATTGGTGACCTCAATACAAATGATTATTTTTATACATACTATGATATTATAACCACAGCAGGAACACAAGATGTTAACATGACACTTAATGTAAATGCTTCTTACACTTTACAAACCTCTACAGCATCTATCCCTTACACTTTAAAACTCGGTTCTGAATTAAAAATGTGTTCAACCTCAAACTATCAATATAGTGCTCAAAAAGGTGCATTTAATGTTGTCCATAACAATTATTATAATGCTAATGAAAAATATTACAATTTACCAACCCAAATAACACAAAGGGTTGGTAACTTTAATGTTATCTCCATAGATGAAAATGATATACTTACATCAAGATCGGCAATAGTAGCAGTTGAGTTTATTGATGCCGCTGCATTTCATTCAGCAGAAGTCTCGTGTCAAGAACTTGCAAGTTCCATAAATGAAAAAGTTTGGATAGTCTTTGACGATAACACTTCTAATACATTTAATAAAAATGCAATTAATCAAGCGATTATAGCAAAAAGAACTCTCTTAAATCCAGCTTCTGATTTCTACAAAGAAGCTAGAGAGAATGCTGCATTTAGAATTTCATACCCCTTAGACGCAAACGGCGGACTACAGACTATAGAACACCCAAACTCTAATAATCCAGACTGGAAATTAATAGATTTTCCAAGTTATGGTGGTGCATCATGTTCAAATAACACTGGAAAAGTAGCACAACTATGTGGTAATAATGGAAGTGGTAGTGGTGCAAATGGCATGAATGAAGAAGAACTAACAATTTGTATGGCGTGTATTTATGGGCTTAATACCAAGCTTACATGTTCTGCTGACAACCTATCAATTCGTCCTGAAGCTTTTACATTTCAGTTTAACGACGCTAACCAGACACTCTTACCAGCACTCAAAATAATAGACAACCTATCTTCCACTTCCAAGGCTACAGATCTAGCAGCTGGGTATATATATAATATGGAAATAAATGCTACAAATTATATAAATACAACAGGTTCAAACGGTTATACAAAACTTTACGGAACATTTAACTCTGAGGATTTCACACAATACATATGGTCTCCATCAACAGCACTTACAACATGTAATGATGAGTCTAACACTACTCTTTCTTATCGAATAGCGAATGGAAGTATCAACCTAGACCTACCCACATTTACACAAGTAGGTCGATACAAGTTCAACATCATAGACACAAGCTGGACAACGGTTGATAACAATCCCCTTTACATGAAACACCATAAGCAAACAGATACTAATGGAATTAATCTATTTCGTTTAAATATTGATGGATCAATTACTCAAGATTGTGTACTCAACTCATCTTTAACACAAACTGAGTTGTATTCAAGTTTAAATGGATGCGACATCAGTTCTGAGCATGATAATGCTGATACTGGAATAAATGTTAGCGATATGTTTGTGACTTTTCACCCTTATAAGTTTGACCTTTCTAACATAAACTCTAGTATTGGTTTAAACCAAGCTTCTTTAGCTGCTAACTCTTTCATTTATACTTCAGATCTCAACGTAGATGAAAACATGTCTTATCATTTAAACGGGAGCATAATTGCTCAAGGAGAGAACAACCAAACACTTAGTAACTTTGTCGATGGTTGTTATGCAAAACCCTTAAATATAACTATTAGCAAGTCAAATATTAGTTTACCAACCGCTTATCAATACAGACTTCATATATATGATGAAAACACAACAGAGATAGGAACTTCTCTAAAAGCCGACTTAAATAATAGTATTGCTCCTATTCCCATAGCAGTAACTAGTTTTCCAAAAGCTTTAAATGGTTCAGCAAATACACGACTCAATTTAAATTATAACAGAGATGTTACCCAAACAATAAATCCTGAGGAGATTACATTTATTAGTTATGATGTAAATTGCACTACTCTCTCAGGTTGTACTTTTAATGCTAATCTAGTAAATAACAAGACAACACAAGGAAGTAAAGACTTAAACAGTAGTATTGCTTTAAAACACTATTATGGTAGAAGTCATGCTTCAAAACAGAGATACCAGATTACAACAGATGCAGAGCAAAAAAATGCCAATATCTATTATGAAGTTTTTTGTTATGCTACGGATAGTGGTGGTGTAGATTGTAACAAGACATTATTACCAAGTACTAAGCGTACAGATGATATTCGCTGGTATGTAAACCCTTTCCACAATGTGAGTAATGATGGGAATGTAAGTTCAGTTATTCAAAAAGGTGAAACAGGCACAGCTACTGATATAGTTGATGCTAGTTCTTTAGTCAATGCAAATCCTACAACACTAAACCTGAGTTATGATGCAAGTGAAGGGTATACATATAGAACAACGATGGAAATAAATTCTAGTAGCTGGCTGATATATAACCAAGATGACTCAAATGCTACTAAAAATCAATTTTCAGTTGAGTTTAACAAACTAAATTCAGACTGGAGTGGTAGAAAAGAAACAACTACTACGACAAAGCATCCAGGAACAGCGATCATAAATAGGAGAAGTATGTGGTAAGAAAGTATTCTTTAAGCTCACGATTTGCTTTTACCATGATAGAACTTATCTTCGCTATTGTCATCATTGCAATTTCGGTAATATCGCTTCCTATGATGACACAAGTAACTAACAAGGGAATAGAAAGTAATATTGTCCAAGAAACAATTTTTGCAGCTTCTGCTGTAATTATGGGTTCAGTAGCTGGTGTGTGGGATGAAAAATCTATGCAAGATATTAATATCAGCTATACATCAAGAGTTCTTGACATTGCAAATCAATGTGACAATACAACAAAAATACGTCCTGGTCATATAAATCAACCATTTCATAGAAGATGTCTGGATGAGAATGCAACTACACCTCAGGATTCGTCCACTCCAATAGCCGGTATTAATGTTTTTGACTTAAATGATGCTGCGAACCAAGTGACAGGAGAAGATATCTATACAAACACCTTAACTAGTGGAACTGCTAATGGATATAAAAACATAAATTATACTGGTGACTTAAATGTAACTAGAGTAAATAATGTCAAGTTTCTAGCTCTCACTGTAAAAGACTCTAATGCAAAAACAGTTACTATACTTAGAATGCAAAGTGCTAATATTGGTAGTGTAGATTATTATAAGAGGATGTTTTAATGCGGCGTCTTGGATTTACTATGATAGAGCTTATCTTTGTCATTGTCATTATGGGAATTATTGGAAAATTTGGAGTTGAGTTTCTGGCTCAAGCATATAAAAGTTTTATTTTCTCAAGTATAAACAATGGGCTACAAGCAAAAAGTCAATTTGCAGTTGAAATGATAGCATCAAGACTACAGTATCGAATAAAAGATTCTGTCATAACAAGAAGTAGTACAGATTTTTTGTCTATTGGAAATGCTAGTGGAAGTAGTTATAAGATTTTAGAGTGGGTAGGTAGTGATATCGAAGGTTTTAGAGGAACGACTAAACCAAGTTGGAGTGGAATCATCGACATTAATGCTTCAAGTGCAACTCTTTTAATCTCACCTGAGACAAATACGACTGATATCAACAATACCATTGCTATCTTATCTCATCAAAGTGGAACTAGCATTAATGATGCAGCTATTTACTTTGTAGGTGCCGATAGTAGTGCTCTTAGTGGTTATGGATGGGATGGGAGTCCGATTAGTAACCAAAATGCTTCTATGCACCCTATAAAATCAGGTCCTAATATAAATGAGTTTGTCCCTAGAGTAGGAAATAGTCTCACTGCCAATAACTTTACGGGAGTAGATGTATACGAATACTATCAACTTGCATGGACAGCTTATGCAGTTGGTATAGATACTAATGACACACTAAGACTCTATTATGATTACCAACCTTGGGATGGAGAAAGTTATACAGATGGAAAAAGTTTTGTAATTATGGAAGAGGTTAGTACCTTTCAGTTTACATCTTCTGGAAGTCTTATTAAAATTCAAGTATGTACGAAAACTGAACTTAAGGAGGTTTACTCTTTATGCAAAGAAAAAACAATTTTTTAAGAAATTCTGTACAAAAATCTAAAAATGGTATAGCTATGATAATGGCAATAGCTGTAATTGTGATTATTGCTACTATCATGGCTTTGTCATTATCGTTAACTTCACAAACAACAAAAAGGACAACAGATCTTTACCTTAATGAACAAGCGATATTATATTCCAAAAGTGCTGTAGAGCTTGCCCTTTTAAAAATTGCTAACTCTGGATGTATCAACTCTTTAAACCTAACATTGGGAAGTGCTTCACAAATACAATATGATGTTAACATAACAATGAGTTATGTGTATACTTCTGCAACCACAGATGTGGCAGGAACACTTAACTGTGATGAATACTTTACTACATACGGATATATTACAACCCAAGAACAAAATGGATCAGTACTTATGGATATAGCTACTACACTCCGCGATAGTACAATTGCAACTGAACCTATAAGATATTTTAGAAGAACTATCCAAAAACTCTAGTTAGTTAATCTTTGTAAACAGTTTAATGCTATAATTTATGTATGTCACATATAAAGGATTAAATTATGAATATTTCTCTAACTGGAAGACACTTAGAACTTACAGATGCTATAAAAGCACATATGACTACATCTATTGAAACACTTAACAAGTTTAACTTAGAAATCATCTCTGTTAATGTTGTTGCATCCGCACAAACAAAAAAGGGTAAAGAGAATTCAGTCGTTGAATTTCTTATAAATCTTGCACATAAAAACTCTATTGTAATCAAACAAAACAGTGATGATTTATATGCCGCTATCGACATTGCAATCTCACGTGCTCAAAAAGCAATGCGTCGTATTCACGATAGAGAAAGTGACCACCAAAAAGTTGGTCTCAATGAAATAAAAGCTGATACAGTAGATATTAAAACAACAATAGAAAAAATGGAAGATGAGATAGTTCCTGTTGAACTCGAACTATACAAACCTCGTGAAGTAGAAGATGTTTTAAATGACCTAAAAGAGGGTAATAAAATGTTTGAAATTTTTATAGACCATGATGGAAAAACTCGTGTTCTTTACAAAAGAAATGATGCGAAGTTTGGACTTTACTAAAAATCCGAGTAAAAGGAACTAGTTCCTTTTACTCTAAAAGTAAACTTTTTTTTACTTCTTTTACAATCTTTACATCCTCGGCAAAATCAAACCATCTAAACTGATTTCCACTTTGACTCAATCCTTTGAGTAAATCTCCACTTTTTCTAAACTTCAAGTCTAAATTTGCGATGTCAAATCCACTTTTAGTTTCAACAAACTTATCTAAACGCTCAGAACTGCTTTGGTTAGTATATAAATAACAATAACCCTTTAAACCAGTTCTACTGACTCGACCACGTAGTTGATGCAAGGTGGAAAGCCCGAGTCTCTCAGCTCCTACTATCACAACTGTAGTAAGCCTTGGAAGAGAGATACCAACCTCAACCACTGTTGTACTGATTAGGACACTGCCCTTCTCTCTAAAGTCTAGTAGAACCTGTTCTTTCTCTTTATCTTTTCCATGAGTAACATACACATTATCAAAATTGTATTCCCAGTAAGCTCTTGCTTCTTCAATACTCTGGTACTCTAAGACTTCACTTTGTGTTACTAACGGATACACAATAAGAACTTGATTATTTTTTTTAATCTCAGCTTTTATATGTTGCACTAATTCTTTAAAATCATTTTTGTGAATTACTTTAGAGTCTATATCTTTAGTAAAAGGTGTTGTAGTGATAAGGCTCACATCTATATGAGCAGATTCTATCATCGCCAATGTTCGAGGAATAGGGGTTGCAGAAAACTGTAAAAAGTGAGGTTTCTTATACGACTCAGCATTTAGTGCTTCGCTTGCACTGTATTTTAGATGCTGGCCTTCACTGACTAACTTTTCTAAGACACTTCTTTGCTTGGTTCCAAAACGATGCTGTTCATCTACCATCACTAAAGCAGCACTCGGTAACTCTCTATACAGAAGTGCATGTGTCCCTATAATAAAGTCATACTCACTTAAGTCTGCTTTCTTACTCTTGTTAGTTACTAGTGTAACTTTTAAGTTAGGTAAGAACTTCACTGCTTCTTCGTAAAGTTGTTGTGCTAGTATGGTAGTTGGAGCCATTAAAATACTTTTAGCAGTTCCTATCATATATGCAGATGCCAAAATAACCATAGTTTTTCCAGACCCAACATCACCAACTATCATGCGCTTAGAAGCGATATCTTTTATAAAATCATTTTGTATATCTTCTATAGTTTTTACTTGTTCCTCAGTTAGTACAAATGGTAAACTTTTAGCCCAAGTCGTGTAATCTGCGTTTACACTAAGTAAAGGTTTAAAATACCTGCGTTTCTCTTTTAGGAGTTTCATATATGAAAACAACTCTGTAAACTTTAATGCTTCTAAACTTTTTGTGTCTAACTCATCTTGTTCCAAGATCTCTGCATTTGCAAAATGCAAGGCTAAAAGAGTCTGTGCAATATTACTAGGTATTCCCTCTTCTTCTAGCTTTTCTACTGTCAGTTCTTTTTTTATCAAACGCCCCATAACATCAGTTCGAAGTCCACACTTGTACTTTGCAACTATATCGCCTACAACAGAAATCTTTTTTGGCATGACTATACTACATTGTCCCTGCTTACACTCTATCATGCCATAGTAGTTGTCACGGCTACCTACACTAAACTGATGCATCATATAAGGTTTCGGTCGAAAAAGTACACCTGTGATAGAGTGTCCAAAATTATGTACGAAAAAAGTTATCTGTATTGTGTTTGGTGCACGAAAGACTGACTCAACAGTTGCATCTATAAGTTGATGTTTATGTTCTATGAGTTTATCATTGAGTCTATAGTCTTCGTATGAGTTGGGAATAAGTAGGGCTAGTTCTGTATGGCTACTAATCCCAAGTTTGGAGAATTTTGTTTTTACATCTTTAGAGAGTTTCATAACTATGACCCAAGTTTTTTCTCTAAACTTTTTATTCTTAGGTGCATGTTTATAACTATTAAAGCGGATACAGCTAGTAGTACTGTTAAAAAAGTATCTGATAAATTTTCCATAATTTTCCTTTTTGTCTTATTATTATAAGAGAAAAATTAAAAAATCCTCAAAAGCATGACAATCTGCAATACTTTTGTGTAAGATTATGCGTTTACTCTTTTTACTCTCTCAGGCTCTTGGGTCTTATATAACTCAGCACAACCTTTTGAAAGTTCACGAATTTTTAACATATAGTTTTGGCGTTCTGTTTGAGAGATAGCTTTTCTTGCATCAAGAACATTAAATACATTTGAGACTTCCATACATAAATCATATGCTGGAAGAGGCAGTCCTGCTTCAAGTACTCTTAAACACTCTGCACTTTTAGCATCAAACTCATGAAAAAGCATATCTGTATCCGCTACTTCAAAGTTGTATTTTGAAAACTCTATTTCAGTCTCTTTATGCACATCTCTATAGTAAGTTTTATTTCCATTTTTGTCTTCATTCCAAACTATATCAAAAATAGTGTCAACACCTTGCAGGTACATAGCTAAACGTTCAGTTCCATATGTAATCTCAACAGCTACAGGATTACACTCTATACCACCGACTTGCTGAAAGTAAGTAAACTGTGTAACTTCCATACCATTAAGCCATACTTCCCAGCCAAGACCCCAAGCACCAAGTGTTGGGGACTCCCAGTTATCTTCGATAAAACGGATATCATGTTTAGATACGTCTAGACCTAAAAACTCTAAAGATTTTAGGTATAACTCTTGAATATTATCTGGACTTGGTTTGATTAGAGCTTGGAACTGATAGTAAGAACCAAGGCGATTAGGATTCTCACCGTAACGTCCATCGGTAGGACGGCGACAAGGTGCTACATAAGCCGTAGCCCAAGGAGTAGAATCTAGGGAACGAAGGAAAGTAGCGGGATGAAATGTTCCTGCACCTGAAGGTATATCGTAAGGTTGTACTATATTACACCCTTCATTCATCCAAAATTCTTGTAGTTTTAGAAGCATAGTGCTAAAAGTTATCATAAATCTCTCTCTTGTAAAATTATTTCAAAATTATAGCTTATTGTGAATTTCTAGAACTTAAATATTGCTCCAAGCTTTAAATAGTGATTATAAGCCTCACTTCTAGGCTCCCATATTTGATATCTAGTAGTTCCTTCATTAAAGTAAGCCAAATCAGATTTTTCAATTATCTGAAGGTCTACCACATACTCAGCAAATATTTCCCAGTTTGAATTTATCTTATATTTTAAAGGAATTGTTAAACGTGCTATGTTTGCAGCACCTAGATTTAGTACTAAATCAGGGTTATTAACACTCATTTGTGTATTTATACCATATTGGTATTCAGCAATCGCTCCAACATGAAATTTATAAAAATTATATCCAACACCTATTTTTGGTCGTATTGAGTACCAAGAATAAACTTCTACTTGTGAGGGACGTAGTTCTCTTCTCCATGAACGATACCCTAACCCCATTCCATAACTAACTTCTAGACCACTACTATATACTAATGTAAATAAATAATCTATATCTGTATCTAACACTTTATTTTTTGTTATTCCAACAGCAGGTTTACCCGAAACTAAATAAAAACCATCGTAGTCTGTATTACCCTCTAAATACATCATTTTTACACCTAACTGTGCATAATTTTTACTTGTTAAAACTTTTGTATACATTAGTTTAATCTCTCCACCTATGATACCAGATATTGTAGATTTTTCACTGTCGAGAAATTTTTCTTTACTCTTAGGTGCATTATACTCCCCTTGAACACCATACTCAGTATAATTCATACTCATTCCAACGAGAGAACCACTAATAGAAAAACCACTTTCTTTAGCGGCTAAAGTACTGGAAAATAGTAGAACTAAAAATATAAACTTGTAAATATATTTCATTAACATTCCTTCTTTTTACAGATAATATCTCCGATAGTTTTACCTAAGGAATTAGCCACAACATCACACTTTACTTTTAATAAAAAGAATATATTCTCGCATTTGGATTCACTTAAACACTCATAATTTCCCATACCCTTACTTATGACTACATCAACACTGTCAAAAAGCTTCTGTGCAGTCTCATTTGCACGAGAATATGTAAATCCGGGTGTATTCACCCCACTATCAACTAAGTTACAAAGCTTATCAAAACCTGCTTCTTTTGCTTCTTTCATGGTGACATCATTTATGATAGGATTTCCTCTTACCATATATGAATACTCAGCATTAGGATACAGTTCTTGGAGGATTTCAATAAAAAGATAGTCAAAAATATGCTCACCAACATTATCACCAATAACTAAAATTGTTTTTGCCTGAGCTAATTCCCCTTGCATTACTTCAAAGTCATTATGTGCAAACTCAGTATCAAATACTTTGACTAACTCTTCTTCTAAGTCAAACTCAACAGCTGCTGCTAAATCTATAACATTACCAGCAACTGCTATTTTTGTAGCTGTCAAAAGTTTCTCACTGCTATATTTTAATTTTTCTTTTAATGCAGGTACTAATGCCTCTGCTTTTTGTGTAGAGAGTTCTTTTATCTCATCATAAAGATCAGTTTTATTTGCTATCTCTGCCATTCTTTCATATACATCAGCAGCTATTTCGGGGGGATTATTACTAAAAGAGAAACTTTTACTCATCTGTGTTACTTCAGAGAAAAGTTTCTCTTTAACACTCTTTTGTGCACCTATGGCATTAGCCACTTTAACACTCTGGTTTATTATGCAAGCGACACATTCTTTATCAATTAACATAGTTTTTCTTATTATGTAGTGTGATCATCAATCGCTTTATTCCACATTAGTTTGTATTTTCTTCGCATAAACTCTACTTCTTGTTGCGAGAGTTTAAGTTGTTCAGTAAGAGCAGCAATCGTTTTTCTATCTTCGTCATACAGTTCCTGCAAAGAACCAAGTGCTTCACGAAGAAACTCGTTTTCTACTTTTACCGCTTCAATTGTTTCATCTTTTGCATCAAGAACTTTCTCGTGAAGGTTAATGATAGTCCCTATAGTTTTTTCTATAAACTCAGGCTGTACAATCATCTCATGTGTGTTTCGTTCAGAAAGCTCTGCAAGTTTTACAGGAACTATACTCTCAGTACTTCCTTTAGAAGGGTCAATATATCTAAGACCATCTTCAACTTTTATAGTAAGTTTTCCACGCTCGCATAAGTCATCAACAGCAGATATATCTAATCCAGTCAACTCACAGTACTCTTCGTCACTCATCCATGTCATCTAAGACTCCTTATGAAATAATAGTCTCTATTTCTAGTGAATCCATCTCAACTTTTTTTTCTTTGGCAATTCTATCTTCTTTGAGTTTAATTGCTAACTCTTCATTATTTAAAGCTAAAATTTGCATTGCAAGAAAGGCGGAGTTAATTGCACCCGCTTTTCCTATAGCAACTGTAGCAACTGGCATTCCAGCTGGCATCTGTACAGTTGAGAGCAAGGCATCTATTCCTGCAAGTGCTGAAGCTGACATTGGCACGCCAATAATAGGCTTCACTGTTTTTGAACTCAGTACTCCGGCTAAGTGAGCCGCCATACCAGATGCAGCGATAAACACTTGAGCACCTTTAGCTTCAGCCTCTTCAATATACTTTAGAGTTCGAGTTCGRGAACGATGAGCAGAAGATACGATAAGCTCATAATTCACACCAAATGATTCAAATGTATCAGAACATGCTTTCATCACACTATAGTCACTCTTAGAACCAATAACAATAGACACAAATTTCATTAATTTTCCCTTATTATCCTAATTAGGATTTGTTCCCATTGCTAGATTAGAAGGCACTCTAAAGAATGTAAATGCAGGAAAACTTGTCGGTAACACAATTTCATTTGTGTTTCCACTATGAATTGCCTCATACAGTTTTCCATTTTTAGCTTTAATCTCTTTTAACTTCATATAAAATCTTCCATCTTTTTCATAAGTTGTTCCAATTTCATTATCTACTATAGCAACTTCACTACCCAGAGGAAAGACCACTTCCATCTCATCATTAGGCTCAGTTTTAAACTTACATAAGAAGTGTGTCCCTTCAGGATTTACAACACCACTTACTTGATGTGTTCCTAGTTGCATAGAGAAATCAAGACTCTGTGTATCATTTCTCTCAAAAGGACGAGAAACTAGATATGCATCTGTATAACCACGATTTTGAAGGGACTGCAGTTCATACTGGTACTTATTTTCATTAAACTCACCAGTATAGTAATCATTTATAGCCATCCTATAGGCTTTTGCTGTTGTAGCAGCATAATAAGCCGTTTTTGTACGCCCTTCTACTTTCACACTATCAACAACGCCACTATCTAAAATCTCTTTCATATGTGAAGCAAGATTCAAATCTTTTGCATTCATAATGTAAGTTCCTACACCTTCATCTTCTTCTAGACGAAAGAGTGTTCCTGTCTCAGGATTTGCAGCATACATCTCATACTCAAAACGACAATCATTTGCACATGAACCACGGTTTGGAACACGACCACTTTGAAGTGTAGAGATTAAACAACGACCACTATATGCAAAGCACATACTTCCATGAACAAAAACTTCTAACTCTAGGCTTGGAAGTTCTTTTTTTATCGCAACTAAATCTTTAAGAGAAATCTCACGAGCTGTAATAATACGAGTAGCACCCATATCGTGATAAATCTGAGCATCAAGAACATTCATAACATTTGCTTGTGTTGAGAGATGTAAAGCCATACCGGGAACAAGGTCATGGCAAAGTTTTAAAACACCAGGTGTTGCTACAATAAAAGCATCAGGATTTAGAGCACCCATCGCTACTATGTGTTTTTTTAAAAGTTCTAGTTGTGAGTTAAAAGGAAATCCATTTATCGTTACATAAACCTTTTTACCTCTTGCATGAGCATACTCTATACCCTCTGCAAAGTCTTCCATACTAAACTCTTTTCCACTCCTAATTCGGAGCGAAAAGTGACTCACACCACCATAAACCGCATCAGCACCAAAATCTAGTGCTATTTTTAATTTCTCCAATGATCCTGCAGGAGAGAGCAGTTCTACTTTTTTACTCATTATTTACCAAACTGTGCAAGTAATGCTTCGATATCATCATCAGAAGCAATGTCGTTATGTGTATCACCAACAATATGTTGTGCTGAGGATACACGTTTATCATCATCTATTTTACCCTCAAAAAGAGTGTTCATATACTTAGAAAGTGCACGCATTACATTTATAACACGCTCTATTTTTTGGCGGTGAATATCTTGATACTGCATAATATCCATAACATTTAGAATTTCATCACCACTATTTTGCATTGTTTGTATAATTGTTTGTGCAGCAACTAGTGCTTCTTCATTTTGCTCTAAACTAGTAGAGAATGCAGCTACATCTGGAAATTTTTGTGTTAATGTTTTAAAAAGCTCTATATTACTTGTTAGAGTATCTATAGTCTTATTAGCTTCTTCTTCTTTTTCCATAAGTTCATTACTAATATTTTCAATAATGTCAAAAATTTCGCCCGCTTTTTCTTCACTCTCTTTAGTTACGTCATCGAGTTGATGCACCATCTTGTTTTCATCAGTTGCAGGAAGGGGCCAGTGATGCGCTGTATCATCTGAATAACCATTAGGTTCATTTTCGACTTCAGTAGAATCCATATCTTCTTCAATAGCTCTTTGAGAAGACTCTTCACTAGGAACTTCTTCTTCTAATTCATCTAAATTAACATCTCCACCCATTAAAGTATCTAGTTCTTCTTGTGTCATTCTCTCTCTCCGAGGTAAAATTGTATATATTTATTAAATTAACACTATAATAGCATAAAATATATAAATACGAGAAGAGAAATGATAGTTGATATGCACAACCATACACCATTATGTAATCATGCTGAGGGCGATATTCAAGAGTATGTTTTATCCGCAATTGATGCTAAGACAAAGTATTTTGGCTTCTCTGACCATGCTCCTATGGACTTCGATCCAAAATACAGAATGAAGTTTAATGAGATGCAAAAATATGAAAAAGATGTTTTAGATACTCAAAAAAAATATGCAAAAGACATACAAGTATTACTCGGTTACGAAGTTGATTATCTACCAGGGCATATGGATAAAAGAGTTTTAGATGCAGATGTTGATTACCTAATTGGCTCTATCCATTTTTTAGAAGGGTGGGGATTTGACAACCCCGAATTTATAGGAAAGTGGGAAGAACAAAATATAGATGAAATATGGCAAAAATATTTTGACACCATTGCAGATATGGCACAAACTAAACTTTTTGATATCGTAGGGCATTTAGACCTCATAAAGGTTTTTAAATTTATGCCAAAGTCTGATATTGTAAAAATGGCAACTCCAGCACTCATAGCTATAAAAGAATCGGGAATGGTTTTGGAACTAAATGTTGCGGGATATAGAAAAAAAGTAGAAGAGCCCTACCCTTCTAAAGCACTTTTGCAAAAAGCTTATGAGTTAAATATTCCTATCACTTTTTCTTCCGATGCACACAAACCAGAACAGGTAGCAATGTACAATAATGAAATTGTATCACTAGCAAAAGAAGTCGGTTACAGTAAATGTTCTTACTTCATTAAGCGTCAAGAACACTCTGTATCTTTTTAAATTTATTTAAACTAAAGATACAATTTACTAATACATAGTATAATGCTTTAAAATATTAATATAAAGGATTTACAAATGGGTAAATATATAGAATTAACTGGTGCAGATTTTGAAGCAACACTTTCAGAAGGTGTATCTTTAGTTGACTTTTGGGCTCCATGGTGTGGACCTTGTCGTATGATCGCTCCTGTAATTGAAGAATTAGCAGAAGATTTCGATGGTAAAGCAAAAGTATGTAAAGTAAACACTGATGAAGAGCAAGAAATCGCTGTAAAATTTGGTATTCGTTCTATTCCAACTATCATGTTTTTTAAAGATGGTGAGATGGTTGACCAAGTTGTTGGTGCACAAAGCAAACAAGCTTTAGCTGACAAAATCAACGGTCTTCTAGGCTAATTCTTAAGGACTCCCTTTGGCTAAAAGAAAAGGAAAATCGCTTTTTTCTCTCTCAACTCTTTTAGCCTCTTTCTTTGGAGCAGCAATGATTGCTGCCTCCTTTGCTTACTTCAACTATAAGTTTTCAGAGTATAAATTTATCGATTTTAAAGAGTGGACTTTTTATGAAAAAAGTGAAATTTTTACTCCTAAAGAAGATAAATATATTGTAGTCTTTTACTCTTCGCGTGAAAAAGACACAATGCAACTCTTGGCTGATATAAACTTAACACTACCTGTTCTAGCAGTTGATTACTACAATAGAGTAAGAAAAAATACAAAAAATACTACTTTTTTAAGAAGTGGAACCAAAAATTCTTTAGCGTTTATTCAACGCTTTAACATTTATGAATCACCCTCTATTTTCTTTATCAAGAGAAGTAAAGAGACTCTTTATAAACAAGATAGTATGATACGTAAACTAGATAATTTAAAAGCATTATCVCAACAAGTAAATAGCTTATAAAGGGTAAATTTTGATTTTAGATTGTGCTATTGTTGGTGGDGGACCBGCTGGTCTTACTGCTGGTYTWTATACAACACGTGGTGGACTAGAAAATGTAGTTATGTTTGAAAAAGGTATGCCTGGTGGACAAATCACAAACTCATCTGAAATAGAGAATTATCCAGGAGTTACAGGTGATATAACAGGGATGGACCTAATGATACCATGGCCTGCTCAGTGCCAAAAGTTTGGTTTAGTTCATGAAATGGTAAATGTCACTTGTATCTCTAAAGAGGGTAATATTTTCACTATCCATAAAGAAGATGGGACAACGACTAATGCACATAGTGTTATCATAGGAACAGGTTCATCTCCTCGTCGTGTTGGTTTTAAGGGTGAAGATGAGTTTTTTGGTAAGGGTGTAAGTACCTGTGCCACATGTGATGGTTTTTTCTATAAGGGTAAAGAAGTTGTTGTAATCGGTGGTGGGGATACTGCTCTTGAAGAAGCTCTATACTTAGCAAAAATCTGCTCAAAGGTCTATATAGTACATCGTAGAGATACTTTTCGCTCCGCTCCAAACACTATAAAGCGAATTCATAATACTGAAAATATTGAACTTGTACTTGATTCAACTCCTGATGAAGTATATGGTGATAATATGGGTGTGACTGGAATAAAAGTTATAAACAAAGATGGTGAAAGTCGTGACATCGAAGTGCCTGGTATTTTTACTTTTGTTGGCAATGATGTAAACAGCGAAACTCTTCTGCAAAAGGATGGCAAGTTCTTATGTGAGATGAATGAGCTAGGACAGGTAAAAGTTGACTTAAGTATGAAAACTTCAATTCCTGGACTTTTTGCGACAGGTGATATGCGCCAAGAAGCTCCAAAACAAGTAGTGTCTGCTGCTGGTGATGGTGCTGTTGCAGCTCTAAGTGCCATAGCTTACGTAGATGCATTACTAAACTAAATAAAGATAGGAATTAAAATGATAAAAGTTGGAATATTTGGGGCAAATGGCCGTGTTGGAAAATTACTTATAGAAAACCTTTTAGATACTCCGGGGATGAGTCTAAGTAGCGTGTTTGTTAGAAACGCTTTAAACTTCTCAATTGACCCATCTGTGTTAATTAGTACAGATATAAAAGTGTTTTTAAATGCTTGTGATATTGTTATAGACTTTTCACTGCCTGATGCGTGTGAGTCTCTAGTTGAAGCAGCTATGGTTACTCCTAAACCCTTAGTTATAGGGACAACAGGTTTAAATACACACCAACTTAACCTTCTCAAAGAAGCAAGTCTGAATATGCCTATTCTTTATGCTACAAACATGAGTCTTGGTGTTGCACTTTTAAATAAGCTCGTACAACAAGCCTCAACAGCACTAGAAGGCTTTGACATAGAAATAGTAGAACATCATCATAAACATAAAAAAGATGCTCCTAGTGGTACTGCTCTGACTCTTGGTGAGCATGCTGCACGTGGGCGTGGTTTAGAACTTGATAAAGTACGAGTTAGTGGTCGCGATGGCAATATTGGAGAGAGAACAGCAGATGAAATAGCAGTTATGGCTATTCGTGGTGGTGATATAGTTGGTCGTCATACAGTAGGCTTTTACAATGATGGTGAATTTTTAGAGCTTAACCATACAGCAACTTCAAGAAGTACCTTTTCTAAAGGTGCAATCCGTGCTGGATCTTGGTTAGTTTCTCAAGAAGCTGGGCTTTATTCTATAAGTGACTGCTTAGATATTGACTAAATACTTTTAGCAGTAGCAGCTAATTTTGCCCATGCTGAATCAGGCTTTGCTTCTACTGCGTTTGTAAATGCCGTTTGTGCTTCTGGATCTCTCCAAAGTTTATTTAAAACTGTACCTTTTAAATACTGCTGCCTAGATCTATCACTTTTAGTTAAATCAATCTTATCTAAAGAGGCTATTACCTCTAAAGCCTTATTATAATCTTCTCTATTTATATATGACTCATAGAGTGTAAACTCAACATAAGGACTTTGAGCACTAGAACTTGAGCTCTTTTGAATACTCATCACTTTTATACCGTATTTTATAACTATATTGTCATCTCTACGGGCTGTACCTATACTCATCACTGATACGTAACGCTCAATATCCTTATAGTCTAAACCAAATAATTCTTCTAGTTTGACCATAGTTTGTATCATCTCATTTTTTTTCTCTAATCTATCATATGTATCAAAAAGATATCTATACACTTCATTATAAGGTGAGTTTTTTTCATCTTCTATAAGAGTAACAAGATCTTTGCTTGCATCAACTACATCACTATATTTTCCAGTTGAAAAATCCACTTTTACATATCTAAACAGCCATTTTTTTCTATGGTTTAGATTTTCGCTTTTGAAATTTTTAAGTGCAATATTTTTAGCTAATATATAATCCCCACCATACATTGCACATTCATATATACCATCATCCCATTCATTTGAAAGTGTTACATTATACTCATTTGACATAACTAAAACTTTCTTACACTCTTTGTCTTCTAACGAGCGCTTCATCCTACCTATAGCAGCCTCTTGCACTAGATCTTGTGTATCTTTATACTTCTCATCATCAAGACCTAATATTTCGTCTTGCATGTCTAAAACCTTCGCATACATCTCTTCCGTCAGTAATAGTTTTGCTTTTTCATAAATAGCACGATTACCTATAGTATCATTCGCATATGTATCTATAAGTTTATCGTACTCTACTAGTCTATCTGTAGTATTTACATCAAGTACTTCAAAAAATAGTTTATCTTTTGCCAGGTCTATGGCATTTATATACTCACCATCTGGAAATTCTTTAATATATTTATTTATTGTTACTAGTGCTTTTTGTTTGTCTTGTGTATTTGCTAACCAAAGTGCTTTTTGGCTCAAGAGGGTTTCATACTCATCATAAGTATAATCAATCTCATCTAAAAGTGCCCCTGCAATTTTGGATGCAGTTTCATAATACTCTTCATCTGCAAAATTATTCATCATAATTTTTGATTCATGCTCTTTTTCTTGTATGTAGGCAGGTTTTGCATCTATGATTTTATCAATATACTTTGCCGAATCCTTGAGTGATGTCTCTTGTTTGAGTTTAGCTATTCTAAACGCAGCTGCTGCTGCCACATCTAAGTCTTTAGTACGGTAAAGTGCTTTTTTATAAAACTTAAAAGCAGGAGTCACTCCCCCACCTACAGCTAACATATCAGCCTTGTAAATATACCCCCATTCAGTAAAAACTGTATTTTCATGTTCACTAAATAATCTATCAAAAAAGTAGTCTGCATCTGTGTTCATTCCAATCTCAGCATATGCTTGGGCTGTATATGCTAAAATTTCTGGAATATTTTCATTTGATGAGTACTCCCTCAGATAGACTTTGGCATTACTAATAACGTTATCATAATCAGCTAACTTTTGAAGTAATTTAATTCTATAGTAAATAAGTTCCGCTTTAAACAGTGTGTTGGGATACTCTTTTAAAATGTCATCCACAATGTTCATACAGAGTTCGTATCTTTTTTCTTTGTAGTAGCGTTTCACTTTAAGATAATCTTTTACATCCCCTACTTTTTGTATATGAACTGGATTACCCTTAATATCAAGGCTACCTACATAGGGTAATTTACTGTTCTCCATAAAAAATGGTAAATTAAGACTTAAATCTGGTCTTGGTCTATTTTTAATGAGTGGTAAATTTTCTTTATAACCTATAATAGTCCATCTATTACTTAAACTTACATCAGCATTATATACATTGTTTTCAGCACTTAGATCAAATATATCTGCTATAAGTTTTATCTTGTAAATAGGTTTTATACTTATAAAAAAAGTACCTTTTTTTATAAAAGCATGCACTCTAAAAAATTCATTTTGTAAAGTTTTAAGATTACTTGATGGTTTTTTTGAAAATGCACATATAACTTCATTTGTAACAGTAAAATCATCTTTTACTTTTTGGCAAATAAATTTTTTTGTGTCAGTAATTTTGAGAATTGAGTATGTGGAGAAGTCATCTTTTGCACTATCCATAGTAATGTCTAGTGCAAAAGAGTGAATACACAAAAGAGCTAAGAGTATAGTTTTAAACAAATGCTCCGCTCCTTGAGTGGTGTTTTATAATTTAGTAACCACTGTTATATACAAAAGTAGTAACAAATTCAAGTAATGAATCTAATGCTACAAAAGCAAATACAGTTCCTATAATGGCAAAACCAATAATAGTTTTTAATGCTGTAGTTGCATTAGCTACATAAAGTTGACCATTGTTATCTACATTTGATGCTATAGGGTCTTTCATAAACATAAATACAATCAGTTTGATATAGTAGTAACCTGCTATTGCAGAGTTAAGTGCCATGATTAAAGCAAGTACTGTGTAGCCACTTGTAACTGCAGAACTTATCATATAAATCTTACCCCAAAAGAGAGCAAATGGAGGAAGACCTGCAAGACTTAACATAAACAGACCCATAACAATTGCTGCCATTGGAGATGTTTTTATCATACCTGAGAACTTCTCAAAACTATGGTCAGTTTTTTGATACCCTGGAAGCTCTTTTTGACGAGAGATCCAAAGCATAGAAAATGCACCAAGGTTAGTAAAACTAAACAGAATCCAGTAAAGGAAAAGTGCTGAGTTTGACTGAGTCGTTCCTATAAGAATAGCAGCCATAACAAAACCAGCATGTGAGATTGACGAGTAAGCAAGCATACGCTTAACATCAGATTGAACAAGAGCCCAGATATTTGCAGCAGTCATAGTAATAACAACAAGTGCATATAAAACTACTTCTAACCAAACAATGTTTGCATGAATTAAGAACTCAAAAAGTCTCATAGCAACAACAAACGCAGCTATTTTAGGAACGATTGACATATAACCAGCCATTGCCGCTGAACTTCCCTCATAAACATCAGGTGTCCAAGTATGGAATGGAACGACTGAAAGTTTAAAACCAAAAGAACCGAGCATCATAACTACACCAATAAGTACAAAACCAATGTCAGCATAATTGTTAGCTTCTAAAACAGCAGCGATTTGGTTTATTTCGATTGAACCTGTAAGTGCATAAAACACCATTGAACCAAAAGAGTAAAAACCTGCAGCTAAAGCACCCATAGTAAAGTACTTAACAGCCGCTTCAAATGATTTGTCACGGTTATGCATAGCGATGAGAGTATAAAGAGCTAAAGAAGCTGTCTCTAAACCTACAAAGATAAGGATTAAGTTATCACTTGCTACCATAAACTGGAATCCTGAAATCATAAATAAGAAGAGTGCAAAGAACTCAGGGTATGAGAACTCGTGAAAACGCTTATTTGTAAGTGCTAAAGGAATAAAAAGCATAGACGTAACAACAATGATAAACTGAGAAATAATCGCTAAACCATCAATAAGCATAACATCAAATACACCAAGCATAATACCATCTTTACTAAACACACCAGCAGACTCTAAAAGAGCACCAAARTCAAGTGCTAAGAAAAGAATAGATAGTACAACATATAGTGACTTATCAAGACCACCTTTGATGATATCTATCACTAAAATAAGTAATGCACCAATAACTGGAATCAGCATGGGAGCAAGAGTAATAAGATTTAAAGACTCTAAAGAAACATTTGCAAGACTTAACATTAGTGTGCCTCCTTAGTTGTAGTTTTACTTATAACAACACCTGATACATTAGGTATTCTCATTTTTGCTTCGGCAGATGTAGCTTTGTTGTGCATTAACTGAACAACAGACTCAACCGAATTATTAATCGGGTCAAGAATAGGTTTAGGATATATACCCAACCATACTGTTATGATAGATAAAGGTATCAGAGCTAAAAGCTCGCGTTTACTAACATCTGGAAGGTTTTTATTCTTTTCATTAGTAACTTCACCAAAAAAGATCTTTTTAAATGCAGTAAGCATATAAATCGCACCAACAATAATAGCTATTCCAGCTAAAAGAGTTAAGATGTGAGACTGTTGGTAAAATCCAAGAAGTGAAAGGAATTCACCAACGAAGTTAATCGTAAGAGGCATACCAACTGAAGCCATTAACATTAAACCAAAGATAGTTGCATATCTAGGCATAACATGCGCAAGACCACCAAATTCACTCATAAGCTTTGTATGACGTCTGTCATAAATAACACCAACAAGTAAGAATAGAGCTCCTGAAACTACACCGTGAGCAATCATTAAAAAGATTGAACCAGAGATACCTTCAACATTTAGAGCAAATGTACCAAGAATGATAACACCCATATGTGATACAGATGAATAAGCAATAACTTGCTTAATATCTTTTTGCGCATAAGCAATCATAGCAGTGTAGATAATCATGATAATCGCAAGAATTGCAATCGGGTACATGAAAAATACTGAAGCATCAGGAAACAGTGGCAGAGAAAAACGGATAAATGCATATGTACCCATTTTAAGTAAAACAGCCGCTAGTATAACTGAACCGATAGTTGGTGCTTGACCGTGTGCATATGGTAACCATGTGTGAAATGGAAACATAGGTACTTTGATGGCAAAACCAATAAAGAAGGCAGCGAATAACCATAACTGAAATGATTCAGGAAGAATAAGTCTATACCAATCTAGGATTGCGAATGACCATACTCCAGTAGCTTGATAAAAGAAGTAAGCCATAAAAAGCATACCAACAAGCATAACAAGTGAACCTGTGAATGTATACAGGAAAAACTTAACAGATGCATATATACGTAGAGGTCCACCCCATGCACCAATAAGATAAAGCATTGGTACAAGTGAAAGTTCCCAAAATACGTAAAATACAATTGCATCAAGAGCAGCAAATACACCAATCATCGTCATCTGTAAGAACAGAAGTGTGATTATCATGTTTTTAATACTGTGTGTCGGTGATAATGAAGCTATACCAATCATAGTAAAAAATGAAGCCATAATGATAATAAATAGAGATATACCATCAACACCTAAGATATAGTTAATACCAAAAGATGGTACTAAAGCGATATGCTCCATAAACTGCATACCAGATACATGATTGTCAAATGCAAACCATAACCATAAAGAGAGTCCAAACTCAATTACTGCAACGGCAGTACCATAAGCTCTCATGCTCTCTTTGTTTATCATAAATCCCATAACTCCTGCGAATGCTGGGAAGAAAATTAAAATACTTAAAATATGATCTAACATATACTAAACTCCTAAACTTGATAAGACAGTAACTATCTCACCAGAATATCTAGCTGCTAGTCCAAAAACTACAGCTAATGATAGTAATGCAACTGTACCTGCAACCATCCATTTTAACATAGTAGAAAGATTTCCACTCTGCATGTGTCTTGTGTTTTTACCAGTGTTATAGAAGATATTTGCTATACCATCAACACTTGCATCAACAATTTTTTTGTCTACTTGCTCCCATAAAACTGTTGAGAGTTCTCTGTATGGTTTTACTATATACTCTTCATAAGCATACGGAATATAATATTGGTTAATTAATAGTTTATATGCAAAACTATTTTCCATTTTACTTGTTCCATCTGGAATTTTCACAGAACTACACATATATTTTTTATAAGCAAAAAAGATACTAAGCATAACAAAGACTTGTGTTCCAATCGTCATAATCCAATATGTAGTATGTGAATGAATGTGGTACTCAGTAGCTGGTAAAAGTTCTGTAACCATTTCAAAGTACGGCATCTTCATAGTAAAACCAGCAATAATAGCTAGAATTAAAAGAGGACTCATCGCAATTAGCATAAACTTATATGCTTCATGAGGATGAAAACCAAGTGCTGTATGTCTATCTTCACCATGAAAGATTAGTGCGATAATTCTAAATGAATAAAATGCAGTAAGTCCAGCAGTAAGTAAAAGTACTGTATATATAATAAAATGATGATCAACAAATGCAACTTCTAAGATTAAATCTTTTGAGAAGAAACCTGCAAGAGGGAAGATACCAGCTAGAGCGACAGATGCTAAAGTCATCATAATCATCGTTCCCTTCATAGTCTTACCTAGAGCACCCATTTTAAATGGATCTAGTTCGTTATTCATAGCATGCATAACATTACCACCGCCAAGGAAAAGAAGTGCTTTAAAGAATGCGTGAGCCATAAGGTGGAACAGTGCAACCCAGTATGCACCTAATCCAGCAGCAGCAAACATATAACCTAACTGTGAAAGTGTAGAGTAAGCGATAACTCTTTTAATGTCACGGTTAACAAGTGCCATAGTTGCAGCAAAAATTGCAACAAATGCACCAAGACTAGCAATGAAAAGACCAACATTTGGAATCAATGCATATAACTCATGTGAACGAACAACAAGATAAACACCTGCTGTTACCATCGTTGCAGCGTGAATAAGTGCAGAAACCGGAGTTGGACCTTCCATCGCATCAGCTAGCCATGTATGAAGTGGAAACTGAGCTGATTTACCCATAGCACCAACGAAAAGAAATATACCAATCCAAGTAAGTGTTGCATGATCTAAGTTAGCAAATGCCGCGAATGCACCATCATACTGAAGTGTTCCAGTATTCCAGTAAACAAGGAAGATACCAATTAACATTCCAAGGTCAGCAATACGATTCATAATAAATGCTTCGTTAGCTGCCCATGTAGCTGATTCTTTATGAAACCAGAAACCAATAAGTAACCAAGAACATAGACCAACACCTTCCCAACCAATAAATAGACCTGCAAAATTATCACTCATAACAAGAATCATCATTGAGAAAACAAATGCTGAAAGATAAGAGAAAAATCTGTTAAATCCAGAATCGTGATCCATATAACCAATTGAGTAAATATGAACGATTGTTGAAACAAGAGTAACAACCATCATCATAGTTACAGATACTTGATCTACAACAAAACCAAAAGGAATATAAAGATTACCAGTTKCCATCCAAGTCATTAACTCAACATGAACAATTTCTCCAGTACCTAATATATGTGTTAAAAGTATTGCACTTGAAACAAACGCAGTGAAGATTAGAAGACTAGCAACTATTCCTACAAACTGCTTTTTTGGTGTAGTAGTAAATAGTGCTGCAAAAAGTGAACTAACTAAAGGTGCAAAAAGTGCTATATATAAATACTTTTCCATTTATTTATCCTCTCATACTTGTCATAGTGTCTAAGTCAATTGTACCATGGCGCTTGTGCCAAACAATTAATAAACCTAGTCCTACAGCTAACTCAGAAGCAGCAATTGCAATTACGAAAAATGCAAACATCTGACCTGTTAAGTCGCCATAGTAATGTGAAATTGCTGCAAAACCTACATTAACTGCGTTAAGTAGAATCTCTGTTGCAAAAAATAATAAAAGAAGATTCTTTCTACGCATTACACCTATTAGACCAATAGCAAATAATATTGTAGATAGGACAAGATAGTGATTTAAACCAATTTCCATCATGATAGTACCTTCTTATTTTTTTCATCTTCAATTGCTTGAATCTCTTCAGCATTCATAAGAGTAAGAGATAAGTCCATCTTCTTACCAGCTAAAACAATTCCAGCAACCATTGCTACTAAAAGCATAAATGCAGCAACTTCAAATGGAACAAGATACTTAGTGAAAAGAACCATACCAACCATTTCAGTATTACCTGCACCTTCAGTCATTGGATAAAAAGCTTGCATATTTGTAGAAACCATTGGTGCTGCAAATATTACAACAACTAAAACAGCTGCTAGAGTTGCAAGACCTACAACAATGTACTTGTTACCATGATTCTCATGTACTTCACGTGTAGTATCAAAAAACATCATACCAAAGGCATAAAGTGCCATTACTGCACCTGTATAAACGATAATCTGTACCGCACCTAAAAAATCAGCACCTAGAATAAAGAAAAATGCTGATATAAAAATCATTCCTGCTGCTAATGCACTAAGTGCATATAACGCTTGTGATGTAGTTACCGTAATGTAAAACATTGTAATCGTTAAAAATGCAAACAGGTAAAATGCTACTGCTTCAAACATAGTCCAATCTCCTTAATATGATAAAGGTGTTTTAGTAACACGCTCATCTTCATGTGGTGTAATAGCACCAAAACCTTCGAACTCTTTTTGAGCATTTGCTTTCATCGTATCAATTGGAGTAAGCATATATTCATAATCAACAAAGTGTTCACGTTGATCTGATGCATTTTCATACTCACCGCCGTGTGTAATCGCTAACTCTGGACATACTTCTGCACAATATCCACAAAAGATACAACGACCAAGGTTAATCGTGTACTCTGTAACCTCTTTACGAGACTCTTCATCTATTTTTGTATCCATACGAATACAATCAGAGATACAGATCTTCTCACAAAGCCCACAACCGATACAACGTTCAGCATCAGACTCCCAAAGACGTTTCATCTCATGAACTGCACGGTAACGTGGTCCAATAGGCATTTTTTCTTCAGGGTAAGAGATAGTATGAATATCAAACTTAATCATCTCTCTCATAACTACCCATAAACCAACAAAAAGCTCTAGTCTAAATGTTCTTTCTATTATACGTTTGAATCTTCCCCAACCATCAGTTGGATAGTCTTCAATGTCAACCATAAAGTAACCGTTATCGGCTACGTTTCTATTATTAAATTGTTCCATCATTTTCCCTTAAAACATCATCACAAAACCAGTGATAACAACATTTATCACTGCTAATGGCATAAGCACTTTCCAACATAACCACATAAGTTGGTCTGGTCTAACATCTGGCCATGCAGCTCTTGTCCATAAGAAAAAGAAGAAGAAAAATGCCATCTTACCTAATAATGCAAATGCACCTAAAACTGTTCCATCACCAAAACCACCAAGAAAAATTATTGGGATAACAAAAGAGATAAAGAACATATTTGCATACTCACCGATGAAGAAAAGACCCCATCTCATACCAGAGTACTCAGTACCAAAGCCATCAATAATTTCATGATCATTTGCGATAAGGTGAAATGGTGTACGACCAGTTTCAGCGAATGCAGCAATCCAAAAAAGTATAAATGCTAGTGGTTGAGACCATACAATCCAACCATTTTCAATCTGGTAATTGTTAAAGTCAATAAGTGATAGTGAACCTACCATCATAATTGGAGCTAAAGCAGCAAGACCTGTAACAACCTCATAAGAGATAAATACAGCAGCCGCGCGAGCAGCTGAAAGTAATGCAAATTTATTTGCTGAAGCCATACCACCAAGAAGTGGACCAAAAAGACCGATAGCCATTACACCAAGTACATATAAAATACCGATGTTAATATCTGCAACAATTGGATGAACTTCATAACCAAAAACTGTAAATGATGGTAAGAAAGGAATCGCAGCTGCTGCCATAAATGCAGTTGCAGCTGTAATAACCGGTGCAATTTTAAAGATAGGCCCTACAACATTTGTAGGGATAATATCTTCTTTAGTAAAAAGTTTAATACCGTCTGCTCCAACTTGAAGAAGTCCAAATGGACCAACATTCATTGGCCCAAGACGACGCTGCATAAATGCAAGTATCTTACGCTCAAAGTATGTACCAATTCCTGCTAATGCTGAGAATACAAGTAAAATTACAACGACTTTAATAACCGTTTCAATTAAATATGCGTTATCCATATATTACACCTTTTGTATCGAAGCATTAGCAAAACGATAACCGTTTACCAAAGCTCCTGAGTTTAATTTTGAATCAAATGTTGGTAAAACAGTGATATTTCCTGCAATTTTATTATCACTTACGATATTTGCAGTAAGTTCACCATTATCAGTTTTTACAGACACACTGTCGCCAGCATTAAGTTCTGATGTCTCTAAAGACTCGGCACTCATATAAACACCACTCTTCTCATCAAGATTAGTAGTATTTTTTGTAAAGTCTGTGAACTGTCTAATAGGGTTTGCTAAATAAATAATAGCACCATCTAAACCGAGTGCTTCATCTATTTTAGTTACATTCTCATCACTTGAAGTACTTGTGCTTAAACTTTCAAGCTTATAACCACGTATTTCCTCTCCACTATTTGTATAGTGATCAGGGAGAGTGTCAAATTCTTCTGCTTTAAATCCATCTATGCTGCCTAACTCTACTGTATAGTCTATAGTGTTTTGCGCATTAAGTCCTAAAGCGTTTGCTATATCATTAAGTGTGTAACCACCATAAGGAAGTGCAGCATTTGTTGGGTTAACATTTTTGTTAATACTTGTAAGTGTTCCCTCTTGTTGGTTTATTGCTGGCATATCAAGGTCACATACGCTCCCCTCACCTAAACCACTTAAAACGAAATCAGCATCTGTGTTATATCCAACTGCATACGATCCAGCAGTATCACTTAACTCATTTATCATCGCAACACCGAGTGTATTAGTAAGTGTTGGAATCATTACAAGTTCAAATTCTGAGTATTTTTCAACTAAAGCAACTAAACGAGCAATATTTTTTGAGTTAGGATGATTATAAAGGTCAGGTCCAACTATCATAGAGAAAGTGTCTTTTTTCTTCATAAGTTTTGCAAATGTTTCCATAAAATTATCAGCCATTCCAAGCATTGAAAGTAGTCTGTTATCATCAACTTCTACTTCTTTACTCACTTTCTTTGGAACCATCTTAGATTTTTCTACTTCAACTTCTTCTTCTTCACCAGTCTCTTCATTCACTTTCATCTCTTTAACGATTTCAATAACTTTTTCTTTAATTGTTTCAGTTAATGTAACAGTTTTTGTAGAGTGAAATGATGCAAGATACTCAACTATATCAGTTGGAAGTTTTGACTTATCTGCAAATAGATCTAAAACTAAGTATAACGCTGTCTCTTCTTGAAGAGGTTTATGGTTAATACTTACTATATTTTTACTCATTGCATCAACAACTGGGTCAACAACTGGGTGAAAATAAAGTGCTGCACCTTTATTTGTAGTAAGAGAATTATTTAGAGCATATCTAGCATTAGGATTATCAGTTTTAATAGCTGTACCAATACTTACAATAAAGTTAGAATTCATAGCAGTCTTTAAATCACTACCATAAAGACTTGTACCACTTATAGCAGAGTAATCACTTAAAAAAGTTTGAAAAGATTTTGCTTCATCGTTTACAAGTTTATAACCAAATTTATTCTTGAGTGTTTCTAAGATAAATGCTTCTTCATTTGTAATCGTTGAAGTGAACTTAATCGTATCTGCCTTCTTAAATGCCTCTACTGCGTTTGCAAATGCAGTTTCATCTTTAGTTACATCTCTGTTTTCATAGTCAAAACCATAACGACCAGCACCACAAAGTGATACATARTTCCACTCATTCATAACACGGTAAATTTTCTCATCAGGGTTATGAACACTTGTATGTTTCACATCGTAAGAAATTTGACATCCTGCTGAACAGTGTCCACATGTAGCTGGGATACTTTTAAGCTCCCAAGAGTTTGACTTGTACATAAACTGTGTATTCACAAGTGCTCCAACTGGACAAACAGCAGCACACTCACCACAAGATGTACAATCAAGTACATCAGTACCATTTGTAAGACCAATAACTGACTTGTTGAGTTTGTTCCACATTGCATATGAGTCTTTAGGCATACTCTCTTTATAGTCCGTATTAAGTGGATCACCACCACGAGCAATAGTTTTAAGTGAGTTATCACCAATCATATCTTTACAAACAGTTACACAACGCTCACAAACGATACAAAGACCTGGATCATAGTGTAAGTGACCCCAATCATGTGAAGATCTATCTACATCTTGAACTGTATAAGATTGTGAATCTACACCTATCTCTAGTGTATAGTTTTGAAGTTCACATTCTCCTGATTGATCACACACACCACACTGAAGAGGATGATTTACATCATATACTTCCATGATTGCACGACGTTCTTTCTCAATGTTTTCTGTCGTAGTTGTAATATTCATACCGTCTTTAGCTTTAGCATTACAAGCATATACTTGTTTACCGTCAGCTTCAACGAGACAAATACGACATGCTAAAGTCGGACTACATCTTGTCAAATAACATATTGCAGGGATGTAAATATCATTTGCACGCGCTGCATTGAGTATGAACTCACCTTCTTGTGTAACAATCTCTTTTCCGTCTATGTTTATACTTACATTACTCATTTTTCTACTCTCATTATATTAGATTTTAAAAATTTATAAAGACCTTTGTCTCTATTTATATCAAAGCTTGGGTTTAGTGCTATAGTACCTTTTAACTCTTCATCAAGTTTAAATACTCTTTTTATTACTTCTGAGCCTAAATGTATCTCTACAAGATCTCCATCAGACACTCTAGCTACACTAGCAAATTGAGCTGAACCTCTTAAGCTACTGTCATTTTCTAGCTCTGAAGCTATATTTGTATATGCATTAAACTGCACTATTGGATTACAATAATATATTACCGTTCCATTATATTCTGGTAGCTCTGCTACTTCTTCTAAAACATACTCTTCACTCTTCTTAGAATACAAGTCTAAGAAGTTGTTCATTGTATAATCAATACTTTTTTCTTTCACAATTCCAAGACGATTTGCTAAATCACTCAAAGTGTAACCATCAAGCTCTAAGGCTATATTTAGTCTAAGTACTTCGTTATCAATGCTAACAACTGTACCCTCTTGTCTGTTAAGAGCACTCAGAGTTAAATCACTACCTTCAAACACAGAGACAATATTTTCTATCTTTTCATCTTTATCTAAATCAGCGATTAAAGATGTGCCTACACTATTCGCTTCACTTGGGATTACAACAAGGGAGAAACTAGTGTATTTCTCTATAATAGCTGCAAATTTTGCGATATTTGTCGCTCGGTGATGTGCAAAAACATCACTTCCAACGATAAAAACACAATTTTGTGCACCACTAAAAGATTCTGTTATCGCTTCAAGTTCATCTGCGCCTACATTACTTTCTGCCTCAATGTAACCAAGGTCTAAATCATCAAAATAGGCTCTATCTTCATCACTAAGCTCTATGTGACGAAGTAGCTCATTTGCAAAAAGAGCCATTACACCCTCTTCTGAACCCGCTTCATACTTTATGAACTGAGTTGCACTATTTTGCATAAGTACATCTTCAATGGGATGTGCATAAACAATTTTTGCATCATTATTATTTGATGCATTTAAAAGAGCATAGCTTACAGCTGGATTATCAGTTGTAACACGGCCTCCAATAACAATAGCGGCTTGTGCTTGTGCTATTGCATTTAATGAACCACTATGATGTAGTTTTCCACTGACACTACTGTATGCTTTCATAAATTCGCCATAGAGTCTTGCATCTTCGTTAAACAACTTAATGCCAAATTTCTCTTTAATAAGTTGTAAAATATGCACTTCTTCATTTGTTATCATTGAAGAAAACCGAATAGCCTCTGCCTTTTGCATTGCTACAACTGCATTATTTAATACAGTTTCATCTTTAACAGTACTCTTAAAAAAATCAGAACCAAAATTTCCAGCAGCACATAGGGATGTAAATTGGGAATTATTCTTTATGCTATGGATGGAACCAGCTCTAACTTGGTACTCTAGTTGGCATCCAGCTGAACAGTGTACACATGTTGAATGAACACTATTTAACTCCACTGTATTGGCATTGTACTGCAACTCAGAATTCACAATACTTCCTAATCTTTCTTAATAACGATAGTCCAGTCGACTTCGTTGAATTTTAGTGAGTTGTACAGTTCATAACCACACTCTTTTACTAAATCTGCACTTCTTTGAACTGGAGTAAAATCACCAATTTCAAAAAGAAAAATTAATGTCTCAGTTGCTTTATGAGACTCACTAAGAATCTCTTTCATACGAGGCTCAAAGTTGTCTTTTAAATGTCTTAAATCATATCTTTTCATTATCTATCTACCTCACCAAATACAATGTTTGTAGTACCAATAATAGATACAACATCTGGAATATAGTGACCTGGTAAAAGGTCAGTTAAAATACCTGTGTGCCAAAAAGATGGTGCACGTAACTTTAGTCTATAAGGATATGGTCCACCCTGAGAGTTAATAAAGAAACCAAGCTCCCCTTTTGGTGATTCAGTTGCTATATAAACTTCACCCACTGGTGGTCTCATACCTTGTGTTACAAGAACAAAGTGTTGCATTAAAGAGTAGTTTTGAGTCATGATATCTATCTTTGGAGCAGAGATATATTTCGGTGCATGAGCCATTAGATCTGTTTGACCATTTTTAACTGTCTCTTCATACATATCTATTGTTTGATACAAAATCTTTGCTGTCTCTCTCATCTCTTCCATATATACACGGTAGCGAGCAAAGTTATCACCTTTATCTGAATAAGGAACATTAAATTCTACTTCATCATATAACTCATACGGCTCTTCTTTACGAATATCCCAMKSTACWCCAGATGCTCTAAGCATTGGRCCTGTACAACCCCAWGAKAGTGCCATTTCAGTTGATATTACACCAACTTCTTCCATTCTCATTAACCAGATACGGTTAGTATCAAGTAAGTCCTCATAATCTTTGATATTTTTTGGTAACTTRTCAAGGAATGTTTTAAGTTGAGATAAAAAAGTATCTTGAATATCTAGAGGAACTCCACCKATACGGATAGCTGCATGTGTTAAACGTGCACCACAATAACCCTCGATAATATCCATTAAATACTCACGTTCACGGAAAGCGTATAAAAAAACTGTCATCGCACCGATATCTAGAGCAGTTGTTGCAAGCCAGAAAAGRTGRGACATAAGTCTGTTAATCTCTAAAAGCATCATACGAATAACTTTTGCACGACGAGGAACTTCTACATCTATAAGTTTTTCAACTGCAAGAGCAAAACCATAGTTGTTTGAAGATGAAGCAATATAATCCATACGGTCAGTTGTAGGCATAAACTCGTTATAAATCATATTTTCAGCCATCTTCTCCATACCACGGTGAAGGTATCCAACATCTGGATGTGCTTTTACTATCTGTTCTTGTTGAAGGTGAAGCATTAAACGCAACTGCCCGTGAGCAGAAGGGTGTTGAGGACCAAAGTTTAATATAAGTTCATTATCTTCTCTATCAAAAGTAATGTTTTCAAAAAATGGTGTTAATCTATTTTTTACCTGTGCCATTATCTACCGCCCTATCTTTGTGGATCATCAATAATTTTTGATGCATCTTTTGTAAATTTTTTGACGAGGAAAACGCCACCCTCTTCTTGATAATCTTGCTTATTAGGCTCTTCATTACCAGTGATTTTAGTTCCCTTAGGTACTTCAAAACCAAGACGAGCAAAACGCTCAGAGTCATATCTATCAACACGAGCTGTATCACGGATTTCAGGTCCGATTACATCACGAGCTTCTTTTCCATAAATTTTATCTACTTCATACCAAGCAGCAAACTCATCACCCTCTAGTGGGTAAGTCTTTAGCAGTGGATTTCCTTGCCAATCGTAAGGAAGAAGAATACGTTTCATAAATGGATGATTATTTGCTTCTATACCAAACATATCAAACATTTCACGTTCGCTCCAGTCAGCACAGCGAAAAAGTGACTCAACACTATCAACTGCATCACCATTGTTAATAAAAAACTTAATACGAAGACGTTTACGTTTAGTCATAGAAAGCATTTGGTAAAAAATTTCAAACGTATTATCTTTTGCTAACCAATCAATAGCAGACATTTCACTTAGTTGTGTATATGTAAGTTCATCTCTTAGAAATTCTAAAACACCATAAATATCATTAGCATTGATATAAACTATCATCTGCTTCATTTGAATAAATGCTTCTTTTACATCAAACTTTGTTTTTAAAGCTGCTAAATCGGCTGCAAAAACTTCATCAGTCTCTACTTCTTGTTTTGGAACCTGTGGTGCTACATAATATCTATCTGTATAGTAAGCTTTTGCTTGTACATCATCTTTGGGAGTATATGCTCTCATATTACATTAACCTTTTTGGCTTTTGTGCATTGCCAGCTTTGTTAGCACGAATTTTTTTCTGTAGTAACATTACACCATACTGAAGTGTTTCAGGACGAGGTGCACAACCTGGAAGGTATAAATCTACAGGAATAACTCTATCACAGCCTTGAACTGTTGCATATGTATTAAACATACCACCAGTATTTGCACATGAACCCATTGATATAACCCATCTAGGCTCAGTCATTTGGTCATATAAACGCTTAATAAACTCAGCATGTTTTTTTGTAAGTGTTCCAGCAACAATCATAACATCTGCTTGACGAGGAGAAGCACGGAAAATAGTTCCGTATCTATCGAAGTCAAAACGTGACGCGCCTGATGCCATCATTTCAATACCACAACAAGCAAGACCATAAGTCAGTGCCCAGATTGAGTTTGAACGACCCCAGTTTACAATTTTGTCAATTGACGTAAGTGCGACTGGGAGTCCACCATCTTGTGAATAATTTACTTTATGTTGTGCCATTCTAGGGCTCCTTTTTTCCATGCATATACAAAACCGATAGTAAGAAGTAATATAAATATTAACATCTCAGCAAAACCAAACCAACCAAGTAGTTTAAAGTCCACTGCCCATGGAAACATAAAAACTATCTCAACATCAAAGAGTAAAAACAGTAATGCAAAAAGATAAAACTGTGGTGAAATTCTATTTGGTTGTCTTGTGATTTCTGGTCCACACTCATATACTGAGAGTTTAATTTTTTCACTATCTTTACGCGCGAGTGCACGACTTGCAAGACGTGCTACTATTGTTGTTGCTGTAAATGCACCAAATGTCATTACAAATAGTACAAATACACCAAAATATGGGTTTGAAGTTACTATATGCTCCATATAACCTACCTTTAAAAGTCAAGAGTTTTATTTATAATAAATATAACTCTTTAAAATATTTGTTTTCCATCAAATTATCGAGGAAAAAACAGTTAATGCACTATATCAAAAAGTGTATTAAATTATTATTTTATAGAAGCTAAGTATGGGGCAGTGTCACTTATTGCTACATAACTATTAAGATATATTCAAATGTTAAATTACTTATTATTTTATAWWWATYANARRKWWGTGNKAARMTTGYWATWANNTATTTAATTTAAGGTGTTTATCAGGACTTAAGAATATGAATACACTACCAAAGAGTAGTTATCTCATTACTCTGAATTTTAAAACTCTTTATTACATTTGACAATGTAGGAAATCCCTAGTTATTTACTTAAGAAACCCATGGATTTTTCACTATCAAAGTTTGCATCTTTTTCTCTTTTTATCTCATCAATAAAGTCTTGTGTACTAAAAAGAGGTTTTTTTCGTACAGCAACTTTATAAGCTGTGTTTTTGACTATCAAGTTAATCTGTCCACCAGTTAGCGAATATAACGCTAACTCTTTTATGTCAAACTTTTTCTCATATGGAGCATCTAAAGGAAGCATTAACTCCCAAAGTTTTAGACGCTGTATTTTATCAGGTTTTTTAAACTCTATCTTATAGTTAAAACGACGAGAAAATGCCTTATCTATATTTTCAAGTAAGTTTGTAGTAGCTATCAGCATTCCACGGAAGTTCTCTATCTGCTCTAAAAAGATATTTTGCATTTGGTTATGCATTTGGTCTGCACCAGTGATAGTTCCAGAGCTTCTTGCACCCAAGAACTGATCCGCTTCATTTAGTAATAAAATAGGCTCTGTTTTTGTCTTTTCACTTAACTCATAAAAAGTATCAAAAATTTTCCGAACGTTCTTTTCACTCTCCCCTACATACATAGAGAGGATTTTAGAACAGTCAAACGCAAGTACTTGTCGTTTAAGGGATTTAGCAAGAGAGTATGCTGTCATAGTCTTTCCAGTTCCAGCAGCCCCATAAAATATGATACGAGCATCTATCCCAGACTTTTTATCTTTTATTCCCCATTTTACAAGGCGAGCCACAACCTCTTTATCTACTTGCTGCATGAGGTTGTCTAAAGTCTCACGAGTTGTATCATTGAGAACAACTTCATCAAGAGAGGTGTCACTATCTATAAGCTCAAAGATATCTTGTTCTTCTATAAGGGCACCAAGTTTTAAACGGGTGACTTTTTTTCTTTTTTGTGGATGAATTATACTTTGAAGCACATCATCTACTATATAAAACGCACGTGATATTCCACCAAAAGGATTAAGCATCTCTTCATAGTCTATAATGTCATTGCTTATAAGGTTTGCACCATCTTCAAGTAAAGAACGATTTTTTATTCTCTCATAATCATCTAAAGATATTAAATCTATCAAAGCGTTCATCTCACGAAGTGAGGCATCTGAAGCACTGTACTCTTCACGAAGAAGAGCTATAAATATTACTTGTTCGAGATTAGTCATCTTTTTAGTTTTAAAAAATTTATCTAAAACTAAGTTTTCTGAGGTCTGGGCGACTCTTTCATCTATGCGAGTTTCTAGTAGTTTCATTTTTGCCTGAAGCCTATCTATTCCAAGTGAGTGTTCATGAACATTTTGGCGAATCACTGACATCTTTTGATAAAGTTCTATACGAAAAAATTGGTCTTGAAGGTACTCTAGGTGGTCTGCATAAGGTTTTACATCTGGTAAATCCGACTCTATAGAACCCTCTTGTAAAAGGCGTAAAAAAGAGGGAGTAAGTCCTACTGCAGTATTTAAAAGTTCTAAGGGCGTTACTTCTGAAATTTTTACTGGAGTAAAACTTTGTTGGTGTATCCAACCAAGTTCAAGTAAATTTTTAAGCTCGCTTAAGTGTTCTAAGTGTTCAAAGTCATGAACACTATAAAGTTCTTGGAGTAGTGTAAGTACAAGAAAGTCATCTTCCCCTTCCATATACTTTTGTGCTAAAAACTGAAGCATTTCTGCTTCTGTTTTACTACATTTTAGATGTGCAAAAACTGTAGTTTTTGAAACATTTTTTTGTGATAAGAAATTTACTAAATTTTTCAAGTCTTTCCTTAAAATTTATATCCTACACCAGCTGAGATAAGAAGTGCGTTTGAATTACTAAAAGTACCATTAATTTTATTTAAATTAACTGAATCTGAAACTTATCTATCCTCTTTCATAGAGTAAAGTACTGATAAAGCTACATCCAAACTCTCGTCAATTTGATAACGTCCACCGAGTGACACAGAAACTGAGTCACTTCCTGGTGACTCAAAGTTTAGTGTTTCTTCCGGTGTTGGGGACTCATCTATCACAGCACCAGCCATAAGAGTTACAGAGTCTAACTCTTGAGTTATACCTAAACGAAAAGCATTAGTATCTTTCCAGTTTTTAGGTACAGATGCACCAAATATATTTGTAGCATTATTTACTGTTCCGTCATATTCAAAATCTAAACTCTCATATGCTGACCAATAAGAAACTTCATATACAAATTCTACAGTTGTTTTGGTTGAGAAAGTATATGCTGCTGCTGCACTAAAAGTAGCGGGTAAAGGAATAGTTACAGAAGCATCTCCACTATAAGTCGATATTCCATTTATTACTGATAAATCAGCACTTCCATTAACTGTTAGGTTTACCTTTGAACGATATGTAGCTGCTAGTTCTAGGTTATCCATAGGATGATATGCAAGTGCAAGGTTATACCCATAATCTATTGAGTTTCCTATCATATCACGAGAAATTTTTGCATAAGTAGGATGTGTACCATCACTCTTAACAACACCATTAGTATCTACTAGTCTAAATCCAAATGCTATGGCTAAATCATTTGTAACTTCATAAGCTACAGTAGGGTTTATCTCCATCATTTGAAGTGTAAATTCTTCAGCAGAAGTTTTAGCAGGTTCTTCTTTCCACTCTCTAGTCAACCCGCCAGGAACTACTATACTTAAACCAAGTCTAACACCATTTTCGCCCAGTTTTGGAGAAACATAATGAACCGATGGAATCATAAAAGTTTGTTCCTCTGAAGTTAAACCATCAGTATTTGTACCATAAACTGATCCATCAAACTTAGTCCCACTTAAGCCTATGTACATCAAATCAGCTTCTATTTGATTAGTATTTTCCATAAAAATCATATTTGCTGGATTATCATAAGCAGCATCAGCACTCCGAGTGTGAGCTATATTTGCTCCACTAAGTGCAACAGAATTTGTCGAAGTCTCCGGAATCTTATATCCAGATGCCATAAGCATAGAACTTGCAACAAGCGATGTAAGTAGAATTTTTTTAAATAAACCATTTAGTGGTTTATTACACTGAACTTTAGTTCTTGTCATTAATACCCTTTAATTTTATTAAACAGATATTACACTATTATTACTTAATTCTCAAAACTATAAAGTAGTTCTATCTCTTCTTTCCATATTGTGTCATCAATTGTCTCTAAAACAAGTGGGATGTCATTCATTCTCTCATCTTGCATAAGAAACTTAAAAGCATCAAGTCCGATTTCACCATGGCCTAGTGAATGATGTCTATCTACATGAGAGCCGAGTGGTGGTTTTGAGTCATTTATATGCATACCCATAAGGTATTTAAAACCTACAACTTTTTCAAACTCAGCCCAAGTTTTATCGTAAGTTTCTCTTGTTCTTATGTCATAACCTGCTGTAAACATATGACAAGTATCTATACAAACACCTATACGGCTTTTATCTTCTACCTTATCTATTATATGTGCTAAATGCTCAAAACGCCAACCAAGATTACTTCCCTGTCCTGCTGTATTCTCTAAAACAGCACTCACTCCACTTGTTTTATCAAGTGCTATGTTTATCGACTCTGCAATAACATCTAAACATATATCTTCTATAGGTTTCATGATCTCAATATTTTCTTTGTCTGCCTTTTTCACCTTGCTCAAATGACTTCCAGGGTGGAAGTTAAGACGGTCCAAACCAAGTAGTGCACAACGTTCTAACTCATCTATAAACGCAACCCGGGACTTCTCTAACTTCTCCACTTCTGGATGACCTAAGTTGATAAGGTAAGAGTCATGTGGGAGTATGTGCTTTGGCAATATTCCACTTTTATCTAAAGCTGACTTAAACTTATCGATTGTCTCAGTATCYAAATCTTTWGAAACCCATTGACGTTGRTTTTTAGTAAAAAGAGCAAATGCTTTTGCCCCTATTGCCTCTGCATTTGTCACTGCGTTAAATACACCACCACTAGCAGAGCAGTGTGCTCCTACAAATTTCTTGCTACTACTCGGCATTTAATGCCTCACTGCATTGAACTTTAGTTCTTATCATTTTATATCCTTGATTTTAAATAGTATCTTGTTGTTTTTATCTTTAAAGTAAATCTCATTTTGAGTTACTTTATATAGTATGTCTACATTCGAGTTTTGTATCTTTTGCTCAAATCCATAGCCAATTTTTTTGAAGTTTTTTTTATCATATATGACCTGTCCAAGAACAATATTTTGCAAAATTGTATCAGGATAATTTTCACTTAAATACTCACTGTTAAAATTACTACGAAGCATACAGCCCTCATTAAGACAGATAAGACTGTTTATCTCAATATTTTGTATATTATTTCCTGCTACAAAAAGTTCAAGTCTTACAGAATTAGCACTATTTTTCACATAAGCTAAGTCTGAAAATTTTAATTTGTCTGTTTTAATAATGATAAATTTTGATGATGAATAGGTATAGTTTTTTATACTACATGCACTCAAAAAAAAAAGAACAACAATTAAAATATATTTCATAAAAGAATTATAGTCAAAGATAGCTAAATTTAGTTATTAGGGTTATTTGTTTTATAGAATCTGGATAAGGATATTTATACTATGCTAAAAAAAAGCATAGTATAAGGAAGGTTATTTAAGTTTAGAAGCGATACTTTTTACTGCATCACTTGCATGGTTGAATGCGAGTGCAATACTACCTTGATCAGTAACAACATCACCGATAGTGTAAAGACCTTCTACATTAGTTTCAAATGTATTTTCATCATATACAGGAACATCCCACTCACCAGTTTTAACACCTGAGTTTACAAGAAGATCCTTAGGTGTTGTACCACCAAGTGCATATACGGCTCTATCATACTCAGCACTTGTACCATCAGTAAAGTTTACTTGGATTTTTCCGCTTTCTGACTGCTCAAGACTCTCAACATCTACACCCATTTTATTTATAATTTTTCCATTATCTAAATACTTAGTACACATTTCAGTGTTAATAGGGTTCATACGTGTAATCTCAGCTTTTCTATAGTTAAGTGTTACAACACAATCCTCCATACCTTCCATCTCTACAAGACCATAAGCATACTCACCAGCAGTATCTCCACCACCGACGATCATAACTCTCTCGCCATTTTGTACTTTTGATAGGTTAAAGTTTAGTAATGGTTTAATCTCTTTTGGAAATTTATATTTTGGTCTGTTTGGTTTCCCCATGCGACCAACAGAAAGAATAACATTTCTTGCTTTTAAAGTCTCTATGCCTTCAGCTACATTATCGTGTCCAAAAATCATTCCAAAAAGACCATCTTCACCTTTTTCTACTCTTATTATCTCATGATTATACTCAAACTTATCTAGTACACCAGCATCTTGAAGTTTTACTTCCATTTGTTCGATATACTCTTCTTTAGAACACTCTTCAAAACTAACATTACCAGTAAACTCAAACTTGATTCCCATCCAGTCTTTATCAACACGTTTACCTTTTTTGTAGAACTTATGAATCATGTCATTATGATGTGGTGCTTTATCTATTACAACGATATTTTCCACTCCTGCAAGTTTTGCTTCGATAGCTGATGCCATTCCACCAGGKCCTGCACCAATAATTGCGATGTCTACTATTTTTCCATTTTCGTGAATCATGTTGTTTCCTTTGTAATTAAGAGCTGCAAATACTAAGACATACTCTAATAATATAATTACGAAATTATAGTATATTTAAATTAAAATATCCACTTATTGAGTAAAAAAAGAACTTTTTATGTTCAAAACTACACACTCAATATAAAAAACAGAAAAAATTACATTAATTTATACAAAAGAATTTGGCAAATTGTCATATTCTACACACTCCACTCTTTAATCTGCTACTATTAGTAACAATTAAACTTCTTATATTAGGTAAATAATTTGAAAATACATATTGACATCGATTGTTTTTTTGTTAGTGCTGCTCGTATAGCGGAGCCTGAGCTAGAGCATAAGGCAGTGGCTATTGGTGGGAGAAGTGATACAAAAATATTTAGCAAAGATGCAAAAAATCAGACTGTAAACTTTGAAAACAGTGGAAGTTTTGTTCCTACATTTTATGCTAAATATGAAGATGACAAGGTGAATTGCAATGCAAGAGAAGGCAGCCTGGGCTGTGACATAGCTTCCTTTACTGATGAAAATGGAAAAGTAAGAGGAATTTTAACAACATCTTCGTATGAAGCACGCTCTTTTGGTGTTAAAACAGCTATGACTATCCGTGAAGCACTTCAGCTTTGTCCTCACCTCATTGTAAAAGCACCAAACATGTCACTCTATCAGAAACTCTCACATGAACTCCATGAGTTTTTATGTACAAAAATACCTTTGGTTGAGCAGGCTAGCATAGATGAGTTTTATGGAGATTTAAGTGGTTGGGTAGAAGATAAAGATATCCCTGCGTTTATTGATACCTTGCGTCATGAGATACTTCATATTTTAAAACTCCCTGTGTCTATCGGTGCAGCCCCTACTAGATATATAGCAAAACTTGCCACTACTTATGCCAAACCTTTTGGCTCTAAGGTCATAGACAAATACAACTTTGATGCTTTTGTAAATCCTATCGCTGTTGGAGATTTTGCAGGTATAGGAAAAAGTATGAAACAAAAACTCCATTCTGCTCAAATTCACACTCTAGGTGACATCCGTAAACGCAGAGGTACTTTAGAATCTTGGGGACCTTATGCCAAAGACCTTTATAAACGTGTAAATGGTGAGATTGATGCACCGATAAAAACAACACATAGAAGGAAGTCTATAGGTATAAGTCGGACAATGGACCCCCTTTATGATAGAGTTGAGCTTATACGCAGAGTACATATACTTGCACGACATCTCGCATATGCTATCTTAAAATTAAATGTTATACCTACAGTATTTCATCTTGGCATTCGTTACGAAATGAATCAAAAATCTCATAAAAATATCTCAATGGCAGAACTCTTTACTGAAAAGAAATTTGATTCCTTATGTCTAAGGCTCTTTAATGAAGCAGACTCGCAAAAAAGACTCAAAATTATAAACCTCAGTATTAATTGTTCTAGTTTTACACGGGATTCTAAAAAAGAGCTCTCACTCATAGGCTTCGAAGATGAACAAAAAATGAGAAAACTCACAGAACAAACACAAATTTTACGAGAGAGATATGGCATAGATACATTAAAATGGGGCAGTGAAATGTAGTTATTCTATGCTACAATATCTACTATGACAAATTCTAAACTACTCGAGCAGTTTCGCTCCTTTTATTTTCGCAACTACCCAAATGATATGGAGACTCAAATCTCCTACTTCTCCGTTTTTGGTGGTTTAGGATGGGATATAGATACTTCTAAACCCATCAAAGAGTTAATACAAGAGTTAATCATAGAAAATTTTGATATTTTAAATGCAAAAATAGAAGAGTTAATAGATACAGAACCTACTCATAAACGACTACTTCAAGCGCTAGCAACTGGAGATAGGAGAATCTTCTCTGCATTTAGACGAGCTGGACTAAATAATGGAAATGGAGGAGGAGCACTCAACTACCTTCAAGAGGTAGGACTTATTCAGATGGAGTACTCTAGAGAACGCCACCCAAGAGAGATAAATCCAAGTGCAAAACTAAAACGCCGTGATGCAAGGCATAGAATCTCTCACAAGGTACTTTTTTCCCATCCATTTGTTAGGTTTTGGTTTTATTTTATCACCCCACAGATAGCAAATATCAAAAAGAAAAACTATGAAGTCTTACACTCAAACATAGAACAGCATTTAAATAGTTACACAAGTTTAATTTTTGAAGAGTTAAGTGAGGTTTTACTTAACTATAACCTAAGGGATGCACAGATTATTAGCTCAGGAAGTTACTGGGATGCAAACTTAGAGATAGATATATTAACCCTTACAAATGATGAAAATATATATGTAAGCGAATGTAAATGGACAAATCACTTTATCAATAAAAAAGAGTTACATAAACTAAATGAAAAATGTGTCAAACTAAACATAGAACCTACACAAATTATTCTCTTTGCTAAACGAGGTTTTAGCAAAGAGCTAGAGCAACTAAAGAGTAGTGCTCTTGTACTTTACAGTTCTGAAGATTTTAAAGCTTTACTCAAAAGTGGTTCAAAAGATGAACTCATTGAAAACTTTATCTAACTAACAACTTTAAGTGCTGTATATGCTTCTTGAAGTAGTTGAAACTTTTGAGTATAGTGTTTTACCATATGAGGTGCTTCATGGATTACCTTATCAGGATGGTACACTTTCGTCAGTTTCTTATATGACTTTTTCAGTGCATCTTGACTCGCACCTACTGGACATTCTAGTACTGTATAAAAAAGTGTGTTTTCATCCTCTTCCTTATTACATAAATCACCAAAGCTAAAATTAGCAAAATCACTATAGAGTTTAGACATAAAGTGATTATCATAAGTGTACTGTATCTCATAATGAAGAATATGGCGTTTATTAAGTGCTCTCTCGAGCCTTGCTTTTGCTTTAAAGTCTGAGACATCTATTACAAGTGAGAGATCTGTTCCTCTCTCTACATAAACTTCTAACTGTGAACGCATATAGTTAAGGACCCATGAATTTGGTGTTTTTAATGAAAGTAGCACTGTATTTTTGTCGTAAGCATAAAGATTTACTTTTATGATTTCTGGATCTTGCAGTTTTTCTAACTCAATTTTTATAGGTTGCGTTCCATATTTCAACATACTTTTGAGAAAAAACTCATGATTAAAGTCATGCATTTTTGCATGATGCTCGCTAAGTTGCTGAATAAATTCTTCTCTAACCTCAGTAAGAGTTTCATTACGAAAAACAAGTACCGCCTTGGGTAAAAAGAGCATTCCACGTGAGTGATGATTTAAAAATTCGTTCATCCATGGAGTATTTAACGTTGCAAAATCCGTCGTGATAAGAATGAGGTTATTACACAATACAATATTCATATGTCCTACCTTTTGGATTATTTTCATAATCTAAAGCAAAAAGAGTTCCACACTATTAGTTTCTTTAGCCTTACTGTGTTAATTTATAGTTCCAATAAGCTTTCATTTTATATATAGGTAATCTTTGTATAATTGCATTAATTATTTACTATTAGCTTACAAGGATATAATTTGCGCGAAGATATAAATGAAAAATGTGCTGTTGTCGGGATTTTTGGTCATGAAGAAGCTTCTAAGTTAGCTTACTTTTCTCTACACTCTTTACAACACCGTGGTCAAGAAGCTGCAGGTATCAGTTCATCTGATGGAAAAAAGCTTCACACGATTAAAGACCGTGGTCTAGTAATGAGAGTTTTTAATGAAGAAAAACTCGAAACTCTTAGTGGTTCGTCTGCCGTAGGTCATACACGTTACTCAACTGCGGGGGATGATTCAATCCTCGATGCACAACCAGTTTTTGCTCGTTATGACCTTGGCGAGATGGCTATTGTTCACAATGGTAACCTAACAAATGCTGAAGAAGTTAGAAATCAGCTCATTGAAAAAGGTGCAATTTTTCAAACATTTATGGATACTGAAAACCTTATTCACCTAATCGCTAAAAGTTCTAAAGACAAACTTGTTGATAGAATTATTGATGCTGTTCAGAGAATTGAAGGTGCTTTTTCTTTAGTATTTTTAAGTAGAACAAAAATGTTTGCTATGCGTGACCGTTTTGGTTTTCGTCCTCTAAGTTTAGGTCGTCTTCCAAATGGTGGTTATATTGTTGCAAGTGAGACTTGTGCGTTTGATTTAGTTGGTGCAACACTTGTTCGTGATGTTGAACCCGGTGAACTTCTTATATTTGAAAAAGATAAAGCACCACAAAGTATCAAGGTTTTTGAGCCAACACCTAAACACTGTATCTTCGAGTATGTTTATTTTGCTCGTCCTGACTCTACTGTATATGGTCAGTCTGTATATCATATGCGTAAAAACATGGGGCAAGCATTAGCAGCGATTGAACCAATTGAAGCTGATGTAATCATACCTGTACCAGATGGTGGTGTTCCAGCAGCTATTGGTTACTCACAAAAGAGTGGTATTCCTTATGAAATGGGTATCATGAGAAACCACTATATCGGACGTACTTTTATAGAACCAACACAAGAGATGCGTGACTTAAAGGTGAAGATGAAACTCTCTCCTATGATTGATGTTATCAAAGGCAAGCGTGTTATCGTTGTTGATGACTCTATCGTTCGCGGTACAACTTCACGTCGTATCATTAGAATGCTAAAAGAGGCAGGAGCGAGTGAAGTTCATATGCGTGTTTCATCTCCTCCAACTACGGATCCATGTTTTTATGGTGTTGATACGCCAAGTAAAGATAAACTTATCGCTTCAAATATGACTAATCAAGAGATCTGTGACTATATAGAAGCTGATTCACTTGCTTACCTTGATGAAGATTCACTTTTACGTAGCGTAAACTCTACAGTTAGCGAAGAGAAGTACTGTACTGCATGTTTTACTGGGAAATACATAGTTTAATGACACAAATATATACATACGGTGGTTATCTTAAAAAGAAATTTGATGCTAAGGTTTATAAAGTTGGTATTAACATCTCTGGATTTACTTGTCCAAACATAGATGGAACAGTTGCAAAGGGTGGTTGTACATTTTGTGAAAACGACTCTTTTTCAGCAAGTACAGATGAAGTTCAAGAGCTTAAAAGCTTTCATTTAAACCTTGACTCAAAAGAGAATCCTTACTTAGATAAACAACTTCTACAGCTAGAACAGCAGTTTTCTTCCATATCTAAACGCCAAGCAAAAGAGTATGGAGCAGAAAAGTTCCTTGTGTACTTCCAGTCTTTTACAAATACTTATGCTCCCTTTGAAACACTTAAAGCACTGTATGAAAAAGCACTTTCATTTCCTAATGTAGTTGGACTTAGTATCGGTACTCGTTCTGACAGTATCACACAAGAGACTCTAGACTATCTAGCAGAGTTATCAAAAAAGAGTGAAATATGGCTTGAGTTTGGTATCCAGTCTGTATATGATGAAACATTGATAAAAATCAACCGTGGTCATGATAGTGCAAATGTTAAAGAGTGGATTATCAAGTCTAAAAAAGCCGGAATCAATGTCTGTGGACACTTAATCTTTGGCTTAACGAACGAGACACAAGAAATGATGCTTGAGACGTCACGTGCTGCATATGAGTGGGGAATCGACTCAGTTAAGTATCATCCTCTATATGTTGTTAAACGCACAGCTTTAGCAAATGAATATAACCGTGGAGAGTTCACTCCAATTAGTGAAGAAGAGTATCTTGATGTTTTAGTAAAATCAATAGAGATGAAACCAGCGAATGTTCATGTTCAAAGAATAACTGCGGGAATAGATGATGACTCACTTCTAGCACCACAATGGTGTAGAAATAAAAATATTCAAGTAAAAAATATTAATAAAGCACTTAAAAAAGTTGGACTTAAATACTAAAAGTTTAGTGTCCCCAAACTTTAGCGAACTGTGCTGTACTTCTAAAGTATGGTGGGTATCTAAAGTGAACTCTAAAGGCTTTAGAAGTCCCAGGTTTTAAGTTAGTTGCAACAACAAACTCTTTTACAATGGACTGTGGTTTATTTACTTTGTTAAAGCCACTTGTAAAAAAGTCTAAGAATCCACTCGCCTTATAAAAATTTCCACCCCTAACATTTCCCGTAACATGACCTCTATTTACTAACTTTAGTTCAAAAGTAACAGCACCAATTTTGTGTTTTCCTTCATTTCTCACTATACCCGTATAAATAATTTGTTCTGTACTAAGTAGACGCTTGTTTTTTAGCTTATAAAGTTTTACTACCTTAGTGTATTTATCTACAACTATAACTGAAAACCCTGCTAAAAAGAGGCAAATAACACTTGTAGATATAAACATACCTACTTTTATTTTTGCCTCATCCTGTCTAAATGCACTAATTACACCCCCTATAAAAATAAGAAAGATTACACCAAAAGTGATATAGTGCCAATAATTTAAAAGTGTCATCTGCAATCTGCTCCAAGTGAAATATTATAGTCTTTAGTATATCGAAATGGTTCAACAATAATCTTAAACTCTCTAGTCTCCGACTTTGCTATATTCGTTTCTATAATCGACATTTTTTTAAATGGTTTAAATTTTTTAAGATAGTTTTTGAGTTTATTCGAGCTTAGGGCATAAGCACTAGCTGTAATTTTACACTCTTTAAAGTCTCTGTTTGACTCATTTGTCACACTTCCCTTTACTACTACAGCTTCGCTAAATTGCAGTCGTTTTTGGCTTTCTAACAGTGTTGAGTTTTTAAAAAGAGTTTCGTGGAGTTTCATGTAACCCAAAGTCGGGCCAAGAAGAAGGATAGAAAATCCAAGTAAAAGAAATAGTACCGCTAAAATAAGCTTTTTTCTAAGAACTATACCCAGTATTATAAAAAGAACAAAAAGAACAAAAACACTTCCAAATAATAGATAATCCCATTTAATAAGTCCATCTATAAAAAGAGTGATTTTACTGTTCATTAGTCCTCTCTTGCGTTTTTCTCAGCTATACCGCTCATATCAAATCTACGAGCTAACTCTTGTTTAATTCTATCAGGGGAGATGTTTTTAACAGCAAGTGCTACAAGCATATGGTATGTTAAATCAGCAGCCTCATAAATCATCTCAGCTTCATCATTATCTTTGTAAGCAAAACTAAACTCACCAGCCTCTTCTACAACTTTTTTCAAAATTGTATTCTCACCCTTGGAGATAAGTTTTGCTGTCCAAGAAGTTTTAGGATCTGCAAGTTTTCTCTCTTGTATAGTATGATAAAGTGTATCTATCACACCGTAAGCCGCCGTTGTATCTACTTCAACTTCTGAGTTAGTCTCACCTGATTCTAACTCTGTGAAAAAACAAGATTTTCGACCAGTATGACAGGCTACACCCTCTTGTGTTACTTTTATGAGAAGAGTGTCATTATCACAGTCTATACTAAAAGAATGAATAGTTTGTATATGTCCACTACTCTCCCCCTTTTTCCAGATACGTTGCTTTGAACGAGAAAAGTAGTGTGCAATTTTTGTACTAAGTGAGAGTTCTAATGCTTCTTTATTCATATAAGCCATCATTAAAATTTCATTTGTTGAAGCTTCTTGAACAATGACAGGAAGAAGTTTTGACTTCTCCCAATCTACTCTATCTACTGCGTTTATCATTACTTAGCCGTAGTTCTTTGTCTTGCATTTTTTGTATCTACCCAGATGTTTGGAGTTGATCCACCAGGTGTTAAGAAAATTTTAGCATCACGGTTTACACGCAAGGCATCATTAAACTTACCTTGAACTTTCATCTGCTCTAACTGTAAAAGTTTAGTCGTTAAAGACTTACTTATTAAAATATTTGCTTTTGCTTTTGCATTAGCATTAATCGTAATCGCATCTGCTTTACCTTGAGCTTCAATACGAGCTTGTTGTGCAACACCACGAGCTTCTGCAGCACGTTTAAGTGCTTCTTGTTTTACACGTTGAACATCTTGTTCTGCTTTTTGAACAGCTTGTTTTGCAATTTGAACTGCTTCTATCTGCTCTTTTACTTTAGTAGGTAAAAGAATATCACGAAGTTGCACTGATTGAAGTATCGCTGGAGTATTTTTAAGGTTGGCAACACTCTCACGGATTCCCGCTTCTATCTCAGCACCTAAATCATTTCTCATTTGAGTAAGAGCTTCAGCATCATACTTTCCGATAACATTACGAACAACATCACGAACAACAGGATTGATAATCTTATCTTCCCAAGAAAATCCCCAGTTAGAAATAGTCTGTGCTGCAAATTCAGAGTTAAGTCTATACTGAACAGTAAGCTCAATACTAACAGGAAGTGAACGCTTATCAAGAACTGTAATAGCACGTTTTGCTACGATACCTGACTCACGAGCACTCGTTTCTAAACGTGATGCATAGTTAATGATACGAACCTTTGTATCAACCGTATATACCTTTTGGATAATAGGCATAATAAAGTGTAAACCTGGAAGAAGTGCTTGGTCTTGATACTTACCGTTTGTACTTAAAATTCCACGTTGACCCTCTTCGATAATAGTAAAAGGTTTTGCTAAAACTAACATTACAACAACTGCTATAAGAAAGTAAACTATCCCAGATTTTGAACCAAAGTCTGGCATTTTTGGCATTTGAGGTACTTTTGGACCACCGCCACCACCAGAACCACCTGTAGACTTCTTAGCCCCACCTTCACTCTTTTTTTTGTTAAAATAATCATTCATATCTGATGCCATTAAAATATTCTCCTCTGTTTTCATATTAATTTACTTCCTAATCTATATAAGTTAAGTAGTGCTCGTATTTAGCATTTCTACCAAAAACTATATCAAAATAAGTTGACTGAATTTTTTCAGTCATCTCGCCACGGCTTCCACAACCGATAATTCTTGCATCAACATTTGCAACAGGTGTTATCTCTGCTGCAGTTCCAGTTAAAAATGCTTCATCAGCTACATAAACTTCTTCTCGAGTAATACGACGACGTACTACTTTGATACCAAAGTCTTCTGCCATTTCAATGACCATCTTTTGTGTGATACTTGCTAAAGAGTTGTCATTTGGAGGAGTAATTAACTCTCCATTTTTTACCATAAAGAAACATGCTCCACTCGCTTCAGCAACATACCCTTGGTCATCTAAAAGCAGTGCTTCATCATATCCACAGTCAATAGCTTCGTACTTTGCCATTTGAGAGTTTAAATAATTTGCAGTTGCTTTTGCTTTTCCCATGTTTGAAGTGTTTGCAGGTCTAGTCATGGAAGCGATTTTAAGTCTAATCCCATTTTTAAGGCCATCTTCACCAAGATATGCACCCCATTCCCAAGCAGAAAGGACAGTCTCAACAGGAGCATCTTTATGATATACACCCATAACGCCATAACCTAAAAATGCGAAAGGTCTGATGTAAACATTATCTCCTACAAACTCATTCTTACGGACAAGTTCAATTTGTGCAGCGTTCATTTCCTCTACAGAATATGGAATATCGATAAGTGTCATTTTTGCAGACTCTTTAAGTCTCGTAGTATGCTCATTTAGGCGAAAAATTGCATAACCTTTTGCAGTTTTATATGCTTTAGTTCCTTCAATTACACCATTTCCATAGTGCAGTGTGTGTGAAAGTACATGTACCTTGGCATCTTCCCAAGCAACATACTCCCCATTCATCCAAATATATTTGGCAGCGTCCATAAATTCTCCATACTTTTATTATTGTGCTTATTCTATCTAAAATGATATTTAGATAGTATTAACTCTAAGTATTTTTGTATATAATGCAAGAATTAAATACCATTTAGGATATAGAATTGACACAATATACAGACTATAAAGATGTAAACCAAGAGCAACTTCAAATTGATATAGAGAATATAAAAAAGACTATTAAAGTAGGCGAAAAAGATTTCCAACACCTACTTAAACTTGAAAGGTGGGGACATTTTTCAACACTACTTGGTGCGTTTATGATAACAAGTGTTATTGTTCTTGATGCGCTTACTTTAGATATATCGCAGCTTTCATTTTGGTTTTTTGGACTTATAGGTGCTATACTTATGGGGACCGGAAATGTTTCAAGATGGGCAAACGTTACACAYCCAATTTTACATGGTGCATATGATAAAGTTCCAAATATTCCYTTTCGTTACACAAAAAAAGGTTTTGCTGTTGGYRGTAGAAGATGGTTAGACTGGTTTGACTGGATAAAACCTGATGCTTGGGCTTATGAGCATAAYATTATGCATCATTATCATTTAGGTGAAMTAGACGATCCCGATAATGTAGAAAAAGATGTAAAATGGATACAYGATATGAAAGTTCCAATTTTTGTAAAGTATGGCATCGTTTTTCTTTTTGCYACTGTTTGGAAGATAGCTTATTATGGACCAAATACACTAAGAATTTTAGAAAATAAAGAACGTATCGCAAAAGGTTTAGAACCAACTCTAGCATATGAACTATGGCCAACAACTAAAAATGGAAGAGAGTTATGGAAAAACTATATTTTACCTTATGGTCTTTTTCGTTTTGTATTTCTTCCCTCACTTTTTTTACCACTTGGGGTACAAGCATCTTTAAATGCTTTAGTATTCATGCTTTTAGTTGAACTTTATGCAAACCTMCACTCATTTCTKGTAATCGTYCCAAACCACTCAGCAGAAGATATTTATCARTTTTCWACACCACATAAAACGCARGGWGAGTTCTACCTTAGACAGATTATGGGAAGTGTMAACTACAACACAGGAAATGATCTTATCGACTATTTACACGGTTTTTTAAACTACCAAATAGAGCATCACCTTTTCCCAAACATGCCTCTTTCTTTTTACCAAGATATGCAACCCATCGTAAAAGAGATATGTAAAAAACACAACTTAGAGTATAGACAAGAGTCAGTATTTAAAAGAATAGTTATGACATTGGAGCTGATGGTAGGCAAGACGAAAGTATTAAGAATAGATGGTATATAAAGACTAGAACGATCTGTTCTAGTACTCTTTTATTGCCTCATTTATCTGCACATATGCAGTTAATGGTGTAGTTTCAAAATAAACTATATTATGCTTTTTAGCAAAGTCTCTTGTCATATTTTGAACCTTAAGCAAATTAAAACGCGGTGCTTTTGGAAAGAGGTGATGTTCTATCTGCGTATTTAGTCCACCATAAAACCAGTGTACTAAAAAACCACCTTTTAGTGAACGAGAAGTTCGCATCTGTAACTCCATCCAAGAAAATGTCTTTCCCTCTTCATAGTCAAATACTTCACAGCCTAAATGGTTCGTGATAAAACCAAATGCAAGCCATGGAGAGAGTACAAAGTTAAGTGTTGCTAAAACTATGAATGCATCTGTTAATGGAAGAAAGTAAAAAATAGTTCCCCAAATAAGTGGCCAATGTAGTAACATAAGAGCAAACTCTCCATAAAGCTTTCGTTTGAGTACAAAACTATATGACTGTACTATAAATGCAGGATACATAAAAAACATTGCACCCCAAAAAATGATGTGTTTATACTTCTTTATAAAAGGACTGTTTCCTTTGTTATTTGGAGTAAACGCACCATCTAGAGCCAAGATATCTTCATCTTTTTCTATTACATTACACCAAGTATGATGGTTGACATTATGTTTAAAATCCCACCATGAAGAACTATTTGAAATAATAAGTGCAGAAAATGGGTATGAGAGTTTAAAAGACAAAGACTTACTTTTAAAGTACTGCAGATGGAGAATATCATGAGACACAAAAACTGCTCTTGTAAAAATCACTACCATAAAAAGACCAAGTCCAAATGCAGTTACATGAGGGTTTGACACCCAAGTAGTCCAATTTRACACAATAGCAAATACTAGGCCTAGGCTAARAAAGATTGCTATCATCTCTATACTTCCCCTCACAGGAACTCTATCTAAAAGTCCGCTTGCACGAACCTCSGCTTTTAACTCATTGAAATTATCTGGATAAATTGAAGACATCCNTMTRACCTTAGGTAAAANTTATAATTATTATAACTATTATATCAAGAATATACTGAATKTATAGAATTTCATATCTGTTTCCTTTTTGTAAYCAAGTSGMAATRCTYCAGTAATCAACTTCMTTTATAATTTTGCYAAATTCAATTCGGAGATATACAATGAAATTATCAAAMAAAATCATTCCTAGTGCAATTGCTGCATCTTTARTCTTRTCATTTAGTGCATGTGGTGGNNNAGGTAGTTCATCTACTCCWACTGCWRRYSCACTCTCAACAGTTACTGCTAGCGGTAYAGCRGTTGATGGYTAYATCTCTGGAGGGTTTGCATGTTTAGACCTTAACTTAGATGGTGGTTGTAATGCAACTACTGAGCCATATGCTACAACAAGTGCAACTGGTACATTTTCATTATCTGTTACAGCAGCACACCAAACACATGCTAACTATGATGTAGCACCTATTGTTGTTCTCGGTGGTATCGATACTGATACTAACAAACCATTTGTTGGAACAATGACTGCACCCTATAATGGTGCAGCTGCTATTGTTGTTTCTCCACTTACTACTATGGTACAAGCAATCATTAAAAGTGGAAAGACAGAAGCGGAAGCTACAGCTGCTGTTGCTGGTGCCCTAGGCCTTAATGCTGCTGATGTTTTAAAAGATCCAGTTGCAGAATTTAATGCAGGAAACACTCAGCTTGCAAAAGCTGCATTAACAGTACAAAAATCAGTTGAAGTACTTGCTCAAGCAAATATAACTAAAAGTACTACAACTACTTCAAATGAAGATGAATTTGAAACTATTTATGCACAACTAGCAAACTCAACTGTTACAATTTCTGAAGATGCAACTGCTGTCAAGTCATTTGCATCTGTTGTTTATAAAGCAAAAACAGACGGGGACTTAACAGATGGTGCTGCATCATCTACTGCTGCTGTTAAAGTTATCGAAACTGAAATTGAAATTGACACAAGTACAGACTTAGGAGATATTGCTTTAGTTGCTGACTCTAAAATTACTGATATAAAAATAGTTGTAATTACTAAAGTCGAAGCGAATGAAGATGTTTTAGAAAGTGATGCACAAACTGCTTCTGATGCTGCTGAAACAAATGTCAGAGTAATTCAAGTAGAACACTACTTAGAAAATGCATCTGCAACTGATGCACAGATAACTACAGTTATGGCACTACAATCTATAATAGACTTAGTTGCTACTACAAATACATCAGTCATAACAAAAGATATAGTGGCTACTTTAATTGCTGATTCTTTTGATGCAACTATTGCAGATCTAGCACTCGCACTTGGTCAAACACCAAAAGTAGACCTTTCAGGAGACATCACAACAAATATGACTCTTACTAAAGATAAAGTTTGGGTACTTAACGGTTTAGTTGCTGTAACCGGTGGTGCTACACTTACAATCGAGCCAGGAACTACTATAATTGGTAAGGCTGGAACTGGTGCAAACACTTCTTATATGATTATCGATAAAGGTTCTAAGATAAACGCAGCTGGTACTATGGCTGAACCAATTATCTTCATGGGTGAAACTGCTTATGATGGTGGAGCTGATGTTTGGGGTCAGTGGGGTGGATTAACTATCATCGGTAACGCTGGTAATGCACAAGTTGCTCCTTATGAAGTAAACACTGCTTATGTAGCTGGAACTTCTGATTTAGCTGATAACTCTGGTGTTTTAACGTATGTTTCTATCCTTAACTCTGGTATCACAATGGAACAGAACAAAGAAATCAATGGTCTCTCTATGGTTGGTGTTGGTTCAGGAACTACAGTTGAGAATATCACTGTAAACAAGTCTGATGATGACTGTGTTGAAATCTGGGGTGGTACAGTTAACTTAACAAATGTTGATGTTTCTGAATGTTCTGATGATCACTTTGATATTGATGATGGATATGCGGGTACAGTTACTAACTTAAAAATTACACAAACTACTGGTTACTCAGGAATCGAGATGTCAGGAACTACTGCTGCAACATTTACTGACTTTAACATTAATGTTACTTCATCTATTAAAGATGGTGCTATCTACTTCAAAAAAGGTGGAATCGGTGGTCACTTCAACAACGGTACAATAACGTACAACACTCCTGACCTTGGTTATGGTGCTCTTCACTCATCTAGTGGTTATGCTATTGATACAACGAATACTTCGTTCTCAAATGTAACTATTAGTGGCTCTAATACAACGCTCTTCACTGGTGACTCTAAAGCTGCTCTTCAAACTGCGTTTGATGCCAATAGTACGAACATTCGCTAACTTACTCTTCATTACAACAAGGTAACGCTAGGTTACCTTGTCACCACTTTGTAACTTTCTCGTAACTCTTTTAAAACCTACACTTACTATCATTCCGTTAAATATTCCATAATACTACGGAGAAATAAATGAAACTTATCCATTCACTAGCCCTATCAGCTGTTTTACTCACAACATCATTAGCCGCTAACACTAATGAAAAACTTGTAAACTCTATCATACAACTTAGAGGTGATGTAGAAAATCTCTATACAGATATCAAAGAGAACAAGCAGACTTACCACTCACAGATGAAATCTTTATCCATGCAGATTACAGATTCTGAAGCACAGATAAACAGAAAATCCACTGCAATCAAACTCGCACAAAATGAACTAAGCAAAATCACAATACAAATTAAAGAGACCTCATCAGGGAACTCTGAGATTAAACCTTTAGTGTTAAATGCTCTTGTTTTATTAGAGCAAAGTATAAATGAGGGAATTCCTTTTATGGTTGAAGCTCGAGTGCACGATTTACATAAAATCAAAGCAGACCTAAATGCAAACCTTATCACAAACGAGAAAGCACTTGCACTTACTTGGGCAGCTTATGATGATACTATCCGTGTTACTAAAGAGATAGGACTTTTCAAACAACAGATAGATATTAAAGGAAAGAAAGTTTTAGCTCAAATCGCAAAACTTGGTTCGATTGCACTCTTTTTCTCTACACCATCCAATGAAGTTGGTTTTGTAGTGAAAAACAATAATGCTTATGAGTACAAACTTATAACAAACCCAGAAGATATTAAAAAAATTGTAGCACTTTTTGATGCACTACAAAAACAGATAAGAACTGGATACTTTGAACTACCAAATGCTTTAGTTTTACAAGGAGTTAAATAATGAATAAAATAATAATAGCACTATTAATGATAATGGCGTTTAGCTTTGCTAATGCTGATGAACTTCAAGATGCTTACCAAAAAGAGTTTACATTTTTAAAAGCACAAAAATCAGAACTTCAAACAAGACTCAAAAAAGAAAAATCTTTTCATAAAAGAGAAATGGCAGCTGCTAAAACAAAGGTAATAAACCTACAAAACAAGCTTGTTACACTTTCTCAAGATAACCAAAATATTGAAAAAAGTATAGAAAAATCTGCTCAAATGTTAGAAGATAAAAACTCTAACAAACAGATATCTTCATCTGTAGTTATTCAAGCCAAGTCTATGTTAAGTGACTACGATATTAGTGTTAATGACACTAAAGACATGGATATAGTAGCTGTAATGCAAAAGGCATTTAAAGACACTTCAGCTCTTTACAAAAAGCTCTCAAGTGTAAGTAAAGAAAAAGGGAAATTTTACTTAACTGATGGAACTACTGCTGAGGGTGAGATTATTAAAGTTGGTAATATTGCAGCATACGGAATAAGCACTAAAGTAAAGGGGGCACTTGCTCCTGCTGGAAATGGTGAGTATAAAGTTTGGAACAAAGAGACAAGTGCTGATGCTTCTGCATTTGCTACTGGCACAAGTAAACGCAATGTAAAAATCTTTATCTATGAAAACCTTGATAAAGACATAGAGTATGTAAAAGAGAAAACTATTGAAGATACTATCGCAGGTGGTGGAACTATTGGTTACATCATTTTAGCACTTGGAACTCTTGGTCTTTTACTTATTCTTTTAAGAATTCTTTTRCTACTAAAATCTGGTTCAAATGTGAAACAGATAACGGATGTTGTAATCGCTAAAGTAGAAGCTGGAAAAGGTCATGAAGCACTAGAAGCGATAAAAGACTTCAAAGGTTCAACTGCTCGTGTCATCAAAGCGACACTGAGAAATATAAACAAAGATAGAGATCATATCGAAGATGTTGTTACAGAGTCTATTCTTAACGAGAGTTCAAACATAGATAAGTTTGGTAACTTTGTTCTTGTTTTAGCAGCWGTATCTCCACTGCTTGGACTTTTAGGAACTGTAACAGGAATGATTGCAACATTTGACATCATCACAACTCACGGAACAGGAGATCCYAAACTACTTTCAGGTGGTATCTCAGAAGCACTTGTAACTACTATGCTTGGTCTTGTTGTAGCCATTCCTTTACTTCTTTTAGGAAACTTACTCAGTGGTTGGGCACAAAGCATCAAAGACTCTATGGAACAATCTGCTCTTCAYATTGTTAACCTCTTTGAGATTAACAAGGCGTAATGATGGAAGCATTAGTAATCTACTGGGATCAGTTCATACACTTTATGAAYGCCGGTGGAATCATTATGTGGGTTCTWTTTGCCCTAAACCTACCACTTTGGTATGGTCTAGGATATAGATACTTCACACTTAAACGYGGCACAAAAGGTAATGTTAGAAGACTTATAGAAAAACATGAAAGTCGCGGAACTMAGAAGGTTTATGTTGGGATTTTGGACTATGCGATTAATGATGCACTTGAGGCATCAAGAGTTGCTGCRAGTATCTCAAAAAAACCAAGAGAGTATATGTATGATGCACTATTTCCATACATCATAATCACAACAAAATACTCTGTTTTAATAAAAACAGTAGTAATGCTAGCACCTCTTATAGGTCTGCTTGGAACAGTAAGTGGAATGATAGAGACCTTTGATGCACTCCAATCGAGCTCAATGTTTGCACAAGGYGACTCAATAGCAGGTGGTATATCAAAGGCACTCTTTACAACTGAACTTGGTTTAGTYGTAGCAGTACCTGGACTAATTTTTGGAAAAATATTAGATAGAAAAGAAGAACAGTTTACTTTAGARTTTGAACAGATAGTAGACATAATAAGCACAAAGGAACAGATATGAGATTTAGACAAAAAAGCCAAAATGTTGATACAGTAGATGTATCACCACTCATAGATATGGTTTTCATACTTTTAATCTTTTTTATGGTTACAACAACATTTGTAAAAGATATGGACTTAGAGCTTAATCGCCCCTCGGCAGCATCAGCAACACTAGCTTCAGGAAAAGCRATCAGAGTATACATTGATCACTCAAATGAAATTTTCATAGACAACCAATCTATAAAACTTTGGGCACTTCAAAGTAAACTTCGCGATCTCCTTAGAACAGCTTCTGAGAAATCTGTTTTAGTGATTTCTGATGGCGATATCGCTGTAAATGTTTTGATAGATGTGATAGATGAATGCAGACAAAGCGGTGCTAAAGATRTAGCCGTTTCAACTACTAAAGAGATGGGATAAATAGTCTTATGTCAACTCAAAAATACAGTACAAGAGGAAGAGCACTTCAAGCCTTTGGTGTAATGCTTGTTGGTGCACTTCTCATGGTAGTTTTAGTAGTCTCATTTAATAAAAGTGTGAAAGAAAAAGACACAGTAGTAAAAAAAGAGATTAGACAGATAAAAGCTAACAAAACTCAAAAGAAAGCTACTAAGCCTAAACCAAAACCAAAGCCAAAACCGAAACATGCCCAGCCAAAAGCACCATTGCCAAATATCTCTTCACTGCTTAATGGTGTTGCGATGAATATACCTGAATTTTCAACGGGTGACATTGCAGGTGATTCAAGTAAATTACTCCAAGACATYGCTAATGATGCCATTATGAGTGAAGATACTGTTGATGTGAAACCAAAAGTACAATCTCGCCCTCCTCTTGAGTACCCAGMAAAAGCTGCAAGAGATGGSATTAAAGGYTATGTTGTTATTAACATCCTTATAGCACAAGACGGAAGTGTTGAGATAGCAAAAATTTTAGAATCACAACCAGCAGGTRTTTTTGACWCTGCTGCWYTAAAYGCTRTMCGTTCTTGGAGATTTTCTCCAGCSATRTATAAAGCAAAGCCTGTAAAAATGTGGGCTAAACAAAAAATTAGATTTCAATAGGGAGTGCAAAYATGCAAACAAAAATAATATTACAAATTCTAGCTATTGTTCTTATTTTAAATGCCTCTTTATGGGCTAAACAACAAGAAGATATGATTGACCATCTTKCATTAKCATCTTTGATGATTTATGATGCACGATATAAAAAAGCCCAAGAAGAGTTAAGACTTGTAGATAAAAAATCTCTMACGTATGATGCAGCAGACTAYTTTACGGTAGTTGGTGTTTTAAATGCTAAACAGATTAAAACTGACAAAGCAATTATCGCTTATAAAAAAGCTATTGCGGCTACAAAAACAAAAACATTTGTAGYGCCTAAGGTTTACACAAAAGAGAAATATCTTTTTTCTATAGCAAACACTAAAGCAGACAAGACACAAGCACCTCTGTTTAATGCAGAGGCTAAACGTAGAGACAAACTTTSRGCACTTTACATGAAYCTAGCAGGAGAGTACTATAAGTTAAAAAACTACAAAAAYACTGTTGCTTCTTTAGAGAGTGCTGGAAACGCAGGTCAAAACCGTGCTKCACTTTTTACTCTCCGTGCTGAGTGTTACTACAAGCAAGAGATGTTTAGTGAGGCTATAGCTGCTCTCAACACAGGTATAAAAAAGTTCCCAGAGAATTCTAARCTTTTAAAACAGAAATTTTACTACTTCGCTGAGCTTAAACTCTACCAAGCAGCTATAGCAGCTTCCAAAGTTTACATGGACAAGGTCGGTGTGAGTTCAAAAGAGTACATAGCRCTCTCCCAAATGCTCATAGGTGCAAATCAGATAGAKAGTGCAATAGCTCTTTTAGAAGAGTCAAAACTTCTCTTCCCTAAGGATGCAAAAATCGGTATTTTACTAGGGCATATGTATCTTAAAAAAGGTATGCATAATACTACRGCWCAYCTYTTTGAAGAGAGTTCATACTATGATAAGAAGTATCTCAAAGATGCAGTCGAGATGAACCGTCGTGCTGGAAACAACCTCCATGCACTCTATCTAAATGCTCAAAATATTGACAAAGTAGAGAAGTTAAAACAAAAAGTTGCAATCTATCTCAATGTAGGCGAATATAGAAAGATCATAGGTTTACAAAAAGCACTCAAACGATACAAAATGCTCGATGATGATAACCTTCGATATGCCCTTGCTTACTCTTACTATATGGCAGGTGATTATACAAGYGCAGAAACACAATTAAAATATATCACAAGTACTGAGCTCTTCAACAAGGCTACAGTTATTAGAAAAAATATAGAAAAATGTACAAACAACCAACTGGAGTGTTTATAATATGAAACATCTTTTTAAAACCATCACTATACTTTTACTTCTTTCATCAGCACTTATTGCAGATGAAACAGGTTCAGCTTCAATATTTTCATTTTATAATGGATTGCCTTTAGAAAAAAATGAAGTTTTACTAGATGGAAAATATAGCTACTTTACTGATGAAGATGGAAGTGTAGAACTTATTTTAGAGACAGGAAAGCACCAGATAGAAATCTTTGCTAAGGATGATCAGGGTCAAAACCTTGGGTATTCAAAAAAGACTATAGAAATTAAAGAGGGAAGAGATACTCAGGTTATCGCTACATTTAATGATGAGGGATTAACACCTAGAGTAGATATTGATACTCCTCTTGGAAAAAGTGAACTACTCAAAGTCAATGCAAGTGAGATTACAGGAACAATTCATGGTCTAGTACTAACATCTGATAAAGGTCTTCCAATTGCGAATGCTCGAGTATTTGTCAAAGGAACATCTMTTGAYGCTAAAACAGATAAAAATGGTAACTTTTATGTAAATGTCCCTGCAGATATAAAGATAAGTATATCAATTGTACATTCAGAATATAGTGCACAGACTATTAATGACTTAATTGTTACAAAAGATGACACARTYAATACAGAAGTTACACTAACTCCGGCAAGTATGGAACTCGAAGAGTTTATYGTTCTTGCACCTCAAGTYAAGGGAAGTATCGCGACTATAATGGCAGAAGAGAAAGAGTCTCAAGCTATTACCAATATCATCGGAAGTGCTGAAATTTCTAAAAAAGGTGACAGTTCGGCAGCAGGAGCACTTAAACGTGTAACTGGYGTAACAATCATCGGTGGAAAAGATATTTATGTTCGTGGTCTTGGTGGACGTTACTCAAATGTAGAGTTAAACTCTATGCCCCTTCCCTCTCCAGATCCACAAAGAAGAACCGTCCCTTTAGATATTTTTCCGGCTTCTGTTATTGGGTCAATGAAAGTACAAAAAAGTGCAACGGCTGATATCCCTGCTTCATTTGGTGGAGGTTATGTCGATATCCGTACAAAAGATAAAACAAAAGAAAACTACTTTAAAATCACAACTGAGTTAAAAGCTAACTCAAATACAGGTAAAGAGGTAAACTCTTACGAAGGAAGTTCTACAGATTGGAAAGGAAGTGATGATGGGTACAGAGCAATTCCATCACAAATTTTAAATGACTCTAAAATTGTTGTTGGACAACCTATACCAAACTTTGACCCAGTAAATAACCAACAATATACTACAGGTATAACAAACAGACTCTTTAATACAACAAAAGAGAAACTRCCATATGGTGGAAAGTTTAGTGTTGAGGGAGCTTATAACTTAGAAATAGCGGACAAACATGACCTATCATTTTTTGCCACTTACTCGTATGGTCAAAGTCATGTATCACGAGATGAAAAATATTTCGATTATGGTTATGATGTAAACAAAGATGCACTCAATTCTAACCCTGATTCAGAGGGAACAATTTTGCGTGCTAAAGATAGATATACTAATGCAGGTATGTTCAATGCTCACTATAACTATGCTGATGTTTTTAACCTAAAGTTTACAAAGTTCTATAGTAAAATCTCTGATAAATTAACAAAAATTGCAGAGGGGACAAAAGGCTCTGATAATGACTACAAAACTCGTTATGACTTAAACTGGGAAGAACGTTCCCTCGACATGAACCAACTTACAGGAGATATGAAGTATGARATATCTAACTTTGAAAATATCTTTTCRTTTGGAGGGGAACTTGGAACTGCTAAGTTAGACCAACCAAATAACTACAAGTATCAGTATGCAACTGATTTTAGATTTGATACTGGAGCACAAATAGGCGACCCATACTTAGATAAAGAATCATACTTCTTAAACCTTACTTCTGATGATGATTTAAGTGCTTTTTATCTTAAAAACAGAACWCTCTTAAATATTTTTAGTGAAGCAGATTTTATRGAAGTTGGTGTCAGCACAAACTCAAAAACAAGAGTTTCTCGTTACAACAAGTACACGATGCAGAATAACACAACGGTGGGTCCTGATAACCTCACTAATGATATAGATACTATCTATGACAAAAAAATACGTCAAAACTATGATGGTACATTTGATCTTAATATCGGTTTTCAACCTGCTTACTGGTATGATGCCCAAGTTGATGAGACAAACTACTATGTAAACCTTTTACTCAAGCCCCTAGAGCAACTAGAGGTATTAGTTGGTGCTAGACAAGTAGACTTTAAACAGACTATTTTTCAATATAAGGCTGACAATGCAGGTATCATTCAAAAAAATCCAGAATCACTTATATTTAAAAAYTTACTACCAAGTTTATCAYTTAAGTATATGTTTGACCGAAAAAAYCAATTAAGTTTTGCTTATTCACAAACTTATATTGTGCCTGACTTAAGAGAGTTCTCTAGTGCTGARTACTTTCACCCTTATGAYGTAGCAACTGTTGTAGGAAATCCAAATCTASTAAATACAGATATCAYGAACTTGGATTTAAAATATTCACATTACTTTTCKGATAGTGAAAATATAGGATTAGGAGTTTTTTATAAGTATCTAGACAAACCAATAGAAGATACACAAAAACTCTCAACTTCACTTCCAATTTATAGTTATGAYAATGCTGATAAYGCTATTCTATACGGAATAGAAATTGATGCAAGAAAAAACTTTGACTTCATAAGCGAAAAGCTTCATCACTACTATCTTGCTGGAAACTTTTCATATACTAAGTCAAATGTAACACTGAGAAAAGAGCAAGAGCCTCTTTATACTACGAACAACAGAGAACTACAAGGTCTCTCGCCAACAGTACTTAATATTACAGTTGGTTACGAGCAGATAGGACGTAATGTCACGCTTTCATATAACAARATGGGAGAGCGCATCCGTAAACTTGGTGTAATTGATGGTGCTGATGAGTATCCTGACTACTAYGAAGTRCCTCCTCAAATTGTAGACTTTGTATGGATTGAGAGTTTTGAYAATGGACTAAGTCTTAAACTCAAACTYCAAAATCTACTMGATGAAGAGACTATCTGGTATCAAGGWRATAMRRMTCAYATYACYAACAAGTWTARAGTTGGWARRTTTTAYAGYTTCGCTCTCTCWTACAAGTACTAANNTGTAAYCAAMTTGCAACCTGYWTRYCATATAATATAATAAAACAAGAGGNCANRMATATGAGCAGTAAAATTATAGTTGTYGAAGATGAAGAAGATTTACTAGACCTCATMGAATATAACCTCWMWAAAGAGRACTTCGATRTYGTTGGTTTTTTAAAYACYAAAACAGTTGCTWMACTNCTTNGAAGARGAAGATATTGAYCTTATMATTATGGAYAGAAAYCTTCCTGGWRTWGAGGGRAGTGAGTTCATWGAAKSKCTYMGMAAAGATGGTRTRCARACACCTGTCATYTATCTCAGTGCCAAAGATAARGACTCTGAAATTGAAGAGGGTTTTTTACGTGGTGGTGATGACTATATGACAAAACCATTTAACATGAAAGAGCTTATTCTTCGTATAAAATCTATCCTCAAACGMACATCAAAACAGAGTATAGAGGGTAATATTCGTTATCGTGACCTACTTTTGGATATGGATGCAAGARCTCTCAGYGTTGAGGSTAYTCATGTAGATATAACAAAACTAGAGTTTGATTTACTCTATGAATTTATTATAAACAAAAACAGTATTTTAGATCGTGATTACTTGCTGGAAAATGTCTGGARAAGTGCTGAACAAAATCAATACAAAACGGTAAATGTTGCCATTACAAGACTCAAAGATAAAATAGACCACGACAAAACAAAAAACTACATTCAAACTATCCGCGGTGTTGGGTATAAACTATCTTGAGGAATAGAGTATGAAACRACAGATACTTATAGTAGATGATGATAACGATATGCTAGAACTCTTAGAGTATAACCTAWCTGCTGCYGGTTTTGATGTACTTGGTTTTTTAAGTACTAAAAATGTACGGAGTGCATTACTTCAAGAAAATATCGACTTGATTCTTATGGATAGAAACCTTCCTGATATTGAAGGGACTTAYTATGTTGAAATGCTTAGAAGTAAAAAYATTAACACCCCTGTTATTTTTTTATCTGCTAAAAGTTCTAGTGAAGAGATTAAAGAAGGATTTTTAAAGGGTGCTGACGATTACATCACAAAACCTTTTGACATAGAAGAGTTGGTACTACGGATAAAAGCAGTACTTAAGCGCTCAAGTAATGAACTCAAAGATGAACTTGCTGACATAGAGTATAAAGACATGAAACTCGATCTTAATATGCATAGAGCTTATATAGATAATGACACTATCACTCTTACCAACCTTGAAACCTCTCTACTTCAAATCCTGTTAAACAATCGTGGTAAAGTACTCGATAGAGAGTTCTTGCTAAAATTTGTTTGGAAAGAGAGTGAAAACATTCATCCAAAAACTGTGAATGTCGCAATCAAAAGATTAAAAGAGAAGATAGACCCAAGTAAAAACAAAGACTATATTAAAACTATTCGTGGGGTTGGGTATTTAATAGCATAAGAGAAGACATCGGTTCAAGAGTCTTCTCTTATAAGGAGAAATGAAATTTGTCGAGCGTTTATTTATCGAGCGGTGGTAGTTCTTCTCTAGAAGAAGAACTGAGATGTAAGTCTTACTGTATCTATATCTTTATTTCCAGTATTAACACCATACTTTWCTNWWWSSWRMWYTRAWYSAGYTTYSWTTRAGKTWCCNKTTAANNYACCWGNNKTWRCASCTGYAKWKKCAKMWSYATMKWCAYMWYCANWCTKMWCCNNCAAACTTATCCCAAGACTCATATCTTACAAATGGAGCTAGGAAGTTTAAATCTTCAATAACATACTCAGAAGTTGCATACCAACCATTTGACTTACCAGTTTCAGCAGAACCCCATTGTTTTACAACACCATCAAACTCGAAGTACTCAGCCTGAACGAAAAGACCTTTATAGTGTGCTGACATCTCAAGGTTAGTTAATGTATGGTCAATCTTTTGTGATATTGTACCAGTAGTAGTAGTCTTACTAGTATCAGCATAGTTTATGTTCTCACTTGCCCAGTAAGCAGCACCAATCTCAAAGTGTTTACCCTTAGCAAAATATGTCTCTGTTCTTTTTGTCTCTTCCCAACCATCAAATGGAGAGAGTACTACTTTACCACCGTAGAACAAGCTGTTTTGAGTTAGCGTACCAGAGAATGAATCTCCTGTAGCATCTTTTAATTTACCAGAGTATACACCATCACCTGCTGCTACTTGATAATGAACTTTTTTATTCCAGTTACCATACGCTTGAATGTTTGTTCCACGACGGTTATGTGTGATGTACTGAGCCGCTTCATCAGCTACTTTTGGTCTATCATAAGCGATAACTCTTGCAGACTTTACAGTCTCTGTACGAGATACATCAATTTTAGCACGGTAAAGTTTGAAGTTTACTAAAGACGTGTTAAATGGTTTTTTGATTTTTACATAAGCATCACCAACATTAAAGCCTTGTTCACCTTTATCAGCGATATTTGCTTTATCATTTCTAACATCCATTACAAATGAAGTCCATTTGTTAAAACCAGCTGCTACTTCAAAACGAACACGGCGAAGATAAGCATCAGAAACATTTGAGTTAGATTTCACACTACCATTTGCATTGTATTTTGTTGTATCTACATTCTCAAATGTACCTTGAATACGCACACCCGCTTTTARCCACATATCTGAGTTGTCATCAGCTACAAACTTCATGTTGATATGAGTCTGTTTACCAAGTAAAAAGTCAGGAGATTTTTTATCAATAATAGTTATTGATTTTCTTGCTCCAGATAATTTTTTCATATCAATGGCAGTACGATCTGCYGCAGGAGCAGTAAATACTTGACCATCAGCATTTTGATATAATTTGATTTCATCTGCATCTACAGATAAAGAGCCTACAGTTAGAGCAGCGATTGTTGATAAAACAATTTTTTTCATTTTTATTCCTTGAGATTATTTTTAAGTTTTGGAAGTATATTACAAAKCGATTACATMTTRGTTACAGYWGAAACCAWWWTGTTACYAATAMTNANGMCAYATATNATGTAAGRCTYAAARYKWTNAKCTCYTTTGTAACTAAAGYGTAACCYAARTGTTTTATAATTTCARCANTTAAAMAYAMMAAAAGGSTTAKACAWATGACTAAACTTATAACAGTAGCATTAGCTAGTACAGTTCTMTTYACATCATTARATGCRMAYGATGTWCTCAAAGGGAGTGGTGCTTCATTTCCATATAGTGTTTACCAAAAATGGGTAAAAGCTTATAATAAAGAGACAGGTATCAAAGTTGATTACATCAAAAAAGGTTCTTCAAAAGGTATCAAAGATGCTAAAGCTCGTGCTGTTGATTTTGCYGGAACAGACAAACCATTAAGCCCAAAAGTTTTAAAGAAAAATGCTCTTTATCAGTTTCCAGGTGTAGTTGGTGCTATCACAATGGGTTACAACCTTCCAGGAATTGAAGGKCTTAAACTTTCYCGTGCTGCAACTGTAGCAATTGCTAATGGAACWGTTAAGTTTTGGGATGATRCTCTAATMGCAAAAGCAAATGCAGGTCTTAAACTTCCACATGAAAAACTAACTTTCATTCACCGYGCTGATGGCTCAGGAACTACATATAACTTCACTTACTACCTTTCAAAAGTAGATAAAACATGGAGAAAAACTTATGGTGCTAAAAAGTCACTTAACTGGCCAGGTGACCACCATATAGGTGGAAAGACGAACTCAGGTGTTGCAGYTCTCCTTAAACAGACTTCTTACTCAGTGGGATACATTGACTATGCAGATGCTTCAAACAATGCTATAGCAATGGCAACAGTAGAAAATCGTGAAGGGAACTTCATCAAACCAACACTTAAATCATTTCAGATTGCAGCTTCAAAAGCTACACTAGATCCTAAAAAAGATTTCTATGCAGTTATAGCTGACCCTAAAGGTGCTGAGTCCTACCCAATGGTTGCTGCTACTTTTATCTTAGTTCCAGCAGAAAAGACAGATACAAACAAAAGAGTTACTGCATTTTACAGCTGGTGTTATGCAAATGGTCAAGAGATAGCTAAGGGTTTAGGCTTTGTTCCATTACCAAAATCATTAACAGATAAAATTAAAACTTATTGGAATCAAAAAGGAATAAATTAAGTATTTTTTTTATAGTTTATTTAAATATAATTTGATATAATTAATTATGGAAAATATTTTATCAAATTCATTCATATTTAAAGTAGCTTCTAGCAGTGCAAAAGGCGAACAGTATCAAAACATTCTTTATCTGAATGATGARAATRATTCTAAACATTTTGTCCAGTATATTCAGTACTATGAGAATGATGACTCAATTGATTTGAGACATATGAGTATAAAGATGGATAGATCTTATTTTTTAGAGATCGCAAATGTCTGCATCAACAGTAGAGAGAGAAGAAGACTTTTTTTCTCTACCTTAGGTAAGCGTCGTTTTGGTGCTTCCAATAAGCATTTAGATTGTTATATTACACATAAAGAACTTGATGAAAAACTTCTTTTTAAGCAGTATCTCAATCATTATGAATTTACAGAATTTGAACCTTTCTATAGAGAAACAACAAAATACTCAACAAATAAGTACCGTGTATATATTAAACAAGACCAAGAACTRYACATAGTTTTTTTAGACCAACTCAATATCAGTTCACGAAAAAAAATACATAAAATTTTCTGTACAGATATCACTAGTGATGACCTAGATTTATATAATAGTATGACAACCCCCCTTCAAAAAATTAACTATCTTTTCAATAAAATAGGGAAAAATCACTTTAGAAGTTTAGAAAAAATACACCTTAAAAAAACTAAACATTACAATACAAATGAAGAGTTAGCCCTTTCAATGCTTATTACTGGTACGAAGGCTATGGAGAAAAGTTCTCTAAGCCAAGATAATACTAGCTATAGAACACTTCAAGATAGAAGAAGTCAAATCGGACAGATTGATCTAACACTTATTGAAGCAGCTAATAGCTTTATTAATAACCCAAAAATAGAGACAGAAGAAGTTTTTACTTTTGAGCTAAAAACATTTATATTACATATTRAAGATATAGATGGGCTCAAAGAYATTRCAACACATYTCCAAGAGGTTCACGAACTAACAGCTACAAACACTATCTCGTATCTACTCTCAAAAAATGACCATGATTTGCAAGATATCCTTATATATACACTAGAGTCTTTTAGCACATGGAATAAACATCTGTATGCCGAAGATGGTAGCACAAAAGCATTTCACTCTGCTTCGGTAGATTTAGATAGTGCTCTACGTTACTTTATCGATACATGTTACAAGTTTAAACATGATTACAAATGTATTGATGCTGAAGATGAAATGCAAAAAGAAGTTGCTCTTACCTTAGARAGAGAAATCTCATTAGATCCAGAAATACAACTTAGTACGGAAATTCCAGCTCTCTCTTATACTTCAGCAGAAAATTATTTTTCAGAAATCGAAATTGATGCAGAAGTTTATGATGAACTTCTCGAACTAGAGCGAGAAATAGATGTACTTTCTTATGCAACATCTTATACTGAAGATCTAACTATCTCTCTTATGAACTTTTTTGAAGGTTATACTAGGGTTTTAAATCCTCTTATGGAGTTTAAAGATTTAAGTTACTCCCTTATGTTACTCAATCAAAAGCTTTCAGAATATGAGTTAGACGAAAATAGTGAAATGCTTCTTCTCTTGATGCGAGGACTTATTTCTGATTTACTTGAGTGGAAACGAACTGTTCTTGTAGAACAAACTGCTGAAGATATCCACTTCATGGATAAATCTTTTTACTCAAACATTGCTCAAATAGAGATGTCCTTAGTAACTAATCACTTGGACGATGATGATGGGGATATGGAGTTCTTTTAGCCTTTGTAACCTGAACGTAACCAAATTAATATAAAATTTCATTATGGAAAAAATATTTCAAAAACTTGCACTCTCAAGTGCATCACTCGTTTTTATACTACTCGTTGGTATATTTATCACTTTATACATTACAGCAAAACCTGCTATTGATGAATTTGGCTTCAACTTTATCACAAATTCTGACTGGAACAAAGATGTAGCTTTAGAATCTACTTCTATTACTAAAGAGCTTGAGTTWGATGACGATGACATGATGTTAGATGACGAAGATGATATTGCTTCAAAAACTATCTATGGTGGTCTTGTTCCTATCATMGGAACTCTTCTTACAACACTTATAGCCCTCGCCTTTTCCCTCCCTATCGCTATGGGGATAGCTGTGTTTTTAGCAGAAATAGCCCCTAAAAACATCTCTAATGTTGTTGGTGTTGCTATTGAGCTTTTAGCAGCTATTCCTTCTATCATTTTTGGTATGTGGGGTCTTTATTATTTTGCTCCTATTATCGCTGACTTGTTTGGTGGTTATCAGGTCTCACTCCTGACCGCTGGTCTTGTTTTAGGAGTCATGATACTTCCCTTTATGGCAGCTATAACTAGAGATAGYATGAACACAACTCCYGCWGTATTAAAAGAGTCTGCTTATGCACTTGGTGCTACAAAATTTGAGGTCATTAAAGACATCATTTTTCCATACTCTAAAGTTGGTATCATCGGTTCTATCATTTTAGCACTTGGACGTGCTTTGGGTGAGACAATGGCTGTTGCTTTTCTTATTGGAAGTATTTTTGTACTGCCTAGTAAGATTACGGATCCTACTATATCTATTCCTGTTGCTATGGCTAATAACTTTGGTGAAGCAAGTGGGCTTGGTGAGTCCTCACTTTTTTATCTTGCACTTATTCTTTTCATCATCTCTTTTGTGATTATAAGTATTGCAAAATTTTATTTTCTTAAAAAGGCTAACTAATGCGTCTGATAATAAATAAAATATTTTTAGGTCTGAGTATATTTTCTGCGCTTATCGGTCTTGCATTTTTAGCTTGGATACTCACAACTTTATTTATAAAAGGCTTAAGTTCATTTCACTTCGGGCTCTTTTTAAATGACCTAATAAATGGTGGACTTCGTAACCTCATCATAGGACAGTTTATCTTAGCAGGGCTTGCTTCCATCATCGGTATTCCTTTAGGAATGGCTGCTGGTATTTACATACAGGAGTATGGTCGTGGACGATATTCAAACCTTATTCGAGACCTCTCAGACATTATGATGTCAGCTCCCTCTATCGTTATCGGTGCATTTGTATATGCGGTTATCGTTGTACCAACTGGAGGTACAAGTGGTTTTGCAGGAGCTATAGCTTTAGCTATTATGATGATACCTGTTGTTATAAATACAACTGACAATATGCTCTCWCTAGTTCCACGTGAACTTCGTGAAGCGGGAATTGCCTTAGGTGCATCTAAGTATAAAGTTATTATTGACATCGTTATAAAAGCTGCAAAAGTTGGAATTATGACAGGTATTTTACTTGCGTTTGCTCGCATCATTGGTGAGACTGCACCCTTACTCTTTACGTCAGAGACTTCTAATTACTTCTCCCTTGATTTAACCGAGTCATTTCCATCACTAACAGTCAGTATTTACGACCTCGCAAATGAACCTGAAAAATCTAGCCGTGACTTAGCTTGGGCAGCTTCATTTATACTTACAGTTTTAGTACTCATCATCAACCTKAGTGGTAGATTTATCACAAGAAACAAAAAATAGGAACACATATATGCCAGTTTTAAAYATCAAAAAATTCTCTTTTACTTATCCAGGAGTTGATCATCCATCATTAAAAAATATCAACCTACCGATAAAACGCCATAAGATTACAGCACTCATAGGACCAAGTGGTTGCGGAAAATCTACACTGCTACGAAGTATGAACCGTATTCATGACCTCTACCCTGGTAATAAATACGAAGGTAAAATAGAGTTTACTGATGCTGATAAAAAGACCAGTGATATATTAGATATAAAAAAAGAGAATGAGTTTATAGAGCTTCGTCAGCGCATAGGTATGATTTTTCAAAAGCCTACCCCTTTTCCTATGAGTATCTTTGATAATGTTGCTTATGGTCTTAAAATATCTGGTGTTAAAAATAAGACAGAATTAGCTGACAGGGTTGAATTAGCCTTAAAAGGTTCAGCTTTATGGAGTGAAGTTAGTGAGAGACTTGATAAGTCAGCTATGGGGCTATCAGGTGGACAACAACAGCGTTTATGTATTGCACGAGCAGTTGCTGTCAAACCAGAAGTACTTCTTTTTGATGAACCTACATCTGCTCTTGACCCTATATCAACTGGAGCTATTGAAGAACTTATTGTTGAACTTAAAAAAGATGTAAGTATCGCTATCGTTACACATAATATGCAACAAGCATCACGAATCAGTGACTATACTGCGTTTATGTAYCTTGGAGACCTTGTTGAGTATRACAAAACAGAGAACATCTTTTTAAATCCTCAAGAAAAAAAGACTGAAGACTATATCACTGGCCGTTTTGGTTAAGAAAAAGGGAAATAACATGCTATCAAAATTTCAAATAAATCTAAATGACATTCAAACAAAAATCATGAATATTGGTGATGGTTTACTCCATGCTAATATACTTATTAATGAGGCATTAAGTGATTGTAATCAAGAGAAGTTCCAAGAGGCACGCTCACATATCAAAAATATTAGCTCTAAAGCAGATGATATTGATAACACTATCATTAAAGTTTTAGCACTCTATACTCCAGAAGCAARAGATTTAAGACAAGTTGTCGCCTACTTAAAAATCACAAATGAACTTTCACGTGCATGCTCAAATACTAGAAGTTTTATCCGTGGTTTTACTGATGTATGTGAAGGTGTTGAGGTAGCAACCATAAAAGAGTATGCTATACCTATGCAGACCTCAACTGTTAGTGCTATAAAACTCACTCTCTCTATGCTTGAGTGTGAGGATGAAGAAGAAATACAAGAGATATATAATGATGTTTTAATTGAAGAGAGTAAAACAGATGACCTCTATGAAATGGTTGAGCGTAATCTCTCACAACAAGCAGATGGGCTTAAAAGTTTTGAAAAGTTCCATAAAATGTTACGAGCACTTCGTAAAAGCGGGAAAATAGCCTCTCGTGCTATCAGTATAGCAAACCTTTTAGTCTATGCAAAAGTCGGTGGTAATTTCCACAACTAAAAAGTTTTGATACAATTACAGTATGAATAAAACAATATTAATCGTTGATGACGAAGAGGATATTTTGGACCTAATGGATTATACACTTGTGAGTGAAGGGTATGACACGATTACCTGTATTGATACAAGTAATGTCAAGGATATTTTAGATGAAGAAAATATCTCACTTATACTTATGGATAGGAATCTTCCTGGAATTGAGGGGAGCCTTTTTATTGAGTCTTTACGCAATGAGGGATATTCACACCCTGTTATTTACATCACTGCTAAAGATTTATCCCAAGATATCGTAGAGGGTTTTGACCGTGGTGGAGATGACTACATCACAAAACCTTTTAACATTAACGAACTTAAAGCACGTGTAAACGCGATGATTCGCAGAACAAACAAAATACAAGATGTTATAAAGTATAAAGATATTATCTATCATCATGTAAATAAAAGTTTTAGTATTGATGGTGAAAGTATAAAACTTACCAATCTTGAGACTGAACTTCTTTTAGAGTTTATCAAAAATCCAAATATTTTACTCTCTCGAGATGTCCTACTTGAGCGTGTTTGGGGTGATACACAAAATAGACAAGCAAAAACTGTAAACGTAGCCATTAAACGGCTCAAAGAAAACATAGACCCAAAAGGTCTTAAAAACTACATACAAGCGATTCGGGGTGAGGGATATATATTTTGCTAAAATTTCACCAGTTGATAATACGAAAATTTCTTCTTATCTTCTCTTCACTTTTTATAGCAATTGGTCTTATCACTTACTTCTGGGTCAAAAACTTTTACATAGAACAAACCAAAGAATCTCTCAAACATAACATAGAGATAATCTCTCTCGCTATACCATCAAATAAAAATCTCACACACTTAGCCATAAGCATCAAAAAGAACTTAGGTCTACGTTTAACCCTAATTTCTTTAGACGGGGAGATTATTGCAGAGTCTGATAAAGATAAAACTAAGATGGAAAATCATAAATACCGAGAAGAAGTTGTGGAGTCAAACACCAAAGAGTATGGTTATAAGATTCGTCATTCTAAAACTATAGATAAAGACTTACTCTATGTTGTAAAGAAGTTTACTAACTTAGAAAAACCGATGTATATACGAATCTCTAAAGAAATTAAAAGTATTAATGAAGATATTTTACTTTTAGGAGAAGAGATTCTTTTTATTTTAGCACTCTTTTTTGCTTTCATCTTTTTTATAACTTTTAGAATTAGTAAGAGTATAGAACTAGAGGTAGCAAAAATAGTTAACTTTTTAACTTCAATGACAAAAAAGAAAAAAGAGACATACATTCGCTCATCACTCTCTATAGAGTTTTATAACATAACCTCACTCCTTACAAAAGTAGCACAAATTCTTGCAAAAAAAGAGAAGCAAAAAAGTAAATTTACAGCAAAACTACAGAGTTCTAATAAACAAAAAGATGATATCATTTCTGCAATCAGTCATGAGTTTAAAAATCCTATTGCTATTATCAATGGTTACTCACAAACACTTCTTGATGATGTTGATATAAATGTTAATATAAGACAAAAGTTTATAACAAAAATATATAAAAATGGAATACGACTCTCCCAACTCATAGATACACTCAGACTCTCATCTAAACTCGATAGTGGACTCCAAGAGATGAAACTTAAGACTGTAAACCTGAGTGAGCTCATATATGAGACAGTCGAGAACATCAAAATAAACTACCCTAAACGCGAGGTTATTATCACAGGGGATAANGATATAACTATCAAAGGGGATGCTTCACTCTTTAGTGTTGTCATAACAAATCTAATAGAGAATGCTTTTAAGTACTCAGAAGATGAAGTCCTTGTGACTTATACTAAAGAGTATTTTAATGTTGTTGACACGGGGATAGGCATCTCATCTCAAAACCTAACTAATATTACAAATAAATTTTATAGAGTGAATGAAAACACATGGAACAACTCTCTTGGATTAGGACTCTTTATAGTCAGTAATATATTAACACTACATAACTTCTCACTTGATATACAGAGTCAAGAAAATGAAGGCTCTACTTTTAGTGTCCGCTTTTAAGTCCTTGTAACAATCTTGTAATAAGAATTTTATACAATTCTTATATGAATGATTTAACATATGAATGGGCACAGAAGTTAGAACTACTAGACATAGCTTTTCAGCCGATTTTAAATATACATACGGCTAAAACATATGCTGTTGAAGCCTTACTTCGTAATTTTAGAGATGTAGGTTTCAAGTCTATCTTTGAACTTTTTGACACGGCTTATAAAGAAGGGGTTTTATACTCTTTTGACTTGGCACTCAGAGAAAAAACTTTTAAAAAGTTTACAAAAATTAAAAATTATGAGACTATAAAACTCTTTTACAACCTTGATAACAGGCTACTGTCTATGCCCGATTTTAAAGTTGGAAATACCAATGCTATACTAAAAAAGCTAGGTATCAAAAAAGAGAATATATGTTTTGAAATATCTGAACGCCATGAAATTTCTGGTGATACTACTATCGAAAAAATCATTACACACTATAAAAGCGAAAACTTTTCTATCGCGATAGATGACTTTGGTGTAGGGTACTCCGGATATAAACTTCTTTTTGACTCTACTCCAGATATAATTAAAATAGATAGATACTTTTTACAAAATATTGATAAAGATATAAAAAAACAACTTATGCTGAGAAGTATAACAAACCTCTCCATTCAACTTGGGATTCAGGTAGTTGCTGAAGGTGTAGAGACAGAAGGAGAACTACTCACATGTAAAGAGATAGGGTGCCACCTTGTTCAAGGGTATCTTGTACAGTATCCAACACAGAAGACTAAGGATATAAGGGATGTGTATCAAAATATAGTTACTATTTTAAAACACTCTAAACGAAATACAACAGATAACTCCAAATTAGAAAAATTTATACAAAATATACAACCACTATATAAACAACAGAGCATGAAAGAAGTAGTAGAGTACTTTAAAAAAAATAAAAATATCCAAATTGCTCCAGTACTTAATGTTCTTAATGAACCTCTTGGTGTATTTTACGAAAACCAGATTAAAGAATACCTATATTCCCCTTATGGAATTTCCCTATTACGAAACAATACATCAGAAAAATCAAAACTAAAAAACCTTATCACCTCTTGTGCTCATAGTGATATAAACAGTAGTTTAGAGACTATCATTGAACTTTTTTCTAACAACCCCCAGTCAGCAGGAATTATTATAACTAAGGACTCTGCTTACCTTGGCTTTTTATCTGCTAGAGCCATTATTAGTATAATGAATGAGGAGAACCTTATTATTGCTCGTGACCAGAATCCACTTACTAAACTACCTGGAAATAGAATGATTCAAAAGTATATATCCCATGTAAATGTAGACAATGACTCTCATATGTTATGCTACTTTGACTTAGATAACTTTAAAGCATTTAATGATGTCTATGGTTTTCGCAATGGAGATAGAGTAATACAACTCTTTGCTGATATTATCAGAAAAAACCTTCCTTCTGGATTTTTTAAAGCACATATAGGTGGTGATGACTTTTTTGTTGCAAGTATAATTTATGAAGATTTCCATACATCTTTAAAGTACATTTGCGAAGTCATCACTATCTTTTGTACTGATGTACAAGAGTTTTACACTGCTAAAGATAAACAAAATACTTATATCTTAGCAAAAAGTAGAGAAGGTGAGCTAAAAAAGTACCCTTTACTAACTGTCAGTGCTTCTATTATAATAACCCAACACAAACATAGTAATATCTTTTTAAATAAAATAAGCGATATTTTGGCCATTCAAAAAAAAGTTGCAAAATCAGAACCACTGCATATTGCTATCAGTAGTATTATGTAACATACAATAAAAAGTACCCAATTTAAGAACACACAGAAAAACGATAAACCTCTATGATAATGGTGATATGAACATCTTTAGTATTAAGTATGTAATATCTATAAGTGCAGAAGAATACCTCAACCAGTTTTGGGACTACATCACATCTACACAAGATTCATCGCACGACTCACTACACAACTTTGTATCGAGTTTTTATAACTTTGCACTCAGCTATATGTCAAGTGTTAAGGCACATTTTTTTGAAATTATCTTAGAAGAGAATATAGAAAACTTCTACTTTACCCTATAGAACCAGAAAGTATCAGTACTTTTTGAAGCATATTTATAAAACACATCTACTGAATTTATCTATCAAAAAAATAAAATCAGTATTAAACTACCAAAGAAAAACTATGAGCTTCAAAAACAAGAACAAGTTACAGCAGACATAAAAAGAGAAAAAGAGCTTCTAAACTCAGTGAAAAAAGCTCCTGTTATTAAATGTATTGAACCTTATACTTTCATAGCTGAGGATGACATTCAAGAACTTATAAGTCTCAATGATGATATACAAGAGATAAATTATCAAATTCATAAACATTCTATAAACGAGCATTACTTTATAAAACTCCGGTCTTCTTTTTCTCTCTTCTGTTTTACACTGCGATATTATGATGAAATTCAAAGTGTAACAGCAACTTGAAATAATTTTCTCAACTTATTAAATACTGATAAGGATAGATTTCTTCTTTTAGATACAGATGAGTTTGGACTAGTGTACGGTTTTATAGGTAATATAGACAGGTGGTTAAAAACACTGTTCATACAAGGTGGTGCAGACTTAAACTTTATGAACAATTCTATTAAAGTAGATTATAAGACTATTTTACAGATTATAGCACCCACTGCCTGTGAAGAAAATTTTGACTTAGATGATATATTTGATTTTTAGAGACTAAAGAAAAATTGGAAGTTGTATTTTAAAACAAGCACTACCCCCTCTGTTTTTCACTGAAAGTTCTCCTTTATGGTGTTCTTCAATTATTATTTTAGACATATATAGCCCTGTACCTTTACCCTCTTTTTTTGTAGTAAAATACAGTTCAAATATTTTAGCAATAACTGCTTCATCAATACCACCTGCATTATCTGAAATTTCTATTATAATATTTTTCTTATTCTGATAGACTCGTACATTAATATAAGCATTGGATATTTTATTATCTATAAGTGCATCTTGAGAATTCTTGAGTATATTTACTATTACTTGAGAAAACTCGTTAATGTAACCCTCGATTTTAATTGATGTATCCTTCATATCCAAAGTATATTTTATAGAATTATTTTGTAAACTTGCTTCAATAATAGAATATGCTTTTTGTATCCCCTCTTCTATAAAAAATATTTCTTTTCCTTTTTCTGGAGTAAAAAAGTCACAAAAGTCATCAATAGTCGTTGACATACCCTCTATAAGTGCCATGCTCTTTTGCATAGTAGTTTTCATTTTATCTGCATCTAAAATATCCCGTTCATAATACATATTTAATTTTTGAATAAGCAGACCAAGCGTATTGAGTGGCTGTCTCCATTGATGAGAAATATTACCAATCATTTCTCCAGTAGATGCAAGTCTAGCTTGTTGCAGTAGTATAGCTTGATTTTGCAGGAGTTGGATTTCTATCTCCTTTTGAGCTGTAATGTCTTGTATAGTTCCTATTGATATTAATGGCTCATTATTATAATCGAATGTAGTTTCACATTGTTCAGAGACATACTTGATGCGTCCATCTTTCATAACTAACCTATGTGCAATTGCATATCTTTTTTGTGTAGATAAAGACTTTTCATATGCTTTTTTTACTAAGTCTCTATCTTCTGGATGTATAGAATCTAAAAACAACTCATAAGAGAGTATAGTCTCTTTATCTATTTCAAAAATTCTATAAACTTCATCAGACCAAGAGAGTTTTTCAGATTGTAGATTTAATTTCCAGCTACCAATATGTGCTAATCGTTGAGACTCCTCTAATATAAGGTTCTGGTTTTTTAGATTGAGCTCTATCTCTTTTTTAGCATCAATATTGTGTAATGATGCATGAATATAAGATTTACCTTTGATTAATATATGTGTAAGTATAATATATACCCAAAAGTTACGGTTAGTTTTTGTTGTATGTATCCATTCAAAAGAAAAACTTGTATTTTTTACAGCTAAAGCAATATACTCTTTTACTAACTCTTCACTTCTTCTTCCATTATGTTGAAATTCTGGAGATAATATAGTGGGGTTAATACCTGAAATTTCACTTTTAGATTTGTACTCCATCATCTCAACTGCTTTCCTGTTACAAGTAGCTATACTCATTTTCTCTAAATCAAGTATGCATATTGCATAGGTAGAGTTTTCAAAAACTAAATCATATAACTCTTTTTGTGCACTCAGCTCTACATTACGTTCTTCAAGCTCTTTTTCTTCAAGCTCTTTTTCTGCGAGCTCTCTATTTTCATGAGAGAGTAAGATCCACCAGACCAATATACAAATTAATATTGATATTACAAAGTAAAAAGTTGTAAACGCATCTTCTATAGTATTTTGTGTATGAGTATCTAAACCAGCTATATATGAACTTTGAACCATCCACGCTGCAATAAACATAATAAACAGCATGATAGATGAGATAATAAAAAACTTAAATAAGCGTATAGCAGCCATTTGAGAAATATATCTATATGTAAGTTTACTTAAAGCCTCTCCTATAATTATTAAGAGTTCACCTTTGGTATCTGCCTTACAGGAGTCATGACACAAAGAGTCTAAAGAGCAGCAAAAAGAACAGATATTTGTACTGTGCAATGGGCAAAATGTCATATCCGGTTTTTCGTATTTATGCATACATATTTCACATAAAAATATCTCTTGAGATACATTGTTTAGATGCAAATCATTTTCTCGAGCTATATAGTACTTACCTTTTGTAGCCCAAGCTATAAAAGGAGAGAGAACAAATGCTAGACACATTGCTATGATTGAAGAGTAACTCTGTGCATATGCTCCGAAATAACCCATAAAGGAGAGTATGGAAACTACAGAAGCAAAACCCATGCTACCGATACCTACAGGATTGATATTATAAAGATGTGCACGCTTAAACTCTATAATCTTTGGACTCAATCCTAAGGGTTTGTTTATAAGCAAGTCAGCAGTAACTGCACTAATCCAAGCAATCGCTATGTTTGAGTAAAGTCCAAGAACATTTTCTAGTGCATCAAATACTCCAAGTTCCATAAGTAAAAGAGCAATCCCTATGTTAAAAACCATCCAAACGACTCTACCCGGATGAGAGTGAGTCACACGAGAAAAGAAGTTTGACCAAGCCAGTGAACCGGCATAAGCATTTGTCACATTTATCTTAATTTGTGAGACTATTACAAAAAAAGTAGCTAAGAGTAGAGAAGTACTTGGGTTATCAAATATGTATTGATATCCTACATTATACATCTCTATAGGTGTTTTTGCTTCACTAATAGATAGTCCAGTAAGTAAAACAACACCCCCAAGGAATATACCTCCAAGTTGTTTAGCTGCACCAATGATAATCCAACCTGGACCAGCCATAAGCACTGCTGTCCACCATTTACGCTTATTACCCTTATGTAGTGTTGGCATAAAACGTAGATAATCAACTTGTTCACCAATTTGACCTATTAAAGCGAGTGAGATTCCTAATGCAAACCCAAAATAGTACATGTTAAAGTCTGCAGTATTTGAAATATTTCCCTTAAAACTTAAAAAAGAATGTATGGCGTTTGGCTCTTTGAGATAGATAGCGATAAAGGGAGCAATCATCATAATAACCCAAATCAGCTGTGTCCATAACTGTAATTTATTTATAAAAGTGATTCCATAAAATACTAGTGGAATAATGATAATAGAACTGAGTAAGTATCCTAGATATAGAGGAAGTCCAAAGTAAAGTTCGAGAGCCTGAGCCATAATGGCTGCTTCAAGAGCGAAAAATATAAAACTAAAAGAGGCATAAATTAAAGAGGTTATAGTCGAACCTATATATCCAAAACCTGCACTTCTTGTAATTAAATCTATATCAATATTATATCTGGCTGCATGATAACTAATAGGAATTGCTGTTAAAAATATAATAATAGCAGCAGTAAGAATAGCCCAAATGGCAGTATAGGAACCATAGCTTATAGCTATTGATGCACCTATAGCTTCTAAGGCTAAAAAAGATATGCTGCCAAGAGCAGTGTTTACTATAGTTAATTCTGAAAAATTTCTAAAAGATTTTGGTGCATACCGAAGTGAATAATCTTCTATTGTTTCATTAGCAACGAAATCGTTGTATTTTCGACGACTTGAATTTATTTTGTTTATATATATCCATAAATATTTATTAATACCCTAATTCTAGCTAAAAAAATATATAAATTTTTAATGTACTTAAAATAATTAAATAATACTGGATAAATAAGTATAATTTAAAAAAWWTCTAGTAGAATCTATCTTAATATGACCCMAAAAATAGATTACTCAAATATGACTGTCCTAATTGTTGAAGATAATTTCCAAGCAAGAGAAGTGTTGCACTCTATGTTAAATATCGATTTCAAACATGTATATAAAACAGATAATGGCTACTCGGGATTGGAAATGTTTGTTAAATATAGACCTGATATAGTACTAACAGATATTAAGATGCCTGGTTTAGATGGACTTCAAATGTTGGCTGAAATAAGAAAAATAAAACAAGACTCTTTAGTCATATTTATCACAGCTTATGGAGAAGTAAAGATGCTTCAAACAGCCATAGACTTAAAAGCTACAGCGTACTTAATAAAACCAATTAAATATATACATATTTTAGAAAAAATTTCTTCAAATTTTCATCTGAAGCAGACCCATCACGACTTACATAAAAAGTTGTCAAAAAGAGAGTATGAGGTATTTATAGATATAGTCAAAGGAACAAAACCTATAAGCATAGCTCAAAGGCATGGCATAAAAGCAAAAACTGTAAGTACCTACAGGCAACGTATTTTAGATAAACTTCAGATGAAAAGCAATGTAGAGTTAGTTAGATATGCCATACAGAATCATTTAGCATAGTTCTTTGTAGTCATTTATCCACTATTATTACTATTAAGTATTTAGCTACAATAGTCATAAATATTTTCTAACAAGGACTATTAATATGTTAGAAGGGTTGCAGAATATTTTGATCCACATTTAATAAATCTTTTTTTGAGAGTATCGATGATTTTTTAAAGCTTAAAAAAACATTTGCAGATACGAAATAGGAGGTTTAGTTTGTTATTTGATAAAACGGCAATGAATAAAAAGATTATAGTCTTATATGTTGAAGATGAGATAGCTATACAAGAAGAATTTGTAGCTATATTAAACTTTTTTGTTGATAGTGTTATTGTTGCCAAAGATGGAAAAGAAGGGTATACAAAATTTCTTGAGTGCTCTCCTGACATAATTATTACAGATATACAGATGCCAATTCAAAATGGTTTAGAAATGATACAAGAGATTAGAAAAAACAATCAAGATATACCCATAATCGTAACAAGTGCATTCAATGATAACAACTATTTACTTCAGGCTATTAACCTTGGAGTTGAGTACTATTTAATTAAGCCCATTCTATTAGAGAAACTAGAAACTAAACTAAACAAGATTATTAAGCAAATATTTCAAGAGAGAGAACTTCTTACTTATAAAAAACATTTGGAAAAAAAAGTAGCGGATGAAATCTCTTTACGAGAACTAAAAGAGTCTTTATTGATAGAGCAGAATAAGGCAGCTGAAGTTGGAGCAATGGTACAAATCATTGCTCACCAATGGAAGCAACCTCTCTTTTAATTGAAGATTTAGCAATGGAATTTGACTACCAAGCTTTAAGTAAAGAGTATATAGATGACTTTACAAAAAAAGGAATCAATAAGGTTCAATTTTTAAGTGAAACTATGGATAACTTTTTAAACTTTTATAAAAGTAACTCTAATGAAAATAGATTTGACGTAAATGAAGTTATAAAAGAAATAGTCATTTTTTTAACAATGCCATTTAAAGAGTTGGGTATAGATATTGAGATTAATATTAAAAATAATTTCTTTATATTTGGTATTGAAAATGAATTTCAACAAGTTATTTTCAATATTATAAACAATGCAAAAGATGCTTTTTCTGACAAAAAAATATATGATGCCAAAATCTATCTAGAGATTGATACACAAGAAGAAAAAGGTATCATAAAAATAATGGATAATGCAGGTGGAATACAAGCACAGAAGATAGAAACTATCTTTGATTTAGACTATACGACGAAAACTGATGGAAATGGAATAGGACTCTATCTTGTCAAAAAAATAATCACTGAACGATTTAACAGTACTATTGAGGTAAACACTGTAGATGATAAAGCATGTTTTACTCTAATATTCGATATTAAAGAGAGAATTTAAACATATGAATATACTTCTAGTAGATGATATAAAAGACAATAGGGAAGCTTTAGAGCGTTTAATAGTGCAGTACTCAAGAATATATAATACTCAATGTCATATTTATAAAGCACAAGATGGAGTTGAAGCTATAAATATCTGTAAAAGTAATCCTATCGACTTAATTTTTATGGATATAATCATGCCAATTATGGATGGATTAGAAGCAACTGAAATCATTTGCAATACATATCCAGAGATTATGATAGTTGTTGTTTCTTCAGAGAACAATGAAAGTGTTAAAAAAGAGATTATTAATTCTGGAGCAGAAGATTATATTCTTAAACCATTGAGTTCAGCCATCATGTTGAAGCGCTTAAATAATTATAGTAAATTAATCTCAACTCCCAAGTACATAAGTTTTCAAGCCCAAGCATTCAATAGTTTTACGAGTAATATTTATAGCTATCAAATGAAGTTTTTTATAAGTACCGATGATGAACTATCTCAATTTTGGGAGACATCCCTTTTACGGTTTAATTTTCAAAACCATATGGAACAGTTAAATGATTTTGTTCGCTTGATATTTGGTATAGGAACACTCCAAATACAAAAATCATATAAATGTCATCTTTATATTGAGGAGGATGAGAACTTTTTCTATTTTAGTATGGATAACATGAAACTACTCCCTATAACAACTGTAAAAGAAATGATAGAAAAAATTTGCCAAGGAATTATTCATGAGTTTAAAAAAGATTATATTTCATTTGCACTTCCTAAAATCATTCAGGAGTATCATCTAAATACAGACGAAGTGCCGATGCTGACTTTGAGAAAAGAGCTTAAAACCACACAAGGACTCACACACAAAGATTCACTACAAACATATGAGATTATGGCTTTAGATACACTCAATGAATTTGAGTATACCTTGACAAAATTAAAAACAGAAATAATGATGATGGGCTCATGTGATTTGGTAATACAAGATATTGATACTATTAATATCTATGTCAAAAAACTGGTAAACATCCTAAGTATTTCACATGATACATATTTATTAGCACAATCTTTAAAAGAGTTAACGATACTTCTCGATGAGTATTCACAGTCATTTTTAGACATGAGTAGAGATCTTTCTCAAATGATGCAGTCTTTTATTAATGATATTATAATGTGGAAAGAGATGGTCTTTTATACCGGAGCACCATCTGTCGACTTTTTAAATAGCTCAATTAGTAGTAATGTTCAGATGATAAAAGCTCTTTTTGTAGTAAATGAAACGCTTGATGATAACCTAGATGATATATTTGACTTTTAGAAACATTCCTATTACTTTGCATACTTTTTAATCATACTTAAAGAGTTTATTGTTCATTAATCCGATATAATTATCTCAGAAAAAAATCAGGAGATATTTAATGGGTAAATTCGTTAATAATGTAGAAGAATTCTTTACATTCTGTAAAGAAAATGATGTTCAATTTGTAGACTTTAGATTTACAGATATTAAAGGTGCATGGCACCATATTAGTTACAGAATGAGTGCTGTGACTGCCGGTCAACTAGACAATGGTCTACCATTTGATGGTTCTTCAATTGAAGCTTGGCAACCAATTAATGAGTCAGATATGCTTCTTAAAGTAGATATCGGTACTGCATTCTTAGATCCATTTACTGCTGATCCAACTATTATCGTATTTTGTGATGTTTATGACATTTACAAAGAACAAGCATATGAAAGATGCCCACGTTCTATCGCTAAAGCAGCACTTAAACATGCTGARKCTACTGGKGTTGCTGACGCTGCATACTTTGGACCTGAAAACGAATTTTTCATGTTTGACTCTGTAACTTTTGTTGATAACATTAACGAATCAGGTTACAAAGTAGATACTGAAGAGGGTGAGTGGAACTCAAACAATCCTTACCCTGATATGTACAACACTGGACACCGTCCAGGTACAAAAGGAGGATACTTTCCAGTAGCCCCAACTGACTCTGCTGTAGATATGAGAGCTGAAATGATGCAAGTACTAGAACAAGTTGGTCTAGAAGTTGTTCTTGGTCACCATGAAGTTGCTCAAGGGCAACATGAAATCGGTATCGTTTATTCTGACATCATCGGTGCTGCTGATAATGTTCAAAAGTATAAGTATGTTATCAAAATGATTGCGCACTTAAATGGTAAAACTGCTACATTTATGCCTAAACCAATGTTTGGTGATAATGGTAATGGTATGCACGTTCACCAATCACTTTGGAAAAATGGTAAGAATCTTTTCTACAAAGAAGGAAACTACGGTAACCTTTCTGAAATGGCTCTTCAGTATGCTGGTGGTATCTTTAAACACTCTGCTGCTGTTTCAGCGTTTACTAACCCAACAACAAACTCTTACAAGAGACTATTACCAGGTTTTGAAGCACCAAGTATCTTAACTTACTCTGCTAAAAACCGTTCTGCTGCTTGTCGTATTCCTTACGGTGCTGGCGAAGGTGCTACTCGTTTAGAGATGAGATTCCCAGATAGTTCTTGTTGTCCTTACTTAGCATTTGCTGTAATGATGATGGCTGGTCTTGACGGTATTAAGAATGCTGATGTTCCTGTTGGTCCAATGGATGAAGATCTTTATGAGCTTTCTCTTGATGAGATTCGTGAAAAAGGAATTCCTCAAATGCCACACACGCTACGTCAAGCTGTTGAAGGTCTTATCGTTGATCACGAATTTCTTAAGCCTGTATTTAGCGAAGAGTTTATTAACGCTTACCAGCACTATAGATTTGAGCGTGATGTATGGCCAGATGAAGGTCGTCCAACTGCTTATGAGTTTAAAACTACATACCAGTGCTAATCATAAAACGAGGTTTAACCTCGTTTTACTCCCTCCTGCTTCCAAGATAAACAATCTATATATTTAATTTACACTTTTTATTATAATCTATTAACATGAATGAGAATCCTTTTACAAACAACAATCCAGTTATAAACAATGCAAAAGGTGCATTTAACGAACAGAATTTAAAAGTTCGTGATATCTATATTAACTTTGACAAAACCGAAGGTTGATACCCAAAACCAAGAAAACTGAGCAAGAGAAAAGCGTTAGAGGGAGTATAAAGTGTCAAATAAAGATTGTTTTCAAAGGCATCCCTTTTGTTTGATGTAAATTGTATATCAAAATAGGATATAATTTCGAACTAAATAACAGATGTAAGAGTGTGTTATTATAAAATTTCAAGTTAAAGGATTCTTTATGAATCAAACAATTCCTAAGGGTAAGTACAGAGCTTATCCAGCAATAGACTTACCAAACAGAGTTTGGCCTACAAAAACAATTACAAATGCTCCTGCATGGTGTAGTGTAGATTTACGTGATGGCAATCAAGCACTAATCAACCCAATGGACATGAATAAAAAACTTGAACTTTTTACACTCTTACTCAAACTCGGATTTAAAGAAATAGAGGTAGGTTTTCCTTCTGCTTCAAAAGTAGAGTTTGATTTTTTACGCCGCTTGGTAGAGAAAAACTTAATCCCTGATGATGTCACAGTTCAAGTTTTAGTCCAAGCACGTGAACATTTAATAGCTAAAACATTTGAGGCACTCAAGGGTGTAAAAAAGGCTACTGTTCATTTATATAATTCAACGAGTATTGCACAAAGAAAAATCGTCTTTGGAAAAACTAAAGAAGAGATAACTGCTTTAGCAATAGATGGAGTTGAACTTGTTAAACAGTATGAAAAAGAGCATGATGGAGAGATATTTTTAGAGTACTCTCCTGAGAGTTTTACAGGTACTGAACTTGAGTTTGCAGCTGATATATCTAATGCCGTTACTGCTTGCTGGGGCATAAATGCTGAGCGAAAAGTTATCATTAACTTACCAGCAACAGTTGAGATGGCTACACCAAACATCTATGCTGACCAGATAGAGTGGATGTCTAGTCACTTAGAAAATAGAGAGAATGTAATCATCTCAACTCATACTCATAATGATAGAGGAACATCTATTGCAGCAACTGAACTTGCACTTTTAGCCGGAGCAGATAGAGTTGAGGGTACACTTTTAAGTAATGGTGAGAGAACAGGTAATGTAGATATCATTACACTTGCCCTTAACCTTACAACACAAGGTATAGATTCTCAATTAGACTTTACTAACATAGATGAAGTTTTAGCCATAGTTGAGCGCTGTACAGAGATAGAGACACATGTCAGACATCCTTATGTAGGGGAATTAGTTTATACTGCGTTTAGTGGGAGTCATCAAGATGCCATAAACAAAGGTCTTGCATATCAAAAAGAGAAAGATGATGTATTTTGGGAAGTTCCATATTTACCCATTGACCCTGCTGATGTTGGTCGTACTTACGAGTCAGTTATTCGTATAAACTCTCAATCGGGAAAAGGTGGAGTGGCTTATATCTTAGAAAAAGAGTATGGTTATCAACTGCCCAAACCAATGCACCCTGAAATAGGAAATATAGTTCAGGCTGTTACAGATGAGAAGGGGCAAGTACTGAGTTCTAAAGAAATTTTTTCAATATTTGAAGATACATACTTCAACCTTAAAGAAAGTATATCTTTAGTAGACTTTACTTTTTCATCTGATAATAAAATATCAAAATGTACACTTACGTATATCTACAACGGGAAGGAGATTACAGCGACGGGAGAGGGTAATGGTCCTATTGATGCTTGCAAAAAAGCATTAATGAAAGATTATACTCATCAGTTTAGTATCAACTCATACTCTGAACACTCCTGTGGTGAAAAGAGTAGTGCTACGGCAGTAGCTTACATAGAATTACTTTACTTTGAGCCACAAACAGAGAAAGAAAATTCTTGTTTTGGAGCAGGTAAAGATAGTGATATAGCAACTGCTTCTATYAAAGCAATGTTTTGTGCACTCAACAGGGCTTTTAACTAAGTAGATCCTGAGTTCTTTAACAAACTATCAACACAACAAAATCCAGATTACCTCTGGATAGGTTCTGTTAGATATTTTGTTCACCGCAATATCGCAAATGTATTAGATTACCACAGCAACTCTTCTTCGGGATCTGAAATTTGCTCTACTCTTGGTGGTCTAGATATATCACTAAAATACTCTGTTCTTTTACCAATATGAACTTCCGTAATTCCATCAGGAACATCAAATTTTCTTTTAATCTGAGGATACAGTTTTAATGTTTTTTGATAAAAACTTCTAAATGCAGGTCCAGCTATTTTACCACCTGTTTCGTGCTTATACATGGGTGTATTATCATCATTTCCAAACCAAACGACTGTTGTAATTGTTGGTGAGTAACCAGCTAACCAACCATCAATATTTGAGTTAGTTGTTCCTGTTTTTGCTGCAAGTTCTAAACCTCTCACTCGAGCACGTCTTGCTGTTCCACGGTTTACAACGTCACGAAGAATAGTAGTCATTATATACGACTGTGTAGGGATGGAAGTTATGTGACTTCTCTCTTGCATCTCATATATAGTCTCATTCCCCTTATCTATACTTTGAATTAAATGTGCTTTTACTTGAACGCCATAGTTTGAAAAAGACGTATAAACCTCCGCTAACTCTAGCGGTGACATAGACATTGTTCCAAGAGAGATAGATAAATCTCTTGGGATATGTTTAATATTAAACTTTTTAAGTTCTCGAAGGAGATTATTTAAGCCTATATCATTTACAAGATTTATCGTCGCAAGGTTTCGGGAGTGAACAAGAGCTTCTCTCAGTGTTACTAAACCTTTGTAGTTTTTTTCATAGTTCCTTGGTCTCCACTTCCTCTCTTCGCCATCTTTTTCATAAGCATATGTTTTTGCTATATCTACTAACTCTGTTGCCCCGCTAAATCCAAGGTCAACAGCAACTTGGTAGATAAAAGGTTTAAACGCAGACCCTGGTTGGCGTCTACCTTGTGTAGCCCGGTTATATGAACTCACCTTGTAGTCACAACTCCCCACAAGTGCTAAAATATTTCCACTTGCTGAATCTAGCGAGGCTAATGCACCATTTAACTGAGTTACATTCACATCTTGTAATTCAAACATCTCATCTTTTGCAACTTCTTTTAACTCTTTTTCTTTATACTTTTCTATGCGTTTGAGTGATTCTTCATAGGCATACTTTAATGATTCTCTTGCTGCTTCTTGTAATCTTAAATCTATCGTAGTGTAAATCTCATAACCACCAGTTTTTAAATCACTTATATTCATACCCCTAAATCGACGTGCTACTTCATCAACTATAAATGGTGCTTTATTTTGAGTAAGTGTAGTGTTAAAAACTTCTGGGTTCTCCACTAAAGCACTCTCATAAGTTGTCTCATCTATCCAACCTAAAACATACATTCTTTTTATAACACGGTTTGCTCTACCCATAGAAATATCATAATTTTTTGTAGGTGCATATGTACTTGGAGCTTTAGGAAGCCCTACTAAAATTGCCATCTCTTTGAGTGTCAAATCATTTAAATTTTTATGAAAGTAACCATCCGCAGCTGTTTTTATACCATAATAACCATGCCCATAATATATCTCATTTAGATAGCATTCGAGTATCTGCTCTTTACTTAAAGCTCGCTCTATTTTTATGGCATATATGGCTTCTTTAATTTTGCGTGAGAGTTTTTTCTCGCGTGTTAGTAGTACATTTTTGACTAACTGTTGGGTAATGGTACTCGCACCCTCAACAGCCTTTCCGGCACGTATAACCTTAATAGCTGCACGAAATATTGCATCTATATTTATACCTGGGTGTTCAAAAAACGTAGTGTCTTCTATGGCTACTAGTGCTTCAATGATGCGAGGGGGAATTTCATCGAATCTTGCATAATATCTATGTTTTGTATTAAAAATATTTGCTATTTTTTTTCCATCTTTATCGTATATTCTACTTGTCACCTCAGGTTTATACTCTACTAGTTTTGATATATCATAATCATATGAAGTTAAGAAGTAGCCGACTAAAACAAAGGGTGATACAAACCCTATTACTAGTAAACTAATCAAAATCTTCTTGAAATATTTTCTCATATTCTAAATTCCCTATTGGCAAAATTTGCCTCTATTAATATTTTTGTATATTCTGCTTTTGGCGAAGTAATCACTTCATCCATCAAACCACTTTCTATCACTTTTCCCTCTTTGATTACACATATATGCTTACATAAGCTCTTTGCAGAAGAGATATCATGTGTTACAAAAAGCATTTTAAAATTCTCTTTATTCTGTAAGGATTTAAGTAAGTCTATAATCATAACACGAGTCTTTGGGTCTAAAGCTGTAGTCGGTTCATCAAGAAGTAAAAGTTTAGGCTGATTACTCAGAGCCATTGCAATGACTACACGTTGGAGTTGTCCACCTGAGAGTTCTGGGGGGAACCTATCAAGTAAGTCATAACTTAAACCAACACTATCAAAAAGTTCTTTAACCCTTAACTCATCTACAAAAAATTGTTTATCAATTTTTGTAAGAGGTGAGAGTGCTGTAAAAGGATTTTGAGGTATAAAAGCCACACTTTTTCCAGCTACAAGTTCAAAGTCAGCACTATATTCTAAGTCTAGACTCATCTCATTTGGCAGCATTCCCAGTAGTGCTTTGAGTGTTAAACTTTTCCCGCTACCACTCTGTCCTACAAGTGCTAAAGATGCAGGTATGTCAAATGTAATGTTTACTAAAATATTTTTATCTATCATGATTTTTAGTTTACTTATTTTCATTATTTTATTTTCACCAGTTCTTTGCATAAGGCTCTTAACTCATTTCTACTTTGACCCAAACGAGCTATAAGTCTGATAATCGCATGAGGAACTGTTGGCTGTCTTATCCCTCCAACACTATATCCTGATCTATACAAGGCTTTTTTTATATCTAAAACTTTTTTATTGTCATCTATTACCAGAGGTACTATTAGACCCTCTATCTTTATACCTAACTCATCAAAAATTATCTTTTGTCTTGCTTTTATCTCTTCTCGTAGTGTATCTCTATTTTGTAAAATATATTTAAGAGATTGATGTGCTAAAAGTGTGTCATATAAAGAAAGAGATGTGGCATAAATGATTGGTTTAGCACGGTTAATCAGATACTCAACTATATGCTTCGAGCTTAAGATAAATGCCCCGAAACTTCCATAAGCCTTACCTAATGTTCCCATCTTGATATGGTTATCTTTTGGACTTATACCATACAAGTCAAACACACCCATAAGTTTATCCCCAACAACACCACTACTATGTGCCTCATCTACAATTAAAATAGCATTAGCACTATCACAGATAGAAAAAACTTCCTTGGGACATAAGTCACCATCCATAGAGTAGATGCCCTCAACTGCAACTATCTTACGTTTAGCCTTTGAATTTTCTAGTAGTTTACATAGTGCGTTCATATCGTTATGCTTAAAAAATGTAACATTAACAGAGTTCAAGTTACTAGCAAGAACTCCAGATGCATGGTATAACTCATCCATAAAAAGTTCATCACCTTTTCTGACCAGTGATTCTATAAGTCCAATATTTGCATTAAACCCACTTCCTAAAACGACTCCTGCTTCAAAGGAATTTGCATCACAAAGTGCATCTTCAAAGTCTTTATGTATCTGATGATAACCGTTTACAAGCATAGAAGCTTTCGAGCTATGAGATTTTAATTTTTGAAGTATTTGTGAGGTTATAGTATGCAGAGATGCTTTATCTGAGAGTCCAAGGTAATCGTTGGAAGCAAAATCAAGTGTAGAGTTATCACTTATTTCTCTTGTTCTATATCTTCCTGATTTACGAAGTGCTTTTAGCTCTCCCTCATAAAACATCATCCAATAATGACCTTGTTACGTCCTGTATTTTTTGCTCTGTAGAGTGCTGTATCTGCACGTTTAAAGATAGTCTGAGCATCATCACCTTTTTCATACTCCACAACACCAAAACTCATAGTAATTTCTGTTATTTTTTTATATTGTTCTACAAGTAAGCGTAATTTTTGTGTTAAAGTATATGCCTTATCCTTACTCGTATGTGGCAGAAGTAACACAAACTCTTCTCCCCCGATTCTACAAAATATATCTACTTCTCTAAGGTGATAACCTATAAATTTTGTATATTCACGCAGTACTTGGTCACCTACATCATGCCCTAAAGAGTCATTTATCTTTTTAAAGAAGTCTATATCTAAAAGAACTAATGAAAATGTATGTGGATAGCGTTGTGCAAGTGTAATATGCTCATATAAGATATCATCATAGTACTTTCTATTACCAATATTTGTCAATTTATCTTTTATACTTAAAGAGACAAGTTCATGTTTTATACTCTCTTCTTCTGTAATATCTGAAAGTATCATTGCATAAATATTTTTCTTCTCATCCAAAAGAGAAGCAGAGATGAGAAAATAAAGACTCTCATCATTTATTTTCATTTTTACCTTGTGTTTTTTATTCTCAATATCAGCTAAAGACTCTAACCAAGTAATCTCTCCTTTTTCTGGTGTTAAATAACCATCTTCTACTTCAAAAAAGTCCGATATACATCTATGATTTTTTGTAAATTCCGCTAAGCTAGTATAATTTTTAAAGTAATAAAAAAAAGTTTTATTAGCGGACACAATATGTTTCGTATCATGCACAACAACTATATTTGCAGAATTATCAATTATCTTTTTATAGTATGTTTTTTGTTGTAAAGATTTTCTTGATACTAGATATGCAACTAAGATAATCATTGTTACTACAGTGACACATAGTATGTTATTTAACTCCAAAATATCACTCATATGGTTTCTCCATAAATGTTTTTAAGACTTCTACACTCAGACCCATTGCTGTCGACTCAAATCCTCGTACCTCTTTGATATAGGATTTACAAAACCCTTCAACCATACAAGCACCAGCCTTTCCTCTCCACTCACCACTTTCTAAGTATTTATCTAAAGCCTCTGGATCAAATGCTTTAAATAAATAATCAGTTTGTGAGATATCAATTATCTTTTTATACTTTGAATGATATATCATACAAGTAATGATAGATGTAACATTACCACTCTGTATCATTAAGATATTTCTAGCAATATCGACAGAACTTGCTTTACGTAAAATTTCTCCCTGTGAGGTTACAACTGTATCTGCTACAAGTAGTGGCATATCATTGTATCCAAAAGCTTTAATATTTGCCTCATACTTTCCTAAAGTTGCTTGATATACAAAGTTTTTAGGAGATGAGGCAATTATTTTTTCTTCATCAAAATCCACACTCTCTTGAACAAATGCTACACTGGCATTTCTTAGTAGCATTGAACGAGTTTGAGAAGAAGAAGCGAGGCGAAGCATCTAGTATGCATTCCTTAAGAAAACACCCATGTAAATAGCTACAAGACCAAGCACTATATTTACAGGAACCATATACTTTCCTATACGACTAAGTTTAGCTTTTGCACCTCTTGTATCACCTTTATCTAAAAGTTTATCCGCTTGTGCTCTAAAAACTGCCATCGCAGCTAAGTTCATAGCCATAAGCATCCAGATACCCTCTTTAATATGTATCATATTGTAAAGACCCATGGCATACTCATCTATAACATTATGCTCAGCATCTACAGCCGCCTCGCGAAAACCAAGTCCAACTGCCATAATAACTGCTGTAATAATTAAAATAATCACAAAAGGAGTGACTATAGTAAAGAGACGTTTTAAACCATGAGAAATTCTCTCTAATCTATTTAGAGGCGACTCTATACTCATAAAAGAGTTATGAGCTGCATAGCGCATAGCAATCATTCCACCAACCCATACTACAGCTGAAATGACATGTAAAAAGATTATCTCCGTTCTATAGTCTGCAAAAATCATATATATAAATTCTTTCATTAGTTAAGTTCCTTTGTTATAAATGTTAAAGCAGCTTCTTTTGCCTCAGGTAATTTTGCAGGAAGCTTTCCACCAGCTTGTGCGAAGTCAGGACGACCACCGCCACCACCACCTAAAATAGGAGCGATATTTTTAATCCAGTCTCCGGCTTTAGCATTTGCGCCTTTAACACCGCAAGCGATAAGAACTTTATCACCTTTGACTTGAAAAAGCATTGCACAGAGTTTTTCATTTTCATTTTTCAGTGCATCAATCTTTTCTTTGATGTCTCCAGCTGGATACTCTTCAACAACTACAGTTACACCGTTGATATCACTTGCTACAACTTCCACTTTCGAAGCATTTTGTGCATCTTTAAGTTCAGCTTTTAGCTCATTCACTGATGATTTAAGTCTATTGATTCCTGCGATTAGATCAAGATTTTTCACCTCTGCTGCTGCAGTTCTCAGAAGTGCTCTTTGCTCGTTGAAATGTTTATAAGCTGCGTTTCCACATACAGCTTCTATACGACGAACACCAGCACTCACTCCAGACTCTTTAGTTATAATAAATGAACCAATGTTTGCAGTGTTCTCAACATGGACCCCACCACAAAACTCTATACTTGCATCTGCAAAACTAACTACTCTTACCTCATCACCGTACTTCTCACCAAACTGGCTTTTAGCACCTGATTTCTTTGCATCTTCTATACCTAAAATTTCTGTTTTAGTAGGAATCTGACGCATAATTTCGTTGTTCACACGAGTCTCTATTTCTCTAAGCTCTGCATCACTTATCGCTTTTGGATGTGAGAAGTCAAAACGCAGACGGCTTGCATCGTTAAGTGAACCCGCTTGTGTGATATGCTCACCTAAAACATCTGAGAGTACCGCATGAAGAAGGTGAGTTGCCGAGTGATGTTTGATGATTTCGTTACGACTTGTATCTACTTTTGCATCAACAACAGTTCCAGTCTTAAGCTCTTTAGTTACACTTATCTCAACCAGAGAAAGACCAAAGAATTTTTTAGTATCTAAAACTTTAGCGAAACCTTCTAACTCACCCTCATCACCAGTCTGTCCACCGCTCTCTGCATAAAAAGGAGTTGTATCTAAAAGTGCCCAACCATTCTCACCAGTTTGTAAACTATCAACTTTTTTATACTCTGCGTTTAGGAGTGCTTGAACTTCACCAGAGTGTGTTACAAACTCATAACCAACAAAAGTATTTTCACCGAACTCTTCTAAAAGTGCTTTAAARTCACCCTGTGTTGCCCCATCACCAGAACCTTTCCAMGCTGCTTTTGCACGTGTTCTCTGTTCTAGCATCAACTCTTGAAACTTTTCACTGTCAAGTCCAAGATTTTTTTCTTTGAGCATATCTTCAGTGAGATCAAGTGGAAAACCAAATGTATCGTAAAGTTTAAATGCTACCGCACCACTAAAAGTATCTTTAGTATTTTTTAAYTCTTCTTCAAAAAGTGCTATACCTGACTCGATAGTCTTAAAAAATCTCGCTTCTTCAAGTTCTATCTGCTCTTTTACAGCCTCTTTTTTTGTCTCTAAGTAGTCATAATCTGAACCCATAATATTTACAATTGTATCTACAATTTTAAACATAAAAGGAGCACGAAAACCTAGTAGGTAACCATGACGAACTGCACGACGAAGAATACGACGGAGTACATAACCACGACCTTCATTTGAGAAGTTTGTACCTTGAGATAGTAAGAAAACAGATGTACGGATATGGTCAGCAATAACACGGTAAGAAGCACCAGTTTTATAAATATACTCTTTACCAATTAGGCGCTCAACTTGTTCTATCATCGGCATAAACAGTGAAGAACCATAGTTAGAAGTTTTACCCTCTTTGATAGCTACAACACGTTCAAGTCCCATACCTGTATCAATAGAAGGACGTGAGAGTGGCATTCTATCTCCACCTTTAACTTTTACTTCATACTGCATGAAAACAAGATTCCAAATTTCTAAAAATCTATCACCCTCTCCACCCATTCTATCTTCAGGACCRTTAAACTCTTGCGCCCCYTGATCATAAAAGATTTCAGAACATGGACCACATGGACCTGTATCACCCATAGACCARAAGTTATCAGCATCACCWARACGCATAATACGGTCTGCTGAGATGTGCTTTTCCCARAACAYKTGTGCTTCATCGTCTGAGTCATGAACTGTTACCCAAAGCTTATCAACATCAAGTTTGATAACTTCAGTGATAAATTCCCATGCATAYGCAATAGCCTCTTCTTTGAAGTAGTCTCCAAAAGAAAAGTTCCCCATCATTTCAAAAAATGTATGGTGACGGGCTGTGTGTCCTACATTTTCAAGGTCATTATGCTTTCCACCTGCACGAATACATGTCTGGCATGATGTCGCACGAGGATTAGCAGGTGTTGGAATCTCACCTGTAAAAATCGACTTAAAAGGAACCATTCCGGCATTGTTAAAAAGTAGTGTTGCATCATCTGGAACTAGTGGTCCTGAGGCTACACGATTGTGTTGTTTAGATTCGAAAAATCTTAAGTACTCTTCTTTGATATTCATAGCTACATCTCTCATATAAAATTRCRMGATTATAGCTAAAATGTACTAAATATATRGTAATTTTTAAAAATATTGTAACCTCYATGAAAYATRATTTTTGTAAGMTTTTGCATATTTAATCAGGAGTACAACAATGCWTGAGAGAGAATTTACAATAGATGCAAACAACCTAGAATTAACGATATATGAGAGTTTGGACGATSACTATGCACAGAGTGTCTGCGAGAATGAACTTGAGATTCCAGAAGAGTGCATTAGAAAGATAGAGTGTTATGAATATGCRTTTAAAATCTATCTTACRCCTTCTCGAAAATACTTYAGAGATGATTGGTATGTTAATTTACAGCGATTAGAGTATGTTTCTTAATTTTGCTCTTATATTTCTTGAAAAGAAAGTTCATTTTCTATTTTTATATCTTTATAATAATTTTTTAATATSTCAATTGAGATTCCATTACCAACTTTTATAACTTCTTTTTTAATATTYAAGATAGGAGTAGTTTTATAACCACAACTTGGGGATTTTGACTTGAGAACTATTGCATCTATATCGGGGTGTTTAGCACAAAATKCAGTGATTTCTTTTTCTAAACGCAGRCTTACATCTATATTTGTCCTGTCCGTGAYAATTCTATTTTTRCCATTTAYTTCTATAACATTTATCCTCTCGCGAGGAGTTCCAAAAAGAGGGGCTTCTGGACAAAATGGTATGATTTCATACTCTTTGTAAGCTTCTATCACTGCGTTTACTTGCTTAGTTTTACCATCATAACGACAATACTCWCCRAGTAAACAAGCAGAGATRATAACTCTCWTTTTAGCAGATGACAATGCTTTTAATCTCTGTCATTTCTTCAATAGTAAAACGAGGACCTTCACGACCAACACCGCTAAGTTTCACCCCACCATAAGGTTGAATGTCAAAACGCAGTGTCGGCATGTCATTTATAACTATACCCCCTGCGTTTAACTCATCTATAGCACGGTTAGTGATACTCAAGTCATTTGTAAATACTGAGAACTGTAAACCATAAGGAGAGTTGTTCATACGAGGAAGAGCGTCATCAAAGGAGTCTACTTTAACAAGACTTACTATCGGAGCAAAAACTTCTTCACATACTATCGCCATATCGTCAGTCACATTTGCCATGACACAAGGATGAAACATACGACCTTCACGGTGAGGCGGAAGCAGAGGTTGGGCACCCTCTTCTATCGCAGACTCAACCCAATCCATTGCTCGCTCTGCGGCTTCGTCATCTATAAGTGGCCCCATAAAAGTATCATCCTCATAAGGACTTCCAACTTTGAGTTTTTTCGTCTCCATTGCCATAAGCGAAGCAAACTCATCATATACAAGAGCATCAACGTAAATACGTTGCAGTGAGATACAAACCTGACCAGAATTTACAAATGCACCAAGAGCACATCTAGATGCAGCTAGTGCTAAATCAGCAGTTTTTTCTATAAATGTAGCTGCGTTTCCACCAAGTTCTAGTCCTATCTTTTTGATACCAGAATTTTTTGTAATGATTTCTCCAACAGGAACGGAACCTGTAAAAGAGATAACACGAGGTATATCAGACCCTATAAGAGCCGAACCTACTTCTGCATCACCATAAACAACGGAGAGTGCATCTTTTATAGCATACTCACTCTCTATAAAGAGTTTTGCAAACTTGTAAGCAGTGAGTGGTGCTTCTGGAGTTGGTTTAAGAACTACCGTGTTTCCAGCTACAAGTGCAGGTCCTAGTTTATGTGCTACAAGGTTAAGTGGAAAGTTAAAAGGCGTAATGGCAACGACAACACCAACAGGTTCTCGACGAAAAAATGCAAGTGTTTTTTTCCCAGAGTTCATTGCATCTGTGTTAATAGTCTCTCCATGCATAGTTCGCATAGTCTCAGCACATAGAGTAAGTGTTTCTATACAACGCTCAACTTCAACACGAGCAAAAGTGATAGGTTTAGCTACTTCGTCAGTGATAGTTTTTGCTATGTCTTCTTTGTTCTCTTTAAGCTTCGAAGCAACGTCTAAAAGCCAGTTACATCTTTGTGCAAGAGTTGATGCTTTAGCTGCAGTTGTTGCCTCTAGTGCAATACTAAGTGCCTTTTTTGCGTCATCTCCTGTACAGAGTGGAGCAGTTGAGACTAGCTCGCCATTAAAAGGTGACTTTCTTTCACTAAATGTATCTGTTATCGCTTGGCTTGAACCAAAAAATATCTTCGCTTGCATCATTAATATCCTCTAAAATTATGAGATAATTATAGCAAAAAGTTGATAATAAAAGCTTTTATAAATTAGATAGTGATATTTTCTAAATGTTCTATACCCTCAGGAGTAACCACTAATGCATCAAGCATATAGTCCCCATCGTAAGCATTCTTTTTTATATAAACATCGCAAGTTTTTAAGAGTTTTGAGATTTTAGAAGGGGTAATATTTTGAATGGCAAGTTCATAGTCCTCACCACTTTTGACCTCAACAAAATGAATAACATCATCTTTGGTAACGATGACATCTATCTCACCAAAACGAGAATAAAAATTTCTCTCAACTATTTCAAAACCATTTTCATAAAGAAAGACACAGGCTTTATCTTCTGCTATGTTTCCTTTAGCTCTGCTCATAAACTCTCACCAAATGGATTTTCATCAAAGTCTAATGCAAGGTCAAAAAAGAGTACATCAAGATGCAATTCATTTTCAATATATGAACACCTTTGCAGATCTACATCATGCCCTTTTGGATAAGATGATAAAGGTGATTGTGTTTGTACTTTATTCCCTAACCATTCAATAAATTTATTTTTTACTTCTTCCATCTTTATCCTTCTAAAGCTATTTAAAATATTTATCTTATGCCGAAACTAAAAGCTCTTCAACATCATCAAGGTTAAGTTCTTTTGATATTGCCCATAGACTATAGTTGTCTTGCATCTGCAACCAACTCTCAGGTGTTCTTCCTAGTGTGATGGACAAACGCAGTGCCATTTCTGGTGTTAGAGAGGTTTTGCCTTTTACTAAACGATTAAGTGTCGATGGGGCTACTTTTAACTTAAGTGCTACTTCTCTTTCACTTATGCCTAACTCATCTAGATAGACCTCTTTTATAAATTTTCCGGGATGTGGGGGGTTATGCATTTTCATTAGTGATAATCCTCATAATTTACTATTTCAACATCTCCGTCTTTAAAACGAAATGTTATTCTCCAGTTTGCACTTACTTTTATAGAATATATTCCTGCTTTATCACCTTTGAGTTCATGGAGATAAAAGCCTGGAAGTGCTATATCTTCAAGTACTCTAGCAGTATCTAAAGCAGTTAATCGCATCTTTATTTTGTTAGAGTGCTCAAACTGAATGCCTTTTGTAGTACCATTTTCATAGAACTTTTGAAGTCCTTTATGTATAAATGATTTAATCATAAGGTATTATAGCACATATTGCATACCATGCAACAGTTTAATAAATAGTAGGTGTATTTATCTTAGGAGTATATATTTAGTATGAATTCCCAAATGAAATTTGGGAACTGGAGAATCAATAGTTGAGTACTTCAACTATGACTAAAATTAAGCTTTAATCTTGCTCATTTTCAGCTGTATTTTACCAATAGCTTTATCTATCTGTTTAAAACTACCATGGTCTGTAGTTACTGCTTTTTTAGCACTAAGATTTTCTAGTACTATTTTTAAATCATCATAATTATCACTTAACTTACCGTTAAGTGCATTTTTCATGTCTAGTTTCGCTTCTTCTGAGATTTCCATCTTGAGTTCCTTGTAATTTTTTTACTCTATACCTGCGATTATGCTACGCTAATAATCTCTACTTGAATAGATTTAAACGCAGCAGTCATAATAAGAACATCACTTTTGTCACCGAAGACATTGTTGAGTTTTGAGTCTGCATGGTGGAAAGTTGTATATAAAGTCTTAGGACGAACCTTATCTGTAAACTTTACTCGTAAAGGGTTTGTTTGACCAAACTCTGTTTTGAGTATTACTGTTTCAGTTGTAAAGTCTGCCGCATCATCATTGTGCACAAGAAGTAAGTCTTCAGTGTAGCGTTTAGCTAACTTTTCTGTGTACTTTGTCTGTGCAGAGTTGTTGTAGTGAGCCATAGCACGACCAGTTGTAAGGTGGTAACCTTTGAGGCTCTTGTTTAAAATCTCTTCAACCATACCTGAGAGCTCATAACCGTGATATCTAAATGCACCGATTCCATCTTGTGTTCTGAAGTCTTCTCTGTGAAGTACCGGAGTTCCTGTTCCATCTTCTTTTATTGGCCATGAGATTCCTACTTTTTCGTTGTCACGAAGCACTTTATAAGTAGCACCTTTAAATCTATTGGTAGCAGTTTTACAAACATCTTTCCATATATCTTCAGAAGAGTTAAAGTCATAACCCCCACCCATCTTTTCATCAAGAAGTTTGATGATTTCCCAGTCATCAGGAAGATCAGACTTCACTAAAGGAGTTGAGAGGTGTACTTTTCTCATCGCGTTTATATATACACCAGTTTTTTCATAGATAGATTTAACACCTACAACGATGTCTGCACGCTGAGCGATATCTGTCATAAATAACTCTTGAACAAAGATAAGCTCTAAGTTCTCAAATGCTTTTGTGATTTTGTTAAGATTTGGGTGGATGTGAGTTAAATCTTCACCGATGTTTAACACGCCTTTTATAGTTCCATCAATCATACCATCAACTAACTGAGGTGTCATAAGACCTACTTCATGTGGAGCTTGATAGTCCGGTGCATAGTATGGAAGCATACCCATATCACATACGCCTTGAACATTTGTTTGTCCACGAAGAGGCATAACTCCCGCTCCATCTAAACCGATATTTCCAGTCATAAGCGCAAGGTGAACTATGGCCATTACAGCATAAGAACCATCAACATGCTCTGTAATACCTAGTCCCCAAAGAATTAAAGACTTTTTACTTGCATATTCACGAGCGATTTTAGGAAGCATATCTGCAAGATACTCAAAACCTTCTACCTCTCTAAAAAACTCTGGATTTGCATAAGGATCAGCTAAAATGTTCTCTTTAAAGTGTTCCCAGTTTTTTGTTCTTTTTTCAATAAAATCAGGAGCATACAGTTCTTCAGTGATAATAGTATGTGCTATCATATTTAAAATAAGTAAGTTAGACTCATGAGGAGTAACTACCTTATACTTTGAAAATTTATGGAGTTTAATTTCACGAACATCAAAACATGCGATACCTGTACCATCTTGTGCTGCTTTTATCATACGATTTGCAACGATTGGGTGTGCTTCTGTTGTGTTTGAACCCATAACTATCATAAACTCTGTTTTATAGATATCATCAAATGGATTTGAAGCAGCACCTTCACCGATAGTCAAACGCATACCTTTAAGTGATGGAGAGTGACACACACGAGCACAGTTATCAACATGCGGAGAGTTGAGTGTATAACGAGTAAATTTTTGGAAGTAGTATGCAGACTCACAAGAGCTTCTTGCCCCACCAAGTGAACAAACAGATTTTCTACCATATTTAGATTGAATATCTTTTAACTTCATAGCCCCTGCTGTTGTAGCATTTTCTACATCAGACTCGTACCATGTATCATCAAGCGAAGTAAGTGAATCAGCTATTGTAGCTTTAATTTCAGGATTCTTTTCTAGAAAACTTTTACGAATACGAGGTTTTAAAATACGTGCTTTTGAATCAACAAAATCAAATCCATATTTTCCCTTCACACAAAGGTTTCCCTCTGAAGTAGCACCATCTGGGTGAGCGAATATTTTCTTAATCTTGTTCTCTTTTACATCAACATGTGCTGCTATATCACAACCAACACCACAGTATGCACATACGCTATCTATCGTAACTATATTTTCATTTTCCATTATTTAAATCTCACCTATTTTAAAATTTTAAAACTACTCCCAATCAAGTAGAACAGTATTAAAATTTCACAGCAATCAAGAGAGGGAGTCTACAATTTTCTCTCTTAAGAAACTTGGAAGTAGATTCAAAAGCTGAATGATTAAATAAAATCTAAGGGGGAAAACATATGTTCTTTTATCTTTTTCTATCGCTTTTATGATTTTTGACACCCCTACTTTAGTCTCAAGCAAAAAAGGCATTTTAAACTCATTTTTATCAGTAAGTTCACTTTTTATAAAACCAGGTAAGATGTTTGTGACCTTTATTCCATAACGATTATACTTGTATCTAATGCCCTCTGCATAAGCATTAAGAGCACGTTTAGAAGAAGAGTATATTTTTGAGCTTGGCATTGTAAAGAGTGAAGCGAGTGAAGATATAAAAACAATTTTTCCATGACCCTGTGCTTTGAAAACTGGCAAAAGTATCTCTAAAATTGCATGGACTGAGAGTACATTTACACGGTAAAGATTTTCAAATTCTTCAATTGTAGGAATATGCTCAGTGTTACCAGAATGCCCAAGGGAAATACCTGCGTTTAAGATAACCATGTCTAAAGTAGCAATTTTTTGTATTTTTTCTTGGAGGGGCTTGAAGTCTCTTACATCTGCAACGATAACTTCAACACTTTTACATATAAGAAAAAGTTCACTACGAAGAGCATAAAGTTTATCTTCTCTACGAGCTAAGAGAATGAGTTCATTTTGAGGACTAGCATACTGACGAGCTAGTTCGGCACCGAGGCCTGAACTAGCCCCAGTGATAAGGATTTTCATAAAAAACTATACTATTCTAATCATAACCGGAGTAGCGTTTACAAAGTCTTGTGCTTCAAGTTCTTTGATGAGCTTTTGTACATCTTTTTCTAAGGCTATATGTGTTGAAATAAGAAGGTTTGCCGAAGTTTGAGTCGATGGACGTTGCAACATAGTCTCAACTGAGATTTGATTCTCTTCAAAAAGTTTAGTAACACYTGCTAAAACTCCTGTACGGTCTGAAACATTTATACGAAGATAGTATTTTGAGTTAATGTCGTCAGGTGACTTGAGAGTAAGTTTACTTCCCTCCATAGGTCTGTTAAATCCAAGCATAGGAGTTGACTTTCCACTTCTTGCAATGTCTATGATGTTCGCAACAACAGCAGATGCAGTCGCATCTCCACCAGCACCAGGACCATAGTAAAGAGTCTCCCCTACTTTATCGCCAACTACTGAGATAGCGTTCATAACACCATCTATCTTAGCTATCATCTCTTCTTGTTTTATAAGACAAGCATGCACACGAAGTTCAACTTCATTTTCATCTTTTTTAGCGATACCTAAAAGTTTGATAGCATAACCAAACTCTTTAGCAAACGCGATGTCTTCACTTCTAACCTTGTCAATTCCCTCGATGAGGATATCTTCAGGTTTAGCATCGATACCATAAGCGATAGAGGCAAGGATAAGAAGTTTATGTGCCGCATCAAAACCGCCAACATCAAAAGATGGATCAGATTCTGCATATCCTAAGTCTTGTGCTTCTTTTAAAATAGCGTCATAAGAGACACCCTCGTCAGTCATCTTAGTCATCATATAGTTACAAGTACCATTCATAATTCCCATGATAGACTCGATATGATTTGCAGAGAGACCATCACGAAGTGCTGTAATGATAGGGATTCCCCCAGCAACAGAAGCTTCATACTCAAATGCAATGTCTTTAGCTATAGTTTGGAGTTCATAACGGTGATAAGCGAGAAGGGCTTTGTTTGCTGTAACAACCGCTTTTCCTGCTTTTAGAGCCTTTTTAACAACTTCAAAAGGTTCTTCAACACCACCCATTAGTTCAACAACGATGTCAATTTCTTTATCATCTAAAATATCATCTACATTATCAGTGATAATGATATCAAGACCTCTATCTTTATTTAGGTTTTTAACAACTCCGCTTTTAACAACTATGTCAACACCAGCGCGAGCGCTTATCACATCAGCATTATCTCTTAAAATTTCAGCTACACTTGTTCCAACAGTACCGACACCTATTATTCCAACTTTTATCATACTATTTCTCTTCCTCTGGTATTTTACACTCTTCAAACTGTTTTAAAAAGTTCTTGATATTTTTTGCCGCTTGACGAATTCTATTATCATTTTCTATTAACGCTATACGAACGTAACCTTCACCATACTCACCAAAGCCAATTCCAGGAGCAACGGCTACACCAGCTTCAGTTAAGAGGCGTTTTGAGAATTCTAAAGAACCTAAGTGTTGCACACACTCTGGCATTTTTGCCCATGAGAACATAGTCGCTTCATTTTTCTCTATATGCCAACCTGCTCTATCAAATGCTTCGATGAGAACTTCTTGACGGTGGTTATACTTATCTGTAATATCTTGTACACACTGCTGATCGCCATTAAGTGCGACTGTTGCTGCTACTTGAATAGGAGTAAACATTCCATAATCCAACCATGATTTCATTTTCTGCAAAGCACCGATAAGTCTTGGATTTCCAACAAAGAAACCTACGCGCCAACCTGCCATGTTATAAGACTTAGAAAGTGTAAAAGACTCAACTGCTACATCTTTTGCACCTGGAACTGACATAATAGAAGGAGTTTTATAACCATCAAAAGTGATGTCACCATAAGCGATATCAGAGATGACATAAAATCTTTTTTTCTTTGCCTCAGCTACTAAACGCACATAAAACTCTTGAGTTACTGTCGCAGTTGTAGGATTATGTGGAAAGTTTACTAAAACATACTTTGGTTTAGGAGAACTCTCTTTAAAAACACGGTCTAGATTTTCAAAAAAGTGATCTTCATCTATACGATACTTCTCATCAAACTTGATACCAAACTTTACAACATTTCCACCAGCAAGTATAAAAGAGAACTCATGAATAGGATATGTAGGGTCAGGAACAACTGCAACATCACCTGGATTTGTGATAGCGTATGTTAAGTGAGCATAACCCTCTTTACTTCCCATAGTTGCTACACATTCAGTCTCTGGGTCTAGAATACAGTCATAACGACGCTCATACCAGTCTGCAATTGCTTTTAGAAGTTTAGGGATACCCTTAGAAGTAGAGTAACCGTGTGTTTTAGTTTTTTGGGCCGATTCAACAAGTTTTGCACGAATGTGCTCTGGAGTATCACCATCAGGATTACCCATAGAAAAGTCTATAACATCTTTACCTGCACGGCGCTCGCGCATTTTAATGTCGTTAACCTCAGCAAATACATACTTCGGCAATCTCTCAACTCTGTTAAATTTTATCTCATCAAACATATTTAGCCCTCTAAATTTATTAATGACATTTTATCTAAATAAATTGAGAATAAACTAATAGAGTGTTTTACTACTTCACACCTTGCGCTTGAAGCTTTAGTTCGTCGCGAATATTTTTCATAGTATAGAGGTCTGCAATTTTCATATACTTTGCATTTTGGGGGATATTTAGTCTGATGCTGTGGTAGATKTCATCTTCTCTAATTACTTTTAAGAGATGCAATGATGCATCATAATAAGAGATATATGGATACCAACTATTACGACGGCTACTAGAAATATTGAGTACTTTAATCTTTGATACATTAAGCCAGTGAGCATAAAGAGAACGTTTGAGTCTGATGTCTTCTCTTGAAGTTAAAACCTCTATGTCTAAATAGCCCTTGTCCATATCAATAACATATGTCCACTCATATGGTGAGTTACGTTCTATATCTATGATTTTACAGCCACTTTTTTGTAGTTCTTGTTCTAAAACAAGAGGGTCAGTTGCATACTCTGATGTGAGCGATATATTCCAAGTAAACTCTGATGCATCAAGATTTGAAGCTCGTGTCACATAACGGTAGTAACCAATATTTCGAAGGGTATCACCCATGAGTTTTACAAAAAAGAGTGGGGTACCACTTGTTTTAAAATTAAGTTTTAACTCTCTAGGCTTAGTAAAAAAGAGTTTTAGAAGTCCATTTTCTTTAAGTGTTTGTGCAACTTTAACCGAGTTTATTCTCTTATTTTCATAAAATGTACTCTCTGGGTCAAAAATAACATTTATAAACTCACTATTTTCATTATATGTTTCTTCATCTAAAAAACTTTTTATCTTTAATGTTAGTTGATTTTCACTAGATTCTTCACCCTTAGCTATTTCTAAATCATCAGCATATGATAGATTGAAAATTAGGATAAATCCTAATAAAAATTTTACCATTTATAACCTCTATTTAGTCTCTTAAACTCTTGTAGAGAGATCTTTTTTATAGTAGAGTTTTCATATAAAAAACGAATATCATTCCTTGAGTTCATTTTTACTACTTCTCCATTTACAAACATATCTATATATCCATGTCCAAAAAGTAGCAACCATTTTTTATTAGGGTCTAAATCTATCTCACCACTAAATGTTTTTTGCTTCTTTTGATTTGTCTCTACATCGATATAACCAAACCAAACCTTAGACTTTGTAAAAATTTTAAATGACTTTGCAACTTTTACAACTACCTCAGGAACTTCAATTACTCCAAGTTTATTATCTGTGATATTATTCTCTTTCGTAGTATTAATTTCTTCTACAATTTTTACTGGTTTTATTGTTTTTTGCACCTTGTGGATAAGTACATCATCTACTTTTTGTTCTTTTAGCTTTTCTTCGCCAAAATAACCGAGCTCGTATAGCACTGTCACTATAACTATTCCTATAGCGATAAGTGCGTAAATAGCATTTGTTTTTTTCTTCTCATTTGGTACAACAAAAAGACCTTCTTCTAGCTTACTAGCATCTTTTTCATCAAAATAAGCTACACCAGATGCTTTGAGACTTGAGAGGTCAAAACCATATTCTCTCTCTAAGATAGAAACAAATCCTAAAAACTGTACTCTTTGTAAACTCGCAAAGTTATGTTCAAGAATACTTTTTACATGTAATACCGGGATATGTGTATCTTCATATATTTTTTGTGTACCTAAACTCTTTAACCTTGCTAGTTCTTCACTCATTATCTCATCCTATCCATTAAAATTGCACCTGCTACACTCACATTAAGTGAGTCAAATTCGTGCTTCATTTTTATACTTACTGCACAGTCTAGTTTTGAAACGATACGAGAAGTCAGACCTTCCCCCTCACTACCTAGAACTAGTATCTTTTTCTTATCTATACGAGTCTCTCTTATATCCATTCCACTCATATCTGCACCATATGTAGTAAATCCTGACATTTTAAAGTCATTAATTACATCATGAATGTTGTTTTCTATCGCGAAAGGCATATCATACAGAGCACCTGTACTTGTTCTCATAATCGTATCTAGGGGGAGTTGTTTTATACCACAGGCGATGATTCCATCTACTCCTAGAGCATAAGCACTACGAACGAGTGCACCTATATTTCCTACATCTGTTACACCAGAGAGAATGAGTACAAATTTTTTCTCTAATAAAAAATCATATGGCTGAAGATGAACATCTTCAACCTCAGCTAAAAAACCCTGATGAGAAGCATTTTTACACATCTTTTGTGCAGCTTCATTTGGAATTCTTTTAATTTCAAAGTCCATTTTCATAAGACGAGAATATTCTTTTTTCTCTAGCTCTTTGGCTAGATACAGTGTTTTGATTTTGTTGGGGTATTTATTAATTAAATAATATATTGGTTGTTTTGCATAAATTAACATGTGGGTATTCTATCTAAAAAAAGTGTTTATTTAGTGAGGAATATCTGTTTTTTTAGAATCTATTCTAATTCTAATAATCTTTTATAACAGGATTTACTATTTTCTCCTGTAATCTTACATATTAATTTTGCTTGAACCTTCTTTGGAAGGTCTAGTGAAAGTATATCTTTTTCACTAATAGCGGAGTCTGCCTGCGTTTGACCTGCACTAAGCACAACAACCCACTCTCCACGAAAATTTCCATCAAGAATACTTAGAATATTTGATGCTGTACCTTTGAGATACTTCTGATACTTCTTCGTTAATTCTTTTGCTAAAAATATCTCACGATTAGGTTCTTCTTCATTTAACTCTAAAAGAAGTTTCTCTAAACGGTGCGGCGATTCATATAAAATAGTAGTAAAACCATTATGAAGAGCTTTTTGAAGTCCTGCGGCACGAGAAGCTCCTTTATGGTCTAAAAAGCCTAAAAAGAGCATTTTTGTCTCCTCAAATCCAGCTGCAACAAATGCAGTTAGTACTGCGTTTGCACCTGGTAAAACATCAAATGCTACATTTTCTCTTAAACAGTAAGCTACAAGTGCCTGACCTGGATCACTAACTCCTGGCATACCAGCATCACTAGCATATACAATATTTGAGTCAAAAAAATCAGGTAATAGTTTTTCAATAAAATGTTTTTCATTATGTGAATGAAGAGAAATAAACTCTTGGTCTTCTTTAAAAGTAGTGTTGTAACGAACTTTAAGTATATTTATGAGTTTTTTTGTAACGCGAGTGTCTTCGCAGAGGAGAATATCAGCATCACTGAGAAGTTCGATACTTCTTAGTGATATGTCGCCTATGTTACCAATGGGAGTGGGAACTAGACTAAGCAAAAAAAGTTCTTGACTATTTTTTGTTATAACGAGCGTTAAACTTCTCGATTCTACCAGCTGTATCTACCATTCTCTCAGAACCTGTGAAGAATGGATGACACTCATTACAGATGTCTATTTTAAGCGTATCTTGAACAGCTCTGTTCTCAAAAGTGTTTCCACAAGCACATGTTACAGTACAAGTTACGAAGTTTGGGTGTAAATCTTTTCTCATTTTATTTGCCTTTTGTACTACGATGTTTACGTAATACTATATATTTTTAAATCCGTATGGGTGCAGATTTTTGAACTGAAATTATATCTAAATTTTTCTTAAAAATCTAATCAAACTTATAAAAGCGGTTATAACTAATCATAGACTTTAACTCTTTTCCATACTCAGCGCCTTTTTCAGAGTACTTATCTAGTTTTTTTACTAACTTGTAGGGGTCATTGCTTTTCATCTTTTCTGCACGAAAACCACCAAAAACTCTACCAGTCGCTAAAACTCTATAATAATCACGAATAGAAGCTTCAACGGTAGAATATTTTTTTACATATATAGTTTTAGCACCGCGTTTCTCGCCTGCTGCGACTCTTGGCTCATTCTTGTTAAAAGACCAAACACCAAAAAGGTTTGTAGCAACTCTTGTAAACCTTGAAGTTGCCCAAGCCGACTCCATAGCCGCTTGTGATATAGCTACACTTTTTGCATGAGGTTTCATTCTAACTAATAAATCTTCTGGACTTTTAGCACTATATGATTTCATTAGTTTTTCTATCTTAGCATCTGTTTTTCCACTACTTACAATCTTTTTAGCTTCTTTATACTTCGCATCTAAATCAGCATATACTTTATTCACTGCGGGAACAACTAAATCAAGAAATCTCTGTTTCTTAACTTGAACTGTCATTTCTTTAGGAACTATATTCGCTGTATATTTTGTGTTTTCATTTACTTTCGTACTTTGAACACCGTAAAGACTTGAGCTTAAAAGAAGTACTAGTGTTACTATTTGTAAAGTTTTTGCATTCATATATATTTTTCCTTATTATTTGTAAAAAATTATAGCAAAATTTTAGAAGCCACTGCCATTACAGCAGACTCAGAACGCAGTACCATCTTAGAGTTTAGTCTAAAAACTTCTTGAGATTCTAAGAACTTTTTCTCATTCGCTGAAAAACCACCCTCACAGCCTATGAGCACTCGTTTAAAGTCACTACTGTCTTGTAAAATATTTTGTGTGAAGTCAAAGACTTTTGTATCTGGAAACTCTTGTATAAAAGAAGTAATGTTTTTATACCTATCAAAGTTCATAAAAGAAGTTCGTCCGCTTTGTTGCATAGAGGCTTCTACTATTCTCTCGTAGCGTTTAAAGTCGATTTTGAAGTTTTTTTGGCTTCTATCACAGCCTATAAAAGAGATACGGCTCACTCCTATCTCACATAAAGACGGGAGTACTTTTTCAACTGACTTAGGGTCGATGACGCACCAAGCGATATGTAAGTCTTTACGTGGGCTTACTTCAAGAGTTTCTGAACTAATAAGTTCTAAAGTGGCAAATCGTGGTTCAAGTGTATTTATCTTATATCTATGTAATCTTGCTATATTTTCTTTGTTTCTAAAAGACAGAACATCTCCTAGGGAATGACGACGCACTTTTATGAGATACTTGTGAAGCTCCCCTTTTAAAATAAGTTCGTCCTTACTTGCATTGTCATCAAAGATATATATCAAAGAAACCACATCCCAAGAGAGAGAATAAGTATGAGTATAAACTCTATTTGTAAAATAGTTCTAGCCATTGGTTTATAGGCATTAAAAGCATGCTCTTTAGTATCACTTAAGTACTTCAAAGACTTTACACGTTTCGCTTCTAAAACGATGTAGATTATAGTGATTAGAATCATAATGATATTTGATAAGCTAAAGTCTAAGTGTTTTGCTGCCATCATAGTGATACCTGTAAATATAACTATACCTAAAACACTAAATGTAAGAGGCCAAAGCACTATACTATGAAGTCTTTTGTACTGTTTTAAGTCATTATTGCTTATTAGTAAAAAAAGATTCATAAAAATCACTCCTAAAGTAGCAAGTGCTACGACACTATGTATGGATAATCCTAGGCTGTACATTTCATTCATATTATATTTTATTTCCTTGCACTAATTTGTAATGCAATAGTACCTAAATTAATATTATCAAAGTATAATGCTTTCATGATTTTTGGCAAAATACAGTATCTTAACCTTCTTCCATTTCATGTTTTTATGAAAGCTTTTTTAAAGAACAGCTCTTCTAAAATAAGTATGGAGTATAAACGCGGTGTTCCTTCTAAAATAAACAAAGACTTTCACTCCCGTAGAGTAGATGCTGCGTTTATATCAAGTATCAGTGCTAAAAAAAGTAAATATGTAGGGCTTGGAATAATTGCCAAAAGAGATGTCAAAAGCGTTATAGTCATCCCCTCACACAAAAATAAGAGTGATGCAGAATCAGCGAGTTCAAATGTTCTTGCAAATATTTTAGATGTAGAGGGTGAAGTACTTATAGGCGATAAAGCACTTCGTTATGCACTTATAAATGATGCATATATCGATCTTGCAGATAGGTGGCACAAAAGATATAAACTGCCCTTTGTTTTTGCCCTACTCTGTTACCATAAAGATAAAAAAATATACAAAAAAATAGAAAAAGAATTTTTAAAAAGAAATGTAAAAATACCCCAGTACCTCTTACAAAAAGCATCGCAGGAGACAGGAGTAAGTAAAAAAGATATTTTAGAGTATCTAAAACTTATCTCTTACAACTTAGACTCTAAGTCCAAACGCGGACTTACTCGCTTTTATAAAGAGGCACAAAAAACTACTTAATAAGTAAGGCTAACTCTTTTTTATACACTTCAATATCAAAATCTTTCATACTAGAACTTCCACTTTTAACTGCTGCCTCTGCTACTGCAGATGAAATTTCTACCACAAGACGTTTATCAAATGGTTTTGGAATAATGTACTCTTTAGAAAATGAAAGTTTTTTCCCAAAAATTTCATTTACATACTCAGGGACTTCTTTTTTAGCTAAGTCTGCTAAGGCATGAGCTGCTGCTATTTTCATCTCTATATTTATATTTTTTGCACGAACATCCATTGCCCCTCTAAAGATAAATGGAAAACCTAAAACATTGTTTACTTGGTTATCAAAGTCACTTCGTCCAGTTGCTATGATAGCATCAGGACGTGCTTCTATTGTATCTTGTGGAAAAATCTCAGGAGTTGGATTTGCTAAAGTAAATATTATAGGCATGTCTGCCATCAGTTTAATATCTTCTACTGAAAAAGAGCCAGGACGAGAGAGTCCAACTGCTACATCTGCATCTGTAAATACTTCTGTAGTACTTGTTTTAGTCGGAGCTGCAAACTCTTTTTTATACTTATTTAAATCATCTCTCTCATCATGTATAACACCCTTGGAATCAATCATAAAGATGTTTTTCACACCAATATAACGATAAAGTCTTGCACAAGAGATAGCTGCTGCCCCTGCCCCTATAACAACGATTTTAATATCTTGTATTTTTTTACCTGTCAACTCACAAGCATTCATAATCGCAGCTGTTGAGATTACGGCTGTTCCATGTTGATCATCATGCATAACAGGAATATCGAGCTCTTCAATTAATCTTTTTTCTATCTCGAAGCACTCAGGAGCTTTAATATCTTCTAGGTTTATACCACCAAATGTAGGAGATATAAGAGCTACAGTTCTACAAAACTCATCTATATCTTCAGTATCTACTTCTATGTCAAAACTATCAAGTCCACAAAAGCTCTTAAAAAGAACCCCTTTTCCTTCCATCACAGGTTTTGAAGCAAGTGCACCTATATTTCCAAGTCCTAAAACTGCAGTTCCATTACTTATAACAGCGACTAAGTTTCCCTTAGTAGTATACTTATAAGCATTTTCACTATCTTTTTGTATCTCTAAACAAGGAACAGCAACACCAGGTGTATATGCTAAACTCAAATCTTTTTGAGTGAGTACTGATGTGGTAACTGCAACTGAAATTTTTCCAGCACTTGGGTGCTGATGATAATCTAAGGCTTCTTGTTCTGCTACTGTTTTACTTTCCATTAAATATTCCTCTCTTCTATATACTAAATCTTACTATGTGGTTGGTTCCAGAAGTCTTCATCTGGCTCACCCTCAATATGGTCAATATAATACTCTTCATATGTTTTTCTTATCGCATCTCTAATACGGTTTACATTCTCTTTTTGAGTCTCTATTGGCTCTGGAAGTGCACAGTACTCACCTTCCGTTAGTTCGTCCTTAAAACGCTCTTCATCAAAACTTTTTCCTAAGTAGGCAGTCACAAAACGCAGATCTCTTTCTGCATTTCCAAGACAACTTGTAGCTCCTGGGGAAGGTGTCATGTTAAAAATTATACCCTCACCTGTATTGATTGAAGCCTCTCCAAGCATTAGTTTTTCATCATCTTTATTGATAACCTGAGGTCGTACGCCCCCAAAACCTTTGGCATATGTAAACTGCTCTTTTGTAAGGGATGGTACAATCTTTTGAGCATCATTTAAAAAAAGTATCTTATTTATATAAGGCACTTCAAAAAGAAAGTTTTTCATGATGTACGAACGAATATCACTCTCTTTGAGTAATTTCCATAATGCTTTAACTATATGCATATCAAGTCGAAGAGTTTTCCAGAAGTCTAGGTAAGTTCCTGGTTTAAAACGTTCTAGTTTTGGTAACATCAGTGCTGTAGGTCCAAAACGTGTATATCCATTAACTAAAATATCCGGATCCCCATGAAGTGCTGCAAAAGGGAGTTTTGGATTTTGAATCATATAAACTTTACCATTAAGGAGATGTTCATTTGTAAGATAAAAACTTCCAGCGATTGGCAGACAGCCAAGGTTATGACCATAACCCATCTTATGTGCTAAAAAAAGACTATGCGCCCCTGCGTTTACAACAACAAAGTCAGCATAAAAAGTTTTTCCATTTGTGAAAACCTTATACCCCCGTTTACCACTTCGCTCCATAATTCTAACTTCGGTATTTAAAAAAATCTCTACCTCTGTATCTGGCTCTTCTTTTGCTTTTTGTATCATATCCTCAGCTAAAACACCATAATCAACTGTTGTCCATTGCCCTCGTGTTCCTATTCCCACTATAGGCTCAGGTCTCTCTTTCCCATCAGCACCCCAAACAACCTTAGGTTCCAGTTCTTTTAGTTTATCTTTATCCCAAACTTCCAAGTAGGGAAAAAGTTCTGAGAACTCTTCATAACGGTGTAGTAAAAACTCTACCTCATCCTCACCAACTCCTAGAGCCATTTTTTGATGAGAGAAGATTGCTTTGTTTTGAAGATGGTGTTGCAAGCAATACATTTCAACCATCTTAGCTGTTCGTTTAGTAATAGCTGCTTTTTCCAAGGTGTAGTTTGTTTCAATATCGCCAACATGAATAGTTTGAGAGTTACTTGTACCTTTTGAATTAAGTGTTGCGATAGCTTCATACTTCTCTAAAATACCTATACTCTTGACATCTGTATAACGAGCCAACTCATAAGCAAGTGCTGCACCAGATATACCAGCGCCCACAATTATAACTTCGAAATTACGTTGAGATTGTGACATAAAAAACCTTATAATTTTGTATTACATAATATATCACGAAAAAGATTAATCCTTTATGCCTTTTAACCAATCTTTCATTTTTTTCTCATAACCTATATCTTTAAGCTCTACAAATTTGAGAGGTTTAGATAAATAGTCTTGTTGCACATAACCACCATARTCATGCGGATATAAGTAACCCTTACCATCGTTTTGCBGTAGGBCAGGTGGAATATCTAAGATATTTCCACTTCTTACAGABTCTAAAGCTGCATTTATCGCTAAGTATGCTGCRTTTGACTTAGGTGAGCCACAAAGGTAAATGACTGCTTGAGCTAAGATRATTCTCGCTTCAGGAAAGCCAATTTTACTGACTGATGTTAGACATGAGGCTGTAAGTGTCATCGCTTGDGGATTTGCATTTCCTATATCTTCACTTGCTAGGATTACTAADCGCCGWGCTATAAAGTCHGCACTYTCTCCACCTTCTATWARACGAGCMARATARTAAATTGCTGCRTTTTCATCACTTCCACGAACTGACTTTATAAGTGCAGATATGAGRTCATAATGAACTCCAKCTTCACTACTGCCAGCTTGAAGTGCATTTGGTCTGAGAGACTTTAGTACTTCAACTGTGATAGGTACATCCAAGTTTGCTGAAAACTCAAGTAGTTTTAGCATCGCTCTAGCATCGCCGCCACTACTTGATACTAAGTACTCCTGGGTTTGCTCATCTAAAGACAATTCTCCTAAGTTACAAGCACGAATTACAAGTTCACTAAGTGCTGCGTTTGAGATATACTTTAGTTCAAAGAGCATGGAACGTGAACGGATAGCTGAAGTGAGTGAAAAGAATGGGTTTTCAGTTGAAGCACCAATAACTAAAACAGAGTTATTCTCCATCACAGGGAGTAAAACTTCTTGTTGATTTTTTGCCAAACGGTGTACTTCATCTATAAATATAAGAGGTTTTTGTAGAGCATTTTTATACTGTTCAAATATCTTTCGGAGTTGATCTATTTTGAGGCTAGTTGCGTTAAATTCATAAAAAGGCAGGTCCATTACTTTAGCTATGATTCTGGCTAGAGAAGTTTTTCCAGTTCCAGCAGGACCATAAAAAAAACTATGTCCTAAAGCAAATTTTTCACATAAAGTGCGAAGAGGTGAACCCTCCGAACTTAGATGCTCTTGACCTACAAGCTCATCAAAGTTTTTCGGTCGAAGCAGTTGCGTAAAATCAACCAAAGTAATTCTACTTTAATTGATGTTTTGTGTAGGAGTTGTTGYAGTTCTCGTTGGTAAYACTGGATAAACGATAGTAGGTTTTCTTCCATCTAGCGTATGCAAAAAGAGCTCGATTGMARCTRCATCTTTATCAGAGATRTTTRTGCCWAGCTGGATTCTTCCCATCTCCACTATCGCAGCTTTGAGTGWTTTTATCTGTCCATTATGAAAGTATGGAGCAGTTTGTGTGATATTTCTTAGAGTTGGTACTTTTACCATTCCGTTTGCATCACCCTTAAAGTCACCTACATTTGCATACTCATACTTCGCAGTAACCCCAAGCATATTCATAGAACCACCAAGAGCTATACCTGTATGACAAGTTGCACAGCCAATATCTATAAACTTTTTCATTCCAGCTTTCTCAGCTTTAGAAAGTGCATCTTCTTTACCATTTAAGTAGTCATCAAATGCAGATGGCGTTATTAATGTGCGCTCGAAATTTCCTATAGTATCTGCTATTAATTTATAAGTTATTTTTACATCTTTACCATATGATAATTGAAATCTCTCTACATACTCAGGCATTGAAGTAACTGTAGCTACAACATTCTCTTTTGTATTTGCCATCTCTGGGCCTGCTAGGATTGGTCCTGCAGCTTGTGCTTCTAAGTCATGCGCACGTCCATCCCAAAACTGTGCATCAAAAAAGACTGCGTTATAAACAGTTGGAGAACCTAAGTGGTGTGGGTTTACAGTCCATTTATCTCCAACAGCAGCAGCTAAACCATCATCTCCACCAGTTGCCAAGTTATGACAAGTGTTACARCTRATAAGWCCACTCTTAGATAAACGCGGCTCAAAAAAGAGCATTTTACCAAGTTGTGTTTTTTCTCTTGTGATAGGATTGCTCTTATCATCTATTAGTTTTAAAAGAGAGCCTTTATCTGCCGGAATTGCTACAAACCCTGCATCTTTTGCATCTTCACTTAAACTGCTTGCGAAAACTATACTTGTCGTTAGCACTGTTATTATGAATTGTTTTAACATTTTATCTCCAYTTTTNATTATTMTTTATTAAATTATACCCAAATTAAGTAATAACTACTTTTTTCTTTTACCATTTGGATTTGCTTTTGAATCCCCTCTAGCCTTAGGAGCAGGTTTCGCTTTGTTAAATTTGGCTTTAAACACTGGTTTAGGTTTATTTCCTGCCATTTCACGCGCTAATTTTTCTTCTGATTTTAAGAAAGTAAAGAGTGCTGAGTACTCACTACGTGTCAAGAAGCGTGTTTTACCCTCTGGAAGATTGTTTAACTCAATCTCTGCAAAACTTACACGTTTAAGGTCAGCTATCTCAGCATCAAAGTGAGCGAAGAACCTACGAAGTTCACGGTTTTTACCCTCAGCAATTGCAACCTTAAGTGTTGAATAGTTGTGTGCATTTTTCTGGATTTGATACCCTAAAAATGGCTTAAATTCCATCGATGTTATCTTAGAGTGAGAGTGCCCACCTGCTGTAGCATCAGCTATATACATACCCTCAAGCATAGCAGTCTCCATTTCTGAAGTCACCTCGCCCTTTATCTTTATCTTATAACGACGCTCTAAATCTGAAGTCATCAGAGCAGTTGCAACATGAGAAGCATCTGTTAACAGAAGTACTCCCTCACTAGCATAGTCTAGTCGTCCAACAGGAACAAAATGTTTAAACTCATGGCTCAGTGAATCATAAATAGTACGACGTCCCTTAGGGTCAGACTTTGTTACAAGCTCCCCTTTTGGTTTGTTATAAACGATAACAGTATATTTTTCTTGACGGCTTATCTGTTTTCCGCTTACATAAACAATATCCTCTTTCTCGTCAACTTGAGTCGCTGGGTTTTCTTGTATCTCACCGTTAACTCTTACATAACCATCTTGAACGACTTTGTCAGCTTCACGACGCGAGTATGTCGAGTAGTGTGCTATAAATTTGTTTAATCTCATCATAATTATGAAATTCCTTTTTCTATAAGCGTATGAATATGAAGCACGCCTTGTATATTTTTATTTTTATCAGTAACAACCAACAGTTGTATCTTTTTTTCTTCTATTAAAACAAGTGCATCACTTGCAAGTATATCTGCATTCTCACATGTCATAGGGTTTAGCGTTGCATACTTTAAAACCTCATCTTCAAGTGAAAAGTCTTTACTCAAAAGTGCACGACGAACATCACCATCACTTAAAAGTCCAAGTAGTTTTTCATTCTCATCCACTATTAGCGTTGTGCCTAAACGTCCCTCGCTGATGCTTAAAATTGCATCTTTGAGTTTTGCATTCTTTGATATGAGTGGTAGTTTGTCTTTTTGCATGAGGTTTGATACTTTTATAAAAAGCTTTTTACCTAAAGCACCACCCGGATGAAAAGAAGCAAAATCACTCTTTTTAAAATCCCTAGCTTTCATAAGGCAAACTGCTAAAGCATCACCAAGAGCAAGTGTTAAAGTTGTTGAAGAAGTTGGTGCCGTATCTATTGGGCAAGCCTCTTTCTCAACATTTATCTTTATAACCATATCACTAAAAGAGCCGAGTGTAGATTTTTCATCTCTAGTCATACCGATAAGCGGTACATTAAAACGTTTTATATGAGGTAAAATTGAGCTAAGCTCTTCACTCTCACCACTGTAACTAATGCCTATCACCACATCGTCCTCACCAATCATACCAAGATCACCGTGAAGTGCTTCAGTTGGATGGAGAAAAAAACTTGGTGTTCCAGTAGAAGCGAAAGTTGCAGCCATTTTAGCTCCAATCAGTCCGCTTTTACCAACACCTGTAATGATAAGTTTACCCTTGCATTTTAAGATTGTCTCAACAGCTTTATCAAAAACATCATCAATAAGCATTCCTGCATTAAAAAGTGTTTGTGCTTCTATGTTTAGAGTCTCTTGTGCAATTGTTTTATAATTCATAAATGTATTATAGCGTTTTGTGCTTCAAGTAGTAAAATTTGTACACACAGTATAAGATTAATCTTCGAGTATTCCCAAAATATCTTTATAGTTTGTTTCATCAGCATAAAAATACTCTTCTAAAAGTGGTTTTAGCTTATACTCTTTGACAAACTCTAAATCTGCATCACTCTTCACTTTCATAAAGTAACTATGCCCAAGTTTATAATCTTCACCTAAAATATTTTCTATAAATTCATTCAGTCTACACATAAGATTTTTAGCATTTTGGTGTGAAACTAAATCTTCATTAGGCTTCATCTTCAAAAATGTAAATCTTCGTCTCAAAGCGATGTCAATAGTCGCAATAGACTTATCAGTAGAGTTCATTGTAGCTATGATATAAAGGTTACTAGGCACACTAAACTTCTCTTTTGAGTAAGGAAGTGTCACTTTAGAAACATCTCGTTTATCCTCTTCTATAAGGGTAATGAGTTCTCCAAATATTTTAGAGATATTTCCTCTGTTAATTTCATCTATTATAAGATAATAGTTGTTATCTGCATCATCTTTTGCATCTTCAACTATCTCTTTAAATATCCCATCACTGCGTTTAACACCACCATCCTCAGTAGGCTTAAAACCCTCAATAAAATCTTCGTAAGAGTAGCTTTGGTGGAAGGTTATAAATCTAACTCTATCTTGTATATTTTTCAAAACTTGACTTGCTAGGACTCCATCATTTTGAATATTGGCTTCTATCGTCTGAAATATCTCTTTTTCATCGACTCCACTTTCTATGAGACTAATAAGCTTTTGAGTATTATGCGTCTTCCCAACACCAGGTGCTCCGTATAGGATTATGTTTTTTATTAAACTTATCCCTATTAACTTATTTACTATTTGAGGTTTATAAGACATTTTGTCCCCATTTATCACTTCTATTTTAAAGTTAAATTTGAGATTTGCTAATTCAATTAAAGGTTGTATTGATTTAATACTCCATTGCGTAGATATATAAATTTTTCCATTATTACTTAATATCGGGTCGAAATATCTTTTTGTTGAACTATCTTTGTCTAAATTTTCAGACCATTCTAGGTAGTCACTTTCATCATAAATCACTTCTTGACCATTTGATGCTTTAAAATCAATTATTTTTTTCAAATCTATATATGCTAAATTTATATTTTCTTGAACTATTTTTTTTATTATAAGTTCTGCTAACCTTCGTTTACCTACCTTTACTTCTCCATAAAAATTATATTTTGTATTATCTGCCACTTTAACTCCCTTTCTATTATTTTCATATTATGCTAGAATATCAGTTACACGACCTGCCCTAGCAGGATGCCCCTAGTTTTCTGGGGGAGTATCTACTAATCCTAACAAAACAAACTTCCCAATTTTTCTTTTAACTTGTCAAAATCTTCTACAGACATTTTATCAAGCTTATCGTGAAGTCGAGAAACATCAAAAATTCGTATTTGAGAAAGACTTGCATAATTTATTTTATCATTATTTTTCACAAGAAATCTATAGTGAAATATATCTTCTTTTGTTGCTGTTATTAGAGGAATACCAAAAAAAGTATTACTACTAAATTTTTTAAACACCAAGACAGGTCTTAAAAATTCTTCGCCCTTTCCAAAAGTTTCATAGCCCAAGTTTTTCCCAATATGTACCCAAAAAATATCTCGATTTTTAAAAGAGATAAGTTTCTTTTTTTTCGATAAACCTTTTTTAATCTCATTCCATTGGTTATACTCTAACATATCATCTCCAGTCTTTTTCTAATCACTTGCAAAAACTCATCATAACCACCCTCAAAATCCAAATCAATACTTCTCATTTTCAGTTCTATCACTTTATCATCTTTACCGAGTTTTAAATCTTCTTTTACTCTAGCTATGTGTTGTGGGTAGAGAAGCATAGTTTTTTTAGCCCCGAAGTTTGTTCCATATACAAACATCTGATACTTGTCAGCAGGACTTAGCTCTTTTTTTGTTTTGACTTTTTTGTACTTTGTGTCGATTATCATATTTGAAGTGATTATGTCTGGTTTTAGTTTTAAGTTACCAAAGTTTTTCTCAACTTGTAACGCAGTTGAGGGGTCGATGTCTTCATAGATTTTTCCTATAAAGTTCTCAAAAAGGACATTCATATCAAACAAAAATGCAAAACTCTTTTTATCTTGAGAGAAGAGAGGGATAGACTTATTTAAAAGTAAAATAGCAAACTCAAAACTACTCTGAAACCTTTTGTTTAACCTTGAAAAGTGCATATTTAAATGTTTAATATCAAACTGCTTATACTCAACCTCATCAAGAACAAGCTCACACTGCTTTAAAAGCTTTTTATTTTTAGTATATTTACCCAGTGTTTTAATGGCATAAAGAAAAAACTGATTTAGTAAATTATTCTCGCTAAACTCATCATACACACAGTAGATTTTATTTTTTACAAAGTTATACTTCAAGTTTTCATTAATAAGGTATTTTCCATGAAGTGCAGTACGGTTCTCTTCTTCTGTCACATATTCTTTGTAAACGCCAGACTTAAACTCTTTAAACAGTCCCTGAGCGAAAAGCTGTATAAAAACTTCTAATATATTGTGTTTTTCATTTTTACAAGAGGCTATATCTTCATTTTCTAGTTTAATATCATACGAAAACATCAGCATATACATAAAAATATCTAAGTTCTTTTCATCATCTTTAGTAATTTTTGGAAGTAGATAAATATCTTCGCCATCAATATTTAAAACACCACAGTACTGTTGTGTTTTAAGACCCTTAAAATCCAGTTTAAAATACTTTTGAAGTTCTTTATATTCTAAAATATACTTATTAAAAGTTTCATCTTCAATTATGCTGTACTCATAGATAATTTTTGAATCATTCATACTAAAGTGCATTCTTCATAATTTATTAGACAAAATCGTTAATCTCTACTCCAAACATCTTCACTCACTATAATGGAGTGCTCTCCTGAAATAAGTGTGAGTTCTCTGTCTTGCGTGTTACACTGTAGATCCATTGAACGACTACATATTTCTTCTATATCACTAGAAAATGAAAGAAAAATCACCCTTATATTTTTAAAACGTTTGAGTACTTTTTCATTTTGTTTAAACCAAGAAGATGCCATTCCATCTTGATAACAGTAGATGATAACCTCATCTGAAGTACCTGAGGCTTTTTTAATTCGTTTTTCATCGGGTTGACCTAAAATGATAGAGAGTTCTATATCCCCACCCATAGATTTTTGCCATAAGTCTGGCTCATCGTCTTGAGAGATTCCCTTTGTAAACTCTATGTTCTCATCTGCGTTTAATATAAAAGCACATAGGCGAACCATCAAACGCAGGTTGTTTTCTGAGGGGTGCTGTGCTAAAATTAAAGAGTGTTCCGCATAATAATGAGTGTCCATGTTTGCAATGTTGATATTTGCTTTGTAAATTGTTGCTTTTGTAGCCAAGGTAAATCCTTATAAAATTGAGCGAATCATAATCGCATAATGCAGAACAAACAGATTTATGAAAAAGATAAGTAGTGATGAACCACGAGAGAAAAAATTCTCTAAAGCCGTTCGTTCTCTCGTGTTTGTTCTAAATGCAATAAAGAAATGTATAATAGTCATAAGCATCAAAAAAGCCACTAAAATAAGTTTTCTTCCTAATAACTCAACTACTAAAGAAGTGTCCCCACTCAGAAGTAAVTCHAAAAGTHTATTGTTATAAACCATTACTAAACCAGAGCCCAAAAGGACAGCTAATGAGACAAGTTCAAAATAACCAAATATAGGGCCAATATGAGGATAAACCGCCCTCTGTTTTGCCTTATCTAAAAGAGTAATCCCTAAAACAAACATAAATATAGAACCACCAATCCATGCAATAGCTGCAAAGAGGTGAAAGTGAATTAACCAGTTCATTATCTTCCAAAAATTAAAGTGTCAAATAATATCTAAAATGTGTTAAAATACGGCTACGATACCAGAAGGAATAACTAATGAGAAATAACATTGGACAATATACAAATACAATTAACCCACTAATACTTGAAGACAGAATACTGACGCACAACACACTCATCATTGCAGAAGTAGGCTCAGGCAAGACAAATTTAGCCTGCAGGATACGTAACTTTGCTATTGACAGTGATGTTCCTACTATTTATTTTGATTTTAATAATTCTTTTGAAGAAGAGATAGAACTTCGATATAAAGATAATCACTTTAATTACATCAAATTTGACGAAAGTGATACTTTTGATGAAGAGTTTGCAAAACTTACAGCACAAAGAAAGCACATTTATATGGCTGTAGATCCTAAGTACTTCTCAAACAAAAAAAATATTCAAAGTCATCTTTCAAAAACTATTGCTAAAGATGTTTTACTAAATAATTACTATTATTTCTTTCATGATATAGATAATTTAAATGGTTTTTATACAAAATTTGAAGACTTTTTACTCTACCTTTTAAGTTTTAGTCACCTTCAAAGATTTGGGTTTACATTTCTTGCACAACCACATACTACCTTTGAGAACCAACACCTCAAACTACTCTTCACATTTTTGTATCTTGGACGCTGCTCAAACACCAACTATTTTAACACTGCTATTATAAAAACATTAGGAAAAAATGAATTTTATTACCAATACAGAACCGCACATCAAACTCTGCTCTTTAATGCGATAAAAAGTAATATCGTTAAAATAGACGAGTATATTTTAGAAGACTAAGATGCAAAATCTCTTTGATGAAGTTGGCTCTTTAGATAAACGCTCTTGCTCTGAGTTTGGACTCACTGAGGACTTACTTATGGAACATGCCGCTAATGGCATGGCTTCTTACATCAAAGAAARTTTTACACAAGGTGCCAAGCTTACCATAGTTTGTGGCTGTGGAAATAACGGTGCAGATGGTTTAGCCCTTGCCCGCTTACTTCATCTTCATTTTAACATTACTCTTTTTTTAGCAAGACCTCCCACCTCTGCAATGGCAAAACTACAATATAAACGCATACAAAACCTCCACATCAAAGAATCTGAGATACTTGGAGAATCAGACATCCTAGTAGATGCTCTTGTTGGGACTGGTTTTAAGGGTGAACTTAGCCCTACTCTAACAGACCTTCTCCAAAATATGAACAAGATGACTGCCTTTAAGATAGCCTGTGATGTTCCTTCAGGTTTTGTTTTTCATGCAGATGTAACATTAACCATGGGAGCCTTAAAAAAATCTCTTTTTTGTGACAAAGTAAAAGATATAGTCGGAGAGATAAGAGTACTTGACTTAGGAATTCATCGTGACTTATATGAAACACAGTCAAGCACTAAACTTCTTGATGAAGATGATTTAGAACTTCCCTACCGTACACAACAAAACTCTCAYAAGGGAAGTTWTGGCCATCTWAGCATCGCCCAYGGAGAAATGAGAGGAGCAAGTACAATGAGTGCCTTAGCRGCTACTCGTTTTGGCTGTGGTTTAGTAACACTTATCACTCACGATAATAACAACTCATTTGTCTACTCTCTAATGAGTTCTGCACAACTTCCAAAAAATACAACAGCACTGTGTTGTGGTATGGGTTTAGGAAATGCTTTTAGTAATGATGATTTAGAAACATTTTTTGACAATGCCTATCCACTCATACTTGATGCAGACATCTTTTATATGCCTATCATCCTTCAACTGCTAAAGAGAGACTCTCTTGTTCTTACGCCACATCCTAAAGAGTTCATCTCTCTTTTAAAACTAACAAATCTAGCTGATATATCTATAGAAGAACTACAAAAAAAYCGTTTTACCTATGTAGAACTCTTTTGCGACAAATATAAAAATGTAACCTTAGTCCTAAAGGGAGCAAATGTAATCATCGCAAAAGAGAGAGAAGTWTTTGTMAACCCWCATGGAACTGCAGCCCTTGCCAAAGGTGGTAGCGGAGATGTTTTAGCTGGGCTTRTAGGCTCACTTTTAGCACAAGGTTACTCTGCATTAAACGCAAGTATTCATGCTTCACTGACTCACACTACATTAGCAAAAAATTACACTGGTACTGATTTTTCTCTTACACCTGATGATTTAATAGAAGAAATTGGCAATCTCTAAGAAAAAATCATTATAATTACGACAAATCAGTAATAATTATAAATTAAAATTAAATACTACAATAGGAACTATAATGGATAACATTTTAAAAATCGGAAAATATGAACTCGGTTCACGTCTAATCGTTGGAAGTGGGAAATATGACTCATTCGAGATGACAAAAGATGCAACACTTGCTTCAGGAAGTGAACTTATCACTGTTGCTGTTCGTCGCTTAAACATTACAGACCCAGATAAAGAGAATCTAAGAGATACTTTTGCTGGAACAAATGTAAAATTTCTTCCAAACTCTGCTGGATGTGTAACTGCTGAAGAAGCTATTACAACATTTCGTTTAACTCGTGAAGCAACTGGAATCGATTTAATCAAACTAGAAGTGATTGGTGATACTACAAAGACTCTTTACCCTGATGTTTTAGAGACTATTAAAGCTTGTGAAGTTTTAGCAAAAGATGGTTTTACTATCATGGCTTATACTTCAGATGATCCAATCATGGCAAAACGTCTTGAAGATGCTGGTGCTCATGCTATCATGCCTCTTGCAGCTCCTATTGGTTCAGGTCTTGGTATCCAAAACCCTTACAACATTGTTTTTGTTCGTGAAGCTGTAAATCTTCCTATCATCGTTGATGCTGGAATCGGTTGTGCTTCGGATGCTGCTTATGCAATGGAGTTAGGTGCTGATGGCGTACTCACGAACACGGCTATTGCTCAAGCACAAAACCCTATGATAATGGCTGAAGCTATGAAATATGCAGTTTTAGCTGGTCGTAGATCTTACCTTGCTGGGCGTATCCCTAAAAAGCCTTATGCTACTGCTTCAAGCCCTGTTAATGGAATGATTCAGTTCTAATGATAGTTCAAGAACAACTGCCTATGGTGGCAATGCCTAGCATGAATGATACACACTTAGAAGATGTGATTTTGATAAATCAACTCTCTGCTGCTGCTGCTAGTAAAAATTTTGCTGCAACAAAGATATTTTTAGAAGAGTTAGTCGAACATACTATCGCTCACTTTTCTGGGGAAGAGGCGATGATGCAAGAGCATAACTTTCCTCCCTATGCTATTCATAAAGCTGAGCACGATAGAGTTTTAAAAGAGCTCTCAAATATTACTAGAATATTTAGCGAGGGAGAGGGTGACTTTTCACTTGTAACTTCTTATGTAGATGGTTCTTTAATACCGTGGCTTTTAAACCACATAGAAACACTAGACACTGTTACGGCAATGTTTCTAGTCAACGCGACTAAATCTTAGTCGAGAGATGGGTCATTAGTAGTAACTGACCCATACCTTCAAAAAACTTCTCCACTCCCATTTCATCTGTTTGTAGAGCTTTTTTTAAAGCTGCTAAAAAGACTAACTGTGACTCATCTGAGGCTTGCATAAAAGTGTCAACAATATACTCAAAACTAAGTGTATGCATTTTAGAGTTCACATCAAAATCTATCTCAGAGAAAATATCAATATTTTCTTCCAATAAAATCTTCTTACATTCATCAGAAACCTTACTCACCTCTTAGTGCCTCCGCATCTAACTCACCACTTTTGAGTTTAGCCATGTATATGTTTAACTGTACTCTTACATCTCCACTGAGTATGATAAGTCCCAATATATTYGGAAGAGCCATCGCTAGCATAAGCATAAAACTAAAGTCAACTAATATACCCGTACTGACTACTGTYGCAATGACTGAAAGTGATAAAAACATCAACTTGTAAACTAAAGAAAAACGAGAACCAAAGAGATATACCCAAGCTCTCTCTCCGTAGTATGACCAAGATATCATCGTTGAAAATGCAAACAAAAATATACTTACAGATAAAACAGTTGGAAACCATGAGAGAACAGTTCCATAGGCTGCACTGGTTAAAGCCGCACCCTCTTTTGCTGCAATTAAAGCAGTATAAGCACCATCTGGTTCAAATACACCTGTGATAATGATAACAAGAGCCGTCATCGTACAGATGATTACAGTGTCTATAAAAGGCTCATACAAGGCTACAAAACCTTGACGAACTGGATACTTTGTTAGTGCTGGTGCATGTGCGACAGGTGAAGACCCGATACCTGCTTCACTAGAAAACACTGCTCTTTGGAAACCTTGAATTAACGCCCCTAAAGTACCACCATAAATAGCACTTGAATTAAATGCTTCAGAGAAAATAAGTGCAAATGCATCATATATTTTGTCAGAGTTTACAGCTAAWATCCAGATAGAAGCACTCACATATATGAYTACCATCACYGGTACTAACATCTCAGTTATWGAAGCGATTCGYTGAACACCACCGATAATGACGGCTCCAGTTAAGGCTGCTAAAATAAAACCAAAGTGTAAAGGATTAGTTGCGAAATAAGGAATCTCATGAGAAATAACACTATATGCTTGAGAAACTTGAAAAATATTTCCCCCACCAAWAGCACCACCAATCATCAAAAAGGCAAACACTACAGCTAAAAMTTTTCCAAAACTWGGATAACCTTTTTGAGCAAGACCATGWGAGAGGTACTGCATTGCACCACCCATAATAGTTCCATCTTTGAGAAAAACTCTATGCTGGATAGAGAGTGTAACTTCTGTAAACTTTAAACTCATTCCTAAAAAGCCAGCAAAAATCATCCAAAAAGTAGCCCCTGGACCACCAATAGCAACAGCTAATGCAACACCAGCTATGTTTCCTAGACCAACAGTAGCACTTAGAGCGGTTGTAAGAGCTCCAAAAGGAGATATCTGACCTTTATCATCAGCAGTGCGATATTTACCTCTAATAATGTCTAATGAGTGTTTAAACACTCTTATATTAATAAACTTTGTTACTATAGTAAGATAAATACCCCCCACAATCAGCCAAACAACTAAAAATGGAAGACTCACGCCATCAATAGCTCCAAAAAGTATGTCAAAAAATAAAACAGTCTCTAAAAAAGAGTTTGCAACCGAAAAAAGTTCACCCAAAATAACCCCCGAAATATACTTATTTAGCYATTGTAGCAAAGTAATTTGTAATTAGCGCTAAATACTCTTGACATTTTATCCTTTATTGTCTATAATTCCGTCTCATTAATCAGCACTAGCTGTTCGATTTTTGTGTTTAGGTCGGGGTGTAGCTCAGTATGGTTAGAGTACCTGGTTTGGGACCAGGGGGCCGAAGGTTCGAGTCCTTTCACCCCGACCACCTTTAAAATTTCAAGATTTATATTTAAGACAATAACTATGGTGGGATTAGCTCAGTTGGTTAGAGCACTGGTTTGTGGTGCCGGGGGTCGCGGGTTCGAATCCCGTATCCCACCCCATAATTTAAATAAATATAAAACTTAATAAAAACAATAACTAATATGCAGTAGCGTTCGTGGCTCAACTGGATAGAGTTTCGGATTTCGGCTCCGAGGGTTATAGGTTCGAATCCTATCGGGCGCACCACCTTAAGAAATATGCCTCCTTAGCTCAGCTGGATAGAGCAACGCCCTTCTAAGGCGTAGGCCACTCGTTCGAATCGAGTAGGGGGTACCACTACTTTTAAAGTAGAATAAAGAATTATTAGTTATAATTCGACTCTAGTTAGACAATCACATGCGGATGTGGTGAAATTGGTATACACGCCAGACTTAGGATCTGGTGCCGCAAGGCGTGGAGGTTCAAGTCCTCTCATCCGCACCATTAACTAAGCCCTACTTTAGGCACTAATCAAACTTTCAAAATTGCAAGGGGATACCTTAGGGGATACCTACACACAAAAAAACAGTTATTTTAGCTATAAATATACTCTTTTACCTCAACTATAAATTATTTCTTTGTTTCATTTGGTATCACTTGAATTTCAATATCTCTCAGCATTTTAATATTTAAAAATATCAATTACCTTATTTCTTAAATAATTCAACACTTACTTTTTAACCACCGTTATAAATCCCATTCAACTTAAAATCTCTTCTAACTTTTTGCATCTCTTCTAAAGTAAAATATCTCGTATCATAGCTATTGATAATTTTATGAAGTGTATCTATCTCTTTTAGTGCTGTTATCTCTTCAAGGTCTTTTAGTTTCACTTATAGAGTATTTATACCAAACTGCTTTTTTATCTCTCTAAGCTCTTTATATGAGATATACTTATTTGCATAATCCTCTGTAATTCTCATTACTGCTATTGATTGATAAATGTAACTATCAGCACATAATCCACTTTTACACTTCACTTCATTATCTAATATTCTTTTTGCTTGATAATTTAGATTTGCACTTAATAACAGTAGTTCAGGAGTAGAGGGAATATTTAGAGTTGATACTTTTATTGTAGTGAGAGGTTTATACCCTCTAAGTGGCTTTATATCTTCTAAAGAGGTTATGTCTTGTATCTCTTGGAGTATCATTATTATCTCGTTTAATGGTAAAGTTTTAGTAAAGTTTCGGTTTCATACCTCGTTTAACTGTAAAGTGATATTTTCTTTTTTACCAGTTATTTCACAAGTAGAAACTAAGTTTGTATTTGTGTAAACTGTTCTTTTTTCTATCTGTTCCAGTTTCAATAAAATATCATTTTTAATAAGATGTAAATCTTTTATAGTTGCACTTGTTAAATCAGCTTCATCTATCGCTTTGTTAAATTTCTCTAAGTGTTTAAGTAGCTGTTCATACCGTGCCGATTTATTGTATTTATATTTTTCTTTTAAATCTCTCATATCTTGGAACTGTAAATCTTGTATATCATCTTGATAAATTCGTGACCATTGTATAAGTGTTGGTTTGCTAACTTTTAACTCTTTAGCAATTTTATCAAACGATAATCCATCTGCTCTAAATACTAAGAATTTCTTTTGCTTATCGTTCATCTTGTACCTCATCTAAAATCACATCATAATACTTATTTAGAGTGATATAAGCTATGTTCGTGCTTTTATGTACTTTGTACTTAGTGGGCTTAGTGTTTGATTGTATAAGCTCTCTAAGTGTTGATTTAATACTCTCTTTTATCCTATCTGTTTTTATGGTTCGTGCTGTTGCAAGTGTATCAATAGTGTTGAGGTTCATAATAGGTTTTATATCTTTGATTTGATTGTATAGAGTAATGTTTCTAAGTTTCACTATCTTTAGCACTTGGTTAAAATCATTCTCATCTATCTCTATAAGCAAAATGCACCCTTTTAGTGTTAATTAGCTGTATTATACTATAAAATAACTAAGTTATAGTATTTATCTTCTTATCTGTAAACTTTATCTTTATTTTAGCACCATTGAAACTTTTATCTTTTGCAACTATCTCTTTTATCTTTTTAATTACATCTTCTTTAGTCATTGTATGCCCTTTGCTACTTGTAAAGCTTTTTTATCTCTCATAAGGTCGATTAATTCTCGCAATTCATATAATGGTAGTGCTAATAATTTAATATTTGGTATAAGTATTTTAGCTTCTACTCTCCAGACGGTAAAGCCTAAGCTATTTTTGATTTGCTTATTATAGAHGATTATTTTTTCTATCATAGTTATTTCAGGCTTGTTTATGTACCTTGTATCTGTAACTACTCCGGTATCTGTTATGTATGGTTCAAGTGTAAAGAGTTGCTTTAGTTTTTCTAAGTTTGGTTTATATTGAATATCTAAGCATAAATCAATATTAGAAACATCTTTGAGGATTGATAATATCTTGCTTGTAAGCTCTCTTGGTGGTGGTTCTTTGTGGTACTGCTTTATACCAAAGATAACCAGTTCAGCACTTCGATACTTATTAGTTTGTGTATCTCTTTTGTTATAGTAGTATATGTTATATTTTTCTAATCTGTAAGCACTCGTTATCTCATTATCCGTGAGCCTCTTTTTTAGTTTAGCTAATATGGTTTGATTATTTTTGTCTATTTTGCACCAGTTACCTAACTCTTTGAGCCTTTGTAATTTTCTTTGTTTATTAAATTCTATTCTAATACTATCAATATTAAAATCTTCATCTTCAAGCTTGTTAAATTCATTGATAAAGTTCTCTATTTCTGTTAAGATATTCATTAGTTTTTTTACTCCATATTAAGAGGTTCAATTCTTAAAGCTTTTAGTGTACCTGTGCTTAAGCCCCTCATATAAAGGGCTATAAGCTTTCTTACTGTTTTTACCGTTACATCATAAGGAACTATAATGTATTTAAAAGTGAGGGGTGTTTTTTGTAACCTTAATCACTATTTTTGAGTTCTTTTTTTGGTTTATATTTTGTTCTAAAATCAAAGCTTGGATTTTTCTTTAATAACTTATTTTTAATCCTTGATACTGTTGATAATATACTCATAATTTGTGGTTCAAGCTGTGATACATTTACATCAGGGTAAAACTCTATTAGGTACTCAAACATAATAAAAGCATTTGAAAAATCCCCTCCAAACTTTTTAGGGTCACCTTTGATTTTATCGTAAGTCCATCTGTATAATTGATTTTTTAAAAACTTATCCATACTAAGCCACCGTTTCAATAGTGTGAGCTTCAAGGAACTCTATAATATCGCTTCTTTTATACTTGATGTATTTTCCTATTTTTGAATAGCTTAAATGTAGATTTTTCATCCGCCACTTTGCTAAAGTTGAAACACTAAAACCAAACTCTTGGTGTACTTCATTTGGATTTAACCATTCTTTACTAATATTTTTTGATGTTTCCATCTTGTTTTTACCTCATAATTTAAAAAGAAGATACTAATACTTATGCATCTTTAAACACTCGTTGATGTCGTTCAATTGATAGAGGTATTTTATTACTATGATGACTATTTGCATGTGGCTTCATTCCTTAAATTAGTTTAAGGTTGTAGATATGGTATTTTAGTTTTGTATATTAATCTCATTTAAAAACAAGTATTGCTGTATATTTTTATTTGCTCTTTGATTATAAGGGATATAATTAATATCACATCCATACATTATGTGTGATGTATAGTCGCTATGTTTTGCTTCACTTTTTGGATTTGGTTTTCCTATTGTCTTCAAATATTCAAAATCTGTTTTAAGAATAAGTTTTATGTTGTTAAAACATACTCTTCTAATCTCTTTTGATAGACTTCTTTTTTGTGTAGTGTAAAAATAATAATCATCTTCTAATAATTTAATTTTTCTTTTTTTTAGTAGTAGTCGTTTTCTTTGATATTTGAGCTCTTTATTTGTTTTTATTTCTTTTCTAATTGTTCTTATATCTTCTTGGATTGCATCAGCTTTTTCAGTAAATGTTTCTAATTCTTGTAATTCTCTTTTTGCTTGATAAATAATTTGTATTATCCACTCTTTAGCTGTTAGTTTTTGAGGTCTTATTTTCCCATTACTTAATATTTCATCATCTCCCGTAATATAAAGTTTATCACTTAATGAAATTGTATTATCCCATGTTTCCATTACTCCACTACCTCAACATCTAAAACATTATTAATTTTATTTAAGCCCTCTACACCGCTTTTATAGTGATTGATACTAAGATACTTGTTTATAGTGTTTACATCTTTATGCCCTAATATACCACTCATTACAATAGCCTCTGTTTGATTTTCAGCTAACATTGAAACTAAAATATTTCGCATATAATGAAGAGAGAGATTATCAACTCCAGTATGCTTTTTTAAATTTCGCATTTGTCTATCTACATTAGTAATTACACCACCGTTTATAGGACTTGGAAACACTAAGCCCTTAACATCTTGGAACTGCAATAATTGAGCTTTTATCATAGGGGGTAAAGGGTATTTTTGATTATCATCATTTTTAGTATCTGTTATCCAGTAGTAGTTATTTGTGAAGTCGATATTTTCCCATTTAAGATTAAGTATCTCTGATTTTCTTCTACCACTAAAACCAAACAAAAATAAAGCTTGATAGAATGGTTCATCTTGATAATATGATGTAATGCCCTCATATACTTTTTTAAGTAGTTCAGTCGCTCCAGTAACTATCTTCTTTTGGTTTGGTATCTTTACATTTATAAAGTTTGTAGGTATCTCTTTAATCATTTTATTTTCAAGTGCAAATTTAAACATAGGTTTTAAAACTTCTAAAATACTCTTTTGAGTTCGTGGGGCTAATCCTTGTTTATTCATATCATTAATGATTTTCTTAATTTGCATAGGTTTTATATTTTCTATCGCTTTTTTACCTAATGGCTTTTGAAGATACCTTTTATAAATTGCTTTTTTGATTGTTTTCCAGTTAGTATCTTTTTGAGTATCAAAATAGAGTTCAAAAAGTTTATCAAGATTGATTTTATTTGATGAGGTGTAACCAGCTTCAATATCATTTTTAGTATCTTCAAGTTTATCTTTTGCTTTTTTATCTGTTAGATTATTAGCTTCACTATGTCCTAAAATCTTTTTAACTAATTTTCCATCTATCTTAATCCACATAAGATATTTATAGCCTTTGAGTCTATCCTTGTTAATGCTCTTATATAAGTTTGGATACTTAGTCTGTTTAAAGTCTTTTAAATCAATAGCCATAATAAAACCTCTTTTTAAATGGGGGATACCTTAGGGGATACCCACTAATGGAATTATTATACATTGTAAGGTATTGATATAAACTTAAGAAGTCCTATTATATGGGAATTTGGATACAATAGGAGCTTAAAGGAAACTTATAATTTTTGGTTCAAGTCCTCTCATCCGCACCATCAACTAAGCCCTATTTCAGGCACTAATCAAACTTTTAAAATTACTGGGTTACATNAAGGGTTACATAACTCATTTTAAATTCACTCTTTTTTAATCTAATTGTATTCTTATATAACTATACAATCAATATTATACTTTTTCCATAATCCACGATTAAAACTTTTTGCTTCTTTAGATAACTTATTATATTTACTTTTTAGTTCTCTTGGTACATACCTCTCATAAGGCATTGCATAACCATCTTTAACCATTAACTCGTTAAATATTCCTTTAGAAGTATATACAACACATAGAGAGCGGTTATATCTATCTTTACCAGTTACATCATACTTATATGATTTTCCAACCTTAACAAGTGTTTTAGCGTGTGCTGTGGATTGCTTAGCTATTTTAACCATAGTATCTAAAGTAAAGTTTTTACATTGCTTTACATCTCGTTTAGCTTTTTTATTTCTGTATGACTCGGGGGTATCAATATAAAGTATTCTGCATTTATCATTAGTGAAGTGAAGAGTATCTCCATCAACTATTTTTTTTATTGATTTAAAACACTGTCCGTAATTGTAGGAATTGATGTAGCTTTGTTATCAGTTAGTATAAACGAAACTGATTTTGTTAAGCCAGTCATACCATTAGAAAAAACATAAATATAATGTTCTATAATTTTCCCTTCTTTGTCTGTAGTAGCCTTAATCATATATGGACTACCTTGCATCTTTCTAATTACTTCTTTACCGCTATCACCAAGTTCAACAGTACTTGCATCTCTAAAAGTAAAGCTTTTTCCAGCACACCCACTAAGAATAACCATTATAACCATTACTATTAATATTACTTTTTTCATCTTAATCCTTTGTTTACTATATAAAACAATATTTATATAGTATTGTTATATATTGATAAACTTCATGTAAATTAAAAAGACTATAGAAGTAGTAAATTATGAGTGATTTATCAGTAGTAAGTGAAGAATAGTTACTTACTACTATATGAGAGTATCTCTAAAAATATTAAAAGACTACGAAATAAACTACACTTTACTCTATTTCAATATTAATACAATTTTTAAATGATGGAAATTCTTTGTCAAACTCTTTTCTTGTATATTGCTTATCTTTATAAGTGCATATATCATCTATAAACAATATAATATCATTAGTCGTTTTATGCTTTTTTTCTTCTAACTTTTGAAGTCGTAATTTTCTATTCATTACTTAAGCACCTTAAAAATATGTCCACTGCTATTAGTAACTGACCTTACGGACTTTACAAAAATATAGTAAAATAAACTATGAGAAAACAAACAGACTACATAGAACTTTATACAGATTATTTGATTAGTGGGAATGGGTATGCCACAGCAACAGGATTGTCATCAATGTTAGATGGGGAAGTAAGTCATGACCAGATAACTCGCTTTTTATCAAAGAATGAATTTAGCTCTAAAGACCTCTGGAGCAGAGTAAAGAAGACTGTACGAGAAGTAGAGAGTGATGATGCTTGTTTGATTTTTGATGATACTGTATAAGAAAAGAAATGGACGGATGAAAGTGATATTATGTGCTGGCATTTTGACCATACCGTTGGTACGTCTGTTAGAGGTATCAATATGCTCAATGCTCTGTATTACAGTGGTGAAGCATCAATACCCGTAGCATTTGAGATAGTAGAAAAACCGATACAATTTAGTGACCTAAAAATAAGACAAGTAAAAAGAAAATCAGACATCACAAAAAATGAACTGATGAGAGATATGATACAAACAGCTCTCAATAATCAACTAAAGTTTAAATATGTACTTATGGATACATGATTTGGAGCTAAAGAAAACTTTGAATTTATTGCAAAAAAGAACAAAGAATTTATAGCAGCTTTAAAAAGTAATCGACTATTTGTAACAAGTCTAGAGAATAAACATACAGGGAAATTCATCAGAGTAGATGAACTAGAATTATCAGATAAAGAGTCTGTACGAGGCTATATAAAGGGCTATGACAAGGAAGTTGTTATAGTTCGCCGAATCTTTACAAACAAAGATGGCAGTACAGGGATCTTAAATTTGGTATCTAGTGATATTCAACTTGATGGAGATCAAATTTCAACAATCTATGAAAAACGATGGAAAGTTGAAGAGTTTCATAAGTCCCTTAAACATAATGTAGACTTAGTAAAATCGCCAACAAAGAGAATTAGAACACAAAGTAATCATATCTTTTTATCAGTTCTAGCATTTTTCAAACTTGAATGTTTAAAGATAAAAAATAAAATGAACCACTTTGAAATGAGAGCTAAGTTATTAGTCAAAGCTAATCAGATGGCTTATAGGGAACTTCAGGTTTTGAAAAACGMRTAAGGTCAGTTACTACTATCAAAATAATGTGTGTCAATATTATTTAAGAAGACATACGACCCTCTTTCACAACTTTGCCACTTTAAATAATAGAGAAACTAGAATATTATAGTATGAAAAATCACACCTTGTTATGTGTAGCATTTTGTTAGATGAAGAAGAGGAGTAAGTTTTAATTACTATAAATTTTTTGTAGTCAGAACCTCTGCTAAAACTTCTATCTTTATTCTAATTTCATCGATACTAGGTAGAGTTTGAGCATACACTAAATCTTTGAAGTTAGTACTATAAAAACTATTTAGTGCCTCCAAGATAGTTGCTGAATCTGTAAATATTTTTGTTGAATGGAGTGATACTGTTGCCCAGTTGTTTTGGTTAAATTGGTTCTGGTCATCTACTCTCACTTTTTGTATCATATCAACAAAATCATCTGAGTGTAAAAATAAATCTATCTCAGGCTCATTCATCAAAAAATAAATATCATAAAAATGTCTGATTTTTTCTTTGAGCTGAGTATGCTCATCATCACTTTTATAAGAGGCTCTTGCGACTGCACTGATTTTTTCACAAAAAGTTCTTTTATAGTTAAGGACATTAACATTAAAGGGTTCAAGAGAGTACTCTTTTATCATTGTTGGAGCTGTAGTAAGGAGAAAATCAGAAATATATGTGCTTATTTCCTTTGCTTCATAAGGATGTGGATGAGCGAAAGAGTTTAACTCCAGTATAATACTCTCAGTTGCATGTCCAAAGTCACCGTCTTCTAGTTTCATATAATCATGCACCGTCTTTCTAAACTGTGACCCTTTTGAGTTTTGTTCATGGTCTGGTAAGGCAGTAAAGTTATCATCCAAGATAGCAGTTTCAATCTTTTTGATAAGTTTCTTTATCTCATTAGAACCTTTACCATCGGTGATAACAGCTAGGTCAATATCTTCTGAAAATCTTTCAATGATTTTATATGCTTTAGAAAGTGAAGTTCCACCTTTAAATATGGCAATATCTGAGTACTCACTATTTGCTAGATTTTTAAGAACATAAGTAACCCAGTAATCTTTTTCAATGTAAAGATATGGTAGTTTTAAGTGTAGGGCAGTTGCATCTATTAACTCTTTAAAAAGTTCTTGGTCTTGGTGTAGTGTCATATGATATTCCAATATTTTTTTGTAGGTAAAGTTTCTAAGTCCAGACCTATTTTAAATGATGTAAGTGGATTTAAACTCTCTTTGAGTTGGAAAGCTTCTTCCCATAATCCTAACTCCTTTAAAATTGCTCCTAATAATGCTCGTGTTCGTGGTGTGTATTTGAGAGCATATTGAGTTAACTTTTTCTGTCTATCTTTACTCTCTTTTTGTATAAGACTTTTCAGATATAGAAAAGCTTTTTGTGGTGTTGTAGCAGGTATCTTTTTTATATCTTTGAGGGCATCAAGAATCTGGACTAAGTATATATCTTCCTTAAGTACATCTACTCTTTTTGGAATAAATTTGAGTTTGATATTATCTATCTCTATTTGTCTGTAAGGTTTAGAACTTGCGATAGTTGTTGTAGTGGCAATTTGTGTTGTTAAACCAAGTTGTCTAAAACTGTTCAGTCCAGTTTCATAACTAATACCGTCATCAGAGTTAAGATAGCTCAATATTTTGTCTCTACTACTAGGTTGTATATCTCCAAAGGCTCTTTTCTTAGGTTTGTAAAACTTCCCCTTAGAGACCTTATTAATAACACCTTTTTTATAGAGTCTTGAGAGTTCAATAGCAACAGTTTTTTTATTGTCGCTTGGAATGTCATCATAGGTAAATAGTTTTGCACTGTTTAATTGCTCAACAAAGTTTCTAGTTACTTGTGCTACTGACATACTCTCTCCTCATTTTCAGTAATTATATCAGATTATGAAATGTTTTTCAAGTTAAAAACATTTATATTTAAGTTTATATTAATATATATTACAGGGAAAGAATAAGCTGAAATAGTCTATAATCCATTCATTAAAGATTAGTGAGAAACTTATGGAAAACTTTATTGGAGATTTTAAAACCTCTGTGTTACCGACTCTATGGGGATTTAAAGAGAATCAGTATCCTCTCATCCGCACCATCACGAAACCCTATTATAGGGATTAAATCAACTAAATTCAAATCATAAATATACTTTTAAATATTCTTACTCCTATAAACAATTTAATCAAAACTTTTTTTATCTAAGAATAAGTGCAATTTTCACCTAAATTCACTAGCTAATTTTCTACTCATTTCACTAAAAAATACTTCATACGGAGTTTTGTAATTGAGTACTTTTCTAGGTCTATGGTTAAGCCTGTTCTGAATCATACCCTCAGAAGTAAAAGTTTGTACCTACTACAGCTGATACTTCTTTATGATGTGCAAATTCTTTGCCATTATCACTTATAATTGTATGGGTTATTTTCTTCAGAGGAGTTATCATCTCAATTAGAGCGGCAGTAACTAAAATCCTTGATGGTTTTTACCTACAACAGTAGCAATTTCACAATCCCCTATACGAGATTTCTTCTCTACTGTTTTAGGTCTCTTATCTATCATCACACGATCTATAATAGTACCACGAGAGCAATAGTCATTACTACTGTGGTGATACTAAAGAGTGAAAATTAATAGCAACCACATCCTGTACCACAACTTTCACTTTCTACAGCCTTAGCTACGGCAGCTCCCCCAGTGCTACAGGCAGAAACACCAGGAGGAGTTGTAGGCTGTACACTTGTATTGTCCGCTCCACCTTCAGCATTTACTTTTTCTACAAATTCCCATAGTCTAGCAGCGGCTTCTTGGTAACGTTTTGCGGTCTCAGAGTCTGGTTGATGATGGGTAATTGGCATACCAGTATCTCCACCTATCCTGATAGCAGGCTCAATAGGTATGCATGCTAAAAGTTCTGTTTCAAATTCTTCTGCAACAGCTGCAGATGTTCCCATACCAAAGATATCTGACTCTGCATCACACGAAGGRCAAATAAATCCTGACATATTTTCTATGATACCCGCTGTTGGAATATTMAGCTCCTTAAACATATYRAGGGAACGTCTAGAGTCATCTAAAGAAACTTCTTGAGGTGTAGTGACAGTTATACCTGCYGTGATAGGCACAGACTGRGCTAGTGAAAGCTGAGCATCTCCAGTTCCAGGAGGCATGTCTATCACGAGTATATCAAGTTCTGACCAAATAATGTCTCTTAGAAATTGTTCAATAGCTTTCATAATCATAGCACCTCTCCATATAAGTGCTTTTCCTTCTTCCATGATAGATCCCATAGACATAACTTCAACACCATATGCCTTAAGTGGTAATAGTTTATTTCCTTGTACTTCGGGTTTTTGATTATGTACCCCCATCATACGAGGGATATTTGGTCCGTAAATATCGGCATCAAGCAGACCCACCTTTTTCCCTTGCATTGCTAAGGCAATAGCCAAGTTTACAGAAGTTGTAGACTTACCTACGCCACCTTTACCTGAACTTACCATAATGAAGTTTTTTACATATGGAGCCATATTTTTACCACTCACTGAATTTGACATTTGTTTTGGGGCTTTAGGTGTATTTATGCTTACATCAATTGCTTTAAATCCAACTTTTTTAAGTTCTTTTGTTGCATTTCCTATGAGCTCGTTTTTTACTTCATCTGAAGATGATGTAATATCAAGTATACATCCTACGGTTGTATTTTCAACAACCACATTTTTTACAAATCCAAAAGTTACGATATCTTTCGTAAATCCTGGATATGTCACATTTTTCAATGCGTCTAATACATTTTGTTCTGTCATAATCTATCCTTCATTTATTAACTATAGAGAGTTATATCAATAAAGTCTTGAGTATAAACTTAAAAGGTAAAAATATTTTTACCATATTATATAAAAAGTGTTTTAAACCTTTCGTATGCTACAAATTGTATCATTCCACGCCTGCATTCCCACAAGTGGTGCAGGATTGATAGGAATCAGCCTATTTGGATTAACCCCATTGCCTGTACCTCCTTTGGAAGTATCCCACCATATATTGCCACGTAAGTCTAAGTCTTCATAAGAAGGGAAAGAGAGCTTAGATCTTTTGGAACCATTTTTTGCTCTTGAAATTCTACCCCCAAAATCCATTCCTACTGAATTACTAATAGCTAAAACTTGTGGATGAATACCCTGTGTCACAAAAGCTTTAACCTCCATACTTGCAACAACCTCATTTTTATCGGATGCCCTAAAGCCACTTTTTGGTCTATAACTAGTGATTTCAATCGTGTCTCCATTTATAATGTTTAGTTTATTTGCAGTTTGTGTATTTATCCATACAGGATTGTCATGGACKATTTCAGTCAAATATTTTTGTGGACCCGTTCGTGCTTGTGTATGTACATTCCATTTAAATGTGGTTAAAACTAACTCATTGTTTGAAATTTCTTTGAGTGACTTAGGCATCTCAAAATGAGGTAGTCCATCATCTTGTATGTCTAGTGATTTTGCGGTACTTTCTATGGTAGCTGAATATATTTCAAACTTTTTTGTAGGGGTTTTAAATCCTTTTTTTGCAATTCCTTTATGCATTATTCCAATTGGCTTCCCTTGTTCGCTATAAACAATACCTTCTTTTACAAAAGAGTTCTGTAGTTTTTTTGTGCTTAATGCMATATTGTATGATTCATAATTTTTCTTTTTGTCTTCAACCCAAATGCCATACTTCTTCATATACTCAAACCCACTCAAGCCTTCTCTTTTAGGTAGAGTACTTAATCGAAGTTTTATAAATGCTTCATAAGAGTCAAACTCAAAGTACTTAGACACAGGTTTTCCAAGTTTTTTAGCAATTTTTATAAGTGTATCTGCAAAATTTTCACAATCATAAGGAGGTTCGACTGCAGGTTGTCTTAGTGCAAAATAAGGAATAAGTTCATATGCATTTCTACCTTCTATTGTATATCTTTCGAAATATGTTGCATCAGGAAGAATCAAGTCAGAGTAGTGTGCCATTTCAGAATATACGACATCAGAACAGGCATGAAATCCTATAATATTTTCATCCTTTAAAGCTTTHACTGCCACAGTTGGACCTTCTGGCCAAGTTTGTGGTGCAGACATAGTATATGAAAGATAGATATCAAGTTTTTGTTTGGTATGTATGAGTTTATCAAAAACTAAATGGCTGACTCTCATTTTTTGCCATTTATTGGCAAGTGGATAAAGTCTTGGGTCTTCAAGGTCTGTCGTGAATTTTGGTTTAGGAGGTATGGGTTCAGGTAARGGGAATGACTTATGCCCTTTGTTTTTTGAACCCCCGTATGCATAACCACCTTTTTGTCCTATGCTTCCTACAAGAGCATTAAGCATAATGACTGCCCTGTCATTATTAAGACCATTTTGATGGGCTTGTGAACCTCTATTTGTAAATGCTGCGCATGCAGGAGCAGCAGAAGCAAATTCCAGAGCAATACGCTCAATATCTTTTACATCTAAACCACTTACCTTAGCAGCGTATTGTGGGGTATAGGGTTTTAAAAAGCTGCCTAACTCTTTTAAAGACATATTTGTCCACTCTTCAATGAATGTTTTGTCATAAACTTTTTTTTGAACAATCACATGTGCCATCGCTAAAGCAACGGCTCCTTCCGTAGAAGGAAAAGGTGCAAACCATTCATCGCTTCTTCCTGCTGTATTTGAGAGTCTTACATCAAAAGTGACCAATTTTGCACCGTTATTCTTCGCTTCTACAAATCTTTTAAGTAAAGGTAGTCCACCTTGGTGTGTTTCAAAAAAATTGGATCCAAAATTAAGAAAATATTTACACTCCTTGGCATCGATAGTCTCCCAGCTTGTATCTCCTATGGTGGTATAATTGGCTGCTCTTTTGTTGGAAGAGCAGAGTCCTCTATGATTTAAAATAACAGGTGACCCTATAGCATTCATAAAACGATTGGTAATATCCCCCATTTTATTTCTTCCAAAATGCAGTGCTACTTTTTCTGGTTCCCCTGCATCTAAATTTTTTTTGATTCGTTTTGCAATCGTATCATAGGCTTCTTCCATAGTTATTCGTTTCCAAAGTCCTTCACCACGTTTACCTACCCTCTTTAAGGGATAGACTATTCTTTCAGGATAATTTACAGCGGAAACAGCCCCATGTGCTTTTGCACAGAGTTTTCCTTGTGAATTTGGATCAAGAGGGTTCCCCTCTACCCCTAAAATTTTATTGTCATCCACTAGTATATTTATGCCACACACAGTAGAACAATTTAGACAAACACTAGGTACTTTTTTAATCGTATGTATACTATCAGCCAATGTTTTTTGTGTTTGCTGCAAGGTAGTTTTTTCAGATGATGCTTCTGCATTAGGAGATAATGAAATAATACCTCCTAAAGGAAGTGTTGCCATAGATAAGGCACTATTTTTTATAAATGTTCGTCTTTGCATTATATCTTCTCCGCCCATGTTTCTATTTCATAGTTTAAAGGAGAAAAACTTTGCCCCGAAACGAGTTTTTGCTTCATAAGAGGATTTACACCTATATATAAACTACTAGGTTTCTCATGGATGCTATTTTTAAAAGCTACGGCATCTTTTGGTACATTTTCTTCATCTGTAAATAGGGTTAAGGCATTTGATACACATGTCTCTACACAAGCAGGCTGCATACCTACCTCTAACCTATGAGAGCATAAGTTACATTTTTCTGCCAATTGAGTGATAGGGTTTACATATATAGCACCTATACTACATGCTTTTACACAGTCCCCACAGCCTGTACATTTTTGTTCATCCACTTGCACTATGCCATTTTTACGACTAAGTGCTCCCTGCGTACAAGCACTTATACAGACTGCATCTTCACATTGTCTACACATAAGCGGCAAAAATTCTCTTTTTACCTGCGGATAAGTACCCGAATCTAAGTAAAGGGTCATTGTACGAAAAAAACCTAAAGGAGCTGAAAACTCTTGTTTGCAGGCAACCTCACAGGCATGGCAACCCACACATTTGTTTGCATCAATAATCATTCGATATGTATTCATGATGAATATCCTCAGTATAAAATAGAAGTGTGATGTATGTTTAAAAAAAGAAGTTGTTGACACATCTGCTTGAGCCTCAAGCCTAAATAATAAAGTAATTATATACCAGAATCAATTAAGCAACACTTAAAAGGTAAATGATAATTTACCAAAAATCAATAAAGAACTCAGTATGATGTTGTTATATTTTGAATCTTTCTAATTCAAATCTTCTTATTAGAATCTATTATTGACAAAGCGAATAGCTAAAAATACACTGACTGAGACCAATATCATGGAAGCTGCAACAGGGGCAGAGTAGCTTAAGCCAAAATTTGTGAATCTGTCATAAATAAGTACGGGTGCTATCATAGGATGATAAGCTATAATCACTACAGCACCAAATTCTCCAAGACCCCTGCTCCACATCATTAGTGCACCATTTAATATATCATTTCTTGCATTAGGTAAGACTATAGAAAAAAAGGTACTCATGCGACTAGCCCCTAATGTTCTTGCCATATGTTCATATTTGACGTCTACTTTTTTAAAACCCTCTTTAGCCCCGTTGATGAGAAAAGGGGCAGAGAGAAACATCATCGCTGCCATAATTCCTGTTGTCGTGTCCAGAAACTCTAAGCCAATACTTTTTAAAAAAACTCCTATTTCTCCATTTTGAAAAGTGACAAGTAGTGCAATACCTGCAGCAGTATGAGGTACCATGACAGGCACATCAAGAAGAGATTCGACAAATGACTTACCCCAAAAATCATATCTTGCAAGTAAATACGCTAAAGGTATTCCTGTTACGCAAACAAAAAGCACGGCATAAAAAGAACTTTTTAGTGTTAAAAAAATACTCTCATAAACCTCTTTCTCTTGCAATGCATCAAGTAGTTTTACTGGACCTACATTGATAAATAGTTGCACTAGAGGCACAAGTAAAAATAGTGCTATTACCGCAGCTAAAAAAATAAAAATAATTAAAAAACATTTATCTCTTATCATATAAATACTATGTCCTTTTTCTTAATACATAAATAACACTTTATGCCCTCTTTAAGATCAAGTTTTGCAAACATATGTTTGGGAACTTTGACAAAAAATAAGTGTTCTTTGACCCTCGCGAATACTTTGTAATGGTCACTAATACCCATGATATCCTCAATAACACATTTAAAACAATATTTCGTAAGAGAAGAAGTATATGAAAATAATATAGCATTGGGGTCAATAGAAAAAACATTTTCTAAAGTATTTTCATTAAGTAAGGAGCTTGGAAATATATTTTTAAAACCTAAAAATTTAGCTACTTCTATACTCTTAGGATGATTTAATATACGATTTGACTCCCCTTGCTCTATAATAGAACCGTCCATCATTACCGCTATATGATCTGCAAGATAAGAAGCCTCTCTAAAGTTATGTGTAACATGAATAATTGTTGTGTCATAGCGTTTTACAATCTCTTTTAGAGATTTCATAATAGCATTTCTAAAAGTTGGGTCTACTGCACTAAGTGGTTCATCAAGCAAAAGTAATTTGGGTCTAGAATAAATGGCTCTAGCCATAGCTACCCTTTGTTTTTCCCCACCACTTAAGTGGGTTGTTTTACGTTCTAAAAGATGCTCTATCTGTAAAAAATTTATAATGTCTAAGAAGAGAGCATCGGCATCTATTATCTGTTTGTATCGGGAGGAAAATACAATATTTTCTTTGACTGTAAGATTTGGGAAAAGTACAAAATCTTGATAAACAAAGCCGAATCCTCTTTTTTGAAGAGGAAGAGTTGTAATCTCTTCCTCTTCAAAAAATATTTTTCCTTCTATCTCATTAATCCCTGCGATAGACTCCAATAGCATCGTTTTACCACTACCTGTTTTACCAAGAATAACAAAATAACTATTTTTTTCTACATTAAAAGAGAGCTTTTTTAAAGAAAACTCTCCTTTTTGTAAAAATAAATTTTCTACATTTAACATTATTTTTGCAATATCTTTGCATTGCCGGTAATGATAGGTGGATGAATGACACCCTGTCCATTTTTACGCATGATTTCTTGACCTTCTGAACTTAACACAAAATTGACAAATTTTACGGCACCCTCTTTATTTCTAGGTAAACCTTCTTTCTCATTTTCAACCACCGTAATACCATACACCATGGCAGAACCTGTTTTTGTTATTAAAGAACCCGGTTTTTTACCAGTGATTTTAATACTGGCTTGTTTATAAAAATCTGAAAACTTTTTGTCTTTTAAACTTACTTCTGGAGGAAGTACTATATATTTTAACCCATGCTGCTCTGCCACAGACTTGTAGATATACAAATAATCATATGCCCCGGCTTCTAATAAACCTAATAAATCTGTCTCTTTAGGGCGTACAACGATTTTATCTCTGCTCTCTTCGCCATTTTCATAACTTTCTCCATAGCCCAAAAGATTATTATAAAAGTCTGGTTTTTTATAATACTTTTCTGCTAATTTTGTTACCAGTATACTCCTATACCCACAAGGATCTAAATTTGGGTTAGAGTGTCCTATTTTAACACCTTCTTTCAAAAAAATATCTGTCCAGTTGTCAGCATTTATTTCTTTGGAAAATTTTGATTTTTCCGTATAGGCTATTGCCATCTCATTGGTGACAAACTGCACATTAAATTTTGCATATTCAGGTATCAGTAAATTATCTATGACTTTATATGCCGCAGATGCCATAACATCTGCAGGTTTATGAATATCTGTAATTTTTCTAGCACATGCTCTACTTCCTGCTGATTCTCTCAACACGTCATACTGAGGATATTTTGCCTCAAATGCTTTTTCCATACTTGAAAAAGGAACAGCCAAGCTTCCTGCATGAAAAACCACTACTTTCTCTTTTGCAAATCCTATAGTTGCGACTAAACTTAATGCTAAAATTACTTGTTTCATATCTTGCTCCTAAAATTGGTAGTTGATTTCAAAACGCGTATCAAGTCCAGATGCATCAACTTTGTCTGTATCTTGGTACCCTATTCTAAAACGTGCTTGCATATTGTCTAAACTTGGGAAATTTTTCACAAAACCAGCATAGTAATACATCTCATCATAGTACCCTTTAGTCTCATCTGCATCTGTATATAGTACAGACATTTGAGTATATAAGTTCTTGTAAATTCCTTTAGAATTTCCATTTCGTACTACTTCTAAACGGTAACTTTTTGTATTTGCCGTCCAATTATATCGTGCCATTGAACGTGTGTAACCGGATGTTGGGAATGCTCTCCATGGTGTAATAAGATCGGCTTCATCAAATATATACGAATAACCAAGATTAATTTTGTAGTTATTTATTTTTGTTATTACTCTTGCGGCAATCATCTGTGAGTCTAAAGAAGAAGCATCTTTATAACCTCCAGATGTACCTGTCTGTCCAGCTAAGTTACCGCTATAGGCTGCACCACCAATTGTTCCGGCACCATTATCAAATTGTTTTAGGTAACGAGCACCTGGAGTAATTGAAAAACCATTCATTTGTATTTTATAGTTAGCCTCAGCCATCACAGATGATAGTAGATTAGGTACTGTATAAAATGATGCATTCAGTTTTAAGTTAGCTATTGATTTATTTTGGATATCTCCAAGAATGAGTGGTGCATTTGTATCTACACCAGCAGCTTTGAGCCTACTATATGTCAATCCTTTATGCATGGCCGTATCATCATTCTCACTCCATTGTGGATTGTTTGATGTTGTTGAGTTTGCATCGCCTGCTGCTAAGACAGAATGCGCAGTGCTGTGATCACGTAGTTTTTGCTCATATAAATATCCTAAACGAATCTTAGTGTTAGAAAATACCTTGGTATCTATAACCACACCATCAAAAGTATTTGGAATCATTTTTGTGTCATTTGACTTTGCATAAAAACTCTCTACAATTTGACGTCCAATCTTGATAGTTGTTTTATCTATCCCTGTATATCTTACATAAGCTTGACCAAGAACAGCCAAATTTTTACTTCCGGTGTTGGTATAATCAAAACGACTTATAACATCTTTCCCCGCCTTGAATCTTTCCACAGGATCTTGGCCTGAATCAAAAAATCCTCTGCTGTAATATTCTCCCAAAGTAAAATCAAAATTTGCATAGTTAGCACTTTTAAAAATCAATGAGCCACCTAAACCAGAAGATATATGAGAATTCTGTGTTGCTTTTTCAGCTTCCCATTTAAAATAAAAAGTATTTGAACGTAAACGCCCATAAAACATTCCATCCCTAAACATACCTAAAAAACTATCTACCTTCCCTGGTAATTGATTGTACACTACCTGATAGTTACTTTTTAATGTATGCTTGGGTAATACTGGTTTCACTATTTGTTCCATCGGAACTACATTTCCATCTGCCATAACCAAAGTACATGCTAGTACAGACAACACTATTATTTTTTTCATCTTTTTCCTTTTTAATATATGTAATTTTTGCATATTTCTCTAAACCTACTCATCGCTACACTCATATTCTTTCTCTATTAAATTTTCTCCCTTGTCCCTAATTTATACTTTTGCTTTCTTTTACACTTGGTAAGGCATCAAACAAAATCACTTTTAGTAATGTCTCTTCTTCAACTACAGAAATACTTTCATTTAGTACTACTAAAGCATTACTCTCTACAATCGGCATCATCATTCCAGAGCCATATTTATTGTTCCTAGTCACAGTAAATTTCCCTTCTTCCATATGTCCTAGTACAACATTTGCTCTACCTGCCCTTGCCTTAAAACTCTTTGTATTTTTTGCATACACAAAATCATGATGGTGGGCTGTTTTTCCTTGCATTTTAGACAAAATTGGCACAGAAAGTAAAAAAATATTGATCATAGCTGTCAAAGGATTGCCCGGCATTGCCATCACAAAAGTATTATCTATAGTTCCTATCATTGTTGGACGTCCAGGTTTTACATCTATACCATGGAACAGAATCTCTAAACTATTTGCTACAAAAGCCTCTTCTAAAAAATCTGCATCTCCCATACTGATACCACCAGTGGTAATAATGACATCATAGGATTTAAGTTGTGCAATGAATTCTATGCTTTCTTCTAGATTATCGGGGATGGAACCAGTATATGTGCCTTCAAAGCCATATTTCTCAAGTAGTGAAATAATGGCAGAAGCATTTGAATTATATATCTCATCTTCATTTGCTGATTCCCATGGTTCTTTTAACTCATCTCCAGTTGCTACAACAGCGATACTTAAAGGTCTATAGACATTCACTCCCATAATACCTTGAGAAGCCAAAAGAGCAATATGACCAGGGGTCACCATCTCTCCTTTTTTAAATAAAATACTCCCTACGCTTTGTTCTTCACCCTTAGGTCTAAAAGCATTATGTTTTTTTATATCTTGGGGAATCGTTACACTCTGTTTTAAGACATCTATACAGTCTTCTATAGGTACGATTGTATCTGCATCATTAGGTACTTTTGCTCCAGTCATTATTTTATAGCATGTGCCACTGCTAAGTATAGGCTCAGGGCTTTCCCCTGCAAAAATTGTTGCAGCAATAGTAAGTGTTTTACCTTTATTTTCATACTTAAAAGCAAACCCATCCATAGCCGAATTATCAAAAGAAGGAAGATTTTTCTGAACAATCACATCTTCTGCCAGTACTGCATTAAGTGCATTTGGTACTAGCATATTCTGGGTTGATTTCTGGATTAACAACTCTTTAAGTGCCAAGTTATAAGCATCTATAAAAGAGAGATAGTTTAATTTTTTCATTTCTTTTTTCCTCTTCCTTTTAAAAATAATTCTCTAAATCGTTCATTGGCATAATTTTCTATATCATCCTGTAAGAGTTTATAGTTACTGATGTATTCATCTGCTTTTGGAGTGAGTTTACTGCCTCCATCTTCTCCTTGTCCTTTATGACTTATAACCAACTCATCTTCAAGATTTTTTTGAAGTATCTTAATATGTGTCCATGCTTTTTTATAACTCATACCTAATGCTTCTGCTGCTTTAGAAATAGAACCATGTTCTTTGATAAGTTCTAAAATCTCTGTTTTACCTTTTCCAAAAAGCAAATCCTTATTTTGATTCTCTATCCATGTTTTGGTCTTAACATAGAGTCTTGTACGTTTTTTCTCTGCAAAACATCCAAGCTCACAATAAATCACATCTAGTCTACCTTTAAGTATGGCTGTTCTTACTGATTTTAAATTGGATTTTTTCGCCAATTCTCTTGCATCTTTACAGTAAACTCTACCTCTGTCATCTGCTACAAATTTCAAGTCTGTAAAGACCTCTTGTTTATAAACACCCAAAGGCTGTTTCCCAAACTGACCTAAATCACATGCAGAAATACGCACATCCAAATCTTTAGCTCTTTGCCCGACTATGGGTGCAGTCGTCTTAAGTTTAGCCGCCACTTTAAAAGCATTGGCACAGGTAAGCTTTCCATCTTCACCTTTATATCGCTCTATCATTTCATCAAGTTCTTTAGACATTTATTCTCCTTGGATTTCTATAGATATTCATCCCTTTACCTCGAACAAAACCTATAAGGGTTAACCCAAACTTATCTGCTATATTTACACCTCTACAGGTAGAAGCCGTTCTTGATGCCAAAATGGGTATTTGATGCATCACTGCTTTTGCAACCATCTCCGAACTAAGCCGTCCACTTACCATCAAAAAACATTTGCTTACATCAATCCCAGCTAATCTGGCTTTGCCTATAGCCTTATCGATAGTATTATGCTGGGCTATGTCTTCACCTATAAAGTAAGTATCTTCATCAAAGTAGACTTTTGCAGTATGTACACACCCTGTCTGCTCATAAAGTGGACACTGTCCATAAAACTTATCCATCTCTTCAAACAACAACTTTGCATTTATGCTAAAATCATCTTTCATAACAGCTGCATCGATAGCTATCTTTGATATTTGAGTACTAACTCCTCTACCACAACCGCTTACTATAACACCTTCAAGATTCAGCCTATCTATATTTGCTTCAATTACTTTTGCATCAATGTGCACTTCAAAATTTTTTGTATCTATATCTTTTAAGTTTATATTTGCGATATCATCTACATTTTCAATTATATCTTCACTCATCAAGTATCCAATAGCTAATTCTTTTAAATCAATCGGGACACTCATTAAAGCTCCTACTCTTCGTTTATTTACAAAGATAGTTAACTTAACTTCTCTTACAACCTCGTCAGTTACTAAAAACTTTTTTCCATCTTTTATTTTAGTTACTTCGGTCTGAAAAATTGTTTTCATCTAAATCTCCTATGATATGCAAATTTTACATATTTCCAAAATTTGAAATATGTAAAATTTGCATAATTAATATTATTAAAAATCTGTAATATCAAAATAGATATTACAGATTAAAGTTTACAGTTTACCGTCTTTTTTTAGTTTTTTGTACCATGAACTATGAAGATATTTTACTTCCTCTTCCTCTTTATATCCTGTAATTATACTATGAATTGCACCTTTAATTACAAATACAGACATATAAATATGAACAAAGAAAAGAGCTACAACAGCTAAACCAACAACTGCATGAAGTATAGCTGCAACTCTTAAAAGGTCTATCTGTGATAACCCTGTAAGGGAGTTTATCATAGCGATATTAAAGTCTAAAAAGTACATTGATGCACCTGTTAGAATCATAATCATACCACCAAGAGTAGCTAACCAATACCAAGTTTTTTGACCGGCATTAAACTTACCCGCTGGAACTGGTCTTTTAGTTTTTGATAGATAACCACCTACTATCATCAACCACTTTATATCATCCAAATGTAAAAACATATCTTTAATCCACATAAGAAACATGGGGATAACTACAATCGCAAAAGAGATTGTTGCTAATCCATGAAGGTCTTTCATCATTCTAACAAAATCACCACCACCAAAATTTGCTCCAAAAATCATAATAAATCCTGTTGGAACAAGCACCATAAAAGATATAGCTGCTATTTGATGAACAATTCTATTAAAAATACTAAATGTATAAACCTTTTTTCCATCATGTGAAAATACTTTTGGTCCTATAACTAAATAATGTAATAAAAATACCGCAGGAACACCAACTAATACTGCTAAAAATGCTTGTGCAAAGTAATTTGCCTGAAGCATTGTAAATAATGGTCCAAGTTTTAATGACTCATCTTGTCCATATTCTAAGATATTTTGTATTCTCATTGCATCCCAGATTTGACTATCAGCTGCAAATGCAGCTGATGTCAAAAATAGACTTGCGATAAACAAAAATAGATATTTTTTCATCACAAATCCCTTCATTGCTTACTGTACTCTTCACTCCAACCATAAGGTGCACTTTGAACACCTTTACCTCTTGAAGCAACTCGTTTTCTATATATAGTTGATATTTCTTGCTCATCTCCAACTAATAATGCTTTAGTAGAACACATAGCAGCACACATCGGTACTTTTCCTTCTGCAATTCTATTTTGTCCATACAATTCTCTTTCAGCAGAACTATTTGTTTCTTCAGGACCACCTGCACACATAGTACATTTATCCATAGCTCCTTTTGTTCCAAAAGCACCATCTCTTGGAAACTGAGGAGCTCCAAAAGGACATGCATATAAACAATAACCACAGCCGATACATATTTCTTTATCATGAAGAACTATTCCATCTTCTCTAATATAAAAACAATCTACTGGACAAACTTGCTCACAAGGAGCATCAGTACAATGCATACAAGCTACAGATGTAGAGAATTCTTTTCCAAAAATCCCTTCATTTAAAGTAATAACTTTTCTTCTGCTTACCCCTGTAGGTAATTCATGTGCTTCTGCACAAGCAACTGAACAACTATTACATTCAATACATCTTTGATCATCACAATAAAATTTCATTTTTGCTAATTCACTCATTTCACACCCCCTACACTTTTTCTATGCGACATAATCCGCCTTTAGTTTCAGGAATCTGAGTAATAATATCATAACCGTAGTTCGTAACAGTGTTAGCACTCTCACCAACTGCATATGGTTTAGTTCCCTCTGGATACTTATGCGATAAGTCTTCACCTTGGAAGTGTCCTGCATAATGGAATGGAAGAAATACCATATCTTCTTTTACACTATAAGAATACTTAGCTTTGACTTTAATTTTCGTTCCTTCTGGTGAGTGCACCCACATCATTGCACCATCTCTAATACCGTGTGTAGCTGCTAACCCTGGATGGATATCACAAAACATTTCAGGATCAAGAGCTGCAAGATATTTAGATGCTCTATTTTCTAGACCAGCACCATTCATACTTACAAGTCTACCTGTAATTAAGTTAATAGGGAACTCTTTACTCCAATTTTTTTTACTCTGCAAGCTAACATATTGAGTATCAACTCTATAGTGATTTGCTTTATCTTTGTACGATGGGTACTTCTTAGCAAGATCTTGTCTTGGAGAGTGAATTGGCTCTCTGTGTATAGGAATTGGATCAGGGAATGTCCATACTTTTGCTCTAGCTTTTGCATTACCATATGGTGCTATTCCAGCTTCCATACATTTCTCTGCAATTATGTTAGATGTATCAACTTTCCAGTTCTTACCAATTTTCTTCTTCTCTGAAGCACTTAATTTGATACCAAGAACTGATTCGATGTTCTTAGCAGTAATCTCTGCATAACCATCTTTATTTGAACCAGCTTTTGGAGCAGAACCTTTTCCTGCAAGTAGATTTTGTCCATCATGCTCAAGACCAAATCTATTTCTAAATCCCATACCACCCTCTTTAACACTTCTATCAATGTTATAAAGAATTGGACTACCACCATGAGTTTCTGTCCAACATGGCCAAGGAAGTCCGTAGTACTCACCTTTCATGGGACCATGCCCTCTTAGGCTAACTTCATCAAACATATGCCAGTTATCAGTATGATTCTTAAGTCTCTTATGAGTCCAACCAGTAAGTCCGATTGTCTTAATAATTCTTGCGATTTCATCTGTAGCATCTTCAGGGAACTTATAAGATTTTTTGTTTTCTTTCATAAGCATACCTTTAGTATACTCTTCATAAAAGTCCATTCTCTTAGCTAGTTCAAACAAGATTTCATGATCTGGCTTACTCTCATACATTGGCTCAATAACTTTGTATCTCCACTGAGCTGAACGATTTGTAGCACTTACAGAACCACTACTCTCAAACTGTGTAGCAGCAGGAAGGATAAATACATCATCTTGCTTATCAGTAAGTATTGCCGCTTCATTTACAAATGGATCTACTAAAACTACCAGTTCTAATTCGTCTAAAGCTTCTTTTACTTTTGCTTGTTGAGCAATTGATGTTATACCAGTACCCATGACAAATAGAGCTTTGAGATTAGTTCCAGCATTGTGAATCTTATCTTCACCTGGCTTACCAGCAAGTACACCTGCATACCAACGAGCTAGTGTAAAACCTTTAGCACCCATCATCTTCTTGTTTTTAAATCTTCCAGCTAACCATTCATAGTCAACTCCCCAAGATTTTGCAAAGTATTTCCATGATCCAACACTAAGACCGTAATAACCAGGAAGCGTATGTGAAAGACAACACATATCAGTAGCGCCCTGAACATTATCGTGACCACGAAGAATGTTAGTTCCACCACCCTCTTTACCCATGTTACCAAGAGAAAGTTGTAAAATTGGAGCCAATCTTGTATTTGATGAACCTATTGAATGTTGAGTAAGTCCCATAGCCCAAATTAATGTTCCTGGTGTAGATTTTGCATATACTCTTGTAATTTGCATAAGTAATTCTTCAGATACACCTGTAACATCAGCTACTTTTTCTGGTGTCCATTTAGATGCTTCTTTTCTTATATCTTCTAGACCATAAACTCTATCATTTATAAAATTTTTATCTTCCCATCCATTTTTGAAAATAATGTGAAGCATACCATACATAAATGGTATATCAGTTCCTGGTCTAATTTGTGCAAAATAATCAGCTTTTGCAGCTGTTTTTGTCATTCTTGGATCTACTACTATTATTTGTGCATTATTTCTCTCTTTTGCTTTTAAGAAATGTCCAAAACCAACTGGATGATTTACTGCTGGATTTGCACCAAATATAATAATAGCCTTAGCATTTTGGATATCTCCAAGTGAATTTGTCATAGCGCCATAACCCCATGTATTCGCCACACCGGCGACTGTTGCACTATGTCAAATTCTTGCTTGATGATCCATATTATTTGTTCCGTAAAACGCTGCAAATTTTCTAAAGTAATAAGCCTGTTCAGTACTCATTTTTGCAGAACCTAAAAAGATTGCTGAATCAGGTCCACTTTTCTCTCTTAAACTCATAAGTTTCTTAGAGATTCTGTCATAAGCTATATCCCAACTGATACGCTTCCATTGACCACCCTCTTTAACCATAGGATATTTAAGTCTTACTTCTGATCTAACCATATCGATCATATCAGCACCTTTACAACAATGTCCACCTAAACTTATTGGATGGTCTTGTGCTACTTCTTGTCTTACCCATACTCCATTTTGAACCTCTGCTGTAATCCCACAACCTACTGAACATGCAGTACATATAGTTCTTACGTTTTTTGATCCAGGAAATGGGTTTTTAACCTCTTCATCCGTTGCTGCTCTTGTTACATTTCCACTGGCAATTGCGTTTGTGGCACCAAATGCACCAGCTATTGCTGCCATTTTTAGAAATGAACGTCGACCTATTTTGGTCGTTAGAGCATCTTTTGTATTTTTATTCATACTAAGAATCTCCTTATATTTATGTTTATGTTTAATCTATACAGCTGATCTGTAAAAATCTTCCCAAGCTCTTGTCTTTTTGTAGATAATCTCTTTTTTTGGCGAACGACCTACAACTACACCATTTGAATTGTATGACTTTTTATTATTACTTGCCATTGCTCCTACTACACCAACACTTACTGCTGCTGCACTTGCAATTCCAAGTTTTTTTAAAAAGGCTCTTCTACTTTCCATAATACACTCCTTCTTTCATAAATTTCCTTAAAAAGTACACTTTAAAAGGCTACATAAAATAATTTTATTATCTTATGTAGCCTTTTGGCTACATCTCACTGATTCCATTTTCATCTTCAAAATAATCATCTTCTAATGCACAACTTTTCATTACAGATTCAGCAGATTTTTCAAGTCTATTTTGTGCTCTTCTTTTTTCCTCTTCAACACTTATTGTTTCACATGAGACTTGCTCTTCTTGTGTTTTAGGTTTTGGCAGAGGTTTTTGTACATCAAAATAAAGTCTCTCAAATGACACAAAGGTATTAAACACTACTGCCACTGATTTATAAATCTCTGAACTTTCATTTTCATATAAAGCTTCTATAAATTCATCTATAAACTCATTCATTATTTCTACAAATATACAATGTTGTACTGTTCCATAAGATTCCTCTCCCATAATAATMAGTTCTACTAACTCATACATAAAGGTGACAAGAAAACCAACACTGTCTTCGGTCTCTTTATAAGTCTTTTCATTTCTTCTAATACGTGTTTTAGCTAAAAAGTTTTTGACTTCCAATGTTTTTTTCCCACTCTCCACACCATCACAATAAATAGAAGCGGTTGTTCTTACTATATTTCCCGAAGGATGATGAAATATCGCATCATATTCCCTGATAAGTGATTCATGCCCTCCAAGAGAGATAAACTCCTTTATTTCTCTTAAGGCTTCTCGTGAATTGTCATCTATGGGGTTATCAATTAAAACATCTAATGTAGTGTCTAAACCTTCATATCTATTTTCATTTTCAGTAAAAACAAATAGTTTACTAAAAAGTCCGTAATAAAGGGCTCTTGCTGGGTTCAATTCTTGCTTATTCATACGTTCTCACTTTTATTTTTTTGATTTAGAAAGGCTTGCATAGTAATTTTAGGTTTACAGTCTGCGCAGCAATAAAGAGACCTTACTTTTGTTTCATCACCAGCAAAAATAGGGGCCATAATCGCTGCTATCTTTTCTATAGATTTTGTCGTTGCAAACTCTATGCCACACTCAACGCAGGCAAAAAGAGTATCGGTTGCCATGATGTTTTGCTTAAAGTAATTTTTATCTAAATACATTTCATCATAAACTACTTCCAAACAATCTTTCTCTGGACATATAAATTCACAATACCCACAATTTGTACACATGGAAGGGTTAAAACGTAAAGTATTGTCTTCTGCATGTGAGGTTAACGCTTTTACATTACATGCACCTACACAGCTCAAACATAGTGTACATGCATCCTGATTTATCTTAATCGTTCCGTAGTGGATGTGCTCTTTCGTGTGAACAAGTCCTAAGTCATCTTCACCTACAAGATGTGAAAGTCTGTGGGTGAAAATTTCTCTTTTCATCATGCCATCATCAAGCATATCAAACTTACACTCTTCTATATTCTCAAGTTCAGAAAATGCTTGTTCTAATTCTTCTGTGGTTTCACATGTATAAATAGCTTTTTTTCCATACTTTCTTGCAAAAATTTCATTGAGTAAATCAATAGCATCCCCTGTACCTTTTGATATAAGGTCAGTATAAAAAACAATAGGGTTACCACTCTTTTGAAGTAGTGTTAAAAAATGCACCTCATGTAAATACTTTTCTCCCTCAATAGGAAAAGGAAGCACATTTTCTGTAAGCACGCAAGATAAGTTATCTAGTGACATTTTCCGTGGTATGATAAGAGAAATTTTATCAGTATAAAAAGATGCTACTTCTGCAAAAGAGTCTCTATTCATCTGTGTATAGTCCAATGCTCCTGACGGACATACAGAGATACATCCTCCACAACCATGACAATCAACATCTGAAAAACCCAAATGTTTTGTCTCATCTATTTTCACAATAGCCACAGAAGGGCAAACATCTGCACATCTACCGCAAATTTCTGCTTGTCTTTCATGATATTGACAGATAGTYGAATCATAYTTAATGATATTTTTATAAGAAAACTCACCRTAATTATCGAGTACTCTTTTACAAGCTTCTTCTAACCCAATTTCATTAGGGTTATAAACACCACTTTGCTTCATTGCGAAATAAGGAGCATTGTGCCAGATTATTTGGTCAGTCTCAATTTCTAAGTGCTCATCATCTTTTTTTAGAGAAACAAGAAGCTTTCCTATCTGCCCATTCACATCAAGGATACTTGATGTCGGTACTCTTATAACTACCAAGTTATCTTTTTCAAACTGCTCTTGCAGATCTTTGATCTCTGTATCTGACACAATAATAAGTTTATTGCCAACAGGAGTAGTGTAGTCAAAGTCTTCTGCTAGCTCATAGGCGGCAAGCCTAACATCATATAAAGTCTTAACATTTTGAATCTTTTTTGATATATCGTCACTACTATTTTTGATATAAAAATTGATTTCAGGTGCATAGACTTCTGCATAAGGGGTTTCTACATTTGAGATGAGATAATTACCACTATCTAGGCTATTTACTGTCTCTATACTCTCATCTAAAGGAAACTCCATCGCTGAGTCATACCTAAAAAGATACTCTTTTTCCATATTCATACTCCAAAGTGTTAAATAATTCTTTACCTATTCTATATGTTCCTTCCTTTAAAATTCTTTAAATAAGCTATTTAATCATTTTATTATTCAATTAAGTGTCAATATACCACTTTTTAATCACCTATCCACAAAAAAAACCAAAAATTAATTATCTGATATTAGSMTTCCACMMCAAAGCTGTTTCTTGRCCTCTTTGTGATTTGMAAAAATCTCACGAGCTGTAATACTCTTAACAATTTGAACTATCCTTGATACAGATATTTACCAAGGTATCTTYGAYAYCTTKTGCAAATACTTTTCTTCTGTMTTTCGCTGGAAAAATTAAGTTGTATAATACTGCATAGACCCGTTAGCTTAACTCCAACCGATGCCAAGCATCGGGAAAATCTATACATTATTGGGGTTTAATTACCTATCAGTCAATCTAGTGTATAATCTTTTATAAGGATTTTTATGTGGAAATATAACATTATCATACCCCTCCTCATTTCTATGAGTATCTTGTTTTCATATTTAAATGTTAACGAGAAAACATTTGAAGATAATGTTTTAAAATTAGGGCTATCTTTACCCCAAAGTGGGATTATGAATAACTGGGGGGATGCAGTTTATGCTGGAGCAGACAGTTATTTTAGATATGCAAATGAGCATCATCTTCTTCCCCAACACATTAAACTTCTAACATTAGACGATAAATATGAGCCTGAATTAACCCTTGAAAATGTAAAAATACTTCAAAAAGAAGACATTTTTGCTTTTTTTGCCTTTGTTGGTACACCAACTACAAAAAAAATTTTACCACTAATTAATACTTCTGATATACCATTCATTGCTCCCTTTACTGGTGCTGCTTTTTTACGGCATAATGCTTCTGAAAATATTATTAACTTTAGGTCTTCTTATCAAAATGAGATTAATGCTCTTGTACGATACCTTTATGAAAAAAAAAGTATTAAGAAATTTGCAGTCTTTTATCAGAATGATGACTATGGGGAAGAGGGTTATGTTTCCTTGCTTCGCGCCCTTAAAGAACGGAACCTCTCTTTACAAGGAGAAGGAACCTATAAACGAAATACACTGTCTATTCAACATGCTTTTAGGGAAATAAAAGAGTGTAAGCCTGAGGCCGTCTTAATGATAGGAGCAAATAAGGCAAATGCACTCTTTATACAGACCGCAAGAAAAGATAAAGTCTTTAAAGATACTCTTTTTTGTAATATCTCTTTTGGTAATGCCGATGCAATGGTTAAGGAATTAAACAAACATACTGATAATCTTCTATTTTCACAAATTGTGCCTTCTTATAAAGGCTCCCATATCCCTGTTGTAGAAGAATACATAAAACTTATGTATCATTATGGCTATGCAAAAGAATTGGGCTTTATCTCATTAGAATCGTTTCTTGCAGCAAAGAGTATAGTTAATGCCTTAAAAAGTATTAAGGGGACAACCACTAGAAAGAAATTTATCCAAGCGCTCTCATCATTACCAGAAAATTCTCTCGAAGGTCTTAAACTTCAATTTATTAACAATCAACTCTTAAACAGTGTTTATCTCTACACTTATGAAGATGATTACTTTAAAGAAGTCTATCATGAAAATTAAAAAAATTTTACAGGCTGTAGATGCCATCTCTTTTGGCTATAAAAGTGCTTTTTTACTTTTTATTATCATTGGAGGGATGATTTTTATTATTCTCTTGTCTCAAATCTCAAGTTATACTATCAAAAATAATTTTGACCTTCTTTTTGAAAAAAGAACAAAGTCAATCATAAAGCTTGAGCACATTAAAGACACTTATGTCGGGAATATCCATGTAACACTCAATGATATGCAAAAAAACATTATAAATCTACAACAAAGCAGAGAAGTAATTACCCTTACAAGGCAACTTATAGAAAAAAATTGGTCTCACTATTTAAACATCATAGATTCAGAAAAGTATCAAGTTTCCTGGCTTGATGCTATTATTAAAAAAATCTTTATTGGTGACGAAGAAAAACCAAATATTATATTACAACAAAGTATTATAAAAAACATAGAAAAGAAACAAAAAAGAATTTCTCATCTATTAAATGAAATATTTAACCCGTACAAACAGGTAGAAAATTTATTTTCATCTATTGAGGAAGTGAATTATGAGATTAACTCTATTTCCATCTACATTACTAGTTTAACCAATTATGACCTTAATATGGCTATTCAAGAAAAGCATGATACGGATCAAATTTTTGATTTATTATCATTAATCTTAAATATTTCAATTGTTCTGGTATTTTTATTTTCTGCTGTACTCTCTGCCTTTATCATCTCTAATTTTAAAAAATTACACTTTGCACTCCAGGGTGATGTATTGGAAAAGACAGAAGCTTTACAAAAACTAAATAATACACTAGAAATAAAAATAAAGAAAGAGGTAGAAAACTCAAGAAAAAAAGACACCCTTATGTTTCAACAGGCAAGACTTGCAAGCATGGGAGAGATGATAGCAAATATAGCCCATCAATGGAGACAACCTCTAGCTTCAATATTAATGATTATACAAGGTGTTCAAAGTAAAATGAAACTAGGTAAACTTACCCCAGAGATTATAAACAGTAAGGTTAAGGATGCATTACTTTTGGCAGAAAACATGTCGGAAACACTTGATAATTTCCAAAACTTTTTCAAACCTACAAAAGCAAAAGAGTCTTTTTCCTTAAAGTCTTCCATAGAACACTCACTTACTCTCTCAAAATATATTCTCGAACAACATAAAGTAAATGTCTCAATAAGAATACCAGACACCATAAAACTACACACATATTATAATGAATTTTCTCATGTTTTATTAAATGTTATCGCCAACGCAGAAGATGCACTGAGTACCATTAAAGGAGATAAATTTATAGAAATTATTGCCAAGGAAGTCAACCAAAAGGTATATATATACATTACTGACAATGGGGGTGGTATCAAAGAGAATGTCTTGCCTCATATTTTTGAGCCATATTTTACAACCAAGTATAAAAGTAAGGGCACAGGACTTGGACTCTATATGTCTAAACAGATTATAGAGAAACATATGAAAGGTATTATTAGATGTAAGAATGTTTGTTATACAATAAACAATAATAAATTTAAAAATTGTACATTGTTTACAATTATACTCCCCATAAAAGGAATGACTACAGATGATAAATAGAAATATAAATATACTCAATAACTTTAATATACTATATCTTGAAGATGATGTTGAATTACTGAAGCAAACAAAAGATGTCCTTGATGATTTCATGCTGGAGGTCTTTGGTGCAAGTTCTATAGAAGAATCCATGAAAGTGCTAGAGAGTGAACATATAGATGTGATTCTTTCAGATATTTTACTTAAAGGTGAAAATGGCGTTGACTTCTTAAAAAGTCTCAAAGAGAGTCCTTATGCAGATATTCCTACTGTACTTATCACTGCACATACAGAGACATCTTATCTTCTAGAAGCTATCAAGTTAAAAGTAGCAAACTATATTGTCAAGCCAATTAACCTAAAAGAGTTACTCAATACCATTCATGATATTGTTTTACCCATTAATCAACATAAAGAGGCTCAAAAAAGTAATAACTTGATTAAAACCATATCTGAAGTTACAGATGGAAAGCAAGTAGAAGTTATTAAATATATTATGTCAAATCTTAATGATTCAGATGAAGTAAATACCTCTTACTCTGAGATTATGTCGCATATTGATATCTCTAAACCCACATTGGTTAAACTTTTTAAAAAACTTTCAGAAAAAAATATTTTGACAAATATTTCACATAAAAAATATAGATTTCATCAAGATTCACTTGATAGTTTGTAAGAAATTACCAAATTAAAACAAAGTTCTGAGATCATCATAAGTTCCCAAAGAGAAAGTACATCTAAAAAAGCTGTATCTTCTTTTAAAGAGTCCAAATCTATGGTAGAACTAAACCCATACTCTGCAGAGGGAGCTTTCATTTGAGGTAAATGTGTTGCATACTTAAAATTAAATTGGATTTTACTCCCTCGATGCTGACGTAAACGTCTTTGATGTGTTCCTTCATAATCTTTTTTATCTAAATAAATATCTGCGTGAATGTTGTGCGAAAGGACATTACGTACAAGAGAGAGCAAGTCGAAGAAATCTTCATATTGTATCTTAAGCTTTTCCTCGATAAATATTTTAAAACCACTATGCAGTCGCAGTGCTTCTACCATCGCCATACAGATACCTCTAAAAGCATTCATCTCAACAAAATACTCAAATAGCACCACTTTATCTTTACTAGATGTGTGCATATCTTCCAACATTTCCTGAATTATAATTGTATTAAATTGATACTCATGCTCTCCAAAATTCTTTGAGATATGCATATTGTTAGCAGTAACCAATGGGTACTCTTTTGCTAAAGCTGTAAAAAAAGAGCCTGTTTGTAAAAAATAAAAATTCTGTTCTACTAACAAAAGGGCGTCGTCTTCTAAATCTATCTCATTCACAGGGAAACTCTCTTTAATCCCTCTTTTTTTATCGTAGCATAATTATCAAGGCACTCCAAATAAGCAATCAAATACTTACGACTCAACTCAGGATAATAGACTTTAAACATTTTAATATCTACATAGCCCTCTTTTTCAATAATTTGCTTCAAGTGCGTCATAAGTTTAGTGAGCTTTTCAAAGCTCACAAAAAGATTGTGTTCTAAGCGTTTRACTTTTTTTGCAACGGTTAGTTTCTTGAGTGCTATATCTCCCTTCTTTCTATCTATATCAAGCATATCGTAGATATTATAGGGTGATGGAGGTGTCACTCCTCCCTTATTTAAGACCTCAAACATTTTATCTCGAATTACTGTCTCCACATCATTTATATCTATATTAGGGTCTCTATAGATACCATTATCYAAAAATAGCTTTTTTTYATCACAAAGCTTTTGCAGTACTTCAGAAATCAACATCTCACTTGCCCAAGTTATTTTAAGTGCCAATGACTTTGCAGAGAGCATGGCATGTGGGTTTTTAACATAAATAGAAAATATCTTCTCTTCTAGCTCTTTTTTGACCTTCTGAGAATAAAGTATTAGTCCTTTTTTATCAATAAATATACCATCAATCTTTTCAGCAAAATTAAGTGCTTCCTCATGTCCTATGCCAAACCGTTGATTCGAAGAGATAAGCCCAAATCCTCGCTTGTGCGTAGAAGTCAATAGTGTAAAAGCTGTTTGAAAGTCATGTTTTTTCAGGGCTTGCAGAAGAGGCAGTTTGACTCTTTTTTTTATAGGGTCATTAATGGGGTTGAGTATCCTCCCCCCAGCTACTATATGTCCAGAATTACTTAAAATAAACGGTTCATCAAATACCGTAAACAGTTTTTCTTTAGATTGTAGTTTTGCATATCCTTTAGTAAGCATTGATTCATCATACATCAGTACTTTTACCTCTATTTGTTTGGTTCCAATAAAGAGAATAAGCGTCGTATTATGTTCTATGTGTTGCCCTATACTCTCTATCCATACATCTATAGAATTAAACCCACGAATGTAACCTTTTTTGCTTAAAAGCAGTCCACGAGAAAGTTTTACTTTCGGGTTCTGTAGGTTAAGTGCTGCTCTTTGTGAACTATATGCTTTATGCACGTCTTTATCGTGTACCTGTATGTTACGTACTGTTAGTTCTTTGGCATGCTCTGTCACAAAAATCTTATCGCCTACAGCTATCTCTCCATCAAGAACTGTACCTGTAACAACCGTACCAATCCCAGAGAGAGAGAAAGTTCTATCCACATAGTACCTAAAGAGCCCATTACTTGCTTTTTCTATCTCTGGTAATGCATACAGTCTATTTTTTAAGTTCTCCACAGAAGATTCATCAAAGATACTCACTGGCACAATGGTAGAATTAGAGATATTTTCAAACCTTTTCATATAAGCTTTAACATCTTTTACTCTCTGTTCTAAGAGCTCTTTTGTCACTAAATCGCACTTTGTTAAAGCAATAATCACATGAGGGATTTTAAGAAGATTAAGTATCTCTAAATGTTCATTTGTTTGAGGCATAACTCCTTCATTAGCATCTATTACCACCAGCGACGCATCAAAACCAAATGCACCTGCTATCATATTTTTAATAAGCTTTTCATGCCCTGGTACGTCAATAAAAGCTATGTTCACTTCATCATTTTGAAGATTTGAAAAGCTAAGATCTATGGTAATACCTCTCTTCTTTTCTTCTGCTAATGTATCGCCTTCAAAACCTGTTAAGGCCTTGATAAGAGCTGTTTTACCATGATCAACATGTCCTGCTGTTCCTACTATAAGATGTCTCATTTACTTTACTATCTCATTGATAATTTCTAACAATTCTACTTCCTTGTCTTCCAATACTGTACGAATATCAAGCAAAAATTTATCTTCTTCAATACGACCTATAACTCCCTTCTTTCTAAAAGCCCTTTCAAGACTACTTGCTTTACCTTTAATATGTAAAGCAATGCTCGGAAACTCTCGATTAGGTAAAGTACCTCCACCCATCACAGTAATAGTATCTATCACTTCAGATGCTTCTATTTTTAAAGAAGATTGCATCTTTTCTGCTCTTTGTCTTAAAATTTTTGTATCAAAAAATAACATTTTAAGTGTAGGTATTAAGTCATACTCCTCTTGCAAGTATGCCTTTAGTGTCTCCTCTAAAATACTCAAAGTAATCTTATCTACCCGAAGCATACGAAGGAGCTGGTTTTTCTTCAGGACATCAATAAACTCTTTTTTTCCTACGATAATTCCCGCTTGAACTGAACCAAAAAGTTTATCTCCACTAAAACTAATTAGGGAAGGTGATTTTTGTAATATTTTTGCAAGAGGGTGTTCACTACTAGAGAGATTGTAGGGTAAAGGTGCGACATAGCCACTACCTAAATCATAATAATCCAATAGTCCATGTTTAGCTGCTAATCTTTGGATATCTTCAAAATCGACATCTGCGCTAAATCCTTCAATGGTAAAATTAGATTGATGTACTTTCATAAGTATGCTCGTATTGTCGCTAATGGCATTACTATAATCTTCTAACTTTGTTTTATTGGTAGCGCCTACTTCATAAAGCACTGCACCACTTTGACGCATCACATCTGGGATACGAAAACTTCCACCTATCTCTACAAGTTCCCCACGAGAAACGACAACCTCTTTCTCTTTAGCAAAAGTATTTAAAATCAAAAAGACAGCTGCTGCATTATTATTGACTACCAAAACATCTTCGACATCAAGTAAAGTTTTAAAATGTTTACTCACATGCTCGTACCGTTCGCCCCTGCTCCCTTTGTCTTGATTGTATTCAAGATTAGAATAGTTACAAATGACATTGGAGACCTTTTCTAAAATTTCTTTAGAAATTAAACTTCTTCCCATATTGGTATGAAGTATGACACCTGTAGCATTAATGAGTGGTTTTAACGAAGAGCTTAAAAGCTCTTCATACTCTGTTTTTATCGCTTCTTTTAATGCATAGTTATCTGTTTTTTCTACCCTGCCTGAAAGTATATCTTCTCTCAAAATCTCTATTTTATCACGTGCTATTTTATTGAGCAGAGATTGATTTAAACCTATAAAAAAATCATCTGATGTTAGTTTATCTACTTGTGGTATTTGCTTGAGTAGTTCCATAAATTATCTTACCTTTTTCAAAATCTTATTTTACCTAAAATATAGTCCAATCAGAATTATTAAAGGTATCCTTTAGCTACTTACCCACCTGTTTCGTAAAATGCACGGCTTGATATATTGTCTTCATTAGGTCCACCTTCACTCCATCTGTTCTCTTTAGGTTTATCTTTTAAAACTTGGGCCAACACATCAGCTGCACCTTGTATGTCTCCATCTTTAACATATGCAGCAATACTCATAGCTTCATCAAAATACAAACAAGGAATTAAGTTACCTTCTGCTGTCAGTCTAATACGATTACAGTTTTCACAGAAATCTTGCTTATGAGGGTCTATTAACCCAAATTCGGTACCATCGTCTAATCCGTAATTGAATGATGGACTTGCACCTTCTCTTCCAAGTGCTCGAATGGTATATTTTTCTTTAACCTTAGCAAGTATTTCATCCCCATGCAGACCTTGAAGTGTTTTAGAGGCATGTATATTTTCCATATATTCTATAAAACGTACTTTAATTCCCTTCTTTTTTGCATACTCCAAAATATCTAAAATTTCACACTCGTTAATGCCCTTAAGTGGCACCATGTTTATTTTAACCTTTAGGCCAACTTCTAAAGCCTTGTCAATACCCTTTAAAACTTGAGGGAGTACATTTTTACCTGCAATTTTAGCTGCCACATCTGCATGTAATGAATCCAGTGAAATATTGAGTCTTTTAAGTCCTGCGTCTTTGAGTTTTTGTGCAGCTTGTGACAATAGATAGGCATTAGTAGTTAATGCCAAATCAATATCTGGCTTATAATCATGAATCGCTTTTATAAAAGTATCTAAATCTTCTCTCAACAGTGGCTCACCCCCAGTTAAACGTATCTTAGTTATACCACCGTCAATGGCAACTTTTACAAATAAAAACAACTCTTCAAACGTAAGTAGATTTTCTTTAGGTACCCATGAAAAAGGTTTCTCTGGCATACAGTATTGACATCTAAAATTACATCGTTCTGTGACTGAGATACGTAGATAATCTACCGTTCTTCCATGTCCATCTATAAGCACTTAGTCTCCTTCTCTCAATAAAAATTTGCGATGATTAAAACTTCCAAACTCATCAAAGTAAAGATAATGCAATTCATCTTTACCTACAGTTAGACCTGCAAGATAGCGCAATGCCAAATTTGCTTGTAAAGATGCTATAAATACAACAATAGGAGGAGTAATCCCTCCTGGTACTTGATCCGTTATTTCAAATGAATCAAAAGATGCTTTATCGTAAAAACACACATAGCCATGAAAAGCTTCAACACTTCCATGCACCCAAGGTATACCTTGTCTTTTTGCATATTTATCTATGCTTGCCCTTACGGGAAATCTATCTGTTGCATCTATAATAAGATCAAATTTATGTTCTTGGGCAATAAATGTTTCAAATTTCTCCTTATATGTAAACACATTTAATTCTGCATAACGTCTCTTAAGCAACTTGCCCAACGCCTCACATTTATACTCTCCTTCATCCTCTATGGTATACGCAATTTGACGATGAATATTATGCACGCTAACCGTATCAAAATCCACAAGGTACACAGAGCCTATACCGCTAGAGCCTAGTGAAATAGCTAATGTTGACCCCAAGCCACCACAACCAATAATAGCTATGCTTTTTGAACTAAGCTGTTCTTGTGTCTCTTTACCCCAAAGTAAGACTTGTCTCTTAAAATACTCTTCTTTCGTGATCATTTTTAGCCTCCACAAACAGGTGGTAAAATACTCACAACATCCCCATCATAAAGGACATACCCTTCACTTTGAGTTACTATTTTATTATTAATAGCAATTGCAGAAATACCAATCCATTGATCCATGGCAGATATTTGTTTTAAAGATTCTGACAACTCATCTATGGTTGTAATATTTAACTCTATAGGATTTAGCCCTATAGGTCCTAGAAATTCTACTTTAATCATTATTTGCCTTCTTTTATTTATACACTACTCAACTTGTTCAACAAGGCAGGAAATTTCACTCAAGGAGAATAGAGTTTTATCAAAATTAAGACAATGAAATTTACTATGATCCTTACCATGCTGAGTACTATATAAATCTATGGTACACTGTAAATACACTTTCACAATGTATTTACAGTGTCAAATATTAAAAGTTGTAGTTCGCTATAAGACGATACTCATCCCAACCAACATCATTTCCTGGTGTAGATTCAGCAAATTTTCTAGGATAATTTCCACGAAAACGTAGTTGTAATTTTTTTACAGATGCAGGATAATACTTAATGTCAAAACCAGGCTCCGTAGCCGTTCTTGCAACACCGTACCCACTATTTGCATCCATATCATATGATACATAATAGGCTGCAGTTGAAAGGTTTACTCCATGCTCTTTAAAGTTATAAGAAGCTGCTACCTTTGTAGCCTTTGTGCCCGCTAAGAACTGGTGTCTCATAACCATCCCTTGTGTAAAAGACGGTGTACCACCAAACTGTGTAACAATTGCATTTTGAAATGGATTATTTGCTTTTTCAGTTGCAGTGTTTGCACCAGTTTGAGAGTAAGCTACATAAGCAGTTAAACCTGCATACTTTACTCCTACTTTAAGTGCTACAAAAAGTGAGTCTATAGAGCCAGCATCGCTATATCCTAGAGGAGTAGCAACATTTTTCATATATTCTCCACCAACACTATTTTGTTTGATAACTTGTCCCTTTAGGAAAGGTTTCACATCCTTATTTAACATACAATTCCAAGATACACCTGCATCTACATAGAGTGTATTATAAAGATCCCATGCATAATCATTTGAGACTTTTACATGAAAATTCTTTGCTTTATATTTTACTCCTATATTTGTCACACCAGCCGTAGTTCTTCCTACTGCCGCAACTCCCATGTTATGATACTCTCCAATTGTTGATTCTACTGCTGAGTAACCTGATGTTGCAGCTAGTAAGCCACCATTTTTTCTTGTTCCATCGTTATTTGAAAGATAAACATTTCCAAAAGTACCATAAGCGATACTATCTACATGAGCAATTTGAATTGTTGTGCCTGCTATATCTTTGTTAACAAACTTATATGCTCTAAAAGTAGTGGGAATTGTTCTAACATCATCAGAACCCATCATAGGAGAGTTGTAACGTTGATACCCTATCTTTGCCTTCGTTTTTGAACCTAGAGCATCAAAATCGTATCCTAAATATGCTTCACCTAAGATGGAGTATGACTTATTACCACTCCCTAGCATTGCAGGCTCTTTCAACTTTTCTGCCTCTATACCTAAATCTTGAACAGTATAGAATGCCATTGCCATATTAAAGCCATTTAACTTTGCTGTTTCAAACTTCAAGTGACCACCCAAAGTAGTTACGTCTCTGTGTGCTGCTATAGTCGCACCTTGAAAAGCCCCACCTTGATACTCTCTGTTTAAATAAAACATACGAATTTGACCACTTGTTTTACCTTCACTAAACATTGAACTTAAGTCATCTACTGATTTTACACTCTTTGCTATAACTTTAGCATCCACACCATGATTTAGTTTTGTGTTAACACCATCTGTTCCTGCATGAAGCGCAGTTACAGCCATTATTGAAACTATACTAAGAGAAATCTTTTTCATTTTTCTACCCTTTTTTATTTTATTTAATGTCAAGTTTCACCATCTTAAAACACATCTGGTAAAATCTTACATATTTCAGGTTTCGTTTGAAACCAACTTTGAACTGAATCAAATGGAGTTCTTACTTTTATTGCAACTATGCTTCACCGATAAATCCATGCGCATAAAATTTTGTTCCGATCCAGTCACTAACAGCTAATGAACTGCGTGTATTAGTCTTCGTTCCCCAAAAAGCTTTATTTATATAGAAAGCTCTTAATTGTCCGGACACTTTACCCATTGACTCTTCTTCTAAAACAGCCGGTGCAACTACTGGCTCTATAAATTTTATATCTCCTTCTGCCATAATGATAGTCGATGCTATTACCGACAACACTAATATTATTTCATATTTTTTTTCCTTGTATTATGTTAACTACAGTCCTATAGTACAAAATAAATGATACATATTTGATAAAATGGGAAAAAAAAATTTACCTTTATAGAATATGTTACATATTGATACAWAATAGATAAATATTCAATTTTTGCATATTAAATTTAGTATATTTGTTTATTATTGTGAAATTTATGTTTAATATTGAATATATTTACTCTTTTTTAGTAATTYWTKMKKMRKWATAYYTWNGAAGYRAWRWGYYMYYWMSCYTATTTKAKMTWSARYWATAWYMSYWYYRYMKYWSYRGGKKKTRTKYRWSYSWKKKRRGMAWYMMKSKCYYSRWWYCCGATGTCTGGACAGCTGACTGTCTGGAGGTAGGTTCGATTCCTACACCTTCTCGCCAAATAAACAATCAAAATTGATAAAACTAAATAATGAAGCAAAATTAACAAAATATGTTCAAGCTGCTGGTTGAGCTGCCAAATTAGCTCCGGGAGAGCTATCAACTGCTATTGTGCAGACTGTAGACATCATTACCCCTGTGGTGGATGACCCTTACTATTATGGTCAAATTGCTGCAGCAAATTCCTTGAGTGATGTGTTTGCTATGGGTGGCATGGTGCATACTGGTCTTAATGTTGTTGGTTTTGATGGAACAAATCACTCGCCTGAGATACTCCAAGAAATTCTTCGTGGTGGAGAGAGTAAAATCAAAGAGTGTGGTGGTTCCATCGTCGGAGGGCATACCATCAAAACCCCTGAAATACTCTATGGTTTAAGAGTCATGGGAACAGTGCACCCACAAAATATATATAGAAACAACACTCCAAAAGTAGGTGATGTGCTTATTTTAACCAAACCTTTGGGAATGGGTATACTTACCACTGCCATCAAGGCAGATAAGTTACCACAAGAACGTATTAAAAATGTCATAGAAGTGTTAGCACAGCTCAACTACAAAGCTTCCCTTGCCATGCAAGATTTTTATGTCAGTGCGTGTACGGACATTACAGGTTTTGGTCTACTTGGCCATGCTATGGAAATGGCTGGAGATACAGTTACTATCTCATTGCATAAAAGTACTGTCCCTATATTTGAAGAGGTTGAGCAGCTGGCTCTAGATGGTGTCATTCCAGGAGGAAGCAAGAGTAATCAAAAATATTTAGAAGACCGTGTACAATTTAAAGTGGCAAAGGACATCTTGCTTTTTGATGCCCAAACATCAGGGGGTTTACTTATCGCTGTATCGCAAGAAGATGCAAGTAAACTCTTAAATAGACTTAAAAATGAAGGATATATCTATAGTGCTATTGTAGGTGAAGTTCTCAAAAAAGAAAAATACCCTATAATTGTAAAATAATACAAATTCCAAATTATAAAAATGCAGATATCGTTTGTAAAAGTATCTTCGATGCTATGGAGCTTGTCTTATACCCTAAAAGACTCGTAGCTACTTTATGGAAATAATTGTTCCTGTATAGCCGACATCTTTTATAGCTTGAAGTATCTGGATTTTAGTAACCTTCTTTTCAGATGTGACAGTTGCTATTTCTGTATTAAGTTTTACTTTAGCATTTTGTACACCATCTATCTTTTTCAAACTCTTTTTAATCGCGGTGGTACACATGGGACAGGTCATACCCTCTATTTTTATAACCGCCGTTATACTCTCTGCATATAGCAGACCAGATATAATAAAAAATGCAAACAATAACTTCATATCTTACTCCAATATATAATGTACCCAATAAGGGTAGGTTACTAGTATTCCGACAAATAATGTTCCTACTCCTAAATACAGTTTATGATGCTTGCACAATGAACTATTACACGATTGAATTGCTTTCTTGCTTTTAAAATAGTTATACCATAAATACAAAATTACCAATACCGAAGCCAATGAAAAATACAGCTGAAAAGGAGCAAATACTTGCAAAAAGGACAGAGAACCAACACTTACACCAAATAGTAAAAAGAATAATGGTGCTAGACAACAACTTCCCGCCAAAATAGCTGAAAGCAATGAGCCTATAATAAGCGTATAAAATGATTTATTCTCTTTCATTATAAATCTAACTCTTGAGAAGTAATGTGATAAGAAAATGATTTAGGGCTATAATAATTTAACACTTCATCTGTAACCTCGACATAAGGGTATCCCAGCATATTAATGGGAAATTGCTCAGGCTCAGGATAAAGTACAAAATCTCGCCCATAATTAAATCCAATCCAATTCATCTCCCAAGAGTGCAAATACTTACTTTTTAATTCTTGTACTCTTTTGTCGCTATATTTTAACCCTTCACCCAATTTTAATTTCGTAACATCTGCGGGGTCACTAGGTATCCACCCTGCCCCTGGGATATAATACTCCACTCGACAATGCTGCCTAGAAGATATATCTGCTAACCCATTTTTATCTGACTTACCTAATACATTTGAAAAACTTGATTTACCTAGTCTTATACCAAACACTTCTCTAGCAGGAACACCAACAGCACGTAAAAATGCTACAAATAACGAACTAACATCTGTACATTTTCCTCCGAAATATCCACTGTCCATCATTTTTCCTGCATCCCCCACTCCACATCCTATCACGGAAGGGTCTCTAAAGGTTACTTCTGTTACCCAGTCATATATGGCTTGTACCTTCTCAAATCTATCCGTGATGCCTGCCGTTAATTCTTTACTTTTCAAAGCAACCTTTCCAGACGTAGGTATGTGTGAAGTAGGTTCCAAATATAACTGTACTTCTTTTGGCATAAGTAAATTTTGTTTACTCATGTTTTTAATAGTATCTAAGGGAACAATTCTTTCAAATGTCTCTATTTCCATCTCTATCTGTAATTGTTTTTTCTTTTCACTCTTAGCCCAAGAGACATAGAGAACTTTGGCATCATAAATATTTTTTGTATTAATGTTGTAGTGATTATAATTCCCATGAAAGACAAATGTTTTCACTTTTTGATAGCTATTTTGAAGAGGAAGAGGATTCCATAATTTAGCTGGAAAGTTTTTATTTTCATATCGTATATCAAAGCTATAAAGTACTTTAAACTTTCTTGACTTTATATGTTTTGCTAGAAGGAAATTGGGCATAACCAACACACCGACAAGAAACACACTATGTTTTTTTAGAAAGTTTCTTCTATTCATTCTATATATCTCCTATTTTAGCAATATTTATGTCAACCCAAACCTTGAGTCATATGTATTTATTATGTGTATTCTATCATGGTTAAAAAAAAATTACCTTAATTTACTATTTATTCCCATAATTCTTATGGTCCACACTGGTAAAGGATGGTTAACCTACAAAAACCCGAAAATATCACTAAATTCCTTTCCATATATTGTTCTCATTTACACCATTTCTACACTGTTCTTTCGTTAAAAACTTTCCATCTCTAAACTTATACTGCTTTGTTATGAAAAAGTCATATGCCGAATAACTCTTTTTTGGTTCTTTTGAATTTGTCTTAGAAAAAAAATCTTTAACTTCTAAATGTTTCTCCTTGTAAGAAAAACATACATCACCCAAAAGAGATTTTGCACCTGTTGTATAGGAGTCTTTACCTCTGAAGTGTATCATCTCRTAATCTTYTCTCTTTTTACTTACTATTTTTATGTTACTGAGTTCAAAACCAGCATCATACTTATTGTATATAGCACCGCCTTCTATGTATGCGGTAAGGTTCTTGATTCTTGGTAGTGTGGCATCTCTCTCATCTGTAATAATTAAGTTCTCGTCATTTCCAAACTCCATAGCTGATGAATCGTGATTATTTTTACTTGCAATGTCTTTTTGAATTATAAGAACATTTTTCACCTCACCACGATACCCTAAATCTACATCAAGAGAATCATCACTTGCATTGTAGATGTATAATCCATCTATGTTAACACAACCACCCCATATCTCAAGACCATCATCTCCACCACCAATAATAGCTATGTTTTTAATAGTAGTTCCGTCTCCTATACCAGCAAGTGAAAGTCCATTAAGCTCTTTATCTTTTTTTACTTCAAAACCTGTATGTTTAATCACAACATACTCAAGTACACCGGAACTATCGTGATCATGTTCGTGAGTTTGGCTTCCAAACTTGATGGACTCATCAGCTTCATATTTATTGTCTTTATAATGGGTGTAAGCCCTACCAGCTAATACTAAACCACCCCATTCTCCAGGGSTACTGTCACTTTTGGAAAATCCATGCAAATCAAGCTGTGATGTAAAAACTATAGGTTGATTTTTACTACCCTTGGCCATAATCTTAGAATCGCTAGAGATAACTAAAAATGAGTAAAGACTACAACCTGCTAGTGTAGTACCTTTCTCTATTGTTAGTGTAGCACCATTTGTCACAATTACTCTTCTATCTATTCCATATACTTTTGAGGATGATAATTTCATATCTGAAGATATTACATTTGGTAGTCTCTCATCTATGACAATTCCATCACAATTACCTGTTTGCGCATTTAAATTTATTATGAGYAATAGAGAGAATAGGTAAATATATACACTTTTAAAAATCATACTAAGAGAGCCCTTTTGAGTTTTTCGCATTCTACCCATCCTTTATAACATTATGATTACACCCTTTTAACTAAGCGATTACTAGTTTATAATCTAACTTAATTCTAAAACAAACAAATCACTTTAAATCTTTAATTTCAGAGCAATAATTTCATGATAAAATACGAAAAAAACATCATGGGGTCTAAAATATGGCTGAGCAAAAAACAAAACGATATTTAGAATTACAAATGGAAGAGCTCAAAGCAGCTCATGCTGATAATATCGCGCAAAACCCTACTACAGAAAAAAAAGTGAATCCTAATCACAATGCTAAGAATGCAGCTATTGCTGAAATGTATAATGATGCAGCGGAGTATGAAGCAGACTTAAAAGGCTTTGAAGATGAGCTGTTTTTAGTAAATAAACATTCTTTTAAAGATATTGCAACTAAGATGCATAAAGCGTTTCCAAAAGAAGAAAGAGACTTCCTAGCAGAACTCAATACTATTGTAGAACTTGGTTGGACAGACTTTGTAGAAGTTCAAAAAACACATCCCAAAGAACAACTTGAACTCATTAAAGCAACAGATTTTACCCAAATGATAGAAGTTTTTAATGCTAAGTTTCCAGACTATGAGGGTGATTTTGAAGCAGAAGCTCGAGCTCTTTTAGCTCAAAGATGGGAACGTCTTATCAACATAAAAAAAGAGCATATCAAACAAGAGTTATATGAGATAAATACTTCAGGTTTAAAAGCAAAGTATGTAAAAAGAGTCTATCAAAAATATCATGGMCTAGTATAAGKCCACGATTTACTGTTTGGCTTCGAACTCTACTTCATCTAAAGAACAATCTTCCAATCTCTCTAAAATCCATTCACGAACTTTAGGGTTTTTATCTACATAAAAGTAAATAGACCCACCATCTTCATCATTTCGTATAAGTAAACTGTTTTTATTGTCTGACTCCCAAGCACTTAAAGAGTTGTATTGTACAAATTCTTTGTCTATCACATAACTTTGAAGTATTATCTCTTTTTCAAGAGAGTAAAAAAGAAATCTTTTTGAGGCAACATCATCAATTTTAACTGGAATTGTTGAGCTAAGATTATAAAGTTTATACTCAAAGGTCTCTAAAAGTTCAGACACGAACTCTTTTGTCCATGTCATTACTTTTTTCATACATTTTTTTGTATCTGGATCTGTATTATCTCTATCTAAATAGACTGTATTGTAATCTTTACAGATATTACTATAGTCTATACCTATCCCTATAATACTCATGTTAAGCTTCTTGTATCACTTTAACTTCATTACCAACAGAAATACCACCGTAGTCAATCGGAGATATGATAAGACCACGTTGCTTCTCTAATAGTTCTGGAAGTTCTGGAGCAAAAGCATACAGATAACGATAATCTTCACATAAACCTTTTACTTCAAAAAGCACTTCACCTATCTCAAGTACTGAACCTGGTTTAAGATGATAAAGATCAACATCTACATAAATATCTTCCATTAAAACGCCATCTCCAAGAACAAGTTCTGCTTCTTCTATGATGTCATAACTTTTTTTAGAGACTAAAACCATCGTAAAGTCATCACCATTTTCATAATCRCGACTTCCAACTATACCACTTGCATCACAATCAAAATCATCACATGCCATACGGTGACCTGCACGTATCATATCAGGCATCGTAATATATAAGTTTAGTACTTTTCCACTTTCCATATTTTTTCCTTTTATTATAAAGCTATATTTTTCGGGATAATAGCATAATTTAGCTGTCTATTTTTGTAGTTTATCTCAATAAATTAACTTTTAAGTTAACTCTTTAYAATAATCCTAGAAGTGCAACAAAAAGTACAGGTGGCGTTATAACCAGCCCTACTTTCATATACTCTCCCCAACCGATTTTAACACCCTTTTGCGCGAGTACATGTAACCACAGAAGTGTTGCGAGTGAGCCTATAGGTGTCATTTTTGGTCCTAGGTTTGAGCCTAAAATATTTGCATATACTAGTGCCTCATTTCCAACATACCCTACCTTGTCAATGGCAATGTCCATAATCATAATCGTTGGCATATTGTTCATCACTGATGATATAAACGCAGAGAGAAAACCAGTTCCGATGATAGCTACCGTTGACCCCTGTGCTTGAAGTTCTACTATCCATGAAGCTATGATGTCTGTAAGTCCTGCGTTTTTAAGACCATAGACAACTACATAAAGGCCTATACTAAACCATACAACTTGCCATGGAGCATTTTTGATAGTTTCTAGTGGTTTTACTGCCTTGTAGTAGTTTGCAATAAGTAAAAATATCAGTGCTCCACCTAGAGCAAAAATAGAGATAGGTAAATTATACATATCCCCGATAAAATATCCACCCATTAAAAGTGTTAAAAAAATCCATGAGAGTTTGAACATAGTCTGATTCTTGATAACACTTGAAGATTCAGGTAACTCATCTACATCTACTTTAAGTGGAATATCTTTGCGAAAGTAAATAAAAAGCACTACAATAGATGCAAAAATGGAGAGAAGGTTTGGTAAAAACATATTTCTTATGTATTCCATAAAACCAATGTTAAAATACCCTGCTGTCACAATGTTTGTAAGATTTGAGATAACTAGAGGGTTTGAAGCGCTATCCCCAATAAAACCGCCTGCCATTAAAAATGCAAAAATAGCGAGCGGTTTCATCTTTAGGTACTTCATCTTAGCAAGTAAAATCGGTGTTAAGATAAGTGCTGCCCCATCATTTGCAAAGAATGCTGATACTAGGGCACCTAGAAGTAAAATGTATACAAAAAGTTTTACTCCATTTCCTCCACTMAGTTTAGCCATTTTAATAGCAGCCCATTCAAAAAAGCCTATTTCATCTAAAACCATAGAAAGGATGATAATACCTATAAATGCAAGTGTTGCATCCCAAACTATACTTGTAACAGTAACGACATCTTCTAAACTAACAACACCTATAAGTACTGCAATTACTGCCCCTATTACAGCAGAAGTTCCTATTTGTAAGCCACGAGGTTGCCAGATGATAAAAACTAAAGTCACCAAAAAGAGGCTAAAYGCTAAAATCATAAATATCCTTATATATTAAATTAATGGAACTATAGCAAAATTGTTTTATTAAATCAATATATCTTGATGTTATCATCTTTTTGTTTTACTCTTATTTTAGTCTTTCGTGTTAGACTTAGCTTAAACAATATATGAAAGGAAAAAAAGTGAATGATTTTTTTAAATACGGCGAAGAAGTAGCCGGTTATGATGTTCGCGTTGTAAATGAACGTGAAGCTCGTGCAGCAGCTGGACTACTCTTCGCTCTCGGGATTTTAAGTTTAACAAATGCTGTCATGATCCAACACGGAGTAGTCACTCGTTACTTTATATCTTTTTTTACTCTAGACTTTCTCATACGAGTTATAAACCCTAGTTACTCCCCCTCTTTACTTCTTGGACGTGTTTTTGTCCAAAACCAAACTCCTGAATATGTAGGTGCGACACAAAAAAGATTTGCTTGGAGTATAGGACTTTTACTTGCCATGCCTATGTTTTACTACCTTGTCATTAACTGGCAACCTACACCTGTAAAAATATTTATTTGTATACTCTGTCTTGTACTTTTACTTGCTGAGTCTGCATTTTCTATCTGTMTAGGGTGTAAAATCTATAATTTGATTATGAAAAATAGCTCTAAATATTGTCCAGGTGGTGTATGYGAGATCCGTACTAAAGATAARATACAGATGTTTAATCCTTTTCAAAAAGTCATAGTCAGYGTTAGTTTTGTTCTTGTGAGTTATGCTAGTTTTGCATATATGTACAAGCTAGAACACAAGACACTCTTTGGTCAAGTAGTAGCTGATAGTCTTATGTCACAAGAAGATATAAATGCGCGTGCTCAAGCAGAGTACGATAAAGAAGCAGCTGAGTTTGATAGTGATGACGACTTCTAGTAGTCTTTAAACCACACTCAAAGTCACACCAAGTGTGTGGTTCTCCCCTACTTTTATCACTCGAAAATCATCAAAAGCATTCGCTGTTTCAATGCAGACAAACTCTTTATAAGCATCCGCTTTCATACCAGTCATATTGGAGCCTTTTTCTATCCAAGGGTTCCATACTACTGCTGATGCAGAACCTACTACGTTTATACTTATTTTTTTATCTTTATCTGCTAAGTTAAGCTCTTTATCTACATCAAAATACACCCTGTCACACTCTGCATTTATTTTAAGGCTATCCTTTTGAACAAGTTCTTTATCTATAAGAGTATCTATATAGACTTTTTCTTGGAGTCCACTTATACAAACATCATCTATATGTGAAACTCCAAAATAAGTATGTAAAGCCTGAGTTATTTTAAACTCTTTATCGTCTAAGTTTTTAGTAATCATCTTTACATTTAATGTATCAGAAACTGTAAATACGATGTCAAGTTCAAACTTGTAATTCCAAATACTCCTACTCTCTTTTGTATCTTTTAGTCTGAGAATAACTTCTGTGVTAGTCTCATCTATCTCTTTTATACAAACGAGTTCAAAGATAGCAGTTCGGGTAAAACCATGAGCGGGCATTTCCTTATCTAAAAYACCAAAACGCGGCCAACAGATAGGGATACCGCCACGGATGGCTTTTCCCTCTTGGAAATAACTTGTAGGGCTTAACCAGAGTATCTCTTTAGCCCCATCACATTTATATTCGAATATATGTGCACCTTGAAGTGCAATTTTTGCAGAGGCTATTTTGTTGCTCACTTCTACATAAGCAAAACCGTTTTGAAACTTTTTAAACATCTAGCACTGCTTGCACCAAGTAGTAAGTTTATGTCCTTGAAGTGCATACAAAAGGATAACACCATAACAAACAATGCCGTATAGATATGCTGCTTGCATGCTACCACTGAGTAGTGAAAGTTTTCCAAAAGCTAAAGGAAGTAAAGCACCCCCTGCTATAGACATAATAAGTAGTGCTGAGCCTTTGGCAGTATCTTTTCCTAGGTCTTCTAAAGCTAAAGGCCAAATAGTTGGCCATACAAGCGCATTTGATAAACCTAGCAGGGCTACAAATGTTACACTATTGGGAAGTGTAGCTACACCGCTCCATCCCCACAGCACCTCAGATATAGAGTACTCAGTTGTAGAAGTAAATGCGACACCCATAAGAAAAACTATACCTAAGATAGCAGAACCAGTAAGTGCCTTTTCTTGTGAGAGGTACTTTGGTATAAAAAACACTCCAACAAGATATGATATCACCATAAAAGCCATAGTGTATGAAGTTAATACAGTTGCGTTTGCTACTCCTAAACTCTGAGCATACAATCCTATGGTATCACCAGCAATTACTTCTATACCAACGTAAAAGAAAAGTGCAACTGCTCCTAAAACAACACGAGGAAAACTAAAGATAGAACTATCATCATACTCGTCTTCTATAAACTCTAACTCTTCCAAGGCTGAATAGTTTACAAAAACTGCTAAACACAACAGAACTATTGCCATCGCACCATAAGGCACAATCAGTTTTTGCGCTAAAGCATCAATCTCCAAAGCTGATAAATTATCAACTGCACCAATACCTGATAAAACTAAAACTGTAAAAATTATAGGTGCTAAAACCCCTGCACTTTTGTTTATAAGTCCCATTATACTTATGCGCATTGCAGCACTCTCTATTGGACCTATTAAAACTATGTAAGGGTTTGAAGCGGTTTGAAGGAGTGTGAGCCCAGAACCCAAGGTAAAGAGTGCGATTAAAAAGTATATAAACTCTGCGTTTAACGCCGCCGGGATAAAGAGTAGGCTTCCYACRGACATCATCACTAAACCAAGACTCATACCATTTTTATAACCTGTTTTATCCAAGAGATAAGCCATAGGYAGAGCCATAACTGTATAGGCGATATAAAAAGCGAAAGTCACAAACAGAGCTTCAAAGTCGCTTAGTGTACAGATAACTTTTAAAAATGGTATCAAAGAGCCATTTAACCAAGTCACAAAACCAAATATAAAAAAAAGTATACCTATAATTATCATAGGAACTACACTCGATTTTTTAGCCATCTTTTAATCCTGCCAAGTATTTTGCCACACCATCTTCTTCATTTGTATGAGMTAGAACTATCTTKGCCATATCTTTCACTTCTGGTTGCGCGTTTAACATTGCGACAGACATTCCAGCCARACCAAACATACCCATATCATTAAAGTTATCACCAAAAACAGTCAGTTTATCTAACTCAAATCCCATAGCTTCACTCACACTTTTTATGCCATGTGACTTGTCTGCATCTTTATTGAGTATAGTCAAAAAATAGCATCCAGTATAGGTTTCAGGAGCTATAATATACTTAACGCTATCTCCAAATTTAGTCTCGAAGTGTTCTAATAGTTCTCTAAGTAACTCTTCTTCCCCCATATAGACTATTTTGAAGTTCTCCTCTTTACCTCTAATTCCATCCTCTGTATGAATGTTGTCAGCGCTAGAGTAACGAGTGAGTACCTCTTTTTGGTATCTATTTAGAACCCTGTCATGCACAAAACTCTCTTTAAGATTTTTTGCGTCATCAAGGGCTAGTACAAAAGGATAAATGCCAAACTTCCAGCCCTCTTCAATAATAGTATCAGTTGCATCTCGTCCAAGAGTTGTAGTTTTTATGATTTTTTTATCCATAGTGGCGATGAGTGCACCATCTAGTAAAATCATCGGTGCATTTATTGCAACACCTTTTAAAAACTGAGCTGTTTTCATGTAAGTCCTAGCCGTAGCGATACTCATAATCGAGTCCTGAGCATAAGAATTCCATATTTTTTTAGTATAATCACTCACAGATAAATCATTTTTTAAAAATGTATGGTCTAAGTCAGTTATATAAATATTTTTCATACAAGTAGTATAGCAAAATAAGTGGAGATTATATGAGGTTAGCAGTAGTTACGGGAGCGAGTTCGGGTATAGGAAAAGCTATAAGTTTGAGGCTTTTATCACTTGGCTACAGAGTGATAGGGATAAGTAGAACGAACTGTGAAGTAATGCTTCAAGGAAAGAACTTCTCCAGTATAAACACAGACTTGTCAAATGAAAAAGAGACCTTAAAACTTTGTGAAAGACTTAAAAAAGAGTCTCYWWYYTTACTMRTMAATGCAGCAGGTTTTGGACGATTTRAGCCACATGAGGAGCTAAGTGCTAAAACTATWAYCRATATGACCTTTTTAAACCTCACTGCACCTATGTTACTTACAAATACTCTGCTTAGAAGTCTAAAAGAAAATAACGGTTACCTCATAAATATAAACTCTATTGAGGCGATAAGAGCAAGTAAATTTGCTGGTGTTTATTCTGCCACAAAAGCAGGACTCAAAGCCTTTAGTGATGCACTATTTGAAGAGACTAGAAAGAGTGGACTAAGTATCACTAACATTAACCCGGATATGACAGAGTCTGGATTTTATGATGTACTGCGTTTTGAAGTCAGTAAAAAAGAAAATGAAAAACTACTAAGTGAAGATATAGCGGATGCAGTTGAACATATACTAAGTATGAGAAAAGGTGCTGTTGTTAGCGACTACACCATTAGAAGCTTAAACTTTGGGATAAGTAAAAAAAGGTAAGTTAAGATTTTATATCGAGTTTTGAAGCCCGTGGAGCATTCGTAGCATTTAAAAAGATTATATTTTTTTTCATTTGAACCATTGATACTTTCGTTTCATCCTTAAGACCAGATACCAATAGTCTTGCCTCTTGTATGAGACATAGAAGTGTATCTATCTCTTTTGTCTTTGTAAAATTAGGTACAGAATCCATCAAGGTATTGAGTTTTTCAACATCTTTTAGGACTAATGCAAGCTGAAATTCTTTAATCCACACCTGATGTCTCTCTCCATGCAGCTAAGAGTTCTTTAAATACATGAGAGGATTCATCAATCTTCTCTGTACTATCTTTAAACCCTGCTTCTGCAATAAGCTGAATTTGATAATTATATAATCCATCTAAGTATAAAGCTATATCCCCTTGCTTTATATCGAGTGAAGATATGAGCTCTGTTATAACTTCAATAGAACGATTTATCCAATAAATTTTCTTTTCTACATTTTTATCTTTTATCGCTTTTTTTGCTTGTGCATTAAAACGAAGTACCCCTTCATAAAGCATTTTAACCAATTTCATTGGTKATTCTATGTTTACATTATTTTGAGCATAAACACTATGTGCTGTGTTAGTATACATGTTAAATCCTTTTATTATATATCGACATATTTAGTATTTCCTTTACTAAAATCATAGACTTTTACTTACTAGCTGCATTTGCTAAATCAGTAAAAATATTCGATGTATTATTAAATCTTGAAATAAGTAAATCATACGCTGCATATTGTTTCTTCAAAATTTCATATCTCGAGTCTAATCTCTCGATTKCTTTTAACTTATTATCTTCTAAGGAAGAAATTTTTGTTGTTATCGAAGCTTGATAGTCTCCAAGTATCCCTGTTGATTTCGCATACTCATTACTCACAGCATACATCTCTGCAAACATACCTGTCACTGTAGTTGTTACACCATTTGCATCTGTATAATCACCGCCAGAAAAAATAGCCTCTACATTTTTTCCATCATTTTTGATTTTGTCTGTTAATATAGTATTGTCAAGTGAAAGTTTGCCATATTTATCAACATCAAAACCAAACTCATACATACTAGCAGCACCTTCACCTACACTACCAATTGTATTTTCTATTGCTCTTTGAAATGACTTAATTGTACTATCTCCTGAGAATATACCCTTCTCAGCACTATCAACACTTGATTGTGTCAAAGCTGTCAGTYCATCAATTAAATCATTGTACTTTGTTACAAAACTATCAACTCTATCAAGTATATTTTGAGTGTTTTGTGATACACTTACTTGAGAAACTCCCAGCTCTTGAAGTGTTATATCATAGCCCGTAATTAAATCTGTAATGTTATTAGAACTACGGACAATAGCCTGTCCATTATAAGTAAAGTTTGCATCCACACCTGTCTGTACAGCTGTTAAACCTGTTGTTAGTTTTGTACCTCCAGCTGTTGTTCCCCCATCATCTGATAAGTTCCCATCGGTGTCAGTGATTGTAATATCTTGTGTACTCCCTGTATCAGCAGAGTTTAAAAAGAGTCTATAGTCTCCTGTGGCAATTTGAACTATAGTGGCATTTACCTTATCACCTGCAACAGTGTTAATAGAGGCTTTTAAATCGCTTAGTGTAGTTGTAGCATCATAATTTATAGTAAAATCAACTCCATCAACATTTAAGTTCATACTACCTGCTGCAGTTGCTATAAGGTCAGTTGTAGTACCAAAAGAACCTGATTGTTCAATCTGTTTAGTCGCTAGTTGTGTCACATCAAGTGTAAAATCTTGTAAATCACTATTTGCAGCAGCAGTAACCCCAACTGAAGTACCAGTAACATCAACAGTTCTCTCATCAAAAAGTGCTGGTGTTTTTAATGCATTTACAGAATCATTAAAGTTTGTTATTTTTGCATCTAATATCTCAAAAGCATTTTTCTTATCATTTTCAAAAGCTATACTTAAATCAATCGGTGTTATTTGTACAGCTTCATCTGAAGCTCGTAGCTTATCTAATAAGTCCTGTGTTAATATTCCTGACCCTGTACCTAATGCACTAATTCCCATCACAAATCCTTTTGTAATTAATCTTTAAAGTTATATCGACAAACTCACTAATTACTTTAGCGTTACACTGTACTAAATAAATTTCTTTATATCAGATTTTGCTATTTCATAACTTTCTACTGTACCTATATCTCGATGATATACATCGTTAAGAAAAGTATTTATTCTTCCTAAGTACTTTGGTAGTACTTCATTACTAAAATCTATGTTTTCTTTTTTTAAGGAGTCTAAAAAAGTAAATATGTTTGGTTCACATATATAAATAGCACAATTTGCAAGGTTTGAGGGTGGGTTTTGTACTTTTTCATAAAAGTTCTGCACTATAGAATTTTTATCTACCTCTACTATACCGCAAGATGATGGTGTATCAGTATGAAATATCATCATTGTAATATCATATTTAGTATCTCGGTTCTTGTGCGATTGTAAAAAAGAATTAAAATCACAAAAACATAAATTATCTGCATGAACTAACATAAAAGCTTCATTTTTAAAGAAGTCCCTGTTTTTAAGTAAAGTACCCGCTGTATTTAATAGCTCGCTTTCATACACTAAGCTTATCTGTTCTTTATAAGGAGAGTTTTTAACATAATCTTCTACTTGCTCATGTAAATAAGAGCTATTTATCAAAAACTGTGTCACTCCAACACTACTTAAGTTATCCAACCAGTACTCTAAAAGAGGTTTTCCATTGAGTGGAACTAAACACTTAGGAATTGAATCAGTAATAGGTCTTAAACGAGTTCCAAGCCCTGCGGCTAAGAGTAATGCTCTCATCCTATTCTAACTCTTGAAGTATCTCTTCTTGCTTCATTGGAATATTCCCTACACGACTCACTTGAATCGCAGCAGCAATAGAACCTAAGTAAGCACTTTGCCAAATATCTGCACCAACAGCAAGAGCCATAGCACTACATGTCAACAAGGAGTCCCCTGCTCCACTTACATCTTTTACTCCTAAACTAAGAGCCTTAATATTGTCTGTTAATAGTTTATCTTTAGATGTATTATAGATCATCATTCCTTCAGCTCCAAGAGTTGTAAACACATACTTAGCAGCTGTTTTCTTTACAAGTTCTTCTGAAAGTACAACTAAACCTGATTTAAAATCATTTAAAGAGAGTCGTATCTCTCTTTCAGTAGGGGTAACTAACATCATGTTATTAAATTTAGCTATATCTCCAACCTGTGAAGAGCTTTGTGAATCAGCTGCCATTAAAACACCTTTCTCTAGGCCTATTTTTGTAATACGTTGTATAATCTTATCTGTCAATAATCCATAACTAAAATCTGAAAAAAGAATCAAGTCGACATCATTTATACGGTTTTTTATATTTCTTAATATCTCATTTTCTATATCTTTAGAGATACTATGTTGCTTCAAATGATTTACACGAAGTAGTGTCTTATTACTTGCACGGAATCGTTGTTTAAGTGTCGTAGGTCGTGTATTGTCACAAAAGAGAGAGCTTTCTATCTTCAAAGACTCTAATTCTTTTTGGACATAGTCTCTGTTTTCATCATCACCAACTACTGAAATAAATTTCACCGAAGCACCTAAGCTCTTAGCATGAGCAGCAACAATTGCGGCACCACCAATAAATTTATTTGTAACTATTGGACTTACAACTATGGTTGGATCTTCCTGACTCATGCCAAGAGGCTCACAAGTAATGTACTCATCTACAATTGTATCACCAATAACCAAGACTTTAAGTCTAGAAAATGCATCCATATATTTTTTTAAACTATTAAGTTGTAGCTTATGTCTTTGTAAGTACTCTGAACTATGCTTTAAGTTGTTACTCAAAGTAAGGAATTCCTGTCGTAACAAGTCTATAGAAGAGAAACCTATCTCTCCAGAGCTAAAAAGAAGTTTTCCACCATAAGAGTGGAGTGTCTCTAACTCTAAGTTTTCTTTATTCTCATGCTCTTTTCCTTTAACTACAATATCTGGTTTCATCTTTTTAATGTAATCAACTGCCGATGTCTCTAAAATAAAAGCTTCATCTACATAACTGGTCGCATTAATAGACTCTAAACGAATCTCTTGACTTATGCTCTTATTATTACCATTATCACTATTAACACCAACAACAAGATAATCGCCACTCTCTTTTGCAAATTTTAGTAAACGCAGGTGTCCTGGATGTAAAATATTAAAATCTCCATTCACAAATACTTTTTTCATATCTATACTACTATATGAAATTCAAGTGCTGTGGTTTTGGTCCTGTCGGTATTGAGAGACTATGTTTGCCTTTTTTATAATCATCTAGGAATTCATTCACCTTATGCTGTAGACATAAAGAACCACACATAGTTTGTGCATCAAAATTTGGCGAAGCTAAATGGTTCATAACTTCCCAGTACTTATCACTTGCAACAATGTCTTTAAATCGTGTTTGTGTAATATTTCCTATATGAAAACGACTATATTTTTCATTAAAAAACATCCCACATGGTGCGATAAGACCAGAACCTGATATTTGAATTTGAAATGGTGGTGCATAACACTGCTGATAACTGCGTTTTCCTTCACTGTTTATTTTAGACCATTTGACACTTACTTGGTACTCTTCATCACTATAAGCTTCTGCCTCATGTAAGAGAGAATCCAATGCTGCATATTTTGAGTAGTCCACTCCCAAAGCACCATCTTCACTATCACTCGTGTGTTTAATAACAAGATAATCAGGTCGTATCTCTTTTCCAAGTTTAGCAAGTGGAATAATCTGATCTGCGTCTTCTGGCATTAGAACCATCTGCATGCCTATAGTGACATCAAGATTATTTTTCTTTTTTATCTCTACCATATCTTTTATATTTTCTACTACCTGATGAAAATAGCTCTCTTTTACACCCATAATCTCTGCATAGCGTTTAGGTTCCCCTGCAGATATATTGACTCTAAGGTATGTTAAGTGTGGTAAAATTCTCTCTAAAGATTCATAACGGGTATTGTACCCATGGGTAGCGACTGCCATGGATATTCCAAGTTCTGAACCACGAATGATAGTGTACTCATACACAGGAGAGAGTGTACTCTCTCCATCACTTACAAGACTAATAGCCTTGACACCCATCTCTGCACAATCGACTAAAAAGTTCTCTATCACCTCCTCGGTAATATCAAATCTATCATTCTCCTGTAGACGGGCATAACAGAAGTGACATCCGTAATTACAGGCTCGTGTCAGTGCCATATCTATAGTAATCGGAGCTATTCTTTTCCCCTCTTCCCACTCTTTTATACGTTCTTGGTGCCAATAAATTTTTGTTGCATCAAGTATAAGTTTATTGTCTACGTTTGTTTTCATCTGCTTTCTCCTCAACTAAAACAATCAGTGGAATATTTCCCAAATTTTCTCTTAAATATTTTTCATAATCTACAAGTGTTTCATAATACGCACTCTTTGGTATATGCATAGCTACTCGAATAGACTGATCTCGTACAAATATAGGTTCTAACTGTTCTATGTACTTTGTACTTAAAGCTTGCACCTGTGAAAATTGTTCCTCTTGTGAGAGCTTTTTCCACTCTTGAAGCTCTTGTGACTCATAACGTTCATCCATTCTCTCAATCCTTTAGTGTTTATGTATATAAAAATCCGGAAACTCTTTGAGTATCTCAAAATCTCTTTCTATCCACTCAATCACATCTCTAATACCATCAAGCAGTGATACTTGAGGAGTGACAGAGAGTTCATTTTCCAACTTATCTGCATTCATAAGGTAAATCGTATCTTCAGAAGCTCTTGGAATACCTACTTTGACACTTTTTTCAAAGGAGACTCCCATCTCTTGACATATCACATCGACCAAATTACAAATAGTTATACTCTTCGTACTACTAATATGGTAAATTTCACCATTTTTTCCCTCTTTGAGAATTTTTAGTGTTGCATGTGAGACATCATCAATATGAATAAAACTTCTTGTTGCAAGACCTCCTCCATGTAACTCCAACTGCTCTGATTTATGTATCATCATTATAGTCTTGGGAATAATTCTGTAGAGTTGTTGGTATCTACCGTAAACATTTGCACTACGGGTAAAACAGACGGGAAAAGCATGTGTCTTAAAGTAGCTATAAAGCATCATGTCTGCTGCCGCCTTTGAAGCAGCATAAGGAGAAGATGGTGCCATACACATTGACTCTTTGATATCTAAAGATGCTCCATAGACTTCCGGTGTTGAGGCCTGTACAAACCTCTGTATAAAAGGAAATTTATAAATTTTGCTCAAAAGTTTTGTGAGTGATAGAGTATTAGTTTCTATCCATTGAGCTGGATTCTCCCAACTCTGTGCCACCATCCCCTGAGCTGCAAAGTTTACTATATATTCTATCTTATACTCTTCTATTAATAATAATATCTGCTCTAAATCTCTGTTTAAATCATATTGATAAAAAGTAACATTTGCAGCTTTTGGATGATTTTTATATGTAAGCAGAGCTTTTTCATACTCTTTTGAGCGACTCACTGCAAAAACTTCACTCTCTATCTCATGCTCAAGCAGATATGCGATGAAAGATCCCCCTGAAAAGCTGTTACTACCTAGTACTAAATAACGCACCGCTAAAGAGACCTCATATAGACAGGTCCATCATAGTCAATCATCTTTTGTATATCCTCTTTTATAGTCTCTCTTGTCGGAGAGAGAATTAAAAAGTTTTTAAGAATTCCGATGAGTGTTATATCATCACTATCCATGCAGTGACTTCTACCAAGTGGAGCAAAATAGTTATCTGCCCCTACTCCAACTATTTTTATATTAAGATTATGTTCATTTACATCATAACGCAGCTGTTCAAATGCCCGCATAGTTATAAAAGGAACTTGTGAGTAAATAATAGGAGAAATCCCTGTCAGTGCCATACCTGCAGCCATTCCAACTGTTGCTTGTTCATTTATTCCTGTATTAAAAGCACGCTTTGAATGTTCAAAGTAGCTATCAAGTACAGCAAAGCCCATATCTCCGGCGAGAAGCACCATCTTCTCATTCTCTTCAAAGTACGGATAGAGGTATTTCATAACCTCTTGTTTAGAAATTAGCTTACTCATCTTCATCCTCCAGTACATACCCATCGAGTGTAGGACAGCGAAAATGGTGTTTAGAAGAGCCCTCTAAAAGCTCTACTCCTTTTCCCTTAATGGTACGAGCAAAAATCATACTAAAATGCTCACTTTTTGTCTCATAAAATGCTCTATATGCCGCAGCTATTTTAGACTCATCATGCCCATCTATATCAAAGTAGTTTTTATCTATAAAGCCACTTAAAACTTTTGAGAGTCTGTCATTATCTAGGGCAACATCTTCTACTCTTCCCATAGCCTGTAGTTCATTTGCATCTATTATAACTAGCAGATTGTCGAGTTTAAAGCGGTATGCAAGCATCATTGCTTCAAAATTACTCCCCTCCTGCATCTCACCATCACCAACCATACAGATTACTCTGTTTGTTTTGTTTTGAATTTTAAAAGATTGTGCCATCCCTACAGCCAAAGGAAGGCCATGTCCTAAAGAGCCTGTAGAAGCTTCTATCATATAATCATTATTTTGTACCAAACATCCCATAATAGATGCTTTTTCTGTGTTAAAATTTTCTAACTCTTCCTTGGGTAAAAAGCCAAGTTCATTTAAAATTACATAGTAAGCATAAGCACCATGCCCCTTACTCATCACAAACCTATCTCTACTCTCATCCTTTGGATTATCAGGATTAAACTGAAGGTACTCATTAAAGAGAGTTGTGAGAAGTTCAACAGTAGAGAGTGCTGGTGCTAAATGTCCTGCTCCTGTTTCGCAAGAGAGTCTAATAGTTTGTTTTCGTATATCTTCACTCTGTAGCATTCCTACTCCCTTAAATAAAATTGACATGTGGATTTGGATTTTTAAGCTTCCAAAGATAACGATTGACCTCATCCATACGACAATTTTTTCTACACATAGAGATATCTAGTTCATTTTCAACAAAAGCTACACCCTCTTGGCGTTTTTGTGATTCCCAAATCTCTTTGAAGCTCTGTTGATTTATATTACCGTAAGCAAACTTCTCATTACCAAGATAGGCACTACACCCATAAACGGAGCCGTCTGCCATTATATAAGACCAAAAATATGGTGTAGAGTAACACTTATTATAAGGCTGCTGCTCCTCTTCTAATTTTTTCATAGTGTTTGCACGAAAGATGACACTAAACTCTGAAGTCTCTAACTTTTTGAGTTCACTCTCTAAATACATCATACTCTTATAAGTCAGACCCTCATATACCCTTGATGTTCCGTAAAGACTCTGTGTATAAGGCTTTATAACAAGATAATCAACACCTGCATCTCTCATTGTTTTTGCCAAACTAAGTGCACTATCTACATTCTCAGGAAGTAGTAACATTTGAGAGCCCACAGTACAGCTATACCCCTTCTCTTTTTTAATCTTTGCAGCCAAGGTAAGATTCTCTACAACCCTGTCAAAGTCTGCCGCCTTTGTCTGATGTACCGCAGCATATGTCTCTCTATCACCTGCATTAATACTCACCTTAATCCAGCTACAGTTTTTCAAATAGTTATCTATACTCTCTGCATCCATTACTACTGCATTTGTCGTAAGGGAGGTATCTATACCTACTTCTTTACAAACATTCAGAATTTCTGGAAGTGGTTTATATAAAGTTGGTTCCCCTTCTCCTGCAAACATAATACTTTTTACACCAAGTTTTGCCATTTCACGAATTGTCTTTTTTAAAACTTCCTCATCTTGCTTAATGCTTTTATAGCCTATATAATCAACAGAGCAAAATGTACAGCGATGATTGCACGAACCTATAGGTGTTATTTCAACATATATGGGGTAAATCTTCTTCTGTTTTTCCCAATCACCCTCTGCTTCATACCATTTCGAAACCTCAACAGGATGGTAGATCAGTTTATGCGAATCTATATTATATTTATCACTCATTTATGACTATCCCTTTTGACTATATCAATATTTTAATCAGTACTATGTGCACCGAAATAATTCCAGCTTAAAATATTTTGTTCTTTAATGCCATTTTTAACTAAGCATGCATATGCATCTTTGTATTCAACCCAAGGCAAAATCAAAAACTTCTTCTCTTTTAATTTTTGAATGTTTGAATCATTAAAAGTTTCTACAACTTTACCCTATTTTTTGGTAAAAGATGATGTTTCTGTCGACAGTGATGACAAACAATATTCATACCTAAAAAACCAAAAAATGATTCTCTATCCTCCGTAAGATTTTTCATACTATTTAAAGGAAATGGTAATTTCTCATACTGACTTAAACTTGAACAATTTGGACATCTGATTTTAAGATTAGAATACTTTGAATTTACTCTCTTTGCTTCTATAATTTCAGAGAGAACCTTTCTATGATTTATATCGTTTTGTTCTCGGAGTCTTGTATATTCTTCTATATATTCTTGATCTGAAAAAACTGTTAGATTGATTGGATTATTCCACAAATATTTTGATGTGTCAGCAACAACTTTAATAAACTCTACTCTATCTTTTATCAAATTTTCAGATAGTGCTAATCTATGAAGTACTGTTCCTGGATAAGGAATTACCATCGACCAATCTGCAAAATAAAGTTTATTCTTTTTCTGAAATTCTAAAGACTCTTGAACAGTCTCTTTAGTTTCAGCTGGATCTCCAAATAAAAAGTTGCCTTGAATGCCAACTTTTGCCTCACGTGTCAGTTTTACTGCATTTTCAATCTGTTCTACAGTAATCTTTTTATGCATGCTATCTATTACTTTTTGACTACCACTTTCTATCCCATATGATATCTCAACACACCCGGCATCCCTCATATTTTTCAACATCTCTATGTCAATTTGATCTACACGTAGTTGACACATGAAAGTAATATTCAAAGGTTTTAGAGCATCGCAAAACTCCATTACTCTACTTTTATTCATAGAAAACAATTCATCATAAATAGAAAAATGTGTTACTTTGTATCTTTTTAACATCTCTTTAATAAAAGAAATTGCATAAGATACTGAATGTTTTCTGTAATCGCCCATACCTGCATGATGACAAAAAGTACACTTAAATGGACAAGACCTGCTAGCCGAAATTGGCATATATTTGCCGATAGACATATCTGTATTATGTAAATTCCATCCAATATCTGGTTGCAAATTTATAAACTCTTTAATCCCCATTATCTCATAGTCAGGAAAAGGCAAATCATCTAAATTATCTATAGCATAGCTCTCACTATTAGATATAACTTTTTTACCTTTTTTAGACCATACACCTTTTGGTAGTTTATTGGATATAGGGTCTTCAATGTGTGCTACTAGCTCTTCAAAAATCAGCTCCCCTTCACTAATCACCATATAATCTGCTTTTAGTGTTTCTAATACCAATTCACTCTCACAAGATGTAACACCTCCTCCGAATACAATTTTAGCATCAGTAAATTCTCTAATACTTAATACCAGGCGCTCTATTTGTGAAAATGCAACTGTTAATGCACCAATACCTATAATATTATACTCTTGTGACATAAGCTTTTTTTGTATCTCTTTTAAACCAGAATCAAGACCATAGTTACTTAAATTTAAGCCATCGACATAATAATTTTTTGATTTCATATACGATGCTAAATATGCCATCCCAATTGGAAAATACATTGTATTTGGTTTATCTATATAAGTAGGTGCAACTAAGAGAATTTTAGTTTGATTCATAATATCTCTTTTCAAAAATTATTTCTAATTGCTCTGCAGAATATGTAAATTTTTTTCTATATTGTGCAATATTTTCTACAAAAGAATCATACTTAGACTGAGAAATACTTAATACCTTAGTCATATAGTCTAAATCATCATTAGAAAAAACAATACCTAGTTGATACTTCTCAACAAGTCTAGCTATAGATACAAACTTTTTATTTATTAATATAGGTAAACCAGCTTCTAAATAAAATGCAAATTTACTTGTTATCGCATATTTATACAAATCATGATTTAAACCACTCGTCTCAAGTTCAAAAAAACCAAAATGATACTGATTTAAAATACTTGCATCAAGTATTTTTCCTTTTACTAAAGAGAAATACTTGTTAAATTCATGCTCATACATAAAATCATGATATAAAAAATATTCAGATGTATACATTTTTTCATATACAGGTTCAGGCATAACAAAATCAATACTTATCTGCTCTTTTGTCAACTTTTTAATAGAACGAAGATGTGCTTTATTTGGAAAATAATCTTCATTGTATACCGTTGGAGAAATCACTCCAGCATATACTAACTTGATGTTTTCATAAGCGAGAAAAGGCTTTTCATTAAAAGAAGCACTGTTACAATACTCAGGAAAAGTAATGAACTTACTAGAATCTGTCTTATACTCTTTTGCCCACAACAATGACTGTTCTTGCGTAAAATGAGAAAGTATTAGCTCCGCATTTTGAAATATATATTCTATTGATACATGATCTGCACTATTTGGAAATAAAAACTCATATACATTCTTAGGAGCGAAATTCCAATCTTTAATGTTAATAATTACATTTTCAAACTTCTCAACTAAGAGTGCCGAGAAATCATAAGAGTGCATCCAACTTCTATGTAAAATTTTATCATAGGAGTGCATTTCTAAATGCTTCACAATATCTTCCAAGTTTTCTTTTTTCACGACCGAATCAAATAGTCTTGTGTCAATTTCAAGAAACTCTTTTTCTATGTAAAGAAGTGTTGTATTAATACCATTGTTTTTTAACCATTTTGCAATTCTATATAGAGAATAGTCACGCCTCTGAAATGTGCCATCAGGTGGAATCAAAATAATTTTTTTCATATTTACTTTATCAATCCTCTCATTGTTTGAACAAATTTATCATAACTATTATATTTAACAATACACTCTAATTCTCTATTTGGTTCTTCATCTAGTACATTTTGCAAGTCATCCGCTGTCTTAATAAATATCAAGCTCTCTTCGTAGCACTCTTGTACCATTGTATCATTAATTCTACTATCAACAACAATTGGTATGCATCCACTTGCTGCTGATTCTAAAGTTCTTTGCTGTAACACATATCCCCCTAAAACTAATGAGTACATAGCACTATTGTAGACTCTAGATATTTCTTCTCCATACGATAGGCTCCCCTTATAAATAGTATGCATTACCTCATAAGTATCCCATCCAGGTCCATATACTTCTATCTCATACTCCTTCATATTTTGAACAATATACAATAGTGCAAGATCGCGTTCCACATAATTAAATATATGCCCCAGAGAAACCTCATCTATTTTAAACTTCTTAGCAATTTTTCTTCTCTTTTTACTAGGCATGATTCCATCTTTCAAATATGCCTGATATATTAAATCACAAATAAAATCTTTTTGATCTGCTTGTATATTTTGAAAATTTTTCATATAGGAACTTCCTATAAATACAATTTTTTTTTCCTTTTTGATACTCTTATTTGGTTTATAGGTACTTGTATCAATACAAAATCCTTGATACCTTGAAAATACCTTTTTTGCATGAAGTTTTTTCTCAAGCCCATCTGTAAGATGAAAAATAAAATCTCTTTTTCTTAATTTCATTTTTTTCTTGTCTAATAAAATAGGCATAAAATCTTGAAACCAAACAAAATTATAGACATCAGGACTGAGAAAATCATTATTTAAATGATTAATATTTATTGTTACATGTGGATTAAATTGACTCATATTTTTTAAACAATTTTCATCTTCAATACCATAATTCAGGTCATAAAAAACATTATATCCAGCAGCTTTTAATGCCTTGGTAACATTATAAGAAATATATTGCATAACTTGTGTACTCTTATTTGCCACCAAATAAAATCTTAAGGATTCATTAAAATTTAATTCCGTATTTTTGCTGACTTCATAATAAGAGCTGTTAAATTCATTTCTTTTTTCATATGCCTTTCGTAATGATATACGAAAATTTTCAATAATTTTCATTCTAACATCTTCTGATACTTCTAGTCCTCCTAAGTTTAAACCTGTAGGGAGTCTAGCTGTACCCATCCCTAAACCATCAACTAAGTTACCTATGGGCAAATGAATGAGATTGATTAAATCACTTTGTATTTTTTCTCCATCATAGTAGCAAACTTGTAAAAACTGCTTAAGTGCTCCATATCTGTTTTGCTCACTTGCTGCCTGAAGTGCTACCTGTCCATTAAAAAAATATGTATCTTTATACTCCAAAGTTCATTTCTCCCTAAAAAATTATTACTTTATAAAAATACTGTAGCATTTTCAAGTCCACTTTTGACTAAAGAGAAGTTCAAGGCACAAATTTATTCACATTTTAAAGGCATCTTCTAAGAAATATGATAAAATAGATAAGCTAAAAGATTAAGGTCATTTAAGATGAAAAAGTTTGTGAAAAAATATATTAAAAATCTTATGTCTACTCTAGAAGAGATAGACATTACAGCAGTCACTCAAATCATAGATGCTCTTGAAAATGTTCAAGGTCGTATTTATATTGTTGGCAATGGTGGAAGTGCTGCAACTGCTTCACATATGGTTAATGACTTAGGTGTTGGACTTAAACGCCGTAGTATTAGAAATTTTGATGTTGAAAGCCTTAGTGACAATACACCTGTTTGTTCTGCCATCGCAAATGATATTGGCTACAAAAATGTTTTTTATATGCAGCTCAAAGATAAAATAAATAAAAATGATATACTAATTGCAATCTCTTGCAGTGGAAATTCTCCAAATATCATAAAAGCTGTAAACTACTCAAAAAAGCAGGGTGCTAAGATTATAGGTCTTAGTGGTTTTGATGGAGGAAAACTCAAAAAAAAATCAGATATCAATTTCCATGTTCAAACAGCCAAAGACGAGTACGGACTAGTAGAAGATATGCATATGATTCTTGATCACATTATCTATACATACTATATCAAAAAGAAAAAACAGTAATGAGTATATTAAGTTTAATAGGAAGAAAAAAAGAGTTATTTACAAATGACATTTCAAATCATAATACTAGGTTAAAAGAGATAGTTGCATCTTCAACATTTTTAGTAATTGGTGGAGCAGGTTCCATTGGTCAAGCTGTTACAAAAGAGATATTTAAACGCCAACCTAAAAAATTACATGTAGTAGATATATCTGAAAACAATATGGTTGAATTGGTTCGAGACATAAGAAGTTCATTTGGCTACATTGATGGCGATTTTGCTACTTTTGCTTTAGATATTGGCTCGCTTGAATATGATGCTTTTATAAAAGCTGATGGAAAGTATAACTATGTTCTTAATCTCTCAGCTTTGAAGCATGTCCGAAGTGAAAAAGACCCTTTTACTCTTATGAGAATGATTGATACCAATATTTTTAATACAGATAAAACTATCAAACAATCCATAAAAAATGAAGTGAAAAAATATTTCTGTGTCTCTACAGACAAGGCAGCAAACCCTGTCAATATGATGGGTGCGAGTAAGCGAATTATGGAGATGTTTGTTCATCGTAATTCCCTTGATATGAAAGTCTCTATGGCTCGGTTTGCTAATGTAGCATTTAGTGATGGTTCCCTTTTACATGGCTTTAATCAACGCATAGAAAAAAAACAGCCCATAGTAGCTCCAAATGATATAAAACGCTATTTTGTAACACCTCAAGAATCAGGTGAACTCTGTCTTATGTCTTGTATATTTGGTGAAAATCGCGATATTTTTTTTCCAAAACTGAGTGCTGAACTTAATCTCATCTCTTTTGCTGATATAGCAGTGAAGTATCTCAAAGAGAAGGGGTATGAACCCTATCTATGTAAGAGCGAAGATGAGGCAAGAGAACTTGTATATACACTTCCAAAAGAGGGAAAATGGCCTTGTCTTTTTACACAAAGTGACACAACAGGCGAGAAAGATTTTGAGGAGTTTTTTACTGAAAATGAAACTTTGGATATGGATAGATTTGAAAATCTTGGCATTATAAAAAATGAAATACATTTTAATGAAGAGTTACTTCACTCTTTTGAGGATAAAATAAAAAATATGAAAGAGAATTTAGAATGGGAAAAAGAGGAAATAGTAGAAGAGTTCTTTAAACTCCTTCCTGATTTTGGACATAAAGAGACTGGTAAGTATCTTGATGGAAAGATGTAAACTATGTATGAAGAAACAGTAAAATTTATACAAGACTTGTATCAAACAAAAGAGTTTTTACCTCTACACGAACCCCGCTTTATAGGCAATGAAAAGAAGTATGTCAACGAAACTATAGACTCTACTTTTGTATCGAGTGTTGGCAAGTTTGTCACAGAGTTTGAAGAGATGGTAGCTAAGTTTAGTGGAACTAAATATGCAGTAGCCACTTCAAATGGAACTTCTGCTCTTCACATTGCTTTAAAGCTTGTAGGAGTAGATAAAAATTGTGAGGTTATAACACAACCTTTGACATTCATAGCTACTGCAAACGCCATTAGTTACTGTAATGCTAAACCGATATTTGTAGATGTTGATAGAGATACCTTAGGACTCTCCCCCTCCAAACTCAAAGCCTTTTTAGAAGAGTTTACAACTGTTGACAAAGATAGAAACTGCATTAACAAAACTACAAATAAAATTATAAAAGCTTGTGTTCCAATGCATACCTTTGGACACCCTTGTAAAATAGATGCCATAGTAGAGGTATGTGATGCTTATAATATCTCGGTAGTAGAAGATGCAGCAGAGTCACTTGGTTCTTACTACAAAGGCAAACATACAGGCTCTTTTGGAAAAGTAGGTGTATTTAGTTTTAATGGCAACAAAATCATTACAACAGGTGGTGGAGGTATGCTCGTGACAGATGATGAAGCACTCGCAAAAAGAGCAAAACACATCACAACAACGGCAAAAGTTCCACACCCATACGAGTATATACATGATGAGATAGGCTACAACTACAGACTCACAAACTTAGCAGCAGCTCTTGGCGTTGCGCAGATGGAAAATCTACCACTCTTTATAGATAAACAAAGAGAGTTAGCAAGTAAATATGAAACATTTTTTAAAAATAGTAATTTAGATTTTATCAAAGAGCCTAAAGACTCCAAATCAAACTACTGGCTAAATGCAGTCATTCTCAAAAATAAAGAGGAGAGAGATAGTTTTTTAAAATACACAAATGACAATGGCATTATGACTCGCTCAATATGGAGACTTATGAATAGACTCGATATGTTCAAAGATGCACAAACAGCTAACCTTGATAATGCTTTATGGCTTGAAGATAGAGTAGTTAATATCTCAAGTAGTGTGGTAATGTAATGAAAGAAAAAATACTCTTAGTAGGTGGCGGTGGTCACTGTAAAGCTATCATAGATATTATAGAGCAAGAGAATAAGTTTAGTATTGCGGGAATTATTGACAAAAAAGAGCTTATTGGTACAAAAGTATTAGGCTATGAGACTATAGGATGTGATGATGATTTAGAAAAGTTATCTCACACATATAAATATGCCATAGTTACAGTAGGTCAGATTAAATCCAACACTCTTAGAGTTAAGCTTTTTGGCCTACTCAAAGAGCTTGACTATATACTCCCTATAATTATCTCTCCCTTAGCCTATGTATCTAAACACTCTGAAGTTGATGAGGGAAGTGTCGTGATGCATCATGCACTTATAAATGCAGGTGCTAGAGTGGGGGTAAATGTAATCATCAACACAAAGGTACTTATAGAACATGATAGCATCATAGAAGATCATTGTCACATTAGCACAGGGGCAATTATCAATGGTGGAGTTATTGTCAAAAAAAATAGCTTTGTTGGGAGTAATGCCACTACTAAAGAGTATATAATGATAGAGCAGTTTATAAAAGCAGGGAGTGTGGCAAAATGAGTGTTTTTATTATAGCAGAGGCGGGTGTTAATCATAACGGCTCTATAGAGTTAGCTAAAGAGCTCATAGATGTAGCCGTAAATGCTGGTGTAGATGCTGTAAAGTTTCAGACCTTTAAGGCTGAAAAACTTGTAAGCAAGAGTGCCAAAAAAGCAGCATATCAAACARAAAATATGCAAAACAGCGATGAGAGTCAGTTTACAATGCTTAAAAAACTTGAACTCAACCTAGATACACACAATGAACTCATAGCCTACTGCCAAAGTAAAAACATTATGTTTCTCTCCACACCCTTTGACCATGAGAGTATAGATATGCTCAATGATTTAAAACTGCCTATATTTAAAATTCCTAGTGGAGAGATTACAAACTTACCCTATCTGCGACATATTGGAAGACTCAAGAAAAAAGTAATCCTCTCAACAGGAATGGCAGACATAGGAGAGATAGAGGATACCTTGGATGTTCTAGTAAACGCAGGGACTCCCAAAGAGAATATAACAGTGCTTCATGCCAATACAATGTATCCAACCCCTATCGAGGATGTAAACCTCAGGGCAATGGTAACGATTGGCACTACGTTTGATGTAGCATTTGGGTATAGTGATCACACTTTAGGTATAGAAGTTGACATTGCAGCGGTGGCTCTGGGTGCTAGTTGTATAGAAAAACACTTTACACTTGATAAAACCATGGAAGGACCAGACCATAAGGCAAGTTTAGAACCTGATGAACTTAAAGCTATGGTCAAAGCTATACAAAACATAGAGCTAGCCCTTGGTAGCAGTATAAAGAAACCGTCTAAAAGCGAAATACCAAATAGAGCAGTCGCTAGAAAATCCATCGTTGCAGCCAAAGAGATACAAAAAGGTGAGACTTTAACTGAGCAAAACCTTGTTATAAAAAGACCAGGAAATGGGATAAATCCTATGCGATGGGATGAAATTATAGGCAGTATTGCTAAAAAAGATTATGTACTAGATGAGCTAATATGAGTAAAAGGAAAGTATGTGTAGTGACAGGTACTCGTGCTGAGTATGGACTGCTTTATTGGCTGATGAAAGCTATAGAGGCTGATGATGAGTTGGAGCTTCAGCTTATAGTGACTGGAATGCACCTTTCTCCTGAGTTTGGGCTGACATATAAGACAATAGAAAAAGAGTTTACAATAGATGAAAAGATAGATATAAACTTAAGTGATGACTCATCCATAGGCATATCAAACTCTATGGCTTTAATGCAAGTAGGTACTACAAAGGCATTAAGCATATTACAACCCGATATTCTTATCCTTTTGGGGGATAGATATGAAATGTTTTGTGCTGCATCTGCTGCACTTATAAGTAATACTCCTATAGCACATATTCATGGTGGTGAAACTACAGAAGGTGCTTATGATGAAGCATTTCGTCATAGTATCACTAAAATGGGTCACCTTCATTTTACTGCAACTGATGAATATAAAAACAGAGTAATACAACTTGGAGAAGAGCCTAAAAGAGTCTTTAATGTAGGTGGAATGGGTATAGAAAATATTAAAAGACTAAAACTGCTTTCTAAAGAAGAGTTTCAGGAGTCAATTGATTTTAAACTCGCTCAAAAGAATATTTTAGTAACTTTTCATCCTGTAACACTTGAAAACTCTACTGCTAAAATACAGTTTGAAGAGTTGTTAAACGCAGTGGATGAGCTCCAAGAGACACATATCATTTTTACTAAAGCAAACAGTGACACAGATGGGAAAATTATAAACAGTTTGATAAATGAGTATGTAGCTAAAAACCCTCACAAATCCATTGCATTTACCTCTCTTGGTCAACTCAGATACCTCAGTGCACTCCAATTTATGGATGCAGTAGTAGGTAATAGCTCTAGTGGACTTTTAGAAGCACCTAGTTTTAAAATAGGTACTATAAATATAGGTGATAGACAAAAGGGAAGAATTAAAGCACAAAGTGTCATAGATTGTGAACCTTCTAAACTCGCTATATCTCAAGCACTTAACAGAATCTACTCTCAAGAGTTTCAAAAAGTTTTAACTAAAGTTGTTAATCCTTACGAGAGTTTAACTTATCCAAGTGAAAAAATACTACAAGTTTTAAAACAATATAATCTAAAAAACATTATGAAGAAAAAATTTTATAATATGGAGCAAAATCATGGCAGGTAAAAATATCTTATTACAGAAAAATTCAACTATTAAAGAGGCCCTTAGTGTTATCGATAGAGGGGCTCTTCGTATTGCTATTATTTTAGATGAAGATGAGAGAGTTATCGGGACACTCACAGATGGTGACATACGAAGAGGTCTTTTAAATGGCCTTTCTCTTGAGTCTGACATTTCAACAATTTACTTTAAAGAGCCTGTTCTTGCAAACATTAACGACTCTAAAGAGAGTATCATAGAAAAATCTATACGTAAACAGATTTATCAGATTCCAATTATTGACAATGATGGGAAACTTGTTAAAATCGAAGACCTAGCCAATCTTCTCAAAACAAATACACGAACCAACCGTGTTATTTTAATGGCTGGAGGACTCGGGWCAAGACTCCATCCACTTACAAAAGAAGTACCAAAACCACTCTTAGAGGTTGGAAATAAGCCCATTTTAGAGACTATTATAGAAAACTTTGCGAAGTATGGTTTTATTCATATTACTATTAGTGTCAACTATAAAGCAGATATGATTAAAGAGTATTTTGGAGATGGTAGTAAACTCGGTGTCAAGATTGACTACATTGAAGAGACTCAAAGGCTTGGAACAGCTGGAGCACTTAGCCTTATAAAAAGTAGACCTCAGGAACCATTTTTTGTGATGAATGGAGATTTACTTACAAATGTAAACTTTGAAAATTTGTTGGATTTTCATCTGAATGAATCATCTGTTGCTACTATGTGTGTAAGAGAATATGACTATCAAGTTCCTTATGGTGTTGTACAGACTAATGGGAGCCAGATTGTCTCCATAGTTGAAAAGCCACTCCATAAGTTTTTTGTTAATGCAGGTATTTATACACTTTCTCCTCAAGTATTTGAGTTTATTCCTAAGGGTGAATTTTATGATATGCCAACACTTTTTGAAAAGCTTCTTAAAGAAAAACTACCAACTATCTCATTTCCTATTCATGAATATTGGCTCGATATTGGAAGGATGAGTGATTTTGAGAGAGCTCAAGCTGAATATGGAGAGGTATTTTAATGGCAAACAAAAACGACTACTTAGCTGTAGTCCCTGCCCGTGGAGGAAGTAAAAGATTAGCAAAAAAAAACATACTTGACCTCAATGGAAAACCTTTAATTACTTACACTATAGAAGCAGGATTAGAATCTCAATATATAGACAAGCTAGTCGTTTCAAGTGATAATGAAGAGATTCTCTCTGTCGCGAAAAAGTATGATATAAAGAGCCTCAAAAGACCTGATGAGTTAGCGAGTGATACTGCCACTACAGTAGATGTACTCATCCATGCTATTGAGTCAACTCCTCAACAGTATAAATATCTTGTTTTACTTCAAGCTACATCTCCACTACGCACAGCCAAACATATTGATGAAGCTATTGAGCTTTTTGAGACAAAATCTGCTGATGCTATTATTAGCGTAGTTGAAGTTGAGCACTCTCCACTCTGGTCAAACAAACTAGATGAAGATTTATCTATGAAAAATTTTATCTCTCAAGATATATTAAATAAACGTTCACAAGACTTAGAACCTTACTATAGACTCAACGGGGCTATATACATCATAAATATTACAAAGTTTTTAGAAGAAAAAAGTTTCTTTTTACAAGAAAATAGTTATGCTTATGTGATGGATAAAATGTCATCTGTTGATATAGATGAAGAGATAGATTTTATGCTTGCTGAAGTAACATTAAAGCATATAAACTAGACAAGGATTTAGCATTGCAAAATATAGAAGCACAGGTAGAAAAAAACTACCTTACTAATATCGAATATATTAAAAAATCTCACCCCTCAGTATATGACAAGATACTTGCCCTTGAAGATGCCCTAGACAAAGGTTACTATACTCAAAGGTATGAAATAGAATACGAAAATGGCTTTTTCAACGTAGTTGAACTACAGAGTGATGTCCGACTCTATAGTACTGATAGTAAAGTCCATGCCAAGGCTGTTGCAGATTCCGTCAACCATAAAAAAAATGAAAATGTTTTAGAAACTTTTATTCATAGAGAATTTTCCCAGCGAGATGTAGATCACTATACACAAAAAAGTGTTTCGGAGAGCTCTTACGCTGGGATAATTCCTATAGTTGATTATGCAAATAAAATTGCTCATAAAGACAAAACTACAATGATGCAAATTTATAAGTTTGTTTTTCTAGGTGTGGGACTCGGCTTACATATTGAAACAGTACATAAAAAAATCAAGGCAAAAAACTATCTTATTATAGAAGATGACTTAGAATTATTTCGTCTCTCACTCTTTACAACAAATTATACAAAAATTGCTAAAGAAGCAAAACTATTTTTTTGGATTTTTGATGATGAAAAGCATCAAGAGATAATATCAGATTTTTTAAGTGACCTGTATATATATAATCACTTTATAAAGTTTTATCAGATGCACCATCATCAAGAGATAAAATTTAAAAACATTCAGACAGTAATAGCAACACAAAGTCATCTAAGTTTTACCTATACAGCTCTCTTAAAACAGCTTTCAAAACCTTTAAAATTACTCGCCGATAAAAGAAGATTTATCAACATTTCAAGTAAGCCACAAAACACTATTTTTTCTCAAAAACCTCTCCTTCTCATAGCAGCAGGACCTTCTCTTAAAAAACATATACAATGGTTGAAAGAGAATCATAACCGTTTCATAGTTATGGCTGTATCAGCCTCTTTATCCCTACTGTATAAAGAGGGAATCACCCCAGATATTGTTACACATGTTGATGGATTTGAAGCCAGTTTAGCACACTACAAAGATATTGATTCAAAAAACTATCTTGCAAAAACAGTTACAATATTTTCTTCTTCTGTGCTTCAAGAGCATATAGATCTTATAAATGATGAACATCTTTTTATCTATCAAAATATTACACAGTTCAAAGAAAACTTTGGATCTATAGTCGCACCATGTGTTGGTTCCCAAAGTTTTGGTCTCTCTTTAAACTTAAATGTCAAAGAGTTATACCTCTTAGGTTTAGACTTAGCACTCGATCAAAAGACAGGGGCAACACACACAGAAGAACATATCCAATCGAAAAAATTAGATCTTGAAAAAACAGATATAGTTGAAGACACCTTCACTATGAACACAAGTACAGTCCAAACACAAGGAAACTTTCAAGAGAAAGTCACTACAACTTCTAACTTTTTAATATCTATCAATAACATTAACCTTTTTACAACACAACTCCAAACAGCAGATCAAAAAACTTACAACTTAAATGATGGAGCCCATTTTAACAAAACTATCCCTACGTCTGTTGACTCTATTGATATGTCAAAATTTGAAATACTTAATAAAGAGAATATACATAATGATATTTGTTCGAGTTTAAAAAATATTTCACAAAGAGGTTTAAGTGACAGTGAATATAAAAATCTTGAAAGTTTAATAGAAGATGCACAAGAAAAAAAAGCAATTATACAGAAATTTCAAACAGCGAAAATCACAGCTAATGTTGAAAAATACAAATCACGTTTCTCAAGCTTTATGGATAATATCCTACCAAGTGCAAACAACATTCAAACTAATTCAATAACACTCATATATCTTTTTTATATAAAATATATTGTTACCTATCTTTTTGACATTCTTAACACAAAAGAGTTAGAGCATCCTAAAAAGCATATTCAGCTACTTACAGAAAATATAACACGAGTACTTATTGAAATTGAAGATAAATATGAGGAAATTTTAAAAGAAGCGATAGATAAAAAATAATCTCAGGTAAACCCTGAGATTATAAAGATAAGAGAACTATTTACTACTGTAAAAGTCTCATTACATTTTGTTGTACAGAGTTTGCCTGACTCATAGCATAAGAACCTGACTGTGCAAGTAGGTTTCTTTTGTTAAAGTTAGCGGACTCGGAGGCGAAGTCAACATCTCGAATATTAGATTCTGCAGCAGAGATATTTACCTGAGTTACAGAAATATTACGAATTACAGACTCAAGTTGATTCTGATTCGCACCAATATCGGCTCGAGTTGTATTGATAATAACAATTTTTGCATCCATTGCACTAATAGAAGCATTTGCAGCAGACTGAGTAGATACATCAACAGCACCAAAGTCACCAAGATCTGAAATACCTACATCAATAGTATCTGCAGATTGGTATCCAACTTGCATAGTTAATACTGCACTTGAACCATTAAGTAAACCTTTACCATTAAAGTTTGTACTTGTCATAATCTGATTAGCTTCTGAAATAAGTGAGTTTACTTCAAGTTGAATGTATGAACGAGACTGTGTATCTTGTGTATCATTGGCTGACTGAACTGAAAGAACACGAATACGTTGTGTAATGTTTCCATACTCTTCTAAGGCACCATCAGCAGTCTGTAAAAGACCGATACCATCATTTGCATTACGCATTGCTTGGCCTAGACCTTGAGACTGTGCTGAAAGCTTGTTAGCAATAGCAAGACCAGCTGAATCATCAGCAGCTTTGTTAATTCTAAGACCTGAAGAGAGTGAGTTCAAACTTTTATCAAGTTCAACATTGTTCATTGAAGCATTTMTGTGTGCATTCATTGCACTAATGTTTGTGTTAATTCTAAAACCCATAATAAATCCTTTTCTATGGAAGAGCCTTTTGCTCTATGTTTTTATTTTATCTTTTGGCTTCCTTGCCTCTAGATGTTAATAATATCGGTAAGAGAAAAAATAACTTTAGAAAATTTCACAATTTTTTTCATTATTTATGCATTTAGGGTCTGATAAATCAAAAATATAAGTAACATCACGACATTTATATTGAACAGGATATGGATTGTTCAAAATTTCTTCTTGAGTTTCTAGTTTTTTTAAAATTGATGGTAACTCAATGTTAATAAGTTCTTTTATCGACATACCCATTCCATGTTCAAGGTTTTTTATAAACTTTCCATCAATATCTTCCTTATTTTCTAATATTTTTACATCACATTCAAAACCATTAAGTCTCAGTGTTTGAGTTAAAGCTATCTTATCTCCTACAGGAGCTAGTTTATCTTTAACTGAATGGTAAAATATATACTTAGTTTTACAGTTTCCACTTTTAGCCATAGTTTTAATGTGCTCATAATGATTTATATTGCGGATATTTTCTCTATCTGGTGAAAAATAATATTTTGAGATTTTATCTGTCATCCAATATGTCTGAACAAAACAATTAATTTTAACTTTGTCACTGTTTAAAATATACTCTGGAAAGTTTACATTATTATCTTTATCAATCACATAGTCAATAGCACTTGGGTTAATTTTAGCAATCATATTTGCGATATACCCTCCATGACTACTACCTATGCATATAGTCTTATTAACATTTTTTAAAGCTTCAATCTTTTTTATATCCTTTAAAACATATAAATGAGCCAAAGCCTGCATCACACCAAAATTTTGGTATTCACCATTTTTTGGTACTAATGTCATTGAAATATTTATGGCACTGTTTACTTCCATTAGTTTTTGAATAATACTCTCTTTGGTAATTTCTTTGACTCCTGAAAAATCTATATTGTATTTGTGGATTACTTTTTTTAAACCTGCAATATCAAAATCATCAAACTCTAAGGCAGCTCCATTATTCTCCCTCGAATAAAAACAGTGATAAAAAACATTTACAACTGCCACAGAAAACTCTCGACTGACATAATCACTAATATGCTCTATATATCCACTGTCTGTATCTTCTCCAAAACCAGGAATAATAAATACAATTGCTTTTGCAACTACATCTTTTGGATATGTAATAGTGTATTTTAAAGGTGTTTCCCTTTTTATACCCAACTCAAAATCATCACACGATACTATCTCTTTTGTTACTCTTATCATTTACTTTCTCCCTCATAACTCTATAGTAATTTTAAGAACAAGCAAAATAATTTTCACTATTTTAATCTTTTTTTGCTACACTTCCAAAACTAAAACCAATTTACTATACTATATATAGGAATACTATTTGAACTTAATTATCGTTGAGTCACCGGCTAAAGCTAAGACTATTAAAAATTTTTTAGGGAAAGGTTATGAGGTTATCGCCTCTAAAGGTCACATTCGTGACTTACCTAAATCTCGTTTTGGAATTACTCTTGATGAAGAGACTGGACACCTTGTACCTACTTACTCTGTAGCAAAAGAAAATGCCGCTATCGTTAAAGAGATAAAAGCTCTTGCAAAAAAAGCAGATACTATCTATATCGCGACCGATGAGGACCGCGAGGGTGAAGCTATAGGCTGGCATATTGCCCATGCTATGAAAAAAGACCCTGCCGAGTTACCGCGCATCGTCTTTCATGAGATTACTAAAACTGCCATCAAACATGCACTAGAGTCTGCTCGTACACTCGATATGGATATGATAAACGCGCAACAAGCTCGCCGTATGCTTGACCGTGTTGTAGGGTATAAACTCTCTCCACTGCTTGCATCTAAAATCCAAAAAGGCCTTTCAGGTGGTCGCGTTCAATCTTCAACTCTTAAACTTGTAGTTGACCGTGAACGCGAAATTCAAGCCTTTTTACCTGTAGAGTACTGGTCTATAGACACAGTTTTTAAGACAAATATCGATGCAAATCTTATCATCCACAAGGGTGATAAACTCACTAAAATGAGTATTGAGAACAAAGAACAAGCTTTATCTATAGAAAAAAGCGTAAAGGCTGATAGTTTTGTTATCTCTAAGTTAGAAACAAAACAGAGAAAGTCTGCAACACCTCCACCTTTTATGACTTCAACATTGCAACAAACTGCATCAAGTAAACTAGGGTTTACTCCTAAACGTACAATGATGATTGCCCAAACGCTTTACGAGGGTGTAAAAACTCCAGATGGAACTTCTGGTGTTATCACTTACATGAGAACAGATTCATTAAACCTTTCAGGCGAAGCAGTGGGTGCAGTTCGAGGTATCATTGAAAGCCGATTTGGAGCGAAATATCTTCCAAAAGAGCCTAAGGTTTATACGAAAAAGTCAAAAGGTGCACAAGAGGCTCACGAGGCTATTCGTCCTACAATGTTACAGTTTACTCCTGAAGTTGCACAAAGTTTTTTAAAGGCTGATGAGATTAAACTTTACCGTCTTATTTATGAACGCTTTATGGCTTGTCAGATGGAAGACGCACAGTTTGAGCAACAAAGCATCATCTTCAAAGGAAATGAAAACCAGTACCGTGCAAGTGGTAGAAAACTTCTTTTTGATGGTTTTTATGCAGTCACTGGAACAGAAGACAAGGACAAACTTCTTCCAACGCTAAAAGAGGGTGATACAGCAGAGATTCAGTCACTTAAACCAGAGCAACACTTTACAGAACCACCTGCTCGTTACAGCGAAGCATCTCTTATCAAAAAACTAGAGTCTGAGGGTGTTGGTCGTCCATCTACTTATGCACCAACAGTTGCTACACTTTCTCAACGTACTTATGTAAACATAGAAAAAAAGCAAATAGTTCCAACTGAGATGGCGTTTACAGTAACTAAGATACTAGAAGAGCATTTTGCTAACATAGTTGACATCTCTTTTACTGCAAACATGGAAGAGAGACTTGATGAAGTAAGTGAAGGAAAAGTTGACTGGCAAGAACTTTTAGCTGAATTCTATGGTCCCTTTATGCAACAAGTTGCAGATGGAAAAGAAAACATTGTAAGTCTAAAACTTGCAAAACCACTTGGACGCACTTGTCCTAAATGTGGAGAGAGTGAACTTCTCCTGCGTTCAGGTCGTTTTGGAAACTTTATCGCTTGTAGTGGTTTTCCTAAATGTAAATATACTGAACAGTGTGATGAAGAAGGAAATGCAGTAGAGAAAAAAGAGACTACAGCAGAAGATAAATGTGATAAATGTGGAAAAGACATGGTTATTAAAAATGGTCGTAATGGTCAGTTTTTAGCATGTTCGGATTATCCAGATTGTAAAAATACAAAAAGTATTAATGTAGAAGAGAAAAATTCTGATACGCCTTGTCCTGATTGTGGTGGGACTATTAGTCTTAAAAACTCTCGTCGTGGTCCATTTTGGGGATGTAATGACTATCCTGAGTGTAAGTTCATCTCAAAATTTGAACCTACGACTATAAAGTGTAAAGAAAAAGGCTGTAAAGGTGTTTTAGCACCAAGAACTTACAGAAATAAAGAAGTATATGAGTGTGTTAAATGTAAAGCTCGTACTCCTAGAGAAGAAGAAACACCAAAAGAAGAGACAGAGAAATAATATGAAAATAGGTGTTCTCTCAGATACTCATACAAAAGTAAAAAAAGCAAAAGTCACGCTTGATTTACTAATTGAGCATGGTGCTGAGTTTATCATTCATGCTGGTGATGTTTACGAGTATGAAATCCTAGAACTTTTAAAAAACTGTGGCAAACGATATGTCTGCGTTTACGGTAATAATGATGCCCATTTAGTTGAGTTTCATAATGACTACAACCTTGTTCAAGAACCTTACTACTTTAAACTAGCCGATACAAAGTTTAAACTCATGCACCTTCCTTTTTATATGACTCCTGATGCAGAAATAGTAATATTTGGGCATACTCACGAGTTTAAGTCTGAATTTGTAGAAGGTACACTTTTTTTAAATCCTGGTGAATCTTGTGCAAGAAACAAACCTGTCTCAGAATGTGCACTGCTTGAAATTAAAGAGAAAAAATTTAAAGTTACGTACTTTAGTAAAGAAAAAAATGCAGATAAATTTGAATCAAAAAAATTCACATATGAGAGGAAACTAAAATGAATCAAGAAATATTTTTGTGCTCCATCTGTAATATCAACAGTGGAACATGCTTAGAAGATTGTAAGTTTTGTTCTCAAAGTGTTCGTTATAAAGCAGATATAGAACGCTACAAACAAAAAGACATCAAACTCATCCAAGAAGAAGCACGTAACGCAAGAGATAATGGTGCACTTGGTTTTTGTCTTGTAACAGCAGATAAAGGGCTTAATGATAAAACATTAGCATTTGTGTGCTCAGTTGCTAAGGCAGTTCAAGAAGTGGCCCCAGAATTACGTTTAATCGCTTGTAATGGAACTGCCTCTGTTGAACAACTCCTTACATTGAAAGAGGCAGGKGTTAAAGCCTATAATCACAACCTTGAGACTAGTGAGAATTTTTACAAAGAAATATGTACTACTCACCCCTGGAGTGAACGTTATGAAACATGCCAGAATGTAAATAAGGCAGGACTGACACTTATAACTGGTGGTATTTTTGGTTTAGGTGAAAAACAGGCGGATAGAGTAAGTATGTTAGAGTCTCTAGCTTCGCTTAACCCCACATCTGTGCCTATTAACTTTTATCATCATAATGAAGCCTTAGAGTTAGAGCCAAATTCTTTAGATATTGAAGAAGCAYTTAGTCTTATTGCTTTAACTCGTAAGATGATTCCCAAGGCAGATAGAATTATGGTTGCTGGAGGAAGAGAACTTATGTTTGGTGATCGACAGTCTGAAATCTTTAAGTATGGAGCAAACTCCATTGTTATAGGAAACTATCTCACCACAAGTGGTCGAGCTATGAACAAAGACTTAGATATGCTTGACTCCCTACAACTAGAAGTCGCCAAAAAAGTCTAAAGTGGAGCAAATATCGATGAATGATAATATCACGTTAATTATGACAATATCACTCATCATTATGTTCTCTCCCTTTTTTGCTAAATTTCTCAAACTTCCTACTRCCCCYATTGAAATCATACTTGGTTCACTACTTGGTTATGTCGGATTTTTACATGATGCCCATCTTTTTGAAATAGTCGCTGAATTTGGATTTTTGTACCTTATGTTTATCGCAGGAACAGAAATTAGTCTCAAAAAAGTACTCAATACGTCATCTACTATCATGAAAAAAGTTATTGTATATCTTATCTTTTTATATGCTTTTTCTATTCTCTTTTCTATACAGTTTTCACTTGGAAAGATTTTTATGGTACTACTCCCTCTTATCTCTGTTGGTCTTGTTGCAACACTTTCAAAAGAGTACGGTAAAACACCTTGGCTCGCTATGTCGATGACAGTTGGAGGTATTGGCGAGGTTGTGAGTATCGTTATTTTAACTATTACTTCTGCGACTTTAAGTTCAGGTGTTGGGATGGGCCTTTTTCAAACTATTATGGCACTTCTTACTTTTTTACTCTTTATGTTTTTACTTTTTCGCAGCATGCAACTTATTTTTTGGTGGTTTCCAAAAGTCTCACTAGCCCTTATGCCCTACGAAGATAACAAAGAGCAAGATATTCGCCTTAGTATGGGAATATTTTTTCTTCTCGTTGGTGCGATGCTTTACCTTCACTTAGAACTTGCGTTTGGTGCGTTTCTTGCAGGTATATTTATCCCAACATTTTTTGAGCATAAACATGAACTCCCTGAAAAACTTGCCTCTTATGGTTTTGGATTCTTGATTCCTATTTTCTTTATTCATATTGGAAGCTCATTTAATTTAGATGCACTTTTGATGCAAGGGCTTATTCAAAAAGCACTTACTATTATGCTAGTAATGATAATTATGCGCCTTATCGCTTCTTTGGTATTTATCAAGGAGTTAGGACTTGTTGATGCAGTTTTAATGGGACTTTCACACTCTATGCCTCTKACTCTACTCATCGCAATGGCAACACTCGCATTTAATGCRRACTCCATAGATAAGCTTCATTACTATGCTTTTATCTTAGCTGCACTCTTTCAGRTAATWAGTGTTATGATTGTTATCAAAATTATTCATAGATATAAAATAAAAAAAGAGCTAAAGGAGACATAATGAGTCGTTCTGTTTTATTACAACTTGCTCGTGACTCCATAGAAGAAGTATTTCGTGCACAATTCAGTATAAATAAAAGTGCTCTTCTTAAACAACACCCTCTGCTCAATGAAAAGATACAGACCACTATAAATCTTTACATAGATAAAGAGCTCAAAGGTAGTTATACTGCACAAAATAAAGATACATCATTACTAAACAATATTATCATATCTGCTAAAAAAGCTGCCTTTGAGGATCGTACAAAAAATGTATTAAGCACTTCAGAGTATCTGCATTGTAACATAGAGCTTCTGCTCAATACTCCTGAAGGTCAGATAAGTGAGATAGACTCAGCAATTATAGGTAATACTTTAAAAGACTAACTCAGTTTCTCTGGAAAATTCATCATAAACTTTTGAAGTTTTGGAGCTATCACTGCTTGACAGTAACCTTGTGATGAGTTTAAGGCATAGTAGTTTTGGTGATAATCCTCAGCCGGATAAACAATCTCAGGAAGAGGACTTACTTCTGTCACTATTGCATCATCATAATTAGCTTGATTTCTTTGTATCGCATCGTTTATAACTTCATGTTCTAAATCATTAGTATAGTATATAACTGAACGGTATTGCATTCCTTTGTCTCCACCTTGTTGATTCAGTGTCGTTGGGTTATGCACTACAAAAAATATATCAAGGAGATCACTTAACTTAATTACATCTTCATCATATTTAATATCTATAATCTCAGCATAACCACTTACACCAGTGCAAATCATTTGATAATTTGGATTTGGACGATTACCTCCTGCATATCCRCTTTGAACACTAATAACACCTTTAACATGAAGATAAACTGCTTCGGTACACCAAAAACATCCACCGCCAAGAACGATTCTTTTTTCACTCATAAAAATTCCTTATTTATATATAATTACCCAATTATACACCAGAATTGAAAAAATTGATAAGATTCTTTTTTAATTGTTTTMTCAAAGATACTCTTTAATAAGCTTTACATATAATCATAAAAAGGAGTTATTATGAAACGGTAYCAATGCCCTACYTGTGACTATATTTATGACCCTGCYGTTGGCGACTCTGAAGCTGATATTCCTGCGGGAACTGCTTTTGAAGATCTGCCCGAGGATTGGGTTTGCCCTGACTGTGGGGAAGAAAAGGCAGAGTTTGTTGCTATTGATGAGGAGTAATGCCTAAAATAGATAGCTTAAATGCTATTAAAAAAAATGAAGAATTATCTTTAAGTGATATAATTTAACAACAAATGGAGTTATTAATTATGAAATATTATAAAGGGATTTATTTTAAATTTTTGAACTTTTTATTTCAATTAAAAAAGAAAAGCTTGAAGGTTTGGTGAGTTGGAGTAGTACTAAATCCCGAAGGATTTAGACTACGAAGCTAATGCTGCTTTAGAAGCGTCTGCAACTGCAGTAAATGCTGCTGCATCGTTCATTGCCATATCAGCAAGAATTTTACGGTCAAGTTCAACACCTGATTTATGTACACCATTCATGAAAGATGAATAGTTCATTCCATTTAAACGAGCCGCTGCATTGATACGGATGATCCATAGTTTACGGAACTCACGTTTTTTCTGCTTACGGTCACGGAATGCATAATAAAGTGAACGTTCAATTTGCTCTTTGGCTTTACGGAAGTGCTTACGACGACCACTATAAAAACCTTTCGCTAATTTTAATATCTTTTTGTGTCTTCTTCTACGAACAACACCTGTTTTAACTCTTGGCATTTCTTTCCTTTTTCTTTACCTAGCTACTTAAACATAGTCAAGGTGCCACTACTTTGGTGGTCTTGCCCAATTTTATAAATAAATTGGAGATGTAATGAAAACTAAAATTAGTTAATCATAGCCTTAATATTAGCAGCATCAGCTTTTGCAACTGTTGCTGGTTGATTTTGATCACGACGAGTTTGAGCGTCTTGTTTCGTTAAAATATGACTTCTAAACGCTTTACCACGTTTAATTTGACCATTTTTCTTAACTTTAAAACGCTTAACAGCGCCTTTTACCGATTTCATTTTTGGCATCGATAATCCTTTAAGTAAAATTCTTGCATCTGTACTTGTGAACAGAATTAAGAGTCGCATTATACCCAAGTTTTTATAAATACTTGCTATAATCCTCTTATGAATTCAATAAAACACATACAAAATGCTCTCAAAGAACTTGATGATGAAGTRCAAAYTATACTTTTAAACTGGGAYATTCCACTCAATGAAAAAGACAAYCTWATGCTTCCAATTCTCCAACAAAAAAAAGTACTCACACAAACAYTAGAGGACTTAACRTAYTTAAAAGAGAATCCACCWASTCCAAAYCARCCMTGTGGYATCTCTAAATTTCGAGAGGATTAAGTTTTAAAAGTATCTCTGTTGTRTCTTCAAAAAGTAGATGCACGAGATACAAACCAACTTTCGYATCTGTAGATTTATAGATACGAAATATTTTCACCTCACCTAACTCTTCTGCTATAAACTCACTATCTGCGACTAAAGGATACTCCTTTAACTCTTTAAATGATTCTATTCTATAGAGTATCTTATCCTTAACTATATAACCGACATAAGGATTGATTCGCAGGTGCAAAGAGTTTGTTGTTTGTAAAAAACCTATATCTATTTTTGTATCTTGATTTAGAATTTCTACACTTAAAGCTCTAGTAAAATCCATTAATATAGTTTTTTTTATTTTTTGTATCTTAGATATTTTTTGCACTTCTTCATGTAAAAGTCTGTTTGAACGATTCAGATTTGCATAACTTTTATATAAAAAAAGCATCAAAATACTAAGTATCACTATGGAGATTAAAAGTTCTATGAGTGTAAAAGCAGATTTTTTCATTGTATTTTTACTCGTATGACTYGTGTAGTAAAATCCTYAGTATGCATACTAGTTTTTCCTATCTCAAARACTAAAGCTGYATTACTAGTCTGATTTRTATCTGARGACTCATCTAACTCACTTGTATCTATCGTAGTGAGYTCTTCATAGTYTAACTCTACCTTCATRCCTTTTAAACGCCTTCTCAGGTCACTCTCTAASTCAAACTCTTCAACAAGTCTTTTCATATTTATCTTMGAAGATTCAAAACCATACTTATCAGAGAGCGAGAGTAAAAAGGAGTTATATTGGTTTGTTTKTATCATCTCTTTTATACCAAAAAGYTTATGGCTTGTRTTTCCTTGCATCTGTAAAAGTGCAGCTATTACTACAGAGACAATGACAACTGCCACCATAACTTCCATAAGTGTAAAAGCCTTGCGTTTAGGCATGACCTAAGCCGATTCGTATAGCCTCATCAAGTGAAGTCTCTCCATCAWGAAGCATCTKYGAGAGTTGAGTTGAGATAGTTTTTAGCCCATCAGCTTCAAGCTGCGTTTTAATGCTATGCTCATCTGTAGTAGTCTTTAAAAGCTCTTTTATAGAGTCGTTCATTACAAGTAACTCTCCAATMGARCGACGGCCAGAATASCCTGAATAGTTACAAGCCTTACAACCTACAGACTTATAAATAACTGCATCTTTAGCRATATTATAATCCTCGGCAAAGTTCTCGGCTAACTCATCTTCTTCTTTACACTCATGACAGATAACTCGTACTAAACGCTGGGCTAAAATCCCTAAAAGCGACGAGCTAATCAAAAAAGGTTCTACATTCATATCTGCTAAACGCGAGATGGTTGCAGCGGCTGAGTTAGTGTGTAGTGTTGAGAAAACCAAGTGACCTGTAAGTGCTGCTCGCACAGAGATAGCCGCAGTTTCTTCATCGCGAATTTCCCCTATCATTATGACATCTGGATCTTGACGAAGGATAGAACGAAGAGCAGATGCAAAAGTAAGCCCTACTTTTTCATTGACTTGAATCTGTGCGATATTGTCACTCTTATACTCAACTGGGTCCTCAACTGTTATGAGGTTTTTATGCGGCTCTTCCACTTCTCGTAAAAATGAGTGTAGAGAGGTTGTTTTACCCGAACCTGTTGGTCCAGTTACAAGAATAATTCCATGAGAAGAACGGAGTAGTTTTTTTACATCGTCTATAAGAGCAGTATCAAATCCAAGTTCATTTATCTGAGGTATTTGTGAGCTTTGCATCAAGAGACGCATAACAACACGTTCACCATAAAATGTMGGWAGWATRGATACACGGATATCAAGTACTTCACCTGCAATTTTTATCTGTGTACGACCATCTTGAGGGATACGTTTTTCAGAGATATCTAGGTTAGAGATAACTTTTATGCGGCTTACTATTAGGCTCACAACTTTTTTATCTAAATCTGCATTTTTACTCAGCATTCCATCAACACGAAAACGCACAACGCCTTTTTTCTCTTGAACTTCTATATGAATATCTGAAGCTCTCTTTTTAACAGCCTGATAAAAAAGAGCATTTACAAACTTGATAATCGGAGCAGACTCTTCACTCGTTAAAATATCTGAAGATGTACGAAGAAAATCAGTAAGAGAGATATCTTCTTCCTCGCTCTCATCTGTATCCTCTTGCATAGTCTCTATCGCTTTATCTGTACGAAGTTCTAAAAAGCGATTAAAAAGTCTTTCATAAGACTCTTCTGTAAGTAAACATAAGGGATATTCAGTTTCAAGTTTAGTATAGTARTTACTAGCAGCTGCAAAAGATTCTTCGGAGGTAAACGCAGTAACAACACCCTCATATTCACTAAAAAGAAGGGAGTTTTTTACACTTATATCAGTATCTAATTCTTCAGGCTCGTAGACCTCAAGTTTTAGATTATGAAGGGGTTCTTTGTTTAACATCTATTCTTTCACTTCATCTTTGTCATTTAAAATAATGAGACTATCTTCTTGTATCTCATTATACTCTACTTCATCTAYACTKCCCTCTATTCCTTTTTTTTCTAACTCACCAAAAACTTTTACATTGTACTCTTTTTGAATTTTAGCGAGGAGTCCTAAATCTGCTTGAAGTTGTGAGAGTTTTTCACTCTTATCTATTATGTATGGTGTTAGCATTACTATGAGGTTATCTTGCTCCACTGTAGTAGTTGTAGATGAAAAAAGATACTCTCCAATCCATGGAATATAACCTAGTACAGGTACTTTACTAATAGAACTCCTATCRGATACTTTAACTAAACCGCCGATAATTATGCTCTCACCATGGCGAAGTATCGCCTGCGTTTTAACCTCCTGCTTTGATGTTACGGGCTGACCCGTTGCATTATTAGCACCATCATCAAGTACATTTTCTAAAATCGCTTCTACATCAAGAGTTACCTTATCTTTTGAAGATACTCGTGGCTTGATTTTGAGAGTAAGACCTACATCTTCGCGCTTAAAACTACTTGTAACTCCGTTGAGTCCTGATGTATTAGTTACTGTTCCTGTAGAGATTGAAATTGTACGTCCGACATAAATAGAGGACTCTTTATTGTTCACACACAAAATTGAAGGGTTTGAGATAGACTTTGCTGCACCATTAGTCTCAAGAAAATCAAGTGTTGCTCCAAGTGCAAAACCACTTGTAGCACCTGTCCCCACTACCGTACCTGCTAGTTCAGTTCCGAGTCTTCCAGCTATTGAACTACCACCAAAGTTTGTTGCCAAAGAGTAGAGTCCTTCAGAAGAGAGAAGAGCTGCATCAAAACCATATTTTATACCTATTGCTTCTGCATTACTTTTATTTATCTCTATAATTCTTGCCTGAACATAAACCTGATACTTCTCTTTATCTAACTCATCTATGATAAGTTTTATACCCTTTAAAATGATTGGTTCACCAATGGCTATAATGGCATTTATCTCTTCACTTGCACTTATGTTTGGTTTCATAAGGGGGTCTGAAAAAACCTGTTTTGAAATAATTGCATTTAAACTCGCAGCTACTGTTTTAGCATCTGAATTTTTTAACGCATATATCTTTACACCATTACTCGCATGTGACTCTACATCCATCTTTTGTATAAGTGATTCTATTTTCACTGCATTTGTTTCTAAACCGACAAGAATTAAGGCATTTATATTATCATCGAGTATAATCTTTACAGCCTGAGAAGCTACTTTTCCATTAAATATGGACTTACTTATTTCGAGTAATCTTGTTTGGAGTTTTTTTGCATTTGCATGTTTAATTGGGATAATTTTTACGATTGCCTGATTATTTGTATTTATATCTTTTATAACTTTTTTGATAGTTGCGATATTTTTAGGATAATCTGTAAGCAGTATGGTATTGCTCTCTTTCATAGTCATTAGTTTTGCTGTTTTAGAGATAAGGTAGCGTATCTTTGCCGCAACGATATCAACATTTTCACCTGTAACAGCTATTGCCTGCGTTACCATAAGGGAGCCGTATGCTCTTTTATCTTTACCCACAACTACTACATTATGTTTGGCAGCTTCAGTCGAGCGCACTACTTCATAGAGAGAACCATTTTTTATAAGAGTAAAACCTTTAGACTCTAAAACAGAAACTAAAATACCTACAAGTTCATCATYATAAACAGGTGTTGTGCTTACAAAGTTTACTGTGCCATTTATTTTATTGTTTATAAGTATATTTTTATGGGTAATCTTTGAGATGAGTTTGATAAAGTCATTTATCTGTAAGTCTGAAAAGTTTACATTTACCTGCTCTCTAGCCTGCAGCGTAAAGACTAAAAGCGTTGTTAATAGTATTGTTTTAATGAATGTCATAAATTATTTCCTTCTCTTGATTATTTCTCAAAACGACTAAAGATAGAGTCTCTATCTTGTCTATTTTTTTGTATAGATTAAGTACCTCTTTAAAGGATGTTAACTCAATGTTATTGGCTCGTATGATAAGGTCCCCTTTTTTAAGACCTAAGTCTGCCATTTTAGAACCCGGTTTAATACGATTGACTTTGAAGCCTACTATTCCGCCACCYTTTTTAAATGGAGCGATAGCAATATCTTTCCAAATTTTAGATGGATTATTCGAATAGTTTTTTATATCTACTTTTGAAACACTTCTCTGCGTACTCTCGGCTGTGATATGCTCTACTCTTGATGTGTTCGCTATTTTTCTTCCTGTTTTATTTTCTAAGACTAAAATATAATCTTTAGCAGATTTAGTAAATATAACCTGAAACAACTCTATTTTTTTTAGTTTGTAACCTGCGTACACTTCACCCACACTGATTATACTCGTTMTTTTGGGAGCTGATTTTTTTGCTACTATTGCAAARCCATTAAAGCTACTTCCATAAAGTCCTTTTAAAACAAGAGAGTTGATACTATAAGCTATAGTTGAAACTTGTTTTGTTGKTTGAGCCTGTATAAYTTTCGATTTTATAAGCATATTTTTAAAGTCTACTCTTTGGTATTGTGCTCTATAAGATTTTTCTATATTAAGCTCTATACCTTCGGCTGGTAAGTACCACCAAACGACTACTGATATTGCCTTAGCGAGTAATAACAGTGTCAGAAGCAGTGTTATAGTTCTAAGTAGTTTAAGATTAGAAAGATTTTGCATAAACATAATCTCCCTCTTGTGATTTTTTAAACATCTTTATACTTTTTTTATATTGTTTGAGCATTATATTTGTTGGCTGAAGTTTTACACTTAGGTTTCTCTCTAGTATGTCAACTTCGGCCTGCATCACACCAAACTCACCCTCGGCTTCTATTTTTACAAGCAGAGGCTTAAAGATAGTGTAAGTCACTTGCAGCTCTTGAATTTTTGCTGGTAAATAAGCTTCAAGTAAAGAAGATAGTTTAATATTTTCAAACTTTAAACTATTGTAGAAAAAGAGCAGTGTAATATCTGCTTCTTCAATAACAGCACCCTGAATATCTTTAAAACTTATTTCTAAGTTTTCTACCTTAAGTGAAAAGATATTCTCTTGTAAGGCCTCTTTTGAAATAACGATATCAAATTTTTTTATATTTTCTTCTAAAAGATAGTAGAGACTAGACTTTGGAATGAAAACCATTAGCGCAAAAATAAAAAAGAGTGTGTATGCTAAAAATTTAGAGAGTTTTTTTACCATTTTATCTCCATTTCTAAACTTGCCTTAGTCTCACTCAGTTTTTTTATTTTTAACATACTAATGTTAAAAGAATCATTTAAAATCTTACCCATTAGAGTGTTTAGAGCTAAGGTATCTATATTTTTTGCACTTATTTTAATAAACTTTTTCTCGCGTTTGACACTAAGTTTAGTAGCTTTAATAGATGACTGACTTAGTATACGATTTATATTGCTTCGAATCTTTTTTTTATCAGAGTATACAGACTGTAATGTATGGAGATCAATCGCAAGGGTTTCACTTACAAGAAATTCACTTTTTGCTTCAGAGAGTTCTTCTTTCACTCCACTCAAAGAAAAAAGTAAAAATGCAATAATAACAATGAGGAGTCCACCAATATGAAGAGGGTTTATTTGATTCATAAACTTACCTCCACTTTTATAGTATCATCTTTAAAGGATGTTTTATATTTGAGTTTTTTTGCATTCAATTTTGAAAGCAGTGTAGTCTCATTCCCTTTTTTAACACCTTTTATCCTTACTAAAATCTTTTTGTTTTTGTACTCTAATAGTGTTATTTTCTGCTTTTCTTTTAAAGGCATTGTCAAAAACACTGCTATTATCTCACGAAGTTTTGTTTGTGTTTTATAAATCTTAGTGTATCTCTTATGTGTGGACCTATTTTGGATCATAGTTGCTTGGAGTTTATACTTTGAAAACAAGTTTTCTCTATTTTGCTCTATTACATCATGTTTGGCACTTATAACAAAAATTTCCACTATTAAAACAAGAGCAAAAGCGACTAAAACTCGACCAAGCTTATAAAGGCTTTTGTTATCGACAAGATGCCCAAACTGTTGCAGTTTTATACTATGCTTTGAGAGTTTAATCTCTCTAAGGTCTAAAGCTTGTGACTCCTCTAACCATGTACTTGGAGCTATAATAAGAATAGAGTCTTTAAGATATATACTCTCCTTGTCATTTATCCTTGCAGCACCCACTAAAGATACAAACTCTGTCTGTGCAAAACGGACGCTAGCTATATCAGCACTACTAATCCCTTTACTAAGAAGCAAGTCAAGAATTTTTTTGTCTTCATAAGCGAATAGTATAAACTCATCTCCACTTTTATAAGCATAGTATGAGTAGTGCCCAGGGGGAAGAGAGTCTTCAAAGATAGAAGAAAGTAGTTTTTTAACTTCGCGCACACCAGAAACTGGTATAGCCATCTTTTTTATCCAGTACAGTTTAGGAGAGAGAATAATATCGAGCTTTTTGCCTTTTTCACATACAATAGTTTCACTACCATCTGGATCTAAAAAAACAGCATTTACACTGCGTTTAAATTTCATAAACAAAGTGAGACCCCTTTTTATTTTTTATATCGTACTCGAAACTGAGTTTTGATTCTTGTCCATTTAAAGTTATATCTAACTCTATTTGTATTATTGGTTCCAAGTATTTTATGTCAAAGGCACTTGTTAAAATCTCTTTTTCATCATCATTTAAATTCAAGTCCTCTATATTGAAGTAATTGCCCCCACCTGCACTTAGAGTCTCTGCTCGCTCTCTTGTACAGCCAAGCATAAACTCCCACACTTCACTCGTAGCATAGTTCACATCTATACTAATGTTCTCATCGCTCCCATAATAAAAGAGCTGATTAAAATCTACCTTCTTAAGTGCATTGTCATTATATTCTTTAGTGTAATAGTCATTTATTATTTCTAAATGTTTAGCTGATGCTATATAGTCACGAAAAAGATACGGATTTTCATCAAATATAGCACTATTATAGCTGTTATCTTCTTTAATACCTCCAATGTTATCAAGCAATATATCTACATACTGAGAGTTTATGTTGTTACGCACTAAGTATTCCCGTAAACGAACACTTGTAGTCTCATTTAGCATGGCAGGATTAAACTTTGCTCGTGCACTTTTCATCTTAAGTAAGATTTCTACACCCTCGTATTCAAATGGGATAAATGAAGCTTGTGATAAAAGCAGATAAAAATCGCTAGTGGAGTTGTTTTCAACAGAAGCGTGTAACTCTCGTGAGTTATTTAAAATCTTTAATATATCTTCGACTATTATACTTCTTTGATAAAGGAACTGTTCTTGTTTTACTATTTTTGTTGCATCATTAACTTGCTTAAGCCCATAAGCAATCGCTACTGTAATCACGATGACAAACATCAAAGTTATAAGTAATGCAATTCCCTTACGACTTCTTTGCACTAGGAAATACTCATAGAAAAAATAGGCAATAACATCGCCGCAACGATAAAACCAATGCTTCCACCGACAAAGAGCATAAGCGCTGGTTCTAAAAGAGTCAGTAAAAGAGAAATCTTATCGCGATTTTCTTCAAAATAAAGCTCTGAAGTATGTGTCAAAATATTTTCTAACTCAGATGTTTCTTCCCCTAGAGCGATAGACTGGATAAAAGCGATATCTATAGCGGAACCCGACTCTTGAAGTGCTTTAGAGAGTAGTTTACCCTCAACAACTTTTTTACTAGCACGCACAAAAAGCTCTTTAATCACACGGTTGTTTAAGATGTTGGCACTGAGGTTTATAGTCTGCACAAAAGGTACACCAGAACGAGTGAGAAGGGAAGCAATATATGCAAAACGTGCGAGTTCACTCTTCATAGCTATGCTACCAAACAGAGGAAGGGAGAGCATAAATTTATCCACGCCATAAGCAAAAGCATAAACTTTTTTCTTTAAAGTAACAAATACTACAACTACTAAAAAAATTAACCCCAACATCACATCAAAGTTATGCGAGAAAAAATCTCCCAAAGCGATAACAAACTGCGTTGGAAGAGGTAGCTCTTGATCCATACTCTCAAATATGCCGGTAATCTGGGGTACAACAAAGGTAAGCATAAAGGCAATCATTACAAGTGAGATTATAATCATAAAACTCGGATATGCAAAAGCCCCTTTTATCTCTTTATGAATTCTGTCCTGCTCTTTTAAAAAACGAGAAAGTTCAAGCAGTACCTCATCAAGTATGCCCCCACTTTCACTCACTTTAATAGACTCTTTAAAAAAGGGCGGTAGTTCAACTATCGTTTGTGCTTCAAGTGCATCATAAAAGTTTTGTCCTTCATCTAGGTGTGTACTTACAGTAGATAAGAAGAGTTTCATCTTTTTGTTACTGACATAGTGTGACTGCACAACTTTTAGTGCTGCAACTATGCTAATACCAGAACGAATATACATGGAAAGTTCACGCGAGAGTGCTGCTAACTCTTTAGGTGGAATTTTATATCTTGTAGAGAATTCAAACTTCTCAAAAAATGCAGGCTTTTCTTCTTCTAATGACTGGTAGATGATACCAGTAGCTTTTAGTTTACTTCTGGCTTCACTGATAGAGAGTGCTTCTATCCTATCTTTTACCTTTTTACCATCTGAGTTGATGCCCTTATACTTAAAAATCATCTCATCACTTCTTGTACTATATGCTCTTTGGCTGCGAGTAACTCTTCTAGGTGAGCATATACTTTTGTAGGATTAAAGTAAGCTGTATAGTCATAAGCCTTCTCTTTATAAACGACTATTACTTGATCAGAAATTAAATTTTTATTCATTTTAAATGAAAAACAGACATTTTCTTGTCTCCCCTCTTCGTTAAAAAAAACTGTATCTTTTTTTCTTACTGCACCTTGAATGAAGTCATATCTATACACCTCTACACTTGAGTCAAGAAAAGACTCTATAGGCTCTTCTTGTTTGACTCCATCAAGATAAACACGACAAGTCTCACAATTATCAAGACAGAGTAATTTAACTTCTCTTACATCTTCTTTCATATAAGTTAAAAGATACTCTTTAAGATTTACTAAACTAGGATTAAACTTCTCTAGCCCTATATTTTGTAGTTTACTCACAGCTAAAGTATAAATAACCCCAATGATGACTATAACTATCATTAATTCTATGAGCGAAAAAGCTTTTTTCACAAACTTTATTTACACTCGCTTAGTCTTATGTCTTTTCCTTCTTTCTTGCCACCCTCTTTCTTGTCAGCACCAAAAGATACAAGTTCAATATCGCCATCGTTGTTTAAATAGATAAACTCTTGACCCCATGAATCTTTTGGCATCTTGCCATCCTTAAAGTAAGTATCAGTCTCAGTAAGTAGTTTTAAGCCCTCTTCAGTCGAAGGATAGACACTATTTTTAATCTTATACATATCAAGAGMACCATCATAAATWGACTTCATCTGTACACAAACTAAATCACGTTTAGCTTCTTCACCTTTACCAGTAAGACTAGGCATAACCATAGCCGCAAGTAGCCCAAGTATCACGATAACTATCATAAGTTCTATAAGTGAAAAACCATTTCTTCTATTTTTATTGTACATAAATATTGCCTTTAGGATTTTAATTACTTATTATAGTGAAAAAAGATTACGCTTTGGAAATATATATGAGAATATCAGAAAGTGTAGTAAAAGAAGATTAGAGAAATATTATTAAATGATTTTTGTAAGAAAGACTCTTCTCCAGATACCTGCGGCACATAACTACTCAGGGTGGGCTGCTGTATTCCTACCCTGACCCATTATCCTAAGYAAYCATTGCACAGGTCTAAAGAAGAGAACTGAAAGTATATCTAAAATTATTTATTTATATCTTAAYTGTATCGATTGCTGTAGATATYGCATCTAAATATTGTGCATATTCAAAAGAAGTATTACACTCTCGTGCTGCAAACTCCATCTCTGTAGCCATCTCATAAATGTCATTAAATCGCATGTTCCCTGAACTTCCCTTGAGGGAATGAGCAACTCCACGAATCGTTTCATAATCATTTGCATCAATTGCAGTTTGTAACTTTGCACATATTGGTTGAGCATCTTCAAGGAAACTACTGAGAAGAACTGGCATATGCTTTACTTTGAGTCCAATTGTTTTTGCCATAGCATCATAATCTAAATTAGAATAATCAGGATGTAGTATTGCCATAAAAAGATTCCTTGTATATTTTCACTATAATAACAAAATTAACTTCAAAGGAGTACTTATTGATTTATATGGTTGTAGCATTAAAGAGTGAGGCTCAAGCTTTTGTAGATAGATATAAACTAAAAAAAACAAAACTAGGAAAATATACTCTTTATTGTGATGAAACTAAAATAATAATACTCTCTGGTATGGGTGTGATCAATGCAAGAGAAGCTACACAGACCCTTATTAACCACTATGACATAAGCGATGAAGACATATATATAAACATAGGAATATGTGGTGCAGACAAACAATATAATATAGGTTCCCTTCTAGAGATAGGTGAAGTAATATATAATAATATACACCATTCTTTTAAAGAGAGTCAAAAGAGTATCGTTTGTGTAGATGAAGCTATWAGCCAAGTAAAGTATGAGGTAGTAGATATGGAGTCTTACGGATTTTTAGATGCTGTTACTCATTCTCCTGCGATTCAGCGTTTTCACATTCTTAAAGTCGTGAGTGACCATTTTGAGCCGCAGAATGTTACAAAAGAGCTAGCTAAATCACTTATATTTAAAGTGATTAATGATATAAATCTCTTAGTACATAAGAAAGAGAGATAAACCATGAAAATATTTTTACTATTATTACATACATTTTTAYTACTAAATGCAGCRCCAAAMGAAGATRKWGARCTTAAAAAGATGATAGGWAGAATGCTTATAGTAGGTTTTGACGAACAAGCTGTTGTTTATAACTCCCAGGTTGTAAAAGATATTCAGAGATATGATTTAGGTGGTGTTATTCTTTTTGACAAGTTTTACAATGATAAAAAACGCGTCAAAAACATACTCAATCCTTACCAACTAAAACATCTGACGAATGACTTAAATATATACTCCAGTAAACCTCTTTTTATCGGTATAGACCAAGAGGGCGGACGAGTGGCAAGGCTCAAACCTAAATACGGATTTCTAAAAATTCCCTCTGCTAAAGAAATCTCTTTAATGAATCTCTATGATGTAAAAAAAATTTATAACTCTCAGTCAAAAATGCTCCATGACTTAGGCATCAACCTTAATTTTGCTCCTGTTGTTGACCTTAGTGTTAATCCAAAAAACAGGGTAATTGTTGGACTTGAGCGCTCGTATGCAAAAGAGAGCAAAGATGTAGTAAAATATGCTTCTTTAATGATAGATGCGCAAAGAAAAGAAAAAATAATCTCAGTTTTAAAACACTTTCCAGGTCACGGTTCATCTCTAGGGGATTCACACAAGGGTTTTGTTGATGTGAGTAAAACATGGAGTAAAAAAGAGCTCGAGCCATACAAAACACTTATTAAACAAAATAGAGCTGATGCAATAATGACAGCTCATGTATTTAACTCTCACATTGATAAAAAATACCCAGCGACTCTCTCTTATAAAACAAATGCACAGCTCCTTCGCCAACAACTTCACTTTAAAGGACTCATCATCAGCGATGATATGCAGATGAAAGCTATATCTGCACACTATACACTCGCAGAGAGTGTCAGATTAGCTATAAACGCAGGAGTGGACATCTTACTCTTTGGAAATCAACTAGCAAGAAACAGTGTTTCAGATATAGTAAACACTATATATAAGCAGGTGAAAGATGGTTCAATTTCTCTAAAAAAAATCAAAGAAGCTAATAAACGCATTGAAAATTTGCATACGAAAAATTCTATCATTCAAAAGCCTATTGTATTTACAGACAAACGCAGACAACTCACAAAAAAATATATTCAAACACATTATGGACTTGATGTAAAAAACATAAATATCATTCCAAAAAACATAGTTGTACACTGGACTGCGATGATGGACTTTAACAAGTCTCACGAAAGGCTCAATCCTGAACTCCTTTTTAGTGACAGAAAGGACATCGCAAAAGCTTCTGCTCTTAATGTATCGGCACATTATCTCATAGACCGTAGAGGTAATATCCATCAACTAATGCCTGATAATATTATGGCTCGACATGTTATTGGATTAAATTATTCAAGTATCGGTATAGAAAATGTAGGTGGAAAAAACAATAAAAAAGAAGACTTAACTCCTGCACAACTTAGGGCTAACATAGCACTTATAAATTATCTCAAAACAAAGTATCCAAGTATCAAAAATGTTCTTGGGCATTATGAGTATAGAAACTATGAAGATTCAGAACTTTGGTTAGAAAAAGACAAGTCATATAGAACTGAGAAAAATGACCCAGGAAAAGCTTTTATGCATGAAATCAGAGTAGCTCTTGATAAATAGTAGCTTCACATCCCTTGACTGGTTAATATTTTTAGCCTATTTTGGTGTCTTAGCCTTTAGCTCTTACTGGTTTTCTCGTCAAAAAATAAATACAAGCAGGGAGTTCTTTACAGCTTCAAACTCTATGCCACTTATCGCAGTTGCCATCAGCATACTTGCTACAACTCAATCTGCCGCAACATTCTTGGGAGTTCCTGAGTTCTCTTATGCTCACAACTTCACCCTTATCGGTTTTTACTTCTCATCTCTTTTAGCCGTTATGTTTGTCGCAAAGTTTTTTGTACCAAAGTTTTATGCCATTAACGCCATCACTGTTTATGAACTTCTAGAATCCCGTTATGGTGAGAATGCCAAAAAGCAGGCTGGAATTATGTTTTTAATTGGACGGATTATGGCAAGTGGGGCTAGACTCTACATCGCAGCTCTTGCTATTAGTATGATACTATTTTTAGATATTTTACTCCCCCATATGATGATTTCTATCTTTATACTCCTCCTTGGTGCTTTAGCTTATACCTATTTTGGAGGAGTCAAGTCTGTTATTCTCAGTGATGTTATCCAAGCTCTCACCTATGTAAGTGCAGGTCTTCTCGTGCTCTACTATCTTTATATCTCACTTGGTGATGTCGCAATTTTAGAAGTCCTAGAACAAAATAATAAGTTAGCGTTTATAGATACAAGTTTGGATGGTAAGTTTAGTATCATAGGCTTACTTAGTGGTTGGTTACTTCTTAATATTGCTGCATTTGGACTGGACCNNAWGANMYGMCANAASGTGTGCTTACTTGTAAAAACAAAGAAGAAGCTTCTCGTTCACTTATACTCTCTATTCTTTTTACCATCCCTATTGTTTTACTCTTTTTAAGCATAGGTGCTTTGCTTTTTGTGCACTACCAAAGTACAGATATCTTACAAAATTTTAAGGGCGAAAAAATTACTGTTTTTATGTACTATATACTCAACGAAATGCCAGAAGGGATACGAGGTTTTGTAACAGTTGGAGCAATTGCCGCTGCACTCTCAAGTACAAACTCCGTTCTTGGAGCGTTAAGTTCGGTTGCCATCGAAGACCTTTACAGACCCTATAAACTCAAACAAGATGCTAATACAAGTGAGAATCACTTCATAAAAGCATCCCGTAATGCTGTTTTACTCTTCGCATTTTTACTCTTTCTTATGGCCATACTTAGTTACTTTTGGCAAAGATACTCAGACCTTTCACTCATCGGTTTTGCACTGGGAGTGATGGCGTTTGCATATACCGGTTTACTTGGAGTTTTTTTCTCTGCTATATTTACTCAAAGAGGAAGTGCAAAACTTGTACCCTACTCTCTTTTGGGTGGATTTTTAACAGTACTTATCCTCCAACCTTATACTTTTGGTTTTAGCATAGGTTTTGCTTGGCAGATAACTATAGGTACATTGGTGGTGTTTGGGATTATGCAGAGCTCCAAACAAATATAAACTTTATATAATTACTATTATAGTAAACTATAAAATTCTAATATCGAGGTTATAATGATAAATGAATTAAGTGATACATTCAAAGTAAAACTATATGATTATGCCTATACACCTTTTATGAGCTCGTTTATTATTTCTTGGATAGTAATCAATCATAAATATATATTAATCTATTTTTCAAATATTAGTGAGCCTGAGAAAAAACTTGAACTTCTTAGTTTATATGGTAAAAATCATATCAATGCAATGACTATATATGACCCTATTTTACCTGTATTTCAGTTATTACAGATTGGTTCACATTACTTTTGGTATCCACTTTCTTTTGCTCTATTTTATGTATTTACTTACCCTTTTATTGCTAACTTTTTTTATTCATGGACAAGAAAAATGAACAATGAAAAAAAGAAAATAAAACTCACAAGAGATAATAAAGTACCAATTAATCAAGAAGAACGAGATGCACTTTTACATGAGAACTATGAATTAAGAGAAGAGATAGAACAACTCAATGTAAAGTTATCAACACAAAATTCTAAATATAATGAAAAAATAAAACAAGAAACTTCACATCTAAACAAAACTTTAGAATTAGAAAGAAAACAAGCTACTGATAAGTTTAAACAGATGGATGATGTTCTTAATGAAAAGAATCAGTCTAACTCATATCTTGAGTCTGAAAATGAAAAGCTAAAAATAATATCTACAAAATCTCAAGAATCTAGAGAAGAGTTAGTAAAGTACAAACAGATACTTTCAACTAATGGTCTTCTATTAAGCCAAAATGAAATTGCTCAAAAATATAAATTTACTGAATTTGAAGTAAGCCTACTTCAGGTTTTAAATAATAATAATTTTTCAACTGCGACTCAAGAAGCCTTTATCAATACTTATCTAATGGAAGCATTAAATTTAAAGAAAATAAAAGCTGAACATGAATTTAAGAACCTTTTAGAAAGAGACATAATTACGCTCATTCCTCGTTCAAATCTTGCAATTAAATTATCTGATAATAGCAAACAGTTTATACTAAAAGCATTTTAGCTATATTTGACTAAAAGATATAAATGATATATAATACTGATATACAAAGGAGTTAAAATGCATACTTTAAGACAACTCGAAAAACAACAAGTTGGTCTGCGTTTACCGAAGTATCTTGTTGATGAGATTGATGAATTTACAAAAGACTACTCACTTAATCGTACTGATATCATAGTTGAAGCGGTAAAATCTTATGTCACAGAACAAAAAGCAAAGATATTTTATGCCGACTTTGAAGACTCTGTCAAAGAGCTTTCGCTTACTCTAAATAATCCAAAGCAAAAAGATGACTTAAAATCTCTTGATGAGCTTATAGATGAACTTGAAAATAGTTAGTTTAACAAACTTTACTAAAGAAGTTAAAAAACTATATAAAAAGTATAAAAGCCTTCCACAAGACTTAAAAGCTTTGAGTAAAGAACTTCAAAGAAATCCACAAGCAGGTATTTCACTTGGCAGAAACTGCTATAAAATTCGACTAGCAAACTCTTCTATCCCTACAGGAAAAAGTGCCGGTTTTCGAGTCATTTACTACTATTTAGATGAGTACGATAATCTCTATCTTATGAGTATCTATTCTAAGGGTGATTTAGAAAATATTAGTGATGAGAAACTCTCTTACATTCTTGATACATTCACAAATGGTAATCAGTTATGATAAAAAAACAACTCTATATAGGTGTTATGTCAGGGACTAGTCTTGACGGTGTTGATATTGCACTATGCGAGATAAACGACACTTCATGTACACTTCTTCATTCACACGAGTACTCATTTCCCCTTGACCTAAAAGAAGATGTTTTAGAAGCTATAGACTCTTCCCTAACACTTCTCTCTTTAGGTGTTCTTGACCATAGACTAGGAACTCTCTTTGCCGACTCTATCAATACTTTTTTACTCGCCTTTAATATCAATAAAGAGGATATAACCGCTATTGGCTTGCATGGCCAAACTCTTTGGCATTCACCAAATGGCGATACCCCTTTTTCTATGCAACTAGGCGATGCTAATATAGTCGTGTCAAAAACGCAGATAACTACGATATCCGACTTTAGACGAATGGATATAGCCAATGGTGGGCAAGGTGCCCCTTTTGCTCCCGTGTTTCATAAGTTTCTTTTTTCTCATCTAGAGGGGAGAGTCGCAGTTTTAAACATAGGTGGTATGGCAAACATCACTATACTAGAAGAGCAAGTTCTCGGATGGGACTCAGGCTGTGGTAATGTTTTACTTGATTGGTGGATGAGTCAAACGCAGCTCAAACCTTATGATAAGGATGGAGAGTTTGCTTGTGGCGGTAAACTAAGCAATGCGCTTTTAACACTTATGCTCGAAGATAAGTACTTCAAACAAAGTGCCCCAAAAAGTACAGGAAGAGAGTACTTCAATGCTCTTTGGCTTGAGGAGAAACTTACAAACTTCGCACACCTCAGTGATCAAGATATACAAAGAACCCTACTCGAACTCACTGCGCTTAGTATCTCAAATGATTTAAAAGACAGARATATTACAARTCTAATAGTCTGCGGTGGTGGTGCAAAAAACAAGTTTCTCATGCAAAGACTAAGGGAGCTTAATACTTGTGYACTTAAACGTAGTGATGCACTAGGAATAAATAGTGATGCCCTTGAAGCGATGGCCTTTGCTTGGTTTGCTTATAAACGTACTCATAAACAAGAAGTAGATTTRTGCTCTATCACAGGAGCTACAAAAACTTCACAACTCGGAGCCATATATGGATAAGATACTTCCTTGGATACAAACAACGCCTTATAAAGATTATGTRCTGAGCATTGCAAGYGYAGATGCTAGTTTTCGTAAATACTATCGTTTAACAAAAGAAAAAAAAACTGTTATTGTCATGGATAGTTCTTTGGAGTTGGAGTCACTTTCACCTTTTCTAGATGTAACTGCAAGGCTTTTAAACGCAGGAGTCAAAGCCCCACTAATTTTAGAAAAAAATGAAAAAGATGGATATCTTATTTTAGAAGACTTTGGAAATGTACAACTTCTTGACGAGTTAAAAAGTTCTAACTTTAAAACACACTACAAAAATGCCATAGGTGAGATACTAAAGATGCAAAATGCAGCAAGCCAGTCTCTTCCTGTTTACGATAAAGCATTCTTACATTTTGAAATGAACTTAATGCAAGAGTGGTACTTAGAGAAAGAACTTTCTTTCACTTTAAACAAAGAAGAAAAAGAGCTTATAAAAGACACTCTTCACTCTATATCTCACCTTGTTTTACAGCAGCCTCAAGGTGTTTTTGTTCATAGGGATTTTCACTCTCGAAATATTATGCTCACACCTGAAGGTGAACTTGGTRTKATTGATTACCAAGATGCTATGAGKGGTGCTATTACTTATGACTTAGTTTCACTTTTAAAAGATTGTTATATAGAGTTTGAGAGAAAAGACATAGAGTCTTTAGCCCTTTACTTTCGAGATAAACAGGCTCTTGACGTAAGTGATGCAGTCTTTTTAAAATGGTTTGATTTTATGGGACTACAACGCCATATAAAAGTACTTGGCATTTTCTCGCGTTTGCACCTTAGGGATAAAAAAGATGCTTACCTTAAAGATATTCCCCTCGTACTGAAGTATACAATTGAAACAGCCCTCAGATATGAAGAGACCAAAGAGTTTGCACATTTTTTACAGAAATTTAATAAAAACACATTATAATATATCTAGACTCATACTAAAGAAGCTTTATGCATTCAAAATATAAAATTATCATTATTGTTCTATCCTTGCTTCTTATGCTTTCTATCGGTATTTCTGTTGTTAACTATAAAAYATCTTTGGACTCTACACAAAAGCAACTTATCRCCCAATCTCTTCCCCTCTCTGTTGACAATATTTATACTGAAATTCAAAAACGAATAATAGAGCCATATCTCGTCTCTTCTATGATGGCTAATGATACCTTTGTCTTAGACTGGCTTCAAAAAGAAGAGAGTTCTGTCCTTAAAATACAATGTTATCTTGAGAGTATCAAAACCCGTCATGACATACTTGCTGCATTTTTAGTCTCAGAAAAAACACATAATTATTATACAGAGAATGGTTTTATTGAAGAGATTCAAGCTACTAAAGAGGCTCATAGCTGGTACTTTACATTTAAAAACTCTTCTAAAAAAGATGCAATAAATATAGACCTCAATGAACAGCTCGCATATCAGCCAATAATGTTTATAAACTTTAAAATGTTTGATAGAAAACAAAACTATCTTGGTGTAACAGGAGTCGCGCTCGAAGTCTCTTACATTCAAAAAATGTTTGAGACTTTTAAAGAAAAGTATCATTTAAATGTGATGTTTTTAGATACTACTGGGAGTTTTATTTTATCTAAGGATGCAACTGCTTTAAAATCAAATATTCTCGACATTGAAGAATTACTTCCATTTAAAGAAGTACTACTCTCTAAAAAGAGTAGTATTATAGAGTACCAAAAAAATGGCTCAAAATAYATCATCCAAACGAAGTACATTAAAGARTTACGYGCACACCTTTTAGTTGAAGCRAAACTAGAAGATTTTACTCACGAGACAAAAAAAGCTTTTTACCTAAACATAAGTTTCTCTCTGCTTTTAGCCTTTATAATTGCATCTATTCTTATCAGTATCATTGAACATTATAACCAAGAACTTGAAATTCTCTCTCAAGTTGACGAGCTTACAAATATTCCAAATCGAAGAAATTTTCATACTCAATTTGAGTATCTAACTAACTTAGAAAACCGTTCAAGTAAACAGATATCTCTCCTTTATATCGATATTGACAATTTTAAGATGATTAACGATAAGTATGGACATGATTACGGAGATAACATACTCATAGAATTTTCAAAGATTCTACACAAAAGTGTACGTAAAAGTGACCTGTATGCAAGATGGGGAGGAGAAGAATTTATCGTTGCTTTTACACATACCACTTTAGAAAAAGCCCAAGACTTAGCAGAAAAAATTAGATTATCCGTTGAAGAGTCTATCATCCTAGAAGATGAATTACACAAACCAACCACTATTAGCTTAGGACTGACTCTACTTAGAGAAGATGATACCCTAGATACAGTTATCTCACGGGCTGATGAAGCTATGTATATCGCAAAGTCTAAGGGTAAGAATAGAGTGTGTATACTTTAAGATGAAAGCGATGATATTAGCCGCAGGTCGTGGAGAAAGAATGCATCCCTTAACAGATAAGATTCCAAAACCGCTTATAGAAGTACAGGGCAAAGCACTTATACTTTGGCACATAGAAAAACTAATCAAAAACGGCTTTGAAGAGATAGTCATAAACATTGCTCACTTAGGATATAAAATACCTGAGTATTTAGGTGATGGTTCCAGATACGGCATTAAAATCTCTTACTCGGATGAGCAAAGAGATGGTGCCCTAGAATCTGCTGGCGGCATAAAAAAAGCACTGCCTCTTTTAGGTAATGAACCTTTTTTAGTCGTTAATGGAGATGTTTTTTGCGAGTATGAATTTGATGCGAATTTTGACTTACAGGGGAAAAAAGCACATCTTATTTTAGTGCCTAATCCAGAGCATAATATACAAGGGGACTTTGCTATAAAGAATGGTCTAGTTTTAAATGAAGCTGATGAAATGTTCACATTCTCAGGTATAGGGTACTATACTCATGCATTTTTTGATACTATCAGCATTCAAAAGAAATCACTCGCTCCACTACTTCGAGAAAGTATTAACAAACAAGAGATAAGCGGTGAAGTGTTTACAAAAATGTGGCACGATATAGGCACACCAAAAAGGTTAAAAGAGATAAACAATGCAAACTAAACTATTACTCATACTACTCACATTCAGCACTCTACTACAAGCTCAGTACAGCAATTGTTCTTTTAAAAATACAGATTATTCAGATATTTGTAAACAAGCTATTAAGTCTGGCGTTTCATATAAGTATGCAAACCAATTCTTAACATCATACTTTAAAACAAAAAAGTATGATGAAGTGAGTTGGACTTACTTACAACCAAGTAAAATAAAACATCATCAAGAACAAGAGAAAAAAGCCAATAACGCACTTGTGAGTTATATACCAAAAATGATAGAAAATCTTCAAAAGTATAAGGAGGTTTATGACTATGCAGAAGAAGAGTATGGTGTCAACCGTGAGATAATCGCTGCTATACTTTTAAAAGAGACCAAATTAGGCAAGATTAAGCCTTCTCATGATGCTTTTATAGTTTTTAACACTATGGTTGTTCGAACTCAGCCAAACTCGCCAAGAGAAAAGTGGCTTCTTAAGATGGGTAAAACAAATATGGCTTCTATCATAAGCCACTGCTACAAAGCAGAACTAGTACCTGAGCAATGTAATCTAGCAAGTTCATATGCAGGAGCAGTTGGAATACCTCAGTTTATGCCAAATAGTTTTATTTATGCTCGCTCTTATAAAAATAAGGTGGCAAACCTGAGTAAAATGGAAGATGCAATAGTCTCAGCTGCAAACTTTCTCAATAAGAAGGCTGCGTTTACACAACTTATAAACTGGGATACAATGCCAGATATTCCGCAGGTGGAGGCCCAATGGTATGAGTATGATTTTACTACAAAAAATGCTTCGTTTGTGTATGAGGTCACTAAAAGTGGGAAGGTTTATAACTGTTTTACAAAGAATAAACCAAAGTTACAAGAGATGAAATCTTACACAAAAAAGATTATGAGGTATAACAACTCATCAAATTATGCCGTAGGAGTAATGAGACTCGCTTATGARGCTCACTACTCCCTTTACTAATTATCTGNACATGAGAAYTATTTCTAAACTTCCACTTACATAATTTGCTAAAAATGTCAGTATCTCTAGATCTTTTTCATCAAAATCAAAGCGTGGCTTATTAAGTAATTGCATTACACCCATTATCTCTCTCTTAGAATTAAAGATGGGTACTGTAATCATATTTTTTGTGATAAAACAACTCTTTTTATCTATGGCAGGTAAAAATCGTGAATCTTCATAAGGATCATTGACAATTTGACCCTCTTTTTTTGTATATGTATCACCAACTATACCAGAGTCTAAACCTACCACAATTCGGCCTATGCCATTGTTGATCTTTGTCCAGAGCATATGGTCTTTATTGTCTACCATAAAGATAGAGCAACGTTCTGCATTTGAGAGTCGTTTTGCCTCTTCACTTATGAGCTCCAATATGTTTTCTATGCTATTAAGAGCGGTTAACTTTTTTCCAAAATTAGCTATTTCATTAAAYRTTTTCACTTAATTCTCTCTTTTAAGTTGTTCATCTTCTATAAGRTAGATATTTGTYAACTCTMWWMMRMMAYTWRYRNAGTGMRYRRWARRTRYCAKMATACTTCATAGTAAAAATTTCCTTCTAGGTGTATTCTTTCAATTATTTCAGAACAATTATAGTGTAAAATACCAATAAAATAAAGGAATATATATGAAAATAACAATCTGGCACAATCCTCGTTGTACTAAATCTCGTGAGGCTGTAACTGTTGTAGAAGCAGATAAATGTGAAAGTGAAGTAGTTAAATATTTAGATGAAACACTCACTATGGAGACTATGAAAAAAACACTCAAAATGTTAGGTTTTGAAAGTGCAAGAGAATGGATGCGTACGACTGAAGCTGTCTACAAAGAACTTGATTTAAAAAATGTTACAGATGAAGAAGCTCTTATAAAAGCAATGATACAAAACCCTAAACTTATACAACGTCCTGTGCTTATTAAAGGTGATAAGGCAATTATTGGTCGTCCAGCTTCTGCCATAACAGATTTTTTAAACTAGTTTTTCGATTATAACACCATTATCTTTGATAAACTTTGAGATAACAGCCGAGTGTGTATGCTCATATTCTTTAGCATACACTATGCGTTGTATACCACTTGCTATAACATTTTTAGAACACTCGCTACAAGGTTCTAGTGTCACATAAATAGTCGCACCTTCTATACTTATACCCTCACGTGCTGCCCAAATTATCGCATTCATCTCTGCATGAATCTCATATGTTTTACTCCACTCATGATGCTCTGGAGTGTACTCATGATTCCAATGATCACAACAGTTCGTAAAACCTGCCGGAGTACCGTTATAGCCTGTACTGAGTATTCGGCCATTTTTCACTATAACTGCACCTACTTGTTTTGAGACACACTTTGAAGCACTGGCTATCTCTGTAGCTATATTGATAAAGTTTGCATCACTAAGCATTAGTTCACTTCTCGTATAACATTAATATCTGCATTGTGCTTGAGTCTTGCGAAGTAATCACTTAAAACCTGTTCGCGCTTTTCAGCCATGATAGAGTTTTCTATCTGTGCTCTAACACTTGAGAGTCCACCTGCTTTAGCTGACTCTATCTCTTTGATGTAAAAGCTCATAAAACCACCCTTACCGTTTGGTATAACATTCGTAAAGCTGTTAAGTGCAGTTCTCTCAAGTAGTGAAGCTAACTCTGGAGTTATTTTAGAGTAAGGAAGAACTTGCTCATTTGTTCTAATCTTAGGCGAGTAGAACATTGGGTTATCTACTTTTGTTTGGAGCTCATTTTTATCGTCTGCATCATAGATGATGACTGTAAATGATGCTGGATGCTTATATGTATCTTTATGCATCTCATAATACTCTTCACACTCTAAGTCACTAGGTTCACTCACAGCGGAGTAAGCGATAGCTTGGTAGAGTTTTTGAGAAAGTAACTTCTGTTTAGTTTTTTCTTTTAACTCCATAGAACCCATACCATTTGACTCACGTACTGCATCATAAAAGTCACTCGTGCTCATATTGTTTCTAGCAGCTAGTTTTTTGATGTCGTCATATACCTCAGAGGAAGTAACAGTGATTTTTCTATCATCTATCTCCACTTCTTCAAGTTTTTGACGGATTAAAACATCTGCAGCACGAGTAGCACTGAGTTTAGATATTTCCATTTCATGTTTTATGTCTAAGAGTGTAATTGCCTTGTCTTTTACAACGATAGCRATACCATTATAAACCTCAGCATTTAAAAGTGAAGCAAAAAGCAACGTAAAAATTATTTTATACATAGATATTCCAATATTAAAATTATAGATGCAATTTTATCTTTTTTTTCCAAACAGACAGATAAACATACGCTTATCGGGATATACTTATCCCAAAACCCACCTTACTTACCTTCTGGTCATAATCAATTAAAGAACTTCCATAGCCACTAAATCCTTGAAAATAGAAAAACACATCTTCACTCAGAGGTGTTGGATAACTAATGGCAAGTTGCCCCGATGCCAAACCTTTTGTAATACTAGGATTTACTATAGCATCAATAAGAAACTTTTTATAAATATATGTCACCTTTATAGAACCCTGCCCATAGTACTCTTCTATATCAGGATTATCGTCTGTTTTTTCATCTTCACTTATTCTATGCCAAATATTTATTTCAGTAAAAAAATTATCCCACTGAAAACATGCTTGTGTATAGAGGCGATTCCATGAACGCGAGCGTGAACCTTCAACTGGTCCACCAGAACGAGTTCTATTACCATCTGTAACCGGTTGACCATTTGAAGTATGTTTAAATCCAAGTATAACACCTTTTAAACCTATAACATCCGCCTTATGTCCAAATGGTATTGTCACAAAGAGTTCAGGTTTATAGTTTATCTCCCGAAAAGGTGCAGAGTCAATAAAAATCTGCCAGTAAGATGTCTGAGTATAAGCTGCACTCCAGATTTGTGGGAAACCAAATAAACCAGTTACATAATCTGCTCTAAGTGAAATTTGGTACTGCAACTCAGTACGAATGTACTCTAGCCCATTAGAATCAGGGTTTGGACTGTTTTCTTCAAATTTTGTCTCTCCTTTTGGAATACGGTTTGAATGAGAAATTAAAAGATAGTTTGGTTTATAAGCCCGTAGAGCAAATTTTCCACTTATGTGTTGTAGTGCTGTATTGGTAGACTCATCATCACTCAGAGGATTCATAGTAGCAAAAATAGTTTCATAAAGATCTTTACGACTTGTTTTTGACACTTCCCACTCGGCAGCTTTTTTATACCACTGGGCAGCTTTCTCAGAGTCTTGGGCTGTACCTTTTGCATTTTGATACATCCAGCCAAGTTTATATGCAGCTTCTGGTTTTTGTGATTGTTCCGCAGAGTCAATATAAAGTGGAATTGCTTTTTCATACTCTTCATTATAAAAATGAGTTTCAGCCATAAAAAATCCATCAGCATATAAACAAAGAGTTAAAAAAAGTAAAAATAATAGTTTCAAAATGTTGACCTTAAAATAATTTATTTATTATAATATCATATCTATATTTATTCTAAGACATAAAGCAGCTTTAACCAATTTTTAGCTAAAATTCCACTACTAAAAACAAAGGCTTTTACATGGTTGTTACTCGTTTCGCTCCTTCTCCTACTGGATACTTACATATTGGTGGTCTTAGAACCGCACTTTTTTCTTATCTTTGGGCTAAAAACCGTGGTGGAAAGTTTGTTCTTCGTATTGAAGATACAGATAAGGCTCGTAATTCAGAAGAAGCAACACAGGCTATTTTAAAAGCATTTGAGTGGTTAGGACTTGAAGCAGATGGTGAGATTACATACCAAAGTCAAAGAGATGAGATTTATGCAAAGTACATAAAACAACTCCTAGATGAAGGTAAAGCATACAAATGTTATATGTCAAAAGAAGAGCTTACAGAGCTTCGCGAAACGCAGATGGCAAACAAAGAGAGAACTATGTATGATGGTCGCTACCGTGACTTTGATGGTACTCCTCCTGAGGGAGTTGCTCCTGTTATCCGTATAAAAAGCCCTAAAACTGGTGAAATTCTTGTTAAAGATGGTGTCAAAGGAACTATAAGTTTTCAAGCAGAAGATATTTTAGATGATTTTGTTATCGCGCGTGCTGATGGTGCACCAACATATAACTTTGTTGTGGCTATAGATGATTACCTTATGGGAATTAACGAAGTTATCCGTGGAGATGACCACCTAAGTAATACTCCAAAACAGATAGTTGTGTATGAAGCTCTCGGATTTACTATCCCTGTGTTTTACCATGTACCTATGATACATAACTCAAAAGGGAAAAAACTCTCTAAACGAGATGGTGCTACTGATGTTATGGCTTATAAAGAGATGGGTTATACACCTCAAGCACTTCTTAACTTTCTTGTGCGTTTAGGTTGGTCTCATGGTGATCAAGAGATATTTTCATTTGAAGAGATGATTGAACTGTTTAATCCTAAAGATATCAACAAGTCTGCAAGTATTTACAATACTGAGAAACTTGACTGGTTAAATTCTCACTATATTAAAAACACTTCAAATGACGAGTTAGCRGAACTTCTCACACCATACGATGTAGACCTTACTTCAAATGCTAAAAAAGACATACTTTTAGATGCTCTTAAAGAGCGTGCAAAAACTTTAAAAGAATTAGCTCAACTCGTGAAAGAAATACTTACAACACCCACTGAGTATGAGGCAAAAGCAATAAAAAAAGCCTTTAAAGACAATGCTTTTGATGTTTTAAATGCTTATAGYGACAAACTAAARAYAAATGAACCTCARCTTGCTAGTGATTACCACTCACTTATGGAGAGTGTTGTAAGTGAGATGGAAATCGGATTTGGAAAAATTGGCATGCCTCTTCGTSTAGCGCTTCTAGGTAAAATGGGTGGACCAAATATTGATGTCATTATGGCAGTTATTGGTAAAGATGAGACACTTTTAAGAATCTCTCAGGCGATAATAGAAAACTCTTAATAAATGAACTCCCTACTCTTTAGTTTAGTCCTTTTAGGAGTTTTCTCACTCCTAAACATGTATATTTCTAAACGACTTATTTCTCGTTTATCTATCTCTAGTAAATATAAAAACTACTTTAGAAAATTTCTTTATCTTAACCTTTTTGGGATTTTTCTTTATGCTTTAGGTCGTTATTATCTAGAGTTTCCGAACTGGCTCTATTTTCTTTTTTCATTACCCGTTGGAGTTCTTTTTTTACTTTTTTGTACAGCCATACTCTATGATGTCTTTCATCTTCTTCTCTCTTTTACCCCAGTCCAAGAGGAACGACGTAAGTTTTTTAAAAGATCCCTTGACATAGGAGCAGTTGCTACAGCAGTAGCTCTCACTGCTCGCTCTATTTATGAGGCTAGAACTGTTATACTTGAAGATAAAGAGATAAAGATTAAAAACCTAGACCATCAGTACAAGATACTCCAACTCAGCGACATTCATATCGGTGGGCTTATTGACGCTGATTTTATACAAGGTATAGTGCAGAGAGTAAATGCTTGTAAACCTGACCTAGTAGTAATCACAGGAGACTTACATAAACAAGGCTCACGATACACTAGAAGAATTTAAAGCATTAGAGTCAAAGTATGGAACGTATTATATAGTCGGTAATCATGAATATTTTCACGGAATAGAGGTCATCATAAAAAAAGTCAAAGACTTAGGTATACGAGTGTTAGAGAATGAAAACTTGTATATTGGAGAGCCTAGTAAGGGCTTTAACCTTGCAGGTGTGTATGATCTCTTTGGATATAGAGCCTTAAAGTTCATGCCCGATATAAACGCAGCACTAAAAGATAGAGATACTTCTTCACCTACAATTTTACTTGCACATCAACCAAAGTTTTTAGAGGAGATAAATGATTCTTTAAAAATAGACTTAGTACTGAGTGGACATACGCATGGAGGACAACTTTTCCCCTTTTCTACCTTAGTGAGGATGCAACAACCCTACATAAGTGATCTTCACCAACACACTCCTATAACTCAAATATATGTCAACAAAGGAACTGGATTTTGGGGACCTCCAATGAGACTAGGTGCTAGTGCTGAAATAACACAAATCACTTTACTCCCCGCAAGTTAGGTTTTTAGCTTAAATTTCGTTATCATTAACTCATACAAATATTAGGAAAAGCTATATAAAATCTCTCTTTGCACAACTTTTTACATTAATATTACTAGCCAGTGCACTCCAAGCGCATCAAACATATACAGTAGATGCTAAAAACTCTAGTGTTTATTATAAGTCCCTTGCCGATATTCTTTTTTTTATTGACACCACTATTATAAGTATTAACCAGAGTGTAAGTGGCCAAATAAATGTTAAATATTCTGACTTTGGGATTAAGAGACCTACTGTTGCCGGTTTTATCACAAAAGCCACAGAGAGCATAAAAATAGGTGCCACTATTAGGTTTGTAAAAACAAAATAAGAGATATAATTCTCTTATGCAAAATAAGATTACAATAAAAACAATTTTTCAGTTAATACTCCAGAAAAAGAAAATCCTCATTTACGGGCAAGTCATAACCCTCTTTGCTATTTTAGTGAGTGTGCCTATTCCTTTAATGCTTCCCGTGATGGTTGATGAAGTTCTTTTAAACAAACCCGGTCTTTTTGTGGAGACTATCAACTCTGTACTTGGTTCTACCTCTGCTTTTAACTATATTCTCATTGTTGCTCTAGCAGTTGTTTTTCTGCGTTTTATCTACTATATCTTTACCGTTCTACTTACAAAAATATTTACTCGCATTTCAAAGTATGTAACATTTATGATTCGTGAGCGTCTTATACAACATCTACAAATCACTTCTATGAATGAGTATGAGACCATAGGAAGTGGCGCTATCACCTCAAACCTAGTTACAGATGTAAACACACTTGATGGTTTTATCATAACAGCTGTCAGCAAGGTTGTCTCTTCTGTTTTAACACTCTTAGCTATTGGAATTGTAATGCTAAGCATCGATCCTATTTTAGGTCTAATGATACTTGTAATCCAGCCCGTTATAATGCTACTAAGTAAAAAGATGTCTAAAAAAGTTGGTGGTTTAAAGAAAATAGAAAATAGCGCTATCGCAGATTTTCAAGAAGACGTAGGTGAGAGTCTAGAGCTTTTTGGACAGATAAAAGCGAGTAATCAAGAAAAGTTTTTCTTCTCACGCGCTATAAAACTAGCGGGAAACATTCAAAMAACTTCAAATGAGTATGGGTATAAAAATGTAGCCTATGAGAGACTCTCTTACACTATCTTTCTTATCATGTTTGAGATTTTGCGAGCAAGTGGGCTTTTACTTGTAGCCTATAGTGACCTGAGTATAGGAATGATGTTTGCGATGTTTGGATATATCTGGTTTATTATGACACCTGTTCAAGACCTTCTTGGATTTCAGTACTCTTACTCTGCCGCTATGTCAGCACTAGAAAGAATCAACAAAATCCTTGCTCTCAAAACAGAAGCAAGTGGAACGCAAATCCTAGATGCAAAAGAAGTAAACATCACTTTAAAAGATGTAAACTTTTCTTACTCTAATGGTAAAAAAATACTTCAAAATATCTCTTTATCTATTCCTCAGGGCTGTAAAATAGCCCTTATTGGTCCGAGTGGAAGTGGAAAAACCACACTTGCACAAGTTATCTCAGGCTTTTATGAAAAAGAAAGCGGAGAGATACAATATAACAATATAGCAACGGAGGACTTAAACAAAAGCTCTCTACGAGAGAAAATATATCTCGTTTTACAGATGCCAATACTCTTTAACTCCTCACTGCGTTTTAATATCACTATGGGTGATGAGAGCATAAGTGATGAAGCAATACACCAAGCACTTCGCACCGCGCAACTTGATGATATGGTAGTGAAGATGGATGAAGGTCTCGATACGATTGTCGGGCACCATGGAGTTCGGCTCTCAGGTGGTCAAAGACAGCGTTTAAGTATCGCTAGAATGATTATTTCTAATCCTAGTGTAGTAATCTTTGATGAGTCAACTTCTGCCCTTGATGTGCATACTGAGATGAAACTCCAGTTAGCACTAGAGCAAATACTTGAGCATAAAACTGTTATCACTATCGCTCATAGACTCTCAACTGTAAAAAATGCAGATAGAATCTATGTCTTAGAAGAGGGAAAGCTTGTTCAAAATGGCTCCCACGCGGAGCTTGAAAATGAAGAAGGTCATTACAAAGAGTTTGTTAGAAAACAGCTTATTTAGTACAATACTATTGAAAGTTAAGAAAGGACTTTAAATGGGTAAACAATATAAACAATTAAAAGAAAAAGACATAGCTTTTATACAAGAACAGAAGCTTTTTTATCTTGCATCTTGTTCGGGTGCTGAAGTCAACCTCTCTCCCAAAGGGTATGACAGTATAAGAGTGCTAGATGAGAGTACTCTTCTTTTTATGCAATACCCTGGTAGTGGGAACAGAACATATCGAGACGCTGATGCTGGTGGAGAAGTCACACTTGTTTTTAATGCTTTTGTTGGAAAGCCTCAGATATTAAGACTTTTTTGTAAGGCTGAGATAGTTGAGAGAGATGATGCGAACTTTGACTCCTATGCAAAACAATTTGGTGAGATAAACAATGTTGTGCGCAACTTTTTTCGTTTTAATATCTATGTAGTAGAGACTAGTTGTGGGGAAGCAGTTCCTATAATGGAGTATAAAGAAGACAGAAAAAAGTATAGGGAGTGGGCTATAAAGTTAGATGAAAAGGGAAAGTTAAATGACTACAATGCTAAAACATTTACACCTGTTGACCTCTCTAAAGTGAGTAGCTAATGCAAGTTGTAACAGAAGCCTTACTTGAACTTGGGCGTGATAAAAAAGGTGAGGTAAATGAAGAACAACTCATTTTACTTGGACTTGACGCGTCAAACCAAGAGGAGTATATCGCGCTCTCTCTTGGTAAAGAACTCTCAGATGCAAGGGCAGAACTTTTTGTCCTTCTTCGCGACATCAAAGCAAAAACATCTCGCAAAACAATCATAGCTAATTATAAGGCTTTGCAGAAGTTTCGTAAAGGGGAGACAGAAGTAAAAGTAGAGATAATAGAGCAGACTTCAATTCCTGCAAGTACAGCTCTCAACAATGGTGCTGTGACGATTTACTGTGATGGTGGATGTACTCCAAACCCTGGAAAAGCAGGTTCTGGAGTAGCCATCTACAGAAATGACTCACTCTCTGAGCTTTGGTATGGACTCTATGAGCCAATGGGTACAAACAACACAGCAGAACTCGGAGCTTTGTATGAGTCTTTAGTTATCGCTCAAAGAGAAGCAGCAGCCGGTAATGATGTCAGTATCAAATGTGATTCTATGTACTCCATAGACTGCATAAGTAAATGGGCTATCTCGTGGGAGAAAAAGGGCTGGACTAAAAAAGGTGGTGAGATTAAAAACTTAGAAATCATCAAAAAAGCCTACTATCTCTATAAGACAATAAAAAAAGATGTGAAACTCTCTCATATCAAGGCACATGCTGGTTATGAAGGAAATGAGTTGGCAGATAGAATGACAATGTATGCCATACAAAAACAAAGTGTTGCATTTGTAAAGTATGATGAAGTATTAGATGTATCTGCACTACTAAAAATGAGAGCTGGTTAAGTTCTTAAATGATAGATGAAGATGAGTTTGAAGAAGATATAGAACCTACTTGGCTCACAAAACAAAAAGAAGATGCCCTTTTAACTGAAAAAGCTTATCTCAAAAATGAGAAAGTTATCTATAAAGAGGGCGACCAACTAGGGAACTTCTTATTTGTTAACTACAACAAGGCCAAAAATAGAGCTACATTTTTGTGTCAAGAGTGTGGAAGAAAGTTTACTTATAATGTTTATGCTATTAAAAACAAGAAAAGATGTAAGTGGGTCAAGTTTCACAACAAAAGTACCAAAGTACTTTAGAAGTGAGTGTTAGTGTTAGTGTTAGTCTAAGTCTAAGTCTATCGCTAAAGACTTTAAAGTCTCTAAATCTACAAGCTGTAAAATCGCTTCATGTGTTGAGTGTATAAAAATCTGTGGTGCGTTACCATCTTTTACAGATTCTGCGAAACGTACACCTGAAAGGCACCATGACTCACCAGCTTTTACACCTGCAAACCCATACTGTGGCATAGGAGTTGAAAGATCATTTCCTGTACGTTTAGAGTAGTCTAGAAATTCCTGCGTTGCATAGATGCAAATCGCATGCATCCCTTTGTTCTGCGGAGTTACCTTACATGAACCATCTCTATAAAAACCTGTTAGTGGGTCAAGTGAGCAAGGTTCAAGTGCTCCACCTAATACATTTAGTTTTTCGTGTGATAGAGAATTTTTTGGCATAAAGAAGTCCTTAATTTTTCATGATTGTAGCTTAGTATTTACATACTTCATTTGGTTTATCAAACTAGCAGATGAATTTAATGCTCTATTAATTTTTTAAAGCTTGTCTGTGTTACACTACTTGCATAAATAAACTACACAGTGGATTATCTAAGACACCTTAAACTCACAGCTTATGCAGGTGGGTTAACTCTTAAGAAAAAACTGTTAGAATTAGAAAACACTCCAAGTTAACAAGGCATTTAATGAAAACATTTCTCTCTTTACTTTTAATAGCTACTCTTTCTTACTCGGCAAACTTTACGCTACAAAGTCCAGACTTAGCAGGTCAACTCACAAGCTCACAAGAGTTTGATGGTTTTGGTTGTTCAGGGAAAAACATATCTCCCCAACTTATCTGGAGGGATGCACCTAAGGGCACTAAAAGTTTTGCAGTTACTATGTACGACAAAGATGCACCAACTGGAAGTGGATGGTGGCACTGGACACTTTTTAACATTCCCTCATCAGCAACCTCAATAGCACCAAATGCTTCTCGCACAGCACTCCTTCCAAAAGGATCAGTAGAGGGAACAAATGACTACGGTCTTGTAGGTTTTGGAGGAGCATGTCCACCTATAGGTCATGGTTTTCACACTTATGTCACCACTGTTTATGCCCTAGATGTAGACACGCTAGACATAGATAAAAACACAAACCAAGCAGTAGTTGGCTACATGATAAATGCACACACTATTAAAAAAAGTTCTGTTGTGAGTTACTACAAACGTTAGAATAGTCATCTCGATTAAGGGACATTATGTCCTTTTAATCCTTTTTTGAAAAATATGGGAACAATACTGCTCCAATAATGGCATTTTCTGTATCAAAAGGACACTTTTTACTTAAGAAAACTATTGCAAAATCTTTTATAATACTCAAAAGTATCTATTTTTACTGTTTTTTAGTAATATTTTTTGTGTCTTTTAATACTGGATATTAAGGCTAAAGTAACTATAATGGGTATGAATAAGTAGTTGTACGTTCCCGCGGAGCGAGAACGTACAACGGCGAAGGCAGTGAAATGAGATTACTTTTTATATATTTTTATAATGAAAAAGGAACTTTTAAAAAAGATACAATTATTTCTTTTAGTAAAAAGTACTTCATTGAACAGGATAAAGATAATAAACTTACATTTAAACTAATTCGAAATAAAAATTATGATAATAAATTTTACTCTACTAACAGTGATATTGGTGTTATTATTGGTGAGAATGGTACAGGAAAAAGTATATTAATAAATAGTATAAGAGATAAACACAATGATTATTCAATAATAATTTATGAAAATGAAAATGAAATTTTTTCTTATTTAGGAGGAAAAAAAGAAGTTACTATTGGTGAGAATATAATAGAAAACAATAGAAATTTTGAACATATATATTATAGCTCAATTTTTGATATATTTGAAAATGAAACCAATGATAAATATAATATTTCAAACATAGCATTACATCAAAAATTTGAGCAGGGGACAGATAGTTTGTGTATGTCTAATTGTACTAGAGATCGCTTATTCTCAATAGAAAATGAAGATTTAAAAAAATATTTTAACTATAATAGAACTAAAAATGAAAAAGTAAATATTAATTATCTTAAATTAAATCCAACTAATAATTTTTTTAATAAATTTGAAAAAGAAGTATTAAAATATAATGTACTGCTATATGATGAAATTTTTAATATAGAAATTTCTCATTCAAGTTTAAATATAGATTTTTTTAAATATGTAATTGATAATTTATCTGATGGTAAAATTACAAAAATTATAAATGAATTATTTCAATCAAATACTGAAATATATCATGAGATTACTGACAATAACAGTAAGTTATCATTATTTTTATCCAAGGATTATGATATCTGCAAAAAATATTTTATTCACCTAGATAGATATGTAATCAAACGCCAAATTATAAAAAAGGAAATTTATCAATTTGAGCAATATATTAAAGATTCATATTTAAAGAATAATAATAGTAAATTTAATGAAGTATTCATACCTAAAGATATGCATATATATATTTAGAAAATACAATTAAATCATTTTTTACTATAGAGATAGTAAAAAATATTATAGAACATAAGGAATATATATTCAATAATATTTTTAAAATAGTTACAAAGGAAGTCTACCATTGTTTAAATAAATTATCCCATATTAATATGGATGAATATTTTTATGAATATTTTTCTTCTATTGATGATGAAGAACAAAAGAAAATATTTTATTATCTAGAGAATAATAATACATTTTCTTTATATATTAGATATATCTATTTAAATAACATTATAGATATTATTGAAAAAAACATATTAAATATTATAAATCAAAATTATGGAGAAGAACAATTAAGATACTATGCACAAAAAAGAGAATTTAATAAAATACAAAAAAATTTAAAAGAACTAGTTAATCATTCTGTAACATTAATTAAAATTGAAATTTTTTATTCTGAGTTTAAAATAACTAAACTTGCTTTTAATAAACGCTATCATTCTGATATATTATTAAAATCATTAGAATACAATATATTTGATAATATTTATGACTTATATAAGCATATCAATAATAAAGAAAAAAATATTGAAAATTTCTACAAAAATTATATACCGGAATTAATTAATAAACGAAATATAGATAATGAGCTTAAAAAAATACTATTTATTATTTATTTTAAAGATATTTTCAATGCATTAGATGATACTTTTGATAAGCTTAATATCATGGTTGGATTAATTAAAATTTTTATTCTTGATTGCGATACTTCGAAATATTCATTATATTTAGGTAAATATACAAATTATAATTTAGAATATATTAATAAATTATTTCAATTAAAAGATTATGATAATTTTTTTCAAAAAATTCAAAAATCTAAGAGTAATTTAGTAGAGGTTAATGATACTTTTTTTAAATATTCTAAAATATTAATTGAAAAAAATATAAATGCTCTTCATTATAGTATTCAACCACCATTATCATCAGGACAGAAAGCAATATTATTTATATTTGCAAGGATAGATGATGCGATAAAAAGAATAAATCATGAAAGTAAATATCAAAATATTTTAATACTACTCGACGAAGCTGATTTAAAACTTCATCTTGAATGGCAAAGAAAATTAATAAATGATTTAATTGAATTTTTAAATAAGTATTCAAGTAAAAAAATCTATATACTTTATGCTACTCATTCACCTATGATATTATCGGACATTACTGATAGTAGAGTTGTATTCCTGAAAAAGGAGGGTGAGTATAGTGATGATATATATATGAATAATAAAAATAAAAAAAGAACTTTTGGTGCAAATATTTATGACCTTTATCATGATAGTTTTTTCATGGATCAATTTATGGGTGAATTTGCACAAAATAAAATAAATGAAATTATAGATATTATAAATTTATATAAAATAATAGAAGAGTTTGAGAAGATTCAAAATAATAATAAAAAGATTATGAAGTRTATTAAGCCATTCATAAATAGATATAACTTGTATAAAATTATCAATAATTACAATAAAAGATATTCTATAGAAAATAATATAGTGCAAAGTAATTGGAAAAAGAATCTTTTTAATATTATTAGACAAGTTTACAAAGATAGAGAGTATCTACAAAGTATTAAAAGTAATATAATTGACGATAAAGATATATTATATAATACAATAGAATCGATTGGTGAACCTATATTAAGAAATCAGTTATTAGATGAAGTTAAATATATTGGTGTTACTGATAAAACACAGGATATAGTAAATAAATTAAAAGATTTGTCTCATGACGATATTGAAAAAGAGTTAAATCAATACGATAGAGAAAAACAAATAGAGATATGGAAATTACTCTTTAAAATAAAAGATAGTAACTAATGGTAAAGGTTGACAATTCATACAACAAAAGAATCTTTATAGAAAATATAGATGAAATAGAAACAGATATACTTAAAGAAGTGAATAGATTAAAAGATTTAGTTGAAACTAGAATAAAAAGAATTGAAGATAATGGCGAAAGCTATATTAGTTTAGATGACTTTAAAGATGAGCCAAAAGCAAAATATCTATCAGTGTACAAATACAAAGAATCAATAGAAAAAAAATTGATGAACTTTTATTAGATAATGATATTTTAAGAGATATAATATTAGTTGATAGTTTAAATGAAATTATAGATAATATTTATTTAATTTTAATTGCTAGTTTTGAAAAAATGAAATCTTTTTTAGATTCTAAAATCACTAGTCCTTTGGTACATAGATTAGATAGTGAAAAAACACTTAATTTTAAAAAATATCAAAAAAAATTTGAAGATTTGTATAAAAATGAATTAAGTAGTTCAAGTTTTAAGAAATCATTTTTTAATATATTTACAGATGTTAATGCTTGCCCTTATTGCAATAGAAATTTTATAAATCCTATTTACAAAGCAAAACAATTAGGAAAAGACTATAAAAAATGGTCACCTGATATAGAGCACTTCTATCCAAAATCAATTTATCCATTTCTATCACTAAGTATCTCAAATCTTTTACCATCGTGTACTTTTTGTAATAAAATAAAAAGTAACTATGATACTTATGAAACATGTAAAAGTCCTTATGAAATGAAGGATAATGATATATCTTTTAAATTTTTACCTTTAGACAATCAAAAGAGATTAATAAGTGTTGAAAGTAAAAATAATATCAAAAATATTGAATTATTTAATTTAGATGATTTGTATCATGATGTTCATAGTAACTATGTAAATAATATTTTTTTGAATATAAACAAAAATCCTATAGAAAATAGAAAGTATTTAAAAAAGTTTTTTTCCTTATCTCTTGATACTCAAGATAAATTATATAAAAAGAAATTCTGTAACTATTATCAAGAAAGAGACTTCAATAAACAACCATTATCTAAAATGACTAAAGATTTATTTTTTCATATAAAAGAAAATGAACTTAAATAAATATACAACAAATACGAGGAACGAATAATTCACCTAAAGGAAAATTATCGCTCACGATAGCCGTTATGAGTCTATCGTAAGCACTTTGCTTAGAGTTAGTTTTCATCAAAGAAAACCAACTTAAAAAGAGAGTTTACAAACTTAAACGAATAGAAGAAAAAGAAAAGCCTTCTCAGTAAACGCCAAGCAACTTACTGACTCAACGGACTTCCGTTGAAACTTTAAGGACATCAGAAACAAGACCTCATATAATAATAACTAGCAATTAAGCTATCATAAACTAGAGAGTTTTGAACACACAGCATATCGGACAAATCCTAAATCGGTTAGTTTTCTTAAACGAGAATTTTAGCTAGATAGACTCCAAGTCAGATGGTTATACTACAAATTTGTACCCCAAGAGCATTTCCTCGTAAACTCACGGCAGTGGCGACTGGATCTGTGAAAGCTAGATCGTATATCATGAGGTTAGATTAGGTATAACAAAGTTATTGTATCAGGTAAGAGATTATTTTGCCCTTACCCTAACGAACTCTCAATTTAAAAAAGTGAGGTTCTCCTATGTATTCTATCGGATTAGATGTAAGTAAAGCAAGTCTCTCGGTTCATACTCCACTTAACTCTAAAGTTACTATAAATTACTTAAATAATTAATATAATTACTCAAGCCAGCAATTGAGTAACTATTTTTGAGCTATAATTGTGTATAATATGTATGAATAAGTAGTTAGAATATTAAAAAATATAGATAATGCTATATTTACATAACTTTAAGGAGGCTTTATCATGGGTGAAAAAATAAATATCTTTTTAATGGGCTTTACAAATGCTTTTAAACCCTTAAACTATACAGATACAAAAAAACTTGGGAACATTTCGAAGCAGATACATCAAAAAATAAATGCTAACAGGGAATTAACAATTGGCAAAATTAACGAAGTCACAGAGAAAAAAAGCATCACAGCAGAATACTGCTAGCGTAACTCTTCAGCAACAAAATAACACCTATCACTTAGGTGCTTCTGAAATGGATTCTTTACAAAGAATGCAAGACTCTTATCCTCATATTGTTGATAAAATTCTATCCTTTAGACAACAAGAGCTCAATGTTCAAAAAGAAATAGTTGATATTGAACGTAAAGAGCAAGAGATTAGAAAGTCAGAAATGCCTTTTATAAGAAGATATGCATTTTTGGGTCAATTTATGGCTTACTCAATTGGGGTAGGCTCTTTAATTGGTGGTGCATACTTCGCTACCCTTGGAAATACTACAGTGGCAGGTCTCTTTTTAACTTCAACTGTTGGTATTGCTTTTGCACAATTTTTTGGAAATAAGAAAAAAGATACTAAATAAACTTTTTTCTACTACTAACCACTTCTACAACGAATCATTATGATAATAAAACCTAGCAACGAATACTTAGGTATCCTTGTAGTCAACCGTTACAATAACACAAAAGTATAGTTATATACTTCGATTTAAATTAAAGGAAAAATATGAAAACAATGACATGTAAACAACTAGGCGGGGCCTGTGACAAAGTATTCCAAGCGGAGACTTTTGATGAGATGGCAGAGTTAAGTAGAGCACACGGAATGCAAATGTTTAGTGAAGGTGACAAAGCTCATGTAGCCGTTATAGAAGAAATGATTAAACTTATGACTGATCCAGGAGGGATGCAAAAGTGGGTAGAGAATAAAAAAGCTCTGTTTGCTGCTGCACCGGAGGACTAAAACGATAGAGATATACAAACTATTTATGTAGTTTGTATAACCTTAACAAACGCCTCTATCTCTTCGTTTATACTATCGTACTCTGCTAAACCCGTTTTTAACTTATTTGGCACTTCCTCACTACCAGCTCCAGCTAACATTCCGAGTATGATTCCTCTATGAACACAGTCTCCCCCTGCGTTTGCATTATCCATAACTGAGTGTTTAAAGTGAAATCCATTTTTATATATAAGATACATTAAAATAGGTAAAGACTGCTCAGGATAACATCCTGTCGTAAAAACTGGACCTAAAATTTCATCCTCGTTAAAATTTTTGATTAACATATCTAGGTCAAGTTCTCTATCAGAAAACTCTGTATGGATTTTCCACATCACGTCTTTAGGGATATTTCCCGGTCCGTTATGGTCTGCATATGCTTTTGAGAGTTCTGCACCACTTATTTTTGCTAGTTGTACTTTTGAGGCATACTCTTTTAAAGTAGAAAGTGGTTCTGCTTTTTCTAAGAGTTTATGCAGTAGTGGCACTAAAACACTCAGAGCCGAACTTACATTATCAGAGCGGTGWGTTATCTGCTGATGTTGCAGTGCGACACCTAAGGCTTGGTAAGAAGACTTAGAAGTAAGTGAAAGAATAAGCGGACGAATGATACCTCCATTTGAGCCAATGGACCAAACATTTCTTTGTTCCTCTGCACAAGCATGAGGAGGCACTCCCTCACTATAGTTTTGAAACCATGCACGGATATAGATTTCAGTATAAGGATCTTTGTTAAGACCTGGTGTAGTTAAGTAYGTGATAAAATCTTCGATAAACACTTCTTGGTCGTACTTACCCTCTTTAATGATAGAACGCATTAAAACGCGGATAAGATTTGCTCCAAGTGTATTTTCACCAGCTTTGAGTCCATGATGATAATGATATCGCTCACTCTTCTGGGGCATAGCATTTTTATGCTCACCYGCATGAACTGCTAGTTTAAAATTGAAATCATTATAGTTTGTATTGTAAAAACGGACATGTTCATGTGCTATGTCAAAAGGTCTACCTAACTCTTGTGCTTTTTTGATGTTTGGRCGGTAGGAGTTACCCACCATAAAAGATTCTGGATGTGGATGTGGTGCATCTTCAAACCATTTGATACGACCAAAAGCCTCTTTTATATACTCGCGATTATAATACCAATGGACAGGCATAGCGATAGAATCAGCTATAAAAGCCCCCCATAAAGCATTTTTTATTCGTGTCGCATCCATAATATACTCCTTAACAAGATAATATAATCTACTGATTCCATCTTTTTTCCTTTTAGTATCGTTCTATAAATCGTCTATATTTTATCTCTGTTGGTGTTTTGATGACAAATAGTTCTGCCCCATTTTCTACCTCGTAAGTAACACTCTTTGCATCTTCTAAAACATAATAATCATCTTTGACAAGTTGCTCTCCATCGATAGCTAATTCACCATCTAAAAGATAATAAGAGTAAGTAAAAAGAGGGTCAATAACTTCATCAAACCTACCACTTTTATATGTGGTTTTTTTAATCTCTAAACCCTCAGTTATAGTTTTTACACCATCATCAGCCATATACTCAACTATCTCTTTTGAACCATCGCTCTCACTATGAAAACTATTTGCCATGTAGTCTTTATAAGTCGCAGCTTGTGTCATAGTTTTTGAGAAATCAGGGTCGAACCAGATTTGAAAAAGTTCTGTYCCCTTTGTGATGCGYTCTGAGTGTGAAACACCAGTTCCAGCTTGAATCGCTTGAACATCTCCTGCSTTTAGAGGAGTATAAACCTTTGAAACCGTATCATAGTGCTCAACTTCACCCTTAAACACAAAGGTCATTATCTCAAAACCCTCATGCGGATGCAGGGGAAACTCAGCTGTCTCATGAGCCACAAGATGTGCCCAGTAAAAGATGTTTGAGTACGCGTCTGTGCCACTTCTGTCTGGAAATGGTATAGGTTTATTTTCTGTAAAAGCTCCATTAAAAAGAGGCTCGATTTGTTGCTCGTCTTTTCTTMAMTKKKWAAMWCYMYMSAYWMWMRASKYYYSWTWSAAKTMWTAKAKYAMWYWWAMRWTSYRATKMMACYATACYTWMMTWAWAAGGAAAACAYAKATGCAAGAASAWARMAAAGCRAGYGMWTGGTTTGARRACYTYTAYAAACAAAATGAAMAYTCWCATRAAAATATACCTTGGGCAMGACAGGATGTAAAYCCACTGCTCCAAAKATATCTAGATAAAGAGATAGAACATAGAGGAAAAGCTCTTGTAATYGGTTGTGGTTTAGGTGATGATGCTTATGCCCTAGTAAACGCAGGTTATGACACTCTTGCTATTGACATCTCCCAAACTGCACTAGATATCGCTCAAAAAAGATTCTCAGATGCAAACATAAGTTTTCTTAAACAAGATATATTTGATATGCCTGACAAATATTTTGAGCATTTTGACTTTGTGTTTGAAGCACTTACTATTCAGTCACTACCAAGAGAGTTTCGCTCTAAAATGATAAAAGCTGTGGCAGAATCYGTTGCTAAAGAGGGTCAACTTCTTGTTGTAGCACATAAAAAACAACTCTCTGATGGAGGACCACCTTGGCCTTTAACACAAGTYGAAATAGATCAGTTTCAAAATAACAATCTTAAAGAGATAAGTTTTGAGTTAATCACAGAAGAGTCTAATATCTCTAACACTAGATTTAAAATTTTATATAAAAAGACTMTATGAAAMAAGCRCAAARAGCACTTTTAACATGGTATGAGMGTTRTGGACGACATGAACTTCCATGGCGTTTAACCGATAATCTTTACCATGTGTACCTGAGTGAGATTATGCTGCAGCAAACGCAGGTAAATCGTGTAAGAGATGAGTACTATCCTCAGTTTCTAGAGAAGTTCCCCTCTCTCAAAATCTTAGCAAATGCACATCAAGATGAAGTGCTTGCTGCTTGGAGTGGACTTGGTTACTACTCTAGGGCTAGAAACTTACATAAAACTGCACAACTCTCCCTTGATGGACTGCCCCAAACCACTAAAGAGTTGATGACTCTGCCTGGCATAGGCGAGTACACAGCATCTGCTGTTTGTAGTTTTGGTCTAGGTCAAAATGTACCGGTTGTTGATACAAACATCGCAAGAGTTATCAAACGCCACTTTGCACTGCTTGCCCCAAAGGTAAAAACCATATGGACACAAGCAGAGATGTTTGTAAATGCCAAAAGCCCACGAAGTCATAACCTTGCTTTGATGGATTTAGGTTCMCTTATCTGTCTGCCAAAAAATCCAAAATGTASWGAGTGTCCACTCGAGAGCTCTTGTTTAGGTAAAGCAGAGCCTGAGATTTATACTCAAACTAAAAAAACAGTCTATGAAAATATGGAACTTTTTTTAGGGGTTTGTATCAAAGACAATAAAATAGCCCTAGAGACCTCAACGCAAAAGATGTATAAAGATATGTTAGTGCTACCAAACGTAGAACCGCTTGAAGAGAATTTCATTGCATCGTTTAAACACTCATACACCAAGTATAGACTTGTGGTTAAACTCTACAAATCCGAAAAAGTAAATAAAGATGTCAAATGGTTAGACAAAGAAGAACTCAGTAGCGCACCCATATCTTCACTCACAAAAAAAGCACAAAAGTTTTTTATATAAACTAAAAGAGAAGTCTAAACTCACTACCTTCACCCAGAGTAGACGTGACTTGGACTTCTATCTTGTAAGTATCACAAATCTGCTTGACTATACTCAGACCAACACCAAAACCACCTGCGATTTGCGAGTCACGACTGTACATCTCAAAAATGGCTTCTAGTTTATCTTTCGCGATTCCAACACCTTCATCTTTTATGATAAACAGACCCTCTTTAAGACTTATATGGATTGTACTCTCAGGCATTGAGTACTTTATTGCATTTGAGAGTAGGTTTGAGATAAGTAATTCTGCTCGTGATTCTATGATGTTTAAAGAGGCTTTTTGAATATCTATTTTCACCTCTACCCCTTTTGCGTTACTGAGTTCAGAGTAGTACTTTACAACTCTATTAACTACGTCTCCAAGTGCAACCTCTGTACTCTCTTCTTGCTTATCACTAAAGTTCAAGTAAGTAAGTGAGTTATATATAGTCTCAAGTTGTTTGGTGCTTATAGAGATATTTGTGAGGATCTTTTTATCATATACCTCTTTTTTTATAGCACGAGAAGCACTCATTTTAAGAGCTGTAATAGGAGTATTTAACTCATGAGAGACATCTTGGATAAACTCTTTTATCTGTTCTATGCGTTTATGCACAGGTCTCATAAAAAGTTTTGCTAAAATAAATGATATAAAAAAGATAGCTAAAAAAACTAAACCTGCCCTTGTTACAACATCAGACTTGAGTTTGTCTAGTTCTTTAAAGTATCGCTGCGTTTTAACTACTACATACGCAATGTTAAGATGCTCTTGAGGTGAAGCGGAAACAAGAATTTTATAATCATTTTTCTCAAAGTATCCAACCTCGTAAGCCTCTTTTTCATGGACAGGGATAAGCATATAARCATAACCCTCTTCACTAGGYAGAGTAAGTTTTATAYCTTTCATCTGAGCATTTATAATTTTACCTGAGATACGGTCTGCTAAGTGTGTGAGTTTATAGTAAGTCTCATTCTCTAAAGAACCCTTTAATGAGGAGTAGTACCAAAAAGAGGAGAGTAAAACAAAAAATAGAGATGAGATAAGATAGATTGATAAAAAAGAGTAAAAGGAGTGTTTCTCTAAATCATTCATACTTRTAACCCTCACCTCTTACATTGAGTATATGCTCTTTACCTATATACTTTCGCAGGTTTTTTATCACAGTTCTTACCGCRTCATCACTTGGCATATCATCATACTCCCAGATATTTTGAAGRAGTTCATCACTACTTACAACTCTTCCTCTGTTTTGATACAGATAATGCAAAAAGTCGCTCTCTTTATGTGTCATMGTATAMKKYTTACTYGGTGTTTGYACWGTRTGMGTATGTATATCAAAGATAACTTCTTCTTCAATACTTATCTTAGCCCCTAGTCCAAACTGGCGTTTTATRTTTGTTATGCGCTGGCCTAACTCTTCAAGGTCGAAGGGTTTTTTTATAAAATCATTCGCCCCTGATTCAAATGCAGACTTTAGATACTTTGTATCATGAAAGGCCGTGATAAAKATAGTAGGAGTATTGTCGTGAAACTGACGAAGTTCTTTTAARAGCGATATTCCATYYCCATCRGGAACATTTATATCGAATATGTACAWGTCAAACTTTAACTCTTCGCTCAGACTTAAAGCTTTTTTCATACTGTAAGTCTGTACMACCTCGTACTCATCTTCTAAGTAGTCAACTAAAACACTTGCTAAMGCAGTRTCATCTTCTAAAAGTAATATTTTCATGCAGTWATTGTAGCGAAAAGAAGAAAATTTCTTGTATTGTGACCTTAACTTGATATAATCTTAAAAAATTAGTTAAAGGGTTCAAAATGTCTGTAAGTACACCGAAAAATCATGAAAAACAACTTGCTTCTGATGAATTTATTGTCTCCAAAACAGATGMAAGAGGYAAAATTCTTTATGGAAATAAAACCTTCATCAAAATCTCAGGTTATGAAGAGGAAGAGCTTTTAGGCAAACCTCACTCTATACTGAGACATCCAGATATGCCAAAGGTAGTGTTTCAATTACTATGGGAAAGACTAAAAGCAAAAAAAGAGATTTTTGCTTATGTAAAAAACCTCAGTAAAGATGGCTCTTTTTACTGGGTATTCGCAAATGTCACAGTAACACTTGATAAAGATGGTAAAGTAATCGACCTTCACTCGGTTAGACGTAAGCCTTCAAGCAAATCTATGCAAGTWATCCCTGGACTTTATAAACAACTTTTAGAACAAGAGAAAAGTGCTGGTGTACAAGCATCAGAAAAACTTTTAAATAAAACACTACAAGACATGGGAGTAAATTATGATGATTTTATCTTCAATCTACAGCACTAAACAGACACTAGGTCTTTATGCACTCCTTTTAGGAGTCATTATATACTTAGGWTTTAACGAAGAGTATATTGCAGCTGGTATTGTATTTGTTGCACTTTTAGGAACTTTACTTCTATCTTTRATGGAYRRAGATATWTSTRRTAARSTKTTTWMTGAYWCTCTTATKMRRCAAATAMRMMSTRTTCTTCTMMAAGCRGRWSARGGTSAACTCTCWCATAGAATCACACATATTGAWGAWAMRCATACYWTRCAAGSTGTKGCYTGGGGAATWAAYAAYCTMYTAGACCAGACWGARCAGTTTATGCGWGAYATCAGWGCATCWGTYSAAGCWGCRAAYRTMGGWAGAARTACKAGAAATATTCCWGAAMAAGGTTACCATGGTGACTTTAGACARGCTATTCCTGCACTTAATATAGYAATTGARTCAGTTTCAAACTCTTATATCGATGCTCAAAAATCTGCAATAGCAAAAGACTTTAATGAAAATGCAGAGGGTGGAATCTCAAAAGGACTTAGTATAATTCAAAATGATATTATACAAAACCTCAGTATCTTAGAAAAAATCTCTAATAGTACAAAAGAAACTGCCGAGGAAGCAACAAGTTCTCAAGAAGTAGTTCAAGATATAACAGACAAAATAGAAGAGTTAATACAGCTCATTACAAACTCTAACGAGTCTATCGTCTCTTTAAACGAGAGAACAAATGAGATTACTGTTGTTGTTGACCTCATTAAAGATATCGCAGATCAGACAAATCTTCTTGCACTMAAYGCAGCTATYGAAGCTGCTCGTGCTGGTGAGCATGGTCGTGGTTTTGCTGTTGTTGCCGATGAAGTTAGAAAACTTGCTGAGAGAACRCAAAAAGCGACKCAAGAGATTRCYATAACAACTAATACACTYAAACAAGAAGCAAATGARATACAAACAAATTCTGAGAATATCACAAGTATTGCTATGGATTCACAAAGTAGTGTATCAAATTTCTACGATACACTCAACAACTTTGCACTCAATGCAAATACTTCTGCAGACGAGTCAAAATATATGTCAGACTATCTTTATACTACTCTTATAAAAGTGGAYCATATYATCTTTAAACATRATGTATATRCTAGCATCTTAGATCARAACATAAAAAAGGCTGCATYATTTGAGGACCATACAARTTGTAGACTTGGAAAATGGTATCTAGATGAAGGAAAAGCAATGTTTTCTAAAACACCMGCATATATGGCGATAAATACACCACATACAARCCTYCATACGAATGCACTTACAGCACTCTCYTATGTAAAAGARCCTAACTATATAGTAMAACAGAGAACTTCTCTTGTAGAAAATATGTCAAATGTTGAATCAGAAAGTTTCAAACTCTTTGATCTATTTAAAGATATGGTAGCACAAGCAAATCCAAAAGTTAAGTTTTAATATCTTMAGATATTAAAMYKYNACTACCCGCACACAAACCCACCACACATTTCTAGTATACTYCTCTTAACAAACAAAACAGGAGTTTACTATGAAAACTTTAACTACAATTTTCCTCACACTTATTTTAGCTGCCTCATTAGCACAAGCCGCAGCCTTTAGTAAAGATGCTAAATATAGAACAACTAAAGTACATATCACATCGGAAAAACCTGTAACAGCAGGTTCTAATACATTTAAGTTCTCTATCAGCAAAGATGCTAAAGCTATAAACGCTCAAGTGACTATCAAGGCTTTCATGCCMGCTATGCCAGGGATGCCAGCTATGGAGTCTAAGGTAAAAGCAACAAACTTAGGAAACGGAACTTACGAGGCTAAACTCAACTTAGCTATGAGTGGAACTTGGCAAATCCATATCTTTATCACTCCTAAAGAGGGTAAAAAATCTCGAGTAAAAACAAGTATAAACTTTTAAGGAAACAGGAGTGAAAAATTTAACTTTTAGTATATTACTCATCACATCTTCGCTGAGTGCTATTAGCCTAGGTGAAGTGATAGATAAATCTCTCATAAACAGTCCAKCYCTWGARTCAATCAATGCAAARATAAAAGCAAAYGARCAYGCTAGTGATGTAGCAAACCAGTTTTCAAACCCTGAGCTCTCTCTCACAAAAAACACCATTGACTCTTCTGAACCTATGAGTCAAACAGTTTTAACTATAAAACAAGAACTTCCATACTATGGAAAACGTGATTCAAGACAAGCTATCACTTTAGCAGAGGATGCAGTGCTCAAAGAAAAGCTAAACACAGCAAAAGCAGCAATGGTTCAAAAAATAAAAACAGAAGCTTATAGTATCTGGGAACTTCGTGAACTTTATAAAATCATAGATGAATATATCATACTCACAAAAAAGAATATAGAACTGTATGAAGTATATACAAGTGTTATCGACAATCAACATATAGATATCATGAAAGCAGAACTTTCTTTAGCAGATTTAGAGATACAAAAGAGTGTCCTCAGTGCAAAAATATATACATCTTATGCCAAAATTTCCTATTTAGCCGCATTCGATGTGACAAATATAGAGATAGATTTAAAAATAGGACAAAAACCACATTTAAACTCTTTGCAAACAGTTTTGACAAGTAACCCCGAACTTCTTATAAAAATCAAAGAGCTTAAAAAAGAGAATGCTAAAATAGAAGTAGCAGATATTGACAACTATCCAGATCTAAATCTTATAGCTGGCTATACTTACAGAGAAAATTTTAAGAACTACTTTAACTTTGGGTTAGCACTTTCACTTCCAATGTATGGAACTGAAGATGCACAAGAAGAAGAAATTAGAGCTGCTGCACTTGTAGTAGTAAGTCAAAAAGAAGATACAGAAATTGCTATATCAAGCGAATTAAAGATCTACTATGCTCAGATGCTCTCATCATACCAAATCTATCATATTATCCAAGATGATGCACTACCACAAATAGCACATATGTTTGAGTTATCTAACTCATCTATCTCTACAGGTGGTGACCTCTTTAAGTACATAGATGTTCTCTTTGACCGTCTAGCCTTAGAGCAAAAAAGCATAAATGCAGTGAGTAACTACAACAAAGCAAATGCACAAATATCACAACTCGCAGGAGAACTCAAATGAGACTTATAAACAAACTACTTGTCATATCCTTTTTACCTTTAGTACTTTTAGCAGAGGCATCACCAAAGCATACAGTTGAACAGCTGTTCTCAGTTCAGACTGTTAAAGTAAAACAAGAGTATACCAACCATGAAAGAAAAAACTTTGGCTTTGTAAAAGTTGATGATGCAAGAGTACATCATGTTGCACCACGTTTTGGTGGCTATGTTGAAAAAATTTATGCAGATAAAATCTACAAGTATGTTCAAAAAGGGACACCCCTCGTAACTGTATACTCACCTGAAGTCTATAAGGCAAAAGAGGATTATCTTAACTCATACAACTATACAAAAAATAGAAAGAACAAAGGAATGCTTGAAAGTGCAAAGTTAAAACTAGAACTCTTAGGTGTAAACCAGAAGGAGATAAACGAGCTTATTAAAACAAAAAAAGTCTCGTTTAACACAACTATTTATGCACATACAAATGGTTATATCTTCAAAAAAACTATTTCTCATGGTTCTGCTTTTAATGCAAAAGCACAACTCTATGAGTTAGTAAACCTTGATGAAGTATGGGTTGAAGCAAAAATTTATGAAGATGATATTGCTTGGTTAAAGAAGGCAAACTCTTTTGACATCACTTTTAAAAGCACTTCTACAACTTACAGTGCCTCATCAACACTTCTCTATCCAAACCTTGACCCAAAAGAGGCAACTCTCACACTGCGTTTACGTCTAAAAAATGCCAATAACGAGCTTTTTCCAGGAATGTATGCAAGTGTTGTATCTAAGGATGCAATGCAAGAATACCTCACACTTCCGTCTAATGCAGTAATAAGAAAAGATGGTAAGTTTTATGTTTTCATAGTTGGAGAGTATGAAGGCGAATACGACCCACTCCAGATAAGTGTAAAAATACTAAACCCTCATACCTACATCATTACAAGTGGTCTAAACGCAGGTGATGAAGTAGTAAGTAATGCCCTCTTTATGATGGATAGCGATGCTCAGATAAATGGGCTGTATTAAGAGTTTAAAACTACTTAGTAACAACCTCATTCAAATAAATTTCTATTTAAGTGATCATGCTACAGATAATCAACTAGAAGAGTTAGTTTTAAAAATCAAACAAGATTCAAACATCGAGTCTCATCAATTTATTGATAAGACCGAAGCTCTGGCTCAAATGCGTAAAGACCTAAAAAATGATGGTAATTTACTTGATAACCTTAGCAACAACCCGCTACCTAATACCATTACAATCCAGCTAAAGGCAAATGCTGACATGGCTACCTTTCGAAAAAGTTTTGACTCTTTGGATATCATTCAAGAATCCTCTACCGGAAAAGACTGGGTAGATCATCTACTTAAAATTATTAACATGACCAAAGCACTTGGATCTTGGATTGTCATACTCTTGGGCCTAGCAAATTTATCTAATATTGTTAATACAATCCGTTTGACCGTTTTTGCTCGAAAAGATCAAATCGA
>NVXO02000006.1 GCA_002733945.2 Sulfurimonas sp. | reverse complement strand
GCCTGGTCCCATTCCGAACCCAGAAGCTAAGCCCCTCTTCGCTGATAATACTTATCCTTTCAGGATTGGAAATGTAGGTCGTTGCCTAGTTAGTTGTTTTTTACTTCATATTTGCACTTTTAAAACTTACTCATGTACTTGATGTACACTTCGCAACTTTTGCAAGCACAACTATTTTGTAAAAAAACTTTTTTCTACTTTATTTATTTCTACTTTAAACTTATTTATACAAACTATTATCTATATAGGATTTTTATGACTTTAAATAACGATTGGTCCCTCTTTTTAGATGCAGAATTTAAAAAAGATTATTACACTCAGTTACTCTCTTTTATTAAAAATGAGTATAAAAATAAAACTATTTATCCAAAAGAAAAAGATATATTTAGAGCTTTTAATTTACTTCCCTTAACTAAAGTAAAAGTTGTAATTATTGGTCAGGATCCTTACCATGGTCCAAACCAAGCAAATGGTTTGGCCTTTTCAGTTACTTCTAGTGTTAAAGTACCACCTTCATTAAAAAATATATATAAAGARCTARTKGAWGATWSTAACTGTGGTATACCTGTAAATGGAGATTTGACTTCATGGGCRAAGCAGGGTGTATTACTTATAAACAGTGTTCTMACAGTAGAGGGAGCAGCTGCTCATTCTCATAAAAATAGAGGATGGGAAATTTTTACTGATAGTGTAATAAAAAACTTATCTAATGAATTTAAAAATATAGTATTTATTCTATGGGGTGGGCCTTCACAAAAAAAAGAGCTGCTAATTGATGATACAAAACACCTAGTATTAAAAGCTCCTCATCCTTCACCTCTCTCTTCTTATAGAGGTTTCTTTGGCTCAAAGCCATTTTCTAAAACAAATGAGTATTTAAAAAGACGTCATAAAAAAGAGGTTAATTGGTGTCTTAGTTCACAACAAACTTTGCTATAACTGCAAGATGATCTGAATAACCTTTTCCTTTATGTATTTTAGGCTTTTTACGGCTCATCTTCCATCTATTGATACTTTTACCACTAAAGAGGTATTTTTCCTTATATGAAGAGATACTATTCGTTTTATAGTGTATCTCTTGAGTATTTAAAAGTGATGGTGATATTAGAATATTGTCTAAGGCTTCTTTTTTACCTCTATAGATATATGAGTATCTATCTTCTTCATTTATATCATACCAGAGATTGTAAAACTCGCCTTCTGCTAAGTTTGTTGCAGTAGATACTTTGTTATGCTCTTTTGTTCCTAGTATATGATTTATCCCAGTCTTCCCATCCGTATCATTATGTTTTCTTTTTCTCTTAAATAGTATATCTTCTTCGTAGTGAGAATTAAAATCTCCAAGTACAATTATATTCTTGTCTAATCCTAGTTCCTCTGTTCGTTTTAGAACTTTTTTTGCAGAAACTATGCGCATACTCTCTGGTCCTGATTTTGATTTCCAGTGGTTCACTAAAACGAAAAGCTCTTGATTATTTATTTTAAATTTAGCTTCTAAGATATTTCTATATCTATAAGAAGCTTGAACAGCAATTTCATGTGTATATACAAAAGGAATTTTACTGAGTATTGCTACTTTGATTGTAGTGTGTTTATAGTTTGCTATTTTATAGTACTGATAGTATAGACCTTTTCTTTTAAGAGTTAATCTTAAATCTTTTAAGGCTTGCAGTGATTCTATCTCTTGGAGAGCAATAATGTCAGCATTAATTGCATAAATTACTTTGGCTATGTTACGAAGTTTAATTGTGTAGTTTTTCTGATTCCATTGTGAGTACGAGTTTGGTATATACTCCTTATACTCGTGTCCGCTTTTTTGTAAATCAAAAAGGTTTTCTACATTATATGTTGCTATTTTCACTGTTTGTGCTCCTTGGAGTAGAGAGAAAAGAAAAGAGAAAATAACAAGAAGTTTCACTACTCTATGCCATTTAAACGTAGTAGTTTAGTCGTATCAGGATCTCTGCTCATTAGCTCTTTAAAAAGCTCTTGCATACTTTTAGCACCACCACCATTAAGAATCACATTTAAGTAGCTTTTTGCTGTTTTTGACTCAAATATACCTTCATCAATGACTGAATAAAATACATCAGCACTTAAAACTTCTGCCCATTTATAACTATAGTATCCCGCAGCATATCCACCTGCAAATATATGTGCAAATCCATTTTGAAACTTGTTATATTGTGGTGTTTTGATAAGTGCTGTTTCTTCTCTAATATTATTGAGGATATTTTGTACTTCATCCTCATTATAAACACCATTATGCACTTTAAGATCAAAGATTGAGAATTCTAGTTGTCTAAGCATTCCCATCGCAGATAAGAAATTTTTACTACGAACAAGTTTATCTATCATAGTATCTGAAATTGTCTCATTTGTTTTATAGTGAGAGGCAAACATTTTAAGTACCTGTGGTTCATAAGCAAAGTTTTCTAAAAACTGAGAAGGAAACTCAACTGCATCCCACTCAACACCATTTACTCCACTGACTTCATTCTCATTTACCGTAGAGAGTAAATGATGAATAGCATGTCCCATCTCATGAAAAAGTGTAACTACATCATCGTGACGAAGTAGGGAAGGATTAGTATCACTTGAAGCTGGAAAGTTACAAACTATAAATGCAGATGCAAGTTGTTCTTCGCCTTTTTCATTGAGGCAGTGTGTTTGATAGTTATGCATCCAAGCACCACCACGTTTTGATTCTCTTGCTTCTAAGTCAAGATAGATTCTTGCTCTAAGAGTATCACCTACGTATACATCGTAAGAGAAGGCTTTTTTATGCCATAACTTTTCTTCTACCTTTACAAATTTCATGCCAAATAGTTTATTTAAAAAATCAAACATTCCATTAACGACATTTTTTTGCTCGAAGTAAGGTCTGTACTCTTCTTCATCTATATTATATTGTGCTTTTTTGAGCAGTTCGCTATAAAAGGCCGTATCAAAACTACGTAGATCTTTTGGTGCACTTTTTTGTAACTCACCCAGTTCTTTTTTTGCTTGGGTTTTAGAGTTATTTAGTAAGTTCTGTAAAAAGTCTAACACTTCATCTTCATTTTTTGCCATTTTACTTGAAAGGGAGTACTCAACATAGTTCTTAAAACCTAAAAGTTTACTCATCTCATCTTTTAAAGCAAGTAATTCTTCTATGATTTTTGCATTCTCCGGAGCACGGGATACATACGCTTTGTAAAGCACTTCACGAATTTTTTCATTTTTACCGTATGTCATATATGCTATGTATGAAGGCATTTGAAGAGTAAATTTGTATTTTGTTACACCTTCTTCTTCAAATTTTGCATTCTCAACTTCACTACTTGGTAGACCATCAACATCTTCTTTGTCTGTAATAATATACTTATAGTCATTTGTAGCATTTAAAAGGTTTTGAGAAAAGTTATTTGTTAACTCACTTTTTCTAATGTTAATCTCTTCTAGTCTTTTTTTAACATCTGCATCTAAGTGCGCTCCGCTTAGTTCAAAGTGTTCAATGTTTAAAGATAAAACTCGTTTTTGTTCGTAATTTAAACTCTCTTTTTCATTTATTTGTATCTTTTTATATGCCTTATATATCTCTATATTTTGAGAAAGCTTGGTAGAGTACTCTGTAATTATTGGAAGACTCTGTGTATATACTTCTTGAGTCTCCTCAGAATTATTCACTGCGTTTAAGTGAGAAAGGGGAGTGAAAAAATGTTCTAGTTTTTCTTCCATCATCTGTAAAGGTTTTACAAATGTACTGTACGTTTTACTTGTCTGTTGTAGAAGTTCTTCAACTCTGTTTGTATTTGACTCTAATATAGTTTGTAACTCTTGTATAAAATTGTCTAAATCACATTTAAACTTTAAAAATTCTGACATATTTGTTTGTTCCTTTTATTTTGTTAATCTTCTTCATCGCGTTTTTGCACGATTGCTCCATACTCATTTATCAAAATATCATCATACTTATTTGAGAACTTTATAAGTCTCGCTATCGCAAGCTTACCTTCATCAAATGTTAAAGATGAATCTACAATTAAGTAAGAGAGATAGATACTGTTTTCATTGATAGAAAATTGTAAGGAGGAGAGTTCATCATTTTCTTTGAGTAGATAGTCATATATCTTATCTATGTTTTGACTAGGGATAGCACAAAGTTTTGAATCTCCAATAATGACACCATTTTCATAGTAGTTTATATCTATTCGAGCTGTTCCCTCATCAATTCTCCAAGAGGCTAAAGAACGTCGTGATAGAGTTACGTTAACATCTAAAGAACTTAAAATATCTTCTATCATCTTAGTAGGACCTGTTGGATTATATCCCTTACGTCTAAGTTTTGCAACTTCTAGTTTGACACCACACTTCGGACAATAATCATGGTCAATATTTAGCTCTTGTATAAGGTTTTTACACGAAGGACATTTGATAATGTTTTCATCTTTTTGAGCTTTAAAAGCAGTAAGTGCATCTTGAAGATAAAAGAAGGGGAGTGCAAAGCCTAAATTATTTGCATTTTGAATTATAAAAGTATTGACTCCTACAACTCTACCCTCTACATTGAGTAATGGTCCACCACTATTTCCAGGATTGATAGCTGCGTCTATCTGAATATATTCCAAATCATCTTGAAGTCTTGATGCTCGTGAGACGATACCCTCTGTTGCTGTATAGTTAAGACCATATGGATGACCGATAGCAACAACAGTGTCACCATCATTTACATGTTCATCAACTAATGTTAAAGCTGTAGTAGGCTGATCAAACTTACATTTAATAAACGCAAGGTCAAAAAATGGGTCATCATAAATAACAGTAGCAATAATACGTGGAATTTTTTTAGCACTGACTACTACTTCTTTTAATCCACCAACTACATGAGAGTTAGTAATAATTATATCATCTATAATAAAACCTGTACCACTTCCATAAGGAGTCATTATTTGCATAATATTTTCAATCTGTTTTTCGAGGATAATTTGAGTATTCATAATTTAGGCCTCTTCAAAATCAAGATTTTTTAGCATAATATAATAAGAATTAGAAAATTCATCTAAAGATGCAAAGTTTAAACTCTCATCATCAATAGTAAGTGAAGTATATGTTTGCGGAGCATCTTGTAGAACTTTTTTTATTTTATTTAAGATACTGCGTTTAGAAAGTTTTTTTGTTTGTTCGTTATAAAGTCCAGTACAAGATATAGCTATAAAAAAAGAACTATTTTGCACTTCTACCAAAATATGGAAAAGTTCTTTAAGCGTGGCATTCATTCCATAGTTGTATAGGGAGTAAAAGGCAATATAGTTATAAATAGTTGGGATGACCTGTGCATATCTATTATTTTTATACCAACGTATTTTATTTTGTGATTCATTTATAAAAATAACTATATCATCATAAGATGACTTATCTATAGGGTCAAAAGTATATTTTGCTTTATAAAAATTCTGAGAAAACTCTTCATATGTAAGTTCTTTAAGTTCAAGAGTATATTTCTTAAGTTCTTCGTTTTTTGACTCAATTGTTGAGTGCTCATTTCCAAAATACTCAAGTGCTTTTTTTGATAGTTCATGGTGTAGTTGACATTTCACTGATAGCAGATAGTCAATTTTAAAAAGTATATTAAGGTATAAAAAAGACTGCATTCCAGTATTGTCATTTACTGGAAGGGTAAGAACTTTTTGTTCTAATTCGTCTATCCATTGTATTAAATATTTGTACTTAACTTTTAACTGTTTTTCGTCTATTTTTTGTAAATGACCTGTATCTTCTAGTTGTATATCTTTAAATTCACTTTTAATATGTTCTTTGTCATGCTCACCGTTAAGTGCTAATTCTCGTAGGGGAAAAAATATTTTTTGAGGTGAGAGACTGATGTTGTCTTGGTAGAGTTTTAGTTTAATAGATGAATCATTACTAAAGTAGTTTACATACGTGAGTTGGTAGTTTCTTTCTAAAAGGTAGCGTTTAATAGCAACACTGGCTTCTGAAGTTTTCATGATGTTTATCTCTGCATAAAGACTCTTCTGAGTGACTTTACCCGTAATTTTTGCTAGACCTTGATAAATTTCAAATTTGAGCTCAGTATCTGTTTTGTTTAAAACTATATTGTGATTGGATTTATTATCGCTGAAGTTGATAAGTGACTTAAAAAATAGCTCATAAGCATTTAAAATATCTTTTTTCTCAAAAGCTTCATATGAGAGTTTAAAAAGTTCTTCTTCATCTGGTGCAAGGGATGCATTTATACCTTTTCCAAAAGTAATAGAACAGTTGTCTTGTGTCTCTTCAAAAAAATTAAACCAACTCATAAACTCACTTTAAATATATATCTTTGTTATATAGATATTATAGTAAAAGAGTCTTAAAGTGTATAACTTTAGTCTACTTAAGTAACAAGTATAAAAGTAAAAAGTTTATAAAAGTCATACTACTAAAGGCTATTTTGTAAAAAAGAAGTGGTGATTTTTCTATCAAGGAAGCACTTTTAATAAAGTATGGTTTTACTTTTGTTGGATTATGTAACTCAAAGTTCATCTCTGAGTAGTGTGAATAACGCTCATCTTTGTCTATGGCAATAGAACGCATAATGATACTGTCAAGCCAATTTGGAATGTTTTTATTATAAAAACTCGCAGGTTTTGCTTCTTTAAAACTTGGATTTTGAAAAGGTTCTATCTCTCCATAAGGATATTTTTCAGTAAGTGAGAGATAGAGGGTGACACCGATAGAGAAGATTTCAGTGGTCTCACTTATCGCATCCCCTAAAAAACGCTCAGGTGCTAAATAGCTTGGTGTTCCTGCTTTAGAATCACAAGAAAAAATATCAGTTATACTTCCAAAATCAATGATTTTAAACTCAAGGTTCTCATCACTATCTTTGGCTATCATAATATTAGGAGGTTTAATGTCGCCATGAATAAGATCATATCTTACTAAGTATTGAGACATCTTTAAAAGTGTGTTTGCTAGTTCTATAGAGTCATCTATAGTTATATGTTTATGACTAAGGTAGGCATCAAGATCTTCGCCTTTAAAATGTTGCATCACATAATAACGTGCGGAACGATTTTTAGGAATAACTGCTTTTGGAAAAAAATCAGCCTTCAGGCGTTTTGCATTCCAAGCTTCTTTAACAAAAATATCTAAACTTGTTTCATCCTCAAGTGCATTTATTGGCGCAAATTTTAAAACATAATTTTTTGTTTTTTTATGGACTAACCATGTTCTTTCATTTTGAATTAAAGCTCTTGTAAGTGTATAACCATCTATGATTTGACCCTCTTTAAGTATTTGAGGGATATCAAGGTTTTGTTGTTTGAGAGTATTAAGTTCATCAGCTTTTAGTATGCTAATTACAACTGCAGTAGTATCATCAGGAAGATTGTCCTCTGTTAGTTTACTTGCTTTTCTTACTAAAGAATGGGCTTCAAGATTCATGCATTGAGTGAGTTCTGTTGTTGGTAAAACATTGTAAAGGCCATCACTGCAAAGAAGGATTTTATCATCTTTTTCTATGATGTTCTCAAAGTAATAAGGCTCAACACTAGCATCTATACCCATAGCTTGTGTAAGTACATTCTCAAAACCAGGCTCATCCATAGTGTGGTCAGTTGAGAGTTGGTTAAGTTTAGAGTCTCTGTAGAGGTAAACACGACTGTCGCCTACATTTGCTCCATATAAACGGTTACCTTGAATTACAACTATTGTTAGAGTAGTAACAAGTTCACTTGATTCATAATTTACTTGGGACTCTTGATACAAAATAGAATTAATAGATGCAATAAAAGTTTTTATAGACTTTTCAATACTCCAAGATTTTGGACGGATTTTGAAGTTGTTCATGAGGTGTGTTGTTGTTCGTTTTGCAGCAGCAGCACCCTCTGCAGCACTTCCAACACCGTCACATACAACGGCTATTGTTACATCACCAATAGTTTTTACATCATAAAAATCATCTCCGGTTAGTTCCTTTCGTTTTGCAAGTGAAAAACCGGTGTATTTTATGTTAGTTGCATTCATTGCCTTATATTCTACCACCAGCAGAGATACCCCATGTAGTTCTCCATCTTGTTTTAACAAAACTAAGACCTGCAATTGCGATAAGCGTAACACCTGCAAAGATTAAAAATCCAACCATATAGCCATCATATGTATCTTTAGAATAACCAAGAGTTTTAATAAGTGCTGTTCCACCAAGTCCACCAGCGGCCCCAACAATTCCAACCATTACACCTATGTCTTTTCCAAAGCGTTGTGGTACAAGTTGAAAAACTGCACCATTTGCCATTCCAAGATTTGCCATTGTGATAAAAAAGACAATAATTACGAGGGAAAAAGGAAGAGTAACAACTGCATTTATGATAACCATAACAGTCACTATGCTAAAGAAGATATAAAGAGCTTTTATGCCTCCTATCTTATCCGCGATACTTCCACCAATTGGGCGAAGAATTGTTCCTGCAAATATACATAAAGCTCCAAAATATCCAGCCATTACTTTAATGTTATCTTCTGCAAACCAGGAGAGCCCTATCTCTGCCATCTCATCCGAATATGTGTCTGTAAGGTAGAGTTTTAAAAAGACTCCAAATCCTACAAATCCACCAAAACTAACGGCATAAAAGAGGTTAAACCACCATGTGTCTGTGTCTTTTAAAAGCTTGAGGTAGTCTTTTAACTTTTTTGGGTTTGTCTTATAAACATCGGCAGGTGCATCTTTTGCTAAAATTGCATAAGCTATGAAAAGTATTATGGCAAGTCCTGCAGCTACTAAAAATACGGACTGCCATCCATAGTACTGAGCGATTTTTGGAGAAAAGATAAAACCCATAACTACACCAAAGTATGCAGCTCCCGCAATTCCAAGAACAAGACCTTGAAGTTTTGGTGGATACCACTGACCCGCTTGAGGAAGAGCAACTGCAAATGACGCACCTGCAAAACCTAAGGTTAAAGCGACACCGAGAAGTTGATTATATGTAATAGACTCACCTAAAAAGTAAACAAGTAATAAAGAGAGAATAACTATAAACTGTGATGTTAAGGCTGTCCTTTTAGCACCAAATTTATCTACACTAAATCCAAGAACTATGCGTAGAAGTGCACCAGAGAGGATAGGTAATGAAAGAAGAGTTGCTTTTTGGCTTGTGGACATGATAAAACCTTGCATAGCAAATGACTCTACTATTTCAGAAGAGAGAGGACCTAAAATTGTCCAAATCATAAAACTTAAATCAAAATATATGAAGGCCGAAAAGAGTGTAGGTGCATGACCTTGCCCTTTGAGTTTACTAAATAACGCCATTAAAATCTCCTAACTATTTATAGTGTGATTATAATATAAATTAGAAGAGTTACTTATCTATATGTGATTAAAAATCGCTCATTAGAACTTATAATCGAGTTGTAACCATGCCACTTGGATTTGTAAAGATTTAATCTTTCTTGTTGCTTAAAAATAGTTCATGCCAAAGACTCAAACACCAGATAATTTCTGTATAATAAAAATAACTTAAAGATAAAAAGAGAAAAGAGAAAATGCAAACCCCACTAGAGAGTTTTATAGACCACAAAGCAGATACCGGAATGCAGTGCGGCTCTTACGGTATTGACATACCTGCACTTAAAGAAGGTGAGCAGTATAGATTTCATTTTGATGCTGTTGCCTGTGTTGGATGTCGTTGTTGTGAAGTGGCTTGTAATGAGCAAAACAATAACCCAGCAGATATAAAATGGCGAAGAGTTGGAGAAGTAGAAGGTGGAGAGTTTCCTGCGTTTACTCAGATGCTAAACTCAATGTCTTGTAACCACTGTGTAGACCCAGAGTGTCTTATCGGTTGTCCTACTGAGTCTTATATAAAGATAGAAGAGACAGGTATCGTTATCCACGATGATGATACATGTATAGGGTGTCAGTACTGTACTTGGAACTGTCCGTATGGAGTTCCTGTGTTTCACGAAGAGAGAAATATCGTTACAAAATGTCATATGTGTCATGAACGTCTCGATGTTGGACAATCTCCTGCTTGTGTGCAGGCTTGTCCAGCAGGTGCTATAGAAATAGAAGCTGTAAATATACAAGAGTGGTTAGATGAGAAGATAGATGAAGAGGGTAATATGCCATTTTTACCGGACGCTAGAATTACTAACTCTACAACTCGTTATACACTTCCTGATAATTTACCAGAGGATATGAAAGAGGTAGATGAACATATACTTAATCCTGCTCATAAAGAGTTGCCTTTAGTTTTTATGACAGTACTAACTCAAATCTCACTTGGTGGATTCTTAGCCCTTTTCTTAGGTGATGCAATGAGCCTTTTTGGTTTTGAATCAACAAACTGGATTATGGCACTTTTAGTAATGTTACCAGCAGTCTTAGGTTTACCACTTTCTGCACTACACTTAGGGCGTCCATTTTTAGCACTGACTGCTATGAAAAATATTAAAAGGTCATGGTTGTCTCGTGAAGCTGCAGCACTTGGAGCTTTTACTGGTTTAATGGGTGGGGTTGTCGCTTTATACTTTTTTGAAGTAAATACGACACTGCGTTTGACTATTGAAGCACTTACTTTAGTTGTTGGTATTTACGGTATTTATGCACAAGCGATGATATATCGTATAAGAGCTCGTCCTTCATGGGATAGATTTACAACTAACTTAAAGTTTTTTGGTGTGGCTTATGTGGGTATATTTTTACTAGCCTTTGTTAGTTCGCTACTCAGTCTAAGTGATGTTGTTATTCCACTTATCGCTATGGGTATGCTTGGCGCATTGGCACAACTTTTCTTTACATATGAGGATACAAGAAGCCTTGATACTATAAAAGAAAATCAGTATCAACTCCAACGCACAAAAAGACTCTTAAATGAGAACTTCTTAAATGTGAAAGTAGGACGTATTATAAGTTTAGTTCTTGCAGGCGTTCTCCTCCCTTTACTAGCACTAGTATTTGCAGGAAGTGGATCGTTTGGACTTGCATCACTGGTGATGTTCTTAGCACTTGCTATAAGTCTTGTTAGTGAACTCAGTGATAGGTTTTTATTTTATACAACTGTTGTTCCTCTTAGTATGGCAGGTGGATTTTTTGTAGGAAAACAACGATGATAGCAAAGATAAAAGATTTTTTAGGTTTTGATATAAAAGAGAAGAAGTATAAACTTTCTCACGATGATACTTTTGGTATGATAAGTGATGCAAACAAACCAGATAAGTGGGTGTACTCTACTTGTGGTTACTGTGGTGTAGGGTGTGGGCTTTATATCGGTGTGAAAAATGGTAAGGCTGTTTATACAAAAGGGGACCCAAAACATGATGTGAATATGGGAACACTTTGCCCTAAAGGTCTCTCTGAGCATCAGATGATAAACTCATCAAATAGAATTCTAGCACCACTTATAAAACGCGATGGTAAACTACAAAAAAGTTCTTGGGATGAGGTTTTTACTACTGTTAGTGATAGTTTTAAAAAAATTCAAAAAGAGCATGGAAATAAAGCTGTTGCCGTAATAGGTACAGGACAACTTTTAACAGAAGAGTTCTATACTCTAGGAAAGTTTGTACAGCTTGGTCTTGGTACAAATAACTATGATGGAAATACTACTTTATGTATGGCTTCAGCTGTTATGGGGTACAAACAATCTCTTGGGAGTGATGGACCAGTATCCTCGTATGAAGATTTTCAACATGCTGATACAATTTTTCTTATCGGTGCAAATATCGCAGATAACCACCCAATTCTTACACTACATATAAACAAAAACAAAAAAGCAACTAAAAAAGTGATAGTGATAGACCCAAGGGCTAGTAAAACTTCTCAGATGGCTGACCTATATGTACCCATAAAACCAAGAACAGACTTAGCTCTTTATAATGGACTTGCATATATCATAATGGAGCAGGGCTGGGAAGATGAAGGTTATATAAAAGCAAATACAAATGGTTATAAAGAACTCAAAAAGCATCTTCAAGATTATCCACCACAAGAAGTGGCAAACATAACAGGCATAGATGTAAAAACTCTTTATGAACTGGCTCGTGAATTTGTATCACAAGATGCAGTTTTATCAGCATGGACTATGGGTGTAAACCAGTCTTTTATGGGAACAGATACTGTAAGTGCTATTATTAATCTACACTTACTTACTGGTCATATCGGTAGAGAGGGTACTGGTCCTTTTAGTATTACAGGACAGTGTAATGCGATGGGAACTAGGGAGACAGGCTTTACCTCTTCTTTACCAGGATATAGAAACTTTGGTGACGAAGCTGCACTCAAAGAGTATGCAAGTATTGTAAATGTACCTGAGGAGATAGTCCCTACATCTCGTGGATATAAATATGCTGACATTATAGATGCCATAGACAGAGGAGAGATAAAAGCACTTTGGATTACGGCTACAAATCCATTAGTATCTTTTGTAAATCAAGAAAAACTGAGAAAGACTTTTGCAAAGTTAGATATGCTTGTTGTTCAAGATGCTTTTTTAAGTGATACAGCTGAGATAGCTGATGTGGTTTTTTCAGCTGCAACTTGGGGTGAAAAAGAGGGTGTGTATACAAACAGCGAACGTCGCTGTAACAGAGCGAACAAAGCCGTAGAACCTTTAGCTGATTCAAAAAGTGATTTTGATATTGTCTTAGAGTTTTCAAAATACTTTGAGGGTGTAAATGAGATGCTATTTCCTTCTTGGAGTAAACCAGAAGATGCTTTTACTGAGTGGAAAAAGGTTTCAAAAGGACAACTTTGTGACTACTCTGGTATCACTTATGAGTTGATTGAAAAAGAGGGTGGTATTCAGTGGCCTTGTAATGAAGAGAGACCACTTGGCACAAAAAGACTCTACTCTAGTGATATTCCTTTTAGAACACCAGACCAAAAAGCAAAACTTATCTGTGCAGATTGGTTTCCAATGGCGGAAGCTGTAAGTGGTGAATTCCCTGTAATACTCAATACGGGAAGAACAGTTGAGCAGTGGCATACTCGTACAAAAACAAAAACTATAGCCATACTTAATGACTTAGCACCAGAAGCTTGGGTTGATGTGAGTCCTAAAGATGCAGTTAAACTCAAAGTCAAAAGTGGTGATAGAATGAGTCTGTCTTCTGCTCGTGGTCGTATAAATGATGTGATCGTTCGTGTAACGGGAAGTGTGAGAGAGGGAAGTGTTTTTGTACCTTTTCACTTTAACGAACAACTTATCAACACTTTAACAAATGATAGTTTCTGTCCAAAATCAGGAGAGCCAAACTTTAAACAGACGGCTATTCAACTTCACTCACAAAAAGTTCCTGAGGGTCTAGTTATACAAGAGACAGAGATAAGTGGAGCGATAGCACATAAAAAGAGTGCCTATGAAGGTGTGGCTTTTAAAGAAAAAGAGTTTAAAACATCATAAGTAAAGAGGTACTTGTATAAGTTTAGTATCTCTTTTGATAGTAATCTTTACTGAGTCAGTATTGTGAAAAAGACTCTTTTTTGCTAAAAGTGAAAACTCACAATAATCTTTTTGTGAGAAACTTAGAGTGTCTAAATCATTGATAGACAAAATCTTATCACCAATTTTTAACCTTGACTTATATGCTGGAGAATTCTCAATTATAGCTGAAATATAAAGCTTCTTTTCTTCGTTCCAAAATGTTAAAAAACCAAAACTTTTTAGAAAATCTTCTTTTATTTCTATATATGTCTTTTTTAAATAAACTTGTTTTCTAACAAAATCTATAATGATATGAAAGTATTTCAAAAAAGCATTTCCTGCAATGTTTTGGGCATTTTCTTCATACGAAATAGGAAATGAACTAACGCTTATTTTATTTATAATCTTTATATTTTCAAGTAAGTATGTATCGATAAAACTATGTTGATTAAGTCCACTAAAACTACTTGAAAAGACTCCTGTTGTTCTTTGCCTTTGTAACTTCTTTTGTACACAGTAGTTTAGAAACTTTTTATCGCCTAACATCAAACCATCATTCTTTCCTGTATCAATTCCAACTACTAGTGTTCTCTTCCCAACTTGCATTGTAAATGCAGGTGCACCACCCTTTAGAGTTAAAAGTTTTGAAGTGATATAACCTTCTTTATTTACTGGTCTATCACTTATAGTTATGTTTCTATTCTCATAGTTAATTTCTAAGATGAGGTTTTGAAATAGGTTGTATCCTAAAATACCATCAAATTCTAAACAAGAAAATGGAAATTTTTTAGAAAAATCATCACAAATAACATGAAAATCATTAAAAACTAGAYCTTGGATTTCTAATAATGGAAGAGTGTATGTACGTAGATCTTTTTGTGAACCAAAAGCATCGAAGGTTTGGAGTGAGTCTTCTGCCTTTTTACATTTTAACTCTTCTAATAGTTCAGGACTGAGAATAGTGAACGCTGCGGTGTCAAGCAGTAGTTTATAAGATTTATTATTTATAGAAATAGAGATGAAAAGGAGACCCGCTTTTGACTCAAAGGAGATAGTTTTAGAAAAGTTTTTATTTTGGATTTTACCACTGTTGAGAGCAGTTTTTTTAGATGAAAATAGATTGAACATAATACTCACTATTTATTAAATGCATAAATTATAATCAAAAAGATATTAAAAATTGAGTAAATATGGATAAAATAAGAAATAAAAACATCTAATGGATACAACATATATGAAAGCACTTCAAAAAGCATTTAATATTCGCAGTCACAAACTTAATAAAATAGAAGTTATTAAGAATTCTAAAACGGCACAAGAAGCATACGATATGTTAGAGACGTATGCAAAAAATGGTTTTGATTCTGTGCCTCCAGAAGATAAATCATACTTTTTAAAATGTTTTGGTATTTACTATCGTCCTGCAACACCTGAAAAGTTTATGCTAAAGCTTCGAATTCCTGGTGGGTTTATGAAAGCAGAGCAGGCTAAAGTTATAGGTGAGTGTGCAAAAGAGTTTGGTCAAGATTATATTGACCTCACAACAAGACAGCAGTGTGAGCTTAGATACTTAACTATAGAGTCTTTACCTCCAATTATTAAACGATTAAACGCTGTTGGAATATCTGCTTTTCAAACGGGAGTAGACAATATTCGCGGAATTGTTGCAGACCCTTTTGATGATTTGGCTTTTGACAATGTTATTCCATCTCATGGGACACTTTTAAAACTTCAAGATCTATTTTTAGCAAATCCTGAGTGGATTTCAACGCTTCCTAGAAAATTTAATACATCAATTACAGGAAACTTGTCAAATAGATGTAATGTTTATGGGAATGATTGCTGTTTTGTACTGGCACAAAAAGAAGGTATGTTCGGTTATAACTTATATCTTGGTGGTCGTGTTGGTATGCTTGCTAAAAGTGCAGATATATTCTTAAAAAATGAAGAAGAAGTTTTAGCTGCGTTTAGCTCTATTACAGATCTTTTTAAACGTTTTGGATTTAGGGATAATCGAAATAAAAATAGACTTCATTTTTTAATTGCTGCTGTTGGCATGGAAGAGATGGCAAAAGCAGTTCGTGAGAATGCTGGTATTGAGTTTGCTCACGCTGGTGAGACTATGACAAAAACGGACTATGTAGAACCTGATCATGGGAAGATTCAACTTCGCGATGGTAGTGTAGGTGTACATGCTGTTATACCTTCTGGTATTTTTACAGGTACTGCAATGGTGCAAGCTGGTGCACTAGCTGAAGTTCATGGAAATAGCGAGTTGCGTTTTGATATGGAACAGAGTTTTTATATTATGGGTGTTAAAGATCTTAGTGCACTATTACAAGAGGACTTTTTCCTTAAGTATAAAAATGTAGATACTCCATATAAAAATCATCTTATCGCTTGTGCTGGAACAGAACACTGTCCCTTTGGTGTGATAGAGAATAAAAATGATGCAATAAATATGGCAGATTATCTCGCGCAAAAAGTACCACTAGAGAGTGGTCGTGTGCGTATGTACTGGTCTGCTTGTGTAAAAGGTTGTGGTATCCATAGTTTAGGTGATATCGGTTTTGAAGGCTGTAAGGCAAAGATAGAGGGTATTAACGGAAGTGGAGTTCATATTTTTCTTGGTGGAAAACTTACGGGTGAATCTACTGAAGGTCATACTGTAGTAAAATCAGTACCATTAGAATATGCAAAACTTTATGTAGAATCATTGATGTTAGAGTATAAAAGATTACGTAAAGATGGTGAAGAATTTGAAGGTTTTCATACAAGAGTCTTAAGTTCTTATACAAGAGCGAACATAGGTTTTGTAATGATGTTAAAAGCATACCTAAGAGCAAAAAATATAGATGTTGTTTGTGGTTTTGAGACAAGAGTGCTCACGGGTAAAAATGAAGAGTTTGAAGTTTTTGAACTTGGGCGCAAACTTTATTATCATCTAACAAAAAAAGAACCATACTCCTCATATGATCATTTCACACCGGCAAGTAAAAGAGAAAAACTACAAGATGTCCGTAAACTTGTGCCAGGAATAGATGAAGTAGTTGCCAGAATGTTAGAATATATGTTAAATCCTAATGAAAGACTTCGTGCTGTTGTTTTTTCTGAAATTACACCGTATATACTACTTTATAATATAGCTAAAAGTAATGATTAGATTGTAAGCAGATATAAAGAGATTTTTAAGTATAATACAAAGATTTTTATAAAAAGGTATGTCAATGGCTAATAAACGTGTTTTAGTAAAGTTTTCAGGCGAAGCTCTTGCTGGTGAGGCAGGTCATGGAATTGACACAAAGATTTTAAAATACATTGCACGAGAGATAAAGTCTCTTGTAGATGCAGGTATTGAAGTAGGTATTGTTATTGGTGGGGGCAATATCATTCGTGGTGTTACTGCTGCTCAAGATGGTATTATTAAACGTACTTCTGGTGACTATATGGGAATGCTTGCTACTGTTATTAACGGTGTTGCAATGCAAGAAGCTTGTGAGCATACTGGACTTGAAGTTCGTATGCAGACAGCTATTAAAATGGAGCAAATTGCTGAGCCATATATAAACCGTAAGGCTGTAAGACATTTAGAAAAAGGTCGTGTTGTGATTTTTGCAGCGGGAACTGGTAATCCTTTCTTTACAACTGATACGGCTGCAACACTTCGTGCGGTTGAAATCGGTGCAGAAGTTATCATCAAAGCGACTAAGGTAGATGGTGTTTATGATAAAGATCCTGTAAAATACAGTGATGCAGTAAAACTTGATGCTCTTACTTATGATGAAGCACTTCAAGATCATATTAAAGTGATGGATGATACTTCTATCGCTTTAGCCAAAGACAACAAGTTACCAATTATAGTTTGTGATATGTCTGTACCAGGAAATATTTTAGACATTTTAAATGGTAATATGAACAACTGTTCTATTGTAAAATAAGCATAAAATAAAAGGAAACCAAGATATGAAAACAGAAGAATTAACAGCAAAGATATTAGAAATGAATCCAAATATGGATCGTTACCAATTAGCGCTTGCAATTGCAGCAAGATGTGATGAGTTAGAAAATGGTGCACAGAGTAAACTAAGTGTAAGTACTAACTCTATAAAGTCTGCTGATTTAGCACTTATGGAAMTRGCAGAAGGTCTTGTTACAATTAAAGGCTTTGTTGACCTCGAAAAGTAGATCTTTTGTCACTAAGTAAAGTAGAGATTGAAAAAGTCAAACATTTTCATGATGTTGACTCTGCCATAGCTTATCTATATACAAAAATCGATTCTAGTGAGAAACTAGAAAAAGCACTCTCTTTTTCAATTGAAGGACATAAACTTCAGTTTAGAAAAAGTGGAGAACCCTATGTTATTCACCCCATCGTTGTTGCCTCTATTGTCGCTTCTATTACGGATGATGAGTCGATGGCAATTGCTGCACTCCTACATGACATAGTTGAAGATACCGAGACAAGTATCGAAGATATTTTAGAGCATTTTGGGGAAGATGTAGCACACTTAGTTTCGGGACTCACTAAAATTGATCTTATTCGTGACAATGAACTAGTCCCCTCAAGCTCAGATGAGAGACTCACGGCTTCGGCATTAACTTTCAGAAAAATGCTTTTAGCAAGTATTGAAGATGTACGTGTATTGGTTGTAAAACTCTGTGATAGACTGCATAATATGTTAACACTTGATGCATTAGCTGAATATAAACAACACCGAATATCAGAAGAAACATTAGTTGTTTATGCTCCAATAGCACACCGCTTAGGAATAAGCTTTTTAAAAAACATGCTAGAAGACTTGAGCTTTTCGTATCTTTTTAAAGAAGAGAAACATCATATTGACAATTATCTTGACTCAAATTATCATGCAATTGAGCTAAGCCTTAATGACTTTAAAGAAGCGATAACTAAACTGCTTATGCAAAATGGTTTTTGTGAGGATGACTTTGAGGTACTTTCTCGTGTGAAACACCGTTACTCCATTTACTTAAAGATGCAGAGAAAAGGTGTGAGTATAGATGAAGTTTTAGACCTTTTAGCAGTCAGAATTCTTACGGATAATCCCGTACGATGTTATAATATTTTAGGACTTATTCATCTTCATTTTCGTCCATTAGCCTCGCGTTTTAAAGATTATATAGCTGTAGAAAAAGATAATGGTTACCAGACAATTCATACAAGTGTTTTTTACAATACTGCGATATTTGAAGTGCAAATTAGAACATACGACATGCATAAAACTGCCGAATTAGGTATAGCTGCACACTGGAAGTATAAGTCAGGTAATGATAATATAAAACTAGACTGGTTAGATAACTTACAGTACCAAGAAGAGTCTGTTGAAGATTTTTATGCATTAATTAAAAATGATTTATATAGCGAAGATATATCTGTGTTTTCTCCAACAGGGGATGCTTTTACTCTACCTCGCGGTGCAGTAGTTTTAGACTTTGCATATGCAGTTCACAGTGAAGTCGGAAATAAAGCTGTAGCGGCTCTTGTAAACAAGGTAAAGTCCTCTTTATTGACTGAACTTCATAATGGTGATATTGTAAAAATTATTACTGAAGATGAGACAATGACAAGGTGTTCATGGATTGATGCAGTAAAAACGAGCAAGGCTCAAACAAATATGAAACTCAACTGTAACACACGGTTACGTGAAATAAATGGAAAATATGCAATTAATATAGTAGCAACAGTTATGGGCTTAAACCAACATAGAATACAGGAGTGGTTTACACAGCATGGTTATGACAATATATCTAGTATAGCATCAGACATAGAAAGCTTTAAAAATGTTATTCATAGATATATTGCGGACATAAGTAAGAACAGCCGCTTTCGTGCTTTTATATCTAGGCATAGGTTTAAGTTAAAAAGTACACATATAGCAGGTTTAGAAATATACTCATCTAGTAGTGTRMATGATGTAGTATTTGATTACTGCTGTCATCCAAAAACTGGTGATGAAGTTATGGGCTTTTTGTCAAAATCTAAGGTAAATGTGCACCATAAAATGTGTAGTGTAGCCGCTAAAAAATTAACTGAAAATACTAAGATGCTATTTGTGTCTTGGTCCCATCACAAACTTTACAAATATAAACTTATAGCATCTTTATATAATGAAAAAGGTGCACTAGCAGAGTTTCTAAGCTATCTTGTGAAGTTGAATATTGATATACATTCAATTGAACTTGGTAAAGAGAGTGAGAATTATACAAAATTTTGTGAACTTGGTTTTGAATCAAAAGAAGCAGATATTAATGCACTACGTGTTAAAATAGAATCAAAAATAAAAGTTATACATTTGATTCGTACTGATGATGCTTATAAAAATTAAATATACTTAAGAACGATTGGAGATACAGATAAAATGATAGAAGAAGCATTACGTGAAATAAACAGAGGAACAGCCGAAATAATTGATATTGAGAGGATTGAAAAACTTCTTAAGGCTTACTTCGACGAGGGGAAACACTATACTGTAAAAGCCGGTTTTGACCCTACTGCACCTGATTTACATTTAGGCCATACTGTACTACTTCAAAAATTAGCTACTTTTCAAAAGTTTGGTGCTCGTGTTCAGTTTCTGATAGGGGATTTTACAGCAACTATTGGTGATCCTACTGGTAAAAGTGCTACTAGAAAAGTACTTACAGCTGATGATATTGCGAAAAATATTGAGTCTTACACATCACAGGCATTTAAGATTTTAGACGAAGATAAGACTGATATAGTGTATAATAAAGAGTGGTTAGATGCTTTGGGCTCAGTAGGTATGTTGCAACTCGCATCAAACCTAACTGTTGCTCGTATGTTAGAACGCGATGACTTCTCTAAACGTTATGCTTCACAAACACCAATTGCAGTAAGTGAGTTTATGTATCCTCTACTTCAAGGTTATGATAGTGTTTACCTTAAATCAGATATTGAAATAGGGGGAACAGACCAGAAGTTTAATCTTCTAATGGGTCGCCAACTTCAAAAATCTTATGAAATTAAAAAGCAACAAGCTGTTTTAATGATGCCGATTTTAGAAGGTTTAGACGGTGTACAAAAGATGAGCAAATCTTTAGGAAACTACATCGGTGTAACTGATACTCCAAATGATATGTTTGGTAAAGTTTTAAGTATAAGCGATGATTTGATGTGGCGTTTTTATGAACTTCTCAGTACTAAAACACTTGATGAAATTGCGGACTTAAAAACTGCTGTAAGGGATGGCTCGCTGCATCCTAAAAAAGTAAAAGAAGCACTTGCATTAGAAATAACAGCTCGTTTTCATAGTGAAATGCAAGCAAATAGTGCTAAAATAGAGTTTGATAAAGTTCACACAAAAAGCCAAATTCCAACAGATATTCCCGAGTTTTCTAACGAAGGTGAGATTTGGATAGCAAAAGCGTTACTAGATTGTGCTTTAGAGCCCTCAACTTCGCAAGCTAGAAGAGATATTAAGCAAGGTGGCGTTAAAATAAACCGAGAAAAAGTAACTGATGAAAAGTTAGTGCTAACAACTGGCGAGTACCTGCTCCAAGTTGGAAAAAGAAAATTTGCAAAATTAAAGGTAAACTAATGAGTTTTAAGTCTATACAAATAGGAAAACACACTATCAAAATACCAATAGTTCAAGGTGGAATGGGTGTAGGTATCTCTTGGTCTCAACTTGCAGGAACTGTAAGTAAAGAGGGTGGACTAGGAGTTATTTCTTCAGTTGGAACGGGTTATTATGATAAAAAAGAACATGTTAAAAAGTTAGTAGCACAGCGTCCTTTAGAAGCAGAAAATTTTTACTCAAAAGAAGCCCTAATTAAAATATTTTCAGATGCTAGAAAAATTTGTGGTGACACACCTATTGCTTGTAATGTTTTATATGCAATTAATGACTATGGACGTGTTGTAACTGACTCATGTGAAGCGGGTGCAAATATTATAATTACTGGGGCTGGTCTTCCAACCAATATGCCAGAGTTTACTGGGGATTATCCAGATGTCGCTCTTGTTCCTATCGTGTCTTCTGCAAAAGCACTGAAAATTATTTGTAAGCGTTGGAAAAAACGTTATGACAGAATACCCGATGCTGTCATCGTTGAGGGTCCTAAGTCTGGTGGGCACCAAGGTTTTACTTATGAGCAGTGTGCAATGGAAGAAAATCAATTAGAAAATATTGTTGCTCCTGTTGTAGAAGAAGCGGCAAAATGGGGAGATATTCCTGTTATAGCTGCTGGTGGTGTTTGGGATAAAAATGACATTGAAGAGATGATGGCTCTTGGTGCTCGTGGTGTTCAAATGGGAACACGCTTTATTGGTACATACGAATGTGATGCACATGATAATTTCAAAGATGTTCTTCTTGCTGCTAAAGAAGAAGACATTCAGCTTATGGGCTCTCCTGTTGGTTATCCCGCTCGTGGAGTAAGAACTAACCTCACAGGTCTTATAGAAAGACGTGAAGGCCCTGCAATTAAGTGTATATCAAATTGTGTTGCTCCATGTAATCGTGGTGTTGAGGCTAAAGCAGTTGGCTTTTGTATCGCAGATAGACTCTCAGATGCTTACGAAGGAAATACAGAACTTGGGCTTTTCTTCTCAGGTACAAATGGTTACCGTATAACTGAGATTATCTCAGTAAAAGAGCTTATTAACAAACTAACGCAAGGCGAATAGTTTTTAAATGCTTCGTTGTGCCGCTCTTCTTTTTATCTTTATAGTGTCACTGCATGCTTTAAGTGATAAAGAGGTTCTAGTAAGAGCAAATGGGTTTATGAAAACCTCAAATAAAAGTAATCAGTTTCGTGCATATAACGACTATAAAAATCTTTATCTTAGAGCTTTGATGAATGATGATAAGAAGTTAAAACTTAGTGCATTAAAGGGTATTGTAAATAGTGGAGAGAAACTTCATATAGATATCTCACAATATTCTGATGAACTCTCTTCTTTGAATCCAAAGTCAGTATACAAAACTCCAAACTCAAAAGCAAATAAAACTACACACAAAAATTTAAAAGTAAAATCAACTCATAAGTTAAAATCTATTCGCTGGAAAAAGAACAGAATAGTGATGTCTTTTGATAAGAAACTGCGAAATAATCAAATCAATTACTTTACGCTTTATGATTCAAAAACAAAACAGTATAAATACATCTTTGATATACATGCCTCTATGTTAACACGCTCACAAAATCTACGTAAAGAGGGTATAGATAAGATAAAATTAGCACAGTTCAACACAACTACACTGCGTTTAGTTATACAAAATACTTATAAGCTAAAGATTAGTTTTAAAAAAGATATGAAGTCTCTCATAGTACATATTAAAAATGTAAAAAAATCAAGATACATAGTACCTAAACCCCGTGGAATAACACCAAAGTCAGTAGATAAAAATAAGATTATTGTAATAGATGCTGGACATGGTGGGAAAGACCCAGGTGCAGTTGGATATAAGAGATACAGAGAAAAGATAGTTGTACTAAAGATTGCACAAGAGTTGAAAAAAGTGCTTAAAAGTCGTGGTTACAAGGTCTATATGACACGTGACTCAGACAAGTTTATAAAACTAAGAAATAGAACACATTTTGCAAATAAAAAAAGAGCAGATCTTTTCATCAGTATCCATGCAAATGCAGTAGGGAAGAAGATTGCAAAAAAGGTTCATGGTATAGAGTGTTACTTCTTAGCTAAGTCACGTTCTTCTCGTGCAAAAAAAGTTGCTGCTAGTGAAAATAGAGCTGACCTCTCGGATATGGGATTTTATGGAAAAGATACACTTTTAAGTACCCTTAATTCGCACAATATAGTCGCCGCTAATAAACTAGCTATAGATCTACAACGCGGAGCACTAGGAAGTCTAAAGAAGAGTTTTAAAAATGTAAAAGATGCAGGTGTTCGTGAAGGACCATTTTGGGTTTTAGTTGGAGCACAAATGCCAGCAGTTTTAGTAGAAGTTGGATTTATTACAAATCCAAAAGAAGCAAAACGTTTAGTCAACCGTAAGTACCAAAAAGCTATGGCACTCGGACTTGCAAACGGGATAGAGCGATACTTTAGAAATAACTAAAGTATTATGACCTTTGGCGTTTATGCCAGATCCTCTTTTTTCCACTCTAGTTTACCATGAACGGACTCTTTATCGCTGATAAGATACTCTATTTGCTCTTTTACCTTCTCGTACTTATACTGTTCTTTAAAGTGAGGGATTCTTCCACCAGCAGCATTTGGATGTCCGCCACCACCTGCCCACTCTTTAGATATTTGTGCAACACTAACTTTGTTGTCAGCTCTGAGGCTCATAGCCCCTTTAAAACTTATATCTACGATAAAGTCATACTCAGGGTAGGCTACTAAAAAACCATTTCCTACTATCGAAGTATTTCCTACTGCATAAGAGAGGTAACCCTTATAACCTTTGTAGTAGATAGTATTTGTTTTTCTTTGAGAACCAAGAAGTTGAACAACATAGTCTGTTGCTAGATTATCTAAGGTGTCATTTTTTTCATGTGTGAAAAATGCTTTTTTGATCAGGTGAATCTTCTCATCTAAAACTATAGGTGCATCTTCTTCATTGATGTACTTTACGGCTTCTTCTAAAAGAGTAAGTTTATATGTATTGTCTTCGTTGGCAAACATTATACGGTTAAGTTCTCTTGTTTCAGTAACAAGACGCATACATACCTTACCGTATTCAAAGTTATCATGTTGCTCTTTTTTCCATAAGTCTACCGCGTTTACTATATCTACATACTTACACATCCACGATGGCTCATTAAATTCAAAGTGCTCTTTTACATAGTCATAGACTATTTTTGTAGCACAACGCTCAGTATCAAGATAGTACCAGTCATGCTTTTTAGCAGACTCTGCACCACTTCCATGATGGTCAAGTAAAGTGAGTTTAACATCAAGTTTTGCAGAGTTAAGTTTTGCTACTTCCTCTGTTAACCATCGTGACTCATCTGCAGTGAGGTTAAGGTCACTAATGAGTATAAAAGAAGCAGATTTTTCTGCTTTAATATTATCTAAAATAATTGTTAGTTTTGATTTTACTTCAGGACCATAGTTGGCATTGTAGTTGTATTTTGTATAGGGTGTATACTTCATTACAAGTTGACAGCTATAACCATCAAGGTCAATATGCGAGAGGTGGTGGATAGTTCTATTATTCATTATTTTATAATTTCCTTTTTATATTTAAAAATCAACAGCGATAGCACCGAGTACTTCAAAAGTAGCATTTGAGTCTATCTCAGCATGAGAGAGTGTAACGATGTCAAGTGAGAAACGCTCAAATATCTCAGCTACACCACGCCGAAGTTGTGGATCAACGATAACAACAACAGGAGAAACCCCTTTTTGAAGAAGTTCAGCTGCTTTATCACTTGTAGCTTGGATAAGAGCATTTATCTCGCCTACATTAAGCATTAAGTTACGTACACCATCTTGTTCTACAGATTTTTGTAGAAGTATCTGTTCTGTGTTTGTATCAAAGGTTAAAAGTCTCACTACATTATCATCACTTGAATATATCTGTGTTATCACTCGTGAGAGTTTTGCGCGTACTTGTTCGGTGATAAGCTCAACATTTTTTGTAAACTCGGCTATATCTGCAATAGTTTCTAAAATTGTAAGCATATCTTTGAGTGGAATGTTCTCATGTAAAAGACCTTTAAGTACTCTTTGTATGAGTCCAATATTTGCAACTTTCATAACATCATCAACGATAACAGGAAAAGAGTCTTTAATTTTATCCATAAGTGTTTGAACCTCTTGACGAGTCAGTAGGTCCTCAGCATTGCGTTTAATGAGTTCGCTCATATGTGTAGAGATTACAGTTGATGCATCAACAACTGTATAACCATTGATGATTGCATCTTCTTTATCACTAGGCATTATCCATAAAGCATCAAGACCAAACGCAGGTTCTTTTGTTTTATCCCCATTTATTTCACCTGTAGCCATACCACTATCCATAGCAAGAAACTTGTCAGGCTGGATACTACCATCTCCTATACTTATACCTTTGAGAAGGATTTGGTACTGTTGTGGTTCTAGGTGTAAGTTATCACGAATACGAACCTGAGGCATTAAAAAACCATAATCACTCGCAATTTTGCGACGCATTGAACGGATGCGTTCAAGTAGGTCTCCACCTTGGTCACTATCTGCGAGTTTTATGAGTTGGTAACCAAGGGTTAGTTCTAACATCTCAACCTTTAGTATATCTTCTAGTGCTGTCTCTTCTTCTTTGGCTATCTCTTCATGTGTCTTTTTAGGTTTAATTTTTTCATTTTCTTCTTGTTTTTGACGAGTATTTTTCGCAAAGTTATCTACATCTAAGATACTAAGTTCCCCCCTGTCAAATTTATAAATCATCCAACCGAGACCGGCAAAAAGAACACCAACAAAACCCATAGAAGCAGTTGGTAGACCAGGAACTAGAGCAAAGAGTATCATGATAAACCCTACTATCATCATGATTTTTGAGTTTCCAACCATCTGGTTGATAGTTCCCTCTGCAAAGTTGTCACCATCACTAGAACTTCTAGTAATCATAATACCCGTAGCAGTTGAGATAATAAGAGCTGGAATTTGCCCTACTAAACCATCACCAATAGTTAGAAGTGTGAAGGTTGAAGCTGCATCACCAACATCCATATCATGTTGAAAAACACCTATTAGAAAACCACCAATGATATTAATCATAGTAATGATTATTCCAGCAACTGCGTCCCCTTTTACAAACTTAGAAGAACCGTCCATAGCTCCATAAAAGTTTGCATCTTGGAGTATCTCAGCACGGCGTTGTTTCGCCTCAGCATCATCTATAAGTCCTGCGTTTAAGTCAGCATCAACCGCCATCTGTTTACCAGGCATAGAGTCAAGTACAAAACGTGCTGCAACCTCTGCAACTCTTGTAGAACCCTTAGTGATTACCATAAAGTTTATAAGCACTAAAATAGAAAACACGATGATACCGATAACATAGTTACCACCAACAACAAAATCACCGAAACTCGTGATGATATCACTCATGTACTCAGGGCCATCAGCTCCATGGCTTAAAATCATTCTTGTTGTAGCGATATTTAAAGAAAGCCTGAAGAGGGTTAAAATCAAAATAAGTGTTGGAAAAGTAGTTAAGTCAGTAGGTTTAGGAACATACAATGAAATAAGAAGAATAAGTACAGCAAATGCCATTGAAACAGTAAGTAGTACATCGAGTACAGCAGAAGGAAGCGGTACGATGATAATGGCTAAAATTGCCATTACAAAGATAACAACACTTAAATCTTTTTGCCCGAGTAAAAAGTTAAGTGTTATTCCAACTTGCTGTCTTAAGGTTGCTTTTTTTGCCAAATTACTATTGCTCTCTACTCTTCTACTATGTCAGCTAAGGTAAGTTCTTCTAAAAAAGAGTCTATTTTACCTTGTAGTTTATGTAAAAAAGGCCAGATAGAACATATGTTAGCTTGTTCTGAGGGACAGCTTTTCTCTGCTGGAGCACACTCAAAAACAGCAGGTGCTTTTCCTTCTACGCAAGACATAACCGCTAGCATACTTATATCTTTTGTTTCTTTATCTAAAGCAAAACCACCTTTGGCACCCTTATAAGATTTTAGTACACCTGATTTAGCTAGTGCTTGTAAAATTTTGGCTAAAAAACTTTTGGGGATAGAGAGTTCACGTGAAAGAGTTTCACTGTCCATTGGTTCTTTTGCAGATGATAGAAGTATTAAAGAGAGTATTGCGTACTCACTTGCACGGGTAATTAGCATTATGGTATACTTTATATATAAATTTAGAGTTTATTATATCTAAAAAACTTCAAAAGTGTGAGTGTCTATATTTTTAAAGTTTATTTAGCTATAATTGCAGTTCAGCTTCACATGAATTTATGTGAATGTTAGATTAATATACCTATCAGGAGGCTATTATGGCTTTAGATTCGGCTAAAAAACAAGAAATTGTTACAAAATACGGACGTAATGAAAACGACACTGGTTCAAGTGAAGTTCAAATTGCATTATTAACTACAAGAATTGCAGAATTAACAGAACACTTAAAGATTTTCAAAAAAGATCACGCATCACGTTTAGGACTTCTTAAACTTGTTGGTAAACGTCGTCGTTTAATGAGATACTTCAAGCGTATTAATAAAGAAGCATATCTTAACCTTGTAGAATCTTTACAAATCCGTGATAACATCTAGTTATACACTTTTTCTTTATGCTTAAAACTCATTTATGAGTTTTAGGTTTTTTCTTTTTTACCCTCCCTCTTTTTTTTAATATAAGTTTTATTATTATATATTTCTACAATTAAACACATTATATACCTATGCTATTCAGTACTAATTCAGTTTAGAAAGAGTAGTATTTGTGCAATTTTATTGGAGGGTTATAATGTCGACACAAAATAATGATATTGATACAGATGGTCTAACATATTTGGAAGATGGGGAAGTTTTATATAGTGAACTTTATCTTTTATCTGAAACAGATGAAAAAGGGATAGTCACCTATGCAAGTGACTCTTTTTTAAAGGTCGCAAACATGAAACCCGATGATCTCATCGGACAACCTCATAATGTTGTAAGACATCCAGATATGCCACGTGCAGCATTTAAATCTTTATGGGGTGATGTACAAAGTAAGGGCTTCTGGACTGGTTATGTTAAGAACCAAAGAAAAGGTGGAGGGTACTACTGGGTTCATGCAACAGTACTTCGTTCAATTGATAAAAGTGGAAACACTAAATATGTTTCAATTAGAGTAAAACCTTCACGTGAAGATATTCAAAAAGCTATTGAGCTTTATGCAACACTAGATTAGGATAAAGGAAAATAATATGGCACTAATTAAAAAAGGTAATTTGGGTTCATCTTCTGCAGTAGTCTCTTCAGGTGGAGTCGACAAGCGTAAACAAAGAACATTAGCGAAACAGCAACAGATAAGTGAAAGTCTTGCTGGTGTTGCAGGAAGTATATTAGACAATGCACAAGAGAGCGTAAGTGCCATTGAACAACTAAAGTCTTCAATGGAACAAATTGCTACAGCTGCTGAAGAAAATAGTGGTGCAAGTGAACAAGCACTCTCTAATGTTAAAAGCATTGGAAGTAATATTGGAAGAATGACTACTACGATTAACGCAGTTGCCACTTCAACTATAGCTGCTGGTGATAATATTATGGGAGCTGTTGAAAAAATCAATATCTCAGTTGAGAGAATGGATAATGCAGTAAGTGTAGCAAAAGAATCATCTACAAAAAGTGAAGAGTTAAAAGAGTCTTCTCAAAACATTGGCAATGCAGTCGGTTTCATTGCAAAAATTGCAGACCAGACAAACTTACTAGCACTAAACGCAGCTATTGAAGCATCTCGCGCAAAAGAACATGGTAAAGGTTTTGCAGTTGTTGCTGATGAAACACGTGCCCTAGCTGGTGAGAGTGAAAAAAATGCCGAGTTTATCTCTGAACTTGTAAATAAAATTCAAAGTAGTATAGATAGCATTATAAAAAGTATCGGTTCTACTACAGATATTATTGCTAATAATGGTACTAAAGGAAATGAACTTTCCTTAAAAATGGAAGAGCTTACAAAAATTGCAGTCTATTCTGTTGAAGCGGCAAAAAGTATCGGTTTATATATAGTCCAACTTGGTGACTTTATTGAGAAAATAAATGATGGTTCTGGTAATATAGCAAGAGCTTCAAGTGAAATAGCACACTCAGTTGAAAAGACTCTCAATAGTATTGAAGTACAATCTTCTGCACTTTCTCAAACTGAAGATGAYATCAAAGAGTTGTCAAACCAAGCAGAAGAGTTRAAATACTCAACTGAYACGATGAARAGCGCTGAAGATATTGCTATGAGYGCWGATACCATTAGTGCRTCTATGGAGGAAATTCAAAATGCACTTGAAGATGTTACAGGCTCTTTAAATGAAATGGAAGAGTCTTCTCAAAAAACAAACCAGAGTGCATTAACAAACAAAGAACTTATAGAGTCTGGTCTTTTAGTAGCAAAAGATATTGATAAACTTATAGAAATTGCAAGAAGAAATTTTGATCTGTTAAAGATCTCTTTTAATGAAGTAAAAGTATCTGTTGTTGAGATTAAATCATCATTTGGTGATTCAATACATGAAGGTAACTCTGCAGCAACTGAGTTAAATATAATTGTTAAAGAGACAAAAAGTGTTGATAAGACAGTTGGAAATATCTCTAATTCTATTGTACAGTTAAATATGCTTGCAATTAGTGGTTCTATAGAGGCTGCTCGTGCAGGTGACTTTGGAAAAGGTTTTGCTGTGGTTTCCTCTGATATTAGAAACCTAGCTAAAGATTCTGAGAGTAATACTGAAAAGATTAACGATATTGTTGAGTCTATGAACTCTGAGATTGATACCGTAAAATCAGATTGGAGTGATTTACTTCATTCGCAAGCAACAGAAGAGAGTAGTATCTCATCTCTAGTGAGTGATATTATGATAATTACAGATATGCTAGTTGATTTACTTGATAAATATACAGGACTTAAGGCGGCTAATGATCAAAACTTAGAAGGTATGAACCAGGTTATGATTGGAATTAACGAAATTCAAAAGGCTGTAGAGTTAAGTGCTAAAAATGCAAGTGAATCACGTAAGGCAAGTGAGCTCATTATCGATACTGTAACTCATATTGGTGAAGGTGTCGAAGAGTTGGCTGTGATGGCAGACGAACTACAACAAGGTTAAATAATAGGTGTAAATGATGCAAATTCAAGAGATTTTAATTATTCAAAATGCTCATGAAAGTTATGGTATTTCAACTGAATCTATAAACCAAATTTCAAGAGTTCCAGACTTAATGCCTCTACCTTTACGCCCTTCGGGTGTAAGAGGTTTATGCTCAGTAGGTGGAAATGTAGTTTCTATGGTTGATATGAATTTACTTCTCAATCTCCAAGAGGTAGATCTAAGTGTAAATAAAAGCAGAATTATCAGTCTAAATGATGAACTTGCATCAAATACCTTACTGGTAAGTGACGTATACAATACAGTTGAAATTGAACAAGCTAATATTGACTATTTAGACAATACTGATGACTCAGTTATTGCAATATATAAATATAATGATTTACTTATTCAAGTACTCTCTCTAGAAAAGTTGTTCTTGAGAATGAACAAAGTAAACATTCCTACAAAAGAAGTAGTAACGGGAAAAATAAAAGACAATAGTGTTAGAGAAGAAGAGAGTTCAAGATTTCTTATTTTTTCTATGTCTAATGAAAAATATGCCTTAGAGATTGATTATCTTCAAGAAATAATCTTGGCAGATAGTGAATTTACTGAGGTGGCAGGTTCATCTGATGAACTTATTGGTCTTATCACTTTAAGAGAAGAACTTTTAATCGTAATAGATTTACGAATTTATTATGGATTTGAAGCTAAAAAGAGTGAAGAAAACCGTATTTTAGTGATTTCGTATGATGGAAAGAAGATAGGGTTATATATAGACTCTATTATCGATATTAAAAACTTTTATAAACGTAATGTTGAGTATATGAACGATACATTTGAGGGTAATAAAATTGCTGGAGTCATTCACGATGAAAAGTACCTTATCTCTTTTTTTAATGAGCAGTTGATTTTAGAGATATTAAAAGCAAATGATGCTTTTGTTCAATCAGGTGTTAAAAATGAGAAGAGTGATGAGAATGATGAGTATGCTCTGGAAGTTATAGTTTTTAAATTAGGAAAAAAAGAGTACGCTTTCGACATAGAGTGTGTTGATGAAATCATAGATATTGTTGCTTCAACAGAGGTTGCATTTACAGATAACGCTATTGATGGGATTATTAATATAAGAGGGCAAATAGTTACGACAATTTCTCTTTTTCATAAACTTAACTTAGAGACTGTTATTAATGAAGATTCTAAAATTATTGTCTGTAACATTAATGATAATCGTATTGGTTTTGTAGTTGATAGTGTAAGTGATATTCTTACAGTCAAAGAAGAAGATGTAAAAGAAGAACATGATGGTTACTTTGAGAATATTTTACATCTCGATGATGGAAAACGCTTAGTCTTATCGATGGATATAGATAAAATAGTAGCGAAGGAAAAAGCAGATGCCTAAAACTGTACTGATTGTTGATGACTCTGCACTAGTAAGAAAACAACTTGCTGAGATGATATCAACTTTAAATTTTGATATCGAGTTTGCAAAAAATGGTCGAGAAGCTGTTACAAAAGCAACATTGCAGCAGTTTGATGTCATTACTATGGATATCAATATGCCAATCATGGATGGGATAGAAGCAGTAAAGAAAATTATGGAGGCACAACCTACACCTATTTTAATGGTGAGCTCTTTAACAACTGAGGATGCTATCATAACTATGGATGCCTTAGATTTAGGTGCAGTGGATTATATAGCTAAACCAGGAACTATGAATGTAGGTAAAAATGAGAATCGTGAAGAGATTCTGCATAAGGTACATGCTTTAAGTATGATTTCTCTAAGGCGTCTCAAAAGAAGGATGTCGAGAACAGCGATAAGAGAACGTCGTCGTCCAGAGCCTATAAGCTCTAGAAGAACTATAAGTGATACTAGAAGTGATATTAGAAGTTCAAAAGATCTTCAAAAAGTGATACTTATAGGCTCTTCTACTGGTGGACCAGGTTTAATTGAACAGATTTGTGCAGCACTTCCAGCTAATTATAAACATACACTCTGCATAGTTCAACATATGCCAGAACAATTTACAGCTGCATTTGCTGAGCGTTTAGATAGAGCTTGCGTACTTTCAGTTCTTGAAACAAAACAAAATATGGAACTCCTACCTGGCACAGTATATCTTGCTCGTGGTGGTGTGCATATTGGTTTTGCTAAAAAGGTATCTGGAAAAATAATCATTCGTGAAGATAAAGATAAGGGGACATGTTTCTTTCAACCAAGTGTAAACAAGATGATAGAGTCTGCACTTGAAATCTTTGATGGAGCAAATTTAGTAGGTGTTATCCTTACAGGAATTGGAGATGATGGTGCAGATGCTATGGTAAAGATTAAACAAGCAGGTGCATATACCTTAGGCGAGAGTGAGGAGAGTGCGACTGTTTATGGTATGCCCAAAGAGGCTTACGATAGAGGTGGAGTTCAAGAACAACTTGACTTCTCTAGTATACTTCAAAAAATAGCAACTTTAAGATAAGGAAGAAGTAGATGGCATTAGTTAAAAAACATGTAGAGCAAGATGTAGCTGAACTAGAGACATATATGAGCCTAGAAGAAGCTACTAGTGCTTTTAATGCGACAGATGAAGATGCTCAAAAAGACTATATTATAGACCAAATTGTTAAATTTCATAAGGGTGGTGAATTCCTTATAAAATATATTAATCATGAAAATGTACATAAAAATGTTTCGACAAAAATTGCTTCTGTAATCTCGTGTATGAATCCTGATGAAGCACCTATAGAGATGATAATGGATCTTTTAAAACTTGAAAATGCTTATGTAAGAAATCTTGGAATTTCAATGTTACGTGATTTTGGTGATTCTATAAAATACTACATAGTAAAGTTTTTAATCGGAGATGATAGAGATTTAAGAATTTTTGCGATCAATGTTTTAGGGGATGTGAATTTTTCTGAGTCAAGAGATATGCTTATAGAACTTCTAGAAACAGAAGAAGATATAAATGTCGCAATGACTGCAGTTGATTATATGAGTGAGATTGGTGAACTGAAAGATATCCCACTTTTAGAGTCTTTAAAAGAACGCTTTAGTGGTGAAGTTTATGTTGAGTTTGCAGTTGATGGTGCTATCACCATGATCAAAGGTTAAGAACTATGAATCATCTATTATCTAAAGAGAATTTCATTAAAATAGGTGAGTTTATCTATAGAAAAAGTGGAATAAGCTTAGAGTTGGATAAGCACTATGAAAAATTAGCAAAATATGTAGATAAGCGCTCTGTCGAGTTATCTTTAGAAAACTTTAGGAAGTATTTTTTTAAGTTACGTTTTGAAGATCATGATGGTTTAGAGTTCCAAGAGCTTATGAACGCAATTACCGTGAATGAGACATATTTTTTTAGAGAAAAGGATCAGTTTGAAGTTTTGGTAAATAAAATATTGCCAGAGCTTCATAAAACATTACCTGCTTCAAAACCTTTGAGAATACTCTCTTCTCCATGTTCCACAGGCGAAGAACCATACTCTATGATTTTGCATATAGTAGAAGAGGGAAATGTAGTAGAGGAGAGGGATATTGAAGTAGTAGGGATTGATATAGACTCAATAGTTATCAAAAAAGCACAAGTTGCTAAGTATAGTGAACGTGCTATACATGCTATACCTAAAAATATTTTACATAGGTGGTTTGATAAAAAAACTATTGGTTATGAGTTATCCGAGGACTTAAAGGGAAGTGTAGATTTTCAAGTCGTTAATGTATTTGATAAAGAACAAATGCGCCGTCTTGGAAAATTTGATGTTATTTTTTCCAGAAATATGCTTATTTATTTTGATGATGCATCACGTAAGGAGGTTGCTATGACATTTTATGACATGCTCAATCCCGGAGGTTATGTTCTTTTAGGACATGCTGAATATATGAGTCGAATTGTTTCGGTATTTAATGCCAAAAAAGTCGACAGTACTTTGATATATCAAAAGTAAATTAAATTAAATATAAGGAATTAAAAATGCCATTAGTAATATTCGTAGATGACAGTGAAACAGCATTAGCTTCAACAAGGATGGTAACAAACTCTATGCCATTGGAAGTGAAACAATATACAGAAGCACAGGTTGCTTTAGCAGAGATAAAAGCGGGAATGACACCTGACTTAATCATTACAGACTTAAATATGCCTGTTATGAATGGTTTTGAGTTTTTAAAAGAGTTAAGAGCAGTAGCTGCAACAAGTAGAACACCAACACTTATGCTTACAACAGAGACTAAACCTGAGTTAAAGCAGCAAGGTAAAGCACTAGGACTAACAGGATGGATAGTAAAACCATTTAATCCAGCACAGCTCAAACAAGCAATTACCAGAGTACTGCGTTTACCGGCATAAAGGATATAAAATGCTCATGCTAGATTCGATAGATCAATTGCTCTCACATATAAAAGATGTTCAAGTGGATGTTATAGACTTATCCAATAAATCTTTAATGAAAATGAGCAATTTTATGGAAAAGAACAACCTTGAAATTGATGAAGAAATATCTACTGCATTGCAGTATCAAGATATTATTACTCAACAATTGAATGCAAGTATTGAAACTATAGAAAGTATGAAAAAAAGTATAGATATGTTCTCACATGCGTATAAGAATGATGAAGGTTTAGCTAAAGAAAGTATAAGTAAGTTACAGGCGAAACTCAGTGTTACTCTTGCTGAAGCTAAAGATAAAAAGAGTAGATTTTCAGGTAGATTTTCCGCATCTGATGCAGAAGATGAGATAGAATTTTTTTAGGAGAATATGATGTCAACAATAATGGTCGTAGATGATTCAAAAACAGTAAGAAACTAYCATAGYGCTATTTTAAAAACAATGGGTATGGATATAGTAGAAGCTGAAAATGGAATGGAAGCATTAGAAAAAAGTTTAGATACACAAATAGACCTATATCTCGTTGATGTAAATATGCCCATTATGGATGGATATTCTTTTATAAAAGATTTACGCAAGCAGGCAAGACATAAAGATGTGCCTATAATCATGGTGACAACACAAGCAAAAGAAGAAGATAAGATAAATGCATATAAAGTTGGAGCTAATTTGTTTGAAACAAAACCAATCAAACCAGACCAACTTCAAGCTTATATAGATATTTTAGTAAAGAAATAGGGAGATAGTATGGATCAGTTATTAGAACAGTTTTTAAGTGAAGCAAGAGAAAACCTAGCTTTTATCGATCAAAATATTGGTGATATTGGTGGAGCTGACCCAGAGCTTTTAAATTCAGTCTTTCGTGCAGCACACACACTTAAGGGTGGTAGTGGGATAGTAGGATTTGAAGCCGTCAAAAAGATCACCCACCATGCTGAAGATTTACTTGATATGCTTCGCGGAGGGAAACTGGAGTTTGCCAATAGTATGGTAGATGTTCTATATGATGCTTTTGATGAGGTAGTAAACCTCATTGAAGCAGCAGAAGAGACAGGTGCAATTGTTGAATCTGATGAAGAAACTGTAGAGAGAATAATAGCAAGTTTACATGAGCAGATGGGTAGAGAAGGAGAGGGAGAAGTAAGCTGGTCTTGTCCATTTACACTCGCAGATAAAAACAAGATTATAAATCTTCCATTATTTACACTACGTGATGTGTCTAGTATAAAAATCCCTTTTAGAGAAGGTGAAATTGATGAAGCTTTTTGTTTAAATACACATCTTTATGCTGTTACTTTTGATATAGATGATACATGTATGCTTTATGGAAACGATCCTATCTATACCTTGAGTCTTTTAGAAGATAAAGTGGTAGGTCTCTACTCCTGTATGAGTAGTGAAAATACAAAATCAGTGCTTAGTGGCACAGAAGATGCAGAAGGTCTACTCCTCAAAACTTCTTTAGTTGCTTTTATTTATGCTACTTATGAAGAGATTGAAGATTCACTGTTTAACTTTATAGATGATTTAGAGTTTCTTCCATTAGATGTAGAAACACTACTTAGCACAAGTAAGGGAGATTCTGGTTTACAGATTGACTCACTCAAAGAGTTGGCAAGTATCGCAGATAACTTTGATATAAATACTATCAAAGCTGATCTTCTTAGTGCTATGGAACTTGTTGGTATTGATACTATTCAACATGCAAAACTGACACGAGTATTAGATATTCTAGGAATGATACAAGAAGAAGACACAAATAAACTAAGCGATTTTTTTGCTTCTTTATACAAGGGCGATGCTTATGCTGTATCTGATTCTGTAGTAGCAGAAGCCAAAGAAAAAATATCGTTTGAAACAACAGAAGTTGAAATGCACGAGCATGTAATAGAGACACTTAAAAATATTTTTGAGCAACAGAAAATAGCCTTAGATCATATTGAAGAAGAAGATGATTTACTCCGAATTGTAGTTACATTAGAAAAAACAAGAAAATATCTACCAGATATGCCTGAGTTAACGGATAAGCAGAGTGTTCAATCATTTTTAGATGTACAACTCGGTCTAAAAGAAGTTGTAGAACATGAATTGCTAACAAAAGCTGAAGAGGTACAGGAAATGAAAAAAGTTGAAGAAGAAAAAATTGTTGCAGTTCCAAATACAGTAGTAGAAGCAAAAAAAGTTGAAGTAGACGTTGTAGAAGAAAAACAAAAAGCAGTAGTCGGAAAAACTGTAAAAGTTGAACAAGAGTCTATTGATAGTCTTATGAATGTTGTAGGAGAACTTTTAGTTGCTAAAAACTCACTTCCATATTTAGCTGATAATGTAGTTGGAATGACACATGAACAGATAAAACGCGAAATAATGGATAAGTATATTTTTATTAATCGTCTCTCAGAACAGCTCCAAGACCTTATCATGGGTATGAGAATGTTACCTATATCTTATGTCTTTGACAGATACCCTAAACTTGTACGTGATATCGTTAAAACATTAGGTAAAAAAGTCAAACTAGACATGACCGGTGGTGAGACTAAGTTAGATAAAAATATGATTGAGATGTTGGCTGACCCAATGATTCATATCATGAGAAACTCTTTAGACCATGGTATTGAAAAGCCAGAAGTTCGTGAAAAGTTGGGTAAAAATCCTATGGGGTCTGTTACTCTTAATGCATATGCACAATCTGATAGAATTATCATTGAGATAACTGATGATGGTGCTGGTATAAATATCACGAAAGTTGCTTCTAAAGTGCTAGAAAAAGGTCTTATGACACAAGAGCAGATAGATTCACTAAGTGAGAAAGAGATGGCAGAATTAGTTCTGCTTCCTGGTCTCTCAACAGCAGATGCTATTACTGAGTTTAGTGGACGTGGTGTAGGCATGGATGTTGTTCGAAAGTCAATTGAAAGTTTTGGCGGTAGTATAGGTATCTCAACTAAAGCAAATGAAGGAACTGTAATTACTCTTGCTATTCCAATGTCTTTAGCTGTTACTTCATTGCTTCACATAGAAATGAATTCTATTCATTATGGTATTCCAATGGATAGTGTGAGTGAGACGGTCAAACTAGAGCGCAGTGAGATTGAGTATCTTAATAATGAGCCTTTTGTATATATTAGAGGTGATGTAATTCCTCTTTTATTTATCAAGTCTATGTTAAATGAAGATGAAATGCAAGATAAACCACTTTCTATTGTTGTGTTAAATATCAAAGAAAACCAGTTAGCCGTAGTTGTTAATGCATTCTTAGGGCAACTAGATGTTGTTCAAAAACCACTTGTAGGTATTATGGAAGGACATCCTCTCTTTAGTGGAACTGCACTACTTGGAAATGGTCAGATCATCATGGCAATGGATCCACTAGGTCTTTTAGGTATAAGTTCAAAACTAAAAGAAGATATTCAAGTAGCATAAGGAGCAAAAATTATGATAGATTTAATAGTATTTAGTGTAGCTGGAAATAAGTATGCTATGAATATAGAGAATGTTCGACGTATAATAGAATCAATATCTTTAACAAATATTCCTAACTCGCATGCTTACATTGATGGCATGATGTCTTATGAAGATAAAGTTATAAAAGTGCTTAGCTTTCGTAAGCTAATACAGGTACAACCATATAAGGATGAACTTGTTACTCTCTTTAAAGGTCTAAAAAAAGGACATGCAGAGTGGGTGGAAGCCTTAAAAGTCTCAGCTGAGACAGGTGCAACTTTTACTAAAACACTAAACCCACATGCTTGTGGTCTTGGAAAATGGATAGATTCATTTACTGCTTATGATGACCATGTGATAGAGATACTTAATGAACTAATTGAGTATCATAAACAGTTACATGTAACAGGTGGATTTGTTTTAGAAATGTATGAAAAAGATAAAGAGGAAGCACTAAGAATGTTTAATATAGACATCTTAGATATATATGAGCATACCATGGGCGCATTAGATACTTTTACACATGAGTTGGACTTAATCGCCAACTCTCTACAAAAGTTAATTATTTATGAGAGTGAGGGTAGCTTTTTTGCTATAAAAGTAGATATAATAGAAGATATAGCACATGTCGAAGAGAGTGCTCTCAATAGTAGTGTGAGTGACTCTGAAATGAGTAAGTTCTTAGATCTCGAAGGTGTCTTAGACCTTGATGGTGTTTTGATCAATGTAATTAAAACTGTAAAGTTACCAAAATAAAGGAGAGAAGATGTCTATAACTTATGAAAAAAATGAAGCAAGTTTTACATCTGTAATATACGAAGATGAAGTGGTCTCTTTTCGAGATTTTTTACAGGAAAAAGCAGGTGAAGAAATCTCTTTAAACTTTACAGAGTGTGAAGATATTCATTTAGCAGTTTTRCAACTGATTATGGCTTAYAAAAAAAATTATACTTGTTCTTATGATTTTAATGAGAAAAAAAGATTATATCAAACACTATTAGAAGGATTTGACCCTAGTGAAAACCATTGTAGTTAGTAACCGTAAAGGTGGTTCAGCTAAAACWACCACWGCTGTTAATATWGCTAGTGGWTTRGCAAAAAAAGGTTCKGTTYTWTTRTTAGAYCTWGATACACARGGTCATGCWTCYATYGGTGTRGGRTGTGAACCAGGGGAAAYACTTGGYGTACATTCTATTTTTGAAGGTGCAACACTCAGTGAGACTTTTATTCCTACTGTTCATGAAAATCTAACACTTTCTCCCGCTCTTGTAAATTTTGATGTATATGAGTACTCTGACTTAAGAGGGATACTGAAGAATCGTTTTAAACGAGAAAAAATTGCAGATTTTTTTGATTACTGCGTTATAGACACTCCCCCTACATATGATGCCCTCTTAAAAAACTCACTTGAAGTGGCAGATAGTTTACTCATCCCTTTCGTACCACATCACTTAGGTGTTGTAGCGGTTGGACAGATGCTTCGTGCATTATATAAAACTGCAAAAATACAAGAACAAGAGATAGTAGATGTATCTATTTTGCCAGTAATGTTTAATCCACATATAAATGAGCATAAAGAGTCAGTAGAAAAAATAAAGAAATCTTTTGGTAAAGAAAAACTGCTCTCTCCCATAGGTGTAGATATTAAACTTGCACAGCAATTTGAATCTGGGAAACCTATAATTTTAGATGAAAAACATTCTAAGGGAATGAAAGATTATAATCGTTGTGTACAAGAGTTACTCAAAAGGTTATAAGGTCTTAAAAACTACTACAATTAAGTATGTAAAGAGTAGTGCTAAAAAGGATATACAAAAATGAACTTGCTTATAGTTGATGACAATAAAAATAACAGAATGATTTTAAGACTTCTTCTTGAAGCTTATATGCAAGAGAATGAAAATATTGACTTTAAGATGGATGATGCAGTTGATGGTTTAGAAGCTGTTAAAATGTGTCAAGCAAAAAACTACAGTATGGTTTTAATGGACATAATGATGCCAAATATGGATGGTATTGAGGCGACAAAAATCATCCGTAAAAATAATCATAAGATTATGATTATTGCTGTTAGTGCTGTTGATGATGCTTTAAGAAAAAAAGAGATACTCAATAGTGGGGCAGAAGACTATATAGCTAAACCTGTAAATGCGGATATCTTTAAGGTAAGAATTTCTAACTATATTCATATAATTAGCTCAAGAAATAGTACAACGGAATGTAAAAAAGTTTATGCACAAAGTATGAATCTTTTTACAAAAGAGATTTATAGTCGTTATACAAATTTTAGTTTAGCAACAGAAGATGCTCTTTTAGAACTATGGGAATACTATTTACTAGATGTTTCAGAGAAGATAGATAGTTTAAGTGATGTCGTGCGAACAGTTTTCTCTATTGCTGAGAAGCAAATAGAATTATGTGTTGAGAGTGGACTTTATGTAGAAGAAGATGAAGAGTATAAATACTTTACTGTTACAAATATAGATAATCTACCTCCAGAAACTCTCCAGTTTCTACTGCAAAAGAATGAGGTGAGATGTCAGTATAAGATAGAGCAAGATAAAATCTCTTTTAAGTTAGTAAAAATCCTTATACCTCTAGATGTTGAAGAACAAGTAGCTGTCTTACAAACTCCTGAACATAGTCCTTCTTTTGACTATACCTCTAGTGAATTAGAAGTATATAACTATATAGACCCTGATGATATGCTTGATTTAGAAGAGTATGCAGGAAAACTGAACTCATTAATGTTGATAGTTTCTAGTAATATTACTGAAAATGAAGCGATAGAGATTTATACATATATTGAAAAAATAGGGATCATATTATCAACGTACTCTGAAGTATCTCCAATCTCTTTTGCTCTCACTGACTTAGCAACTACTATATCTACTCAGATAGATACTTTCATGCAAAACTCTGAATTACTTGCTCCAATGTGTAGTGCATTTAGTAAGGATTTGATGAAGTGGATAGAAATGTCTTTTTATACAGGAGCACCAAGTGAAGACTTTATGAATGATACTATCGCTGTTAATTGCCAAACAATAGCTAGTATGATAAGTATGCATAATGCATCAGAAGTCAGTGAAGAACTCGACGATATATTTGATTTTTAGGAGATTAATATGTATAAAGTAAATGTAATGAACCCATGTAGTTGTTTTGTAAAAAATGGTTTGGCTGATGCCCAAGATTTCGACACTAAAGCTGAAGCTGAAGCTGCTGCGAAAAATATAATGGATAAAATGCAAGCGGAGTTTTGTCAAAGACATAATTTTTCTGTAAGTGAGCAGTTTGGAACATATACGATTTTTATTAAAGCACGTAGCTAAACCTTTAGAGTCTAGAGAAATATCTCTACGGCTCTTTTTAAGTCCTCAACTGTATCTATTCCAAAGCCAGTACTACTAACTTTTACCATACTAATCTTTTTTTGATGATAAATAGCACGGAGTTGTTCTAGTTTCTCTATGTCTTCAATAGGTGCATCTTTAAGAGTACAGAACTCTTTTAAACTCTTTTTAGCAAATCCATAAATCCCTATATGTCCGAAGTATTTTGCCCCTCCACCCTGATTGTAAGGAATTGCAGAACGTGAAAAATAAATGGCGTTATCCTCGTCGTCTAAAACAACCTTAACAAGGTTTGGATCTTCTGCTGCTTCTGCATTTATGGCATTGTAACAGCTTCCCATTATAAAAGGCTCATTTGACTGCTGTAGAGTTTTAAGTTTACTTATAAGTGACTCAACTACATCAGGCTCGATAAAAGGTTCATCAGCTTGGACATTAATGACAAGTTCGTCATCATTTAAATTTAAAATAGTAGCACATTCGTGAATACGGTCTGTCCCACTTTTATGTGTAGTAGATGTGAGCATTGCTTCAATACCATAACTCTTACAAACTTCGATGATTCTCTCGTCATCTGCAGCGACTACAACTCTATCTAAGTGTGCCACTCTTTGTGCTGTTCGAACAACCATAGGAAGTCCACCTATGTCTGCTAAAACCTTTTGAGGAAAACGTGTTGATGCAAGTCGTGCAGGAATGATTATCATGAGAGTAAAGCCTTTATAGGATATAATAACAAAATTATATCTAATTAAAAAGGTCTCTTTCCTACATGACGCTTTATCAACCAGAATCAGGATACTCTTATAACTCGGACTCTCTTTTCTTATATGACTTTATTTCTCGTTTTAATCCAAAAGGAGAACTCCTTGATGTAGGGGCAGGTTGTGGCATAGTAGGTTTACTTGTTGGAAGAGATTTTAAAAAAGCGAATGTATCAGCTGTTGAGAAGCAAGAATTGTTTATAAAGTATGCAAAAAAAAATGCACTTCTTAATGAGATAGAATATCAACTTTTTGAGTCAAACTTTTTAGAACTAGAAGAGCAAAAAAAATATGATTTTATAGTCTCTAACCCTCCCTTTTATCCCGAGGGAGTTAAAAAAAGTGAAGATACGGTACTACTAAACGCAAGGTACGCTTTTAATCTTCCACTTGATGATTTTTTTAAAAAAGTATCAAAACTACTTAAGCCTCATTCACATTTTATCTTCTGTTATGACGCAAGTGCATTTGGAGATATATGTAGGGCTGTCTCAAAAGTGAAAATGCGAATATGTGATGTACAGTTTGTTCATCCAAAAGAGAATAAAAGTGCTTCTTTAGTAATGGTTCATGCTCGAAATGGCTCAAAATCCATGATGAAGGTTTTAGAGCCACTTATTGTTATGTGTGAAAATGAGTACTCACAAAAGACACAAGAAATCTTTAAAAAAACAGATACACAGAGTATAAAATGTCAACTATAATCAAAAAAGATGGTTACCCTTATGCTTTTAACCAAGATGCTTGTGCTAGCTGTGAAGGGCGATGTTGCACAGGGGAGAGTGGTTATATCCATGTCTCAAAAAGTGAGATATTTAAGATAGCCCAATTATTAAATCTAAGCGTTAATGATTTTGGGGTAAAATATCTCTTTAAGCATGGCTATAAATATTCTATAAAAGAAGTACAGCATAAAGGGTCTTATGAATGTGTCTTTTATGATAGAGAGAGTAATGGCTGTAAGATATATCAAGAAAGACCCGCACAGTGTATAACTTTTCCTTTCTGGGATTATTTTAAAACACATGTAGATGAGCTCAAAGAAGAGTGCCCAGGAATAATTGATGATTAAACTTTGTATCTTTTTTATTAGTGTTATGATTTTTAGCTCATGCTCTTTAAAAGAGAATGTAAAAGTACAAGCAAACGAAAAATCTTTTGTAGATGAAGATACGTATATACTTTTTGCCCTACGCGCAGAACAAGTTAATGATAATAAGTCAGCTTCTGAACTTTTTACAACCCTGTATGAAAAATCAGATAAACAAGAGTATATATATCGTTCCCTAGAAAATGACTTGCTAGCAAGAGAGAATGAAATACTTATCAAAAGAGTAGATAAACTCCAAACCGAACATGCTTTTGACCTGAGACTTCTTAGATATAAGGTTGTAGCACTTTTTGAACTAAACAGACTAGATGAAGCAATAAAACTATCAGTAGAGTTAGCAAGTAAGACTAAAATACCAAATGATTATCTCTTAACTTCAGATATATATATCAAACGACAAGAGTTTGACTTGGCTGTTAAGTACTTAGAGAGTGCATATGTCAAAGAAAACAATGAAAAGATACTTGATAAGATGTCTATCATTCTTTATGTTAACCTAGGAAGAAAGAAAGAGGCAATAGCACATTTAGAGACATACTCTAGAATGCTTGGTTGCTCAAAACTTATCTGTCTGCGTTTAATAGCCTTTTACTCAAATGATAATAATATTGATGGACTCCTTGCAACATATCTACGACTATATGAATTTGACACAAGTCCTAAAGTAGCAAAAAAAATTATTCAAATATATACATACAAACAAGACTATAAAGGTTTAACTGCCTTTTTAGAAGAGTCTAAGAGTAATGATGAAGGACTTCTTCAGTTGTACTCCTCTTTAAAGTACTACGATAAAGCATATGTACTGGCTTCTAAGTTATACTCAAAAACTCTTAATCTTGACTACCTTGGTCAGAGTGCAATTTATGAGTATGAAAGTGCTCAAAACAAATCATCTAAAGTTTTACTTAAAAGTGTCATAACTAAGTTAGAAAAAGTTATACAAGTCAAGAATCAAACAATTTATCTCAACTATCTTGGTTATATACTTATAGACCATGAAGTAGATGTGAAAAAAGGCATGTCATATATTGATAGAGTGTTGATTTTGCAACCAAAGTCTGCATTTTATCTTGACTCCAAAGCATGGGGTTATTATAAACTTGGTAAGTGTAAAAAAGCAGATAAACTGATAAAAGAAGTGGCTCAGATGGAAGGTGGTGATGACCCCGAAGTGAAAGTCCATATAAAAAAGATAAACGAATGTTTAAAAAAGATAAAAGGTAAAAAAAGAAAATGATTTTAGATGATATTATTAAAAAAACAAAAGAGGATTTAGTTAAACGGGAAAAAGAGTTTTCTCTTGATTGGTTAGGACGTTCACTTGCGTTTAATGCAAGAGCACCTCGTGATGTTATCCCTTACTTAAAGGCAACAGAGGAAGACCCATACAGAATTATCTCTGAGGTGAAAAAGGCTTCTCCTTCAAAGGGTGTAATTCGTGAAAATTTTGACCCAATTGCTATTGCTCAAGCTTATGAACGCGGTGGAGCGAGTGCTATTTCTATTCTAACAGAACCACATTTTTTTCAAGGTAATCTTGATTATCTTGGGGGTATTCGTCGTTATGTAGGTATTCCACTTCTTCGTAAAGACTTTATAGTTTCAAAGTATCAAGTACTTGAAGCTGTAGTGCATGGTGCTGATTTTATTTTACTTATTGCCGCGGCACTCTCTAAAGGCGAACTCAAAGATTTACTGGGTTATACAAGACACTTAGGTATGGAAGCACTTGTTGAGGTACATGATAAAACTGACTTAGTAAAAGCTATTTATGCCGGAGCTGACATTATTGGTATTAACCATAGAAACCTTCAAACATTTGAGATGAATATGAACCTCTGTTATGAGTTAATTCCTCTTATCCCAAATGGTAAGATTATCGTAGCGGAGAGTGGTATATATGAGCATGGACAGTTAGAAGACTTGAGTAAGGCTGGCGTAGATGCATTTTTAGTTGGTGAGTCTTTAATGCGAACTGATGATGAAGAAGCAGCACTAAAACTCCTTAAAAATGGAGTACTGTAGTATGATAAGAATTAAAATTCAATATAGGGAGGCACTAAATGCCGAGTCGTAAAAGAGTAGTGAGTATAGTCCTGATTGCAGCAGCACTTTTTTTTAGTGCTTGTACACAAGAAACACAAAATAAAATTGGCCGTAGTATCCAAAACTGGACAGGCACAGATGGCGTTTTAGATATTTATATGGGTGAGAAACTTGTACAGCGTTATATTAAAATAGATAAACTCTCGACCGCAATTTCTACAAATGGTTCAGAATCAAGAAACTATAGATATGGTTATGGTTATTTAGACATAAACCAAAATTATAAAGTAGATGCAGGTGAAAAAAAGCTTTACTTTGAAATCAGCAACTTCTCAACTCCATATGTCTTTTATGATAATCCAGGACAGTAGACCGTGGATGTAATTGATTTATTTAAATTTTTTATCAACTCAAAAAGTGAAACACCTGATGACGGCGGTCTGCTTGATTTTATAGAAGAGTACCTTGAGGGTTTTGATGCAGTACGAGTTGATGTAGGTGATATAAAAAACCTTTTTATCTATAAAAAATTCTCAGAGGGTGAACATCTTTGTTTCGCAGGACATGTAGATGTAGTTCCTGCTGGAAGTAACTGGGATACAAACCCATATGAAGCTGTTGAAAAAGATGGTTTTATTTATGGTCGTGGTGCCCAAGATATGAAAAGTGGTTTGGCTGCGTTTACACAGGCTGTTAAAGAGACTAAAGAGTTCAAAGGGACACTTTCTCTTATGCTTACCTCAGATGAAGAGGGAGAAGCTGTAAACGGCACTGTAAAACTGTTAGAATTTTTAGAAAATAACAACTTACTTCCAGATGCTTGTGTGGTTGCTGAACCAACATGTTCAAATACATTCGGTGATGCGATAAAAGTAGGACGTCGTGGATCTATAAATGGTTATCTGACCTTAAAGGGAAAACAAGGCCATGCGGCTTATCCTGAGAAAGCGATAAATCCTATTCATAATATTTCAAAAGTTTTAGGAAATATGGCGGGAGTTGATTTGGATGATGGTGATGAGTTTTTCTCACCAAGTAAATTTGTAGTTACAGATATCCGTGCAGGTATGCAGGTGACAAATGTAACTCCAAATGAGCTTAAGATGATGTTTAATGTAAGAAACAACACAAAGACTACACAAAAAGAAGTTACACTGTTTGTAGAAGAACATTTTAAAGGACTTGATTATGAGCTGTGTTTAACACAAGGCTCTTATCCTTTTAGAACGGATACAGATACTAAACTTGTAAGATACATAGACAGTGCGATTGARAGTGTTACAGGTATACGRCCTGAGCACTCAACTGCTGGTGGTACAAGTGATGCACGCTTTATTGCACCTATGGGTGTAGCTGTGATAGAGTTTGGAGTTAAAAATGACTCTATTCACTCTGTAAATGAGAGAACTACAAGAGGAGAAGTTGAGGACTTATGTAAAGTGTTCAAAACTTTAATAGACAATTGGGAGTAATTATGAAAAATCTATTATTTATAATCCTGTTAGCTACTACACTTTTTAGTGCAAACCTAGACTGGCCGAGTGACTATGACCAAGCTTTAGTGGATGCAAAAAAACAAGATAAACTTATTTATCTCTTTATAACAAGCGATAACTGTAAATGGTGTAAAAAATTTGCAAATACGACTCTTCAAGATGAACTAATAAAAAAAAGGCTTCATAGTGAATTTATAACGATTCATATGTCCCGGGATAAACATAGTATTCCTAAGCAGTTTGAAACAGCACCAGTGCCTAGGCACTACTTTACAGACACAGAGGGAAATATTCTTTATAGCTCTTTAGGTCACCGAGGTTTACCCTGTTTTAATGCCTTTATGGATAATGCGCAAGAACAATTCGAATTTAATAAATAAAACAACTAAAATTAAGGATCAAAATAGATGAAATTAGTACAAACAAATGATGCACCCTCTGCTATAGGGCCTTACTCTCAAGCTGTAGTAGCAAATGGAATAGTATATACCTCTGGACAAATTGCTCTAACACCAGAGGGTTCAGATGAACTCTTAAGGGAGGATGTAGTTGTACAAGCTGTTCGTGTTATGAAAAACCTTAAAGCAGTTCTTCTCGAAGCTGGTAGCTCTATGGATAATGTTTTAAAAACTACAATATTTTTAGCAGACATGAATGACTTTGCTCTTGTGAATGAAGTCTATGAAGAGGCTTTTGGTTCACATAAACCTGCTCGCGCGACAGTAGCTGTAAAAACGCTACCTAAGAATGCGCTTGTAGAAGTTGATGCTGTAGCTCTAGTAAAGTAGCTATTTAGAACTAAAAGTAATACAATTATGTGCTAAATACAAATATTCATGAAGCATTAAACAAAACTTAAAGCTTGTTTGGATAGAATTGCGCACTTTATTGTAGAAATACATATTTTTTAAGGACCACAAATGTACGCAATTATTAAAAATGGTGGTAAGCAGTATAAAGTGACAGAGGGTGATGAATTATCACTTGATAAAATGTCTCTTGAAGCTGGTACTGTTATAGAAATCAAAGAAGTTTTAGCTGTTAACGCAGGTGAGCTTGTATTCGGAGCTCCTTTTGTTGAAGGCGCAATCGTAACTGCTGTAGTTATGAATGAAGGACGTGATAGAAAAGTTATTACTTTTAAGAAACGTCGTCGTAAAGATAGTAAAGTAAAACGTGGTTTCAGAAGAGACTTCACTCGTGTTAGAATCACGAAAATAGCTGCATAAGCTAAACTAAACCTAGGAGCATAAAATGGCACATAAGAAAGGACAGGGTAGTACACAGAATAATCGTGACTCAGCTGGTAGAAGACTTGGTGTAAAAAAATACGGTGGGGAATCTGTTATCGCTGGTAACATTGTAATTCGTCAACGTGGAACTAAAGTTCACCCAGGTAAAAACATGGGAATGGGTAAAGATCATACTCTTTATGCATTARTTGATGGCGTTGTTAGATTCGAAAGAAAAGACAAAAAACGYCAACAAGTTTCAATTATACCTGCAGTATAACTCTACAAATATTTGGGCATTTGCCCAGATACTTCATTTGAGAATTTTTACAATTCTAAATAAACAATAAATATTTAATAATTAACTTTTTTCATTGTTAGTAAATTTTTAAGTATTTAACACCAAGGAAAAAAAATGTTCACAGATAGTGTCGAGTTAACAGTTAGTTCAGGAAAAGGTGGACAAGGTTGTGTTGCATTCCGTCGTGAGAAATTTGTACTCAATGGTGGTCCAAATGGTGGTGATGGTGGTAAGGGTGGAGATGTTTACTTCAAATGTGACAATAATACTCACACACTTTCTCACTTTCAAAGAAAGATGCATATAAAAGCTGATGGTGGTAAACCAGGTGAAGGTTCTAACTGTACAGGTAAGTCAGGTAGTAAAAAAACAATTATTGTTCCACCAGGAACACAAATTATTGATATGGAAACAGGTGATGTTCTTTTTGATATGACTACAGATGGTCAAGAAGAGAAGTTTATTCAAGGTGGTAAAGGTGGACTCGGAAATACTCACTTTAAATCGCCAACAAATCAAAGACCAACATATTCACAGCCTGGTGAAAAGGGTGAGACTAGGGCTATTAAACTAGACCTTAAACTTATCGCTGATATCGGTTTAGTTGGTTTTCCAAATGTTGGAAAGTCTACACTTATTTCAACTGTATCAAATGCAAGACCTGAGATAGCAAATTATGAGTTTACAACACTTACACCTAAACTTGGTCAAGTGAACATTGGAGACTATGAGTCATTTGTAATGGCTGATATCCCAGGTATTATCGGTGGAGCACATGAAGGAAAAGGACTTGGAATCAAGTTTCTTCGTCATATTGAGCGAACAAAAATTCTTTTATATATGGTTGACTTAGGAAACTATAGAGATCTTAAAGAGCAGATAGAAGTACTTAAAAGTGAAATCGCTGCATTTTCAGAAGTTTTAGGCACATCAAAATTTGCTATTGCTTTAACACGTGTAGATGTAATCCCTCCTGATGAGATAGAGTCTTTAGTAAATGGCTTTTTATCACTTTTAGGTTTAGAAAAGTCATACACAAATGAATTTAATTTTGATTCTAAAATGCCTTTTTATGTACAAGATTCAGCATCAGCAGAATTAGGTTTTGATATAAAAAAGCCATATTTAGTAGCACCTATATCTTCACCTACGCATAAAAATATAGAAGCTTTAAAACATGCACTTTTTAATCTTGTTCAAACTGACAGGGTCTAAGGGTTAGAATGAGGCGTATCGTTGTTAAGGTTGGAAGTGCAGTTTTAACACAGGATGGTGAAATTGCATTAAAACGGATGCGGGCATTAGTTGCATTTATTGCAGAATTAAAGCATGATAATGAAGTTCTCTTAGTTTCATCAGGTGCAGTCTCCGCAGGCTATACAGCCTTGAAGTTAGACCGAACTGTACTCTCAAACAAACAAGCATTAGCTGCTATTGGGCAACCTATACTCTTATCCAAATATGCTAAAAAGTTTCTTCCTTTTAATATTATTACTGCACAAGTTTTAGTGACTGCAGCAAATTTAAATAAAAAAGATGATATTTCACGTATAAACCAGACTATCAACACACTTTTAGACAATAACATCTTACCAATCATTAATGAGAACGATGCCACATCAACCGATGAGCTCGAAGTTGGAGATAACGATCAACTCTCTGCATATATAGCTAAAGATACTGGTGCAGATTTACTCATAATACTCTCAGACATTGATGCTTATTATGATGCCGATCCTAGAGCTCATATACATGCAGAAGTTTTAAAAATTGTAAACACAATAAGTGAAGAAGAATTAAACTGCTGTCCTACACCAAATAATATTTTTGCAACTGGCGGTATAGTAACAAAACTAAAAGCAGCTTCATATTTACTTGACGAAAATATTGATACATTTTTAGCAAGTGGTTTTGATTTAAGAGATGCAAAATCATTTGCCTTACATGCGACACATATAGGTGGCACACTTTTCACAAAGGCAAAATAGATGATAAACGTGATTTTTATGGGTACACCAGACTATGCAGAAAAAATTTTAAAACGCCTCATTAAAGAAACTAATATTAATGTAGTTGCAGTCTATACACAACCAGATAAACCTGTAGGTCGTAAAAAAATAATAACAGCTCCAGAAGTTAAAGTTATGGCTGAATCAAATAAAATTGATGTATATCAACCAAATCGTCTTCGTGATGAAGAGACTGTAAGTGCGCTTTTAAAAATTGAGTGTGATTATATTGTTGTCGCTGCATATGGTCAGATTTTGCCTCGTGCAATACTAGACCATGCTCCATGTATAAACCTTCATGCCTCTATACTCCCACAGTACCGTGGAGCAAGTCCAATTCAACAGACTCTACTTAATGATGATAAAGAAACAGGTGTAACAGCGATGCTTATGGAAGAGGGTCTTGAYACTGGTGATATTTTGAAAATAGATACTATTGATGTATCTAAAGATATGATGGTCGAGACACTATTTAATACTCTTACTGAAGTTGCAACAAACTTAACAGTCGATGTAATAAAAAACTTTGAGAGTTATAGACCTGTAAAACAAAACGATGAAGAATCAACACACTGTAAAAAAATATCTAAATCAGATGGTAAAGTAAGTTTTGATAATGCACATACTCTTTACAATAAATATAGGGCATTTACTCCTTGGCCTGGAATCTATTTAGAAAATGGCTTAAAGCTAAAAAAGATTGAGATGCTTGATAAATGCACTCTTGGTGAAGCCGGAAAAATTCTTGAAATTAGTAATGACTTTATAGTTGTGTCTTGTGAGAAGGGGAGTATAAAAATTTATACTGTTCAACCACAGTCAAAAAAAGAGATGAGTGTTATCTCTTACATTAATGGGAAAAGATTAGCAGTTGAAGACATTTTATTTTGATACACTTACCTCTACACAACTTTATTTAAAAGACCTGATAAAAAACACTAAACCTTCTCTACCTTTAGCCGTCGTTTGTGAAATGCAAACTGAGGGTATTGGGAGTCGTAATAATACTTGGACATCACAAAAGGGCAACCTCTTTTTATCTTTTGCCTTAGCACTCAGTGATTTACCCAAAGACTTAAAACTAGAATCCTCTTCTATCTATTTTTCATACCTTTTGAAAGAGACACTTGAATCTCTCGGTTCTAAGGTTTTTCTTAAATGGCCTAATGATTTGTATGTAAATGAAGATAAAGTTGGAGGTATGATTACAAATGTTGTTAACGATACTATTATTTGTGGAGTTGGTTTGAACTTGATCAAGTCCAAAAATGGCTTTGCAAGCTTAGATTTAGAGCTTGATAAACATATAATACTAGAAAGTTATTTTAAAAATATAGAAAAAAAACCATTATGGAAGCAAGTCTTTAGCAAATATAAGATAAACTTTTGCACAAATCTAAACTTCTTTACATATGTCAAAGGCAGAAAAGTTTCACTTAGCGAAGCGGTCCTTGAGAATGATGGAAGTTTAAATATAAATGGTGAAAGGATATATAGTTTAAGATGAGTGAAGTAATCGTAATTGCAAACCAAAAGGGTGGTGTCGGTAAAACAACAACAGCTGTTAATTTAGCAGCATCTCTTGCAGTAGCAGAAAAAAAAGTACTCTTAATAGACTCAGATCCTCAAGCAAATGCAACAACTTCGTTTGGTTTTCACCGTAATGATTATGAGTTTAATATCTATCATGTACTTATTGGAACAAAAAAATTAAAAGATATAATTTTAAAGTCTGATTTACCCACTCTTCACTTAGCTCCATCAAACATAGGTCTAGTTGGAATTGAAAAAGAGTATTATGATACAGATAAGGCTAAAGGCCGTGAACTAGTACTCAAAAATGCTATAGCTAATGTTAAAAAAGATTATGATTATATCATTATAGACTCGCCACCAGCACTTGGTCCTATGACTATTAATGCACTCTCTGCATCAAATTCAGTGATTATTCCTATTCAGTGCGAATTTTTTGCATTAGAGGGTTTAGCACAGCTTTTAAATACAGTTAAACTTGTGAAAAAGTCTATTAATCCAAAACTGAGTGTAAAAGGTTTCTTACCTACAATGTTTAGTTCTCAAAATAATCTATCAAAGCAGGTTTTTGCAGATTTAAGACAGCATTTTAAAGGTAAGTTCTTTAAAGATGATAGCGGAAAATATATAGTAGTACCAAGAAATGTAAAACTAGCAGAGGCACCATCTTTTGGTAAACCTGCAATTCTTTATGATGTAAAATCAAGTGGTTCTATCGCTTACCAAAATTTAGCACAAGCGATTATCAAATAATGAAGACACAGAGACTAGGAAGAGGATTAGATGCACTTTTAGGCGAGATGGATGAAGCATACGAGAACGAAGGTTCTCAACGTGATATGGTTTTAGAGATAGCCCTTAAAGACATAAGACCTAATCCATTTCAGCCTAGAAAAACTTTTGACGAGAGTTCTCTCTCAGAACTTGCAGACTCAATTAAAGAAGATGGTTTAATCCAACCTATCGTTGTAACTGAAGATATAGATGGTTATGTTCTTATCGCAGGTGAGAGAAGATTTCGTGCGAGTAAATTGGCAAAACTAAAAGAGATACGTGCAATTGTTCTAAACTCTGATGAACAAAAGATGCGTCAATTTGCTCTTATTGAAAATATTCAACGTGAAGAATTAAATTCTATTGAACTTGCAGATGCTTACTCTGAGCTTATCAAACTCCATGATTTAACACATGATGAACTAGCAAATATGGTGCATAAAAGTAGAACACATGTTACAAATACTTTAAGACTACTACAGCTTTCAAGTAAAACGCAAAAGATACTTTTAGAGAAGAAAATCTCCGCAGGACATGCAAAAGTTTTAGTAGGTCTTAATGATAAAGAGCAACAACTTATAGTAAATTCCATTATTGGACAAAAACTGAGCGTGAGAGAAGTTGAAGCAATGATAAAGGCTAATAAGACTAGCAATAAACCTCTTATTAGACAAAAAGAAGAAGAATCTTATGATTTTGACAGCTTAAAAAATAGACTGCAATATTTTGGATTAAAATCAAAAACAAGTAAAAAAACACTCACAATAGAATTTTCAAGTGAAGAAGAAATTGAAGGTTTCTTGTCACATCTTAGGGACTAATCTCTAAATTTATAAATTTTTCCCTCCATTTAACTATCCTTTCAATTTAATCATAGTATAATCTCGCAACTTTTAGGAGGTGCTATGTTAGATATAAATCCAATACTACTCTTGGTTACATTTGTTGTATTTGTTTCGCTTATAGCCGTTCTAAATAGTTGGCTGTATAATCCATTATTTAGTTTTATGAGTAAGCGTGATGAAGACATTAAAAAAGATCTTGATAAAACAGGTTCTAACGATGATGAAATCAACACTCTTAACGAAAAAGCTAATTCAATAATTATGACTGCTAAACTAGAAGCTGCGGCCCTAAGAGAAAAAGTTATAACTGATGCTAAGGAATTAGCTGAGAGTAAGTTAGAAGCAAAACGTGCTGAACTTGCTAGTGAATATTTAGAGTTTGAGCAATCACTCTCTAAAGCTAAAGATGAGTTGACTTCTGACTTAATGTCTCAAGTTCCAGTATTTAAAGAAGCTGTAAAAGCTAAATTTAGTCAAATATAAGGGTGTAATGTGAGTAGAATTTTAGTACTAATACTAATGATGTCAACTTATGCATTCGCATCTGAGGCTGGGCATGGTGAAACAGATATTGTACAACGTACAGTAAACTTTTTACTATTTGCTGGGCTTGTTTGGTATCTAGTTGGAGAACCTGCAAAAGCTTTTTTTGCATCAAGAAGTCAAGCTATCGCTGATGAATTGAAAAAGGTTCAAGATAAACTTAATGAGTCTATTGCTCTTAAAAAAGAAGCACTTGCTAAAATCACTGATGCAGAGAAATTTGCTCAAGAGTTGGCAGTAACTTCTAAAAAAGAGAATAAGATTCTTAATGACAATATTATGACTCAATGTGAGTTAGACTTAGTAACATTATCTAAGCAAGGATCTTCAACAAGAGACTATGCTCAAAGAAAAATGATTCGTAGTGTTGTTGAAGAAGTTATTACAGAGACTCTTGCTCAAAGTTCTGGTGACTTTGATAAAGAAGCTATGGCTAATGTTATTTTGAAGAAGGTTGCTTAAATGGAAGAACTGATTGCAAAAAAATATATAAAAGCTTTAAACGCAGGTTCAGATCTAGCGACAATGAAAGGTGTATCAGAAGTTTTTTCTGTATTAGCAGACTCATTTACAGATGATAAATTTGTAAGTATAGTTGCTAACCCACATGTAAGTGCTACAGATAAATCTGCGATTCTTTTAGATGCAGTTAAATCTGCACAGTCTGAGCAGATTAACAACTTAATTAAACTATTAGTTGAGAATAAGCGTATCAATATAATTCCTGTAATTGCAAGTGAATTAAAAAAAGATATAGCTAACTCTACTAAAACTTATGAGGGAATTATTTACAGCGATAGTGATATTGATGCTAACGTAGTTACTGAATTAAGTAATGGTTTAAATAATAAATTCAACTCTACAATTACTTTAACATTTGTAAAGAATGACTTTAATGGTATTAAAGTAGAAGTAGTAGGTCTGGGTATTGAGATTAATTTCTCTAAAGATAGAATCGATAGTCAAATGATAGAACATATCATTAAGGCAATTTAACTTCATATAGAGGAGAACAATAGTGGTAGCAAAAATTCAAGCTGATGAAATCAGCTCAATAATTAAAGAACGTATCGACAACTTTGAACTAAGTGTTGATATTAATGAAACAGGTAAGATTGTTTCTTATGCTGATGGTGTTGCACAAGTTTACGGACTTAGCAATGTTATGGCAGGAGAAATGGTAGAATTTGAAGATACAAACGGGACTCAAGGTCTTGTAATGAATCTTGAAGAAAGTGCCGTAGGTGTTGTAATACTTGGTGCTGGTTCAGAACTTCGCGAAGGTATGAGTGTTAAGCGTTTAGGAAAACTTTTACGTGTTCCTGTAGGTGATGCACTTCTTGGTCGTGTTGTTAATGCACTTGGTGAGCCAATAGATGGGAAAGGTCCAATTGAAACTACTGAAACTCGTTTTGTAGAAGAAAAAGCACCTGGAATCATGAATCGTAAATCTGTTCATGAGCCACTAGCAACTGGAATTAAAGCAATTGATGCTCTTGTTCCAATTGGTCGTGGTCAACGTGAGCTTATCATTGGTGACAGACAGACTGGTAAAACTACAGTTGCTCTTGATACTATCATTAACCAAAAGGGTAATGGTGTTTCTTGTGTATACGTAGCAATCGGTCAAAAAGAATCAACTGTTGCACAAATTGTTCGTCGTTTAGAAGAACATGGTGCACTTGAATATACAATCGTTGTATCTTCAACAGCTGCTGAAGCTGCTGCTCTTCAATTCTTAGCTCCATATACTGGTGTTACTATGGGAGAATATTTCCGTGATAACGCACGTCATGGTCTTATTGTTTATGATGATTTATCTAAGCATGCAGTTGCTTACCGTGAAATGTCACTTATCCTTCGTCGCCCTCCGGGTCGTGAAGCTTATCCTGGTGATGTTTTTTATGTTCACTCTCGTTTACTTGAGCGTGCTGCAAAAATGTCTGATGAAGAAGGAGCTGGTTCACTTACTGCTCTTCCAATTATTGAAACACAAGCTGGTGATGTTGCGGCATATATTCCAACAAATGTTATTTCAATTACAGATGGTCAAATTTTCTTAGAAACAGATCTATTTAACTCGGGTGTTCGTCCAGCAATTAATGTTGGTCTTTCAGTTTCTCGTGTTGGTGGTGCTGCTCAGATTAAAGCTACTAAACAAGTTGCTGGTACACTTCGTCTTGATCTTGCATCATTTCGTGAGTTACAAGCATTTGCTCAGTTCGCTTCTGATCTTGATGCTGTTTCTCGTCAACAACTTGAACGTGGTCAGAGAATGGTTGAAGTTCTTAAACAAGGACCTTTTTCACCAATCCCTACTGAAAAGCAAGTTGCTATCATCTTCGCTGGAAATGAAGGTTTCTTAGATGATATGGATGTATCTAATGTAGTTCGTTTTGAAGCTGAAATGTATCCGTTCCTTGAAGCATCTTATCCTCAAATCTTTGAGAACATCAGAAGTACATCAAAAGTTGATGATGACACTAAAGCATTATTAATAAAAGCTCTTGAAGAGTTCAAAGCTAGCTTTATAGCTAACTAAGGGATTATTCAATGGCAAACTTGAAAGATATTCAAAGACAGATTAAGAGTGTTTCTAACACTCAAAAGACAACACGTGCGATGAAGCTAGTTTCGACTGCTAAACTTCGCCGTGCAGAAGAGCTTGCAAAACGCTCTCGTCTTTATGCTCAAAAAATGAATCAGGTGATTGCCGAAATAGCTAGACGTATTAACTGTGCCAAAGTTGGTGGGATTGAAAATCGTTGTTTTAACAAGATTGAAAACCCTAAAATGGTGGATATTGTTTTTGTAACTGCTGATAAAGGTTTATGTGGTGGTTTTAATATTCGAACTATTAAAGCTGTTAAAAACCTCATTAAAAGTTACAAAGATAAAAATGTAAAAGTACGTTTACGTGGTATCGGTAAGAAAGGTGTAGAATTTTTTAAATATAACGAGGTTGAACTTTTTGACTCGGTTATTAATTTAAGCTCTAAACCTGATAAAGTTAGATCAGATGAGTATATTAGAACATCTATCATGGACTTTAAAGATGGAAAAACGGATGCTCTTCACATTGTATATAATGGGTACAAAAATATGATAACTCAAGAGTTACATGTTAACAAAATACTACCTATAGATACTGATGGGTTTGAATGTGAGGATTCTTACAGTTCAATGTTAGAAATTGAAGCACAAAATGAAGAAGATATGCTTGATTCATTAGTAAATAAATATGTTGATTACAACATGTATTATGCACTTATTGATTCACTTGCAGCAGAGCATTCGTCTCGTATGCAAGCTATGGATACAGCTACAAACAATGCGAAAGAGATGGTTAAATCTCTTAATGTTAAGTTTAATAAAGCTAGACAAGCATCTATCACTACAGAACTAATAGAAATTATTAGTGGTGTGGAGTCGATGAAATAATGGAGAATAATATGATTGGAAAAATTAGCCAGGTAATGGGCCCGGTTGTTGATGTTGATTTCGATGGTTACTTACCTGTAATTAACGAAGCAATTGAAGTTAAAGTTAGTTTAGAGGGTAGTGAACATCGTTTAGTTCTTGAAGTTGCTGCACACTTAGGTGATGGTCGTGTTAGAACGATTGCTATGGATATGAGTGAAGGTTTAGTACGTGGTATGGATGCTACTGCTACTGGTGCTCCTATTAAAGTTCCTGTTGGAGATAAAGTACTTGGTCGTATTTTTAATGTTATCGGTGAGACTATCGATGGTGGTGATCAAATTACAGATTCTGAAAAGTGGTCAATACACCGTACTCCTCCACCATTAGTTGATCAATCAACTACTACTGAAATGTTTGAAACAGGTATCAAGGTTGTTGATTTACTTGCTCCTTACTCTAAAGGTGGTAAAGTTGGACTATTTGGTGGTGCTGGTGTTGGTAAAACAGTTATCATCATGGAGCTTATTCACAATGTTGCACACGGTCATGACGGTTTATCTGTTTTTGCTGGTGTTGGTGAAAGAACTCGTGAAGGAAATGACCTTTACTACGAAATGAAAGACTCTAACGTACTTGACAAAGTTGCACTGTGCTACGGTCAAATGTCTGAGCCTCCAGGTGCACGTAATCGTATTGCCCTTACAGGTATTACTATGGCTGAGTACTTCCGTGATGAGAAAGGTCTTGATGTTCTCATGTTCATTGACAATATCTTCCGTTTTGCTCAATCAGGTTCTGAAATGTCAGCACTTCTTGGTCGTATTCCATCAGCTGTTGGTTACCAACCAACTCTTGCTCGTGAAATGGGTGCATTACAAGATAGAATTACGTCAACTAACAAAGGTTCAATTACTTCTGTTCAAGCGGTATACGTACCTGCAGATGATTTAACTGACCCGGCTCCTGCTTCTGTTTTTGCTCACTTAGATGCAACTACAGTTCTTAACCGTAAAATTGCTGAAAAAGGTATTTATCCTGCTGTTGATCCACTTGATTCAACTTCAAGATTACTTGATCCACAAATTGTTGGTGAAGAGCATTATGCTGTTGCTCGTGGTGTACAAACTACACTTCAAAAGTACAAAGACCTTCAAGATATCATTGCGATTCTTGGTATGGATGAGCTTAGCGAAGATGACAAAAATGTTGTTGAACGTGCTCGTAAAATTGAGAAATTCCTTTCTCAACCATTCTTTGTTGCTGAAGTATTTACAGGTGCTCCTGGTAAGTATGTTAAACTTGAAGATACTATTAAAGGTTTCAAAGGTATTTTAGACGGTGAGTATGATCACATGTCTGAAAGTGCATTCTACATGGTAGGAAGTATGGAAGAAGCTATCGCTAAACAAGAGAAAATCAGTAGCAAGTAATTGTTACTAAAAGGACTATTATGGATAAGTTAAAACTTGAAATCCTAACTCCAAATGGCGAAATCTTTACTGGTGAAGTACTTAGTGTTACTTTACCAGGTGAAGAGGGTGAATTTGGTGTTCTTGCAGGACATGCATCTTTAACTACACTTTTAACAAGTGGTGTTATTGATGTTGAAAAAGAAGACAAATCAGTTGAAGCAATTGTTATCAACTGGGGTGTTGTTCAAGTAGACGAAGAAAAAGTAATTATTTTAGTTGAAGGTGCTGCGGCTATCCGTGGTGCTGACGAAGCTGAGATTGCACAGGCTCTTGAAGAAGCTAAGAAACTTATCAGTGATGTTGCAGACTCTAGTTCTGCAATTGCTTCTGTTTCAGCTAAAATTGAGTCAGCTGCTCAGAGATTAATATAATTATATGTTAAATAACTTAATAGATTTTTATCTAAAAAGTCACCCTGTTACAATTGGTGTACTCGCTCTTTTAGCAGTATACTTCATTGTGCTTAACTGGGTGTTCTTTTATAGGTATTTTTCTATAAGTACTTGGTTAAATAATGAAAGTAACTCACTTGATTCACTTTTAATGGGTGCAAAAACAGTGAATGAAAACTCTTTTTTAAATAATTTTATTAAAACAAGTAATAATATTTCAAAAGAAGTTTTAGCTCTTGGTATGATGGCTGCAACAAAAGAGGCAACAAAAGGACTTTCAATCCTTTCTATATTCGCATCAACAACTCCCTTTATCGGTCTTTTTGGAACTGTGGTTTCTATACTTGATACGTTTACTCATATAGGTAAGAGCAGTGGAAGTATGTCTATTATAGCAAGTGGTGTTTCAGATGCACTAATAGCAACTGCTGCAGGTATCTTTGTTGCAATATTTGCTTATACTTACCACCAAGTACTTAAGAGAAAATCATTTGAACTTATCTCTTACATTCAAATGCAAAGTGATGCGATTATAGCTCGTAAGGTATAGAAAATGCTGTATGATTGGGATGACAAACCAGAGTTAAATATTACTCCCCTTGTTGATGTTATGCTTGTCCTGTTAGCTATTCTTATGGTTATAGCTCCAAACATAATATATGAAGAAAAGATAAGACTACCTCAGGGATCAACTTCAAAACAGCTTTCTAAAATACCACCTGTTCATATATCTATCGATAAAGATAAAAAGATAAAAATAAATAAAGACTCCTTCCTTTTAAATGGTTTTACAGATAATTTTTTTCTGTATTCATCAAAACTAAATAAAAAAGCAACAGTACTTATTAGTGCAGATAAAAGTTTAGACTATGGTTTAGTTATGTCTATACTGGGTGCTGTAAAACTAGCGGGGTTTTCAGAGGTCTCCTTAGCTACTAATGGATAATAATACAAACTTTTATATTAGCGGTTTTATCGCTTTTGCTCTTTTTTTTCTTTCTTTTTTTTCTTTCTTCCTTTTTCATCCACAAACGAGCAAAAGATATGCTTTAAAAAAAGATAAGTTTATCTCTATTTCTTTAGTTACTTCAAAAGTACAAACTCCTAAAGTTAAAAAACAAAAAATACAAGATCCTGTAGAAGAAAATATAGATATTAATAATCTTTTTTCTGATGTATGGACAAAAAAGATAATGTCTAAAAAAAAGACTCCCCAATTAAAAGATTCAAAGAGACTTTTTGAGATACAAAAAAAGATTAAAACCTCTAGTAAAAATGATGTGAAGTCTATATCTAAAGTGCTAAGTAAGCAAAACAAACAAAATTCTACTGCGGATGAAGTTAATGAATATTTGGCTAAAATTCAGGCTATTGTTTATAGTCATTTTAGAGTCCCGGCAAACTCTGAGGGAAGCAGTGTAAAAACAGTTATAGAGTTAAACGCATTAGGTAAAGTGCTAGATTTTAGAGTTTTAAACTACTCTTCGAATCAAGCTTTAAATGCAGAAGCTGATATGATTCGGGAAAGATTGATGTATATTACCTTTCCTGCAAATCCAGAAAAAAAACCAAGTAGAACTATTGTTATACTTATATCTAAGGAATAAAATTTGAAGATACTATTCTCATTAATGTTAATGTTTGGACTTACATTTGCAGGTGATGCAACAATTGAAGTTATTAAAAAAGTAGATGCATTACCGTCTATTGGGATTGAAGATGCTTCAATAAGTTATGGTGACACCTTTAAATTACAGTTTTTTAAGGCACTTGTAGCTGACTTGAATGTAATTAGCCTGTTTAACGTAGATAGGTTTCATAGAACTAATCATTACAATGCTACTGATGTAGTAGTAGATAATAAAGATATGAATTACGTTCTTCGTTATAAAATGTATGAAGATGATTCTGGTTCACTTAATATTGATATGAAAATAATTGAGAAAGGCAGAGATGTATTTTCAAAAAGTTATAAGGTAAGTAGAAAAAATATTTATATGTTTATTTCGCATGCTATTGCCTATGATATAAATGAGTTTATGGGAGAGCCTTCCGTATCATGGATGAAACGCAAGGTAATTTTCTCACGTATAGTTGAACCTAAAAAAAGTGAAATCGTTATATCTGATTACTCTCTCTCCTACCAGCATGTAATTGTTAAAGGTGGATTTAATGTATTTCCCAAGTGGGCAAATAAAGCACAAAATGCTTTTTATTATACATCACTTGATGGTGCTCAACCTACACTAAAACATGTAGATATTAAAACACTTAAAGTATCAAATGTTATATCTTCTGATGGTATGATGGTCTGTTCAGATGTAAGCCGTGATGGAAGAACACTGCTTTTAACAATGGCAAAAAAAGGTCAACCTGATATTTACACATATAATGTAGCTAGTAAAAAATATAAACGTGAAACTACATATGGTGGTATAGATGTAAATGCACAGTTTATGGATAAGAATCGTATTGTTTTTATATCTTCGCGTTTAGGGTACCCAAATGTGTTTTCTAAAAGACTTGATACTAAAGAGATTGAGCAAATGGTTTATTATGGGAGAAGTAATTCTGCTTGTAGCTCAAACGGTGAATATATTGTTTACAAAGCGAGAGAAACTTCAAATGCATTTGAACACAATACATTTAACCTACATCTTATAAGTTTAAAAACTGATTTTATTCGTCGTTTAACTGTTAGTGGAGTAAATGAATTCCCTAGATTCTCTGGGGATGGCGATGCTATTCTTTTTATAAAAAGCTATGAAAATCAAAGTTCAATCGGAATAATTCGTTTAAACTATAACAAAAATTATCTTTTTCCTCTTAAATATGGAAAAGTGCAGTCTATGGATTGGTAAATTAAATTATTATTATATAGATATTTTGGTATAATAATCTCAATATAAAAATAGCAAAGGAAATAAAATATGAAAAGTATAGTACTTTCAAGTGTTGTAGTAGCACTTTTAGTGTTCAGTGGTTGTAGTTCAAAAGAGGTRGCTGTAGATACAGAGAAAASTGAAGCTACARCTTCATCARCAGTACAAGAAGTTAAAGCWKTAGAAACAGAGACTRTYGCRGCAGAAGAAAGTATTGTTAATTCAGATACGAACTCGTTATCACRTATGAGTATGTCTGATATTGAATCTGAATTATCATCTGTTTATTTTGACTTTGATAAGTTTAGAATTAGCTCTAAAGCACAAAGTAAAATCACTAAAGCTGCTGAGTTAGGTAAAACAGGTGCGAGTCAGTACAATGTGAAACTTGAAGGTAATTGTGATGAGTGGGGAAGTGATGAGTATAACTTTGCACTTGGTCTAAAACGTGCAAATGCTGTAAAAAAAGCCCTAGTTGCAGAAGGAATTGAAGCTAGTCGTATTTCTATGGTAAGTTATGGCGAATCAAATCCAGTATGTGAAGATAAAACACAGGCTTGTTACTCTAAAAATCGTCGTGTAGATTTTAAACTACTACCGTAGTTTTAATAGTAATAATAATGAAATACAGTAAGATAGTTTTTTTACTCTCTTGCGTCCTTCCAATTTTTTTACCTGCAGCCGAACCTTCCGCGTTTGGTGCAGGTGACCTCACAAATTCAAATCCTTATGGATTAACATCAAATGAAAAAGTTATTTTAGATACAAAAAAGAAGTTACATACAGTTTCTGTCAAAAGTAATAACCAAGCAAATAAACTTGATTCATTAAGAGAAAGAATAGATGGACTACAGAGTGTTATAGAGAGTCTAAGCAGACAAGCACACAACAATAAAATAGATTTAAAAAACCAGACACGAGAGAGTAAGCTTAAGGCTAACAATAGCAGTGAATATGAGAAACGTTTAAGTGAACTTGCTCAAAAAAATGAAACTTCACTTATAAAACAGGAACTATTAATTAGCGAAATATCTTTAATAGTTGATGAAATAAATACTAAGTATGTCTCTAAAGAAGCGTTTAATGCTTTAGTTAAAGATGTGAATAATTTTAAAACTCTTGTTGCCAAAGAGCTAAAAGGCAATTCACGAAAAACGAGTAAAACAAAGAGTGATAATAGAAGTTCTTCTGAGATTGCTAAGTCTGCAAAAGCTTACTTTGATAAAAAGTACTATACTAATGCTATTAAAGATTATGAACTTTTAATTTCTAAAAATTATAAACCTGCATATGCACACTATATGATTGGTGAAATGAACTATAAAAGAAAGAATTACTCAAATGCTATTTCATATTTTAAAAAAAGTTCATCACTCTATTCTAAGGCTTCTTATATGCCAAAGCTTATGTTACATACAGCATTAAGTATGCAAGAATCAGGTGATAGTGGGCATGCAAAGGCTTTTTTTGGAGCTATAATCTCTAAGTATCCTAGTTCCGCTGAGGCTAAAGAGGCAAAACTCTACCTTCAGCCATAATATAGAAAGTTATGATAAAATCGCACAATTAAAATTATAAGGAAATAATGATGGCAATAGAAGCAAATCAAATCGTATCAATAGAATATGAAGTAAAAGATGGTGACAAAGTAGTAGATAGTAATATTGGTGGTGCTCCATTAGTATTTATGTTTGGTAAAGGTCAAATTATTCCAGGTTTAGAAAATGGAATCGTTAAGATGACTGCTGGCGAAAAAGCTGATGTTTTAGTAGAACCTGCAGATGCTTACGGTGAATACAATGATGATGCAACTCAAGAAGTTCCTGCTGATCAGTTCGCTGGAATTCAATTAGAAATTGGTATGACACTTTATGGTCAAGCTGAAGACGGTGGAACTACACAAGTAACTGTAAAAGAATTTGGTGCAGAGACTGTAACTATCGATTTTAATCATCCTTTAGCTGGAAAAACATTAATGTTTAGTGTTGCTGTTAACAGCATCAGAGAAGCTACTGCTGATGAAGTTATGACTGGTATGCCAGCTGAAAATAAACCTGCTGAGGGTGAAAGCTGTGGAACAGGTTGTGGTTGCCACTAATTTTGTAACTGCCTCAGAAGCTTCATATCAGGCTCTTAAAACAGCCACACTTTTAAAAACCTTAAATGTTAATGCCTTAATTATGGGTGAAGTAGGGGTTGGTAAAAAGTGTTTAGCTTCATTTATACTTCCAGATGCATCTATTGTAGATGCATTACATTTTGATGAGTTACTTGTCAGTCTTGACAGTTGTAGTGAACTCATCATTACTAACATTGAAAATTCTCCAAACCTTACACGCCTTATACAAACTATTAAAGAAAAACAAGTTAGAGTTGTAGCCACATCTAAACAAACTTTTTCAAATGAATTTATTGATGATTTATTTAGCGTTAAATTTGATATTCCATCTTTAGAAAATCGTAAAGAAGATGTAGAATTATTAATAAAATTATTTGAAGTAGAGGCAGTAACACTTTTTGGTGGTAAAGAAAAAGTTGATTTAGCTGAGTTTACACCTGATTTAAGTCAAAATGCCAAATCATTAAAGCGTCAAGTTATGGTGAGTTATTTACATCAAGATATTCAAGATAAAGAACTAATGCAAATTATTGAGAATTATTTACATGAAAAAATAGGCTCTCAAAGTGATTATAGAAAATATCTCTACCTTTATGAAGTGCCTTTAATTAGAGCAGGACTAGATAGATTTGGGTCACAGTTACAGTTATCTGATAAACTTGGCTTAAATAGAAATACATTAAGAAAAAAGATAGCTGATAATAAGGATTATTTGTAGTTCCCTACGGGGTAAAAGAAACTTCCAAGGAAGTACTAAAACTCTACTCATAGCTTTTGGCTAAAGAGTGAGTTTAAGCAAAGGAAAATAAATGAGTAAAATAGCAATGATTTTTGCAGGACAAGGTTCTCAGGCAGTTGGAATGGGGAAAGATTTTTACGAAAACAGTGAAGTAGCTAGGGAAATGTTCGCTAAAGCTGGAGAGAGAATAGGTGTTGATTTTAAAGAGTTGATTTTTGAAGAAAATGATAAACTAGGTCAAACAGCTTATACTCAGCCTGCCATTCTATTAGTACAGATGATAGCTTATAAACTTTTTACTGATGCTTGTCCAGATGTTAAACCAACTATGTTTTTAGGCCACTCTTTAGGTGAGTTCTCAGCTTTATGTGCAAGCGGAGCTATTGATTATGTTGATGCTATTGAGCTAGTACATAAACGTGGTTCATTTATGCAAGAAGCATGTAATGGTGTAAACGCAGGTATGATGGTTTTAGTTGGACTTGACGATGAAAGTGTTGAAAAAGTATGTTCTGATGCTTTAAACACAGGTAAGAAAGTATGGCCAGCAAACTATAATCAAGATGGTCAACTAGTTGTTGCCGGAATTAAAGATGATTTAGCCGCGCTAGAGCAGACTTTTAAAGATGCTGGGGCAAAACATGCCATCTTACTTGATATGTCAGTAGCATCTCATTGTGAGCTTTTAAGTGCAGCTCAAGAGCCTTTAGCTGAGTTAATGAGGGATATGGTTAAAGATGACTTTTGTGCTCCTATCATATCAAATGTAACTACTGAGAAATACTCTTCAAAAGAGCAGGCCGTTGCTCTTCTTAAAGATCAACTTGTTAAACCTGTAAAGTACAAGCAGTCTATTTTAGCTGTAGCACCTGAACTTGATATGGCGATAGAGTTTGGAAACGGTATTACACTTAAGGGTCTTAATCGAAGAATTGCAAAAGAGTTAAAAACATTAAATATCTCTGATATGGCATCTTTAGAAAAAGTCAAAGAGGAAATCTGCTCATAATATGAGAGTTACACTCGCCCAAATATCACCTAAGTTAAATAGAACTAACTTAGCTGATACAATCAAAACTATAAATAGTGTTAAAGATAGTAGTGACTTGATAGTTTTTCCTGAACTTTCCTTAAGTGGGTACATGCTTCAAGACAAACTGAGTGAAGATGCTTGGAGTCTTGATGAGTTAAGTGTACTTAGAAATTTGAGTAAAGATATAGATATAGTTGTTGGTACTGCGTTTAAAGGTGAGGGTCATTTTAGAAATGCAGCTCTTTACTTCGCTAAGGGTGAGTTTATAAGTAGACATAACAAGGTACATCTTCCAAATTATGGAATGTTTGAAGAAGCTCGTTATTTTGAAGCAGGTGATACCTTCGAGAGTTTTTCAGTTGATGGAAAATCAATATCTATGGTTATCTGTGAAGACCTTTGGCATAAAAATGTACATCATGACCTCATAGAACAAAATCCTGATATTATTATAGCTCTTGTGGCTTCTCCTGCTAGGGGATTTAGTGATGATGGTTTAGCAATACAAACGCAGTGGTATAATATTATAAAAACTGTAGCAAAAGAGTGCTCAGCTAAACTTATCTTTGTCAATCGTGTAGGTTTTGAAGATGGACTCGGATTTTGGGGCGGTTCTTGCATAGTTGATGAGTTAGGCAATATACACCATCAACAAGATAACTTTAAAAAAATAATAAAAACAGTAGAGGTTTAAAATGAATAAAATAGCAATTATGGGTGCAATGCCTGAAGAAGTGGCTCCAATACTAGAAAAATTGGGTGAATATAAAACAACAGAGTATGCAGGTAACAAATACTATGAAGCAACATATAATGGTGTAGAGTTAGTTGTTGCATACTCAAAAATTGGAAAAGTTTTCTCAACTCTTACTGCGACAACAATGATAGAGCATTTTGCTTGTGATGTACTTCTTTTTTCCGGGGTTGCTGGTGGGATAAATCCATCTTTAAAAATTGGTGATTTAATTGTAGCTACGAAACTTTCTCAACATGATTTAGATATCACTGCGTTTGGTCATCCTATGGGTTATGTTCCAGAGGGCTCTGTATTTGTTGAGACAGACAAAGACTTGCTAGCACTTTCAAAAGAAGTAGCAAATGAGCTTGGAAAAACTGTTGTTGAAGGTGTTATAGCTACAGGAGATCAGTTTGTTCATGATGAAAAAATCAAAGCAAATATCGTGAAACATTTTAATGCTGATGCTTTAGAGATGGAGGGTGGAAGTGTTGCTGTTGTTTGTAATGCACTAAATGTGCCTTTTTTCATTCTTCGTGCTATTAGTGACACAGCAGATACGGATGCAAGTTTTTCATTTGATGAGTTTATGGAATCAAGTGCAATTATCTCAGCAGAATTTATTATGAAAATGGTTGATAAGGTAATTAGCAAATAATGGGTATCAAACTCTCTAAAAAAATCATGTCAAAACTTGGTAAGACTAATGCGGAGTTTAAACTTATACAAGAGGGTGATAAGATACTTGTAGGTCTCTCAGGAGGTAAGGATTCACTTACTATGATTCATGCTATGAAAGAGCAACAGCGTCGTGCTCCTTTTGAGTTTGAGTTTATTGCTGTGACGATCTCTTATGGAATGGGAGAAGACTACTCAGCTCTTGCAAAACATTGTGAAGAGAATGGCATTAAACATATCATAAAAGATACTCAGACATATGAGCTTGCAAAAGAAAAGATTCGTAAGAATTCCTCTTTTTGTAGTTTTTTCTCTCGTATGAGAAGAGGTTATCTTTATTCAGTAGCTTTAGAACTAGGCTGTAATAAAGTAGCTCTTGGACATCACCTTGATGATGCAGCTGAGAGTTTTTTTATGAACTTTATTTATAATGGCCAGATGAGAAGTTTAGCACCAAAATATACGGCAGCAAATGGGCTTATAGTTATTCGTCCACTCATTCAGATGCGTGAACGCCAACTTCGTGCTTTTGTAGTTGATAATGAGATAGATGCTATTGGCGATGAGGCTTGTCCTGCTATGCGTTTTGATGTAAAAATGCCGCATGCAAGAGAAAACACTAAACAGATGTTAGCGAAAATGGAAATAGATTTTCCCCAACTGTTCACTTCTCTTAACTCTGCATTTAAAAACATAAGTGTGGATAGCTTTTTTATAGTTGAAGAGTAAGTCCCTTAGAAGTTCTTATTGGTGAAAAAATCAAAATTAAATTTTGAAAAATGAGATGAGTTGTTTGCCAAAATGACTGAGAGTACAGTTGGTATGATACATGAGTTAGACTTTAAAAGCTAACTCATCTTCATAAATAACTACTGTTCCTGCTAAGAGGTCATGAAGACCACGTTTGTCGTCTCTTATCGCTACCATAATAAAACCTATAAGAAACGAAAATGTAGAGGCTATATAACCAAAAGAGCGTGTTATTGCTTGTGTGTTGTTTATGTCTTTAAAACTTTTAGCATCGACAATTTTTATATGTACAAACCTTTTCCCAGGTGTAGCACCCTTGTACCTTTTCCAAAATAACATTGTGATAAGTAAGACTGAAACTTCAAAGAGTAATTCCCATCGTAATGAAGTGTTAGGCATAGAGTCAAGGGCATGAGTATTCCCACTCATAGCCATCATAACATTGTGTTCATACTGTGAGAAGTCAAACCAGTTACCATCACTTAAAAAATAGATAAGAATTCCAATAGGAAGTGCTAAAAAAACTGTATCAAGCAGTGAGGCAATAAAACGAATAGTAAAACCAGCATATCTTACATTATTCAACTAATAATCCATACTCATGAGGTGCTTTTGGCTCACCATAATAATAACCTTGTATATAATCAATTCCAAGCTCATTGACTATATCATTAAGTTCTTTAGAACTTACAAACTCTGCTATAGTTTTTATATCTGCACTTTTTGCATAGGTCAACATTCCTTTTAGCATATGCTGTATATTTTCATCGTAAGTTAGTTGTTGTATGATAGAACCATCAATTTTTATATAGTCAACCTTTAGCTGTAAAATATGTGCAAAGTTAGAATACCCTAATCCAAAATCATCAATAGCAACCTTACAATCATAAGACTTAATCATGGTAATAAACTTTTGTAAAATATCATAATCTGTTATATCTTCTGATTCTAGTATCTCAAATGTTATACCTTTGCCACCATACTTTTGAAGACGATTGCGTATATAATTGACCATACTAATAGAAGTGATGTTCTCATATGCAAGATTTATAGAAATATCAATATTATTTTGTGCATAGATATTAAATACCTTTTGCATCATTTGACGTGAAAAGTACTCAAATGATTTATCTTCTTTTGCCGAGTCTAAAAAATAATAAGGAGTGATAATTTCCCCATCATCAGTTTCTATTCTAGCTAATGCCTCATATTTTAATATTTTAGCTGTTTTAGCATCAACGATGGGTTGAAGATAGGGAATAATTTTACCTTCATTTAGTGCGCGTTTATATATCATTAAACGCTTAAGTGTCTCTTCTTCTTGTTGTATGCATGATTGATTCTTCTTATAGACTTTATATTTTATTTTACTTAAAATTGTTTCTTGTAAAATTAAATCAGCATGGTTAAAAAGATGAGATATACCATAGGCAATCCCAGCTATAAAATCAGCATTTATATCTTCATTTGATGTGTTTACATGGTAAGTATTGTCCATAAGAATTGAGTGCTGTAGCAGTAGCAAGTACTTTTCAAAAAGGAGAGGATTTGGTATTAAAATCGCAAATTCTTTTAGATTTAGGGTATAGAGTGTTACTTCTTCATCACGAATTATATTTTGAAGAAGTTGTGCTTTATTTGAAATCAGATTTACAATAAAATCATAACCATAAATATTTTTTAACATATTAACCTGTCTAATATGTAAAATGATAAGCATAGCCTCTTCATCTAAAAGATTAATATCATGGATTAGTGTGGTTCTATTTGGTAGTTTTCTAACTAAGTCTATATTCTTCAAATCACTAATTTTGGCATCATGTATTTCAAGTACAAGACTGTTCCTACCATTTTTTTTTGCTTTAGAGAGATTTGAGTCAGCTAAGTTATAAATATCGTTGCAGTGTAAATTCTTATCTTTTGTATGAATATTTACAGCACCTATAGAGAGGGTAAAGAAGTCTGATATATGGCTTTTTTCGTTAACAATATTAAGAGACTCAATAGATGTTAATAACTTTGTACTTAATGTCTCTATATAATTATCATTATAATTAATGAGAATAACTGCAAATTCTAGTTCTGTAACTTTAAAAATTTCATATGTTTTATTTTGTAGGCATGTTTTGAGAGCATCAGAAATCTGTAAAATTGCCTTGTCTGCAAAGAAACGTCCTTTAGCATCTTTATAGTCTTCATAATAATCCACACTAAGTAAAAGTAGGGCAAAATGCTCTTTGTTCCAATTAGCACGGTTAAGTTCTCTTTTGAAAAATGTATCAAAATATCTACGGTTACTTAAAAGTGTGAGAGGGTCTTTGATAGACAACTCTTCAAGATGTTTTTTATTAGTAATATCTTGATTAACAGCGGTATAACCTATCTTGACATTATCTGCAGTATAGAGAGGTTCTACAACAGATTGTACCCAGTACTCTTCACCTGTAACCTTATTGTTTTTAAACTCTCCTGTCCAAACTTTATTTTTGTGAAGTACTTCCCATAGTTGATGTATAACTGATTTTTCTAAGTCATGATTACCAAATATACTATGGTTCTGTCCAATGATTTCTTCTCTTATATAACCTGTTAATTCTAAGTATGCAGTAGATATATCTACTATTTTTCCAGATAAATCAGAAGTGGTTATATATACATACTTGTCAATTATTTTATCTTTTTGAGATAAAATAATTTGATTATTATCAATGCCATTCAAATAAGAACTCCTTGTAATCGTAAACCTATATTATTATACATAATAACCWMWKMAWWATAATWAMYTWKKMTAWWATYWATYWYMWKYTYWTWSATWATATNAKYAARTTYWTWWKWWMKKRCAWAMWYWMMWMWCYRWWWWKTRTTWTTCTARTAAGTTRTAGTTTRTTTACTTGTGATNNATGGANTGNSWRTTKMWAWWGATAAAAKAAAGGYTGCTACAGNNRWATATCAAGRTGATTATTCTGCTGYRAAAAGTGTAGATAAAGAGAAACTAAANAAGTYTCTCTATTAAATACTAAACGTGGTAGTTAGGAGCTTCTTGTGTAATGATAACATCATGAACATGAGACTCTTTAAGTCCAGCAGATGTGATCTCTACAAACTCAGCTTTATCCCAAAACATAGCTATAGTTTCACTTCCACAGTAACCCATTGATGCACGAAGACCACCCATCATTTGATGAACGATTCCGGCGATAGAACCACGAAAAGGAACACGACCTTCAATTCCTTCTGGAACTAACTTATCAGCAGCTGTTCCTTCTTGAAAATATCTATCAGTAGAACCTTTTTGCATAGCCCCAATACTTCCCATACCACGGTATGATTTATATTGACGACCTTGGAACATTATAGTATCACCTGGAGACTCTTCTGTTCCTGCAAGAAGTGAACCAGCCATAATACATGATGCACCAACAGCTAAAGCTTTTGAGATGTCTCCAGAGTATTTGATACCACCATCAGCGATAACAGGAATGCCATGTGGACGAGCAGCCTCAGCACACTCGTCAATTGCAGAGATTTGTGGAACACCAACACCAGCAACAATTCTTGTAGTACAGATTGAACCTGGTCCAATTCCAACTTTAACAGCGTCTGCCCCAGCTTCAATAAGTGCAAGAACCGCTTCTTTGGTTGCGATATTACCAGCGATAACATCTACTTCCATAGTCTCTTTGATTTTACGAACAGTATCGAGTATTCCTTTTGAGTGACCATGTGCAGAGTCAAGAACTAAAACATCAACACCAGCATCTACAAGAGCTTTAGCTCGGTCGTATTGACCAACACCAATAGCAGCACCAACAATAAGACGACCAAATGAGTCTTTGTTAGAGTTTGGATACTCAATGCGTTTTTTGATATCTTTGATAGTTACAAGACCTTTTAAAAAGCCTTCTTCATCAATAATAGGTAGTTTTTCTATCTTGTTTTTATGCATAATATCAGCTGCATCATCAAGGTCAATACCTTTTGTTGCAGTGATTAGTGGCATTTTTGTCATAGTCTCAGATGCAAGTTTACGCATATCTTTTTCAAAACGCATATCACGATTTGTAAGAATACCTAAAAGTTTATTGTGACCATCTACAACTGGAACACCAGATATTTTGTATTCACTCATTAGAACTTCTGCATCAGCTAAAGTAGCATCAGGGTGTACAAAAATCGGATCAATAATTATACCGCTCTCAGATTTCTTTACCTTAGTTACTTCTTTACATTGTCTCTCAATGTCCATATTTTTATGGATGATACCAATTCCACCAAGTCTAGCCATTGCAATAGCAGCACGGTACTCAGTTACCGTATCCATAGCAGCAGATACCATAGGGATTTTAAGGCTTATATTTTTTGTTAGTTTTGTTTCTAGTGATACTTCTTTTGGAAGAACTTCGGAATATTGAGGTACTAAAAGTACATCTTCAAATGTTAGGGTGCGTTTACGAATTCTCATGGTCATCCTTTAAAATTTTTGGATTATATCTATATTGTGCTAAAAAAGAGGTAAAACCATTTCTTTAATGGATATAATAAATCTTTAAGAGGTTTAGGTTTTCCAAGAAAATATCCTTGGCCATAAGTGATACCAATTTATCTAAGATATCTAAACCAATTGCATAAATCTGTTATAAGCACTAAAGAGCTCTAATATCCAAAAGTGCATAGTTTGCTTTTTCATTTATAAATCCTTTATAGTAATTGTTTTACATTAAAAAGAATAATAAAAAAGTTTTAGTATGTTTTTAGTGTTTCACTGTTAAGTAGAAAACTATTTGTAACTTGTGTTACTTTCCCATTAGTATCAATTTCTAAAAGAGAGAGGTAAAGATCTTTATTCTTATTTGCATTTTCTATAGCTTTTGACCAAGCTACTGTTAATGATGCAGAATCTATAAAAAATGTTTTGATTGTTCTACCTTGAAGATAAAACTTACTCGTAGAAGAGACTAGAAAATAGTTATTTGTAAGGGGTGTATTGATAGTAAATGGAGGTACAGTTGCATTAAAATTATTATTCTCACTAAAAGAGTTTGTATAGTTACTCTTTATTTCAAATGGTTTAGCTAAAATAGTCAAAAGTTGCATTTCTGCATTCATCCTATCTGTAACACTTTGATTAATTCTTGTAAAATCAGATAGGAGTTGATCTGTTTTTGTATATAGTCCACTTGTTGTTTCAAAAGTTGTATCATGGACTTTAACTGTTAAATCATTTATTTTTATTGCTGCTCTTGTAAGTGTTTCATCATTCGTGCCTGTGCTATTTGTGTCATTATTACTATTATTTCCACAAGCAGTAAATAAAAGAAAAATGATTACTATAAAAAATTGTAGGCTTAACTTTATCATGAAGTTTCCTTTATTGTAAAGTAAGCTTTACCCCGTTAGAGAGGCTTGAAATTTTGTTGTTAACATCTATGCTTTTGACTGCAATATATATAGTACTATTGCTTCCAGTAAAGTTTACAACTTTTTCCCATGATGTAGTTAATCCATTAGCTGATTCTATATATAAAGAGATAGTTGTTGTATCACCAAATGTAGGTTCTGTTGAGGCATATAAGAGATATGTTGTAGATGATGTACTCATCTCAATAGTAGGGGCTGTGTTTTTTGAAGCGATTGTCCCATCTAATGGTTTTGTAAGAGCTACTCCAGTAGTAGAACTTGAACTTCCTAAGTTTGCATTGCCAGTTAATACAATAAGAGTATCGGCTAACAGCTTTTCTGTTGTAACAATTTTATCAGCCATGGTACCAATTCTATCAGATAACACCAATATCATCTGAGAGCTTGGATACAAGTGCTTGTTGATTTGTAACAGTCGTATTTAAACTTGTTATACTAGTGTTGACAGTTGACACTGCTTGGCATGTTGTTTCTGCTTGTAAGTTACTTAAAAAAAAGGTATGTTATGAGTGTAATTATGAATAGTTTTTTCATTTGGTCAATCCTTTGAATATTTATAATTTAGGGATTATAGCATATTAGAATTATTATAAGTACATTATTTGGGAAAGTAAAATTATAAGGGCTACAAGACTAAAAGGGAAGAGGTGTGCTTTGAAAATCCAAGGTTGAATCCCAAAAAACTTTTGGTTAATTCCACGAAAACCCAACCATAAACCTAAAAATGCTTTGATACTTAAAACGATTTGAAAATAACTCATACCATTTTCACTAATTGCACCAAAAACTTGGGAGAAAAGATAAAGCCCACTTGCAACTGCAACCATAAGGGAATAGGGTACAACTTTACGTACATGTATCATAATAGCTTCACGAGCTTTTTTATGTTCCTCTTCACTCAGACTTTGTTTTATTTTTGAGAGAAAGAGAATATCCACAAAAAGAAATCCCCCATAAATAAATACAGAGTAGATGTGGATGGTGTGTATGAATGTGTAGAGCATTAAACTTGGTAGTTTATCTCGCGTTCAAGTGAAAGTGAACCATCAAAAAGAGTCTGCTCATCATAAGCTGAAGCTATGAGTTGTAAACCAACTGGCATAGCATCTGCATTTTTCATGATAGGAAGTGAAAGAGCAGGAAGACCAGCAAGGTTTACACTGATAGTATAAATATCACTGAGGTACATATCCATAGGAGTTGCGAGTTCTCCAAATTTTGGTGCAACAGTTGGTGCAACAGGAGATAAAATCAAATCAACATCTTCAAATATTTTTGCATAATTGTCTTTAATGATATGACGTGCTTTTTGTGCTTTTACATAATAAGCTTCGTAGTATCCACTTGAGAGTACGAAGTTACCAAGCATGATACGGCGTTTAACTTCATCACCAAAACCATTACTACGAGTGTTAATGAAAGTCTCTTCTAGGTTTTTGCCTTCAACACGGTTACCATAACGGATACCATCATAACGAGCGAGGTTTGTAGTTGCTTCAGCAGTAGCAGTTATATAATAAGCGGAGATATCAAACTTAGAGTCTTTCATCTCGTGTTCTACTATAGTGTGACCTTGAGATTTTAGTGCTTCTATAGCCTTAGCATAGGCATCTTTAATATCTTGGTTCGCACTCTTTAAATACTCAGGAAGTATAGCTATACGGAGTTTTCTATCTGCGTTTAAAGAAGGAGTTACTTTGTCATCTTTCATTGCATTTGTAGAGTCTTTTTCGCATGAACCACTAATGATGTCATACAAAATTGCAGCATCTTCAACATTTTGAGTAAGTGGACCAATTTGGTCAAGACTTGAAGCATATGCCCCTAAACCATAACGAGATACACGACCATACGTTGGTTTCATTCCTACTATTCCACAAAACGCAGCAGGTTGACGGATAGACCCACCCGTATCAGACCCTAAAGCGGCGATGGCAAGACCAGCACCAACAGCAGCAGCAGATCCACCAGAACTTCCACCAGGTACATACTCAGGGTTTATAGGATTAAGTGTTTTACCATAAAAGCTTGACTCTGTAGTCGAACCCATAGCAAACTCATCCATATTAGCACGACCAAAAGGGGATAAACCAGCATCTGTAAGTTTGTCGATAACAGTTGCATTGTATGGAGCGATATAACCTTGAAGGATATTTGAAGCAGAAGTAACAGACCAGCCTTTCACTTGAATGTTGTCTTTAATGGCAATAGGTACACCCTCACCGACATTTTTAACATCGATGTATGCGTTGAGTTCAGGATTCGCTTCTATTTTAGCTTTTAAATCATCTTTAAATTTGTTAAGTTCGTCTTTACTAAGTGCAAGCGCTTCTTTTAATGTAATCACTAAAATTCCTATTGTTTATATTAATGGTAGTAATTATATCAAAATGTAGATTTAAGGAGTATTAACGAGTCGTTTGAGGAATCGCTTTTAGCGTTAAATCTTCATTTGTAGCTTTAGTAAAACCATAACTAGCATAAATATTTTGTGCAGAACTACTTGTTAAGTAAGCAAGGTATCTCGAAGCATTGTAAGGATGTTTACCTGTTTTAAGTATACCAATAGCATAACCAACTTTATCACCCATATTATAAGCATTAGATATTTCTACACCTTCAAGTTCACGACCCTCTTTTTTTGCATGTTCTACTTCTGTCGCCCATACGATTCCAACATCAGCTTTTCCGTTTTCTATAAGGTAGGGTGTTTCTCTATGGTGTCTTTGTGTGAAGAAAGTTTCACCTTTGATGGCCCAACAGCCTTTACATTGTTTGTTCGCTGTAACTTCTTCATATATGCCAAGTTTTTTAAGCATTGCTGAACCATAAAATTTAAAAATACCTTCTGTTAAAGGATTTGGAAGAGACTTTACTAAAGACTTGTTTACTAAATCTTGAGGACCTTTGATATTTTTTGGATTACCTTTAGCAACCATTAATTCTAACTTATTATGTGTATAAATGATATAGTCATCCATAATGTTTTTGGCTTTAAGTTTTTTCAGGTGCCCTAGGTTAACACTAGCAAAAAGGTCAGGATTTTGTGCAGTTTTTATTCCGTTAATAAAACCTTGTTTTAAAATCTGTCCTTTTAAAATCTGTCCAGGTGGAATCGTCTCTAAGTATATTTTTTTTATATCGGGATTTTTACTTTGGAAGTCATGTATTAACTCTTCCATCGCCATAAACTGATTACCAGCAACATATATAGTTAAGTCCGAATTGTATGAATCACTGATATTTCCGTATTGAACACATTTATTTATGTGAAAAGTTCTATAGTCATGGTTCTGACCAGCCTCATTTTTTGCATATATATTTACCGGTAGTAAAGCAAGTGTAAACAATGCACTAGATGCAATCTTTGTATATAATTTCATACTATAACTCCTTTGGGGTTTTGATATGAAATTATATACTTGGAGTGTAAAGAAAGTGTGAAGCTTATGAAGGAGTATTAACGAAGTATCTCATGTTAATGTTTGCGAGTGTATCACCCCATGCGATATAAGTGATCTTTCGTCCTGCTTCGACAAATATATGGTTGTCACCAAAGTAGTGTTCTAGTATATCGATTATATTTATAGTCTTAGGAAGAGTTACTATCCACACAAAACCGATGCGTTTAAGCGATGGTATTTCTTTTGAACTTCTCATTATGTCTCGTAGGGCAGTTTCAATTATTTTACTGTCATCATCTGTTGTAAATTTTGAAAACTCTACAAGAGCTTCAAAGTTGTCTTCATCGGTTACTTTTTTCCAACGGTCATGTGGAAACTTTTCTAAAAAATTGTAGTCATGGTTTCGTTGTTTTTTGAGACATAAACAATAAGCAGTTTTAATGGCAGAAGGCACATGCTCTTTTAAGTACTTTATCTCTTTTGTCGTATAAGAGTGTTTTGAGAAACCCTCCGCGTCAAAGAAGTTTATCTCTTGTAGCTTTTTGAGACTTTCTTCATCTTTAATTCTAGTGATTTCGTTAACAACAGCGACAGGGTAGTCACCAACCCACGTCCACTTACTGTTTTTTATGAGAAATTCAATTGTTTTTCGACTGTTTTGTATGCCATTATGTATATCAGATATTATTTTTTTCATAGAGTTATTTTTTAGGCATTTGTTCTAAGTATTTTTTATAACCCATAGCACTTAGGTTCTCAGACTTCTTGTCTACTTCAGCTTTCATATTTAGTTTATATGCTGTAATCTTTTCTCTTAGTGAGTTGTCCTGTGCACCTATAATTTGAGCTGCTAAAATTCCTGCGTTTTTGGCACCGTTTATAGCTACAGTTGCAACGGGAACACCACCAGGCATCTGAACGATTGAAAGTAGTGAGTCCATACCATCTAAAGATGAACTTCTAACAGGTACGCCTATAACAGGAAGCACAGATTCAGCGGCAACCATTCCAGGCAAGTGAGCTGCTCCACCAGCACCTGCTATGATGACTACAAGACCTCTGTCCTGTGCACTTTTAGCATACTCTACAAGTTTTTGTGGTGTTCTGTGTGCAGATACGATATCTACTTCATAAGCGATACCAAACTCTTCACACATGGCGATGGCAGCACTCATAACTGGAAGGTCAGAGTCACTCCCCATAATAATTCCAACTAATGCTTTACTCATATCTTTTTACTTCCTTTAATTTTTAAAATATTTTTTGCTCTCATCGCTTTTTCGAGTGCCTTGTCTATATCATCATCTAAAATTGTGATGTGTCCCATCTTTCTAAATGGTTTTGTAAAAGTCTTTCCATAAAAATGAAATGAAAGTTCAGGGATCTCTAACGCATCATGAATACCATCAATAAACGGTTCACCAGCATAACCTTCTTCACCAAGTAAGTTAACCATAACAGATGGAGAGAGTAGTTTTGTAGAACCAAGAGGTAAGTTTGTAACAGCACGGATGATCTGCTCAAACTGTGAGGTTGCACATGCTTCAACAGTATAGTGCCCTGAGTTATGCGGTCTTGGAGCGATTTCATTGACGAGTATATCACCACTCTTTGTTAAGAAAAGCTCAACACCAAAGATACCAACGCCATCAAGAATTTCGATACATTTTGTAGATATCTCAACTGCTTTTTCTTCTATTTCTTTAGAGATTTTAGCGGGTGCCATTACGATATCACAGATATTTGTTCTATCATCAAAAAGCATCTCTACTACAGGGTAACATTTGATTTGACCTTGCATATTTCTCGCTACGATAATTGCTAATTCTTTATCTATGTCTACAAGCTCTTCTATAAAAGATTCTGCTTGAATTGCATTTTTTACATCTTCCGCTTTTTTAAGCATCATTACACCATTGCCGTCATACCCTTCAAGTTTTGCTTTTTGAACAACAGGAAAACCAAACGCAGCTAAATCTTCTTTTGATGCAACACTTTTGTATTTAGGAACGGGAATGCCTCTTTCGTCTAAAAGTTTTTTTTGCTCATATTTGTTTTGGATTAACTCTATTACATAGGGGGAAGGGTGAATTATATGTCCACTGTCATATAACTCTTTTAAGATAGAAGTCTCAACATGCTCTAACTCAAATGTAGTTACATCTGTCTCTTGCACTAACTGCTCTAACATGGCTACGTCATGAAATCCACCCATGATGTGCTTATCAGAAACTTGAGCAGCAGGACAGTTAAAAGTAGGGTCTAAGATAGTAACATGAAAGCCCATTTTTTTAGCTTTTTGAGACATGATTTTACCGAGTTGACCACCACCGATGATACCTAGCTTTAAATTAGAATAGTTGAAGTTTTTATCCATTGTTTTCTCTTTGAAGTTTTTAAGTAGAATTTTAACACAATTCTACTTTTTTTATTCACCTACAAGCATCATTACGTCACTTAAGATACATTTTCCACCATATCTTGATAAAAAATTTCGAATATCTTTTTCCATATGTTCAAAACTTTTCTGTTCACATAGTGTAAAAACATATATATTACTAAATATATCACTAGCGTCATCGGCAGTTCTAAGCCCATGACTTCCACATCCTTCTATATCTTTAACAATTGTATAGCCATGTATATCATGGTTTTCAAAGAGTTCTAAGAGTCTGTTTATGTAAACGGACTCGATGATTAACTCAACTTTTTTCATTTGTTTCATAGTTTATCCCCATACTTTAGTGATTATAAAATAGTACAGCGGTATTCCTAAAGAAATGTTAAAAGGAAAGGTGACCGCTAAACTTAGTGGCAGGTAGATACCTGGATTTGCCTGTGGCACTGAGAGTCTCATAGCAGCTGGAACTGCGATGTATGATGCACTTGCACTTAGAAGTGCTAACAAAAACGCATCCCCTTTTTCAAGTTCAAAAAAGTAAGCTAGACCTACTGCAACTGAGGCATTCACTATTGGCATAATAAGTGCAAATCCAATCAAGAAAAATCCAACTTTTTTGAGTTCATGAATCTTTCGTGCCGCAACAAGCCCCATGTCAAGAAGGAAAAATGCAAGGAAACCTTTAAAGAGTACTCCAAAAAGTGGTTCCATCGATGTCCAGCCTTTTTCTCCTGTTACTATTCCGATAAAGAGTGCTCCAACAAGTAAAAATACTGAAGGATTTAAAAAAGCTTCTCTTAGTATCTCACCCCAATCTGTTTTCTCATTAGGGTCTGCTTTTGGATCTTTTGCAAAAAGTGCTGCAAAAACTAAACCAATAACGATAGCAGGTGACTCCATAAGTGTCATAGAAGCTACCATGAAACCACCATACTCTACGCCAATTGTATCTAGGTATGTGATCCCTGTGATAAATGTAACAGCACTAATGGAACCAAAGGTAGCAGCTATCGCAATGGCGTTATAAACATCAATCTTTCTCTTTAGAATGAAAAAACTATACATTGGAACAAGAAGAGACATAAAGACAGCTAGAGAAAGTGCTTTAAATATATAGAGGTTAAAACCACTCTTTGATAGCTCGTAGCCACCATGTAACCCAATGGCAATAAGTAAGTACAAGGAGAATAGTTTGGGTAAAGGCTGMGGTATGCTTAACTCAGACTTTACAAACACAGCTATCATTCCCAAGAAGAAGAATAAAACTGGTGGATTTAACATRTTTTGTAATATTATATCTATGTTCATTTCATAATTCCTTTATTGTCTTTTTGAACGATTTCTCGTTTTAGATACTCTCTTTTTATTTACTTTATACTTATATTCTTGAAGGCTGTGAGTGATTTTATCTGATAGTTTATGTATCTCTCGTACAGTGCATTTATCTTTATTTTCAAAGTATTTTCTATTTTCTTCAAATTTACTCATTAGCTCTAAAAAATCTATATCTTGTAAAAATGGATATAGCACAATGGAGTGCTCTTCTCCACAAATCCAGTTTTCAAGTACACAAATAACTAAAAATTCAGGTAGATACGCAGGTGTCTCTGCATAATGTTCCTGCATTACTTTTGCCATTGCATCATAGTAGTTAATTAAAGCTTCTTCACTCTTGGCTAGTTTTTTAAACAGAGGATTTTTATTTGCTAAGCCAACAAGATCGATAAAATAATCAACATTTACAACAGAGTCTTGAAGATTAACTAACAAGCCTCTAAGAGTCTCATATACATAGTTAGTATCTTCATTTGTCCCAACAGTTGTAACATACTTTACTTCATCTATTTTAGTAAAGTATCTCTCTAATGCTGTTCTACAAAATACAAGCAATGCTTCAGTTTTTACATCTCTTAACATAGTAGGTCTAACTCTATTTATACAGTTGTTGCTTATAAAATTATTTTTTGGAATTACACTCATTTAAACTCCTTTTTAATTCTTGATTTTTATTTTTAATAAAGTGTAAAGTTGTTTTTCAACGATACTAAATTATTTTCTTTTATTATTTTTAACATCTCAGCTAGTTTAAGAGATTTGTCCTCTTCATCGGCGATAGAACTTTTTACATCCATCTTGAACTGTTTCATATTGGTATCTAAATAACCAGTATTAAACTTTCCAGCTATAAAGTCCTCATCTCTTACTATCTCTCTATGTAGTGGTATATTTGTTTTAAATCCTTCTATATGGTACTCATCTAGTGCTCTTCTCGCCTTGTTAACTACACCTTTCCAGTCAAGTGCAGATACGATGAGTTTTCCAAGCATAGAGTCATAACATGTCGGAAGTTCGTACCCTGAGTAAAGACTCGTGTCAAGTCTTACACCTGGACCCCCTGGTGTTAAGTACTTTTTAACTGTTCCAGCTGTAGGCATGAAGTTGTTTTGAGGGTCTTCTGAGTTGATTCTAAACTCTATAGCAAAGCCTCTGAAGTTTATCTCTTCTTGTTTGTATAATAATTTATCTCCCCCGGCTATCTCTATCATTCTTTGAATAATATCAACACCTGTGACTATTTCACTTACTGGGTGCTCAACTTGAACTCTTGTATTCATCTCTATAAAGTAAATATTGTCTTTTTTATCTAATAAAAATTCAACAGTACCTACGCTTTCATAGCCCAAGTCTTTCATGGCATTTACAGATATATCAGCAAGTTTTTTTCTTGTTGCATCATTTAAAAGAGGTGAGGGCGTGATTTCTATGACCTTTTGGTGACGACGCTGAATAGAGCAATCTCTTTCTCCTAAATGGACTACGTTTCCATAACTATCAGCAACAACTTGAATTTCAATATGTCTAGGGTTCTCAACATATTTTTCTATAAAAACTTCATCTCTTGCAAAGTATTTGAGTGACTCGTTAGTAGCAGAATCAAACATATCTGAAAAGTCTTTTGCCTCATAAACGATTCTCATACCTCGTCCACCACCACCAAACGCAGCTTTTATGATGATAGGAAAACCTATTTCAGTAGCGATTCTCTCACCATCTGCTTTGTTAACAACTGGAGTGTCAGTACCTTCAAGGACTGGAACGCCTATCTTTTTCATGGCAACTTTTGAGGCCATCTTGTCACCAAAGAGTTCTATGTGATGAGGTTGTGGCCCTATAAAGACAAGGCCATTATCTGCACAGGCCTGAGCGAACTCGGCACTCTCTGAAAGAAATCCATAACCAGGATGGATAGCATCACAGTCAGACTTTTTTGCTAAGTCAATTATTTTCTTATAGTTCAAATAGGCTTCAACTGGATTTCCCATAATAGGGTAACATTCATCTGCTCTTGGAACCCATACTCCGTTCACGTCAGCTTCGGAAAATACAACAACACTTTTAATCTCTAACTCTTTACAAGCTCTAATAATTCTTAGGGCTATCTCCCCTCTATTTGCAATTAATACTTTTGATATCTTGTTCATATTTTCTCCGTTTAATTAATTATGCAAATTTTAGTATGTTTGTAAAAATAACTCTACACATATTTTGCATAAGAAGTTATCTATTTTTGTTATAAAAGTATGCTAATATTAATTTATAATATCTCTTAAATTGTCATATGTGATATTTTGGCTATAATATCTACACTATGAAAAGAGAAACACTGAACAAAAAGACAAAGATTTCAAACGACATACTATTTTATATCTATACAAATATAGAAGTCGATATCAACATGGATGAGCTTGCTAAGAGTTATAAGCTTAGCAAGTTTTATATGCATAAGGTTTTTAAAGAGATTTTTGGAAGAAATATATATCAAAGTATAAAATCTATTCGTTTGCAAAAGGCATCATCTCTTTTACTTACAAACAAGTACTCTACCATTACTGAGATTGCTTCTTTGTGTGGATATAGTTCTCAAACATCATTTATTCGTGTGTTTAAAGAGCGCTTTTTAGTAACTCCAACAGTTTGGAGAAAGGGTGGATATAAAAAGTACTCCAAGACTATACTAGAAGAGTCCAAAAAAGCAAAATCGTCTAATGCTAGTTTTGAAACACTTGAAGCTACTATAGTAAAAATGCCTCCAATTGAGACTTATTACATACGACATAATGGGTACAATGATGAGATAAAGCAAACATGGCAAAAAATCCAAACATGGATGTACAGTAATAATATAAAAGAGTACAAGCATATAGCTCTTTTTCATGACAATCCCGTTGTAACTCACTTAGATGAGTGTCAGTACGTAGCATGTATAGAAGTAGAAGATGAGCTGGAGTCAAACCAAAGATTACCAAAGTTTAACATAACAGATGGTGTATACGCTCGGTTTGACATAAGTGGTGTGGATGGGGATTTTTTGAAGTTTATGCACTGGTTATATAACGAGTGGCTTCCTAGCAGTGAGTATGAAACTACTACGAAACCACCTTATGCTATATATAAAAAGAACAAGTAYTTATCTGATGATAATAGCTTTGAACTTAGTTTTTATCTCTCTATAAAGTACTAAGCTTTTGCAACCATCTTTGGATGTTCTGCAACTACGTTACGTACATCTTCGTTTTCATCTTTTGCTAATGTCTTGAGTATGTCTAGAGATGTCTTTGGGTTCTTTGCAACTGCTGCACGAACATTTTCATCTTCATCTTTAGAGAGTGAATAGAGAATTCCCATAGTGATGTTGGGGTTTACCGAAACAGAAAGACGGATAAATATATCTTCATCTTTAGAGAGTCTATGTATAACTTCTGCTGGTGTGTTTGGGTTACCCGCTACCCATGAAGCGATATGTGTATCTTCACTTAACATCACTAAAGTCTCAACTGATGTGTTAAAGTGCTCTGCAACAAACTGTCGAACAATTTGATTTTCATTTTTACTGAGGATATCAAGTGTCTCTGTAGATGTGTTTAGGTGTGCTGCTACTTGAAGAAGAACAAAACCATCCGGATTATCAACGAGGTCGGCTAAAACCTCCGCAGTTGTATTTTTATCTTTCGCTATTAATAATGCTTCCATAGTTGTCATAAGTATTGCCTTATAAATGTTTATTTTAAATTATAAAACGAATTATAGCGAATGGAGTTTAAATGGGTATGGGTTTTTTATTATAGATATTTTTCTATTGCTACAGCACTATGAAATACACCTGTTTTTTAGCAGTTTTAGGATTATAATGAACCCCTAAAACAGAACCAGTAAAATCAGTTTCTTGAAAATATGTCCCTTGCATTTGATAAAAGTGCTGTTGTTAAAGAGTACAAAGATGAAATAGAGACTCTTCAACATGAGAAAGATGCAATTGCTAAAAAGTTAGGTGAGACTATTGTTGAAAAGGATTTTGCTGTGGAAAAGCTCGTAATCTTGGCCTCATTTAAAGAGAGAAAATCTCTACTTGATTCCAAGCATAAATTATCACAAAATAAACAGTGTAAGTAAGTCGTCTTTGTATTATACTCCTACTAAACTATTTAGTAAAAGTAGTGATTTAAGACTCTTAGGTGCTATCAATAATATCTATTCTGACTTTCCATCTTACTGGAGTAAAAGAATCCATGCTCAACTCCGCAGAGATGGCTTCAGTGCAGGCAAGAAGCTCGTAAAGAAAGCTATGAAGTATATGGAAAACCCCTATATACGAAGCCTAAGATTGCTATGCCCCTTGGGTACTACTACAGCTAACAAAGAGCACTGATATTATTACTATCACATAACAAATATTAAAATAGGAACGAAAATTGATTAATGTGTTAAAAAAGAGAAAATAAATGCCACGAGTAATCTATAATATTCCAGCTAATGCAAAAGAAGAAGTACTTCAGGTAATGCAAAAAGAAAGAAATATAGTTGTAAAAGAACGATTATTAGCCGTATCAATGTTTTTAGATGGAGTACCAAAAGGAGATATAAAAAAACTAATGCATAGAAGTGCTAACTTCGGAGGCACTTGGATTAGTGCTTATTTTGATGGAGGAATCGGAGCATTAGCTGATAATCGTGGAGGTGATCATAAAAGTTTTTTAACACAAGAACAAATGCAATTACTCAAACAGATAATTACAACAAGCTGTCCAGTATATGCAAAAGGCTGGGATGGACATAGTATTGTTAATTTAATTGAATATCATTTTGGAGTAAAGTATTCTTGAAATGGTGTATATCAAGTACTAAAATGCTTAAACCTAACACATAAAATAGCAACAAAAACTGACCCAAAGAAATCAGAGGTTAAAATAGCTACATGGAAAGAAGAGGTAAAAAAATCTCTTAGAGTTAAGTCAAGAAACAATTCTCTTAGCTCAAGATGAGAGTAGATTTTCTTCTGAAAGTAATCGTATCACTTCTTGGAGTACAAAAGGTGTTTCAGTAAGCTACTCAGGCTATCGCTATGGAACAAGCCTTAATTGCTTTGGTAGTTTTAATCTCGATACTGGTCGCATTATTTCATCATTTCATGAAACAGGGAATACTCTTACAACGATAGAGCATTTTAAAATAGTACGAAAATATTGTGAGGAAAATAATATAACTTGATTCTTTCTTCCTCCATATTCACCAGAGTATAATCCAATAGAGAGGGTTTGGGGATTTCTTAAATCAAAAGTAAAAAATATCTATTTCAGTACAGCCAAAAAGTTCACTGAGTTTATATCTGAGTTGCTTCAAAATATTAATGAAATTGACAACAATAAGCTTTTGAACTTATGCACTAATTTGATATGACATAGTAATACCAATATATTCCATAGCACTCTTTATGAGTTTTCTACCTACCCAAAAGCTTTCATGTTCAAGAGCTGTGACAAGTCTTCTTATTCCATAGTATGGAAAGTCTGAGTGTATTTCATTAAGTATGTTTAATAGTTTTATTCCCCCCCCCTCACTGCTAAACCTTTTTACAGATGTATAGTAGAGTGTTGACTTTGCTATATGCAATAATTTGCACTGCTTATTCAAAGATAGTTTATGCTTGGTATCTGTAAAAGTTTTTCTTGTTTTAGAACGAAAAATATGTAATATATATTTGAGAACCAAGCTTTTGAGCTTTTACCCTCAAGGGGCACCTCGTCCACGAGAAAGTCCTTTTCAACCGTAAGGTTTCCAACTTTTTTAGCAAGACTATCATTGGATTTTTAAGTGTTTCAATCTTCTCTTTATATTCCTTGACAACTGTACTCTTATCAAATGCTAATGACATATTGTCTAAAAACATCTTTTTCTAGTTCTTTACATTTGCTGGTAATAGCTCATATTTGCTTGCTATCTGATTAAGTGTTTCATTTGCCTCTAAAACTTCTAAAACAACTTTTTCTTTGAACTCTGCACTGTACCCCAAGGGCATTTCCTCACTTCGTTCAGGGCATATGTTTTTCTCTTGGTACTCATTTTATATCCCTCACTTTTCTGTTCTTATTTTATCATTTGTAATAAGTCGCCACATGTAAATTTAGGTAACAATGATGCCAATAGTGATACTTTTATGGTGTGAAGTCCTATTTGCCCAAATGGAAATCCAATGTAGCCAACGCTAGAACCTATTGGAGATATTTTTTCATCCCCCAACATATTGTCAGGTACTGATAAAGATACGGAATCTGTAATTTTCAAAAGAGCTACATCATTATTTGCATCATATTGAGCAATAGTTACATCAAATGGATTAACTCGTTCTAAGGTTAATTGGTTGAATTCGTTTAATGCTTGGGGTGGAATAATTGCTAATTTATCAGTTAAATTAATTGTATGTGCACAAGTTAAAATATATCCTTGGCTATGGCATAAAAATCCTGAACCTATAAAATTTACCTGACCATTTTCTTTTTTTAATATCATGATGCATCCACCTCCATGATTTTGAGCTAAAGCTTTAAACATTTATATTCCTTTTGTGTATTCTAACGGTCGAGTTGAAAAATAAGTTACCCTTTTTTTAAGTCTTTTAGTTTTTGATGTATCTTATCTGATTTTAGTTTAAACGACTAAAACGCGGCTGGGTAACTTATTTTTCTTCCAAGGTTTTGTTATCTGTTTCAGCAAGTTCAACATCAGGAAAATTGTTTATAATCTCATCGTATGTTTTAAATTTTTCTAATGTTTGAATAACTATCTCTAGTGGGTTTTCATATATTTTTGGTAAATTAAATTCATTTTCTTCTAATTCAAATGCTAACTTTTCAATAGGTGGATTAAATTGTGCATCTACACCTTCTTTATTCCCTCTTGAATCTACTTTATACCAACCATAGTCTTTCAAATAAATTGCATTTAACCCATGAAGACAATAAATATCTTTTTTATATTCCGAACAACTTAATCTTTGATAACAGAATCCCGTAGGGATATTGTTAGCTCTTAATAAAGAAGCTAATAAATGACTTTTAGCATAACACCAACCAGTTTTATATTTTAATACATCACTTGCTTTGCAAGTGGTATTATCAGCTTTATAATCTCCACTATGATTGATATTATCTCTTACATATTCAAAACAATTTTTTGCTATTTCAATATCTGTTTTACAGTCAGTTGATAAACTTTTTGATAATTTTTGTATTTTTTGATTTGAGTAATCTATAATATTTGTTTCTTCTAAAAATTTTGTCATTTTTCGGATACTCCTTTTGTCAGATAACTATTTATTCAACGAACATTATATACAAAAGAACCTGATAAATGATAAATAACTATTATTATTAATATATGTTATTTACTAAAAATTCATTAAAATGGAGTGTTTAGACATATTTTGAGGAAATAGAAAGAGTTTTCTTAAGATTTTAGTGTGCTTTTATTACGAAAATTGGCGATAACTGAACACTTTGTATGTTATTTGTAAGATTTCTTACATAACACACACAATGTTCCTTAATGGAAGAGCTAAGGTTTACTTTAAAGAAGTAAGTTGTTCTAGTACTTTCTCGCGTTTAGCTTCTGCGTCTGCAAGAAGTCCACGGTTTTTAGCAAGTACATCTTCGGGAGCATTTTCTACGAAACGTTCGTTGTTTAACATGCCGTTTAGTTTGCCTATCTCTTTTTGAAGTTTTTCATCTTGTTTTTCTAACTTCGAGATGATAGAACTAAGGTCGATGCTGTCAGTTGGGATGAAAGTCTCACACTTGTCTGAGATGTCACTGACTGCGTTTTCTATCTTAGTCTCTGTAAACTCTACATCAGTAACTTTCGCAAGTTTTACGATGAACGGAAGCATCATCTCTTTTTCTGCTTCGCTTAAGTTGTCTATCTTTACAAATGCTTTTTCTATTTTCTGGTTTGCTAAGTCTACAAGAACTTTCGCACGACGGATGGAAACTATGGCATCCATGATGATCTCAAAAGTAGCTTCTTCTTTACGCTGTTTTGTTTTAGTAGGAAAACGCATAAGCATGATAGAGTTTCCATCTTCAAGAGTTGTTCCACTTAGCTCATGGTAAAGGTGCTCCGTGATAAACGGCATAAATGGATGAAGTAACTTCATAGCTTCTTTAAAGATAGCTCCAAGTTCTACTACTGAAGCTTTGTCAGCTTTAGAGAGCTCTATACCCCAACCACAAAACTCATTCCAAAGGAACTTGTACATTACAAGTGCCGCATCGTTGAACTTGTACTCATCTAAGTAAGCACGAACCTCTTTAGTAGCGAAGTTAAGTCGGCTTACCATGTACTTACCAAGAGCAGTCTCTACACAAAAACTATTCATGTCAGGGAAAACATCTACATTCATCTGAAGGTATTTTACTGCATTGTAAAGTTTGTTTGTGAAGTTACGGTTTAACTCTAACTTCTCATCACTCATACGGATGTCACGACCTTGTGCCGCAGATATAGCAAGTGTGAAACGCAGGATGTCTGCTGAGTACTTCTCTATGGTGTCAAGAGGGTCAACAACATTTCCTTTAGACTTACTCATCTTCTCACCGTTTGCATCACGAACAAGTGCATGAAGGTAGATGTGGTTAAATGGAAGTTGACCGTTGAAGTTTTCACCCATCATCATCATTCTAGCTACCCAGAAGAAAAGGATGTCAAAACCAGTTATAAGAAGAGTGTTAGGATAGAAGTCTGCCATATCCGACTCATTCCAAAGTGTTCCTTTTCCTTCTTCGCCATTTGCTCGACCAAGAGTAGAAAAAGGCCATAGTGCAGATGAGAACCAAGTATCAAGAACATCAGGGTCTTGTGTCAGGTTTTTGCTTGAACACTTAGGGCAAGACTCAGGGTTTTCATCTTCAGTCGCATACTCATGTCCACAGTCATCACAGTAAAACACTGGTATCTGATGTCCCCACCAAAGTTGACGAGATATACACCAGTCACGAAGTTCACCCATCCAAGAGTTGTACGAGTTTATCCAGTGTGGTGGGAAGAACTGAGCTTCACCTTCGTTTGTTTTAACTATAGATGTATCTGCTACATCTTTTTTAACAAACCACTGTCTTGAGATGTAAGGCTCAACGATGTTTTTACATCTGTAACAGTGTCCCACTTGGTGTTTGTGGTCTTCTATCTTTACTATAAATCCCTCTTCGTCAAGGCGTTTAACGATGATGTCACGAGCTTCCATACGTTCAAGTCCAGCGAACTCTTCAGCATACTCGTTAAGGATTCCTTTTTCATCAAAAACAGTGATGAACTCTAGGTCGTGGCGTTTACCAACTTCGTAGTCATTTTGGTCGTGTGCAGGTGTTACTTTTACTACACCTGTTCCAAAGTCCATGTCAACATGTTCATCAGCGATGATTTTTACAGTTCTCTTAAGTAATGGAAGTTGTATCTCTTTACCTATAAGGTGAGAGTAGCGACTGTCATCAGGGTGAACCATAACGGCAGTATCACCGAAGTAAGTCTCAGGTCTAGTTGTAGCTACTTCAACACTTCCCGTGCCATCAGCAAAAGGGTAAGTCATGTAGTAAAACTTACCATCATGGTCTTCATGTTCTACTTCGATGTCTGAGAGTGCGCCATCGTGAGTACACCAGTTTACCATGTAGTTTCCACGAACGATAAGACCATCATCATACAGTTTTACAAATGCTTCTTTTACAGACTTCTGAAGTCCAGCATCCATAGTGAAACGCTCACGCTCCCATGCAGGACTTACACCCATGTGGCGAAGTTGTTCTGTCATGATTCCAGCAGATTCTTCTTTCCAAGCCCAAGCACGTTCTAAAAATTTCTCACGACCTAACTCTTCTTTTGTAGTACCTTCAGCTAGGAGTTGTTTCTCTACAACATTTTGTGTAGCGATTCCCGCGTGGTCTGTTCCTGGTTGCCATAGAGTTTTGTAACCATCCATTCGTTTGTATCTTGTGATGATATCTTGGAGTGTAAATGTAAGTGCGTGACCTATGTGGAGACGACCTGTAACATTTGGTGGTGGCATCATGATAGAGAAGTTTTTTCCCTCTTCTTGGATGTCTTTGTTAGCATCTATTTCGAAGTACTTGCGTTCTTCCCAAATTTTGTAGTATTTGTTTTCAGTTTCTTTAGCATTGTATTTGTTGTCTGACATGAGTAATAGCCTTAAAATCTCTAGTTTAAAATTTCGCGATTATAGCTAAATACTACTTAAACATTTATCCCAGGAATTCTTTTTTTTATGATTAACTTGTCCTCGTACATATTTTTATCAGCAGCCTCAAGTATTAGATTGAGTTCATCTTTAGTACTATAAGGACTCAGACCTATTGAAAAACTAGTACGAAACATTATGTCCTGTGCTTTGAGCTTTTTCTTTAAAACACGCTCTCTAATATCATCTAAAACTTTAAACGCTTCATGTTCATTAACATCTTGTGGAAATATAACAATAAACTCGTCTCCACCATAACGTATGACATCATAAGTACTTTTTTTAAGCTCATTTGCAATAATTATAAGCACTTTGTCCCCGATTACATGACCAAAAGTATCATTCACTATTTTAAAGTAGTTTAAATCAATCATAGCTAAGATGCCAGATGTCAGAAATAGCCCAGTTTGTGAGTTTACAATCTGATCATGCAACCATTTTCTATTGTATATACTTGTAAGTTCATCTTTATAAACTGCTGCTTTGAGTGCTTCTATCTCTCTTCTTAGTGCTCTTGTCTCTTGTAGGACTTCATTTAAAGCAGACTCGTCCTTGTCTTCTATGGCCGTGAGTGCTTTCTCTGTGTTATCACTTAAGTTTTGAACATTTTTAGAAGTTGTTTTTTGAATGTCAAGAAAAGTAGAACAGTGTTGACTGAGGAGATCATGAGAAAACTGTATTTCATCTTCAAGCACCGTGTTGTAGTCTTTAGAAAATTTTGAAAATATGGAAGCGTATATAGATGGTGTCACTACTTTCATACCGCTTACAGAAGTTTTAGTTTCATCGGTGATTATTTGTAGTGTTTTATCTGTCTTATTCATATTTAATTGCCTTTCTTCTTATCTTAAAATTATATCATAGCAAAAGTTATTTTTGGTATAATCACACTCAATTTTTAGGAGCCCTTCATGCCTTTATCGCGTTTAAATGAAGAACAGTATGCAGCTGCGACTTCTTCATATGCACAAAATCTTATCATCGCTTCTGCTGGAACTGGAAAGACTTCAACTATTGTTGGACGAATAGGTCATCTTATAGGGCAGGGTATACAACCCAAAGAGATACTTTTGCTTACCTTTACAAACAAGGCAGCCGCTGAGATGGTTGCGCGTGTAGCAGAGTACTTTGGTAAGAATGTAGCATCAAACATAGACGCAGGAACCTTTCATGCCGTAAGTTACAGATGGCTAAAAAAGTATGATCAAAAAGTTGTTTTAAAACAGCAACGCGAACTTAAAACTCTTTTCCGTTCAGTGTTTGAGAAACGTAACTTTATGAACATAGATGCAGAAGTAAATCCTTATGGTGGGAACCATCTTTACGATATGTACTCTTTTTATCAAAACACAGAACTAGAAAATAACTTTGAAGACTGGGTAAAAGAGAAGTATGAAGAACACTCACAATTTGCACTCATTTATGCAGATGTAGTTGATGAGTTTGAGCGACTTAAAAAAGAGTACGGTTTTGTAAACTTTAATGACCTGCTTTTAAACTTTCGAGAGATGTGTAAAACTAGAGATGTTGGTTATAAAGAGGTACTTGTAGATGAGTACCAAGATACAAATGCACTTCAAGGTACACTCATAGATGCGATGAATCCACCTTCACTTTTTTGTGTTGGGGATTATGACCAGAGTATCTATGCTTTTAACGGAGCAGACATAAGTATCATCGGTTCTTTTACAAAGAAGTTTCCAGATGCACATGTACATACTCTGACAAAAAACTATAGATCATCTCGTCCCATACTCTCACTCGCTACAAAAGTGATAGAGCATAACGAAAGAATCTATCCAAAACAGTTAGAAGTAACGCGAACTGCAGAGGCAAAAGCACCAAGTCTACTCGCATTTGATGAACTGTTTGACCAGTACCACCAAATAGCAGCGATGATACAAGCGTCGCAGACTCCAAGAGAAGAGATAGCCGTTATCTTTCGTAACAACTCTTCAGCCGATGGTATAGAAGTAGGGCTTCGCGAGTTAGACATCGCTTGTAAACGCAAGGGTGGTACTTCGTTTTTTGACTCACGTGAGATAAAGGCGATACTTGATTTATATACTCTACTTGTAAACGAGTCCGATATGATGGCGTTTATACACCTTTTTGAGTTTGCACGTGGTATCGGTTCTGCTATGGCTAAAGAACTCTACATCGCCTTTAAAAACTTGGGTCACGGAAGTATGTTTTATGGTCTGTATGCTCCTGATGAGTCTATCAAAAATCCTTTTGAGAAGAGAAAACTTAACCACCAACTAGGGCTCTTTGATGACTTCTTAGAACTCGGAGCAGTTGGTAAATATGCCAAACTGAACTTTGAACCTAAGTTTATGAAAAACCCTATACTTAAACACCCAAAACTCACAAAAGATTCTGCTACTTTTGTGCATAACTTCTACCTTCTTTTCCGTGATTTAAAGGGAGTGAAAAAACCTTACTCAGTAGTAGCGAAAATTGTAAAATCTGACTTGTTTAAGTACATCGCAGAGACACTTGCAAGTAAACGTGCACAGTTAAAAGATGGAAGCATAGATGAGAAACAAAAAACAGAAGCATTAGTACGGATAGAGAGGAAAAACCTACTCTTACTTGAACTCACAAAACCATACTCAGAACATGAACGCTTTTTAAATGCCATGATTTTAGGCTCTTCAGACTTGACTCAAGGTGAGGGTGTAAATCTTTTGAGTGTTCATGGAAGTAAGGGTTTAGAGTATAAAGAAGTGTATGTAGTTGACCTGATGGATGGACGTTTTCCTAACCGTAAACTTATGCAAAGAGGTGGCTCACTTGATGAAGAAAGACGACTCTTTTATGTAGCAGTAACAAGAGCAAAAGATATACTTTATCTCTCGTTTGCAAAGTATGACAAAGTGAAAAAACAGAACTTCTTGCCAAGTCAGTTTTTATATGAAGCTGGACTAGTACCTAAAGATGAAGCATACAGAAAAATGGTTATGCAGAGTGAAGATAAAGARGAKTAAYYNTGCTATAATWRYSTTNTTAAAANAAGAARAMAAAGGAACATAATGTTTAAYAAAAAACTAGCRATAYCTCTGAGTATATTTTTAGTAGTWATRATTTCATTTGSTGCATATATGCTTAACRTTGCTGCAAATGGTAAAAGTACAACTACARTACTTCCTGTAATATCTACAAAACTTGTAAAAATTGATGGTATGACTTGTGAGTCTTGCGAGAAAGCTTTAGCTGGAGCTGCTAAAAAGATAGAAGGTGTAGAGAGTATCATTGCATCTGCAAAAGATGGAAACGCAGTCGTTAAGTATGACTTAATTAAAACAGATATAGACACTGTTATGAAAGAGATAAGAAAAACGGGTTATAGACCAATCTCTTATACAGAGTATGACGAAACAGCTAAAAAAACTGAATCAAAAAGTACTAAAGAATCAAACACTACAATGAAATGTGGTGCAGGAAAATGTGGAGCGACGCACTAAGCCTCGCTTCTCATTTTCCTAGTTTCTAAAAAGTAGCTATGTCCTAAGTATATGATATAAAATACTGAGGCAAAAAAGACTACAAATGGAATAAGAGAGATAAGATACAGTCCAAGTGTCTTCAAACGCAGAGTTGTAGCATGAAAGAACTTTATCTTCATATTCTCCTCTTTTGTACAAATAGTAGACCCCACATCATATGTCATCATTTTATGAAAAAAGTAATACAGAGGCAGGTTAAACGCTACTATATTTACAATCGGAATAAAATAAAGCGGTATGAAAAGAATAAACATAACAATCATAATTATTGCCCATCTCACTGTTAACAAAAGTGCCTCAGCTATGTTTGAGTGTCCTATCATCTCTACATCGCTATAGTGACGACGTTGTATTTCTCTCAAAATCGTAGGTGTTAAAAAACCAACTACTATCAGGGCTACAAAGATAGAGAAGTAGAGTGTTAAAAAGCTACCAATCGTATACACTAAAAAAGTAGCTATCCATGAAGTTATGGCACTGCCCATAAGCCACTTAATAAGTGCAGTTCCTTCTAGTGTTGCTTGAAATGTGTCTGTATTTTCTACACCATTTACCATACTAGTTTCAGTTGTACTAACTTGCATGTTTCCAAGAGAATCAAGACCAATACCAGCAACTACAAAAAACAGAACATATAAAATAAGCATAGAAAATATAAAAGGTAATAAAGAATACTTTATCATTTTACCTGTAAAGAGGTCTTTTAAACTGAGTGCTAAAGTAGAGTTTTCGCTATTCATCTACAGATTTTCCTCTATGAGAGAAAAAGCTTTACTCATATCTTCATCACTCATTTTTCCAGTTTTATAAAAAAGTAACTTACCTGTTTTATCAAAAACTAAAACATTTGCAGCATCATCACCTAGTTCCCACTCATTTACCAGTACAGAGGTTTTATCTTTTACATAGATAGTATCAGGAAATTCTTCTTGCTTAGTTTTTAAAATACCTTCTATAACAAAGTTAGGTTTCCATGTCGCGGCAAGGTTGATGATAGCCATACTTCCAAATGCACCAACTTTGCGGTACTCTTTTTCTTTGAGTGCTTGAGAAAAGTGCTCATTTGTATCTTTTTCATCTGGGTCCACATAAAAAACAACATACACATTTTCTTTTATACTAGAAGAATTCCAAGCAGAATCATCTGCAACATTTCCACCATTTTCACCTTCGATAGTAACACTAGCAGGAACTTCACCAACTGTAACAGCACTAAGGTTTAGTGTAGCTAAGAGTGCCACAAGTAATAATTTCATTTTCATAATTTACTCCATAATTTTTGGTTGAGCTTTAACTCTTCTACGATACCGATGGCAAGATGTAGTGTTTGGACATATTCCATCGCTATTTTATACTTTAATAGTGAATGAAAAACTGAAGGCTCAAAAAGGTCTTTGTTAAAGAATGAGGTTTGACCCCTAGATTCCATGTTAAATTATAACACCACTACAGTGAAGTAAGAATTAAAATTTTATTAAGAAATTAAGGTAACTTAGTATAAAATATAAAATAAATTAAGGACAGATATATGAATATAAGTATGGTATTAGAAAATTTTATGGAAAAAAAATCATCACTCCACAAAGTAGGACAATCTAACTTTTGGCAAATAGTTTGGTTTATAATTGGCTTTTTTGCTGAATTTTATTTTATAGGGTTTTCCTATCCACTACTAGTAATTACTATTTTTCATCTTGCTTTGGCATTTTACTTGAGACATCACCTTGCATATGTAAAGCGAAGTGTTGAAGATCTAACAAAAACGATTTCAGAAGCAAGTGCTGGTAACTTTAATGCTAAAGCAACTGCTTACGGAGAGGGTGAAACAGTAATAATGTCTGAAGAATTTAATAGTTTCGTTCATCAATTAAATGACTATATGGACCGAACATCTAAATCAATTACAGATGCGTCAAAGGACATTTTTGAACATGCTTCAACAGATAATCTTAATCATACATTTACAGATAGTGTTGTCATTATTAATAATGCAGTTGATACTATTAAAATAGCTTATCATATGGCTTTACGAGGAGAAATGTCAGAGAAGTTATATGTTATAGGAGGAGGAATTGGAGATGGTTTGAAACTTGTTCAAACTGATATAGTTACTTCTACAGATGATATTATTGTAGTATCTCAAAAAGTTAAAGATATTGAGGATAAGTCTATTGCAAGTCTTAGCTCTGTTGAAAGTATAAAACATGAATATGAATCACTCATTGAATTACTTTCATTATCACACAGTAGCATCGGGACATTAAGTGAAAGAACAAATGAAATTTCCAATATTTTAGAGCTTATTAAAGATATTGCCGATCAAACAAATCTTCTTGCACTAAACGCAGCTATTGAAGCAGCCCGTGCAGGTGAGCATGGTCGTGGATTTGCTGTTGTTGCTGATGAAGTTAGAAAACTTGCTGAGAGAACACAAAAGGCAACCTCAGAAATTGGTATTACTATTAATACCCTTCAACAAGAGACAGGCGAAATTCAAGAAAGCTCTAATAATATTGCAGGTATAGCTAAAAAGGCACTCGATAGTGTGAAAAAATTTGAAAATACTCTTGTTGAGTTTAAAGATACAGCCATTGAATCTGCTGCATCTTCACAATTTATTAAAGATAAACTTTTTACAATTCTGATTAAAATTGATCATATTCTATTTAAATCAAATATCTATTCTTCTATTCTAGCAGAGAAAAAAGTAGCAGAATTTGATGATCATACAACATGTAGATTAGGTAAATGGTATATAGACACAGGAAAAAAAGAGTTTGGGCATACCACCGCTTACAAAGCTGCTAATAAACCTCATGAACTTCTCCATACTAATGCTCTGAAAAATATCGCCTACATTGATTCTAATTCTGCAATGCAGTTAAGCAATAGAAATACTATAGTCGATAATTTTGAGCAAATGGAAAATGCAAGTATGGAACTTTTTGAGTGTCTTGACGCAATGGTTGAGGAAAATAACAGGTGAAACTACTCTGTTGTTTATGAAGTGATATCTTTTGCAGCGAGGTAAGCACTCGACCATGCAAAAGCGAAGTTGTATCCACCTCTACGACCGACAACATCTAAAACTTCTCCAACAAAGTAGAGGTTTCTTCTATTTCGCTTGTGTCTATACCACCACCAGATACTTCGGCATGTCTAAAGCCGTGAGTATCTTTTATTTATCTTCTTGAGAACTTCTGAATTTGATAGTTCTTAAAGCATTATAATTTTAGAGTTTTGATATATAGTCTGCTAGTGCATTTACTTCTTTTGGTGTCAGTAGTTGAACTGATGTAGCCATCTGTCCTCTGAGTGGTCCACCGAAGGTCAATGCTTGATATCCTTCAATCTTTGCAATTAACAACTCTTTAGGCTGTCCTGCAATCACATATGGCACTGCTAATGGATGAGTTGTACCATTCTCACCGTGACACTTCATACATTTATCAACAAATAGTGCTCTAGCATCAATCGATGGATCTGCTGCTGGTGCTTTACTCAAGTTTTTAAATTCAGTTCTACCATCATTACTACATCCACTCATACTTAATCCCATTAGTAGAGCTCCTGCTATCAAGCCAATATACACTTTCATAGTTAATCCTTTAATAAGAGTAGCCTAATCCTTTTTTGTTTAGAGTATGTAAAAAAGAAGTGCTTGAAAATATTATAAGGAAAATAAACTTACTTTTATATGAAATATAAAAGTAATATATCTTGTTAAGTATATTGAAAAAAACTATTAGTTAATCTTATTTTGACTAACATGGCGAGATAATATTTTAATGTGTGATATTCTTTGCAGCGAGGTAAGCACTCGACCATGCAAAAGCGAAGTTGTATCCACCTCTACGACCGACAACATCTAAAACTTCTCCAACAAAGTAGAGGTTTCTTTGCTTTTTACTCATCATAGTTTTCTCATCTATCTCGTTTGTATCTATACCACCACCGCTTACTTCTGCATGACGAAATCCATGAGTATCTTCTACTTCAAACTTCCAGTTGAGCATTAGGTTTGCAATGCGTTTAGCAAGTTTTGTGTGAATCTCTTTATCTTTTATGGTGTTAGAGATATTTAACTCTTCAAGTAGTCCATTTGCAATTTTAAGGGGAATAATCCCGACTAAAATATCTAAGATAGTAAGTGTAGGCATGTTTTGAGCTACTTTAGAGATATGCTGTGAGAGTTTTTGCATGTTAAACGCAGGTAAGAGGTTTACACTGATATCTACAGCTTGATAACCAAGAAGAGCTGAAGAGACAGCTTGAGAGATATCTAAGATAGCGAAACCTGAAACACCATAGTTCGTAAAAAGAACATCGCCACTCACACTTATATCTTTGACACCATTTAAGATGAGCGTGACCTCGGCATTTAGTTTTACACCACTCATTTTTTTAGCAATTTGAGAGTTGAGATGAAGTTGAACGAGACTAGGATAAGGGGCGATAGAAGTATGGCCAAACTCTTGAGCGAACTCTTCTCCATCACTGTTTCCACCAAGGTGCTCACCAGCTCTTGAACCTGTTGCAACGATGAGAGCATCAGAGTCATTCATAAGTTGTTTTATATCCGTAACATGAGTCTCAGTATGAAAGACTACACCAAGACCTTTGGCATAATCTTCAAATATTTTAGCAACACTTTTTGCTTCATTTGAAAGAGGGTAAGCACGACCATCTTCTAAGACATTTAAAAAGAGACCAATTTCATTACAGAACTTCTCGAACTTCTCAAAACCGAAACTCTCAAGTGCAAAGTCTACAAATGAAGGATTTTGGGAGAAGAAGTCAGAAGATGAAAGATGTCTATTTGAGATATTACATCTTCCATTTCCAGAGACAAGTATCTTTTTTGCAGGTTTAAAGTTTTGCTCATAAAGGTCTACTTTTATGCCAGCTCTTCCACAGAGTATACTAGCGAAAAGACCTGATGCCCCGGCACCGATAATTACTATTTTTTTCATTGCAATATTTTAGCAAAAAGAACTGACAATATCTAACATTAATAGAATATAAGTACAATTTATGTTAGTATCGTTCTAATATACTTATAAAAGTGAATATAAATGAAAACTATAAACAGTTACTATCATTCAAAAGATGACTTTTTAACACTTGTTGAAAAAGAAAATTTGATAGAAAAAGCCACAATCCTCATTCAGATTTTTAGCTCTGAACTAGATAAAAATATTCTTCAAAATACTATCAATAATATCTCAACTCTGCTTCCACAAGCTAAAATAATTGGTGCAACAACAGATGGTGAAATACTTGAAAACATAGTAACAGTAAATAAGATTATTGTGAGTATTACACTTTTTGAAAAGGCGACATTAGAAGTTGCTATTGTTGAGAATAGAGATGATAGTTTCAGCTGTGGAAAAGAGTTAGTTGAAAAAATCATTCAAGATGACACTAAATCCCTCATACTCTTTAGTGATGGACTACATACAAATTGAGAACTTTTTTTGAATGGTGTTAAAGAGCTAACGAGAGATATTCCTGTATCTGGTGGAATGGCTGGAGATGGTGCTAAGTTTGAGAACACATATGTTTTTACAAATGAGGGGTTATTAACTAAAGGTGCAGTAGGTGTTTCAATAAATTCTGATACATTACATGTAAGTACATTTTATAGTTTTAATTGGCAAGAAATAGGTAAAGAGCTTGAAGTTACAAAATTAACTGAAAATAGAGTGTATGAATTAGATGGAATATCTGCTGTTGATGTATATGCTAGATATTTAGGGCAAGAGATAGCAGACTCTCTTCCAGCAGCAGGTATAGAGTTTCCACTTATTATCACTCGTAATGGTATGAAAATCGCTCGTGCAGTTGTAGTAAAAGAGAGTGATGGCTCTTTAATTTTTGCTGGAAACTTAAATGTTGGTGATAGAGTTCGTTTTGGTTATGGACAAAGTGGTTTGATTTTAAGTGAGTCTGTAAAAACGAAGAATATTTTTTCTAAGGAGGGCGTAGAGTCTATCTTCATATACTCCTGTATGGCTAGACGAAGATTCCTTCAAGAGAGCATCTCTACAGAACTCACTCCATTTGCAAACATTGCTCCAACTACAGGGTTTTTCACTTATGGCGAATTTTTTAAAGCGGAAAATTGTGAGCTATTGAATCAAACAATGACAGTTCTCGCGATGAGTGAATGTACAGCCCCATAAAATATAATTTTGATGACAAAAGTGATAAAGAAAAATCTGCTGATGTTACTTTAACACAAAAGGCACTGACACATCTTATTACTGTAACTTCGAATGAACTAGATGAGACAAATAAAAATCTCGAAAAAATTATCGCAAAAAAAACTGCACAACTTCAGAAAAAAATAGAAGAACTAGAATACACTTCAAAGGTAAAATCAGAGTTTTTAGCAACAATGAGTCATGAAATACGTACACCACTTAATGCAATTTTAGGATTTTCCAAACTTCTTAAAGAGGATGAAAAAAGTGAAGATAAAAAGAAGAAATTTAATATTATTGAGAGCTCTGGAAACTCTCTATTAGCACTTATAAATGATATTTTAGATTTCTCAAAAATAGAGAACGGTCGAGTAGAAGTAGAACAGGTTGTTTTTATGACTAAAGAGCCATTTAAAGAAGTTATAACAATGTTTGAGCATAGTGCTCAGGAAAAAAAGATAAGTCTACATAATACTTTTTCAAAGAACATTCCAAAATATTTTATTGGAGATGTAAATCGGATAAAACAGATAGCTGTGAATTTTATAAGTAATGCTATGAAGTTTACTGATTCATATGGTTCAGTAGCAGCAGATTTAAGTTTTGATGAGAAGAAACAAATACTAAAATTCAATGTCATAGATACTGGAGTTGGGATAGATGCGAATAATCTAGGAAAAGTGTTCCAATCTTTTACTCAAGAAGACAACTCTACAACTAGAAGATTTGGTGGAACTGGACTTGGTTTGTCTATATCAAAAGCTCTTGTAGAAATTATGGGAGGAGAGATAGCTGTAGAAAGTAAAAGAGGAGAAGGGAGTATCTTTAGTTTTACACTACCTGCAAGTGAGATTACTGATGAATGTGTTGTTTCAAGTACAAATACACTCTCAGTAGATTTAGAAAAGAAGATTTACTCTAAAGTGCTTCTTGTTGAGGATAATAAAACAAACCAGTTACTCATTGATGCTATACTTAATGATTTAGAGTTAGAAATAGATGTGGTAGAGAATGGTCAAGAAGCAGTTTCGATGTTTGAAAAAAATGACTATGATATTATTTTAATGGATGAGAATATGCCTGTTATGAGTGGTATGGAAGCTATAAAAATTATCTTAGAGCTGGAAAGAGATAAAGGACTCAAACACACCCCAATAGTAGCACTCACTGTAAATGCTCTCTCTACCGATAGGGAAAGGTTTTTAAATGCTGGAATGGACGAGTTTGTGCCAAAACCAATATATAGTGATTTACTTATTTCGATACTGCATAAGTTTTTGATTAGTTAGTTTTATAAACTCACTATCTTAGCCCCAAATCCACCAAGGTGTTGTGGTGCATCACTAAACTTTTGAACTCTAGGATGTGCTATAAGAAAGTTTTTAACTGCAAAGGAGAGTTTTCCTGTACCTATACCATGGTAGACTATAACTTCATCCCATCCATTTATAAGTGCATCATTTAAAAACTTATCGAGTACATCACAAGCTTCATCTGCTCTTAGTCCATGTAGGTCACATTTAAGTCCAGCTCTTTTTTCTACATTGAGCGATACATTTGTTTGTGGTTTAATTTTAAGGGCTTTCGTATGGCGAAGATGTTTTGTTTTAACACGAACTTTCATTCCATCCATTTCTATAGTAGCCTCTTTTTCACCCCTCATAGAGATGATTGTTCCACGACTTGAGTGGTACTTCACAACATCACCGACTTTAAAGACTTCATTTCTTTGTGGAGTATTTTCTTCTTTTGGTGGAAGTTTTTTGTTAGCCTTATTCATTGCACGGTGAATAGAACTTGAATCATTTGCTTTGGCCGCGGCTTTAGCTTCACTGATGGCTACATCATAGCTGCGTTTAAGGGCTGCTTTTTGCTCATCAATTTCACGAATTTGTGCTTCTCTTGTATCTTTGAGTTGTAACTCTTTTTTCTTTAAATCTGCTAGTTTWTCATCAACAAGTGAATGTTTACGTTTGAGTTCGCGTTCTAAGAGACTTCCTCTCTCTATAAGTAAAGAGAGTTTTTCAGAGTTATCACCATAGACAGCTTTTGCCTCTTTAACAATTGAGTTATTTATTCCATAACGGCTTGCCGTCTCAAAAGCATAAGACTTACCGATGATTCCTTGCATAAACTCATATGTGGGTTTTCTAGCCTCTTCATCATAGATAGCTGCCATAAGCTCAACATCATCACGGTCAGCCATAAGTGCAGCTAGACGTTTATGGTGAGTTGTTACGACTACTTTTTGTCTGCGTTTAATGAGGTCATCGAGTATAACTTTAAACAGAGCGGCTGCCTCGTCGGAGTCAGTTCCGAGTTCTATCTCATCAACTCCAACAAGTGCAGAAGTCTCTTTAAAGATGTTGGCAAACTCTTGCATACGTCCAGCAAAAGTCGAGATGTCGTTTTTAACATTTTGTGGATCATCAATGATACTAAGAACTGTTTTGAAACTTCCGATGTGAGATTTATGCTCATCGAGTTTCATAGGTATGATGTACTTTGCCATAAACGCAGAGGCTAGAATAGATTTGAGTAGCATCGTTTTACCACCTGCGTTGACACCTGTAATCATCAAAATATTTTTAGAAAAATCAACACTGATAGGTTTAGCATTATGAAGTGCAGGGTGGATAAATCCACTAAGAACTATCTTAGAATCTTTTTGACTCTTTACGAGTTGCATGTTTTTACTCTGAGCAAAAAGAACACGTGCTTGGTAGTTGTCAAACTTTGTAAACTCTTTATCTATGAAGTTTATAAAAGGTTGAAGTTCTGCAAGTTTACTCGAGAACTCTTTTGCGTACTCGTAAAATATCGCTTCTCTTTCTTGCTCAATGAACCTAATCTTCTCTTTTGACTTGAGTATGCTATCAGGAGATACAAAAAAGAAACCACCAGACGAGCGACCAACAACAGCACCTTTTAGAACATGGTTAAAACCACCACGAACTAAAAGACAATCTTCATTGTTTACAAAGTGTACCTGCGTGTCTACTAAGTATCCTGCAAGTTTAGAGCTTCCCATCATGCGTTTAAGTGAACTTGACATAGTATTTCTGTGTTCTTTTATACGAGCCGAGAGTCCAAAAAGGTTTTCATCAAGATTTTCTTCAAATTTACCATCATGCGTAAAGTATTTTTCAACTTCGGTAAACTTCTCTGGAATGTTAAACTTAGCCATAAACTGACCAATGATGCCATCGAGTTTACGGTTGTTAAAGTATCTAAAGTAACGAACGATTTTCACTATCTCAAAAATCTGCTCAAAGTTTAAAACACCTTGTTTTTTTAGATGCTGTTTGATAATAGTAAAGTCGGTAACTTTGGGAGGTGCTTTAAACTCTAACTGATCAAGGGCTTTGATGTATTTGAAGTGAAGTTCTTGATCGCCCTCTATATAAAGAGAACTTTCACGTGCGAAGAAGCTTGAAAATTGTTCAATATGCTCGTGAATATCGAGCTGTTTTATAAGAGTGTTTATTCTCTTTTGTTTAGTACTTACTGACATGTAGATGCGCTAATCATCTCCGAATAGTTTGGAGTGTTTTTTCGTCCAATAAAAGTATAAGTACCGACACTAAGAGTGTAAAGCGAACTGTTTACATCTTTTCCATCACAGCTAATTGTTTGTCCTTGCTTGTACTTTAAAACAGCATCAAGCATTTTTTGGTTCTCTTGTTTGTTATACTCGTTGTACATTACAGCAACAGAAAGAATAGAGAGTACAATGATGACTATGTAAACCTTTTGCATATGGTCAAACTCAGTAAAATGGTGTAGGGCTAAAAAAAAGAACCCTATAACAACAAGACCTAATATATATGTCATCAAGCAGTTCCTCGTATTTGGTATGTAATATCACCAGCACCAAAGCCTATGATAAGGCCTTTGTCTAGTGTTTGTAAATTCTGTGCATCTTTAACTACTGTGATGTGGTTATTTGCACGTTTAATHGTGTCTGCCATTGTAAGGTTGTATGCTTTAAACTCATGGGCAAAATCTATGTGACGATGTGCTTCACTAGCAGCCCAAACTGGAAGTATGATAAGCTCATCCACTCCATCAAAACACTTTGTAAACTCTTCTARGTTATCTATAGTACGAGAGTATTTATGTGGTTGCCAAATAGCAGTAATCTTCTCAAAACCTTTGAGTCTTGCATACTCTTTTACAGATTCAAATGTTGCTTTTATCTCTGTTGGGTGATGGCCATAGTCATCTATAATCACACTATCATCTTCGGCTCCAACTATATCAAAACGTTTTTTGATACCTTTGAAGTGTAAAAGATTTGTACGAATGTCTTCTATATCCATAGAATCACWTGCTGCTAAAATAGCTAAAGCAGCATCAAGWGCTATATGCTTCCCAAAACCCCAAACACTAAAAACACCTARATCACGAAACTCAAACTGTGTATGAGGTTCATTGTTTATAAGAGTGTAGTTGATGTTTGTGATGTCAGTTGAAGGGTAGAGCCATTTAGCTTCTACAGAATCAACTAAAGTACTTAAAAATGGATCTTCTGCGTTTAATACTCTGCAAGGGGCTCCGTTTATGAAAGTTTTATAACAGTCATAAAATCTATCGTGATTGTAGTCGTAGTATTCCATATGCTCTGGCTCTGCATTGATGACTATAGCACAATATGCATTTGAATTTATAAAACTTCCATCAGACTCATCAGCTTCAAAAAGCATGACATCAGTTGAGGCATCATAACGAACATTCGAGCCAAATGCTTTAGACTCAGCACCAATGATAGCTGAACCGTTCATAATAGCTGTTAAAATTGCAGTTGTAGTACTTTTCCCATGTGCACCAGCAACAGAGTAAACTTTTCTATCATCTAAAATTTTCACTAATGCTTCACGACGTGGGAGTACTTCTATACCTTTTTCTTTTGCTGCAACTATTTCTTGATTTTGGGGAGCAATGATTGCTGAGTGAACAACTAAGTCTTGATCAGTAATCGCTTCAACTGAATGTGGAACTGTTATAGTCATTCCCATTTTACGGAGTTTTTTTGTGATGACACTATCTTTAATGTCTGAGCCACTAACAGTGTGACCTTTAAAGTGCATRTATTGYGCTAATCCAGAGATACCAATGCCACCGATTCCAATAAAATGTATTTTCATATATTAAACCCCTTCTTGTTACACATTATCTAGCAAGACTTGTGCCTCTTTTGTAAACGCAGARATATAAAAAGTTCCYTTWGTTTGRGTCATATCMATATCWGCTATCTTAYWCATRAAATCATCYAAACTYATWYTYTCTGCWGCTGCTATCCAGTGAAACTTGAGTGCACTTGAAAAGTTCTCATCATTTGTTAAACCACTAAGAACTTCAAAAAGTGCTGCTGCATCTTTAGGYTCACCTGCTGAGTAGTGTTCCATCGCATACTCATAGAGTGCGCGAGCTGTCGCGAAATCTTGAACTTCAGTCATATCCATTTTTCTATGAGACTCTAAAGTATCTGTGAGTTTTTCTAAGGCAAGGTCGAGTATATTTGCATAAAAACCTTGAATCGTGTCTTCATCAAAAACCTCATGTGCCTCTGACTCTAAAACATATAAAGATGCTATGTCACTCTCTTGTTGTGCTTTGAGTACTTTTGTTTTTAATTCTTCTACTTTATCCATTGAGACACTCCTTGATTCTGTTTAATGCGCTTCTAGTTTTTTCTTGGTTTTCAACAAGAGCTATACGAATGTAGCCAAGACCAGGATTTTGTGCTTTTGTGCTTTGTCTTGCTAAAAACTCACCTGGAAGGACTTTTACATTGTACTTTTCATAAAGTTTTTTTGTAAATTCTAGAGCATCTTTTACTTCTATCCAGAGATAAAAAGTAGCATTTGGTATCTCTGTCCCGAGTATCTCTTTTGCAATTATAAAGTTTTCTTTGTATATTTTTCTTGAGGCAAATACATGTTCTTCATCGTTCCAAGCTGCGGCTGCTGCACTTTGAAGTGGAAGAGGAGAGGCACAGCCTATATAGGTTCTGTACTTCATGTACTCGTTAAGTATCTCAGCATCGCCGGCGATAAATCCAGAACGTAGACCCGGTGCAGATGAGCGTTTAGAGATAGAATTAATTACAAGAACATTTTTAAACTCAGAGTTACCTACATGAGTAGAGGCCTCAAGTAGAGAAGGTGGGGGTGTTTTAGCATATATTTCACTATAACACTCATCATTGAGTAGTACAAAGTTGTGTTTTAGTGCAAGCTTTACCCAAACTCCAAGTTCATAAATAGTTAAAGTAGAGGTTGTTGGGTTGTTTGGAAAGTTTAAAATTACAAGGTCACAAGTTGAGAGTTCATCTTCATTTATCTCTGGTTTAAAGTTATTTTCTTTTGTAAGGTTGAGATGAATTACATGAGAACGAGTAGCAAGTGCTGCTCCCTCATATATCTGATAAAAAGGATTTGTATAAGCCATAACAGGCTTCTCTACATCAAAAAGTAAAAACTGAGGGAAGTTAAAAAGTACTTCTCTTGTTCCAAAACAAGGGATGATTTGGGCATCATTTAACTCAGTGTTAAAACGTCGTTTAATAAAAGCTCTCATCGCTTCTCTAAGATTAACTTCTCCACCTGTTTTAGGATATTTTTTAAGAAGAGGGGCATTGTCTATCAAAGATTTTTGTATAAATGCAGGTGTTTCAAACTGAGGTTCACCTATAGTAAGGATAGATGAAGTCAAGTTTGGGTTTGGTATAATGTTTTTAAGTAAATTGTTTAGTTTTTCAAAGGGATAGGGTTCAAAATTCATATGTAATTATAGCTAAAAAAGATTTATCTATAATTAGAGAGGATTTAATTATGTAGAAGTATAATAATGCCCCCCATTAGTCAAGACTACCTAAACCACCACTTTTAATGCTAATACTGAATAATAATTAGTCTTAATGGTGGTGGTGTTCGTGTGCAAATACATTTAAATAATCAAACTTCTTAGCAAGTTCGATAACATCTTTATCTATATCTTCGCCTATAAAAACAAAAATAGAGTCCTCTTCAAACTGATCTAGCTCTTCAAATGTGACATTTCCAAATGAGTAATTTACGACTAAAGGTTTCAAAACATCTTGCATCTTAATAATGCCTTTAGCTCTATAAATATTGCGAGGAAGGTTATTTAGCAGGGAATCAACTTCATTAAAACAAACTTCTCTATTAATTTTTGCAATCTTTTGTATGATTGAATCATTTGTAATGTGATCTGTATGGTGATATTCCTTTGCCAGTCCTACAATTTCTTCTACTTGATAAACACCTTCAAAGACCTCTTTATTAAGGATACCCCTCTCTATAGTATGTAAAAAGTAGTTATTAAATACTGTTTTACCTGTAAAGTTGCTTTTAATATTAAACTCTTCTTTGATAACTGTAATATCTTTTTTGGCTTGCGCAAGCTCTTCTTGTGTGGTCAAATCGGTTTTATTAAGAACAATGATATTTGCACCACCTACTTGGTACTTTGCTGTAGAGTTATGCATATAAGAAGCATAATTTTTTGCATCAACGACACATATAACACCATCAACAATAAGACCAAGGTTTTGCATTGACATGAAAATTGGAAAAGGTTCTGTAATTCCAGCTGTTTCGACAAATATGATGTCAGGATTGAACTTATTTATAATTTCAATAACACCACTTTCAAACTCCTCAGATAATTGACAACAGATGCAACCATCAGATATTTGAATCACATCACTATGCACATTTTTGAGTATAGTTTGGTCAATACCCACTTCGCCAAATTCATTTACAATTATGGCAATATTTTTGTCCTTGAAATGTTTTTTGACCGTATCGGTAAGTAGTGTACTTTTGCCCGAACCTAAAAATCCTGTAATAATAAACGCGTGTATCATGGTAAATCCTTTTATGTAATAAATTTAAGCATTAAACAAATAGTAAAACACTAAACTTCTTCTAAGTTCTAAATACTATTTATAAATAGTGCCCCATAGATTCTTTTTTAACATCCAAATAATTTTTATTATATTCGTTAACTACAGTAATTAAGGGTACAATCTGAACGATTTCAACTTGTAAACTCTTGATGTACTCGATTTTATCTGGGTTGTTTGTAATGAGCTTTATCTTTCGTAGTTCTAAGTCTTTAAAAATTTCAGAAACTACACTATAGTCTCGCTCATCTTCTTTAAATCCTAGTGCCAAATTTGCCTCAATAGTATCTAGCCCTTTATCTTGAAGCTTATACGCATTAATTTTATTAACAAGCCCTATATTTCGTCCCTCTTGTCGATGATAAATAAGTAATCCTCCCTCTTTTTGAATGAGTTTTAGCCCAGTAGAGAGTTGATTTCCACAATCACATTTTAAACTACCAAATGCATCACCCGTTAAACATTCAGAATGTATTCTGACATAAGGCACTTCAAGTTCAAAAAAGTTTTTACTCATAATTATTAGGTGCTCTTGACACCCATCCTTATAAGCCCTTATTGTAAAATTACCGTACTTAGAGGGTAAGGTTGCTATATCTGATTTTTCATATTTTTGCACATTTTCTCTTTTTAAATTTTTTGTAGTCAATAATAATACACAATGATAAATGCTTCATTCTTCACTATATACAGTTGAAATCGCGGACACCTTAGCTGTGATTTCTATTCCTAGCTCTTGTATTACTTGGGTAGTCTTGAGATCATTTGATACTAGTTTTATCCTTGTAAGATTAAGGTCGGTGAATATAAAACCCAAGGTACGATACTCTTTGTAAGGTACTTTTATACCGGGCTTTTTCTTAGCTTTTCTTCTGACACTCTTTGTAGTTTGAACTTTTTTCATATTTATTTTATAAAGTAATGTGTCTATATTACTTCCATTATCACTATGGTAAATAACTACACCACCTTCTTTAGAAATCATTTGCATCGCTAAGTACATCTGATGCATGCTCGATCCACATACATGAAGTGCAGAAAAGATATGAACAATAGGCGTTTTAAGCTCAAAAAAATTTTGGCTCATAAGTACCAGATACTCTCTTTCACTATCTTTGTAGGCTTTAACTTGATACATACCAAATCGTGTAAAGACACCTTCTGCTCTTGAGACCTTAATCGAAGTCTTTTCATAAATTAAATTGATTAAATTATTAATAATATTCATTGTATGTACTCTTTTAAGTTTTTTATAAGAAAGGCTAATAAAGCAAAAACTGAACTGACAATAATAATCGATGGCCCCGAACTTAAATCAAAGTTATAGGATAAAAACAAGCCTATAGTAGAAAAAAACATTGATAAAAGTGCTGCGCTCACCATCATGGAGAACAAACTTTTTGAAAAGAAACCTGCGACGTAAATGGGAATGGTTAAGAGTGCAATGACTAAAATAAGTCCAACGACTTTGATGGACACCACAATGGTTAGACTTGATAAAACCAAAATAATGGTATAAAAAAGTCTTGTTTTTACTCCTCTAAGTGTTGCATACTCTGTATCATATGACACCGACAAGATTTCCCTATAAAAGGTGAAAACAATCCCAATAATAGAAGCCAAGAGTATGGACATATATAAAATATCATTTGTTGTTACCGCTAATAATGAGCCAAAAAGATAACTCATCAAATCAGATTGATATCCAGGTGTTAGATCAACTAAGATAATACCAAGAGACATGCCAAGCGCCCAAGTAAGACCGATCAGAATATCCAAATGCTCTCTTCTTTTATAACTTGCTAAGGCAATGATAATAGTGACAAAAACACAAAATAATGAGGTGCAAAGAAGCATAGGTAATCCAAAAAAAATTGCTAGACCAATTCCGCCATAAGCACTATGCGCAATTCCACCAGATAAAAATACCATCTTGTTAACTACTACTAAACTGCCTATAATACCTGTGATAATACTTACTAAAACAGCTGCGATAATAGCATTTTGAATAAAAGAGTATGAAAGTGTTTCTAGCATCTACAACTTCCTAACATCTCTAAAAGCTCAATTTCACATATATGTGCATTGTTTTTTAAAAAATCTTTTTTCATGTTTTTTAGGTCGTGATTAAATAATTTCTTGTTTATATAAAAGGCCCTTGTAGCATACTGTACAATGACAGAAATATCATGACTTACAACAATTACAGTAATATGCTTACTTAATGCTTTTAATGTTTTATAGATCTGTTGCGATCCACTAGCATCAATACTTGAGGTGGGTTCATCAAGTAGTAATATCTTAGGATTAGAGAAAAGTGCTCTTGCTATAAAAACCCTTTGCCTCTGACCGCCAGAGAGCTCTGAGATTGATTTAAAAGAAAATTCAGACATACCAACTTGTTCTAATGCCTTTTTAGCCTGGGCTTTTTCATCTTTCTTATAGCCAAAAATTCTTTTTTTCAAACTGTTTTGACCCATCATAACCACTTCAAGTACACTGATAGGGAAATTAATATTAATATCTGTATTTTGTGGAACATACCCAATATTATGTGTCTGTTTTAAATAATCTTCACCCTGTATAGTGATAGCGCCTTTTTGTAAAGTGTTTATATTTAATAAAAGTTTTAACAGTGTAGATTTTCCACCACCATTTGGTCCAATAATGGCAACAAACTCTTTTTCTTTAATTGTAAAGTCTATACATTCTAATACACTTTGCTTTTCATAAGAAAAATTTAGCTCTGAAACTTCTATGATATTTTTAGCCATTATTTGCAATTGCCTTTGCCATCTTGATTAAGTTTTCTGACCAATTTTTTGCTAAAGGGGTCTCTTTTAATACTTTTATATTTAACTCATTAGCGATTGCTTTAGCACTTTTATCTGAAAACTCTTTTTGTGCGAATATAGCCTTCACATTCTCTTTTCTTGCCTCTTTAATTATTTTTTCTAACATTCTTAATTTTGGTGCTTTCCCCTCTACTTCAATAGCTAACTGAATTAATCCATACTCTTTAGCAAAATAACCCCAAGATGGATGAAAAACCATAAACTTTGACTTCTTCTGAAGTGATGATAAAATATTTTTTATCTTTTCATCAGTTTGTGCAATCTCTCGTAAAAACTTTTCATAATTTTTTTTATAGTATGCTTTATTTTTATTATCAATATCTACTAAGGTGTCATAAATATTTTTAGCCATAATTTTTACATTTGAAGGTGAGGTCCATGTGTGTGGATCGAGTCCCATATCATTTTTTGGCTTTGTTTGGATGGGCACAATATCATTTTTTTTCATATCTTTGAAGTAATGCACCTTGTCAACAAACTCTAAAGGCATATGTTCTGTAAAAAATAAATATTTTCCACTTTTTTTAATATCAAGCCTAAAAATTGTTTGATCTTTTGTTTCATTTAACTGTAGTTGATACAATCCATCATTTGTATTAAGGGTGTCCTTGTCATTGGCAAAAAGTGTTTTTCCTTCATTAAATAGTTGAACAGCTTGATGCTCATACATTTCTATCAGCGCATCACTATTTTTTGTGGCTTGAATCATTAAAAATTTTATGGATGGATCAGTATAATCCCCAGATACTTTTGAAAAACTCCAATGGTATATCCCTTTTTGTAATTGAAAAACACCCATCCACTCATAATGTATATTAGATTTTTTCTTATGCGAATGGCTATGTTTTGCCATCTTAATAAACCTTATACCTTTTGTCATATCAGATAATTTCATTTTTTGATTGTGTTGTGAAAACCTTTGAAGCCAAACATTTTCAAACCCTATCTTGATTGGAAAATATACCTGTGCTTTTGAGAGGGCAACCATCTGAGAAGGCTTTGGCTCATACGAGTGTGGATCTTTTCCAGGTTGTACCATGGTAGTGACATGAACTTTATCACGACCAATTTTCTCGACAAATGTTTGTTGGGGTAAAATACTGACAACTATGTTAACCTGGGCATATAACAAACTACTTATCCCAAATAATCCACTTATCATAATTTGTTTGAACACTTTATTATCCTTTTGCGACCTAGTTGCATTTATAAGTGTAATTCTACTCATATAGTCTTAAATGCGACTTAGATGCATTTAAAAAGTTTTAATCAAGAATTAAACTGATAAAATAACATTATGGAAATAGAAAAAATAATTCAAGATAAAAACTTGAAGTTAACGAGTGCGCGTAAGGAGATATTAGAAATATTTTTAAATAGTCAAAAACCTCTTGCATATGAAGATATTAAAGATAAAATAACTATGGATAAGGCGACTTTTTACAGAAATATTTCAAAGTTTGAAGATAAAGCTATTGTACATAGTTTTGAATCTAATGATAAAAAAAGATATTACGAGATACAGAGTACACCACATGCTCATTTTATATGTAACAATTGTAATACGATAGAATGCCTTCAAGATGTTATTAACTTTGAAATTAAAAATCACATTGTGCAAGATATACTTATAAAAGGTATTTGCGAAGTGTGTTTTTTAAAAAGAGTTTGAGTATACCTCTAAACTTTAAAATATAGTAGCTATAATTCAATAAATATGGCTACAATTATGAAAATAGAACACATCGTGTATAAAAAGAGAGCTTATGAATATAATTGTAAATGGACAAGAGAAAAACTTTAATGAAAATATTACTATTGAAGACTTACTAAAAGTTTTAGAACTCGAAGGAAAGGTTATGGCAGCTGCCGTAAATATGGACATAGTAAAGCAAGATAGCTGGGGTGCACATCGTTTAAATGATGGAGATAAACTAGAACTGCTTGACTTTGTTGGAGGAGGATAAAACCTCTAAAGCAACAACACCAACCGCATACTCTCCATCATGGGTGATGGAGACACTTACATCAACAATCTTAAACTTATCAATAATTTTTTTACTAAGAGAGAGTTTAGGTGCCCCTTTATCTGTCTTATATATTTTCATATCATGAAATGAACAGTCTTTGCCTATACCTGTACCTAAAGCCTTAGAAAAGGCCTCTTTAATAGCCCAAAATCCAGCTGCTGTTTTATATGATTTTATAAGTGCTAGTTCGTCTGAAGAGAGAAATTTTAGAAGTCCCTTCTCTCCAAAGCGTTCCATCAAACGCTTCATACGAGAAGTTTTTATGAGGTCAATACCTATCATGTATAAGTGTTTACTTACTGAATAACAAATTCTGTAAAGTAGATACCACGAATATCACCATCACTGATCATAGCATTTAAAGTATCCATAATTTGTTGAGATACTTTTTGTTTTCCTTTCTTAGAAGAAATTTCCTCAAGTGTTTTTGAAGTAAGTATTCGAATGATTCTGTCACGAAGAACAGGTGATTTAGCATCAAGTTCTAAACTTAACTCTTCGCCTTCAAGTTCTAAACTCATAGTAACTTTTAAATAGCGGCGTCCTGCATCACTTTTAAGGTTTACTGTGAATGTATCGAGTGGATATAAGATACCAATTTCATTTAACTGTCGAGAGTTGTCATACTGAGTAGACGGCCCTCTTGAGACATGTTTCTTGGGTGCATTCATCTCTTGTGTTTGTCTATTGTTACTAGGCATCTCTTCATCATCACCCATTAGTAAAAACATAACGATACCACCTATAATGATTATCAAAAATAGTACAACGATGATAATAATCATTAGCATGTTACTTGATTTTTTCTCTTTCGGTGCAGTTTCTTCTTTTTTCTCTTCTTCAGCCATTACTCTTCCTTAAATGTATTAGTGCTGCTAGTATAGCGAATATTTATAATTAATTACAAATTTTAATACCATTCTAAAAGTTTTGTAACTTCATCGACTATAAATGTCTTTATTGGCGACTTTTCAAGGGGTTTTTTGGCAACAAGAGCTTTTGTGATATTTTGCATTTTAGCCTCTTTTAGTCTAACATCAAGGGCATACACCTCTCTAACATCACCAACAAGAGAGACTTCTCCGATAAATATAGTCTCTTTAGATATAGCCCTATCACGAAAGCTACTGATAATAGCTGCAAGTATGGCTAAGTCTGCCGCTGTTTCTGTTATTTTTATTCCACCCGTTATATTAATAAACACATCGTATCCCGAGAGTGGTATTTCTAGTTTTCTCTCTAGTAGTGCTAGAAGCATATTTAGTCTGTTGTTATCAAAACCAGTTGCTTGGCGTTTAGAGTTACTTGTATGCGACTCTGAGACTAGTGCTTGCACTTCTAAGATAATAGGACGAGACCCTTCCATAATAACGGTAAGTGCTGAACCACTCTGTTGTGAGTTACGATTGAAAAAACGCGAGGCTACGTCTGTAGCAGAGACAAGACCTTCTGCTCGCATCTCAAAGACTCCTATCTCACTTGTAGGACCAAAACGGTTTTTAAAACCACGAAGAATGCGAAGTTCCTGAGAAGAATCTCCCTCAAAGTATAAAACAGTATCGACCATATGCTCTAAAACACGAGGACCTGCAATAGAACCCTCTTTTGTAATATGCCCGATGATAAAGATTGCGATATCTCTCTCTTTTGCGATCCGCATTAGCTCAAATGTGATTTGACGAACTTGTGTAACACTCCCTGGTGCCGATGTAATCGCTTCAGAGTAGATAGTCTGAATCGAGTCAATAATCAAAAACTCATAACTACGATTTTCTAACTCTACTAAAATCTGTGCAAGCCTTATTTCACTTAAAAGATATAGTTTATCTTGATTTGAATTTAGACGATTTGCACGAAGTTTAATCTGGCCTGCTGACTCTTCACCTGTTACATAGAGTACATTTTTATCTAAACTTGCTATGTTTGAGCCAACTTTTAGCAGTAGGGTAGATTTACCAACTCCAGGGCTTCCCCCTATAAGTGTAAGAGAACCAGGGACTACACCACCGCCTAAAACATTATCYAACTCATCATCAAGTGAAGAGTATCTGTAGATTTCTTCTTCTTTAATATCATTGATACTGATTGCTTTGGCACTTTTACTTGTAGTAGACTTTGTCTGTTTTACGACTTCTTGTTGATGTTCGTTTAGTTCAATAAAACTATCCCATGCAGCACAATTAGTACATTTTCCCATCCATTTTGGAGTTGTTAGTCCACAGTGTTGACACTCAAAGAGTACTTTTTTCTTAGCCATTAGTCTGTCTTTTTGTTGGTTTATAAGTAAAATAGTAGTATAAAAAGAGATAAAAGTTGTGAAATATGGCGTATTGCCATATTTATGATAAAAGTTCTTACTCTTCTTCTACAAAAAGAGCGTCTAAAAGACCATCAACAAATTCAAACTTGTTAAAAGGAACCAAGTCTTCTGGTTGTTCGCCTATTCCAATGTAGATGATAGGAAGTTCAAGGGCATAAGCGATAGAAAAGATACTTCCACCTTTGGCAGTTCCATCAAGTTTAGTGATGATGATACCATCTATGCCTATCATTTCATTAAAAGCTTTTGCTTGTGCTATTGCAGAGTTTCCTTGTGTACCATCTAAAATCAAAACTGTACGATGAGGAGAACCGGGATGGGATTTATCGCAGATACGATTTATCTTTATAAGCTCATTTGCTAAATTTGTCTGAGTATGAAGTCTTCCCGCTGTATCGATGATAACATGATCTATACCCTTACTTTTTGCAGAGTCAATAGTGTCATATGCAACAGCTGAACTATCATGCCCTTGTTTTGAGGCGACTATTGGAATATCCAATCGTTTTGACCAAAGTGTAAGTTGCTCAATCGCTGCTGCACGAAATGTATCACCAGCACCTAAAATAACACTCTTACCCTCACTCTTATACTTATGGGCTAGTTTAGAGATAGTTGTAGTTTTACCAGCTCCGTTAACRCCYACRATAAGTTCAACAAATGGAGCTGTAAATTCTGGTTCTATATATCTAGTATGTGCTAGAGTTGCAAGGAGTTTAGAGCGAAGTATCTCTCTTGTGACCTTATCCTGGTAAATCTCATTAATGATGATGTCAACTAAGTCATACTCTACATCAGCCTCAAGTAAGATTTCTTCTAGTTCTTCATGGGTGAAAGTGATTTTTTTCTTTGGAACTACTGTTTTGAGGGCTTCAACAGTTTTAGCAAGTCCTTTTTTAATAAATCCAAACATTTAGAGACCTAGTGCTTTCTTTATATCACTCTCGATGAACTCTTCTTCAACTGCACCTTGGTAAAAGTTGATAAGTTCACCATCTTTATACATAACCATTAAAGGAATGCCAAAGTTACTTCCAATCTTTAGCTTTTGTGCTATTGCATCTACTAAGCGAGAATTTTCGCTAGAGTTTACTAGTGCATAATTAGCATTATACTTCTTTCTAAATGCTTGAAGTTTTTCATTTTTAATATTATCTTCAATAGTTATACCAAGGATAAGTAAAGAGTCCTTGTACTTTTCTTGTAATGAAGCTAAATGTGAAGCTTCTGCTTGACAGGGAGGACACCAAGTAGCAAATACATCTAAGACAATAACTTTTCCGCTTGCCTCTTTAACAGTAAAACCAGTAGGACTTTTTTTCACTGTATACTGTATTTTGTTTAGTTCTGTAAGTAAAAATTCATTTGTTGAGAGAATAGAGTTAGCTTCATCTGAAGTACTCTCGTCCTTAGAACAAGCACTAAAAAGTAAACTAATTGCGATTATAGATGCGAGAAAAGAAAATTTTGACATAATATTTTTAACCTTTAATTTGTTTTATTTGTGTAAAATAGGATAAGTCATGGCAGTTCAAATGAATATATAGATAAATTTGTGAGCAAATGACGACTGAAATTATAGCGATAAAAGATTAAATATGACTCTGAGTAAAACTACATTTAGAAAAAACAGCTTAAAAATTTTGAAAAACAGTCCCATGCATAATAGACTTTATAAGACATCACTTGTAAATACAAAACTATTAATGTTATTGAAAAGTAAAAAAAGGCAGAAAATCCTTTTTTACTATCCACTAGACATGGAAGTTAATATTGTAAAAACCCTAGTCAAATTACGCAAGAAGCATGATATTTACATACCATTTATGGTTGAACAAAGTTTTAAGATGGTACCATTTAGATTACCTCTGAGACAAAAAAAGTTTAATATTTTTGAAGCAGGTAATACAAATAGAAAAATAAATAAAATAGATATAGCCATAGTTCCAGTAGTTGGAATAGATGGAAATTTACAAAGAATTGGTTTTGGAAAAGGAATGTATGATCGTTTTTTTGAAAAACTACCAAAACGACCATATATAATTTTTACACAGCTCGAACTATGTTATACAAAAGAGTTTATTTGTGATGCTCACGATATATCTTGTGACATACTTATAACACCAAAGAAGACAATAGGAACAATATAATGTTAAACGAAATACTACTAGGCGGCGGCACTGCCATAGTGAGTGGTGTTGTTGGGTTTTATATTTCTAAAAAATTAACAAGTGCTAATTTTGATGTTTACAAACAACAAGCCGTTGCTAAAGCTAATGTAATAGAGCATGAAGCCCAGGCGCTACTTGAGCGTGCTCGYTTAAAATCTTTAGAGATTGAACATGAAGCACAAAAAAGTTTTGACAATGCTAAACAAAAAGCAAAAGCAGATATGAGTCAACGAGAAGATGCACTTATACGTAAAGAACAGAGTTTTAAACGTTACAAGCAAGATGAAAAAGAAAAACTGCAAGAAGACTCAGTTATCATTAAAACAAAAAAAGTTAATTTAGAAAGAAATGAAAAATCTTTAACATCATTACAAGAAAAATATGAGAAGAAGATAGACGAAGCAGTACATGTGATAGAACATAGTGCCGGTATGACAAAAGAAGAAGCAAAAACTGCATTACTTAAAAAAGTGGAGTATAAGGCCAGAGGTGACATAGCTCATATCGTTAGACGTTATGAGAATGAAGCAAGAGAAGAGGGTGAAAGAAAAGCTAACTTTATACTTTCTCAGGCTACTAGCCGTTTCGCTGGTGAGTTTGCTAGTGAACGTTTAACAAATCTTGTGCATTTAGATAACGATGAACTTAAAGGTCGTATCATTGGTAAAGAGGGGCGAAATATTAAAGCTCTTGAGACACTTTTGGGTGTTGATATTATCATTGATGATACTCCAAATGCGATACTTGTGAGTAGTTTTAATCTTTATAGACGAGCGATTGCTACAAAAACTCTGCAGCTTCTTATTGAAGATGGACGTATTCAGCCTGCTCGTATTGAAGAGATATATGCAAAAGTAACAAATGAGTTTGAAGATAAGATTTTAGCTGAGGGCGAAGAACTTGTATCTGAGTTAAATATCGGTGTAATGCACCCAGACTTAATGAGACTAATTGGGCGACTGAGATACCGTGCTAGCTATGGTCAGAATGCTCTCGCACATACTCTAGAGGTTGCACACCTTGCAGGTATGATGACAGCAGAGATGGGTGGAAATACTAAACTTGCAAAACGTGCAGGTTTACTTCATGATATAGGTAAGGCATTAACACATGATCATGATGGAAACCATGTCGATTTAGGTGTTGAGATATGTAGCCGTTATAATGAAGATGAAGTGATTATAAATGCGATTTATGCTCACCATGGACAACAAGAGATAAACTCTATAGAGTGTGGTGCTGTTTGTGCTGCAGATACACTCTCAGCTGCTCGTCCAGGTGCTAGACGTGAAGTACTAGAATCATTCTTAAAACGTGTCACTGAGATAGAAGAAATAGCTGCCTCTCATAGTGGTGTGAAACAGGCTTATGCCATAAATGCAGGAAGAGAAGTTAGAGTTATAGTAAACGCAACACTTATTAATGATGATGAGTCTATTTTAATGGCAAGAGAGATTGCTAAAGAGATAGAAGAGAGAGTTCAGTATCCTGGTGAAGTTAAAGTAAACGTTATTCGTGAAAGCCGAGCAGTAGTCTTTGCAAAATAAAATAAGCATTATGCTTATTTTATAGACTTCTCTATCGTAACAATAATCGCCCCACGTAAATCACCCATTTTATAACCAGTTGCACTGTCAAGAGGATATCTATTGGCAATTTCGTGTTTAAGCGCAACATTTTTAATATCACCATGACATTTGAGACAAGCCTTTTTATTTATAATTAAAGGTTTATAGTACTTATAGGTATTTGTATCAACCTTTTGTATCACATACTTAGGAAGGATTACATTTGAGTTCTTTAAGGATTGCAGAGACTCGAGGATAGCACGTTCCTTCTGTGATGGTATATTGTCCGGACTTCTATACTTTACACTTACACGTTTAACACTCACACCCCTAAGTTTTTGATTTACTTCTTGTGTTAATGAATAAGCTTGATTAGAACAAAAGTCGAGTGCATGTAAAGTTCCACCCGATTTCATCTTTTTTTGCATGTTTTGAGCAAGTGTTTTTATTAGTAGAGTAGAACTTTTATTTCCTATTTTTACAATTGACTCTAAGTGGTCAACTTCCTTTGGAGATACTGCTAAAAGCAGGCTAGATCCTAAAGTAACTAATGTTAATGTTTTAAAAATATTCATTATGAAACTTCCTTATTGTTTGATTTATAGTGAAATTATAACAAGACTTAGAATATTTTAATGCAAGTTTGACTATAATCTCGTAATTATTTTAAGACAGGGAGCTCTTCTATGCCAGAATTGTTTACATTTACAGCCGCAATCTTCGGATTATCGCATCATGCAGATCCAGAGTTATACAAAACAGTTATTTATATCGTTCACATGCTACTTTCAGCAGGTGTAGCTCTTTTAGTAGTTAGATTTGCTATGAGTAACTTACAGTTAGTTCCTAAGGGTACACAAAACCTTATGGAAGCATATATCGGTGGTGTTTTACAGATGGGAACGGATGTAATGGGTAGAGAAGCTGCTCGTCGTTACCTTCCACTTGTTGCAACTATTGGTCTTTTTGTTGGTATCGCTAACTTAATCGGTGTTATTCCAGGTTTTGAAGCACCAACTGCATTTCTTGAAATGCCTTTAACTTTAGCACTTGTTGTATTTGTTTACTACAACTTCGAAGGTATCCGTCGTCAAGGTGTTGTGAAGTATTTCAAACACTTTTTAGGTCCAGTATGGTGGTTATATTGGTTAATGTTTCCAATTGAAATCGTATCTCACTTCTCACGTTTAGTGTCTCTTTCTTTCCGTCTTTTTGGAAATGTAAAAGGTGATGATATGTTCTTAATGGTAATCCTTATGCTAGCTCCATGGATTTTACCAATGATTCCATTTGCACTATTAACATTTATGGCACTCTTACAAGCATTCATCTTCATGATGCTTACGTATGTTTACCTTGGTGGTGCCGTAACTGTCGAAGAGCACTAGGCTTTTAAACAGATGCAAAAAGATATTTATGATCGTATCATAGGTTTTTTGCAAGGAGCATCATGGGCTATAGTGCTCATAGGTGCTTTTTTTACTTTTAAATTCTCAATATTTTTGGGAATTCCTCTTTCAATCTTTTCTACAATTATTTATATCTTAATATCACTCTTCCTTATCTTATTGCTTGATGCTTTTAATGTCAATAAAGAACGACTTAAAGAAGCAAAGAAGCAAACAAAACTACTAGAAGAACTAATTACTAAAACTCATAGTTAAGATCCATGACTTTCCGAGCTTGATTCACAACAAGGTAGGCTTTTTCAATATTTATCGTATCTGATTATACTCAAATTATATAGAAATTAAAAATTGTTTTTTTTATGAGCTTTAAAAGCTTTAATTAGATAAAATAGAAAATCAATAATAATATATTTAAGGAACTCTATGTTTGAAGTAGTTATTGGACTTGAAGTCCACGTACAGTTAAACACTAAAACAAAACTTTTTTGCTCATGTGCAACAAGTTTTAATCATAAACAAAATACAAATACTTGTCCAACATGTTTGGCACTTCCAGGTGCTCTGCCTGTCTTAAATAAAGAAGTACTACAAAAAGCAGTTATGCTAGGAACGGCACTTGGTGCGACTATAAACAGAACTTCTTACTTTGATAGAAAGTCATATTTTTATCCAGATAGTCCAACAGCCTATCAGATTACTCAGTTTTATACTCCCGTTATACAAAATGGTAGTTTAGACATAGATTTAGAAGATGGTACGAAAAAGACTATCCGTGTTGGATTTGCTCATATTGAAGCAGATGCAGGAAAAAATATTCATGAGGGTGATCTCTCAAAAGTGGACTTAAATCGTGCAGGAACACCTCTTTTAGAGATTGTTACTCAGCCTGACATGAGAAGTGCTGATGAGGCTATTCTTTATCTTAAAAAGCTTCACTCTATTATTCGTTACTTAGATATAGGTGATGCAAATATGCAAGAGGGGAGTTTCCGTGTAGATGTAAATGTTTCTATTCGTCCTAAAGGTGATGAAAAACTTTATACTCGTGTTGAAGTGAAGAACATTAATAGTTTTAAGTTCATAGAAAAAGCTATTGAAGTTGAAGTGCGTCGTCAGAGTGAAGCTTGGGAAGATGGTGTTTACGATACAGAGATCAGGCAAGAGACTCGTCTTTTTGACCAAGTAAAAATAGAAACGCGTTCTATGCGTGGAAAAGAAGAAGCGGCAGATTACCGTTACTTCCCTGAACCAGATTTACTAAAAGCTGTAGTTACAGATGAGATGATGCAGATATATAGCCAAATCCCTGAACTTCCAGATGCTAAACGCGATAGGTTTGTAAATGAGTTTGGACTCAATGCATACAATGCGGGAGTTATCACCTCAAATGTTGAAATGGCACAGTTTTTTGAAGAGATGATGGCAGAAGGTATAAGTGCTAAGAATGCTACTACTTGGTTAACTGTTGAACTTCTCGCTCGTTTAAAAGGTGATGTAAACATTACAAACACTCCTGTAAACTCGAAGAAACTTGGAACTTTAGTTAAACGCATAGAAGATCAGAGCGTAAGTGGAAAAGCCGCTAAAGAAGTTCTTGATTATTTGATGGAAAATGATTCTGATGTTGATACTGCTATTGATACTTTAGGTCTCAAACAAGTGACTGATATGGGTGCTATTGAGAGTATATGTGATGAGATCATCGCTGCAAACCCTGAAAAAGTAGAACAACTCAAAGGTGGAAAAGATAAACTTTTTGGTTTCTTTGTAGGTCAAGTTATGAAAGCGAGTAAGGGAAGCGCAAACCCTCAAGCTGTAAATGAAATCCTAAAAGCTAAACTAGGATAAGTATCCATGATACAACGTCTGATAGTCAATGCTAGTTATGCATTGCAAACTTCTAAGCACTATCAGGCAAACAAACATTTTTTTTATAACTTATTAGAAAATGATAAATATAGATATAAAAAATATGTAGATATTTTGATGATGACACTTATTTTTATAAGTGTGACAGTCTTAATACGTGAAGTAAAATCCCCTATAAACGACTACCTTCTTTTTTTTAGTACTTATATAATTTCTTTTATATTTTTTATAGAGTATATACTGCGTTTATGGATAAGTAGTAGCGTAAGTGAAATCATAGTAAAATGTGCTGAGCATGACTCATTCTTAGGTAAAAATGTGAGTTTAGGGAAAGCATTTTTAACTATTTCTCGAGTCAAAATTGGCTATATGCTCTCAGTGCAAGCTATCATTGATTTACTTGCTATTTTACCATTCTTCCATGAGTTAAGACTACTGCGTATTTTTATCCTTTTTCGTGTTTTTAAACTTTTTCGTTATGCTAAAAGTTTTCAAATGCTCGCAGGAGTTTTAGCAACTAAAAAGTTTGAGTTTATTACTCTTGCGCTATTTTCCTCTATCGTTATTTTTGTCTCTTGTGTACTTATTTATGTAATGGAAGCCAACAATGAAGCATCCCCTATAAATACCCTCTTTGATGCTCTTTACTGGTCAATAGTCACTATTTCAACAGTTGGTTATGGTGATGTGACACCCGCAACTGACGCAGGGCGTTTTGTAGCGATGATAGTTATCATAGCGGGTATCGCAGTTTTGGCTTTTACCACATCCCTAGTGGTGTCAGCCTTAACAGATAGGTTAGACGAGATAAGAGAAATCAAAACTATAGAAAACCTCTCTAAACTCAAAGAATTTTATCTTGTATGCGGATATGAGAATGTTGCTAAAGAGTTATGCATAAAACTTGCATCTTCATCTCATAATATCATTGTTTTGGATGAGGACATAAGTAGAGTGAATAATGCTAAAAAAGATGGTTTAACAGCACTTCATTATAGCCCAGGAAAGATTTTAAGTTATGAAAACCTTGGTATAGATATAAAAAAGCAGGTAAAAGCAGTCTTATGTCTTAGAGAAGATGATGTTGAAAATGTGTATACTGCCTTAACGGTACGCTCATTTGATAAAGATGTTTTTATTCTTTCACTCCTTATGAATGATTCTAACCGTAAAAAGTTAGAGTTTGCGGGTATAAACCATCTTGTATATCCCCAAGAACTCGTTGCAATGATAACAAAAGAGTTTATAGGCAAACCGGTTGCGTTTGAAGTAGTTCATGCAATGCGAAGTGCTAATGGCAATGTCAAAATTGACGAGTTAACAGTAACTACAAGAGTCAGAGAAAACTTTAAAACTATTGGTGAACTTGGTAATAGTGCATATAGAGTTATTATTTTAGGTATTTATCAAAATGATACTGATAAGTTTTTATTTAATCCTGATAAAGATACAGCTATTGAAGTGGGTGATTATATTATCGCAATAGGTTATCAAGTCTTTATTGGAGAGTTTGAACGTCATTTACATACAAAGGTAAGCGATGCATAAAACAACAGCTTTGATTTTTGGATATAACAAGTATGGTCTTGAAATAGTACAAAATATTAAAGAGAAGTATGAAAGAACTAGACTCTATTCTCAAGATGAAAGTAGTGTAAGTGATGAGATAAATGAAGTAGAGTATTTTGATTTAAGTGATGACTGGAGTAGTATAGAGAAGACTGTAAAGATATCAGACTCTATCGCTTTTTGTGTTTTAGAAGATGATGCACAAAATGTATTTTTAACTATATCATTAAGAGCTTACTTTAAAGACTTGTTAATTGTTGCTATCGCCTCAAATCAAGAAAATGCGAACAAGCTTACAATGGCTGGGGCAAATAAGGTTATTCCCATTGTTGAGACAGCTGCAGACATCATAGCAAGTATTTTAGAGCTTCCAATCTCAAGTAAGGTGCTACAGAGTATTTTATTTGAGGAAAATGATTTAAAAATTGCACAAATTAAGATAAGTGAGAGAACAACACTTAAAGATAAAGAGTTGCTAGATATAGACTGGAGTATGTATAAAGGTATTATAGTACTCTCGATTATGGATAAAGATATGAAAAGTGAATTTATTTATTCCTCTAAAGTAAAACATCATGTCCTTAAATGTGGAGATGTTTTAGTTGTTATTGGTTATGAGAAAGATATAGAATATTTTAAAGAGCTTATAGGGAGTGATAGAGTATGAAAGTTGGTGTAATTGGAGCTGGAAAATGGGGAAGTGCCTTAGCATTTGCCTTAGGTGAAAAAAATGATGTTCTTATCACTTCAAGAACAGTTAGAGAGTTAGAAAACTTTGTTTCTTTAGAAGAGTTACTAAAATGCGAATATATTATTATCACTGTTCCTGCACAAGAAATAGCCTTATGGTTAAAAGAAAACTTTGTCTTTAAAGGACAAAAAATTCTTGTTGCAGCTAAGGGTATAGAAGCTACAAGCGGTAAGTTCTTAAATGAGATTTATTCACAGTACGTTCCCGATGAGAATATAGCCTTTCTCTCGGGTCCTTCTTTTGCTATAGAAGTGATGGCATCTCTGCCAACAGCCCTAGTTATCAATGCAAAAAATGAAGCGCTTTCATCCTCTTTTGCCCAACTGTTTCCTTCTTTTATAAAAGCATACACATCAACGGATGTAGTAGGAGCCGAAGTTTCGGGTGCATATAAAAATGTTATCGCAATAGCAGCTGGAATATGTGAGGGTTTAGGACTTGGTAAAAACGCAGCAGCAGCACTTATATCTCGTGGTTTAGTTGAAATGCAGCGTTTTGGACTTTACTATGGTGCAAAAGCAGATACTTTTATCGGTCTTGGAGGAGCAGGAGATCTGTTTTTAACAGCCTCTTCGCCAATGAGTAGAAATTTTCGTGTAGGTTTAGGCATAGCAAARGGAAAATCTCAAGCTGAGATACTCCAAGAACTTGGAGAAGTGGCAGAAGGAATTGGAACTACTTATGCCTTAAATGTGCTTGCAAAACATGGTGACTTGTATCTGCCAATAGCAAAAGAAGTCTATGAAATGTTAGAAGGAAAAAGTCCTAAAGAATCACTCAAAGACCTACTTTCTTCATGAGACATTTTTCATGACACATAGCTTAGAAGAACTTCGTTCAGGCAAACTTCTCGGTATAAAAGAGCTTAAAATAGAAGAGAACTTAGAGAGTTTTCCAGAAGAACTCTTTACTCTTTGTGACTCCTTAGAACTTTTAGACTTAAGCGGTAATCTCTTAGTTGATTTACCAGATTTAAGTAGTTTTAAAAACTTAAAAATTGCCTTTTTTTCTCAAAACAGATTTACAAAAGTACCAGATGCTTTTAAAGAGTGCCAAAATCTTTTTATGCTTGGATTTAAGTCAAATATGATTGAAGATTTTGAGGAAGATATCTTACCTCTGAGTATATCTTGGTTGATTTTAACAGATAATAGACTGAAGAAACTCCCTGAATCTATAGGAAAACTTAGTAAAATGCAAAAGTTCCCTTTAGCTGGAAATAGCCTTGTCAGCTTACCTCTAAGTATGAAAAATTTAAAAAACTTAGAACTTATCCGTCTCTCTGCAAACTCTTTAACAGAGATGCCAAAATGGCTTATAGAGTTACCAAAACTGGCCTACTTGGCATTTAGCGGAAATCCCTGTTCTCGTAGCAAAGAGTCAAATTTAAAGGTTGTGGCTTACAAAGATTTAGAGATGGACAAACTCTTAGGTGAGGGTGCTTCTGGAAAGATATATCAGGGTCATTCAAAAGACTTTAACTCTGTTGTAGCTATAAAACTCTTCAAAGGAGCTGTGACTAGTGACGGGTATGCTATAGATGAGATGAATGCTTGCATAGTAGCAGGAGAACATCCAAACCTCATAAAAGTTTTAGCACGACTTGAACATAAACACCTAGGTCTAGTGTTAGAGTTTATAGACCCAAGTTACATAAACCTTGGAAACCCTCCAAACTTTGACACCTGCTCAAGAGACACATTTGAAGATGACTTAAGTATAAAGGTAGAAGATGCCTTAAAAGTAGCAAAAGCAGTAGCTTCTGCAGCTGGACACCTTCACTCAAATGGTTTAATGCACGGAGACTTGTATGCTCACAATATCTTAGTCGACTCTACTTACAATACATACTTAGGAGATTTTGGTGCAGCTAGTTTTTACGATGCAGGTGATAAGTCGTATGAAAGACTCGAAGTATTAGCCTTTGGTAACTTAATAGAGGATATGCTAAGTCTAGTAGATGTGAAAAAAGGTTTAGAGTATCAGCGTTTAGTGAGTCTTCAAAATCGTTGTCAAGAGGAGATAGCAAGTCTACGACCTCTTTTTAAAGAGATGCTTTTTTAATCTCTTTTTTGAGTCCCTATAATTGATTTTTAAAGAAACAGGAGAAGTATAGTTGATACAGCACTTAGCACAAATAAAAAAAATACTCATGGCTCTACTTGTAGGTTTAGTCATTTTCTTTTTAGCAAACACAATTTTTAATACAACTCAGAGTTCGCTTTTAGGGGTTATAGCACTGCTTGTTACATTATGGACAAATGAGGGGCTTGCTCTTGGGGTGGTTTCACTACTACCTATCTTACTCTTTCCAGCATTAGAGATAATAAACACTAAAGCTACGGCTGTCAACTATGCTCATCCTATTATATTTTTATTTTTTGGTGGCTTTTTACTTGCCATTGGGGTTGAGAAAACAAAACTACATATCTATATCTCCAACAAGATTTTAAACTTTTTTCCTGCAACTCCTCGAGGTATGATATTTTCTCTCTCTATCACTTCGGCACTGCTGAGTTCCATACTCTCAAACACGACTACAACACTGCTTCTTATCTCCATCGCTATTTTTTTAACAGATAACCTTAGACTCAAGATGCGGTTTGCTCTCTCCATCGCTTATGGAGCAAACATAGGTGGAATTTTAACACCTATAGGAACACCTCCAAATCTCGTTTTGCTTGGCATAATGGAAGATAAGGGAATGGAGATGATTCCATTTTTTCAGTGGATATATATGGCGGCTCCTCTTATTTTTATAATGCTACTAAGCATGAGTTATTTACTTTCCATCGGTACAAAAAATATAGAGATTACACATAGTGTAGACATAAAACCACTGAATAAAGAGCAGAAAAAAGTTGTGTATGTACTTTTTAGTCTTGTAGGATTACTATTTGTAAATGCTTCTATCAAACCGTATTGGGGTGGGTTGGGTTTAAGTGAAACGGGAATACTGCTTGGCTTTGGTGTGCTTCTGTTTATGCCTCCGTTTAATATCTTAGAGTGGAAAGAGGACAATGGAAAGATACCTTATGAGATTATCTTACTTTTTGGTGCAGGTTTTTCCATTGCCAAGGCATTTTCTAGTGTTGGTTTAGCTGATGAGGTCGCGTCTTATCTCATAAGCATTATCGACCTTCCTCCTGTTATGCTACTTTTATGTGTGGCATTGCTTATCACCTTTACAACAGAAGTTACTTCAAACGTGGCGATGATATCTATCATGTTACCAGTCATATACTCAGTCTCAGAACTCGCAGGAGTTAACACGACTCTTTTTATGATGGTTGCCACGATGTGTGCTTCATATGCATTTATGTTGCCTATAGCCACCCCTCCAAACGCCATCGCTATGAGTACGGGTGCTATTCATGTAAAAGATATGATACGATATGGGATAGTTTTAAATATCATAGGTGTTTTTGTGATTGTATTTATCGCTGAATATTTTTGGAAAGGAGTGTTATCGTGAAAAAAGTGAAAAAGAAATATCTACTTTTTGATAATGATGGTGTATTAGTAGAGACAGAACCTTACTACTATGAAGCAAATGTAAAAGCACTTGCAGAGTTTGGACTTGACTTGGCATTTGATACCTACATGGAGATAATGGCTAGAGGTGGAAATGCTTGGGAAGTAGCAGTAAAAGCTGGCATAAGTAAAGAAGATATAGATGCTAAACGCAAACACAGAGATATATACTACAGAGAGTTTATAAGTACTCACGATATAGAAATAGAGGGTGTTGCAGATATTTTAGAAGAGTTGTCTAAAAAATATAAGATGGCAATTGTGACAACTTCAAGACGACTTGATTTCGATTTGATTCACCATAGTGAACATATTACCAAGTATATGGATTTTACTCTTTGCGTGGAAGAGTATGCTCGCTCAAAACCACATCCTGACCCTTATCTCGCAGGTATGAAAAAGTTTGGGGCAAGTAAAGATGAGTGTTTAGTCATAGAAGATTCACAGAGGGGTCTCACTGCTGCGTTTAATGCAGGCATAGAGTGTGCAGTAGTTGCAAATGAGTTTACAGCTACGCAAGATTTTTCTAAGGCAAGCTACAGGATTCAAACACTCAAAGAACTACCAGCACTTCTTCAAAGTAACAATTAATAGAAAGTTATGTATAATACTATATATAAAAATATGGAGAATACTATGGTTACTTATGCAAAAGATGAGATGGTAGGGATCACAGAACTAGGAAAATCACTCGGGAGCTATCTTGATAAAGTGACTTCTGATGTGTTTCACAAAATTGCCATAATTAGAAGAAATAAGCCTGAAGCAGTAATAATACCCATAGAAGAGTATGAGTTACTCCAAAATGCTTATGATATGCTTGAACAAAAAGAGATTGAAACTCTTTTGCAGAGTATGAGTGAAGATGATAAGAAAATAGCTACAACAAAAACTGTGAGTATAGATATTTAACTATGAAAAAAGATATAAAACTTACATATCTAAAAAAAGCAACTAAGTTTCTGGGTAAAAATAAATCTACTTTAACTGAAGAACAAGTAGATATCTTAGTTATAAAGTTTATAAAAAGAAAGATTTACAATATCCAAACTAATATTGATTATAAACAGATGAGTGGTACTATCTCAAATATTTACAGAATTAGAAAAGCAAACATTAGAATTATCGTGAGGTTAGAAGATGATGAAGTGATAATAGAAGCTATTATTACAGACATTGGCTTTCGCGGTGATGTATATAAATAGCTAATTTTCTAAATTCCATCTATATCTTTAAATCAAACTAATCCGAATATCATCATAGGGAACTTTCCCATCTAAAAGTTCAAAGATGGGTTTTAAACGAGTTTTTCCGTCTTCACTAAAATCATCAGTAATATTTCTCTCTTTGATTTTTACAAGTGCTTCTTGGATACGGCTAAGAGTGCTTGCATCTGGTAAAAACTTCTCTAGATTTAGTTCGCTATCCTCTTCTTTTAAAATACGAAGATGGTTGATGATAGTACTCTTACTCATACCTCGACTCTTTGCTAACTCTTCAACAGAAGCAGAACTCTCTATAAGCTCCTTTGTTTGGATATGAGTGGGACTTGCATTGCGTTTGACTAGCTTCTTTTCTGATTTTAGAATTATCTCTTGTTTTTGTATCTCGTCTGTATCTATAAGCCCATCTATACTTAAAACATAAGCTTCAAATATCTCTTGGAGTTTTTCTTCGCTGATGGCAGAGATCTCATCACTTGCTTTTTTTGAAGCAGCTTTGATTCTATCGTCTATGTGTAAGATAAGTGGGTCAACTAAGAGTGCTTTATCGTTTAAACCCATCAAACGCAGTCCATTTATGTTTTTTATACGAGAGAGCGCAACATACCCTTGTCCAACTTCAAATGTTTTAGAGAGGTCTATCTCAGCTGAGTCAAGTGTCATTCCCTGAGACTTGTGTATGGTTATGGCCCATGCTAGTTTAAGTGGTACTTGTAAAACCTTGGCAACTACATTTGCACTTTCATTTTCCATAGTCCACTCTTCTAAAATTACCTTGATGAGTGAGCCATCAGAAGTTTTTACTATTGGGAGTTTTGTCTCTTTGTCAAAGTCTACTATTGTCCCAGTTGTACCATTTACATATCCTAAGTCATGGTTGTTTTTTATGAACATCACCACCGCGTCTTTTTTRAGAYTTATCTCCTCTAAAACAAGTGAAGACTTAAAAATCTTCTCAATGTTTTTTGCAGTTCCTTCTGACTTATATTTAAATGCAAACGCAGGATTGTTGATTTTGTKTAACTCTTGGATRTTTATTCTATCTACGTCCATGTTGTGAGTGTAGAGTTTTGTTGGTGTAAAGTCTATGTCTAAATCTTTATGAAACCTTGCGTTTAAAACATCATAAGAGTTGCTTGAAACTGACCCACTTCTTATCTCATCTAAAATGCTTATAAGAACATTGTCATCTTGTCGAAACTTCTCTTCTAAGTAACATGTTTTTAAGTCCAGTGCTTTCCATGAGGGTGATTGCCATGCAAAGCGTTTATCACTGGGAGTTCGAGAGATTGGTGGGAGTTGGAAGAAGTCTCCTGAGAGTATAGTTTGAACACCTCCAAAGGGCAGAGTGTTTTTTTTGAAAGCTTGGAGGATTTTATCTATAGAAGAAAAAATCTCAGGGCTAACCATAGAAATCTCATCAATGATAAGAACTTTAAGATGAGAAAACCTAGTTTGGAGATATTTCTTCTCGAGTAGTGACTCAATATAATAATCATCCACCTCACTACGAATCCCTAAACTAAAGTATGAGTGTATAGTCTGACCTCGAAGATGTGAGGCGGCAATTCCCGTTGGTGCAACGATAGTTGGAACTATTTTTCGTGACTTTAAATAAAAAGTAAATTTATTTAAAAGGTATGTTTTACCAGTTCCAGCAGAACCGGTAATAAAAACATTGTTACCAGTTTTCAATATGTTTAACGCAGTGTTTTGCACAGTAAATATCCTTTCATGTATGTGATTATAACAAAACTATTTTTTGCATGAAATGAATGTGATATAATGCAAAAAAATAAGGAATAAATTATGATAGTACATATAGTAATGTTTAAATTAAAAGAAGAAAACAAAGCTGCAAACCTAGTGATGATAAGAGCAGTTTTAGAGCAGTTACCAAAGAAGATAGAGGAGTTAGTATCTATGGAAGTAGGGCTTAACTTTGCTGAGGGTGATAGAGCATTTGACCTCTCTTTATACTCAACATTTAAAACAAAAGAAGACCTTGCTATTTATGCAAGCCATAAAGAGCACATAAAAGTAGTTGACTTTATCAAAACAGTTGTAACTGAGTCTAAGGTAGTTGACTACATACGCTAGATTTATTAAACTGCATTTTGTATGTTATGTAAGATATATGACAAATAGCATACAAAAGTGTTCAGTTAGCGATAGTTTCAGTATGAAACACACCTCCAAGTTTTAAGAAAACTCTTTCATCTTTATCCTTACTTTATGAAATTTTAGATATTGACATACTTTTTTATAAGCAACACAGATTATGAATAATAGTTGTTTATCGTATATTAGGTTGTTTTGTATATAATATGTCTTAATAAATAGTTATATTCACAACAAGATTGGAGATAATTTAATAAAAATGATATTTCAACCAAAATTTTTCACACTGTTAAAAAAGGGCATTTCAAAAGAGCAAATATTTAATGATATTATATCTGGTAGTATTGTAGGGATTGTTGCATTACCACTTGCTATTGCATTTGCCGTAGCAAGTGGAGTTTCACCAGAAAAAGGGATAATAACAGCCATAGTTGCAGGATTTATCATCTCTTTTTTTGGTGGTAGTAAAGTTCAAATAGGTGGTCCAACAGGTGCATTTATAATTATACTTTATGGGATAATCCAGCAATACGGCATAGATGGACTTCTTATCTCAACTATATTAGCCGGTTTTATCTTGATACTATTTGGTATTTTTAAATTTGGAAATCTTCTTAAATATTTCCCACATCCACTAATTGTTGGTTTTACAAGTGGTATTGCTTTTGTGATATTTTCCACTCAAATAAAAGATGCTTTAGGCCTTGATATAGAAAAACTTCCAGCCGATTTTTTCGAAAAATGGAATATTTATTTTCACTCTTTAAGTAGTATAAATTATTATGCTTTAATCATCACTCTTACAACTATTTTTCTGACTTTAAATTTCAAAAAAATAAATTCTAAAATACCAGGTTCGTTTGTGGCACTTATTTTACTTACAATTATAGTTCAAGTTTTCAATGTACCTGTTACTACCATTGAGAGTTTTTTTGGAACAATATCAGGAAATATTACTTTTAGCTTACCAAGTTTAGAATTATCAAATTTATCACACTATTTAGTTACAGCTTTTGTAATAGCACTTTTAGGAAGTGTAGAATCGCTTCTTTCAGCAGTTGTAGCAGATGGAATGATAGGTGGCTCACATAGGTCAAATACAGAGCTTATAGCTCAAGGTTTAGCAAATATTATAACACCGTTTTTTGGAGGAATCCCAGCAACGGGAGCCATAGCAAGAACAGCCACAAATATAGAAAATGGAGGACGAACTCCAATAGCAGGTATAACTCACTCTATTGTTTTACTCTTTATTATGCTATTTTTTATGAATTATGCCAAACTTATACCTATGTCTGTTTTAGCAGGGATTTTGATAGTAGTATCTTTTAATATGAGTGAATACAAATCTTTTATATCTATCTTAAAAGGCTCACCTTATGACTATCTAGTTTTACTTTCTACTTTTATTTTAACTGTTGTGGTTGATTTAACAGTAGCTATCGAAGTGGGAATTGTGCTTTCATCTTTGCTTTTTATGAAGAGAATGGCAGATGTAGAGAAGCATGAAATAGTGAAAAATGATGATGAAGATGATATAGAAAATTATGAAAATTTACCAAAAAATATAGCAGTTTATGAAATAGGAGGACCACTCTTTTTTGCCTCAGCTAAACAATATGCTTATATTATTAAGGAAAGTGGAGTAAATGCAAAAATTTTAATCATTAGAATGAGACATGTTCCTYTTATAGATGCAACTGCACTTCATAATTTTGCTGAGACAATTAAACTTTTAAAAGAGAATGGAACTATTGTCATAACATCAGGTACAAACGATAGTGTCTTTGCAGAATTAAAAAAACCTGGTATTGTATCTTTAATAGGCGAAGAAAACATGCATAGAACCTTTAAAAGAGCAGTAGAATATGCTAAAAAATATAACAAATCATTGAGACTGTGCATTTAGTCCCAAAATCCCTAATTTAGACTAGATATTCAACTCAAATTCTCAAATATTTCATCTTTTTTTGAGAACTTTGTAAAAATAAATATATTTCTAACAAATAGACCAAATAAAGCCCAGACATCAAGATATATTTTGCTATATCTTCTGTAATTTGGGTTAAATCTTTGTTTTTTATGGCTAAGCACAACTTTTTAAACAGAGCCATCCCTATGAGATTTAAAAGTCTTCTGAAATTATATGTAAACATGATGAGAGAATTTTCACCTAATACTTTTTTCTTAGAACGAACTAGGAAGTGATCCCAGCCTAATGTGYGTTTGATAGTTCCAAATGGATGTTCAACTATTGAACCGCGTTTTTTAACTATCTCCTTAGCTCTTTTGGTACTCATCTTAGTAGCATAGTTATCGATAATATCGTCATGTTCCCATCTATATACTTGTTTATTTGGTGTAACATCTGAGAGACAATTTTTCTTCAATGGACAAACTTTACAGAAGCTACTTGAGATTCTATAAACATCCAACATCCTACCATTTCTTAGGTACTGATTTTCTATCTTTTTTAGTTCTTGATTATTTGGACAGATATAGCAATCTTGTACCTTATCGTAGGTAAATTGATTTTTAGAGAACTTTGAATCTTTTATTTTTTTCTTTGTTGCTGTATTTCTTAGAGGCACGATTGTTTCTATGCCATTTTCTATACATTTTTTTATCTCTTTAGAACTGTCTTGTTGTATTGCTCTTTTCCTAAAACCTCTAGCAAGTCTAAATCTTTTTGAAGTTGTTTTTTCCTATTGGATAGTTTTTTTATATCTTCATTTGACACTTTGATATTAGTGTGCTTTCTTTCAACTTTATCTAGTGCTTCTAGTACACTCATATAGCTATCTACATCCGCATCTATCTTAGTCAACTCTCTTTTTACACTCTTCTTCATAATGAGAGTATTTTTACTAGCATTTGCTCTTAGATATGCTCCATCTATTGCAACTAAATCCCCAGTTATAAGTTTTAGGTTTTTGATGAGGATACTAAACTCTTTAAATATTGTTTGTAAGGCTTTAGGATTGTCCTTACGAAAGTTGGCAATAGTTTTATAGCTAGGTGTTAATCCTTGTGTTAGCCACATCATCTCTATATTTCTTTTTATCTCTGTTTCTAGTTTTCGGCTACTCCTTACTTTATTGAGATAACCGTAGATATATATTTTTAACAGTAACCTTGGATGAAATGCTGGTTGTCCATCTTTTATTAAATCTTTTTTTGTTTTAATATTTAGTGATGATATATCTAGTACATTTACATACTCTTCTATAGCTCTAGCCATATTGTCTTGACCAACTAAATCATCTAATGATGGTGGAAGTAATAGCTGTTGTCCTCTATGTAATCCCTCTTTATATATACCCATTTAATACCTTTTATTATGCTGTTATTATACTGTTTTATGGGTGTCATATCACTTTTCTTAATCTGTATTTTGGTAGAATGTTATATGTTTTTGAGGTTAAGTTMTTTCACAGTCTCTTTGGAACTAATAAATTACCTAACGGAAATTTTACAGTTCAAGTCAACCGTTATACTACAAAAGAAATATTATTAAACCAAACTTCTACACATTACCAAAAGCTATGTATGATTTAGATGTCAGGTGACAACTATAACTATGCTATAATATTTTCATCTGCTTTTGAGAAACAGAGATGCCAAGAAGACCAAGAGTCGACAAGGATTGTTGCCTGACCCTAAAGTTTTAGGCTGCAAGCATTTCGCTCATTCAAGAGAAATTGCACTCGAGGCGCAAGAAAAAAGGAGCATGTCATGAAAGTTATTATGAGTGGGTCAAGTGGATTTGTCGGCAGCCACCTGAGCAGAGAGTTTGAAGAGAGAGGCTGGGAAACAGTCCCTTTGACTCGATCGGACTTCAAGCTCTCGGACAGTGATCTTGCCAAAAAGCTTGCCGGAGCAGACTTAGTGATACATTTGGCCGGTGCGACGATCAATCTACGATGGACCGAAGCGTACAAAAAAGAGCTCTATTCCAGCCGCATCGATACAAGCAAAAAAATTGTCAGAGCCATGAAAATGATGGAGCAAAAGCCCAAACTGTTTATCTCTACTTCTGCAGCCGGTATCTATGCCAGCGAGGGAAAGTACGATGAAGAGAATGCAGTCTATGCGGATGATTTCTTAGGCAGACTTACACAGGACTGGGAAAAGGCGGCACTCGAAGCAAAAAGCATTGGAATCAGAACCGTGATCTTCCGGTTTGGCATTGTATTGGGCCATGGCGGAGGCATACTCAAAGAGATACTCCTTCCTTTCAAGCTGGGACTAGGTGGGACGATTGGCAGTGGGAGCCAAGCCTTTTCATGGATTCATACTAAAGATCAGATGCGTGCTTATTTTTACATCATTGAACATGAAAACATGGAAGGTGTATTCAATCTTATGTCTCCAAACCCTACCACAAACTACGGCTTGACCAAAGCACTGGGTGCGGTATTGCATCGGCCCACCTTCTTTGTGATTCCTAAGTTTCTTCTAAAGATTCGTTTTGGAGCCGAGGCAGGCGAAGCCTTCGCCAGTGGACAATATGTAATGCCCAGAAGGCTTTCCGAAGCGGGGTTTAAGTTCAAATTTAAAACGATTGATGAGGCGCTGGAGGATCTGTATGGGGCCAAACAGACGTCTTCTCTGTAGATATACAATAGTGTTTAGACCTGACTTTATCCCCTACGGTGCAACTATTACTCAAGTCAACCGTTATACTACACTTTAATAAAAGACATAAAAAGGCAAAAGATGAATTTTATTGCATTAGTTACCATCACAACATTATTTATTGCAGGAGTATTCCATTTTTATTGGGCATTTGGTGGTACACTTGGATTAGATAGAGCTATTCCAACAAAAGATGGAAAAGCTTTATTAAACCCTGGAAAACTTCTTACAATAATTGTTGGATTTATTATTCTATATCATCATCTGTTAACTCACCAATATTTGGGATATACATGATGTCCAAATAATTCGAAAACATCACATTACCAGATAAATAGATAAAGATTCCTATTGTTAACACAATGATTGCCGAAGTGCCTGTCGCCAAGCCATCTATTCCATCGGTTAAATTAGCACCATTAGAAACTGCAGTAATGATGAAAATGACAGCTAATACATAGATAATCCATGTGTAACCTCTCAAATTATCGCTAATTAATCCAAGAACTGACGAGTAATTAAACTCGTTGTTCTTCACAAAAGGAATGGTGGTATTCGGAGATTTTCTATCTAACAAATAAGTTATTTCGCCTTCATCATTGGTAACAGTAGTAACCAAAGAAGCA
>NVXO02000015.1 GCA_002733945.2 Sulfurimonas sp. | reverse complement strand
TTTAAAATTACTTTGTTTTTTATAATTTCTTTTTTTCTTCTTAGGTTTTAAAAATATATTTATTAATGCTGCTAATGAAAACAGTATTATTATCATTATAATATTTTCCATTATTTACCCTTTAAGTTAAATTTGCCATTAGATGCATTATTTTTTATCTCTTCTAATCTTTCTAAGTGCTTTCTAGTTTCTTCAATACTCTGGTCAAGAGCGAACCCTTGATTAATTAATCTTACTAGATCAGGTTTTTCTTTTTCCCAGTTTGTTAAAGTATTTCTACTTACTCCTAAAATTTCTGCAAGTTCTTCTCTTTTCATAGTTATTTCTCTTTTATAGTAATTTATGCACAAATATTGACTTTTTAAGTTTAATTTAATCTCAACTATTGTATCATTTTTATTAATTAAGCACAATAATTGTGCAAGAGGAGTGGCAAAATGAAAACAACACAATTAAAACTTATTGAACCTTTCTTCACTGAAGAGTTAGATTATAAAAATGACTATGTAACATACATAGAAGTAAGTAATAGTTCTTCGGTCACTCCAAAAAACAATAATAGCAAAATATCACTTAAAACTTATTCACGTTTTATTGATAATGTATTTATAAAAAATTGCCCTTTATTAAATGATAAAAATTCTTCTAATATTATTTTTTTAGATTCTGAATCAGAGTTTTTACTATTTATAACTCCTGACTATCTTCAACATAAGGGCTATTATGAAACTTATGAGTCTTTTTCAATCTTAACCCCGCAATCACATAACAATATATTGAGTTTGGTGTAAGTCGTCGGGTACCTTTGGGGCATTGAGTTAGAACCCCATTAAAGTAACAAAGCTAATCTCCCCCGTTCAGTCACTTCTACGGGGTTAAATTAATTTTTTAGAGCACATTGAACTAAWTATGATTGTTATTGACTTTTTCAATAAAAATTCGAAAAGAGATGTTTGTGTTCTAAAAACTTAATTGACAGTTAATTAAGTTAAATTTAATGCACTGAGGAGTGACAAAATKMMWKKWMAAWYWAYCRKGSMMCYTMWGRWWKTTWMWSMKMMGRWAMAAYMTRRYRMAWGKRSYRKWAMAGYWKSTKMYRKWAMYSAGATTCAAGTTATGTTTGATGGCATAGATGAAGAGGGTTACAAAAAGCTTACTGTTGAAGCTATTCAACTTGATGAAGAGTACACAGATGCTTTACAAGACAAAATTGGCTCTTATATAGCTGTTTCTTACAACATTTTACAAACTCCAAAAGGGACTTATGTATTCCCTGATAAATCTATGCCAGTTCTCGAACTTGACAAAAACCCTCTTGACTACTCAAAATATTCAAGAAAACATCAATCTCCAAAAACTGCAAAATAAGGCTTAGAGAGATTAATTTCTCTCTTTAAAAACACGATTTTTTATCAGATTTAACATTAATGATTTTTTAATATTAACCTGAAAAAAATGTGTGACAAACGATAGTGCGATAGGAGCTACTTTAATGAAAAACAATGATTTGATAAGTTCTTCTCCACTTTTAGATTATTTGATTAAAAAGTTTAATAGAGATAATAAATAGTAATTTTAGAATTTTGCTCTGAGTTAAGTGACTAATTCATAGCAGAGTTTTACGACCTGCTAAAAAATAAAAGGAGTTTCAAAATGAAACTAAATAAGAAATTATTAGCACTTGGTGCTACTGTTGTTGGTGTAGCTTCTCAAGCTGCTGTTACTGCTGACCCTGCTACTGGTGTTTTAAGTGGTTCAATAGATACAAGTATCTACTCTTCAGGTATTCCTATCGTAATCGGCTTTATTGCCTTTACACTCGCGGCTACTGCTGTTATCTCTTTACTAAAAAGAGCTAAATAAATATATACAAGGCTTTCGCCTTGTTATAAAGGTTTCAAATATGAAGTATTTAATATTAATTTTTATAACTGTTTCTTCTTTATGGTCTTATCCTTTACCTATTGATAGTCATACAATATTAGTATTAAATAGTTTTTATTTTGTTTTTATAATCGTTATGTTTTTTGTTTTTGGTGTTGAGCAAGTTTTTACATTATTTAAAAGAGTCCGTAATGCTTAAACTAATGATCCTTTCTTTCTTTGCTTCTTCTTTATTTTCTTATGAGGTTCTTTCTATTACTGGTGTTAATTCATTTGATTATTTTGCTTCTCTTTTTTTATGGCTTTTGATTATTTCTGCCCCAGTCTTTTTAGTTGTATCTTTACTAAAATATGTTCGTAGGTCTTTTCAATGAAGTATATAATCTTATTTATTTTTTCATTATCTCTTAATGCTTCTATACTCTTAGATAAAGCTTATCCTATTTGTATCGAAGATTATTATATTGCAGGTGGTACCCTTTACTATTTAAGAAGTGTGGATAATACTTGGGGCTCTACTACTGCCGATAAATCAGTACAAGAAATTTATTATGGTTATGATTACAATACATCAAGTGGCTACTGTTCCCCAAAATCTTATAACATTGATTTAGGATTATCTTATTTTGATTTTAACTTTTTGATGGCTTTAAGTGGTGTTTTGTTTGCTGCTTTAATATTTTATCTTTTTAGTTCTTTTTTGATTGGTTTGTAAAATGAGATTAATATATAATTTTCTTATTTTTTTCTTATTTTTTTCTTCTCCTCTTTTTTCTGCTAYAAGTTATTCAACATGTTCAGGTGATTGGGTTTTAACAAGTACTAGTASATTAAATGTTTCTCAGTCTGATAATGCTTTTAAGGTTTTGAACGGTGGAACTTTTTGGGATTGTGTTAGCACTTTAATGGTAAAGTACGAATTTTACAATATTGATGATGCTTTATATACTGTTGATAGAGTTCGTACAGATTACATTCCTTTCAATCCTTCTTGTGTTTCTCCTTCCGTTTGGGATAGTGATTTACAATTATGTTATTCTTTTTGTCCTGATAATGATACTATTCTCCCTATTCCTGAAAATGATTGTGCAGGAGGTTCTAGTTTTACATTAGTTGATAATGGTTCAGGTGCTTCTTATGTAGATTTAYATTGGCAACCTTGTGATTCTACTTGTAGAGGTGTCAAATTAAATGATTTATCTTGTAGTGATTTAGCTCCTGCTTATCAAAATCAATGCGACACTTCTAAAAATAATTTTGTTTTTGTTTGTGATGATGTAAACGGTGTTGGTACTGTTAATCTATCTCAAACTAAATGTACTCCAAAATCTAATCCATGCAATGATATGTATGATAGATTAGTTCCTACTTGTGATGTTAATCAAACACTAGAAGGTTATCCTGAATGTAAGCATGATGGTAACAAGGTTATTAATCCCGATGTCTTTAAATGTATCGCAGATGATTTACTTCAAATTGCAACGGTACAAAAAAATTGTGATTATAAATGGTATGAAACTTTTAATACTGTTACAAATATTTGCGAATGTAATTCAGGTTACACTCGTAACGATTTTGGTATCTGCTCCGTTCCTTTAGATTCTAATGCAACCGCTGCACAACAACAAGCTGATGCGGATAAAAATGCTCAAGATGCAAGGGAAAAAGAAAAAAATAAATCTGATTTGAATTCTAGTGCTAACACTTCTAGAAGTTTAGAAAATATCGAAAATACTCTTAGTSGTGTCCGTTCTGATTTAAACACTTCTAACATTTTATTAGATGGAATTAAGGGTCTTATGGRTGATGTTTCGGGTAAATTAGATGCTAATTTTACAGATATTTCTTCTAATYCCATTTCTTCTAATSTWGMTGATATGAAATCAGAATATTCATTTTTAGAAAGTGAGTTATCTGATTTAAAAATTATTCTTGAAAATGGTTTAGTTAATCCAATTCCCTCAGGTTCTTCTACTTCATGCTTATATAGTAAAAATTTAGTCGGTTTAGGTCTTACTATTCCCGTTAATATTGATGTATGTGAGGTAGTTTCTCCAGTTTATAGCACTTTATATTCTATATGGTATTTATTATTTTTTGTGTTTTTTCTTGGTGGAACTTTTAAACTTTTAATGACTCTAAGGACTGACTAATGGGTAAAATAATTGCATGGATAATGGGGAAAATCGGCTCTAAAGTTGTTTTAACTGGTTTTCAATTTGCTGGTGCTATTGCTTTTATTATAGCTCATGCTATTGTTTTGGGCTTTATTGTTTATACAGTAAAGTTTTTTTACGACCAGTACAATATTTTTATGAGTTTTGTTGTTAATCTTCAAGGAACTACTGAACTTACTGGTTTAATGATGAGTTTTTTATCTGCTATCGGTTTTCTTAATGCTTTTAATGATGTCTTTGCTATTTTCTCCCCTTTTCTCTCTGCTTTTCTTATTTATAAATTAGCAACTATTTCTTTTAGTATCTCAAGAGCTATATCTAACGAGTTATTTAAAATCGGTGTTATCTGGCAGCAATAAAAATTAAGGAGTGACAAAATGGCTATTACATTTATAACAGGTGTTTCAGGAAGTGGGAAATCGTATTTTAGTGTTTATACTATTTATATGTTATTTTTAAATAGTATTAAACGATTTACTTTTAAAGATTTACTTTTAAAGAAAAAACCTCTCTATGCTCCTGCTAATTTATATTTAAAATACGATTATATTTATACTAACTTGAATCAATTTAATTTTAAATTTCATCCTTTAATTAGACCTTTAGATATTAAGCTTTTAAGAAAAAATCTTGTAAAACTTCGCAGATTAAAAGTTGAAAAAGAGTATACAGATACTGCATTAATTGAAGTAGCTAAAGAAATGAATCTTTATAATGTTCTCATTGTAATGGATGAAGCTCAGGATTATCTTCCTAAAAAAGTTCCTGAGGATGATGAGCTTCTATGGTGGTTTACTTATCATAGACACCTTAATCATGATATTCATGTATTAACACAACACATAGACCAGTTGAGTACTGAGTATAGAAAGAATGGTGTTAATTTTTATAGAATGCCCCCTCCTACAATGGCGATATTTTCTAATCGTTTTACAGTTGGTTATTACTCTTGTGTAGGTATGACTGCTAAATGTCGTGAAAAATCTTTCACAATTCCATTCATTAAAGAAGTTGGCGAACTATATGTATCAGGTAATAAGACTGATAGGAAATCAATATTAAGAAAATATTTTTTTATTTTTCCTCTAATGATTTTATTTTCTTATCTTGCATGGCAGTTTTTCAATCATGAAAGAATGCGTTTATCTCCAGTAGATAAAAAATCTAAATCAGAAATTACAAATGATTCAAATGATTATAGTTATAATGATCCTTTAAAAAATGACTCTCTTTCAGTTTATAAAGATTTTCATTTTGTATCTTTCAAATGTATTTCTGATACTTGTATATTTAAAGATTTTAATATCCCTATTGATTTTGTTTTATATTTAAAAAATAATACTGATTCTATTTACTCTCATACTACTGTAACAAATTATTCAATGATTAAATATGATTTTATCGTAGATGATAATTTATATAATTTTTTAATTTCTAGTTTTGATACTTCATCCTCTAAGAAGAAAAAAAAGAAAGATTATGAATCTAATTCAGAAATTAAACTTTTTGGGAGTGATAAATAATGAAACATTTATTTTTAATATTTATTTTTTCTTCTCTTCTTTTTTCTGAGAGTATTAATCTTAATTTGAAACAATTTGCACAACTTGTTAGCTCTCATAATAGAGTCAATATAATAGTTGATAATTCCATTAAATCGGATAAATTTAGTTTTTATCTACATGATAGTTCATCAGCTTCTTTGCTCCCTGCTTTTAAGAGAATGCTTGAACTCAAAGAATTATTTTTAACTTATGATTCTAAAAATAAATTTTATTACATACATAAGAAAAAAGAGAATAAAAAAACTCTTCATACTATTAAATTAAATACTCTCACTTTTGATGATGTAAAGCTTATTTTAGAGCAATATGAAGACATGAAATTTAGTTATATCAGTAATACAAATACAGTAATGTTTATCTCTAATTATTCCGATTATATATCTTTAAAAAATGTTATTAGTATCAATGATATTTTACCTAATCAACTACAAATAAAAATTACTGTCGTTGAGTCTAATCTTGATAATGCAAAGGATAGAGGGTTTGAAATATCTTCTTATTCAACTAAGCAAGATGGTTCATTTCAGTATTTTATAAATCTATTGACAAACACGGCGACTTCTCCTACTTCATTATTTACAAGTGCTAGTACTGGCTTATATGCTTCATTAAAGTATCTTGATGATATTGGTGTGTCTAACATTAAATCATCCCCTTTCATGCTCATACAGAGCGGTAAATCTATCTCTTTTGCTTCTGTTGAAAATGTTCCTTATTTAACAACTTCGGCTTCTGTTACTGGTGCCAGTTCTTCAAAAACAGAGCAAGTTTCTTACAAGGATGTAGGATTAAAGATTAATCTGCTGCCTAAAATCGTTAATAACATTATTTTTATTGATTTAACTTTTAGTATGGAATCTTTCATTGATAAAACCTCTCTTACTCCATCATTTTCAAAACAGTTTTTAAAAAATAGTTTTCAGTTAAAAAAGGGTCAAGTTCTTGTACTAAGTGGTTTTAATCAAGAGGAAAATTCGAAGAGTACTATCGGTATACCTTTTTTGATGAAGTTACCATACTTAGGTCAAGTTTTTAGGTATGACAGAGACATTAAAAAGAATAAATCGTTGTCTATCATGATAGAGGTAATGTAGCAGTGTTTGGGATAGATAGGCTAGAGTTTTGGAGCGAGGCACGAGCGACAAAACTTGAGCCTCTTGGCTATCTATAAAAAGTTATCGTACAAAATTTAAAGGAGTGACAGATGAGTAATTATGGTTTATCAGAATATCAGATAAAAAAATCTAAAGAAAAACTAGACAATAATATTGACTTTATGCATAATAACGGGGTACAAGTTGATAATAAAATAGTGCCTTATGCTGTTTTTGTTCAAAATAGCTATATAAACCCTGATAGATATATAGCAGAGATACAACATCGTGCATGGTCTATGTTTGAATATGCAAATATTAGAGATTTAAAAAATATAATGTTTACATTAACACTTCCCACAGAGTGGCACCCTAAAAAAACAGTAAACGGAAAACTTGTTACTAACCCTAAGTTTGGTGGTCGTTCTCATATTACAACTATAAATAATTATAGATTTATAAATTGTCATGTATTTCAAAATATCCCATATGTTGAGCCTATATTAGACTTTTCTCTTACTGTTGATAAATATACACCTCGTAATGCTTCTAGTGAACTCTCTAAAATGTTAAAAAATGGTATATTCAACGATAGAGCATATAGAAGTATTGAAAAGAATAATCGTTGTTATTTTCGTGTTACTGAACCTCATAAAGATGGCACACCGCATATACACATGAGTCTTTTTATTCCTGAGGATAAAAAAGAAAGAATTATCAAAGCTTTAAAAAGGTTATATCCTGAGCCACTCGGTCAGGTTGAAACAAATATTAAAAAGCCAGTTCATTATTTAATGAAGTATGTTTTAAAGACTTTTGATGATTTAAGAACTACTGATAATATTTCAAATCTTACATTGTGGTACTTGTATCACGGAATCTCTCGCTTTTATACTTCTCGTACTTTTATATCTTTAGACATATATCGCAGATTAAACGGTATGTATGGATTAAAAGAATTAACTAAAAAGTTTAGGGATGATGAAATAAGAGTTTATATCTATAAAGATACTAACAAGATATCTCTTATAGAAAATGAGTTCGGCTCTCTCTATGTTCCAAAGCCTATCAACTGGGAACAAAAAGAAAACGACAAGCTAGAAACTGTACTTAGTGAGTGTGGTAATTTTAATATTCCGATTGAAACCTCTTTTGAAACTGTTTACAAGGATAAAGAACCGAATCGAATACCAGTCACTATTGATGGTGTAGAGTACTCTTACTATAAGGGCAGATTTACAAAACTTAAAAAGATGCCTTATCAAATGAATCACTTGGAACTTTATACTTATTTTGAGAGCTTAGACATTGAAACAGTAGACTATAAGCATTATATTTATACTCGTAATTTACTTATAGAGAAAGGTTTACACTCAGGGGATAGGTTGAATCTCGCGACCTCTGAAGTAATGTTTGAAAGTGAGGAGTTTTAATATGTTTCTAGTTAAAAAAGTAGATATAAACAAAGATAAATGTTTTAATTGCAAATATTTTCTTAATGATCCTGAAGATGGTTCTTGTAATCATCCTTTAGTACCTGATTTTTCTGTTCCTAAATATATTATATTTAGTGGATGTGGTCTTTTCGAAAAAAATAATACTTTACTTTTTGATGAGATACCTTTTACAGACTACAAGGAAAAGTAAATGACTAAAAAAGATGTAAAAAGTAGAAATAGTAATGTTAGACATTTTACAAAAAAAGAGGAAATATATCTTTTAGAAAATTATGAAAGTATGACTGTTTCTGATATTGCACTTAATTTAGATAGGACTTTAGAATCTGTTTATAACAAGGCTAAAAGATTAGGTATTTCTAAAACAGCTTATAAAAGAAATCCATCAAAAAAAAATCGTCAAAAATTATCATTAAATCAACTAAAAGATTTTATTCAAAATGACATTTATGAATTATATGAAGAAAAGCATTATATATCAGTTTCTTCTCAAGGAATATTAATAGCTAAATTAAAGGTTTATGTTGAATAATTTTATTAAATTCTCTCATTATTCATCTTTATACTTAGAGTTTAAAAAACATGAGTTAAAAATCTCTACTTTAGACAAATATACAAACATAGTTAAAGATAGAATTAATCCATATTTTGGCGATACAGATATAACAACTATAAAGCCATCAGATTTGAAAAGATGGTTATATGATATTAGTGATGTAGGTAACAAGTCTAAAAGAAGTTATCTAAGCATAGTTAGTGGTATTCTCCAAGAAGCTCTTTACGATGAAGTTTTAGAAAAGAATGTTTGCAGAATGGTTAGGCTACCAAAATACGATACTCCAAAGATAAAACCATTTACTGCCGATGAAGTTTTAAAAATTATGTCTTTAGCAGATAATGACAATTATCGTTTTTATCTTGCTTTTGCTTTTTATACTGGTATGAGAAGTGGGGAAATTATAGGACTTAAAAAATTAGATATAAATTTTGATTCTAATATCATTAGAGTTGAAAGAACTCGCTCACGGTTTGGAGAGTCTACACCTAAAACAAGATACAGTATAAGAGAAATTCCTATCATTGAACTACTAAAGCCCTATATTCAAGAGCTATATAACAAGCATGATAACGAGTACCTCTTTATCACTCAATATAAAAAACCTTATCGTGACACTCATACCTTTGTTGAATGCCATTGGAAACCATCATTAAAAGAATTAAACATTGATTATAGAAGACCTTACAATGCACGTCATACCTATGCTACAAATATGCTTTATAATAATTTAGTCACACCAGTACAACTTGCACAGCTCTTAGGTCATGCTAATACTCAAATGGTTTATGATGTATATGTAAATTATCTTGATACTTTTAATAATGATTTTGATAGAAGTATTTCTATCTATAAATAGCTTTAGGGATAAGCTAGGGATTTWATYTYTTATTTTATNWRKTTTWKAAAKTGKYTKAAAGTGCTTAAAATAGGGGGRWTTATGTCTTCAAGTGGTGGAGAAGGAGGGATTCGAACCCTCGGTAGAATTGCTTCTACACACCCTTAGCAGGGGCGCGGATTCAACCACTCTCCCACTTCTCCGTTTGAAGATGGTGATTATAGTAAATTGTTAATAATAGTAAGCTTAAATTAGCTCTAAAATTCTTTTTACTACATCAGAAGGGTTCTCTGCCTGATAAATAGGGCGTCCTACAACGATAAAATCTACAAAAGCTTCTTTCGCATATGCCACGTCGGCAACTCTCTTTTGATCACCAGCATCTTCACCAAAGGGACGAATACCTGGTGTTAGAGTCATAAAGTCTTTAGAAGTTATGTTTTTAATCGATGCAGACTCATAAGCAGAACAGACAACACCATCAAGACCACTATCCATCGCATCTTTTGCGAACTGGTCCGCTTTACTTGCTATTGTCTTCTCATATACTGCGCTAAACTCATCTTCACTAAAAGATGTAAGAGCTGTCACCGCTAAAACAATAGGACGAGACTCATAAGTACTCAACCGCTCCATTACTGTCTGCATCGCTCTTTTACCAGCACTTGCATGTACATTAAACATATCTACACCTAGTCCCATGATAGATTCCGCAGAATCAGCCATAGTGTTAGGAATATCATAGAGTTTAAGATCTAAAAATATTTTAAAATCAGGATTGATTTTTTTGATAGCTTTTAAGAAATCTTCACCATCACGAATGTAAGTACGAAGTCCAACTTTAAGCCAGACATCGTGGTCTTTTATTTTTTCTATAAGAGTTAAATTCTCTTCTTTTGTAGATAAGTCTAGCGCAACGCATAATTCCATAATATCTTCTTTATAATTAAATTATGAAATTATAGCATTTCTAATCTTTTACTATCCGTTGACCATTGCTTCAATTTTAGCAACGATAGAAGGGTCTTCTAGTGTTGATATATCTTGAGTGATTGCCTCACCTTTAGCGATAGAACGTAAAATACGACGCATGATTTTTCCAGAACGAGTTTTTGGTAAACCCGGAGCAAATACGATGTCATCACAAAGTGCAATACTTCCTATCTCTTTTTTGATGATACTATTGATAGATTTTCGCTCAGCATCCTCGTTCTCTACACTAGATTTTAAAACGATATAAGCAAATATACCCTCACCTTTAATCTCATGAGGTTTTCCAACAACTGCAACTTCTGCTACATTATTATCTTTGTTTATTGCAGCTTCTACCTCTGCCGTACCCATTCTATGTCCAGATACATTTATAACATCATCTGTTCGACCAGTAATAGTAATATACCCATCTTCGTCATACTTGGCACCGTCACCTGTAAAATAGACAGCTTTACCATCTTTTTTCACATCACTAAAGTAAGACTTAACAAATCTCTCTTCATCACCCCAAACACCACGAATCATAGAGGGCCAAGGACGAGTTATACACATATATCCACTCTCACCAAGTCCAACTTTCTTACCAGTTACTGGGTCTAGTATCTCTGCTATTATTCCCGGGACTGGAAGTGTTGCACATCCTGGTTTTATAGGTGTAGCACCTGGAAGAGGAGAGATTATATGTCCTCCTGTTTCAGTCTGCCAGTAAGTATCAACGATAGAACACTTAGAGTTACCTACCTCTTCATAGTACCATTTCCAAGCCGGTGGGTCTATCGGTTCACCAACTGTTCCTAAAACTTTTAATGAACTTAAGTCGTACTTTTTAGGTTCATCTTCACCCATTTTGTGTAAAACGCGGATGGCAGTAGGAGCCGTGTAAAACTGAGTTATCTTATGTTCTTGCACCATTTTCCAAGGACGCCCTGCATCTGGATAAGTCGGAACACCTTCAAACATTACAGTTGTGGCACCCATAGCAAGTGGTCCATAAACGATGTAAGTATGTCCAGTAATCCAACCAACGTCAGCTGTACACCAGTAAGTATCGTTCTCTTTTACATCAAAAACCCATTCCATAGTCATCTGTGCCCATAAAATATACCCTGCAGTATTATGTTGTACACCCTTTGGTTTTCCAGTTGAACCTGAAGTATAAAGTAAAAAGAGAGGGTCTTCTGAGTCCATAATTTCAGCCTCACACTTCTCTGACTTATCTTTAATCAACTCAGCATAAGAAAAATCACGTCCTTTAACCCAAGTAATCTCTTCTTTGTTTCTCTCAATTACAAGTACTTTTTTTACAGGTGTATCACCTTCGAGTGCAGCATCTACAACTGTCTTTAGCATATAAGGTTTATTTTTTCTAAATGCGCCATCAGCTGTTATTACAACTTTTGCATCTGCATCTATGATTCTATCTTTGAGAGCTTCTGCTGAAAACCCACCAAAAACGATACTATGAATAGCACCTATGCGAGCACAAGCAAGCATTGCATAAGCGACTTCAGGAATCATCGGCATATATATAACTACTCTATCGCCTTTTTTTACACCAAAGTCTTCTTTTAAAAGGTTGGCGAACTTGTTTACATTTTTAGATAATTCTGAGTAAGTGATAGTCTGTGTATCACCTCGGTCACCCTCAAAAATAATCGCAGTTTTATCACCACGAGTATCTAAGTGACGGTCTATACACTGAGTAGTAACATTAAGTTTTCCACCATCAAACCACTTTACAAATGGGAACTTGGACTCATCAAGAGTAGTTGTAAATGGCTCAATCCAATTTATCTTTTCTTCTGCAAATCTTTTCCAAAAACCTTCATAATCATTGATAGCTTCATCTTGAAGTGCTTGGTATTCACTCATGTTTTTTACTCTTGCTGTTTTAGAAAACTCTGCATTTGGCTGAAAAACTGGTTTTTTTACTTCTGACATATTATATTACCTTCTACTATTTATTCTTTTAAAAATTATATCTCAGGAAAATTTATTTCTCCTTTAATATATCTGTTACTTAGTGCTCTGATGCACCTTCTCCCCCAATTCCTGTCTGAGAACGTATAAACTGAGCCTCAAACTTATCTCTTTCTTCTTTTATGCCTGATGAATTATTTCAAAATATTAATCAAACTGACAAAAATACACTTTTAAAGTTATGTAATAGTTTGCTGTAATATAGCAATAATACTTAATCCAATTAGTAACAAAGTACCGTGTTCTTCCAAGTATTTTCACAATATTAGTGTGTTTTATATTTTACATTGTCATGTGTATCGCTTGAAAGCATTCTTTTACGACAACACTCTTCTCAATTGATAAAGCATATTTTACTTCATCTATTTCATCTTGGCTGAAAGTATGGGTCAGCTTCATCGTTTTTCCTACTTTTTATACCTCTCTAGCAATTTCTATTCTTATTGTTTTTGAAATTTATTAGCTATAAGTGATAAATTTTGTTTATAAACTATTTACATATTTTAGTTAGTATTTGTTCATTAAAAAAAATTAAGGATATAAGATGAAAAAAATATTTAAAAGCTCGGTATTGTTGTTAGCTACTGTACTCTGTAGTTCTAATAGTTATGCAGGAGGACATGAAACAGACCATAAAGAGATGCATATTGCATCAGGGGTTAAGTCCCTTTCACCTGAACTAAGAGGATTATTGTTACAAGAGATGAACGCCTTACAAAAAGGGATGATGTCCATTATCCCAGAACTTGCATCAGGCAATTTGCATGAAGTTCATAAAATAGCCAAAAAAATACAAGGTAGCTATATTTTAAAGCAAAAGCTGACAAAAGAACAAGCAAAAGAACTTCACACTAAATTGCCTTCTAGTTTTATTGAGCTAGATCAATCCTTCCACAAAGATGCTGGGATGCTTGCAGATGTAGCTGAACAAAAAAATGCAGAACTAGCAAACTTTTACTTCTCCAAAATGAATAACACATGTATAAACTGCCACTCGCGATTTGCAACACATAGATTTCCTGCATTTAAAGTGGATAAAAAAACTATAGAACATGATCATTCCAATCAGACTCATTAAAACAGATGCCGTACAAACTTTCAAAATAAATTCTGATGTTAATATAAGGTAGGTGTTCAACCCGTGAGGCCTTATATAACTGACCTTACGGACTTTTAAAAACAAAGAAGCTNNAATAACACTATGAAAACAGATTACCTTGAACTCTACACAGACTACCTAATCAGCAATAATAGCTACACAACAGTAACCGGACTATCAGATATGATGGATAATGAAGTTAGCCATGACCAAATAACAAGATTTTTATTAAAAAATGAGTTTAACTCAAAAGATTTGTAGAAAGAGGTGAAGCCAATTGTAAGAGAAGTAGAAWGTGAAGAGACATGTTTAATATTCGATGATACTATCAAAGAGAAGAAGTGGACGAAAGAGAGTGAAATGAACTGTTATCATTTTGACCATACAGTTGGTAAAACTGTAAAAGGAATCAACCTTTTTAATGCACTTTACTACGGTAATGAAGTATCTATACCTGTAGCATTTGAGATATAAAAAAACCTATTCAATACAGTGATCTAAAAAAGTGAGAAGAAGGTCAGACACAACTAAAAATGAGTTAATGAGAGATATCATCCAAACAACCATTAATAATCAACTAAAGTATAGCTATTACTATCACATAACAAACTTTTAAATAAGAACGAAAATTGCTTTAGAAGCTAAAAAAAAGAAATTAATGCCACGAGTAGTCTATAATATTCCAGAAAATACAAAAGAAGAGGTTCTTCAATCTATGAAGAATGAAAAAAACACAGTTATCAAAGAGAGACTATTACAGTATCAATGTTTTTAGATGGAGGTAAAAAAAACTCTCTTAGAGTTGAGTGAAAATACTATTCTTTTATCCCAATATGAAAGTAGATTCTCTTCAGAGAGGAATCGTATTACTTCTAGGAGTACAAAAGGTGTAGCTGTAAGCTATTGAGGCTACCGTTACGGAACAAGTATTAACTGCTTTGGTAGTTTTAAACTCAACACAGGTCATTTTATTTCATCTTTTCACAATACAGGAAATGCTCTAACAACGATAAAGCATTTTAAAATTGTSANWWRWGYMTGWTNKWKRMWWTAANTNRWMARTNTTAYYSTTTSTTNCTCSYYACTYRCMWKWRYAWAAWNCAWWWGMKAKGGNSWKWWGCNWKCTWWWWTMWMWAKTANWRWMRTANYCKYTTTMANGYWYWGKCTNWAWTAAAGKWMAGNRWWASARAAGNAASWAGANWATNMMMATYAANCKTTRKYTTATCCANNNYAYTTWTMAWCYAYTANTYAMYWWSKCWTWAAWKWWMWMAWTWMTAWCANTNRRWWWRKMTWTWGTKTNTAMWRMWTWSWRWRRCTTRKMCWWTRRYAAMRAMARKRTMTRMATWWAKGNMMMRYMMTKTWYGRRSRARAASWAYTNMWAWATKMCAAYMWCARTGCNSARGWSTSWCTANWAMYAASRMTANRMRAAAKTNNMTWCRGCWANASSWRTYRTMTNGATTAAACTTGTTCCAGAAGAAGCTCCAAATACAGTTGCAAACTTTGCTCATTTATGTGAGACTGGTTACTATGACAACTTAAACTTTCACCGTGTAATCCCTGGATTTATGGCTCAAGGTGGTTGTCCAGAAGGTACTGGAACTGGTGGTCCAGGTTGGGCTATAGAGTGTGAAACATCTTCTAACACATCTGTACATACTCCAGGTACACTTTCAATGGCACACGCAGGACCAAACACTGGTGGAAGCCAGTTCTTCATCACTTTCGTAGACACTCCTCACCTTGATGGTGTTCATACTGTTTTTGGTGCGATTGAGAAAGAAGATACTGCTAGTTTTGACGTTTTAGCACAGATTCAAGGTCAAGATGCAATTAACTCTATTACTGTAGTTGAGACTAAAGACTAAATGTTAGTTCATATCTGTTGCAGCGTTGATAGCCACTTTTTTCTAGAAAAGCTACAAGCAGATTATCCGCAGGAGAAGCTAACAGGCTTCTTCTACGACCCAAATATCCATCCTTACTCAGAATACCAACTACGTTTACTCGATGTAGAACGATCTTGTAAAAAGTTAGGAATTGACCTCATTGAAGGCGAATACGATTATGAAAACTGGCTTCAAGCTGTCCGTGGACTTGAAAACGAACCTGAAAAAGGTGCTCGTTGTGAAGTCTGTTTTGATAAGCGTTTTAGCATAAGTGCGGAGAAAGCTCTAGAGTTAGGTGAGAAAAAAATCACTACTACCTTACTTGTAAGTCCCCTAAAGTCTCAAGAACAACTCAAACGTGTTGGTGATGCTTTTTATGAAAAAAACGGTGTTGAATTTATCGCTGTTGATTATAGAAGTGGTGGTGGAAGTCAAGATCAATCTCGTGTAACTAAAGAGGAACAACTCTACCGTCAAGACTATTGTGGCTGTATTTTTGGGCTTACTATGCAAAGAGAGCAACAAGAAAAACTAATGGATGAGATGTTTAGTCCAATTTCAGGCTCTATCCTTCCAGCTTCAATAGAAGAAAGAATCACAATGTACACGCTACGAAACTCTCTTGAAGATGAAAATAAAGAGTATAAAATCATCAAACAGAAGTTCCTTAACTACCGAGAATTTAACTTTAAAGTTACTAAGGGAAAAACAAATGTGCTAGATGCTTATGCACTCTCCTACTCAACTCTTCCAAGAAAACGAGCACAAGGAAAAGTTGAATACAATGCACAAAACATTCACTACTTTAACCGTGAAGAGATAAAATTTATCACTTTAGAGTTTTTTAATGAGCAAAACCAAACGCAATATAAAACTGTTAAAGAACTAATTTTCAATCCTTTAAGTCAAAAAAAAGAGCTCTCTTTTAGAGCTAAAATAAATGATACGAACTATGATTTAAGCCCTATTATAGTAATGCAAGAGATTCCGGAGGGAAAGCTCACTATCACCCTTGATAGTAAAACTTATGAAGACACTAAAGAAAAGCTAATCCTTTTATAATCTTTATTTGGGTAAAATAACTCAAAATATTACTACATAAGGCTTTTAATGATGATAATGGATGTTACAGAAATACAAGAGATACTACCTCACAGATACCCTTTTTTACTTGTTGACCGTGTTACAGAACTAGTAAAAGGTGAGGTTATTTACTCTTATAAAAATGTATCTATCTCAGAGCCTGTTTTTCAAGGACACTTCCCCGGTCACCCAATCTACCCAGGTGTTATGATTTTAGAAGGAATGGCACAAGCTGGTGGTATTCTTGCTTTTAAAAGTATGGATTTAACTCCCGAAGATACTGCAAATAAAGTTGTTTACTTTATGAGTATTGATAAGGCAAAGTTTCGTGCCCCTGTAAAACCAGGTGATAAACTAGAGTACAAAATAACTGTACTAAAAAACAAAGGTCCTATCTGGGTACTTAAAGGCGAAGCATTTGTTGACGGCAAGTTAACAAGTGAAGCAGAGCTTAAAGCTATGATAGTTGATAAGTAAGTCTTAACATGTATAAAATATCTAAATTAGCCGTAATCGAAGATGGTGCAGTTATTGGTGAAAATGTTGAAATAGGTCCTTTTTGTTTTATCTCTAGTCAAACGACTATTGGCGAAGGAACAACTATTGCTGCAAACACTTGTATATATGGTAAAACAATTATCGGCAAAAATAATAAAATATTTTCTCATGCTGTTCTTGGTTCTATCCCTCAAGACCTAAAGTTTAATGGTGAAGATGTTGAACTCATTATAGGTGATGACAATACTATTCGTGAATTTACACTTTTTAACCCGGGGACAAAGGGTGGAGGTAGTAAGACTATCGTTGGAAACCACAACCTTTTTATGGGTTATGTTCACCTTGGTCACGATGTTATCATCGGTAACCACTGTATCTTAGCAAACGCAGCAACTTTAGCTGGGCATGTTGAGCTTGGTGATTATGTTGTAGTTGGCGGAATGACTCCTATTCATCAGTTCATCCATATAGGTGACTATGCTATGATAGGTGGAGCTTCTGCTCTAGCTCAAGATGTACCACCATTTTGTATGGCTGAGGGAAACCGAGCTAATCTAAGAGGTTTAAACCTTACAGGACTTCGTCGTCATCTAGAACGCGAAGATATCAATGTACTAAAATCTGCTTACCGTGAGCTTTTTGAGTCGGGTCAACCACTTAAAGAGACTGCAAGCAGACTACTAGAAGAGACTAAAAACCACTATGTTAATGATTTATGTGACTTTGTTTTAAAAACAAAACGTGGAATCCCATTTGAGAGAAAAAATAATGATAAATAGACACTGTAGTTTTTGTGATGCGAGCGAGAGTGAAGTAAATCCTCTTATAGCTGGTAATGGAGTTTATATCTGTAAGAACTGCGTAGTTTCAGCATATAAGATTATGTTTGGTGATGAGAGTGAAACACAGATACAAGAGAATGAAGAGTTACTTGAAGCTGTAAATAATTTAATGACTCCAAAAGAGTTAAACAACTTTTTAGGTGATTATATCATCGGTCAAGAGAGAGCGAGAAAGCTTTTAAGTGTGGCTGTTTATAACCACTATAAGCGCATATTTAAAACACAGCAGATAATTGATGATGATACTGAGATAGCAAAGTCTAATGTACTTTTAATCGGTCCAACTGGTTCAGGTAAAACACTTATGGCACAGACTATTGCTAGAGTTTTAAATGTTCCCATCGCTATCGCCGATGCTACTAGTCTAACTGAAGCAGGTTATGTTGGTGAAGATGTTGAAAACATACTCACTAAACTAATCCAATCAGCTGATGGTGATGTTGAGCGTGCTCAAAAAGGAATCATCTTTTTAGATGAAGTTGATAAGGTAGCGCGTATGAGTGAAAACCGTTCTATCACTCGTGATGTAAGTGGTGAGGGTGTACAACAAGCACTTCTTAAAATTATAGAAGGTTCTTCTGTAAATATTCCACCAAAAGGTGGACGTAAACACCCTAACCAAGAGTTTACATCTATTGATACTACAAATATTTTATTTATTTGTGGTGGTGCATTTGATGGTCTTGAAGAGATACTTAAACGCAAGCAAGGTGCTAATATCTTAGGTTTTGGTCACGAGAAGAAAACTAAAGATGAGAAAAAACCTACATTTGATATGGTTGAGCCTGATGACTTAGTACATTTTGGTCTTATCCCTGAACTCGTTGGTCGTCTTCCTATCATCGCATCTCTAAGTGAAATTAGTGAAGAGGATATGGTTCGTATACTCACAGAGCCTAAAAACTCTCTTATCAGACAGTATCAAAAACTTTTTGCTATTGATGAAGTGGAGTTAAACTTTGAAGAAGGTGCACTTTTAGCGATTGCAAAAAAAGCAATAAAGCGTAAGACTGGAGCTCGTGGACTTCGTGCAATTTTAGAAGAAAATATGATAGATATAATGTATGAACTTCCAGAACATGCCGGATATGAAGTGCTCATCACAAAAGAAGTTATAGACGATGGAAAAGAACCTGTCTACATTAAAACAACAACACAGAAAACAGCATAAGGTAGATACATATGATTTTTAATAAACTAATAGGACTTTTCTCAAACGACCTCTCTATTGACTTAGGAACTGCAAATACTATTGTAATAGCCAAAGGTCGTGGAATCATTATCAATGAACCATCTGTTGTAGCTGTAAAAACAGAAAAATATGGTCAAACACGAGTACTTGCTGTTGGACATGAAGCCAAAGCAATGGTCGGAAAAACACCTGGAAATATCAAAGCTATTCGTCCTATGCGGGATGGTGTTATCGCTGACTTTGATATGACTGAGAAAATGATTAGAAAGTTTATTGAAAAAGCACACGGTCGTACTTCTTTAATATCTCCTCGTATCATTATCTGTGTACCTTATGGTCTTACACAGGTTGAACGTAAAGCTGTTCGTGAGTCAGCACTCTCAGCAGGTGCACGTGAAGTTTTTCTTATAGAAGAACCAATGGCTGCTGCAATTGGAGCAGGTATTGACATCCGTGAGCCACAAGGAAACTTAGTTGTTGATATCGGTGGTGGTACTACTGAAATCGGTGTTGTCTCTTTAGGTGGTCTTGTACTCTCTAAGTCTATTAGAACTGCTGGTGATAAAATTGATCAAGGTATTATCAATTATGTAAGAAAAAAATATAACCTTCTTATAGGTGAAAGAGTAGCTGAAGATATTAAGATAAATATTGGAACAGCTGTTGTTCTAGACGAAGAACTTGTAATGACTGTAAATGGTCGTGACCAGGTTGAAGGACTTCTAAGTTCAGTTGAACTAACAAGTGAAGATGCAAGAGAGGCGATGAAAGAACCACTCAAAGAAATTGCAGAAGCACTTCGTAATGTCTTAGAACAAATGCCTCCTGACTTAGCAGGTGATATTGTAAATCATGGTATCATTTTAACAGGAGGGGGAGCACTTATTCGTCAACTGGATAAGTACCTCTCAGCTCTTGTAAGAATCCCCGTTTTTGTAGCAGATGAGCCTCTACTTGCTGTTGCTCGTGGAACTGGACGTGCACTCGAAGAGATCGATTTATTACAAGAACTATTTGAGAATGAATAAAGAGTTATTTTCCTATCTCTTTGTAATCATAGCACTGCTCGTGGGTGCTCTGTATTATACCCATACTATTCAATCACCCATTATTTCCTCCCTTAATGCAATAAAGATTTCCTACCACAATATCAATCAATCAATTAAACATAGTTTCGATGAACATTTTTTTCAAGCAGATACAATTCAAGATTTACGACAAAACCTTCTAAAATATGAAAACAACCATCTTGTGATGCAAGAGTTAGCAAGTGAGATTCATGATTTATACCAAGAAAACCACTCACCTTTAAAAATAAATACAAATGTAGAACTTGTACGTACAATATCCTATGAAAAATTTGGAAATTTTAACCGTCTTTGGATAGAAGTTCCAGACTATAATAGTTCTAAAATTTATGGATTAGCTTACAAAGAGCTAGTTGCAGGTATTGTTATTTCAAAAAAGGGTCGGCCATTAGCACTACTAAACCAAGATATTAAAAGTGCTTATGCTGTTTATGTTGGAAATAAAAATGCTCCTGGTATTGTACACGGGAACAATGATAATTTACTTATCGTCAACTTCATTCCGGCATGGTTTAAGATAAAAAATGGTGATGAAGTTGTTACATCAGGTCTTGATAATATTTTTATTAAAGGCCTTAAAGTTGGCCGTGTTCTTTCAGTAACAACAGCCCAAGGCTATCAAAATGCTATTATTGAACCCTACTATAAAAGCAATGACCCTAGTTATTTTCACATGATAAGGAATATTCGATGAAATACATAGTACTAGCCCTCTTAACTCTCTCTCTTTATGCAGCAGAGACACAAATAAAACAAAAAATTACTATTGGTCTTGGACCATATGTTCAAACGCAACCATACAAAGGTGTTAACCCACTTTTAGTGCCTTCCCCTGTTATTTTCTTTGATAATGGACTTTTTTATATGAGATGGAGTCGTGCTGGAATGTATTTTCTAGGAGATAAGAGTGAGGATTTCTCATGGGGTTTATCGCTTACAGCACAACCTCGTACTTATGGGTACAAGGCTGAAGACTCTGAATACCTCAAGGGCATGGACCAGAGAGAGACTACTTTTGAGGGTGGTATAGCATTTAGTGCTTCATATAATGATACTTATATAGAGACTATGCTTTTAACTGATATGCTTGTTAGATACGAGTCTTGGTTATTTAAAACAGAAATTGGAGATGAGTTTGTACTTGGAGATTTTACATTTTACCCAAGTATCATTGTTATATATGAGTCTGACGAATTTGTGAACTACTACTATGGTGTAAAAGAGCATGAAGCAAAAGCTGATAGAGCACAGTTTACACCTGGAGCAGGATGGCAGTTAGGTGCTCAAACATACATTGACTATTCTTTTACTGATAAACTCTCAGGACTTGTAAACTTAAGAGTAGATAGACTTCCATCGAGTGCATTAAACTCCCCTCTTATTGAAAGTGATTATATCTATTCTGGATTAGTTTCACTTATATATTCATTTGAGTATTAGAAAATTTCCCTAAAACTCATCAAATTTTAAGTGCCCTTTAGCTATAATAATTAAATTTTTATAAACATATTTTGAAGGGTTAAAATGCCAAAACGCACTGACATTAATACTATTTTACTTATAGGTTCGGGTCCGATTGTTATCGGTCAGGCCTGTGAATTTGACTACTCTGGTACACAGGCGGTTAAGACTCTTAAAGAGTTAGGCTACCGTGTAATCCTCATTAACTCTAACCCTGCAACTATTATGACTGATCCAGAGTTCGCAGATAGAACGTACATCGAACCAATTAAAGAAGATGTGATTGCTGAAATTATAAAGAAAGAAAATGTTGATGCAATACTTCCAACAATGGGTGGTCAGACTGCTCTTAATGTTGCTACATCTATGTATGAAAAAGGTATGCTTGAGGGAATAGAGTTTTTAGGCGCAACTCCAGAAGCTATTCATAAGGGTGAGGACCGTTCTGCATTTAATGAAGCAATGATTAAAATTGGTATGGATTTACCAAAAAGTAAAAATGCTTACACAGTTCCTGAAGCTATAGAAGTAGTAAAAGAGATCGGTTTTCCCGTAATCTCTCGTGCTTCATTTACACTAGCCGGTGGTGGTTCAGGTGTAGCTTACAATATGGAAGAGTTTAAAAAACTTGCAGAAGARGGTTTATCAGCTTCTCCAGTAAATGAAATCGAAATTATGGAATCTCTTCTTGGATGGAAAGAGTATGAGATGGAAGTTATCCGCGATAAAGCAGATAACTGTATCATCATCTGTACAATCGAGAACTTTGATCCTATGGGTGTTCATACTGGTGATAGTATCACAGTAGCACCYGCTCTTACTCTTACAGATAAAGAGTACCAAAGAATGCGYAATGCCTCTTTTGACATCCTTCGTGAGATTGGTGTTGATACTGGTGGATCAAATGTTCAGTTCTCAATTGATCCAAAAACTGGTCGTATGATTGTTATTGAGATGAACCCTCGTGTATCTCGTTCATCTGCACTAGCATCTAAGGCAACAGGATACCCTATCGCTAAGGTTGCTACTCTTTTAGCTGTTGGTTTTACTCTTGATGAAATTACAAATGACATAACAGGAACACCTGCATCTTTTGAACCAGTAATTGACTATGTTGTTACAAAAATACCTAGATTTACATTTGAAAAATTCCCTGAAGCAGTAAGTACTTTAAGTACTTCAATGAAGTCTGTTGGTGAAGTTATGGCAATTGGCCGTACTTTTAAAGAGTCTATGCAAAAAGCACTTTGTTCTTTAGAAACAGGTATTTGTGGATTTGATGAAATTGATGCTGATGAAGAGTTTATCAAACATGAGATTCGTCGTCCAAACGCAGAGAGAATGCTTTATGTAGCAGAAGGTTTTCGTCGTGGAATAACTATAGAAGAGATGTTTGACATATGTCAGATAGATCATTGGTTCCTTTATCAACTAAGTGAACTCATAGAAAAAGAAGCAACTATTACAGATAAAATTCTTTTTGATGCTGAGATTATGCGTGATGTTAAAGTTGATGGTTTTTCAGATAAACGAATAAGCCAACTCATTGAAAAAAACTCAGCATATAAAATAAGTGAAATGCAAGTATATGATGCACGTAAAAAACTTGGTGTAAGGGTTGAGTTTAACGAGGTTGACACATGTTCTGCTGAGTTTAAAGCACTCACGCCTTACCTGTACTCAACTACAAATATCACAAAACTACCTAATATCAAAAACCGTGTAAGTGATAAGAAAAAAGTACTTATCCTTGGTGGTGGGCCTAACCGTATTGGTCAAGGTATAGAGTTTGACTACTGTTGTGTGCATGCCGCGTTTGCACTTAAAGAGATGGATATAGAATGTATCATGTACAACTGTAATCCTGAAACAGTATCTACTGACTATGATACGTCTGATGTTTTATACTTTGAGCCAATTGACCTTGAACATGTTCGTGAAGTTATAGAAAATGAAGAGCCAGATGGTATCATCGTTCACTTTGGTGGTCAAACACCACTTAAACTTGCAGATGCACTCACAAAAATAGGTGCAAAGATCGTAGGAACAACTTCCGCAGTAATTGATCTTGCAGAAGATAGAGAACTCTTTAGTAATTTTGTTATCAAACATGGTCTTAAACAGCCTAGAAATGGTCTAGCACATGCAAAAGAAGAAGCTGCACCAATTGCTAATGGGCTTGGGTACCCTGTCCTTGTTCGTCCATCATTTGTTCTCGGTGGTCGCGGTATGAAAATCGTTTATAATGAAGATGAACTCAATCARTACATGGAACTCGCTATCTCTGTTTCAAATGAAGCTCCWGTTCTYATTGACAAGTTTTTAGATCAAGCAATTGAGCTTGATGTWGATTGTATHAGTGATGGWAARGAAGTTTATATCGGTTCTGTTATGCAACAYATCGAAGAAGCTGGAATTCACTCAGGTGATAGTGCWTGTTCACTDCCTCCTGTAAATCTAACGCAAGAGATGATAGAAAAAGTAGAACAACAGACTAAAAYAATTGCACTTGGTCTTGGTGTTGTTGGTCTTATGAATGTTCAGTATGCTATYTATCAAGATGAAATTTACCTWATAGAAGTAAAYCCTMGAGCTAGYCGTACTGTTCCTTTTGTGTCTAAGGCTACTGGTATGCCACTCGCAAAAGTTGCAACTCGTGTTATGATGGGTGAAAAACTTSTTGATGCATTGTCTTACTATGATAAATATGACATCGTRGAAGTTGCAAATGGTCTTCGCCGTCCAAAACTTAAAGGGCATGTTTCAGTAAAAGAAGCTGTTTTTCCTTTTCATAAACTTTATGGTGCAGACTTAGTTCTTAGCCCTGARATGAAGTCAACTGGTGAAGTTATGGGAATCAGCAAAAACTTTGGAGTGAGTTTTGCCAAAGCACAACTCAGTGCTGGTAATAAGATYCCAACAGGTGGAACATGTTTCCTCTCTTTTGTAGATACTGATAAAGTTCATGCTGCAGAAATTGGCCGTGGTTTACTTAAACATGGTTTTAAACTTGTAGCAACTAAAGGGACACAAAGTATCTTATCTGATGCTGGTATAGCATGTGAGATAGTTCTAAAGATTTCTGAAGGTCGTCCAAATATTGAAGATAGTATGAAAAACGATGAAATTGCAATGGCAATAAATACTTCTGATAACAATACTAGTAAAAAAGATGCTGTAGTTATTCGTCAAGAGGTACTTCGTCGTAGTATTCCTTACTTTACAACGCTTAGTGCTGCTCGTGCACTAATTCTTGCACTAGATGAAATGGGTGATGGTTCATGGACAAAGTCAACAGCACTACAAGACTTTTTAGTTTAGAATCAAAAGTTCTTCTTATTCAAACCGACACTACTGTCGGTTTTTTATCTCAAGATGAGTCACAACTCCAGACTATAAAAGAGAGACCCTCAACTAAACCTTTTATCAAAGTTTACAAAAGCTTTAAAGCGCTACAAAATGATAAACAACGAGTTCCTTCTCATCAAAAAAAACTGGTTCGTCGTTCTAAAAAAACAACATTTATTGTAAAAAACTTAGCTTTTCGTATAGCTCACGACTCTCTAAATTCAAAACTGTTATCAAGTATAACTTGGAACTACTCAACATCAGCTAATGAACGTTCAAAAAACTTCGATAGAGCATTTTGTGAAGAAAAAACTGATATAATTATCGAAGACAAAAACTCTCTTTATGAGGGAAAATCATCAAAACTCTATAAAATAAACAATATAACAAAAGTGAGGTTACGATGAGTAAAGCAGTACAAGCATTTTTAAGTGGTATGTTTTTTACTTTTATTCTAGATTTTTTTTTATTTCTGGGTGTATTTGAGAACTATATAAAGGCTAAAGAGATTGATGTCTATTACAACATTTTATTTGCAGATCATCAAAGTCTCATAATATTTTTTTTCTTTACTCTTGTACTTGGTTATATCACACTTTATCAAGAGACTAAACTCTCATTAATTGTAATAGGCACACTCTCTATTATTTCACTCTCTACACTTATTACTCCTATCGGGAGTAGTTTGGGTGAAGCTCTTTTAATGAAAAGTGATGTAGAAATACATATGAGTAAGTACTCATATAGAGGTGATATTCTTTATGATGGTAGAAATAAAATTACTTTTTATGATTATAGTTTGAAAAAAGTGTTACATTTAGATAAAAATCAAATAGTAGGTGAATATTAGAATGAATAAATTTATAAATAGTGTTTTATTAGGAAGCACGGGTGCTCTAATGATGAGTGTTTTAACAGGTTGTGAAGCACCTCAAGAGGAGCAACAGAACCGTTTTTTAATTATAGAGCAACAGACAAATGGTAAGTATATAGTAGTTGAAGAGATGCCTACTGATGGTCCGTCTCGTGCTATCATCCGTGAAAAAGATGCACAAGGCAATATAGTAGAGCGTTTCATGAATGAAGCTGAGATGAAAGCACTCGCAGAACAAGAGTACAAAAAAGTACAAGATGGTTCATCTGAAACATTAAAGGAAAATAGTGGTGGTGCTGGAATGGGACTTGCAGGAACAATTCTAGCAGTAGCCGCAGGAAGTTTAATGGGAAATATGATAGGAAATGCTCTTATGAACAACAAAAACTTCTCAAAAAATTCTGCAAGTACAAATAAAAGTGCATATAGTCGTTCGGCAGCGGGTAAGGCTTCAAAAAGTGGAAGTTCTAAAAAAAGCTTTTTTGGTGGAGGATCTAAAAGTTCTTCATCTAGTAAAAGTGGGGGGTTCTTCGGTGGATAAAATTACATTAACAGAACAAGAAGCACAAGCCTACTATGATTCTGCAAATGAGTTGTACGACATGTATATTGAAGCAGCTGATCATGTCATCGAGAATGACTTATTTTTTGACTTAGGTATTCCTTTTAACCTTGTAGATATAATTAAAAAAAGCTGGGATAGTGATGTACACTGGCATATTTATGGTGCATTTCTTTTTAGTGGTGGGCTTGACAACAAACCTATAAAACTTTTAGAGTTTCAAGCAGACACACCAAGCAAACTACTGCAAACTTCACAAGAACAACTTGATGAAAATAGCTTTAATGAAATCTACGAAAAAGTAAGTGAAAACTTTAAAAGACTTATAACACTCGATGATGGAGTAGAACTCTTTGATGAGAGATACGATAATTGGAAAATCCTCTTCTCTAGTCCAAGTGATGATGAAGAAAAAGAAAAAACATCAAGATTTTTACAACAACTAGCAGACGAAGCTGGGTTTGAAACAGGTTTCTCTTACTTACATGAAGTTATGTTTAATGAAGATGGCATAAGTGATAAAGATGGAACTAGTTACGAGTACTGGTGTAAAAACTACTCATGGTTAGATATAGCAACGGATGAGGGAGAGTTAGCGACTACACTCACAAACATTATGAATGAGCAACAAGCCATCATAATCAACCCTGCCTATACCCTACTCTTTGAGTCTCGTGGTATACTTAAAGTTTTAAAAGATTTATATCCAGACTCACCTTACTTACTTGATGCCTCTTTTGAGAGCTTTGAAGGTGCACAAGAGCGAAGTGTCTTTGGAGAAGGTGAAGAGTATGCTAACTTCAAAAAAATGTATCAAGAGTCATGTACAGATACATACAATGCTAAAGTCTTTTTTGCTTATGAAGCATGTGGACTTAGTTTTCTTAGTGAAGAGGAAAGTTTTATCAAAGCACACTGTAACTAATCTGTTACAAATACAAGAGTAATTTTTAATCTAAATTACTCTTCTCTCATATGCTATAAAGCTGTCTTTACTTGTTATAAAAACAATCCTAAATATATTAGAAATCTAAATGAAAAAGTAATTGTATATGTTAAGTTAGTATTTGAGGGGTTATTAAAAGTTGTGGCTCCGGATGCTGGAAACCATTGACTAAACTCCTATATACCCTATATATCGAAGTTTTCACATTTTAAGAATTATAGCATAATCTATATAATAGCACCGAAAATATTTTATATCTTGTAAATCATCCTCAAACTACCATTTTCAGATTCTTCTACATTTGTATCCAACAGTGCAAATCCATTCTCTGTGTAAAAGCTAAGTACCTTTTCATGGTTGATTGCATCTACTAATATATACCGTCCAGCCACTAAATCATGTGCCCTTTCAATTTTCGAAAAAGCATCATCTAATAATAATGTCCCTAGTTTATATTCTGCATAGTTATCTGAAATTCCAAGTTGCCCTATCAGAAAACTATGAATACACACTCTACTATTTGAGATACCATCTATCTTTTTTATACTTGTTTTAGACATTCCATTAGTACTAAGAGATTTCATAGATATAGTAAAGTATCCAACAACCTCATTTTTATTATTAACAAGTACAAAAGTTCTTGCTATTTGTCTTGTTTCAAAATCATGAGCGATGGAATGAATGAAGTTTGTTAAATCTGAATTTATTTCACAGTTAAATGTATCAAGAAGAGAAGATTCAACTTCTCTAAGTGGAAGTAATTCAAAAGTTGCATATAATGCTTCTTTTTCGGTTTCTGTCATTTATGCAGATGCACGAAGTTTATTTAATCTATCTCTTCTTTCTTTACGAGCAGTGTCTTGTTCTTTTCGTGCCGAAGAATTTGCATTTTTTTCAGCTACTGCAAAACCTTTAACAGATGAATCAGATAATTTAATTATTTCTGTAAATGCTTTTGTCATGATTATCTTCTCCTTTTGTTGTTTATGTAATTATATCATATTTAGAAAACGAACTTAGTTCACTTGTCTGATGTCACTTTATAATACCTCCAAGAAAATCAAATAAATAATTTTTTCTAAAGTTTAATTTTTAATAGAGTTTGCTTCTCCTATAATCTCAAATTGTTTTAGAATATCTTGTGTTAGTTTAGTGTGATTTCTTTTGTATAATGCCCCTAAAAATCAAGACAACTTCTCCAAAGATTTAATTTCATAAGCAACTGTTACCTTATCCTACATTTTTCAGATATTCAAGATAGACATTCATAGGTTTTCTATAATCTAAACTTGAGTGAAATCTTTTAAAGTTGTATTTGTAAATATATGCTTTAACTCCTTCTTTTAAATCTCTAATCGTCTCATAATCATTCATAGATATTTGGACACCATGTTGTTTAAGTAATGTGGTATGTTCGTAACTTGTATATTGATTCCCTTGATCACTATTAAATATTTTAGGTTTAGGATATTTTGCAAGTGCCTCCTCCAGTACATCAGTTGCTAAAGTCGCATCCATTGAGTTTGATATTTTATATGCAAGTATAGCTTTGCTATGCCAATCTATAACTGCTGCTAAATACATAAATCCTCCATTGATACGGATATATGTAATATCACCGCTCCACACTTCGTTTGGAGTAGGAACATAGACTGTATTCTTTTTAGCAACTTTGGTCCAATACTTTTTGAGAAGATACTCATAAATTTTATGTTCTTGATTTTTAATGCTTGTTAATTTCTTTTTAGTTGGATAAATAGCTTGTATACCAAGTATCCCCATATATTTTAACACTCTATTCCTACCAACTGAATAGCCATCTTCTTTAAGTTATCATAGATAAATCTATATCCGTATTCTGAATTATCTGTGGCTATCTCATCTATTTTATGTAGTAATTTGATATTTTCTTGGCTCATTGGCACTGATTGGTAGTAATAGTAGCTTCGACTAATGCCAAATATTTCACATTGCTCTGAAATTGATAGCTCATTATGCTTGGACTCGATCAAAGATTTTTTATTACATAAGTCCAAGTTCTTTTGCTAGTCCATCATTTTCAGTTTTTAACTCTTCTATCTCATCCCGATAAGCTTTAGTCGCACCACCAACATCAAATGATAAAGAGACATTTTCCAAAAATTGTGTTTTCCACTTTCCTAATGATTGAGAGGTTATCTTGTACTTAGATGCTATTTGACTTGTCGTCATTTCTTCTTTTAGCATTTCTAAGACTATTTTAGTCTTCTATTCAGCAGTATAAGTTTGCCTTTTTTTTCTACTCATAATATATCCATTATATGAAAAAAGAAGAAAAGAAAAGAAGAACTTTTTTAAACCAAAAGTTGTCTTCTGTTATGACACCGAGTGAAAAGGTTGTTTTAAGTCCAAGTTTGTGAGGTTTAAGGTTGAAGTGGCTCCGGATGCTGGATTCGAACCAGCGACCAAGTGATTAACAGTCACCTACTCTACCGCTGAGCTAATCCGGAATGTTGAAAGAATTATATCAGTAGAAATTTAAAATAATCTAAAATTTGGCAATTTTCCCTTCATAAATTTCTATATCTTCTTCTCTATCATGTTTTATAGCACCTTTTAGCAATAAAGTGTACTTTTTGAGAAGTTCTTCTTTTATCATCTGTGCTTTTTCTTCACTTACCTTGTTCTCATCTTTTAGTAGTTTTTCTAAACTAAGCACTCTAAACCTGTCCATACCCCAGTACTTGAAGCTTAATTGATCTTCATGCCCTGCATACTTTTTTATCAACTTTTTATCTACTAACTCTATTTTATTTTCTATCATGATTCGTAGCCACAAGTCATAATCTTCACAAACTTCTAAAGTAGTGTCAAACAAACCAACACTTTCAAATATACTTTTGTGAATGAGTGCTGAGGATGGAGCTATATTACAAAAAGATAAATTTTCTATAAACACATCATTACCGAGTTTTTTAAATTTCTTCGGTATTTTTATATTTTGAGCATTTCTCACCCATATCTCATCCGTGTAACTCATAAGAACAGTAGCATTATCTGTATGAAATAACACCTGTTCTTCTAGTTTAGTGTTTATCCACTCATCATCTGAATCCAAAAAAGCCACCCATTCGTAACTTGTATTTACTATACCTAAGTTTCTTGCAGATGAAACGCCACTGTTCTTTTGATACATATATTTTACATTTGGAAATTTTTGAAGGATTTTAGGTGTATTGTCAGTTGAGCCATCATCTATCACTATGATTTCGCATGCTTGGAAAGTCTGCTTTAACACAGACTCGATAGCTCTTTGTAAAAACTCAGCTCTATTATAAGTTGGAATAACAACAGATATTTTAATAGTTTCTTACCACTCTTTTATTTCATTGTAAATACTATCGCGTTCAACAGGGATAAAACCACTATTTCTGATAAGTGCAGTAAACTCTTTTACATCTACACCATTAGCACTAGCAGCTCCTGCTGCTGAGTTGATAGACTCTTTTTCTATAGTTCCATCTAAGTCATTAGCTCCGAACTCTTGAGCTACAAGAGCCAGGTTTACAGTTGATGTAACCCAGTAAGCTTTGAGGTTTGGCACATTATCAAGTACTAAACGTGCAACTGCCATAGTTTTTAGCACCTCATTAGCTGTGATTGGAGCTTCAATATTTAAGTAGTTGTTCTCCGTTTGATATACAAGGGGGATAAAGCAGTTAAACCCACCTGTAATGTCTTGTAAGTCACGAATACGCATCATATGATCAATACGGTTCTCACGCGACTCTACATGACCAAAAAGCATAGTAACATTAGACTTTTTACCGCGCTCGTGCCACTTTCTATGAATCTCAAACCACTGATCAGAAGTAACTTTTCCTTTACAAATCTTTTCACGAACTACTTCATCAAAGATTTCTGCACCGCCACCAGGCATAGAGTCAACACCATTTTCTATCATAAGGTCAAGTACTTCATCATAAGTAAGCCCATGATGACGAGAGAGAAAGTCAACTTCTGCTGCTGTAAGTGCTTTTATGTGCAAGTGCGGATACTGCGTTTTTATCTTTTTAAATATTCCCAAGTACCACTCTAGTGTAACATTGGGATTATGAGCTGAGACTATATGAACCTCTTTAGCACCATTTTTGTCTATCTCTTCTACTATTTTGAGTATATCTTCATGACTCATAGTATACTGGTCTGGGTTTTTACGAGTAGCTGAGTAAGCACAAAACTTGCATACATCAGCACAAACATTTGTAGGGTTTATATGACGGTTTATATTGAAGTATGTTTTTTTAGAATGAAGTTCTTGGCGTTTTTTATCGGCTAAGTCACCTAACTCAAAAAAATCCATATCGTATAGTTTAACAGCAGTATCGAAATCTATTCTTTTCATATCTTCTCAATTTATTTTTTCTGATTATATCAAAATAGTTTTAAGCGAACTTAAGTACTTTATTTTAATATTTTATAAACACTATCTTCACTTTTCATTTGGATTGTGAACTCTACCCGTCTTGCCTTTTCTGCATCTTTTAACTTTGAAAATGCCATTCCATTCGCTCGAAAGTGTTTTTCTAACCAAATTCTATTCTCTACAACAGTCTGCTTTTCTAGGCTATAACAGAAAGAAAGTACTTCATAAGCTCTATCTTGTGAAAGCTGCATATTTTTTAAATATATCTCTTCTTTACTCGTAGCATTTAACCAACTGTCTGAAGTATGTCCTTCTACTCTTAACTCCAGTATCTCATTTTTATACTCAGGAGTAGTCAGTATTTTTATATATCTTGAAAAGAAATCTTCTAAAACCACTTTAAACTTATTGTTTATCTTACTTTTACTCACTTCAAACAGAACTTCTTCTGAAGAAAAAATTATACTATTATCTTTAGTGATACTTGCGTCCCAACTTTTCAAATCATTTTCAAACTCTTCAAACAGAGCTTCATTAAGATTTACTTTTGTATCTCTGTACTCAATGGCTACATCTTTCATCTCTTGCATTTGAGCCTCAACTTTCACCATAAAACTAATCGCGATAAAAAGGAAAACAAGCATCAGTCCCGACATCATATCGGATATACTTATCCACTCTCTATTCATCTACTGTCTTTACCTTTAACGTCTGAGTCACTGAGAGTATAGTAGAGACACTCATCCCAACTATGGAAGTAAAAAATGCAGTTTTGAGCCCAACTAAAATGTCGTTTACACTATTTGTTATATCCTCTGGGTTAAAAGCTTGTAAGCCTATAAATATCCCTACAAAAGTACCAAGAACACCAACACTCACTATCTGACTCTTTAAATCCTTACCTGTTTTATGGTCTAAAAAGCCAAGTATAAAGATGATAATAACAAAAGTAATGTTAATAGGGTCAAATAAGACATCTTTAAGTGAAGAGCTATTTAAAACATCGGATTTGGATGCTGTTTTACAGATGCCAAGTATAATAGTAGTTCTGTTGTTTGCAATAATTTTTTTACTTATACCATCTATTTCTGCTAAGTCATCTACACTTTTAAAACAACCATTGAGTTCTCTGTAGTTTATAATCTTTTGAGATTTTGCCTTACCTATGCCATTTAGTTCTAAGAGTTCATCAAATGATGCATTGTTTAAATCAACTAAAGCAAAAAGAGGCGAGAGACTAAGGAAAAATATTATGATACATTTTAAGATAACGCTAACCTTTAAGGATATAAGATAAAATTATTTTAACAAACTTTACTAGTAGTTAAAAAATCGTGGATAAAAACTTGATTTCTACCTTTGTTTTTAGCCTCGTAAAGTGCTATGTCTGCTCTATCAATAGCCTCTTCAATTGTTTTATCTTTTTGTAAATCAACTTCAGATATACCCATACTAACAGTAAATTTTAATGGCATCTTATTATCAGTACTAATCATAATCATATTTATACGATTATTTATCTTTTGGGACATACTTGTAGCCCCTTTAGTATCTGTACTTGGTAATAAAATTAAAAATTCTTCACCTCCGTATCTACAAATGATATCACTATTTCGTGTAATACTTTTAAGTACATTTGCAAATGAAACAATAACCTTATCACCATTCTTATGCCCATATGTATCATTAATAGTTTTAAACTTATCTATATCAATCATTATAACTGATAAATTTATTGTGTCTCTCTGTGCAAGCTTAAATATATGCTCTGATGTTTCAGAAAAGTATCTTCTATTATAGAGTTTTGTGAGGGGATCTAGTGAAGCTAAAAGTTTGAGTTCTTCTGTTTTAACTTCGAGTTCTTTTTGTAAACTTTTAATATGTGTTATATCGATATGCACACCATTCATCCGAATAGCTTTACCCTCTTCGTCTCTTTGAAATACTTGACCAACATCATAAATCCACCTATACTCTCCATCACCACATATCATTCTAAATTCGGCTTCATAAATTTCAGTTTCGCCATTGAGATGTTTTTCTATCAATGCACATGTAGGTTCTAAGTCATCAGGGTGAACTATAGAAGCCCACTTTTCTAAACCGTCAGTAACCTCATAAAAAAGAGTTGACTTTTCTCTGAAATCTTCATCTTTGTACTTTTTTTGAGTTACCCATGTTTCGTTAGCTAAGATTCTACCTTCTTGAGGAAAAAAGTCCCAAACACCGATATTTGCACCTTTGATAGCATTGTCAAGTCTTTTGAGGTTCTCTTGATCTTCTAAGACTTGTTGTTTAAGTATTTTTTCAGCAGAAACATCTAAAAAGCAGGCAACAATATTATTATTGTCATCTTTGGTCAGTTCTATTTTTAGATCAATACCCTTATACCTTTGCTCAAAGGAAAGATTATTGTGCTGACCTTTATTTAAATCTTTAAAGAGCTTTTTTAATTCACATACATTCTCTTGTGTACAAAAATCAAATATTGTATGTATTAGCATCTCTTTTTTTGAGGTTTTTTTTAAGGTACTCAGTTTCTTATTAACAAACAGAAACTCACCCTTAGGAGAAAGTTTCGCTATGCCATAAGGGATAGCGTTTAGTATATTATGATGCATTAGTCAGACTTAGTTTTAGAAGGTTAAATAAGTTAGGACTATGTGTGAAAACCTCTTGTATGGTTACACTTCCACTATCTAATATTGATTTATCAAGGTTTTGAGTCATTTATCACCTTTGGTGTATATTTAAATACACTTAAGTATACCTTTAATATTAACAATTAATGCTTTTTATAGGTTAATATGGAAAATATTTATGAAATAATGTCATATAGTAACAATAAACAACTATTCTAAGATAATGACTTATTTTAAGTAATTATTTCATCATATGTTTTTTAGTATTTTTTGTAGCCACTGCCTCATAAGGATTTTCAGGCCAGTAGTGGCGTTTGTACTTACCTCGTAGCTCTTTTCTCACCTCAGCATATGAGTTTCTCCAAAAACTACTTAAATCATATGTGATTTGTATCGGTCGCATCGCTGGTGAGAGTAGTTGTATTTGTAAGGCTAACTCAGAGTTAAATATTTTAGGAGTCTCTTCTAAACCGAACATCTCTTGGATTTTTACATACAGTGCTGGTTTAGTAATGTCACTATAGTCTATGAAAATATTTGAGCCACTTGGAACACTTACTTTTTCTGGTGCGAGTAAAGAGAGTTCTTGTTGGTTTTGCCATGAGACTAGAGAGAGTAACATCGGGTATATGTCTAAGGACTCTAACATTTTAGGAGACTTAACATCCCCCATAAAAGGCTCAAGCCAAACATCTAAAGAGTCTAGTAGCACCTCATCACTTAAAGACTCCATAGACTCATCAAGATGTAGATTTACAAACGCTATTCTGTCTTGTAAACTCTTAGCTCTTTTACTCCAAGTCAGGAGTCCTAAACCCTCTTCTTGTATAAGTTCTAAAAGCAGTGGTGTCATCTTATGTTCTTTACTCAAAGCGAGTGGTTTGGAGTAGAGTTCTAGTTCTAAAAAATGAGCAAACTCTTTTAAGTCAAACTTCTTATTCTCTTTGTTGTAAAGAAGTTGTTCTTTTATCTCTATAGCGTGAGCAAAGTATTCTTCTAAAGTAGCGAAGTCGATAGCCATAGCAAGGTTTATAAAAGAGTCTTTTGCATGTGCATGAAGATTTGCTACTACTAAATACTCTTCATTAAACAAAGCATCCTCTACAGATATCACAGCTCCTTTTGCATTACTCAGTTTATATCTATTATCATTTTTTGCTCTGTGTTTAGCTAGTCTGTCGGGGTAAGCAAGTAAAAGTAAAACAGCAATCGTCTCAGGGATAAACGAGCCTTCATATTTAGATACTTTTTGTATCTTTTTGAGTTTTTTCAAAATCAAATCAGCCTGTTTTATAACTTCTTGCGCCACAAAACCATTTATATACTGCGAGTTAAAATCCCTCTCTTGTAAATGTGTAAAACGAGATAACAAGTCGCTCTCATCTCTTGCATTTTTAAAAATATCTCTCTCACTAAGCATTGCACAAAGTAATGTCGCCTCTTTAGCATAACCCATAGTGTTGGCTTTGAGTATCATGTAGGCAAACCGTGGATGCACACCTAGTCTTATAGCATCTCTTCCAAACGCAGTGATTTTATACTTAGAATCTAACATCTCTAATTTACAAAGTGTTTCTCTTGTCTCCCCTAGAATACTCTCTTGTGGTATATCTAACCATTTGAGCTCATCAAATGAAGTAACACCCCAAAGTGAAAGGTCTAGTACTAAGGAACTCAAATCACTCCGAAGTATTTCTGCTTTTGTGCTTTGCATCAGTACCTTATGTTCGTGCCAAAGTCTATAACACTTTCCATGACTCATTCGCCCTGCCCGACCTGCTCTTTGAACGCTAGAGTCTTTAGAGATAAAACTAGAGTCAAGGTGATTCATCGCGTTTGCATAGTTAAAGCGAGAGAGTTTTTCTAGTCCAGAGTCCACAACTATCCGCACACCTTCTATAGTTAGTGAAGTCTGTGCGATATTTGTTGCAAGTATTATTTTTCGTCTATTTGATTTTTGAAGGGCTTTATCTTGCTCTTTTTTACTAAGAGCCGAATAAAGAGGACAGATTATAATTCCATCATCTTTTATAAGATCATTCAATGATTTTTGAAGAGAGTTTATCTCTTTTACACCCTGAAGAAAAACGAGTATATCACCCTCATCATTTTGCAGAGTATTTCTAAGAGTTTTTAGTAACTGCGTGTTCATTGTTTTTAGGTTTGGAGTAGGAGTTTTTATGTCAAGATAATGCATCTCAACATCATAACTCTTGCCCTCAGATGTCACGACAGGAACATCACCGAGGAGTTCTCTTAGGGCAGAGGCATTCAGTGTTGCAGACATGATTAGGATTTTTAAATCCTCACGAAGGAGTTCTTGAACTTGAAGAGAAAGAGCTAAAGAGAGGTCACTGTGAATACTTCTCTCATGAAACTCATCAAAGATAATCATGCCAACTCTCTCTAACATCTCATCAGCTTGCAACATTCTGACTAAAATAGCCTCAGTTACCACAAGTACTTTTGTCTGAGATGACTGAGCGCTATCCATCTTCACTTGATATCCAACACTTTGACCTACATCTTCCCCAAGAACTCTTGCCATTTGAGTTGCGACCATACGAGCAGCAACACGTCGTGGTTCTAACATGATGATGATTTTTCCATTTAGGTATGTCTCATCCATGAGAGCCAAGGGAACTCGTGTACTTTTTCCAGCCCCTGGAGGTGCTTGAAGTATAAGAGTAGAGTTTTGCTCTAACTTCTGTCTGACATCTGATAAAACAGCTTCAATAGGCAGTGTTTGCATTATAAAAGTCTTACTTCTTAAAGTAGTAACAGTACTCTAAGTTACCCTCTTTGCCTGTAAGTTTTGAAGGGGACTTCTGTACTAAACGCCATCCCATAGCTTGTGTAGCCTCTTCAAACTTTTGCATTGCGTTTATTATGGCTTTTTTATCTAAAACTACACCATTTTTATCGCGTTTAGCCTCTCGACCCACTTCAAACTGTGGTTTAAAAAGTAGTATTATCTCATCTGATGCAAGTCTATCTACATCGGAGAGTATATGTAAAAGTGAGATAAACGCAACATCACTCACAACTAAGTTAAATTGTATTTGGCTCTCAAACTTACGAATATCACAAGACTCATGAACAGACACTCTTGCATCTTCTCTTATAGACTTATGTAACTGATCAGTTCCAACATCTACACAAGTAACAGCTCTTGCACCTCTCTCTAGTAGTACTTGAGTAAAACCACCAGTAGATGAGCCTATATCTAATGCCATTCTATCTTTAACATCTAAGTCATGCTCTTGTAAAAACTCTAACAGTTTATATGCAGCTCTAGAGACATAAGAGTCATGAGCTTCAACGCTAACATCATCACCCTCTTCTACTTTAAAAGAGCTTTTTTTGATGACYTTGTTATTGACAGATACAAGTCCCTCTTTTATGATAGTCTGAGATTTATTTCGACTATCCACAAACTCTTTTTCAACTAAGTAAGTATCTAAACGCATATGTACTTCTTAATCACAATAATCAGGCTCATCATCTTCAAACTCTGACACCTCTTCTTCAAGTGGTTCTTCATTAAGGTAGTCAAACTCTTCTTCTATCTCTTGTTGTATATTGTCATTATCTTTAAAATTTATCATGTTCTTCCTTATGCTCACAATGTGAAATAGCTGCTATATTGTCTTTCTCTTTTTCATATGTTTTATAAAGGTCATAAGCATTTTGTAAGTTCATCCAAAACTGAGGTGTAGTACCAAAATACTCAGACAGTTTCAATGCCATCAAAGAAGTAATACCTCTTTTTTCATTATAAAGTTCACTTAAAGTTTTTATACCAACATTTAAGTCTTTAGAGAGTCTAGCCTGTGTTAAGTTCATCGGAGTTGCAAACTCTTCTCTTAAAATTATTCCAGGGTGCGTGCTTGGTCTTATTGCTAACATCATTGCTCCTTTAGCTGTGATAGTCTTTAATGTAAACATCATAAGCATTAGAATTTTCAAAACGAAATATAACTCTAAACTGCTCATTTATCCGTATGCTACAAAAACCTTTTAGGTTGCCCTTTAAATGCTCAAACCTATTTGAGGGAGGAACTCTTAAGTCTGCCTCTTCAAAAGATGCTTCAAGCATATCAAGTTTTCTCTTTCCAACATTATTTATAGCTTGGGAAAACTTCTTTTGGTTTGTACCATTAAAAAGTTTTTCTGTATACTTACATTTAAATGACTTTATCATATTGATATATTATCACAATACGATAAGTTAGTCAACTTAAGTCCTTGATTTAAGCATTTTTACACCTATACATAAAATAACTATCTGCTTCACCACTATCTATAAATTCAAAAACTTTTTTTTTCGCCTCTTTAATTGAATTATAGGTTTTATTTCCTTTAGTAGTTCCCATATTTATTTTAAATCTATATTTCTCTTTATATATTTTTATCTCGATTTGCTTTTGTATAATAAGATAATTATCACCCTTCTCTTTCCACCTTGGTGACTTGTAAAATCTTTCAAGTCTGTCTGTAAACTTCCTTATCTGTGAAGCTTCATTTGTTCCAGTTAAGTTATCGCAACAATTAGTACCGACTACCATTGGTTCCCAATGAGG
>NVXO02000005.1 GCA_002733945.2 Sulfurimonas sp. | reverse complement strand
GGTGTCTCTGTTTGTGGATGGGAATTATAGGGTCATACTACTTAGAGTTTGCTTAAGCGGTGAAGGGAATTGTAAAGACTTTTTTCGTTTGTTTTTGTTTTATCTAGCTAGCGGCTAGGATTTACAAATCCAGCCACCACCGATAAGTTTATTATCATCATAAAATACAGCAGCTTGACCAACCGCTACACCAAAAACACCATCATGTAAAGTCACTGATGCTTTACCATCTTTTATAACTACATGACAATTCACTGCTGTTGTTCTATATCTAAGTTTGACTGTTGTATCAAACTCTGTTTCATCATTAAACATATTAAGATTGTCAAGTTCTACAGAGTAACAAGCTAAGTCCTCTTTTTTACCCACAACTATTTGATTTTTTTCTGGGTCAATACTAAGAACAAAGTGAGGGTCATGTGCACCGCGAACAGTAAAACCTTTACGCTTTCCAATCGTATAGTGCATATAACCTTTATGCTCGCCCACTACATTGCCCTCTTTATCAAGAACATCCCCTGGGTTATCTACATCTACATGTTTTTTTAAGACATCAGTATATGTTGTTTCAACAAAACATATTTCACTTGACTCAGCCTGAGATGAAAAAGATTCTAAACCTTCTATAGAAGCTGCTTTTGCTTTAATATCTTTCTTATGAAGTTCACCTAATGGAAACTTCAATCTGGGTAGCATCTCTTTTTTTACATAAAATAGAAAGTAACTTTGATCTTTTGTATCATCTTCAGCTTGATAAAAATACTCACCATCTGTTTTTATATAATGACCAGTAGCTAAATACTGAGCTCCAATCTCATCAGCAAAGTTTATCATCTCACCAAACTTCATTGTACGATTACAAAGAGCACATGGGTTTGGTGTTTTACCCTCAGCATAAGTATCAATAAAAGGTTGATATACATTTTTCTTGAATTTCTCTTGTAAATCAAGTACATGCAACTTAACACCTATCTTATCTGCAGCTTTTTGTGCACGTGCTTGATGAATCTCATGATAGCCTGGTTTTGAGTGAAGTTTCATATATAAACCCTCTACCTCATAACCCTCATCTTTTAACATTAATGTCGTGATTGTAGAATCTACACCACCACTCATTCCAACTAATACTTTTTCTTTCATTATTTCCTCAAACTTGATAAAGACTTATAATAACTTGTATTCTTAAGTCCTGCATCTTCTAAAACTTCTAGTTGATTCGATAGTGAAACTTCTATCTCCTCTACTACATGTTCAAACTCATCTGTTAAACATATCAGCTCTAAATCTTCGTGATCAATCATACCTTCGTCTAAAAGCTTGTCTTCTACAAATTGTAATAAAGGCTGATAAAATTCACTACCAATCACAAAAATTTTCACTCCAGTCACTTTTCTTGTTTGCACTAGAGTCAATGCTTCAAAAAGTTCATCCAATGTTCCAAATCCACCAGGGAAGATAACATAAGCCATTGAGTACTTTACTAGCATCACCTTACGTGAAAAAAAGTAATCAAAAGTTAGCTCTTTACTTGTATATGGGTTTAATTTTTGTTCAAAAGGAAGATCAATGTTTAATCCTATAGATTCTACATCATACTCATGTGCACCTTTATTTGCGGCTTCCATAATTCCAGGACCGCCACCAGTCATTATATTATAACCGCGTTCAGCTAAAAGAGAAGCTAATTTTTTTGCCTGATTATAATATTTAGAATCTTTTTTAGTTCTTGCACTTCCAAAGATAGTAACAGTAGGACCCAAGTCACCAAGTTCATCAAACCCTTTCACAAAATCGGCAATAATTTTAAAAACACTCCATACATCTGCTGACTTTATATCCTTAATATACTTTTTTGTTAATTCATTTTCTTTATTCATCATTTTATGACTTTAACTGTGTTAATCGCTCTTTTTTACTTCCAATTGTTGTAATCTGAACACCAAAATTTCCATCAACAATTACAACTTCACCCTCAGCTATCACATGATTATCAACTAAAATTTCCAATGGATCATTTGCGAGTTGATTTAATTCAATAACTGATCCTATATCCATATTTAAAACATCTTTTAATAACATTCTCTTTTTACCAATGCGTACTCTTACAGGAAGTTTTACATCCATAATTAAAGCTATATTATTTAACTCATCATGGTTAAGATGAATATCCCCCGATGATGTGTTACTAGTAGAATTGAAATCTTCACTTTCACTAATACCTATATCAGAATCACTCTTAGACTTTCCATCAAGAGCATCGCTCATTTTTTCATCAACGATAAACATTAAAAGAGAATTTAAGGATTCTAGAGCAAATTTATAAACATACATTTTAGTAAAATCTTCTAAACTCACTTCCCCTGTATCTGCAATGTTTTCTACACTAGAAACACTAAAAGAGAGAACTGGCAACTCTTTTTGTGCAGAGAGTGAAGTTGAAATTGCACCAAAAATATTGGATACAATCTCTTTGGTTGCATCAATATCATCTTCATTTACATCTTCCCTATCACTTGCCTCTTCACCCATCATCATATCAGATAAAGATGCTGCAAGGTTGGGTGGTAAAGCGATCATTACATCTGCATCGATATCACCACTTACGCTTATTTTAACAAGAACAATAGGAGGAACAATATTTGAAATGATACTTAATTCTTGTTCTTCTTTTAATTCTAAAGATGGAGCAACTCCAACAAGTGCTTCTATCGTTGCAGCTGTTTCATCTTCAAATAGTTTCATAAACTCACTCATTATTAAACTCCTCTAATTCATCTTCTTGTATATCATCTATAATTTCTCTTACACCTGAGATTTTATTTTTACGTTCTTGTTCAAAATTTTCTAAGGCACGTTTTACTGCATCTTTTTCTGTGTCTATGACTTCTGTAATCGAAATAGATTTTCTAAAACGACGTAGTCCTATTTCACCACGAAATCGCTCTTTGCCATCAACACTTACAGTTACTATATCATCTGCAGCACTTGAAAGTCTCAGAACGTCACCCACATGCAACTCTAAAATATCCGCCAGCGTTAAATCTGCATTCCCTAAGTTCGCTTCAATATCAACTTTGGCACCACCAAGGAGTACTTGAAGCTCTGTATTTCTACTTTTTTTAGAACTTGTTTCATTGAGCATCAGATCACGGGATGCAAGTTTTGGAAGTACTGGTTCAAGAGCAATAACTGGATAACATATATTCATCATACCAGAACTATGTCCAATAATAATTTCCATAACGACCATAACGACAATTTCATTTTGTGCAACAATTTGAACCACATTAGGACTTGACTCTTTAGACTCAATTGTTGGATAAATATCCATAACCGGTCCCCAAGCCTCTTTGAGTGTACTCATCATAACACGCAATATTGTTTCAAAAAGTGAAAGTTCTATGTCTGAAAACTCACGAGAAGCATCAAAAGGCTCGCCTTTCCCACCAAGTAAGCGATCCAACATTGGAAATGCGATGGAAGGGTTAATTTCTATAACTCCACTTCCTTCAAGCGGTTTAACAGAAAAAACATTAAATGAAGTTGGATTAGGTAAAGACATCAAGAACTCACCATATGTCATTTGATCTACTGAATGAAGCTGTATTTCGACAATAGAACGCATAATTGCTGAAATTTGTGAGGCTAAACTTCTTGCCATTTTATCGTGCACACCACGAAAAGCACGAAGCTGTTCTTTTGAAACTCTATTTGGTCTCTTAAAGTCATATAGTGTAACTTGTCGCTGAGGAAGAAGTCCTTCTTCTCCAGTTTCTAAGACATCATCACCTTCATCATCTACAACATCGAGTAGAGCATCAATCTCTTCTTGTGAAAGTATGTCTGCCATTTTATGCTCCTATACTTTCTTTAATTTTTTGTATTACCGACTTATGAATCTGAGAAATACGAGACTCTGTTATATCTAAAATATCACTAATCTCTTTGAGTGTCAACTCTTCAAAATAATAGAGTTGAATAATCATCTGTTCTCTCTCTTTATATGCACTTAAAATATTTCTTATCACATCCACAAGCTGATCTTTTTCTACTTTAGCTAAAGCTGCACCTTCATCACCAATATGAAGCTGATCATGAAGAGGCATAACAGTATAAATACTTGAAGCAATTCGTGCATCATGTACTTTTTCAACACTCTCTTCTAGTAGCTCTGCGAGTTCTGCATCGGTTGGTTCCTCATTATGGGTCAAAAGATGTTCTTCAACTATGTAATCAATTGCTTTTACAAGTTTACGACTGGCACGAGATAAGATATCTAAACTTCTCAAATAATCCAGCATCGCTCCATACACTCTCTTTTTAGCATACCCCCAAAAAGAGTCATTCAGTGCTTCATCATAACGACGTGCAAGCTTGATTAATTCTTCTGTACCTATCGCCGAAAGGTCTGAAAAATCAACACTACTAGGAAGTCTTTCTTTAAGTCTGTAAGCCATGCCTTTAACAGCAGGAAGATACTGAATAGCTAGTTCATCTTCTTTATGTTTTAAATCATTTGAATAGGCATTAGAGGTCATGCCGCTTGTCCATCATGATCATCTGAATTCATTTTAATAGCAGCATCAGTAATTTTAATTGCAGAATCAATTAAACGCTCACGATTGTTTATCTCTTTTACAAAGATGTCTAAATCAGACTCATGTTTATCTCTAGGAAAATCATATGACCTTGCTGTTAAGGTTTTATAATAGAGTGCAATTATTACATGCGAAAATAGATAAAAGAAAATTGTTATTAGGGATGTATATATAAACAGACCACTTGCATCAAGGGATTTTAATATACCAAAGATTATTCCTATAAAGAATCCCTGAACTGTAAAAAAATAGACATAATTTTCACCTAACATTTACTACCCCAAACTCAATTAAAAATGTTGTATAAGTCTCTTAAATAGACCAGAGAGACCACTTTCATTGGAACTAACTAGCACATTTCGTTCCAGCTTCTTTAGTATTTGCATAACTATTGCCTCAATATCTCTTGCTGGCTGAGAAGCTGGATACTGTGAACAAAAAAGTGCTCGTTGTTTTACGCAAGAAGAAACCTTAATATCCGCATTTATTTTACCTATCAGTTGAAGATTCAGATTTGACTTAATATTTGAATTTGCAACTTTTTTAATCTTTTCAAATACACCAACAGCCTCTCTCTCATTTTTAACCTGATTCATAATCATACTTACATCATCACGAAGTGTTGCAATAGTTTTTATAGTTGCATATGCATCTGTAATTGCAGCTGGATCAGGTACAGTTACTACGATAACATCATCTGCTGCATTTAAGAACATCTGTATATGCTCCCCTATTCCTGCACCAGTATCAATAATCATAACATCAAGTTTATCTAAAACCTTCGCCTCTTCCATAAAACGTTCAAACAAAGCCAAGTCCGAGTATTTTAATATCTCATCACCACTCTCTCCTGGAATAAGAATCAAGTTTCTCGTAATCGGAATTAAAATGTCACTAACAGTAGCTTCCCCTTTGAGCACATGTAAAATATTTTTCTTAATTTTCACATTAAACATGACATCAAGATTTGCAAGACCTATATCTGCATCAAAGATACCAACATTGAGTCCTTTTTGAGAAAGAGCATATGCAAGGTTTGAGCTAATCGTACTCTTACCAACACCACCCTTACCACTTGTTATAGCGATAAAACGTGTCTTTTTAGATGTAGCTTTAAGAGCATTCGAACTTGATGCTACTAATTCTTCAAGCTTTTGAGCTTGATGTCCTATCATGCTTTACTCCTATTAAAACCATTAAGTAAACACTCAACTAAAAAATCACTACTAGCACATACTAAATCTTCAGGCACTTCTTGTCCAACTGAAAAGTAAGATATTGGTTTTTTTGTTTCATACGAGAGTGAAAAGATATTTCCAAAACCCATAGTCTCATCTAATTTTGTAAACATCAAACTATCAACTCCTAAGGTAGAAAAATTATCATATGTAATTTGTAAGTCTTCATACTTAATTGAACTTGGCATTACAAGTACAACTTCTACTTCATACTCTGTACTATTAGCATCCAAACACTCATGAATTTTCTCTATTTTCCCCTTATCATAAGGAGATGAACCCATAGTATCTATTAAAATATAATCACAATAACGTAAAGAATCTAAAGCACTTGTAAACTCAGGAGGATCTACAACAGTCTCAATCCCTAGTTTCATCATTCTTGCATACTGCATTAACTGCTCAACTGCACCAATTCTATATGTATCTAGAACAACTAAACCAACCTTATGCTTCTTTTGCATTAAAAAAGAGTAACGAGCTGCAAGTTTTGCAATACTTGTAGTTTTACCGACACCCGTTGGTCCAACAAGCATAATGACTTTTTTCGTGCCCATATTTAAAACTGGTTCTCTTCGTATTGGAACCATTTTACGTAGTATAGTTTGAAAGTATCGTTTAACCGTTACTGAGTTCTCACGCATTTTAAATGGCATATGCTCTAAAGTGATTTTCATCAACTCATCAAGATGTTTTTTATTCATACCACTCTGAGAAGCAAGACGATAAATCTCTGCAAATTCTGCCGGTATTTGACTTGCAATATCTGGTCCTTTTTCATCCCAAAACATATTTTGAATTATTTTTACTTTATCTGTGAGTTTATTAATTTCTGATTTTATCTCTTTAAGCTCTTTTGGCTCAGGTACAGGAACCACTGGTCTATGTACTTCTCTTGAGGGTGTCATATACTCAGCAATTGGATCATCAGCCACCCTAGAGACTTTTGCTATCTGCTCTGCTGCACTAGAGAGGTCAAAAAGTACATCTTGACTCTCTTGTTTTATCGGTCGTTGCTGAGAAAGTGGTTTTGTAGCTTTTTTATATGTTGAGGGAAGCATATCTTCTTCTATCCCAATCACTATTTCATAAAGTGCCTCTTTACCAAAAGCTTTTTTACGCACTTCTTTAGTCTCAATAAGCATTCCCTCATCACCAATTTCAAGTTTTGCTTTTTTAAGTGCTTGGGATGGAGTAGAACCTGTAAATGTTAGTATCTTCATAAATGCAGACCTGATAAAGGAATAAGAACACTTTCACGTTCCATCCATGCAGGGTGAGGTAGTGTTAATTTATCTGTATTCATTACTAAATTATCGAAAAATATAATATCCAAATCTAAGGTCCTTGGTGCATTAGCAAAACTTCTTTTTCTACCAAATTTTTTCTCTAATCTCATTAAAAAAGCAAGAAAAACTTTAGCATTCATTGATGTCTTTATCACGATAATTGTATTTAAAAAATCCTCTTGTTCACTAAAGCCAAAAGGAGGATTTTTCAAAATCAACGATGTTTGTGTAAGGACTACTCTTCTATCTCTTTGTATTTCAAAAAAAAGATGCTCAAAACGACGTTTAACATCTCCAATATTTCCACCAACACCTACAACTACTTGATGCCTATGTTGGCTAGTTTGTTTTTTAAACCATGGAAAATGCTCTGAAGAATAAACACTGAGTGTTTGGCTTAAAGAGCGTTTTAAAGGCATAAACTAGGCTTGTTTCGCCTGAGCTTCCTCGGCTGCTTTCATCTCATTCATGATTTGAAGCATACCCATCATTGCTAGGTGGTAACCAAAAGGACCAAAACCTACAACTGATGAAGCACATACTGGTGCAATCATATTCTCTTTTCTGAAATCTTCACGTCTGTGAATGTTTGAAATATGTACTTCAATAGTTGGAATACTTACAGCACTTATTGCATCACGAATAGCGATAGAAGTGTGAGTATAAGCAGCTGCATTAATGATAATACCATTAGCTTCACCATAACACTCTTGAATCTTGTCAACAAGTTCACCCTCTAAATTGCTTTGAAAAAATTCTATTTCAGCACCATTTTGACTTGCTACATCTTTCATTTGAGCATGGATTTGCTCTAGTTTCATTGGACCATAAATATTTTGTTCTCTTACACCTAGCATATTTAAGTTAGGACCTTGAATAACTACTATTTTCATTAATTAACCTTTGTATAATCTTGTTTATAGCCATTTTATCGAAATTAATATTAAAAGTGTATAATCAAGCTAATAGATTATAAATAAAGATGAGACAAATGCAAATAATTACACCCCATTTTATATACTTTAAAGACAGAATTAGTACAAATTTATCTATCGCTTATGATAAAAACATAGAGAGAATAGCCCCCATTGAAGAGCTTCGAGCTGAGTTTCCTGATGCAAGAGTCACAACGTTAAGAGAAAACTCTCTTTTAATGCCTGGACTTATAAATACTCATGTCCATATAGAATTCTCTGCAAATAAAACACATTTATCTTATGGTGATTTTATGACTTGGTTATACAGTGTTATAGAGAATCGTGAAGAGTTAATTGGTGGCTGTAATAAAGAGTGTATGAGTAAAGCTATTGACTCTATGCTTGAGCATGGCATCACGACATTTGGTGCGATCAGTTCACATGGAATGGATCTTGAAGCTTGCGAAAATGCCAAACAAAATGTTGTTTATTTTAATGAACTTATTGGTTCACAAGCAACAATGGCAGATACACTTTTTACAGACTTTTTATCGCGTTTAGATGCTTCTAAAACTATTAAACGCAGTGGATTTCAAGCTGGTGTTGCTATCCATTCTCCTTATGCAGTACATCCAGTACTCATTAAAAAAGCACTAGGTATTGTAAAAAGTGAGAAGTTACCACTCACCGCTCATTTTATGGAGAGTCAAGCCGAGAGAGACTGGCTAGATACAAGTGATGGAGATTTTAAAAAGTTTTTTTCAGACCTGCTTAAACAAGAAAAAAATGTAAGTGATGCAAAAGAGTTTTTAGAGCATTTTGAGGGAACACCTACATTACTTACTCACGCTGTCCAAGCTTCAGAGGAAGAACTTGAGATCATAAAAACAAGTAAGCATACCATAATACATTGTCCTATTTCAAATCGATTACTTGGAAATCCAACTCTCGATATAAAAGCATTAAATGATAAAAATATACGATGGATAGTAGCCACTGATGGTCTGAGTTCAAACTATAAACTTGACCTTTTTGAAGAGATGAAGATATCTCTATTTATGCACTCAGATGCTCCCCTTTTGGGTTTTGCAAAAGCCCTTATAAATGCTGTTACCATAAATGCGGCAGAGGCTCTTGGAGTAAATGCAGGTGAAATYGCAGAGGGGAAAAATGCAGATATGCTTGTACTAGACTTAGAGAGTGAACCTACTGAGGAGTTAGCTATTCATTTAATACTTCACAGTTATAATATCTCAAAGGTTTACATWAAYGGTMAACTAGAAAAAGGAGAAATATAGATGGACTTTATCAAAAAACTATTTTTACCAATTACCATTCCAATGAAATTTATTCAAGATCATTTTAAAGCTATGCTTTTTTTACTCTTACTCTTTATTCTCTTTGCRCCAGAGAATGAACARAGTTTAAAAACAAATAATCTCCAAGARATMAGTMTWRTYGGWCTWATMATGGAYTCTACAGAGATAGTCGCAAAAATTGATGAGGCTGCAAATAGTGATTCTATTAAAGGTGTKCTTATAAGTGTAAACTCCCCCGGTGGAGCAGTTGCTCCTTCTATAGAAATCGCTTATGCTATAAAACGTTTAAAAGCTAAAAAACCAGTTGTGGCATATGCGAAAGGAACTCTAGCTAGTGGGTCTTACTATGCTAGTATCTGGGCAGATGAAATCATCGCAAATCCAGGAAGTATGGTTGGAAGTATCGGTGTCATAATGAAAGGTGCTGATTTAAGCGAAGTTATGCAAAAAATTGGTATAAAAACACAGGGTGTTCATGCCGGTAAATATAAAGAACTAGGAACAACAGATAGACCCTGGTCCGATTATGAAGTAAATGAGTTAAATAAAGTTATACAAGGGACTTATGATATGTTTACAGCAGATGTTGCAGATGCAAGGGGTCTAGACCTTAAAAAACGTGATTTTTATGCAAATGCTCATATTTTTACAGCTAAACAAGCGATGAAAGTGGGTTTAGTAGATTCTCTTGGTGTTGGCTTTGATGCAAAAAAAAGGGTAGTAGAACTTAGCGGAGTTAAAGAGCCTATCTGGAACAAAGAAGACAAGTTTGATAAGTTTATAAAAAAACTCTCAGCATCTACTGCTATAACACTTCATACTTACTTTCCAAGCATGGTTTTAAGATAGTGAGTGAGTCTTAAAACTCACTCACTTCAACAACAGCATCTATATTTTCAAATATTCTTTTCACTCTATCTTGCCACATCACACCAAATTCTTTCACATCTTGAGGTCTTGCTTCACCTGAACCCAATGTTTTCATAAGTTTCATCATTTTAGGGTTTGCTTTTACTGCTTCAGGATTATATGTAACAGAAATAGCTTTTCCATTATCTAACCTTGTAAACCTAGCACTAGCATTACTTATGTCCTTATCAAAACTCATTAAGGAGTGACGAGCAAACTGACCTTGAAGTCCTTTAAAACCACTTTTATCTGTCGCTCCCGTAATTTGAGAAATAACATTTGAAATAACTCCAGCCACACCTTCTTCAAGTGATTCTTCAAACTCTACTTTGATATTCCCCCGGACAGCTCTTTGGTTTGGGTAAAGTGCTTTAAGAGCCTCTAATGTAATGATATAGGCGCCTGCAACGGTTGGACAAGAGTGTCCTGCAGATTTGACTACATCTAGGTATGAAAATTCATATTCACCCATAAGAAATGCACCTAAAACCTGAGAAAGTGGATCTTTCACTTTTATAATATCTATTGTGTCAAAAAAGTCTGGATAAGTCATCTAATTTTTTCCTTATTTATTACTTTTGCACTAATCAGAACTTCATCACTCTGAACATCAAACTCTTCACCTACCATTAAAGAGGATATATCTATAACTTTAGCATTTTGTGAGAGTTGAGCAAAACCTGTTTTTGTTTTAAATTTTGGATTATTAGACTCTAATACTTTTTGTAAATTGAGAATTTGTGTTTGAGCAATATTGAGTTGATTATTAATGGCCTGAGGCAGTTGCTGATTTAGTCTAGATAACTCTCTTTCATAACCTTGTAGATTAAAATTCATAGATTGAGAGAAACTCGCTTTGAGTTGTTTTATCTCTTCTTCTCTTTGAGCTAGTTTTTTATCTACAGAGTGCTGAGCAAATGAACTTTTTAAATGTTGAAGTTCTTGAGATTTTGTATAAATCTTTTGTTGGAGTGTTTGTTCTAGTTGTGAAGCAATAGAATCTATATACTGATAGAGTTCATTTGTATCTGGTAGACATATCTCCATGGCTGCACTCGGAGTTGCTGCTCTTACATCTGAGACAAAGTCACTTATAACCCAGTCTATCTCATGCCCAACAGCTGAGACAACTGGTGTTTGAGCATTGAAGATAGCATTTGCAACTACTTCTTCATTAAAAGCCCATAAGTCCTCTATACTTCCACCACCACGACCAACAACTAAAATGTCATATTCTTTTGTATCTGCAACTATCACTGCGTTTGATATAGCACTTGAAGCACTATCCCCTTGAACTAAAACATCATATATATCTATCTCTATATTTTTATAACGACTATTTGCCACTCTTAACATATCTTGCAGAGCGGCCCCAGTAGCTGAAGTAATCAAGGCAATACGAGATGGAAATTTTGGAAGTTGTTTTTTTATCTCAGTGTTAAAATAACCCTGATTCGAGAGTTTTTGTTTTAACTGCTCGTATGCTAGAGCTAAAGCACCCTGTCCGGAGGGTTCAATACTAAAACAGTTAAGCTGATAAGACCCACGTGGTTTGTAAAGTGTAAGTGCTGCGTTTATTACAACTTTCATGCCCTCTTCAAGACGAAACTTCAACTTTGAAGCATTTCCTCTAAACATCACACAACTAATGACAGATGAACTATCCTTGAGTGTAAAATAAATATGTCCTGAGTTATGAAAAGTGATACGAGAGAGTTCACCTTCTACAAGTACTTGAGTAAAGCTTGTCTCCAAGAGACCTTTTATCTGTTCGTTTAAAGCTGATACAGAGAGTGTATACATTAAAATACTTATCTTTTACGAGCAATAAGTAAAGTAGATATATCCATAGAGAAACTTTTTGTGTACAGAACCTCAAATCCTGCATTTTCTAATTCATTTTGCATATTTTCTACTGTTGAAAAACTCTCTATCGAGTTTGGTAAGTACTCATAAGCTTCAAGGTTTTTAGAGATAAATCCTCCAACTTTTGGAAGTATTTTATTTGTATAAAAATTCATAATTTCACTTAAAAATGAAGGGTTTTCATTTTTCATAAACTCTAAAATAACAACAAGACCACCTGTTTTGAGTACGCGATTAAACTCTAGAAGTGCTTTTTCTCTCTCTACTACATTTCTAATACCATAAGTGATACTTAAAATATCTGCATCTTCATTTGCTAATGGAATCTGTGTAGCTTGTGCTATATGGTAATTAAACTTAGGATATTTTTTTCTTGCGACATCTACCATACCATTCGATGGGTCAACACCAACTATGTCACCAATGGCAATACCCAATTTTTCAGCACGATCACGCCAGAACTCCATCATGTCCCCAGTTCCACACGCAACGTCAACTATTCTTTCTATAGAACCTTTTCCTGAAAATTCATACGACAAATCACAAGCTTTTCTTCTCCATGATTTATCTATGCCCATACTCATAACACGATTAGCAGTATCATAAGTTGGTGCTATATCATCAAACATCTCTACAATTTTTTCTTGTCTAGCATCGTTTTTTTTACCTTGAGAACTCATTTATATCCTTTTCATCCACATAATTATATCTTCTCTTTCTTGCCTGACATTTAAAATATCAAACTTATCGCCACTCACATCAAATTTATTTGAACCACCAAAACTAGGAGCTAAATAACAGAGGTAATAATCAACAATATCACGAGTAAGCTCATACATTGAGCTCGTTCCTTCAATCATAATATTTTTATAGTCTTTTAGTCTTTTAAAGTCACTCTCTATAAAAACTTTCCTACCCTTGACCTTAAAAAGAGCAATGCTTGTGTCAAACTCTTTTTCTCGTGAATAAATTAAAATATCAGGAGCCTTGCCATCTACAAGTCTAGCATCAAGTTTTGGTCTATCCACACGAACTGTATTTCCACCAATCACAAGTAAGTCGCATACATTTCGTTTTGCATGTACATCAGTTCTAGACTCTATTGAACTTACATTTCCATCATCTGTCGTAGCATTTAATCTTTGTGCCCATTTAAAATAAATAAAATTCTCTTCTAAACTTCTTATAAAAGGTAATAGTAAAACATCGCACTCTTTGTTTAGTAGCTCATTATTCACAATACATAAGTTTTCTTCCAAAATTGCATTACCATTTTGAGCTGCCTTATTTGTGTCAAGTGAACCAACATACACTTCTTTAATACCAAGGGCACTAATAAGCGAAGCACAAGAAGGAGTTTTTCCATAGTGAGCGCATGGTTCTAGTGTTGTAAAAAGTTTTGTATTTTTAAAAATATTATTATGATTAGAGAGAAGGTAAGTATGTATATCATGAGATGAACTAAGTGTTGCAATGCATTCATCATTTGTTAGCTTATAGTATGCGGATTTTAGTGCATTTACTTCAGCATGAGCTTCACCTGAGCGGTGATGTGCCTCAACTGCTAAAATTTTTCCACTTTCTCCAACTATGCAAGAGCCAACAGCTGGATTTGGATAAGTTAAACCTTGATACTTCCAAGCCTCATCCAAGGCTAAGTTCATATAAAAGGTATTATCTATTAACATCTAAGAGTATCTTACCACTCGAAATATGTTTTTGCTTTAATGATGTCGTTAAATTCAACATCAGCTGTTTCTTCGTCTGTCTCTACAAAGACTTTAGAACCTTCTACTTTGAGTAAAGTACCTCTAGTTTTCTCTTTGCCACTATGTAAGATAGATACTTTTTCACCAACACTTTTTTTGAAGTGTCCGATATTCATGAGTTTACGCTCAATTCCAGCAGTTCCAACTTCAAGTCTATAATCACCTGAAACAGGTGGAGTAACATCTAAAAGAGGAGAAATCATATGAGTAAGTTCAACACAAGTATCAAGACTCACACCCTTGCGTTTTCCATCTTCTACTTCTTTTGACATAATACTAATACGGTAAATAGTCTCGTCATTCTCACTTACAATTACTGCATCGTACAGTTCTAAGTCTACTGATTTTACTATTGATTCTATATCACTTTGTAAGCTCATTATACTTCCTCTTCTTTGTTTCTTTTAGCTATTTGACTAAAAAGGTCATCTATATTTTTAGATTTTTCTAACTGCTCATCAAACTCAAATGTAAAAGTAGGACATCTGTACCAACCCTGATCTTTTAAAACGAATGTCTCAACAATAGGACGGGCTTTTCTTAAAAGTTTAAGATAATCGCGTTTTTCTTGTTCTTTTAATTGATGGGGATTTATGTAAACTTTTGCATCACTTTTTCCACGAGAACATTTAACTTCTAGAATGTCTAATTCATGAAGTCTTTTGTCATTCATCTGACCAAGTGCTTTGGGGACTAACTCTAAGAGAACTGATTCAGTTCTCTTGAGCTTTATTTGTGCTTCTGTCATAAGACTTATAGCTCTACTTTTTGCTCAACTTTTTTGAATGTTTCAAGAACATCGCCTGGTATAACATCATCATAACCACTGATAACAACACCACATTCATAACCGTTACCGATTTCATCAACATCATCTTTGAAACGTTTAAGTGAAGTAAGCTCACCTTCGTAATGAACAACACCCTCACGGATAACACGAACCATACCACCACGGATAAGACGACCATCAACAACGATACAACCAGCAACAACGCCCTTAGGTATTTTAAATACTTCTTTAACTTCTGCTTGACCAGTGTTTTCTTCAGTATATTTTGGTGACATCATACCAGTAAGCATACCAGTGATATCATCRATYAGTTGATAGATAATTGAGTAAGTCTTAATCTCAACACCTTTTTGTTTMGCHGCTGCTTTAACCGCACCAGTTGGACGAACATTAAATCCAAGAAGTACACAGTTTTCAGAGTTGTTAACAAGTTCAACATCATTTTCAGTAATTCCACCAACTCCRBTAGAGATGATATTAACTTTAACTTCATCATTTCTAAGAGAAAGAATTGAAGAACGAATAGCTTCAAGTGTACCGTGAACATCAGTTTTAAGTACAACTTTAAGAGATTTAAGTTTACCCTCTTTAATCATCGCTGTCATATCTTCTAAAGAAGACTTAGTAGAGATTGAAAGCTCTTTATGTCTATCATATTCATGGCGTTTAAGAGCGAATGCTTTTGCTTCTTTCTCGTCTTCCATAACTGTCATAACTTCACCAGATGCTGGAACTTCATTVAGTCCTGCAATMACTGCTGTATGTGAAGGTAAAAGAGTTTTAATCTGTTTCTTGTTTTCATCAAGCATAGCTTTAACACGACCATAAGCCGCACCACAHACWACATAGTCTCCAACTTTAAGAGTACCATTTTGWACGATTACAGTTGCAACTGGACCACGACCTTTTTCTAAAGAAGACTCGATAACAGCAGCTTTTGCAAGTGYATTTTTATTTGCTTTAAGCTCTAAAATCTCAGCWGTAGTAAGAATCTCTTCWAGTAAATCWTCAAKACCCATCTTTGAYTTAGCRGAAACKGCTACRAATGGAATATCTCCACCCCAATCAGTAGGATTAATTCCRTGTTCAGCCATCTGACCTTTAACCATATCTGGTTGTGCAGTCTCTTTATCCATTTTGTTAAGAGCAACGATTATCGGAGCACCTGATTCTTTAGCTAATTTAATAACTTCAAGAGTTTGTGCTTTAACACCATCATCAGCAGCAACAACAATTACGATAATATCTGTTATCTCTGTACCTTTTTGACGCATGTGACTAAATGCAGCATGTCCCGGTGTATCGATGAAAGTAATCGCTTTACCTTCTTGCTCAATTGTATAAGCACCAATATGCTGAGTAATTCCACCAGCTTCGCCATCTGTTACTTTTGCTTCACGAATAGCATCAAGAAGTGATGTTTTACCATGATCAACATGTCCCATAATAGTAATAATAGGAGCTCTTTCAGTAGCATCTGGATCTTCTTCAATATCTTCAACTTCTTGAGTAAATTCATCTTTAGGGTCAATGATAGTCACTTCAACATCAAACTCTTCAGAAAGAATTTCTATCTCATCATTTCCAAGGAAATCATTCTTAGTCATCATCATACCAAGATCAAAGAGAACTTTAATGATGTCAGACATAGGACGTTTAAGAGCTTCTGCAAACTCGTAAACACGAATATCTTCAGGAATCTCTACATGAGTTACAATCTCTTCTTCTTGAGTTACTTTTGCATACTTCTTACGTTTATCTTTACGTACTTTACGTCCACGAGGAGCAGCTTTTTTATTAGCATTTCTTCCTGCTGGTTTAGGAGCACGAGGTTTTCTTGGCATTTCTGGAGGAAGTGGAGCTCTCTCAGTTGAGTTTAAATCAAGAAGTGTAACTTGATCATCCATATCCATAGATACATCACTCATTGCACCACCAAAGATCTCCATTCTACGACCTTGGTCTTGCTTTCTTGCTGTTGAACTACCTGATCTAGATTTTTTCTTTTGTGCTAGTTCTTCTAAAACTTCAGCACTCATTTTTCCATATGAAGATACAGAAGCTTGCTTTTGAGGAAGATTGTAGTTCTCTTCTACTTTTGGCTTTCTTTTTTTAACAATTTTTAAACCAGACTTTTTAATAGCTGGTCTTGATCCTGGAGCAACAACTCTTAAAGTTGATACTGGTTTTTTAACTTCAGGCTCTTTTTTAACTTCTACTACAGGAGTTTTAGTCTCTTTATCAGCAGACTCTTCTTTTGTAACTTCTGGGTCTTTACTAGTTGCTTCTACAACTTTCTCAACTTGGGTTACTACTTCTTTTTCTATTGGTTCAACTGCAGGAGTATCATCTTTAGCTTTTTTTACAACTGTAGGTTTTGGGGCAGGAGCGGCTTTTTCTTCTTGACCATTCATAATATAGTTCGCAATTTTTTCTGCTTCTTCCATACTTACTTTACTCTGTGCAGCTTTCACTTCTATTCCCATGTTCTTAGCTTTTTCTAAAACATCTTTTGAAGCTATACCTAATTCGTCTGCAATTTCTTTAACGCTAACTTTATCTGTCATCAGTGATGATCTCCTTTAGTTTATTCATAAGTTGTTCCCTCTTGTTACTACGACACTGTCGCATAAGAGCTTTCGATAGTTTCTTGCCGTCATCTAAGCAAGTTTGACATAAGTAAAAACTTCTACCTATTCCAGCAAATGAACTTAACTCTCCATCAACACAACATAGCCTAAGTAAATCAGACTGAATGTTTCTTTCTCTACAAGAGATGCACATTCGAGTTGGTTGATGAAAATTTTCCGCCATTATATCTAAATATTGCTTTATTTAATAGGCTTTATCGCTCTATTATAAGCCCATTATTATCAAAATCCAAAACTTTTACATTAAAATCTGGAAATTTTTGAGTAAATTTGTTTGCAATCATCGAAGCATCTTCATCATATACAAGAGAGAAAAACGTACTTCCACTCCCTGATAGAGTACTCATAAGAGCACCTGATTCATATGCAACTTTTTGTACAGCAAAAAGTTCAGGTAAAGTTTTCATTCTAGCTTTTTGATGAAATCTATCTTGTGCAGCCAGTTTAAGCATCTCCCAATCTTCATTAAAAAATGCAGCAACTGTTAAAGCTGTATGAGAAAGATTGTAAGTTGCATTCTCTTTTGAGTATGACTTTGGTAAAACTGTTCTAGATTTTGATGTATTCATCTGTTTATTAGGAATTACAACAACTGCTTTTAAATAGTCGGGAAGGTGTTTCCTTTGGGAAAAAACTTTATTTTTTTCAACTGTTGCTGCATTAAATCCACCCATGACTGCAGGAGTGATATTATCAGGATGAGACTCATAGACAAGTGCATGATTTAAAATACGGCGCTTACTTACTCTAATACCCGCTGCTTCATGTGCAGAAGCAATTGCTGAGACAATTACAGCAGAAGAGCTACCAAGTCCACGAGACATAGGAATAGAGTTATAAAAGGTAAATTTAAAATTTTGTTTTTTCTTTGTTAAACGTGAGTAGTGTTCGTTAAAAATAGAGATAAAAAGGTTATTACCCTTTAATCTTGGGTTATTTTCACCCTCACCTTTTATACTCACACTAAAAAATTTAGAAGGGTGAAACTCGACCTTGTTACGAAGGTCTACGGCTAAACCAAGTGAATCAAATCCTGGTCCTAGGTTAGCTGAAGTTGCTGGAACACTTATTATCAAATTACGTCCTATTGTCCAACAGCTCCTATCATATATAAGGGAGCTGCCTCTGTGCTAAACTCATTATAATCAAGCACATCTGGAAGTCTAAAAATAACTTCAGGTGCTGTTTCTAATTTTTGAGTTTTTATTTCTGATGCAATTTTAACGAAATGTAACTTACCAATGGCTTTTATCGGTCCATTTTTATTAAAATAAAATGCATCTGTTGCAAAAAGTGGAATATTTTTTAAAATACTCAAAGATTTTAAAAAAATATATGCAACTTTAATCGCCATAAAGCTTCCTGGACCATTTGCATAGAATAATTTTTGTAGTCTGTATTTTTCTTGTAAGTCTTTAAAGATAATAGGTAAAATATCTGAACTTTTTTCTTCTGACTCTATGCTCTCAATTAGTTTTGAGTTTTCATACACCCCAATTTTAATGGGCGAGGTAAGTGCAATTAAAAGTATATCAACCTCTTTAAGCATATGCTTTCTCTAATTCTTTTGTTTTTTCTCCAACAAGTTCTACTACTTCGTAATTCTCAGCATCTGCTAGTAGTGCAAGTGTTAGTTTATGATTTAAGTCATGACTTCCGGCCATTGCTTCATAGTTCCCTATAAAGTTCATGCCGATAAGACACATATCACCAATAGCATCAAGAATTTTATGACGAACGAACTCATCTTTATAACGCAGTCCTTCAGGGTTTAAAATCTTTTTATCGTCTAGAACTATTGCATTTTCGAGTGAACCACCAAGTGCTAGACCTTTTGAACGGAGATACTGTACTTCATGTAAAAAACCAAAAGTTCTTGCACGTGAGATCTCTTTTTTATAAGTCTCTTTTGTAAACTTCAAGACATAGTCCTGTGTTTTGATGGCTGGGTGTGGAAACTTTATGGTAAAGTCATACTGCAAGTCATCAGATGGTGAAAGTTTTACATACTTATCACCCTCTTGGATTATGACTTCTTTTTTAATACGCATGATCTTTTTAGCAACATCTAACTGTAGCACTTCTGCTTCATCTAAAAGTATGCAGTAACTAGCACTACTACCATCCATAACAGGCACCTCATCAGCATCCACAATTACACGAAGGTTATCTATACCATATGCATACACAGCAGAGAGTAAGTGCTCTATTGTTGAGATTAGATGACCATCCTTACCTATAACTGTTGCCATTTTTGTATCTACCACATTTTGAGGAGTAAGAGGAATAGAAACATCGACATCAGAACGGTAAAAAACTATGCCAGAGTTCGACTCTAATGGTTCTAAACGCAGCTTAACTGGAGAACCCTTATGTAGTCCTATTCCAACAAGTTCAACACTCTTTTTAATAGTTGTTTGATACATTTTTTAATCCCTTAATTTCTATCTATAATCTTTTTAGCACTCTTAATGACATCCTGAACATTTAACTTAATCCACTGCTTATCCATCCACTCTTGAGGACGAACTTCTATACCTTGGACTAAAACACCAAAGTGCAGGTGGTCACCCATAGCATAACCACTTTTACCCGTATTCGCAATTACTTCTTTTTTTGTAGTCTCATCACCACTATTTACTTTAATACTTGAACAATGCCCATATAAAGTATATAAACCAAGTCCATGATGAATTAATGGCATATTTCCATAGAGTCCATTATAATCGCTAAAAACAACTTCTCCACTATTTTGTGGTTTGATACTTGCCATTGTATTTGAAGCTAAATCTAAACCCAAGTGATATGACTCACTAATATACTCACCGTCATATAAGTACTTTCTATGATCTCCAAATGTTGCTACAACTTGTGCATTTTTAAGTGGATACATCTTATTCATTTTAAAGCTAGTTATTTTTTCCTTACGAACTTTTGATGTGATGTCATGTATAAGTTTTTCATTTATAGCTCTTACATCTTCATTAATTATCTTAAACTGCTCTATCGAGTTATCAACACCTTGTGTCTCTACAAACTCTTCTGCTAAATCTGCAATTTTTCCTTTTAGAAACTTATCACTTAGTTTTATATGTGATATTTTATAAGTTTTTTGTTTGAGATAAAGTGGAATATATACTTTTGAAACATTACCAGCCTTGTCATTAGCCACTACTGTTCCTTTAAATTCCCTGTCAACTACAGGCCAAGCTAATAGTGAGATAAAATAACCATCTTTGTAAAAAGGTTGTGCAAAAAACTTTTTATCATTATTACCTTGTATATACAGTGTATCTAGATTATCATCCTCAACTTTAAATATAACAAGTGCAGAACCACCACGAGAAATTTTATAAGAGTTACTCACTATGCTTACTCGTGGTCTTTTTTTATCTATTTTAAATTTAAATACTTTTTTTACTGCGTTTCCACTGAGTAAATTCCATTTACTCACATCATTTGCTTCAACAATAATTTCTATCTCTTTATCTTTCATCGCATATGTACTTCTAGGTGGTGCAACTTCAAGGTTTAAGAGTTGTTCTGGATTTATTAACTGCTCATACTGTAGTGTTTTTTCTTCAGTCTCACTTTTAAGAGTAATCTTATACGACTTCACCCCACTCTCATCTTCAATCTTAATATGAAGTGCTTGTTTTAAATTCCAAAAACCACTCTCTTTCATTGTCACAACAGGTGCATTTCTCTCAAACATAGCAGAAAAGTAGATAAATAATACCCCTGATATGGATATAAGCATTATTAGAAGTGTTATTACCGAAGAGTTGTTTCTTTTTTTCAAATTATATTTCCTTAATTATTTTATTATTTTCATCACTTTTTAGCAGTGTGACTTTTTCTACATGTACAATTGTTAAAAATTCTTTCATTATGTTATATGCGTCTACGAGTGTGGTATTTGAGCTTTTTAAGTCATCATCGCATATGCTTACAAAAGCATGTCTTGCATTATCCCTTAACTCGAGACTTTTTAAAAGTCTCTCTTTTAAACGCATAAAAGACAATGGTACTCTTTGAAGTAAAAACTCATGACATATTTGTTTATTTGCATTAAGTCCTATTAGTGTACTAATAAGAGCAAAAATTGTGCCATCACATTCACTACTTATAAAGTTATCATAGCGACCAAGTAGCCCCGCATATAGAGCTGTCGCCATTTTTTGATTTATTTTAAAAGTATTTTCTATAAAGAACTTGTAAAGCTCTAATGTCTCAGTATCTACCTCTATAACATAATCAGCTGTAGAGGGTTTATTTTGACGACTTTTGTCAAACCAAGGCAAAAAAGAGTATTTAACATGTAAAGGCTCTGTATTTTGTAAAGAAACCTTTTTATGTAATGTTAATACACTGGAATAAAGTGCACTTGCATTGGCAAATGCTGCATTATCTGTTTGAATTAAAACATGTTGTGCACTTTTAAGTTTTTCTATATCTATTTGCATATTTCTTTTATACGAATTATATACTATTTTATATTAGCTTTAGTCTATGTCTGTCATTAATATCTATGATAAAAGCTTGTGTAAACATTCCAATTAATGCTTCATCTGGATGCTCTTCATCATAATGGTACTCTACAAATCCAAAAAAATCTTCAGGACTAATCTTATACTCTATTAACTTCGTTATGCCTTCTTCTATCTGCTTATTAAAAAAAAGAGTAGCTATCTCTTCTCCTTGCAATGAACCATGTTTCTCTTTACTGGGTTGAAAAGAATTTTGTTTAAACAATTCATCTTCTAAAGTATTAATTGCCATGCCCTCTTCTTCAGTTACAGAACCATTTTTTAAAATACGCATCACTAACTCTTGTATACCAGCTATTAATTTTGTTTGTTCACTCATTATATTTCCTTCATTATATTTCTTAAAAATTATATTTTATAGATAGAATCCTACCCAAAATTATGTTAATATTGACTCATCCACATTGGTACATTTTATATAAATCATATAAACCTATACTATTATTCTGCATAAAAGATATATTTAATTGATAAAGTTTATTTAAAATATCCATTTTATTATCTGATGAGTGTATCTCTCTATGACAATTTGGACACAAAGAGACTATGTTGTTTACATCATCTAGTTTAAAATTATAGTTTTTTTGTTGAAACATAGGTATTACATGATGACCCTCAACATAATTGACACCTTTTGATATAAAAGTAGCGTGTGTATGATTAACACTACATAAAAACTTATCTCTTGTTTTTGCATTGTTAATTAAAGAGGGATCCCTTTTGACTCTTTTTTCTGCAACACTATTGTTTACTTCACAGACAGTTGCAGTAAAAAACATATCATTAAAATTTACTTTTTCATATAAAACTTTTATATGTTCGATCATTTCATCTCGTACAAATAAGTTTGTTCCAATAACTTCTAAGATATTTAAATCTACTAATGAATTTACAACCCAAGTATTAAACTTTTGAAACTTAGTAGAGTTGATTTCAAAACTTTCAATTCTACTAATACTTTTATTTTTTTCATACTCTAAAACATCTTCATATTCAGTTATATGGACTAGATTCTCACTAATAAATTTTACAGGAATAGTTTTATTTTCTAAAAGTAGTTTAAAAAGAATTCTAAATGGAAATAGTTTTAGATTTTTCACTTTCTCTGTCGCAGAATTTGGATAGGTAGTATTATCTAACTGATTTACAACAAGTTTAAGACATTCTTTATAATTCTCTTTTTTATAATGGTTTAAAAACAGATTACCTTCTATACTTAATGACAAGTCATGATTTTTGTTTCTATGTATAAAACCATAAAACAGTGCAGGTTTGTAAAAGTGTGTTTTAAGACTATCGTTTTTATCCGCATTAAAATTATTACTGAGGTATTGTACAATCTCCTCTTTATACTCATCTTCTCCAACATACCCAGCTGTAAGTGATTTTTCTTTGATATACGAGAGGATTCCAATAGTTCGATTGTTCATCTTTGAGTTGTCACCCAAAAAGGAATCAAAACCTTTACCATTACCAGGGGCTTGCCAAAAGTTTGTTTTCTTATCCATCTTACTTAGGTATAGTGGAGAGGAGTTTGTCTATTAATTTAGGGGGAACCCCTTCTCCAATTACCTGCCGGATAAGATTCTCACTTGCCCACTCAGGTGGAGTCCAGCTATCCGGTAGTCCTGTTAATATAAATATCTCTTTAAGTGTTAAAACGCGGGCATCGCTATATGTACCATCTTCTTTTAAGCGTCCTGGATGCACATTATTTTGACTAGAGACTGAACCATTTGCCATGGTGATAGTTGGTGCAGGTTTATCCCATTCTATGCGTTTATAGGTAGTGTCATAACCTTTGATTCTCGTACCATCAACTTTTTTGGGATAATGCACTCTATTATGAAGTGCTGTTTTACCTGTTGGCGTTTGTTTTAAAAAAGATATATGTCTGTCGTTATGCACTTTAGCTTTGTGAAACACCACTGATGATGTCTCTCCACTCTCTAAGCTTGGAAGGTGTTCTATCATTTCTCTTACAGTTATTTTATCCTGTTTGTTTGGAAGTTCCCATTTATGTAACTTAGAGATAAGATATATGGCTCGTTTACGACTTTGTGCAGTTCCATAGTCCGAGGCATCTACAACTACAGGGTTAACTATATACCCTAGTGGTTCTAGCTCTTGTTTGATATAGTCCGTTATTTTGATTGTTTTTCCATTGTGAAGAAGGTAAGTTTTTAAGACCTTTGGAACATTTTCTATTAAAATATTATTTGGTTGTAAGTCTATTGCTAATTTGATTACATATTTTATAAGAGAATTTCGAGGATCATTTTCTTGCATTTTACCGGCAAGACTCATACCTTGACAGGGTGGTGTTGCTATTAAAAAGTCACATTGTTTCTTTTTTGCTGTTGCTAAAACTTTATCAAACACTTCGTCATTTGTTATATCGCCTTGAATCATCTTACACTTAGTGTGCATTTCTTGATGAAACTGAGCTCTATTGTCTAAGAGTTCGTTTGCAACAACAATATCTATCTTGTGCTGTTTAATATATGTTTCTGCAATACCTACATTTGCAAATAATGATACTCCGTTCAAATAGTGCTTCCTAATTTTTTATTTATTTTACTATAACTTTTGTAATCTAATCATTAAGATGACATATTGCAATACTTAATTTTATTTCTTATTCATCTTGTAGACATAAGCAAGAACTTCAGCAACGGCTCCAAAAAGTGCTTCTGGAATTGGCTTCTCAACTTCAACCTCAGCATAGAGTGAACGTGCGAGAGGAGGGTTTTGCACTATATGTACCTCATTTTCTCTTGCTATTTTTTTAATCTGTTGTGCCATATTGTCCATACCTTTAGCTACTACTACAGGTGCCCTAGTCTTCTCTTCATCATATTTTATAGCAACTGCATAATGAGTTGGATTTGTAATGATAACATCTGCGTTTGGTACTTCAGACATCATACGTTGACGTGAAATCTCCATCTGTTTTTGTTTTATTTTAGACTTTATAAGAGGATCTCCCTCCATGTTTTTCATCTCATCTTTAATCTCTTGTTTACTCATTTTAAGTCCATCAAAGTACTGTTTACGCACAATTATAATGTCAATTAGTGCAAAAATAAATATTACAAGTAGCATAACAAGTGCAATTATTATCATCTTATCTTTCAACCAGTTTAATTGATCACTCAAACTAAAAAGTGCGACAGTAGGTAATTCTTCAATAAATAAAAAGAAAAAAATAAAACCTACACCTAGCGTAGTATGTGCCTTAAAAGTTATTTTTACACCTTCAATCAATTTCTTCATACTAATAAGGTTTTTAATACCTTTTATTGGGTCTATTTTTTTAAAATCTGGTATTAATGGTTTTGTTGTAAACAAAAATCCAAACTGAGCTAATCCAGCTATCACACCAGATATTGCCACTGCCAGTGCCAAGGGGATAACCATCAAGAGGATTTCTTTAAATGTTACAATAGCGATATCAAGCATAAAAGGTTTAGTAAGAGGAGTTCCAACAAGGGAGAAGTAGTATTTAAACAGATTAATCATATGATCTGCTATAAAAGGAAAAAGCATAAGAACAGCTAAAATTGCAACAAAAAGAGTTATAACTCCTGAGGTGTCTTGAGATTTTGGGACATTTCCCTCTTTGCGAGCATCTTCTATCTTTTTATCGGTGGGGTCTTCTGTTTTTTCTGCATCATCAGCCATCTTTTATGACTGCCTTTAATCCATTTTCATAGACAGATCAATCCAGTTAGCCTGATGGATTAAAGAGCCCGAGCTAATCGCATCCACTCCACTTTTTGCATAGGATTCAATAGTTTCTAAAGAGATATTTCCACTAGCTTCAAGTAAAATATGTGGGTAATTTGTATTTCTAAATGCAACTATCTCTTTTATCATACCCGGAGTCATATTATCACACATAACGATGTCACATTCGGCTTCAAATGCAAGTTTTGCTATCTCAAATGTTTCAGCTTCTACTTCTATTCTTGCAGTAAAAGGAATTTTATTTCTTGATTGTTTGATGTAATCTTTTAAATCTTTGATTGTTTTTAAGTGTGTATCTTTTATCATAAGAGAATCGTCAAGACCCATCCTATGATTTATTGCTCCACCTGTCCGAGTTGCATATTTTTCAAAGACACGCAGCAGTGGTCGTGTTTTTCTCGTATCAAGGAGTTTTACACCATAAGGCTCTATAAGTTTTACATATCTGTTTGTTAGAGTTGCGATRGAACTTGCATGAAGCAGYATATCTAGAATAGTACGTTCGCAACGAAGAAGAGTATGAGAGTCTGCGTTTAAGGTTGCTAAAATATCACCTTTTACAAAACTCTCACTATCATTTTTTAACCAAGTGATTTTAAGGCCCTCTAACGAGGCTAAAACATCTATATATTTTACACCTGCAACTATTCCATCACTTTTAGCAATGATTTTTGCAGATGCAGGTATTGCAGGTTCTACTAAAGCATATAAGTCTCCACGACCTACATCCTCTGCTAATGCTTGACGAACAAAGGTAGCTATCATAATGCCAACATTCTCTCTAATGCTATTTTAGCCCATTTCTGTGTTTTATCTTCTACTTCTATCTCATTTATAGGGGCACCATCTTCAATAGCTTTAAGTGTAATATACACATCTTCTAATGTAGTCTCATTCATCGTTGGACATTCTGGTTTAGTTGAACTCAGGACATAAGTATTTTTTTGACGCAGACGGTTAACGAGGTTAAACTCTGTTCCAACTGCAACTTTTTGATCCACTGGTAAATCTGCGATATATTTAATAAGCTGTGAAGTAGAACCAACAAAATCACTTGCATCACAGATAGTTGGATCACACTCAGGGTGAGTCGCTATTAAAATACCTGGGAATTTTTTTCTATAGAATGCTATGTCATCAACTGTAAAGAGTTGGTGAACCGAACAAAAACCATCGTAACAAAGAATGTCACACTCTTTTGGGTCACCCTCTTGTCCTATAATCATAGACTTTAAACCCATTTGGTTTGCTATGTTTTGTCCTAAACATCTATCTGGAACAAAAAGGATTTTTTTACCCTCTTCTAAAGCTTTCGTGATGATAGTCTTGGCATTTGAGCTTGTACAGACCATACCACCCATCTCACCAACTTTTGCTTTTACATCTGCGTTTGAGTTGATATACGTAATAGGTAAGATATCTTCGCTCTTTATACCATTGTCATTTAAAAATTTGACACTATCATCGAAATATAGAGAGTCAATCATGCGGGCCATAGCACAACATGCTATTTTTGGCATTACTACTCTTTTTTGGGGGCTTAGAACTTTTACACTTTGACCCATAAATCCAACACCACAAAAGAGTACAAATTCACTATCGTCTGCCTTCGTTCTCATAGCAAGTTCAAGTGAGTCACCTGTGATGTCAGCGATTTCAAAAACTTCATCACGTTGGTAGAAGTGTGCAACAACTGTTACATCTAACTTCTTTTTCAATCTATCAATCTCTACTTTTAATTCTTCGTTACTTAATTGCAAATAAATATCCTAATAGTTATAATTGATGTAATTATATCGAAATAATTTAGCTACATATTAATATTATAAGAGTAGAATGTCATCATATAATTTAATTAAGGTTTATGATGGATTTTTTATTTAATACAAATGTTCAGTTTTTTATAGCTGCTTACTTAGTTGGTGGTATCCCATTTGGTTTACTTTTAGCAAAAAAATTTGCGGGTGTTGATATTAAAGCAAGTGGTAGTGGTAGTATAGGAGCAACAAATGTTCTTAGAGTAGTTAAAGAGACAAACCCAAGTCTAGCAAAAAAACTTGGTATTGCTACACTAGCACTTGATGCGCTTAAGGGTGTAGTAGTCTTACTAGTAGCTTCTCTATTAGGCATGAGTGAGTCAACTCTTTGGGGTATTGGTGTTTTAGCAGTAATTGGCCACTGCTTTTCTCCTTACCTAAGTTTAGAAGGTGGTAAAGGGATTGCAACTGGTATGGGTGTAATGATGTTTATGCTTCCGTTAGAGACACTTATCGCTCTTCTTGTCTGGGGAGTTTTAGCAAAAATTATTAAAATATCTTCAGTATCTTCACTCACAGGTGTTTTAGTTCTTTTAATATCTAGCTTTTTTATTCATCCAGAGATGGCACATGCACCTGTTGTTTTTATAGTATTTATTCTTTACTATAAACATATTCCAAATATTATCCGTCTTTTTAGTGGCCAAGAAAAAGCCGTAGTCTAATGAGAGTTCATATTGAAGATTTAAAATTTCACACTATTATTGGGATTTTAGACTTTGAGCGAACTACTCCTCAAGAAGTTATTATCAACCTTTCCTTAGACTACAAGTACCAAGATGACTTTATAAACTATGCCCATGTCAGTGAACATATAAAAAAGAGTATGCAGACTCAAGAGTTTTTACTCATAGAAGATGCTCTACTCTTTTTACAAGATTCTCTAAAAAAAGAATTTCACAAAATAAGTACTCTTGAACTAAAAATCACAAAACCATCAATCCTCCCCGATTGTAAAGTAAGTGTGAGCAAATTTAAAGATTTCAATTCTTAATCGAAACTTTATTTTTTTTTAAAGAAAATTGAAAAAAACTTTAAGGTAAGCTAAAACTACGCTATAATTTCGCCAAAATATACACATACAGGAAATTATTAATGCGCATTCTTATCATTGAAGATGAAGTAACATTAAACAAAATGCTTGCAGAGGGACTAAAAGAATTTGGTTACCAAAGTGATGTAGTTGAAACACTTAAAGATGGCGAGTACTATCTTGACATTCGTAACTATGATTTAGTTCTAATGGATTGGATGTTACCTGATGGTAATTCAGTAGATATCATTGGTGATATCAAGTCAAACACTCCTAAAACTTCAGTAGTTGTAATCTCAGCAAGAGATGACAATGAAAGTGAAATCGAAGCACTTCGTGCTGGTGCTGATGACTATATCAGAAAACCTTTTGATTTTGATGTTCTTATCGCTCGTATTGAAGCTAGACTACGTTTTGGTGGATCTAACATCATTGAAATCGAAGACTTAACTATCAATCCTGAAGAAGAAAAAATTACTTATAAAGAACAAGAGATAGAACTTAAAGGTAAACCTTTTGAAGTACTTACTCACCTTGCTCGTCACCGTGATCAGATTGTTTCTAAAGAACAACTGCTTGATGCTATTTGGGAAGAACCAGAACTTGTTACTCCAAATGTAATTGAAGTTGCTATTAACCAGATTAGACAAAAAATGGATAAGCCATTACAAATCACAACTATCGAGACTGTACGTCGTCGTGGTTATAGATTTTGTTTTCCTAAAGAAATCAACTAATCCTTTTCTTTTAAAACTTTAATGATATAATCTCAAATCTATAATATTTGAGGTTGTACTCATGTTCATAAAACACAGTATTCGTCAAGACTTTTTGATTCAAATCATCATATCTACTCTCTCTCTCATTTTTGCTTTCTCACTCATTTTATACTTTTTTATCGAAAAGTCCATTTACGATGAAAAACATGAAGAACTGCTAAAATATGCTCAAAATATTTCTAACTACCAATCACTTTTTCAAGAAGATGAAAATTTCAGTGAAAATTTTTTCTCTCTTAATATTGAAATAATTTATTTATTAAATAAAGACATTGATATATCTGAATATGAAAAAACGGTAAGATCGCATACCTATCTTACGCTTATTTACCCTTTTGATCTCAAAAACAATGCCTATCTCAAAATCACACAAGATATCTCAAGCACAAAAAAGCTTTTAAGTAGAATACTTAGATATATATTTTTTATTAATATTGCTGGATTTTTACTTGTTATCCTATATTCCCTTACACTCTCAAAAATGCTTGTGAGACCGATAAAAATACTGAGTGCAAAACTATCAAATATGAATGAGCACCTTTTAAAACCAATTGATACTACTGCTCTTCCAAAAGAGTTTGAACCATTAGGAGAAATATTAAATCACCTTATCGCTCGGATACAAAATTCTGTAAAATACCAAAAAGAGCTTTTTATTGGTACAGCCCATGAGTTAAAAACACCCCTCGCAGTTATAAAACTCAAAAATCAAGTCACCCTTATAAAAGAACGTTCTCCAAAAGAATATATTGATGCACTAAAGACTACAAATAAAAGTATTGATGAGATGAATATAATTGTCTCCAACATCTTAAATATAGGACGACAAGAGGGTGCACAGCTTGAAAAACCAAGCCAAGTTGATGTCATCTCTATCTTAAAACAAAAAGCTGATGACTTCAAGCTACTTGCTTCAMATGAAGGTAAAGAGTTAGAGATGAGTTTTGAACCTAATGCTTTTATGGCGATGTTACAAGTGAGCCTCTTAAATCAAATTATTCAAAATTTTCTACAAAATGCTTTAAAATTCACACCAAAAGACAAAACTGTAATTCTAAGAAGTTCTCAAGATGATTATGGACTACTAATTGAAGTTATAGATGAGGGATGTGGGATTGATGATAGTGTTGATTTATTTGCACCTTTTGTAAGACAAGGCAATAGACAGGGTGTTGGGCTAGGTCTTTTTCTAGCACAAAGTGCTGCAGATGCGTTAGGTGCAAAAATAAAAATAAAAAATAGAAATGATGGTATTGAGGGTACAATTGCTTCATTACAACTGAATTCTAAGTTGTCTTGCATAATTCCTCGATATAAATAAAGTATTTAAAACTTACTGAAGCTTAATTTAGTTATAAATCGGCATAAAAATAAATAAGTATAAAATATAAGGTTTTACAATGGCTCTATTAATTAATGACGAATGTATAGCATGTGATGCTTGTCGAGAAGAATGTCCGACTATGGCTATCGAAGAGGGAGATCCAATTTACTATGTCGACCCTGATCGTTGCACTGAATGTGTTGGTGTATATGATGAACCAGCATGTATTTCTGTTTGTCCAGTTGACTGTTTCGTTCCAGATAAAGATAATGTAGAATCTATTGCAGAGCTTCTATTTAAAGCGAAAAATTTAGAATTAGAAGAGTAAGTTTTTGGCAAAGAGAGTCGCTGTTATTGACATAGGTTCTAATTCAATTAGAATGGTTGTTTATGAGAGAACATCACGGTATGCTTTTCATCTCTTACATGAAGAAAAAAGTAAGGTTCGTATATCTGAGAATGCTTACAAATTTGAAGGTAAACTTCAAGTACTTCCTATGCAGCGTACTTTTGATGCTCTTCATGACTTTATAAAAATAACCCAATCTTTTAAAACAAAAAAACTTTTCTGTGTTGCAACATCTGCACTACGTGATGCTCCAAATTCTAAAGAGTTTCTAAAAAAAGTAAAAGATAAACTTGGGCTTAATATTAAAATTATTAGTGGAGAGAAAGAGGCATATTTAGGTGCTCTTGCTTGTGCAACACTTCTTCCAAAACAAAACAATTCTTTAAGCATTGACATTGGTGGTGGTTCAACAGAATTTAGCTCTATTAAYRATRGWAGTGTTAYWGAYACTCTATCATTAGATTTAGGTACCATACGTCTTAAAGAGCTTTATTTTGACTMTGATGAYATAGATGGTGCAGTTAASTAYATAGACAAAGAACTCCAAAARCTTCCAAATAAYACTTATGAAAYTCTTATTGGAATCGGTGGAACATTTAGAGCACTTTCGAGTGCTATCATGAAAGAAGAATCCTACCAACTCACTAAGATACATGCTTATAATTATTCTTGTGATACACTTACTAAGTTTACAGGTAAAATACTAGCAGCTCAAACAGATTCTGAACTTCAAACACTACATATCAAAACAAATCGTTACGATGTTATAAAACCTGGAACACTCATCCTACAAAGACTACTTAAGAAAATAGCATTTAAAAAGATTCTTACTAGTGGTGTTGGGGTTAGAGAAGGTGTGTTTTTAGCAGACTTACTTCGAAACTCCCAACATAAGTTTCCACATAACTATAACCCTTGTGTAAAGTATCTTTTAGATACTCAAGTAAGTGACACTACTTTTTCAACACAACTTAATCTTATCAGTAAAAAATTATTTGATTTAAGTGCTGAGTACTTTGGTATAGATAAAAAATACAGATATGAGTTATCGCTAGCGGCAAAACTATACCCAATAGGAAGTTATGCCCACTTTTACTCTCAAAATAAGCACACTTACTATCTTATACAGAATGCTTTAGAGTATGGATTTACACATGAGAGCAATACTCTTATCGCAACACTTTGTAAATACGCGAATGATAAACTTCCTACAAAAAGTCATTTACAAAAATATAGTGCTTTACTACCAGAGAAAGGGACAACAAAAATCTTAACCTACATACTCTCCCTAGGCATAGTTTTACTAAGTCATAGACCTAAGAACATAGACTTTTCATTAAGTTTTAAAGATGATATTTTAGAAGTAAAAAGCAAAAAGAATCTCTATCTTGCAGAGGATAACCTAAAAAAACTTGAACCTTTAGAACAAGAATTAAAGATAAATTTTAACTCTTAAAACCTCTGTCCCATTGTAAAGTCAAAGCTAGATACCTTGTCATCTTGTCCCGCTATATTACCATCATTTACATTTAATGGTGAAGAGAACATCAGCTGGATTGGTCCAACAGGAGAGAACCACTCTAGTCCTGCTCCATAACCACCACGAGAAATATCAGTAATAGAATCATCCCCAATAAACCCCCAGTCCACAAAGAAGACTACACGCATCTTTGCCTTAGGAATAAGTGGTATACTCATCTCTAAAGAGTTAGAAAATGTTTTCTCACCACCAACTCGTCTTACTGTACCACTATCATCAATAACAGGAGATAAAGAGTAAGCTTGATACCCTCTAACGCTACCAATACCACCCATATAAAACTTCTCAGCTAAAGGAATATTACCATTATCTATAAGGACATTAAGTTTTGCTTTATATCTAAAGATGGCATCAAAGCCTATGTATTCTTCTAATCCGATATACTTTCCAAAGTCAGTTCTGGATTTCATATAGTTCGCCTCAGCTCCGAGTCCAGTTTTCTCAAAACTTTGTGAGAGATTAAAACCATGACGAGGGAGATAAAAGTCATCTGTATTATCCCACTTAGCACTAATAGTAATACCACTTTTTGTATAGTCTTCAAAGTAAAAAGTATCTGTGACATTAAGATCAATAGTATCATCAAATGAATATGCATTACTTGAAAATCCATAACCTAAATATCCTGTAATATAACGAGAAAATCTATGCCCTGTACCTATAGAGATACCATCTGAAAATACTGAATAATCATTATAATCGAATGAAGAGGTATAAATGGAAAAATTTCCACTAAAGTCACTATCATTAAGTCTATTATTTGAAACATTAAATGAATAAGACTCTCTCGTTTCTGATTTTTCAGCTTTTACACCCATATTAATTCCAGAACCCCAGATGTTTCTATCATTCACACCGACACTTACCAAGATACCACCAAATGATCCATATCCACCACCAAGTTGCACATTACCCGTTGGAGCTTCTTTAAGCTTCACAACTAAGTCCATAGAGTGGTTGTTCACACGTTTCTCTTCTATAGTTGTACCTTCAAAATAACCTAAACGTCCCAAAGAGTTACGAGAATCTTTTAAGTCAGTTAAAGAGTACATATCACCCGGTCCAAGATAAAGTTCACGTCTGATAATTCTATCGAGTGTTCTTGTATTTCCCGAGATAACTACATTTCTTATTCGTACCCTATCGCCTGGTGCTATTTTAAAAACAACTTCAACCGTTTTATCTTCTTTATTTTTCTTTAAATCTGGTACAACTTGAACAAAAGCATAACTTCTATCTGCTACAAGTGTTTTAATTTTCTCCGCATCTTCGCGAAAAGTCTTAATATTAAAGACTTCACCTTCTTTTAAGGAGATGATACTTCGGAGCAGTGCTTCATCTACAACCTCTTTAGATTGTGCTAATGTAACTTTACGAATAGTATATACTTCGCCTTCTTTTATTTGATAACTCATATCTGCTGTATAGTGGTTAAAGTTTACACGAACAAATGGTTCATTTATCTTTGCGTCTAAGTAACCATACTGCATATACAGGTCTCTGATACGTAAATTGTCATAAGCTAAATCTGCTAGACTCATTTTTCCATCATTTTGACCCCAGAACCAACCCATAAATTCATGTTCTTTATTTGCGATTACTGAATTAAAAGTATCAGGGTCCAAGCCGTGAACCCCATTATACTCAAGCTTATTGATTATAATCTCTTCACCTTCATTTACAACAAATGTGACTTTTATACTTCCATTTTCTAGGTACTCTGTTTTGATTTCAACAACTGTGTCAAGTTTTCCCTCTTGAGAGATTGCTTCAATTATACGTTTTTTAGCATCTTCAAGGAGTTTTTCATCATAAAGAGAACCTTTTTTTATCTGAACAACTGCACCTTGAATCTCTTCATCATTATCTTTCCAGCCATGTAGTTCAATCTGAGAAATAATCGCTTTTTCTTTAAAGAAAAATGTCAGGTTTCCACCATTTAGTTCAACCCAGATATCATTAAAATAGCCTTGTTTAAAATACTTTTTGATAGCATCATCAACCATTTTTATATTTATCTCATCACCTTTTTCAAATGTGAGCATACGAAGAGCAACGGGTTCAGATATATGAACCATTCCTTCAAATTTAATAGAGTCTAGTGTTTGTGCAAAAAGGTTGAGAGTAAAAAATAATAAAAAGAGTGGTGAGAATATCTTCATTGAACTTCCATGGTTAAAATTAGAAGTGATTTTACCCTTAATGTGATTAATACTAAGTAAATAGACTAAAGACTAAAATTATATTTTGTCATATTGTTAACTTTAAATTAAAATGTGTATAATTTGACAAATAAAAATAAAAGATTAAATATGAAAATAGCGATAATTGGACTTGGACTGATGGGTGGATCACTTGCCATGAGTCTAAAACAAAAAGAGTATGTAACAGATATTGTCGGTTATGATCATAACGAAATACATACTCAACAAGCCATGAAGTTAGGTCTCGTAAATAGTATCGCAAGTTTTCCTGAAGTTAAAAAATGCGATGTTATCTTTTTAGCTATTCCTGTTGATGGTTTAATAGCTACACTCCATGACTTAACAGATGTTAGTGCAGAGACAACTATCATTGACCTTGGAAGTACWAAAGAAAAAATAGTCCAAAGTGTCCCAAGCGAAATCCGTAAGAACTTTGTTGCAGCACACCCTATGACAGGAACAGAAAACTTTGGTCCACTGGCAGCAGTGGAAGGTCTCTATGAAGACAAGGTTGTAGTTTTATGTGACTTAGAAGATAGTGGAAAACATCAAGCAGATACAGCAAAAATGATTTTTTCATCTCTAAACATGAGACAAGCGTTTATGCGTGCAGTTGAGCACGATAGACATGCTGCGTTTATCTCTCATATGCCCCATGCCGTTTCATACGCTATTGCCAACACGGTAATGCGCCAAGAGAATAAACATAATATTTTAGCACTTGCTGCTGGTGGATATCGTTCTATGAGTCGTTTGGCAAAAAGTTCACCTTATATGTGGGAAGATATCTTTAGACAAAACAAAACTAACCTTTTAGAGTCTATAACGATTTTCCAAGATGAATTAGCACACTTAAAGAGTGCCATAGAGAGTAACGACTGGGAGAAAGTACATCAAGAGATGCTTGATGCAAATAAGTTACATGATATTTTAGACTAAGAAATATCGTACTTTTTAATAACTTCTTTTAATTTCTTTTTATCCAATGTCACTTTTTCTTTAGAGTAAATATTATTTTCTAAAACTCTCACTAAATCCTCAACATCTTTGTCACTATCTTTATAAGGCATAAGTTTAATGAGTAAGACCTTTTCATCTTTTACATCAAATGTTTTTCTATTTTTTGAGAATACTTTTCTCTTTACAAGTATGATTAATATACCGATTATAAGTCCCAATACAAATGCTAAAGAGATATAAAGATAATTATTTTTCTCAACTAACACATTTTTGTCTACTTCTTCTGTTTTTAAAGCAGTGTCTGCATTACGAGCAACACTCAGCTCTTTTTTCTCGACATGACCATTTACTTTTATCTCTATACTCTGAGTTTGTATCGTTTTAACTTTTTGTGTATTTACATCAAAATACTTTAACTCAAATGATGGAATGATAAAGTCTTGTTCACTTACAAAAACAATCTTTTGACTCAATTTATTTTTTAAAAGTTTAATTTTTTCATCAAAAATATTTACATCTGGAATAAAAGGTTTAAAACTCTCTATATCTTCAAAGTTACCTAAGCCCTCTATTTCTATACTTACATTTATTGCTTCATTTGGATTGACTTCTTTTTTATCTACACTAGCTTTAATTGTAAAATCACCAATTATTTTTACATTTTGAGGCAGTGCCTTTACTTTAAGATCAACTACATTTGAGTAATATGTTCTCCATCTAACTTGGGGACTTCTATTGGCCCAATTATTCACATCAACTCTTGAAGCGATTTTTAACTCAGCCGCCTCGATACTTAAATTTCCTTCTCTTTGTGGTGCTAACTCATACACAACCTTCGTAGTCAGGTACTCAGCATCTTGCGTTCTTTGAGGCTTAGATTCAGACTTAAGCCAAAAACCTTTAAACTCTGGAGCTATAAATTTATTGTCAACTACTTGTGCACCTCTTTTTTGTTTAAGTAGCAGTGTAAGGCTAAAGGGTTCTCCTATAAAAAGCTCTTGTGCTGAGCTCTTAAACTCTAATAAAAAGTCTCCATTCAAGTCCTGCGTTCTTGGGAGGACGTTTACATCTACACGGTTTGAGTATTCTACTTTTCCATCGATTTCAACAGCTACGACATCTACACTACAAGTTTTCCTAGGTGTAAATTGATACGATAGACTATAACTTTTTTTATAATTTCCGTTAATTGACTCTATACTTGTTTGTGAACCCGTTGCTGTAATCTCGTTACCACAAATATTACTTATAATCGGCTTTTTTACATTTGAACCTATTATTGTTAGCACATAAGTTGTAGTATCACCTGCAAACACATCATTAGGATTTACTCTAGCTATTACACTTGCATTTAGTGAACTTAACAAAAATGTTAAAAGTATTATTATCTTACCAAGGTTTTTCATCTGTATTATCCTCAAATTTATTATCATCATTTAGTTTATAAAGAAAAGTACTCTGCTCTTTAGAGAGTTTTTTTAACCATTTTTTCTCTTCTTCATCGCTCATTATATTTTTCATATCTTTTGCTTGAGTTTCTTGCTGTGTGCTATTGTTGTCTTTTATCTCTTTAGTCTCATCTTTTTTCTTTTTTTCTTCGCTTTTTTTATCAGATTTTTTATCCTTAGCTTCACTCTTATCTTTTGAATCAGACTTTTCATCTTTCTCTGACTTGTCTTTTTTCTCTGATTTATCTTTCTTCTCATCTTTATCAGATTTTTCTTTATTGTCTTTTTTGTCCTGCTTCTCTTTTGTATCGTCTTTATTTTTATCTTTTTGTTTTTCTTGTTCTTTTATCATTTTTTTAACGGCTTCAAGGTTCTCTTTTACATCTTTATCATCTTCTATTTCCAAAGATTTTTCATATGCTTCAACTGCCTTTTGGAGTCCCTCTTCACTTTTAGATTTCACATAAGTGTTCCCAAGATTTGCATAGTTCTTTGCCTGTTTTTTTGGTTCATCAAAATTTATTTTTTCATATAGCTTTTGAGCCTCTTTATACTTTTTCTGTTTATAAAGTGCATTAGCAATATTATAATCTACTTCTGCACTTTTACTCACTTTTGAGTACTTCTCATACAGGGCTTCTGCCTGCTCGTATGCCTGTGTTTCATATGCTTCTTTAGCTTTATTTAAAAGCATAAAGTCTGTTACTCCTGCTTCTACATCTTGTGTTAGACCAAATGTAAACGCCATCATAAGTCCAGTCGCTATATTTTTCTTTCTATTTTTTCCTAAAGAAGATGTGGCTATTAGTAAAAGAAAAAGTGCGAAACCTAAGGGAAAATAGAAGAGTGGGATATAGCGTTTGACTTCCTGAGACTTTAACTCTTTTTTCTCACTCTTAGCTTCTATCTCTCTGAGCATTGCTTTTATGTCTGCGTTTGAGTTTACACTCTCTATATAGACTCCACCTGTTTTAGTAGCTAGCGTACTTATATTTTCATTGAGTTTTGAGATTAAAACAGTTCCATTTTGCTTTAAAAATGAGCCATCTTCTCTTTTAATAGGTGCTCCTTTTGAAGTTCCTAGAGCTAAAACAAAAACTACTATGTTTTTCTCATTTGCATACTCTATTTCTTGTGAAAACTCTTCTTTATCTCCACCATCCGTTAAAATAAGTAAGTATTTTTTAGACTCTTTTTTTATACTCTTATCAACAACTTGAAGCATTGAGAGAAAATTTGTTCCCTTCTCAGTAATAGAGTCAGTTCTAAGCTCTCTCAGTAAAAAGGCAACAGCATGACTATCAAAACTAAGGGGAGAAACAAGGTAAGAGTTTTTTGCAAAGCCAATTACCCCTATTCGCTCACTTGGAGCTAGTTTTAATAACTCTAATGCTTTTTGTTTAGCAAGTTTGAGACGGTTGGGATAAACATCCTCAGCTAACATAGAGTCAGATATATCAAGGGCCACCATAATGTCAGCACTTTTAGCTTTTATCTCTACTGTGCCCTCATCTATAACAGGCCCGCTAAGAGCTAAAAGTATCAAGATACCCACTACTAGAAATAGCCAGTTTCTCGTTTTTAAAGTTAAAGTATTTGCAGTTACTCTTAACTTACTCATGACCTCACTACTAAAGTAAGTCTCTTGTGCTGATTTTTTTCTAAGTAATAATGTAAAAAATAGTAACATTGGAAGTAAAATATAGTATAAAAATTCTGGATGTAAAAAACTCATTAGTCTTGACCCCCATCTATATTTCTCATGTACACGTAAAGCATTAAAGCAAGCAGTCCAACAAAAAGTGGATAAATGTAGTAATAATTGAGATAAGTGTAAGACTCATTTTTTATCTCCACTTTTTCAAGTTCATCGATTTTTGCATAAACAGCTTGTAACTCATTACTGTTAGAAGCTCCAAAAGCAACTCCTCCAGTCTCTTCTGCTATTTTAAGTAGTACAGCAGAGTTATACTCGTTTTGATTGCCTATACCTACTGGATAGACTTTTACACCCTCTTTTTTTGCCATATCTAGTGCAACATCGAGTGGGATTTTGTCTATGTTTGGTGAAGAATAGCCATCAGTTAATAAAATCGCTATTTTCGATTTTGACTCACTCATTTTAAGTAGCTTAACTCCCTGCGCTAGTGACTCATAGAGTGCTGTATATTTACCTGCCATACCAATTTGAAGTTGTGATACTATACGAGCTAAGATATTTTCATCATAAGTAAGAGGTGATGCTATAAATGAGTATGCCCCAAAAACCACTAGTCCCATGTTATCACTCTTTCTTTTTTTTATAAAGTCTCCAACTATAAGTTTGACTACGTCAAAACGATTATTATCAGGATTATTCATATCAAAACCCTGAGCCTGCATAGACTGAGATGCATCAATAATGATTGCTATTTCATGCCCTTTTTTTGGCTCAAGCTCATAAGCCTCATCTTGCACAGGGGAACTCAAGGCAAGTATCATCATAAAAACAGCTAAGTACTTTAAAATAAGAGGTAAATGAGAACTACTCACTCCCTTTTGCATAAACTGWGYTGCATGTGGAAAGTAAAAAGAAGGAAGTTTCATCTTACAATAAAATTCACAGACAATAAAAAGAACTATTAGAAAGAAAAAGTATGGATACTCAAAGTACATACCATCAAACATCTAACATTCCTATATAATTTTCTATACTGTTTTTGGTCTCCCTGTTAAAACTCTCTACATTTTTTTTGTATTTATAAGTCTCTAAGTCTTCTACTAAAGTGAGATAAGTTCTACTATGATGTTCACTATCAAACTCAAAAGTCGAGCCATACAGTGTAATCTCATAAGCAGCATTTTTTGTATCATTTAAGTTAATTTCTTTTAAAAGTTTTAAATGCTCAGCTCGAATGTTAAAGCTATTTCTACTTTTTAAATAATTTATGAGTAGATAAACTAATAAAAGTGTGACGATAGAGACTACACCTACAAGAGCTATAAAATAGTACAAAGAGTACTCCTGTATCTCTATAAGAGCTTTAATATCATGAAGCGGTATGTCTTTTGTTTGCATTTATTTTCCCTCAAAAAGTCTACGAAGTGCTACACTTGCATTTGTATCTGTATCTGTATAAATCTTAGTAAATCGTATCTGGTCTTTTCTAAGTTGTTTGTAAAGTGCTTTATCATGTGCATGCACCCTTTTAGCATAAGCCTCTACGCTAGAAGCATTAAAGTCACCCTCTAAAGTAGCTCCAGTCTCAGGATCTACTAAAGATGAAAAGCCCATTTTTGGTGGTTTCTCTTCTAAGTGGTCACGAACAATGAGTGCAATAACCTCATGTTTTTTTGCTAAAAGTTTAAAGTCAGGTATCTCAAAAAAATCACCTACGACCAAAATGAGCGACTTGCGTTTAAGTCTTCTAAAAAGTGTCTCTGAGAGTGCTTTAAAGTCTAGTCTTTCCCCTATGGCATCAAAGTTTAAAATCTCATCTACATTTTTTTTAATTTGATTGATTTTTTTACTCGGTTTGCTATGACTTATCATTCTGTCTGTAAATATATATGAGCTTAACAAGTCACCATTTTTAAGTGTTGAGAAACTCAGTAAGGCTGATACTTCTGCTATTGTCTCTTGTTTAAATTTTTTAGATCCAAAATGTACACTTCCGTTAAGAACTGATACTATAACAACATTTAATTCTCTCTCTTCTCTAAAGACTTTTATGTAGGGTTTTTGAAGTTTTGCCGTGATGTTCCAGTCAATATGACGGATATCATCTCCAGGCATATACTCACGAAGTTCGATAAAATCATATCCCTCGCCTTGAAAGATAGAAGGATTATTTCCCACCATTTCAGAAAACACTTGGCGACGTGCTCTGACTAGAATTTTTTGTAGTTTACTCAAGATAAGACCTTATGGAATTGCTACAGTTTCTAGTACTTTTTGAATAATTTCATCAGTTGTAATACCTTCAGCTTCTGCTTCATATGTGAGAACGATACGGTGTCTCATTAACTCTTTTGCGATGTATGCCACATCTATAGGCGTCACAAAATCTTTGCCACGCATAAATGCCATCGCTTTTACAGCCTTGAACATATCTATACTCACACGTGGGCTCGCTCCAAATTGGATAAACTCTGCTATTTCTTCGAGTCCATACTCTTTTGGATTTCTAGTCGCATTAACGAGTTCTATCATGTACTCTTCAACCTCAGCATCCACATGAATACTTGCTATATTGGCTTTGAGTTCATCTAGTTCGTCCGCACTAAGTACTGCGTTTACCTCTTCAAAATTTCCACTAGATATACGACGAGCGATTTCAAGTTCTTCATTTTTTGTATTGTAATCAACTAAAATTTTAAGCATAAAACGATCAAGTTGTGCTTCTGGGAGTTGGTATACACCCTCTTGTTCAACTGGGTTTTGTGTAGCCATAACAAAAAATGGAGGGTCGAGTTTAAAAGTAGTGTCACCTAGAGTCACTTGTTTTTCTTGCATTACTTCAAGTAGCGCAGACTGAACTTTAGCAGGAGCACGGTTAATCTCGTCTGCAAGTAAAAGGTTAGTAAAAACAGGCCCTTTTTTGATTTTAAACTGATTGTTTTGAGGGTCATAGATCTCAGCACCTAAGATATCAGATGGAAGTAAGTCAGGTGTAAACTGAGCACGCTTAAAGTTAAGTCCTAGTGCTTTAGAGAGAGCATTTACAGTAGTTGTTTTTGCGAGACCCGGAACACCTTCTATGAGGATGTGACCCTCGCATAAAAGTGCTATAAGAAGAGAGTCTATCATCTTCTCCTGACCAACAACTACTTTTGCAACTTCTGCTTTAACTTTTTGAATCTTACTTATCATGCACAACACCTCGATTTATTTATAGTGTAAGTATAATCATTTGTGGTTAATCATTGTGAAACGCATAGTTAAAAGTATTGTTGGCTTTAGTTTTTTGATACTATGTTCTTAGCTTTCTTTAAAGATGTAAGTTCTTTTGACTCTATTTTAGAGATTAACTCTTCATACTTTTTTGCATCTTTATTAACCAAAAGAAAACATAGTTTTTCTAAAGAAGTCGTCTCTTTAATAGATTTGAGAAAAAGTTCTTCTTCTATCCTAGGTGGTTTGGGTATATTTAATTTAATTTTTGCCACTAAGAAACCAACTAAAAAGATCAACAGATAATACAAGTACTCCTGTTTGTACAAATAATCCTTTTTTTCTTTTATACCTAGGATGTCCTCTTCTCTATGCACATACTTATCTACACTTACATTCACTGCATCAGATGTTAGCATCTCTAATGTACCTGTTTTTACATCAAAGTACTCGATGAGTACCTCAGGTATTACAAATGATTTCTCACTCACAAAGGCAAACTTCTGACTCCAAACACCTTTTTCTCCATCTTGTGTGAAGTCAGTCTTTAAAACTGCACCTTGCGTAAATATTTTTACACCATCAATAATAAAATCAACAGAAGCTACACTTGAGAAGTTTCCAACTCCCTGTATCTGTATCTCTAAATTATAAGGCTGGTATGGTGCAAGCTTAGGTATGTCTTGTTTCACCATAAGAGTAAACTCTCCAACAAGTTTTGAGGAAGTCTTTTTAATGTTAATAGAGAGAGGTAACTGTTTCATAGGAGTTAAGATGAATGATTCACTCTTGGAATCATCATAATGCCCAGTGGTTGTCGAATTTATAGACTCCTGTGTTGTCTTTTTCATAACTATATCAAAATCAAAAGAGATGATACCTTCTCTTTTTACATATGCTATAAACTCATAACTGTTAACTCTTGAAGAGTTTTTTAATACTTGGCTCTCTTTTAAAAGTTTTATACTAAATGACTCATTATCTTGTACTGGATTAAAGTCTATAGTGTATAGCTCACTTGCATCACTAAATTCACATGCATAAGTAAGCAAAATTGCCTCATTTACATATGCTGTTTTTTTATCTATTTTCGCACTCCATTTATATGTAGATGCACTTAAGTCAAGCAGTATAACTACTAAAAGAAGAACTATACTAGCAAGGCTTTTTTTCATCGGTAGTCCTCTTGCCTCGACTCACTTGTTATACTTCTTGTAATTCTTTTCTCAGTAAAGCATTTATAAGTGTTTGATAGGGAACTTTTTTTTCACTAGCCATCTTTTTAAAAAATAAAATGATGTCATTATCTAGTCTTAGAGAAACAGGTATCTTTTTTGGTTCATAAAATCTACCTCTAACACCACCTGGAAAATTATAATCATCTAATACTTCATAATCATCAAACTTTTCTCTTTCTTTAATGTTGCTCATAAAAAATCCTTTCTTTTTGATTTGCTTTTCTAGCACTTATTATTCTTATTATCTCTTTACCATCGTCATCAAAAAACATATTTGCTACAACTAAGATTTTATCCTTTGTTGATGTACCTAGTGTTATCCATCTTTCTTCAAAGTAGTCAAAACTATGGTCTAGTTTTGAAATATGCATTGGGTCTAAAAAAACCTCTTTTGCTTCATCGAAGCTAATCTGATAATTTTTAATATTTAATTTATTTTTTTCATCATTCCACTCAAATTTCAAAGCATTCCCTTTACTTGTATACTTTAATTATAGCACTTTTGTATTTACAATGTCAATACTTTTATTGTTAATGAATAGTTTCTGCTTGCGGTAGGAAAATCATTCAATGATGAAGTTTATAACTTTTGATTTTGTAAATATCTTTTTATCTTTATCTTCTACTGTTACTTCAAAAGTTAAACATCTTTTTCGTTGTTCATACAACTTGGCATGAACATATATATAGTCAGTTTCTAAGGTAATAGGCTTTATGAATCCCCCCCCCACCCCTTGCATTGTACTGTAGGGATTAATCCAATCCTTTAAAACAGATATCTTAATTACAATGGATTTCACAATAATTGTGTAGTTCCATCCTGTATTTTTTATAAAGTATGCTTAGGTCTATTTTATTTGTATTAGTATACTGTCCCCGGATTTGTACTGTCCCCGGATTTGTCTGTCCCCGGATTTTCATATTCGAATTTTAGCTAAAAGCTTGCTTGGTCACTACAGTTAATATTTGCCATTTTTTATAGTTCTATCAAATGAAAGTTCTTTGTTAATTTTACTAGACTATCATAGTACAAATATTGTATTAAAGGATAAGTGATGAAGATAGGTGTTCCTAAAGAAATTAAAATAGAAGAGTACCGTATTTCGATGACTCCTGAGGCTGTGGCCGAACTTATTGACTGTGGTCATGAAGTTTTTATTGAAAAAAATGCAGGTGTGGGTAGTGGTTTTTTAGATGAAGATTATCTTAAATGTGGAGCTGTTATTTGTGAGAAAGCTAAGATTTTATTTGATAAAGCTGAGATGATAGTCAAAGTAAAAGAGCCAATAAAAAGTGAATACGGGCTCTTCAAAGAGGGACAGATTCTCTTTACCTATTTACATCTTGCAGCAGATAAAGCTCAGACAGAATTTTTACTAGAGCGCAAAATCACGGCCTTTGCTTATGAGACTCTGAGTCTAAATAAGCGACTACCTCTCTTAGAGCCAATGAGTGAAGTCGCAGGAAAGATGGCTCCCATCATGGCGGGGATTCATCTAGGATCTTATCAAGGAGGATCAGGAATTTTAATGTCTGGAGTAAACGGTACTTTTTCTGCAAAGGTTTTGATTTTAGGTGGTGGTATTGCGGGTAAAGCTGCTGCTGAAATTGCTGCGGGTTTAGGGGCAAAGGTGAGTATCTTAGACATAAATGTAGAGCGATTGTCTTACTTAAAAGATGTGCTTCCTGCGAATGTAGAAGTTTTATATTCAAATAAAAGAACCATTGAAATATTACTTCCTGAGATGGATGTGCTGATAGGTACGGTACTTATACCCGGAGCTAAAGCTCCTAAACTCATCACTACAGAGATGCTTAAAGTAATGAAAAAAGGTTCGGTCTTAGTTGATGTTTCTATCGATCAAGGGGGCTGTTTTGAGAGTTCACATGCGACAACACATAGTGAACCTACTTTTATAAAAGAAGAGATAGTACACTATTGTGTTGCAAATATGCCAGGAGCCTATCCTCGTACTTCCACATATGCACTTACCTATTCTACCCTTGAGTTTGTTAAATCATTAGCTAAAGAGGGCATCTCTGTTGTGACTAATGCGCCAATGCGCTCAGCCCTAAATACCTACAATGGTGAGCTTTACAATTCTGCTGTGGCAGAGGCACATGGCTTTGAGTATAAAGAACAGCCTGATTTTGACACTTTTTAGATACTGGAATGTCCCCTATAAACTAGACAAAGTATAATCAAGTAAATTAAAAGAATAAACGACAAGAATAGTATATAGTGAAGAGTTCAGAATTGATATAAAGTTTATTTAGGCATACAACTATTTATTCATTAATATTATATTGATTATAACTTTAAATTATATTTTTAAAAGAACAAAAATATGTCACATCTAAGGGAAGATTATTCTCATATTTACTAGGTTTTATGATGATTTGGCATATTATCAATATATTTTGAGTTTTTTTGATTTTAATTCTTAAGAGAAATATGTCCTTTTAAGAATATAATTGCCATTATTGGAGCATAAATGAGCATTATTTGTTATATATCCATTAAAAGAATGTAAATGAGCTTAAATATCAAGCCCTAAAACCTTTGAAATACCCTCTTTTTCTATAAGTATGCCCAGTCTAAACGCAACATTTTGTTTAGCGATTGCAAAACTTTGTGAGGATTGTCCTATGATTTGAAGTGTGTTTGAGCCAACGATAACACCTTTATAGTCTTTCGTTTTGATAGTCACTTCACTTCGTGCAAGCCAAAAACCGTAGGCCTGTGCCTTTTCAATACTACTTGTTACATACACACTAAAGTGTTCAGGACTATTTGCTTGTTTCATTTTGAGTCGTCTCTCGCTTATACCTTTTGCTAAGGGTGCTTTTAGGTTTGAGGCAAGTGCATTTGAGTCGATTGAGAAACTTATGTTTTGTATTATCTCTTGATAAGCGAAACCTATCTCCTGCGTTTTACGAATATACTCATCCCCTTCAAACGCAGGCTTAAGAGAGTTCATAACTATAAGAGTATTTGGAAGGTTTTGTAAACTTTTCTTTTGTTTTCTATAAAAAAAGAGTTTATCAAGTGCATTTGCCCCGGCAAGAGACTTTCTCTCACTTTGTATAAGAGCAAACTTCTGATCTAACTCACGAACCATACTTTTAAAAAGTTTCGTTTTTTTAGACGTGATGAGTACAGTGTAGCGTTTAAATCCAAGTGATGCAGCATACAAAACATCATAACTACTGATACGAATCTCTTGTACCTTACTTGTGATGTCACTTTTATATACTCCATCACTACTGTTTACAGAACCTTCTCTTACCTCAGTCTTGGCATTATAGTTTGAAGAGATAGATACACTCAGTGTTGAAGCCATTAAAGAGAGAGCTTCTGCTATCGCCTCTTTTTTGTCCTTACCTTCTCCTAATACATAGAGTTCTTGTTCATTTGAGAGTGGAGGATTTGTATACCAAGAAGGTAAAATCTTCTCTTTTACAAGAACTTGTGGTTTTGACCCTGCACACCCACTCAGCATTAATAAAACCGTCACTACTATTAAAAATATATACTTCACACTAAGCCTTATCTGTTAATCTGTTCTCGCGTTCTTTCACGCTTTACTATGAGTCTATCTATTCTCACTATCGCCTCGTTAATCTCTTCAACAGGAGCCACCATTAAGTTGTCAGCATACCCATAGTACTCTTTTGCATCTACATACTTTCCTCTTGCCTCTGAGATAACACCGAGGTTGTAAAAAGGTACATAAGACTGAGACCTGGTTGCATCTACTAAACGAATGAGTAACTTTTCTGCCTTATCATAACGCTCTTGCTCGATATACTCTAAAGAGACTTCTAACAACTCTTCTTGTTTATCAGTATAGTCTAAGTCAGGGTCCTCAAGTAAAGCCACTTGAAAATGTTTATAATGTGGTGTTAGTTTGTATGTAAACTTAGCTGCCATACTTCTTGCTAAATTTTGTGCAGCTATCTCTGTTGACGGTAATACTCTTTGATCATCACTACACTGCTTATATACAGCAGTATCACTAAAGGTATCCGCAAATATTACATCACCTTTTTGTACATCAACGATACGCAGTTCACTTGAGAGACCTACAACTCTTTTTTTACACCTTACCTTATACTTTACTTGACTTTTACACTCTTTATCTGCACATCTGACTCTCTTTTCATAAAAGTAAGTGTCCTGAGATGTTGCTCTGCCAACATTACCATTAATAATTGCCTCAGCACCTATGAGTTGCCCTACTTCTACCACAGTTGTAGGGTCAACTAAACCACTGTTTTGAGCATGCTGCTCTTTGAGAATTTTATCAAAGTCATTTCGACTGACTAAAGTAAAGTATTTTTTGTCATCTATACGAAATTTTGCAAGATTTGCTTCTATTTTTCTTGATAAACCAACACTATCACGGCTAAAGTTAGTTACTGTAATCTTTTTAGTATTTGCTACTCTATCTACCTCAGCAGGTTCCAGTGCCTTTATACCTACTTTTTGAGCACAACCACTCAAAACTAGTAATATACCTAAAGATAGTCCTAAAAAGTTCTTCATTTATAATTATTTCCTATGTTTTTTATTAATTGTAGTTAAATTGTAATTAACTACATATTAAGTTCTTAAGCTTTTTTAAGGATGTAAGTTCTTTTAGGTCAATAGCAGAAATAATTTTTTCATACTTTTTTGCATCTTGTGTCACTAAAATAAAACTTAGTTTTTCTAAGCTATCTACTTCTTTCACTCGTTTACAAAAAAGTTTTTCATCACTATCTTGAACTTTAGGTTTGATAAACTTTATTTTTGCTACTAAAAAACCAGCAAGAAATGTTAATAGATAATAAAGATAACTTTTATCAAATGTCAGTACTTCTTCTTTAGGATCAAGTAGTTGCTCTTTTTTAAACTTTGCAGGACTCACAACTATATCTAAACCATCAAAACGGAGTGTTTTGAGTTTTTTCTCTTTGAGGTCAAAGTACTTAGTTTCTAAAGCGGGTATGCTAAAGTTTTTATCACTTACAAAAGCAAACTTCTTTCTCCAAGTTCCTTTGTAACCATCCGCTGTTAAAACTATCTCTTCTTTTGCTTCTTCACTAAAAACCTCAACACCTTCTATCTTGTAAGCTACATCCTTAAAAACTTGAAAGTCTCCTAGTCCACTCACAAGAAACTCTAAATGGTAAGGCTCATATGCTTCTATTGTTGCTTTATCTTTTTTTACACTAAGAGTAAACTCCCCCACCATAGGACTCTGTGTCTCTAAAATATTTACTTCTATACTTTTTTGTTTGTATGGATAAAGTGAAAACTCCTCATAGTTAGCATTGTCACGGCCAAGCATTCCGTTTTCTATAGAATCTTTGTTTGTCTTTTTCATAAGTGTATCAAGTGATAAAGAGAATTGTCCCGCTTTTTTTACAAAAAGAACAAATTCGTACTCATTTATTTTCTTTCCATTTACAATTCTTTCATCTTCTCTTAGTATCTCTATCTTGTAGTTTTTATTATCAGTTGTGGGATTAAATTCTATTACATAAAGCTCTGCACTATCACTATAGTCACAGCTATAGTGCAAGTGTATTGCTTCGTTTACATGTGCTTCGTTTACATGTGCTTCTTTTTTATTAACTTGCACACGCCACTGATACTCCGAAGCTTGTATTAGTGGAGTAAAAAGAAAAAGAAAAAGTATAAATCTACCAAGGTTTAATTTCATTTATTTGCCTTTTGTTGATGAGTTCATACTGTTTGGAACTCAGTTTTACTTTACCAGAATTAAGAGAGACTCTTGATTCTTGTTTACTCTTTTTAGACTTTTCACTTGCACCATTACTAGCAGCAGCACTCACTTTCATATTTGAGCTACCACCCTCTTTTTTCTTTTTTTGAGAACTCTCATTTTTTTTAGCTAGGTTAGATTTTTTAGCACTTTTTTGTTCTCCGGTAATCATCTGCTTTTCCTCAGCTACACCATGAATATACTGAAGGTTTTCATCTGCAATTTTTGTATAGTGCAAGGCTAAAGATTTTTTATAAGCTGTTCGTGCTTTTTCATACTCTTTTAATCGAACTAAAGAATTTGCACTATTATAATAGACAATGGCTTTTATCTCTGCTTTACTTGATTTTACACTTCTAAACGCAGATAAGGCTTTCTCATACTCTCCATCTTTATAGAGTGCTACAGCCCGTTCAAACACCACTCTGTTTTCATTTTTTGCAAAGTCTAAAATACTCGCTTCTACTGAGACTCCAAAAAAGAGTAAAAAAGGTAATACATAGAGTTTAAGAGTAGTAACACTCACTAAAAATATAAAAAGTGCTAAACCTACAAGATAATAAAAGAGTTCCATATTTTGTACAATAGTTACATTACTTTTATACTCATCATCTCTTTGAGAGTGAAGTGCTGAGATTATATCACTAAGAGAATGAGTATATATGCCTCCACTCTCTTCACTAATGATACTAATAGCACTATTCTCACGACTCACTACAATGTCATCCATCTCATCTTTGAGTAGTTCACCATTATCTAGTCTTAGTGTGCCTCCACTTTTTGTGGCTATCATTATCGTGTTTACTTGTAAGTTATTTTTCTTTGCATACAAGGCTTCATCTTCATAGTTTAACTCATCCCCACCATCTGTAAGTAAAACAACGCTCACCCTAGGAGACTTTGACATTTTTCTAGCAAGGATTAAAGCAGGCATAACACTACTACCTTTTGTCATAATGAGCTTTTCATCAAGCATGTTAAAAAGATGTAAAAGAAGTTGTGTATCTTGTGTTAGAGGTGAGAGTATTATGGCATTTGTAGTAAACCCAAGTACGCCAAAACGACTTTTCTGCTCGCTCTTTACCAGTGTTTCTAAAGTAGTTTTAGCAAATGCTAAGCGCGAGGGTGTTATATCTTCTGCCTGCATAGAGTATGACAGATCTAGTGCGATTACTACATCATTTAAAAGTTCTTGCGTTTTTATGGGTTCTTGTTCTATCACTGGGCGAGTTAGGGCTAAAACTATAAATATAAAACTCAAGATATAACCATAACTAGTTAAACGCAGCACTCTAAAGTCTTTTTTCATAAAAGCTACTACTAAAAAGAGTAAAAGCCAAAGGTATTCAGGATTTAGTATATTCATCTTTTTATCTCTCTATAAAGTAAAAAAAGTAAAAGTCCACAGGCTATAAGTAGTAAACTTTGAAAATAGTACTCTTTTAGCTTATACTCTTTTGAGCTAATCTTTGATGATTCGAGTCTATCAATTGCACTATATACATTTTGTAACTCTTTAGCACTCACAGCACTATAATAAACACCCCCACTCTCTTTAGCAATCTTGTGCATCAAAGCTGAGTCAGCTTCGCCTATAGCAATAGTATAAATCTTAACATCTGCATTTTTTGCTAACACTAAAGCATCTTTTGGTGAGATAGAGCCACTGTTATGCTCTCCGTCACTGAGTAGTACCATCACTTTATTTTTTGCTTTTGAGTGTTTAAAAGCTCTTAACCCCATTGCGATACCCTCGCCTATAGCTGTATTTTGTCCAGCCATGCCTTCACTTAGATAAGAGAGCATATCTACCACTATCTCTTTCTCATATGTAATAGGTGAGGCGATAAATGCAAAGTCCCCATACAAGACTATACCAACATTGTCACTCTCTCTACTTTGTATAAACTTCTTAGCGACTATTTTAGTAAGAGAAAATCTAGAGAGTCTCTCTCCTTGGCTAAACTCATCGTCAACGTCAAAACCTGATGCATTCATCGAGCCACTTGCATCTATAACTAAGACTATATCTTTTCCATTACGATTGTAAGGGTTTGATTTATCAATGATAACAGGTGAAGCAAGTGCAATACACAGTAGTATAAAAATAAGGATTTTTACAATCCACTCTATTTTCATAAAGCTGCGTTTAACAGGTAAAAATTGTAAATGTACGAAGTATCTCTGTTGTAAGTATTCTCTACATCTGTATAAGCACCAGATGATTGGAATGAGTAAAAGAATAAGATAAGGGTATTCAAAACTATAGTAATTCATTAGTCATATTTTATCAAAATTAATTCTTTATTATGTAACCATAACACTTAATTTTACAAATTTCACAATTCATGCCTGTTTAACTTGACATCCTTTGTCTATTTGTCTATAATTTCGACCTCTTAACAATAAGAGACTAAGTCTTGTTAGCTCAGCTGGTAGAGCACGTCACTTTTAATGATGTGGCCGATGGTTCGAATCCATCACAGGACACCATAACAAAAACAAGAGTGGCCCCGTCGTCTAGCGGTTAGGATCCATGGTTTTCATCCATGTTACAGGAGTTCAATTCTCCTCGGGGTCACCACTCTTTTTCTAAACAATCAATCAAATATAATTATTATAAAAAACCTACATAAACCTTTTAGACATATTCTCTAGTTCTTTTACTAATATATCATCTAGCCTACTATTCTCCTTAATTTACTTTTCTTACTATAATAGAGATTAGAAGTGGTAAGAAGGTCGTTAAAGGACAATCTCTGCCCTTTCGCAAGAAGTGTATTACATAGATGTTAGATAAGTAATTCCAAATGCCATTACAGCAGCTCCGATATATCCTGCACCATACAGCAAGGATGAGATAACTTTAATAACAGGCTGGTATGTCCACTTAACAAGTAGAATTAACCATGATCCAAATAGAGAAGGTATAAAGATATAAGCCATCATTTGTGCAGCCCCAAAATTATTTGGAATAAATACTAACTGAACAACAATTAAGTCAAACAATAAAAGAATTGCACCATACAGTAATATATAACGAATAGTATTAAATTCAGCCATACATTCTGAGAGCTTAAGCTCTTCGGTAAAAAGACCTTTCATATCTGAAAAGTTTGCATTTGTTAATGATTTCTCTTCACAAATAAAAAATATAACTAGCCCAAATACCAAGGCTGATGCGAGTGTAATAAGTAAGATACCCATTATAAATCCTTTGATGTTAATTTTGAATTAACAATATTGTATCATAAAAACTTATAAAATACTCCTTAAGTTTAATTACTTTTTTTTATAGTTAAAATGCTCACTAGTTTTTTATTTTAATTAATGTAGTATATAAGAAATAGGTATATTAAAAGTGATTTCTTGTTTTGGTTTTGGAAGTATATTATTTACATTACTTATAGTTTGAATTGCTCCTCTACTTAAGACTTCACTAGTTGAAGAGAGTACTTCTATATTTGATATTTCCGCCTTATTTGAGAGGGTAAAACGTACTAAAACTTCTCCTTGTATAGCTCTTTTTCTTGCTCGTCTTGGATAATATAAGTTCTCCTTGAGTAAGGCTATAATTTTTGCAATATTTTCATCTATATACTCTTTTTCTGGTGCTACTTTTTCCTTAATAACCTTAACAACTTTTGTAGTTATTTCTTTAGTTTTTTTAGGGATTACTTCTTTTTCTTTTTTAGAAGGGGTTTTTTTAACTATATTTTCACTTACTAGTACATTTTTTTTTATAATAACTTGTTTCTTCTCTACTCTCTTTTTCACGGATTTTTGAACATATTTTACTTCAACTGGTTTTACTTTATGTGTTTTAATTTTGGGGATAATTGGTCTTACTTTATGTGTTTTAATTTTGGGGATAATTGGTCTTACTACTTTGTCTTGCATAACTGAAAGTTTAATGCGTAAAAGTGTTTCTTCTTTTTGTTTTTTCACTCCTGGTTTTAACTCTTGATATGAAATAAACAGGGCTATAAAAATAGCTATATGAATAAAAATAGAAAATATAAAAGAGTTTGAATGCCTTATCATAAAGGAATATTATCAAAAGAAGTGTTACAAAAGTGTTAAGTAATGAAGGGTGGCAAGAAAATTGCATATGCAAAAGCATACGCAAATAGAAGGGAATAAACTAGATAGCTTCGCTATCTTCTTCACCTGTACGAATACGGATGATTTTTTCGATATCACTTACGAAAATTTTACCATCACCAATTTTACCTGTACGAGCAACTTCAACAATAGTACTTGTAGTTTTTTCTACCATATCTTCAGAAACAATCATTTCCATTTTGATTTTTGGTAAAAAGTCTACAACATATTCAGCACCGCGATATAGCTCTGAATGGCCTTTTTGAGCACCGTAACCTTTTACTTCAGTTACTGTCATACCAGTAATACCGATTTCAGCTAATGCATCTTTTACATCTTCTAGTTTGAAGGGCTTAATTATTGCTTCAATTTTTTTCATTTCTCATCCTTAAAAATTATTTTTATATACACATACTCTATTAAGAGTTTGTGTATTTTTCGCCGTGTACAGATTCGTCAAGACCAATAGTCTCACTCTCTGCATCTACACGAGATCCACCAGTTAATGCAGTAGCGATGTAGTATACTACAACTGTACCAACTAATGTAAATAGACCAACAACTACAACTGATTCAACTTGAACCATAAATTGACCTATTCTATCTCCAGACTCTTTAAGTGGTCCGTCCCATAGTAAATCGTTATCTTTTACAGCTAAGAATGCAGTTGCAAGAGCACCGAATAAACCAGCTAAAAAGTGAATACCAAAAGCATCTAAAGAATCATCATAACCAATTTTCTTCTTAAGTACAGTAACACCCCAAAAAGCAAATAACGAACCAGCGACACCTAAGATAATAGCACCAGAAACATCAACGAAACCAGCAGCAGGAGTAATAGCAACTAGACCAGCAACAGCACCTGAAGCAAGACCTAAAAGAGTTGGTTTTTTGTAAATTACCCACTCAGCAAGCATCCATGTGATTGCAGCAACTGCAGTGGCAAGAGTAGTTGTTAAGAAAGCTAAACCAGCGATTGCATTTGCACCAAATGCAGAACCACCATTAAATCCATACCAACCAAACCATAGGATAGCAGCACCTAAAGCAGTAAGCATAACATTTGCAGGTTTCATAGCAGTCTTAGGGTAACCTACACGTTTACCAACTAAAATACCAAGAACTAAACCAGCTAAACCACCATTCATATGAACAACAGTACCACCAGCAAAGTCTAGTGCACCAGCGTCAAATAAATAAGCACCGTCTCCACCCCATACCATGTGTGTAATTGGAGCATAAACAACTAATCCCCATAAAGCTACGAAAACCAACCATGTAGAAAACTTAATACGTTCAATAACTGAACCAGAAGCAATTGCAACAGTAATAGCGGCAAATGTACCTTGAAATACAACAAACACGTAAGTTGGGTATGTACCACTAAGGTCATTCCAAGCAATACCACTTAACATTACATTTCCGAAACCACCAATTACATTTTGAACTGCAGCTGATTCAGCTGTTCCAAATGCGATTGAGTAACCTGCAATAATCCATACAACAAATGCAACTACAAATGCTCCAAAAACCATAGCATATGTATTTAATACATTTTTACTTCTTGTCATTCCACCATAAAACAGTGCAAGACCAGCAGGTGTCATAAGTAATACCATTGCAGTAGACATCATCATCCACGCAGTATCCCCAGTATCTAATTCATCCGCAGCCAATGGTAAAGCTAGCATTAAAGCTATAAGCCATTTCTTCATAAAGAATCCTTTTGTTAAATATTCAAGCCGAAGTATGCCATAAAAGAGTCCTCAAACTTTTTTTAATATGATTAATTTTTAATCACACTCCACTAGCTATATATAATTTTTCTTAGGGACTTAAAAATGTGTACTGCTAGTTAATTAATTATAACGTTTCAATACTGTTTAAGTTTTATTAAAGAAGAATAGGAATACCATTAGCGTAATGTTTATAATCCATAAGAAATAGTTTTATAACTTTTACTTATGAACTAGAACATCATAAAAGGAGAAAAAGTGAAAAGTATAAGCAAACTCGCCCAGTTATGTGTCGCTGCAACGATAGCAACAACGGCCTCTTATGCCGCATCTGGATCAGCACTAGAAAAAGTGATGAAAGAGCGTGGTTTAAATGAGCAAGATGTTGTACGTGCTGCTAAAACATATAATCCAAGTGGTGTCCATGATAAGTATGTCATTTTTAGTTCAGGTGGTCAAAGTGGACAGGTAATTGTCTATGGTGTTCCATCAATGCGTATCTTAAAATACATAGGGGTATTTACACCTGAACCTTGGCAAGGTTATGGTTATGATGAAGAATCAAAAGCTGTTTTAGCACAAGGAAGAATTAGAGGTAAAGATATTACTTGGGGAGATACCCATCATCCTGCATTATCAGAGATAGATGGTAAATACGATGGTAGATGGCTTGCAATCAATGATAAAGCCAATCCACGTATTGCCATTATTGACTTGCATGACTTTGAAACAAAACAAATTGTTGTAAATCCTGTTTTCAAATCAGAGCATGGTGGATCATTTTTCACTCCAAACTCAGAGTATATTATTGAAACTGCGCAATATGCTGCACCTTTTGATAACAACTACCACTCTATAGAAGATTATAAAGAGAGCTACCGTGGTGGTGTTACTATGTGGAAGTTCAACCACGATATCGGTCGTATTGTTGAGAAAGACTCTTTTACTATTGAGTTACCACCTTATATGCAAGATATTTCAGATTCGGGTAAGGCTTATTCGGATGGTTGGGCGTTTACCAATTCATTTAACTCTGAGATGTATACAGGAGGAATCGAAGATGGTCTTCCACCTAATGAAGCGGGTATGTCACGTAACGATACCGACTTCATGCATGTATACAACTGGAAAAAATTGGCTGAACTTGCTAAAGACAAAAAGAATGTAAAAATCATTAATGGTCACAGAGTTGTTCCTATGGAAGTTGCAGTTAAAAATGATGCACTATTTTTAATCCCTGAACCAAAATCACCACATGGTGTTGATGTTTCTCCTGATGGAAAATATATTATCGTTTGTGGTAAGCTTGATACTCATGCTTCTGTTTACTCTATGGAAAAAATCAAAGCTGCTATCAAAAATAAAAAGTTCATTGGTAAAGATCCATACGGAATCAATATCATTGATATGAAAGCTGCACTTCATGGTCAAGTGGAATTAGGTCTTGGGCCTTTACATACACAGTACTCAAACAAAACAGGTGAAGTTTATACTTCATTATATGTTGATTCACAAATTGTTAAATGGAACTATAAAGATCTAAAAATTATTGACAAAATTAATGTGCATTATAATATTGGTCATTTATGTGGAATGGAAGGTAAAACTTCAGACCCTCAAGGTGATTACATTATTGCTCTAAACAAGTTAACTATTGATAGATTTCAACAGGTTGGACCACTACACCCTCAAAATCATCAGTTGATTGATATTCGCGGTAAAAAGATGGATATGCTAGTTGATATGCCTATTCCATTAGGTGAACCTCATCAAGCTGTTGGTATCCGTGCATCTAAACTACATACAATTGTTAGATACAAAATGGGAACTAATACTAAAACGGGAAAAATCCATAAGGGTAAAACTTTAGCGGGTCAAGAGAGAATTGAGAGAGATGGTAACAAAGTGACTGTTTATGCAACACTAGTTCGTTCTCACATCAATCCTGAGCGTATCACTGTAAATAAAGGTGATGAAGTAACGATTTATATGACGAATTTAGAGAGAGCTCAAGATGAGACTCACGGTTTTACTGTAGATAACTACAATGTACATGCCTCTTTAGAGCCAGGTGAAACTTCGACACTTAAATTTGTTGCGGATAGAGAAGGTGTATTTCCTTACTACTGTACAGAGTTTTGTTCAGCACTACACCTAGAGATGATGGGTTACCTTATGGTTAAAGATCCAAATAAAACCTATGTATCAGCTACTAGACTTAAAATGAAAACAATGTCCCCTGAAGAACTTAAGGCAGAATATGACAAAGTTGTTGCTGTTAATGCTGCAACAGATGCAGTTATTGTAAGTGTTGTTACATTTCTAAAAGCAAACCATTTTGAGAAGTACACAGATGTAGCTGCACTTGCTACAGATGCACTGGATCAATACGGTCAAATTCCTGCACAGAAAAAGAAAGCTAATGCAGCACTTAAAGCGGGTGATGTTGAAAAAGCAATTCTATTTGAGGGTATGATTTGGCAGTATATGGTTAAGACTGCTGATGTTGGAATCCGTGCTAAAGATACTTTAGTCAAACATATCTCGACTAAACAATCATCTGCAGCAGCGAATGGTGAAATTGCATTTGGTGAAGGTGGATGTTCTGGTTGTCACGTTGTTGGTAAGGTATCTTCAGGTCCTGACTTAACAGGTGTTCTAGGTCGTCATGAAGATGGTATCAAATGGGTTGCTGATTTTATCAAGCATCCAGAAGAAAAATATAATGATCCATACATAAAAGCGATGATTGACTACTTTAAAATAAAAATGCCTGATCAGCATATGAGTGATAAAGAGGTTAAAGATATTATCGAATACTTCAAATGGATTGACGAAAACGCCAATCTTTTCTAGAAAAATTATTCTACGCACATTGCGTAGAATAAGTACTAAGATTGAACTCTATTTTTACAGAGTTGATACATATCAATTCTAATAAAAATATATTAAGATATCCTATATTTATATTTAAAATAAGAAATTTCAAGGACCCCTATGCATTCAAGTTTTCTAAAATCAAAAATTTTTGCTGCCATCGCTCTGGCTTTATTAAGCTACTTTTTCACTTTTCCTATGGTCATGTTTCATGGTGTTTTAAATGATATACACAAGGATAACTATGTAGCAGAGGGTAAGGCTTCTGCAAAAGTGTGGGAATTCTATAATGAAGGACGTTATAAAAGTAATGCAACCCCAAAAGAAGCACATAATAATCTACAAGAGATGATAGATAGTGGATCAGAAATCGGTGTTGCCTCTGTGCCTATTTGGTCAGTTTCACTTGAAGCACCAAACTACCCAAAAGAGGTGTTTCCCATGGGAATTCCTGTCTATTTTCATTTTGATGGATTTAGTGGAGAGGTTCATGAAATGAATACTATCAATCATTATATTGGTATGGATCCGATGTGGATTGGAGGACAATTTGAGCGAGCAATTGGAATGTATGCACTACTCGCACTCAGTCTAGTGTTTGTCTATTTTATTGCGTATAATAAACGTATTTTCTCACTTTTAATGCTTATACCTGTAGCAATGCCTTTAATCTTTTTAGCAGAGTATGCCTACTGGCTCTACTGGTTTGGACACAACCTTCACAACTGGGGTGCTTTTAATATCAAGCCTTTTATGCCAACCGTTTTTGGAGATGGAAAAGTTGCACAGTTCATTACTCACTCTTATCCAGCAACTGGATTTTTTGTTCTACTAGCCATCGCACTATTTTCACTTTTAGCAGTTATGGCACGTAAAAAAGCAATGGATTTAAGCAGTGATACTCAAGCTTCTTAGCCTTTTATCTATTATCAGCACTATAATATTCGCTTCCCCTCTTCAAGATGCAATTGATCAGGCAAAAGATGGTGCCCTCATCGAGCTTAAAGCAGGTGTTTATGAAGGGAACCTTCATATAAGTAAGTCGATTAGTATTATTGGCAAAGAAGATGGTGTAATAATTAAAGGTGATGGAAAGGGAACAATTATTACTATTGAGAGTTCTTTTGTTACCCTTAAAAACTTGCGTATAACACACAGTGGTGAACGTCATGATCAGCTCGCAAGTGCGATAAGCATTAAGAATTCTAAACATTGTGAGATTAGTAATATACATATTGATGATGCACTTTTTGGAATTGATTTACAAGGGGTAAGTAACTCTAAAATTATTAATAATTTTATCACCTCTAAAATAGCACCTATTGGTCTGCGTGGTGATGGTATTCGTCTGTGGTACTCAAATGATAATATAATCGAGCATAATGTTTTAGATCACTCACGTGATATGGTAGTTTGGTACTCAAATAACAACCAAATCAACTATAATCGGGCAACACACTGTCGATACTCTTTGCACTTTATGCACTCAGGACGAAACTATGTGAGAAACAATCACTTTGAGTTTAACTCAGTAGGAATATTTTTAATGTATTCTATTGATACTGTTGTCGAGAACAACCTTATCAAAAGCTCTTTAGGAGCAACGGGTATGGGAATAGGTCTTAAAGATGTCTCAGACATAGTAATTCTAAACAATACTATTATCTATAATGCTCAGGGTCTTTATATTGACCGTTCGCCATTTGAACCAGGCAGTAAAAATGAGATCCACAACAATAAAATTTTTTATAACGCTGAAGCGATTCACTTTCACTCCTTAAGTGAAAATAATCATCTCACAGGAAATGATTTCAAAGGCAATATCGAAGATGTAATCAATGACTCACTGGATGTAAAAACTCATAAAAACCTCTTTACTAAAAATTATTATGACAGTTATGAAGGTTTTGATAGAGACAATGACAATATCGGTGACACACCACATAAAGAGTATCAGTATGCTGATAAACTTTGGTTATACAACAATAATGTGAAGTTTTTTTACGGTTCACCTGTGATTTCATTACTAAACTTCCTAGCCAAACTTGCTCCATTTTCAGAGCCAGTTTTTCTTTTTGAAGATAAAMAWYMASTKYTWWKYSAMWKRRGYTMATWAWGRKTRAARRYYYWAAACTCTCAGCACGCCGTAACTTCTTGAGTTATAGTTCTATAGGTCTTCTAGGTGTCTTTCTTGCCGGGGGAATGGGTCTTTCACCTTATGCACTAGCACAAGAGAATCGTCTTAGACCACCAGGGGCAATAGATGAAAAAGAGTTTTTAGGTCTATGTATTAAGTGTGGACAGTGTCTTCAAGTCTGTCCTTACCATAGCATTAARSKCTNCMRASMTGGSKMTGGGTCATGGTATAGGCACCCCTTATATTGATGCAAGAGAGCGTGGATGCTATGCTTGTGAAGCACTTCCCTGTGTTCTTGCTTGTCCCAGTGGTGCACTGGATCATTCAGTTGAAAAACCCGCAGACACTTCGATGGGTATTGCTATACTAATCTCAGAATCACGCTGTTTAGGGGTAAATAAAACAACAGTACCCGATAGTTTTATTGATATGATTAGCCATGAGCATCCACATTCTAACCCTTATGAGCTAGAGATGCTCGAAAAATTAAAAAGTTTTAAAGGTATGGCATGTACACTCTGTTCAGATATGTGTCCCCTTGAGAACTCTTTTTCTGCTATTGAGATGATTGAGCATAGTGATGGCGGATTTATGCCACTAATTAAAGAGGGTTGTATCGGCTGTGGGGTTTGTGAAGAACTCTGTCCTGCCCAAGACTCTGCAATTATTATCAAACCTAGAACAAATTACACACAACAATATGAAGGCTAAACAACATGAATATAAGAACAAGTAAACTAAAAAACATTATTTTAATTCCTCTAACATTAGGACTATTCACTGGATGTAGTGAAGATAAAAAAGAGATGCATAGCATTAAAGATGCAAAAGTAGCCACGGCTTCAGACATTACTACTAGTGATAATGAAAATGCATATGATTTGAAAGTTGCTTCAGCAGATGATATCAAAGATCGCTCTTACTACTACTCTTATAACAAACCTATTCAAAAGCCACATGAGGTACGAACTCCACACAATGCACAGATGAATGTTCGTTCTCCTTATGAAGATGTTCGAATTTCACTCATTGTTAAAGGGCTTAGTAAAAAGTACATTTTAAAATGTTCACCTTGTCATAATGACTATGCTAACGGACTTATTGGACCATTACTACTGCATAAAGATGCAGACTTTATTTACAAAACGATTATGCAATATAAGTCAGGTGAAAAGTCAAATCCACTTATGGTTCAGATGGTGAAAATGATGGATGACAAAGAGATTAAAGATTTAAGCAAAGAAATTGAAGGTTTTAATGCAGAGATTAAAAGATTACATGCAGGAGAAGAGCAATGAAAAATATAATTGTTGGACTAATTACACTTTTAACAGTTCTACTCATGGGATATCTCGTGTCAAGTGGAACAACCTTTCAAGGTGGAGAACATGGTAAAATAATTGAAGATATTACAGTAGAAAATAAGATTATCAAACCTAGAACATTAGTGGTCACTCAAAAAAAGGGTGATAATGAGAAACTTCAAGCCCTTCAAGACAAGGCTGGAAATGCTAATGCAATGGGTGTTTCATTAGAATATAAAAAACGTTGTGCCTCATGTCACGGGGTTAATGGAAAGGGTATTATAGGACCTGATATCTCTGGAAAATCCGCAGAGTTTATCTATGCAAAGTTACTTGATTATAAAGCAGGACGATTAGAAAATCCAGTTATGAAGGGGCTTGTTATGAACCTCTCTAAAAAAACACTTAAAACACTCTCTATTGAGATTGGTAACTTTAAGCAAGTGCACTAAGAGGCTAGAGGTTTATGGATAAGTATAATTCAAGAAGTACCATTAAAAATACTAGCTTTATGAGTACATTTTTAATTAAAAATGGAAATGGAAAAAACAGGCTCTCCTTACGAGCGAAGCGTTTTGTGGTCATTATTGCAGTGCATCTACTCTTTTTTCTATCCTTTGCTATTGATATTCAGATTTTAGAGGGTACGCTTAGCGGTTCACGCTTTTTAGGCTTTCACCTCATCGATTTATTCTCCATCATACAAGTTTATCTCGCAACTTATCATCTCTCAATAAATATGATAATTGGAGCCGTTACAATACTAAGTGTTTACCTTCTTGTCGGAGGTCGAACTTATTGTGCATGGATTTGTCCTTATGGATTACTCTCCGAAATTGCAGAAAAGATGAATAATACTTTAGTAGCCAAGGGTGTGATTAAAAACCGAGAGTTTAATCACAAGGTACGCTATGTCTTTTGGGCAATCTTTATGATTCTCGCATTTAGCAGTGGATACCTCGTTTTTGAAACCTTTAATGTGGTAGGAATTTTAAGTCGTTTTATCGCTTATGGTTGGAGCATTGCACTCGTATGGGTTGTAGCTATTTTAGCTGTTGAAACTTTCTACTCTAGACGTGCATGGTGTCGGTATATTTGCCCTATTGGGACAACATACGGAATTTTAGGACCAATCTCTGCAACACGTGTAGAGTGGAATGATAATTGTGATCACTGCATGGTCTGTCATGATGTCTGTTTTGAAAACCAAGTACTTGATTTAACCAAGGCAAAACATGCAAAGAGCAATAAAGAAAATGGCATTAGCCATCAGTATGTTACAGGGGCAGATTGTACCCTTTGTGGACGATGCATAGATGTCTGCCATCAAGATGCACTCTCTATAAATTTTAGATTGAAAGAGTTAATATGATACATATAGATAAAATTACTAAAAAGTTTGGGAAGAACATCTCACTAAACTCAGTCAGTTGTGACTTTAATGCAGGTGACTCCATCGCATTAATGGGTGCTAATGGTGCAGGAAAAACTACACTCATTAGAATGATTTTAGGTTACTATCACGCAGATAATGGAAAGATACTGGTTAACAATATGGACCCAATTAAAGAGCGTGTTGAGATACTCAAAGAAGTGAGCTTTGTTCCTCAACTCCCTCCTCCCATTAAACTAAGTGTTGATGAGCTTTTGTATTTTATAGAAAAATCATCCAATATTAGTCGTGAAAAAATATATTACTATGTAAATGAGATGTCACTGGATATTAAAGCACATTTACATAAGTCTTTTTTCAGCCTCTCAGGGGGTATGAAACAAAAATTGCTTATCGGGATTTCAGCGGCAAAGGAGAGTTCTATCTATATTTACGATGAACCCACTGCCAACCTTGACCCACGAGCACGTGAGAACTTTTACAAAATCTTACAAGAGCGCAAAAGCTCTTCTATTTCACTCTTTGTTACCCATAGAATTGAAGAGGTAAAAGAGTTGGTGAATCGTGAGATATATATGGATTTAGGGGAGATTATTTCTGATGAAAACATTTAAACTACTGCTTGCACTGCKGCTACTTTTCACACTACTTGCTTGTGAGAAAAAAGAGTCACAAGGCCCTCATAAAGTTCACTATGATAGAGATATGTGTAGTGAGTGTAAGATGGTCATTTCCGATAGAAACTATGCTGCACAAATTGTAAATACTCAAAAAAACAAAGCTTACCATTTTGATGATATTGGCTGTGCTTTTATCTGGATGAATGAGAACAAACCTACTTGGATTAAAAATGCAAAAATCTATGTGGCTGATTTAGAAAGTGGGAAATTTATCAATGCAGCTAATGCTTTTTGGACAAGTGGTCACACCACACCTATGGACTTTGGTTATGCCGCACATAAAGTTCTACCAAAAGTGAAAAAATACCAATATAGCGAAGTAAGAGAAAACATACTAATTTCACTAAAAAATAAAAGTGTCAAACATGCTGTTAAATACTCTAAAGACATGAAGTGTGGTACAGGAAAATGTGGAGGCAAATATGAATAATCTTTTTCTTATCGCATATCTTGACCTTAGAGAGTCTATTCGATCTAAGTGGTTTCTCATTTATACTCTTGTTTTTGGTGGAATGATTGCACTCTTTTTTATCGCAGGTATCACCGAGTCACAAGTAATGGGCTTTAGTGGTCTGAGTCGTCTTCTTTTAATGTACATTCAAATCACTATTATTATTTTACCTATCTTTATTCTTATTACTACGGTACGCTCTATCTCAGKGGATAGAGATTCCCATATTTTAGAGTATATGCTCTCTTTTCCTATTTCACTCATGCAGTATTATTGGGGTAAAATCATTGGACGATTTATTACTGTCTACCTTCCCGTACTCTTTGCGATGATTTTGGCTATTGTTTATGGTTCATTCAAAGGTGCAGAAATTCCTTGGGAAATTTTCACACTCTATACTGGTTTACTATTTGCACTCTCAAGTGCTTTTTTAGGTATTGCTTTTTTTATCTCTTCATTTGTAAAATCTTCAGAAGTAGCGCTTGGTGTTGCATTTTTTGTTTGGATAGCCCTTTTAGCTTTCATCGACATCGCACTTATATCTTTAATGATGCAAGAGCGTTATAGTGAAGAACTAATTATTGGTATCTCACTTCTAAACCCTTTAGAGATATTTCGTGTCGCTGCCATCTCTCTCTTTGATCCCGAACTCACTGTCATGGGACCGGTTGCTTACTATATTTTAGACACCATTTCACAAACTAAGTTTGTCCTACTTTCTATTGTTTACCCTACTTTACTAGGGTTATTGTTTGCCTTTTTAGGATATAAAATATTTTCTAAAAAAGATTTAGTTTAAAAGGAATTCTAATGATAAAAAAATCACTACTAACTTTGGTTCTACTCGCCTTAAGTGCCAATCTCTATGCAATAGATGATCAAATGAGTAAAATTAAAAAGTCTTATAAAATTGACTTCAACAAAGAGACTGTCGGTTTGATGCGCAACATTAAACTCTATAAGAATCCTTCTTGGCCTGCAATGATTACACTTAAAAATGGAAAAAAACTCTATTTTTGCTCTCCAAAGTCGATGATAGAGTTTTACAATCAACCAGGTCTACGTCCTGAAGTGGATGTAAAAAGTGAAAATGATATGGCTCAAGTTTTTGTCACAGACTTCAATAACCTAAAAACTATCAATGCAAAAGGTGCATTTTTTGTTTATGGTGCTAATATCATCTCACCTGCAGGTGATGATATGATTCCTTTTGAAAGTTATGAGCATGCTCAATTATTTTCCAAAAAACACAACGGAAAAAGAGTGATGAGTTTTAAAGAAATACCTCCCGCTCTTATTGATCTCATCAATGGAAAAATATAAAGGAACATTATGAGTTTAGAAAAAAAAACAAGCCCCGTCGATGAAGAGATACTTTTAGATCCAAAACGCTACATTGTGAGCGAAACTGATGCTAAAGGTAAACTCACTTACTGTAATGAGTATTTCATTGAAGTTGCAGGTTACACAAAAGAGGAACTCCTCAACCACTCACATAATATTATCCGTCATCCAGACATGCCAAAGGTTATTTTTAAACTACTTTGGGAAACCATACAATCAGGTAAAAATATCAATGCAGTTGTAAAAAACATGGCCAAAGATGGAAGATATTATTGGGTTTTCACCGAGTTTGAAACGGTGAGAGAAAATGGTGAAATTGTTGCTTATAAGGCACATCGTAAAAATGTCTCTAAACATATAGTAGAGATTATTTCTAGTCTTTATGATGAACTTTTAAAAATTGAAAAAGAACATGGGGTTGAAGCTTCCCAAGTATATTTACAAAAATATATGAATCGTGGGGGTAACGACATTAACTTTAGTAACATCATGGAAGAAATCCATAGGTTTTACTAAGTAATACCATTGCAGTAGACATCATCATCCACGCAGTATCCCCAGTATCTAATTCATCTGTAACCAATGCTAAAGATGGTAAAAATGGTAAAGCTAGCATTAAAGCTATAAGCTAATTCTAAGAATCTATAAGTAATAATTATAAAATTAAATAAAAAAGGAACAAACAATAGTATTGAAGTAGAAATAAAAGAGAAAAATATTCTTATCTATAAAGATGGAATACATAGAAGAAATTGTAAAACTGATAATTTTTACTTTAAAGTGGTTCTTAAAAATAAAAAAGAAACAAAGTTAATCACAGAATATAAAGAATGTGGTTATATAATGGACTTATCAGGAGAAAAAGTATGAAAAATAAATTAAATTCATTCTTATTACTTAGTAGTTTTTTACTTATAACTGGATGTAATCCTAATAGTATTTTTAGTGGTAGTGGTGATGATGGTGATAATGAACCATCAGCTTGTTTTGATGAAAATGGCTGTAGTGCGCGAACAAAATCTTCATGTGAAAACTTACTCTCAGCTGGAGGTGTGGATACAGTAGATTGGAACAGTGGCATGACTTGTGATGAGTATTTTGATGCTCAATCTAGTACATCATCGAATAATCCTTCAACAGGAACAGATGGTTTTGACTTTAGCTTAACATGTAAAGCATACTCTTCTGGTTTGTGTGCTGCATATCTTTTTAATAAAAAAGATGATAGAGATTCGTATAAAAACACCTGTGATAGTACTCCCTCATGTACTACAAGTGGACTAATCGGTATTTGTGAAGTAGATGAAGACAATGTAAGAAAAAGCGATGGAAGAGTTAAGTCTGATTTGTACATATATGATTCTATAGTGGGTTCATTTTCCGAAGGAAAAGACAAATGTGAAAATGTCTACAATGGAACTTTTAGATAAAGACTCTTTTAACTTTAATACTTAAACATTTTTTTAAGGGATGTTTAGATAGAATATATGAATTTTATTTTAAACTACTAACTAGGGTGTTTTAATGGGCGATTTGCTAAACAACGACGACATACAACAGATAAATATAGAAACAACTCTTCAAAACTCTTACCTTGACTACTCAATGAGTGTAATTGTAGGACGTGCATTGCCAGATGTAAGAGATGGACTAAAACCTGTACATAGACGGATACTATATGCGATGGATAAGCTCAACCTTTCACATGGTGCAAAGTTTAAAAAATCAGCACGTATCGTTGGTGATGTTATCGGTCAGTAYCAYCCWCACGGTGAYAACTCTGTTTATGATGCWCTTGTTCGTATGGCTCAAGATTTCTCAATGAGAATGGAACTTGTAGATGGTCAAGGAAACTTTGGTTCTGTTGATGGYGACTCAGCTGCAGCTATGAGATATACCGAAGCTCGTATGACAAAGTAYGCTGGTGAACTTCTYAAAGATTTAGAAAAAAAYACCGTAAATATGACGGATAACTACGATGGTACRACTAAAGAACCTGATGTAATGCCAACTCGTGTTCCAAACCTACTTATAAATGGTTCTTCAGGAATCGCAGTTGGTATGGCGACAAATATTCCCCCTCAYAATCCTACTGAGATTATGAATGCSCTTAAAGCACTTCTTGCTAACCCAAATATAACACTTCCAGAAGTTATGGAACATGTGAAAGCTCCTGACTTTCCAACTGGTGGAATTATCTTTGGTAAAAAAGGGATCACTGAAGCATATGAGTCTGGTCGTGGACGTATAAAAGTTCGTGCAAAAACTCATATTGAACAGACTGCTAAAAAAGAGATTATCGTTATAGACGAGCTTCCTTACCAAGTAAATAAATCTCGTTTAATTGAGAACATTGCAAACCTTGTAAAAGACAAAATGATAGATGGTGTTTCACTTATCCGTGATGAGTCTGACCGTGATGGTATGCGCGTTGTWATTGAGCTTAAACGTGATGCAATGAGTGAAATTGTTCTTAACAATCTTTTTAAACAAACTAGCATGCAAACTACTTTTGGTATTATCATGTTATCCATATTAAACCAAGAACCTCGTATTTTTGGAATTATTGAAATCCTCAAGCAGTTTATCAATCACCGTAAAACTGTAATCATTCGTCGTACTATTTTTGATCTTGAAAAAGCAAAAGCTCGTGCACATATCTTAGAGGGTCTTAAAAAAGCCATTGATATTATTGATCAGGTTATCAAGACTATTCGTGCTTCAAACTCTGAAGAAGAAGCAAAAGAAAACTTAATATCAGAGTATGACTTCTCAGACATTCAGGCTGCAAGCATTGTTGCTATGAGACTTGGTCGTTTAACTGGTTTAGAAATTGAAAAGATCGAAAACGAGTTAGATGAGCTTATGAAACTTATTAACTATTTAGAGTCTATTTTAAGAAGCGAAGAGATACTTAACGGTATCATCTCTGAAGAGTTTGATGAAGTATCTGCAACTTATACAGAAGGTCGCCGTACTGATGTTGAAGATGATTATGATGACATCGACATCGAAGACCTTATTCCAAATGAGCCAATGGTAGTGACTATTACTCACCGTGGATATATCAAACGTGTTCCTCTTGCTTCTTATGAGAAACAAAAACGCGGTGGTAAAGGTAAAACTGCTGTTACAACTTATGAAGACGACTTTATAGAAAACTTCTTTACATGTAACACTCACGACACTCTACTATTTGTAACTGACCGCGGTCAACTTCACTGGTTAAAAGTGTATCGTATACCTGAAGGCAGTCGTATCGCTAAAGGTAAGGCAGTTGTAAACCTTATAAATCTTGTAGCTGATGAAAAAATTCAGTCTATTATCCCTACAACTGACTTTAGTGAAGATAARGGTCTTGTTTTCTTYACTMAAAAWGGTGTTGTTAAACGTACRAACTTAAGTGARTTYTCTAACATTAGAAGTAATGGTGTAAGAGCAATTGTTCTTGATGATGATGATGAGCTTATCACTGCCAAAATTGCAAACCAAGACATTAAGTATCTTTTCATTGTCACTAAATTTGCACAGTGTATCAAGTTTGAGATAGAGAAAACTCGTGAACAGGGCCGTTCAACTCGTGGTGTCCGTGGTATTAAGTTCAAACATGAGGGTGATGAAGTTGTTGATGCAAACATTATTGCTACTGATGAACAAGAGATTCTTATGATAGCTGAAAAAGGTATTGGAAAACGTACGGATGCTGGTGAGTATAGACTTACTAACCGTGGTGGTTCTGGTGTTATTGCTATGAARATGACAACTAAAACTGGTAAAAAYATYATMGGTTGTCTTATGGTWGATGRAGRKATGGATATGATGGCWCTTACWAARWSTGGTAARATGATTCGTGTWGAYATGCAAACTATCTCAAAATCWAGYCGTAATACWTCTGGTGTGTATATMGTTAARGGTGATGATGTTGCATCRATTTCACGTTGTCCAAAAGAAGAGAAAGATGAAGATGAAACTGAAGAAGGCKCTGARRMATYAATAGTGGAATAGTATTTGCTTAGTCTCTTTGAATAAAACAATGGGTAGCGAAGTGCACCCTTTAAGGATATTGTATGAAATATTTATTAATCTTGGTAACGATTTTCAGTGCTGCGACATTGAGTGCAACTGAACCTCAAATAAAAACAGAGACACTAACAGTGCCTAGTGCATCTACAAATGTAAACTATCCAGCATGTACTAAAGATCATTCAAGTGATGAAAAAGCACATGAACATGTAGCGGCACCTGTTAGGACAGGTGTTAGTAATGTTGAATCAGAACAAGACGTACTTGCTGCAGAAGAGAAGATGCTTATAAGTGTAGTAGGTCAAGGTGTAGCTCCGATGAATACATCTTCACCGGCACAAGCGTATGCTCTTGCTAAACGTGCAGCTGTAGCTGATGCTTATAGACTTATTGCAGAAAAAGTAAAAGGTGTTCGTATTGATGGTCAAGACCTTATTAAGAACATGATGGTCAAACGTTCAACTGTACGTACTTCAGTTGCTGCAATGGTAAGAAATGCAAATATCGTTGAAACAACATTTAAAGAAGGACTTTGTGAAGTAGAGATGGAGATTGTAATATCTCACGCTCAGTTCAAGTAAGTCTTCTGCTCATTCTTCTTTCACTTGCAGCTAATGCAAGTGAATACCTCATATCATATAAATACCTCGTTAAAGATGCCACCCTTTATAATGAAACACTCAAAATTTCTCRTGCAATGCAAAAATGTGATGGTTTAGCATATAATCCTATCATATTTGAAACACGAGATGATAAAAACCTTAAAAAAATCCTCTCGAGTAACAAAGAGGARTTTATAGACTACATACATARAYTAGGACTKAGTYTRSARCATARWGATAGTACAATCAAYKYYCAATACACMTCTACAACTATTCTCACACTTAAAACAAGATGCTTCAAAGTCGATTTTAATGATAACTTTGTTAGAATTTCACCATTAAAATAGGCAAAAAGTAGGACATCAATTGAAAATTGCAATCGTCGAAGATGATATTAATATGAGAAAATCTCTTGAAMTCGCTATGRGYRATTATAAAGAGTTTGARRTTCAAACATTTAAACATGCAAAAGATGCACTCAAAGGTCTTGATTCTAGCTTTGATTTAGTTATCACTGATATAAATATGCCCGGTATGGATGGCATAGAATTAGTCAAAGAGTTAAATGGTCGTTACGAAGTTATTATCATGACTGGTAATGCGACGCTCTCTAAGGCTATAGACTCTATTCACCTTGGCGTAAAAGACTTTTTGCTCAAACCTTTTGATGTTGATACACTCATTGGTGCTATAAAACGTGAGAGTAAGGTTCAAACTCTTCAAAAGGCAGCACCTAAAACTAAAAAAACTACAAATGGATTTTTAGGTAAAAGTGCTGCACTTACAAAAGTACTGAGTATCGCTGATAAAGCATGTAAAACAGATGCAAGTATTTTACTCTTAGGTCAAAGTGGTGTGGGTAAAGAAGTTTTTGCTTCATATATCCATAAAAACTCACCTAGGGTTAAAAAACCATTTATCGCGATAAATATGGCAGCTATTCCAGACAACTTAATAGAAAGTGAACTATTTGGATTTGAAAAAGGTGCCTTTACGGATGCAAGCGAAGCAAAAGCTGGACAGTTTGAGTTAGCAAATGGCGGTACCCTTTTTTTAGATGAGATAGGAGAGATGCCATATGCTGTTCAAGCTAAGCTTCTTCGTGCACTTCAAGAAAAAGAAGTACGTCGTTTAGGTGCTTCAAAGAGTATAAAAATAGATATAAGAGTAGTATCCGCAACAAATGCAAATCTTGATGAAAAGATAAAAGATGGCCTCTTTAGAGAAGATTTATACTATAGATTAAATACTATCCCTCTTCATATCCCTCCACTCAAGGATAGAAAAGATGAGATACTCCAAATCGCAGAAGCAACTTGTAAAAGTAACTGTAAAAAGTACGATTTTGAATTAAAGAGTTTTTCAAATGAGGCTAAGAGTGAACTACTGGACTACAATTGGCCAGGGAACATTAGAGAACTTATCTCTGTAGTTGAACGATCAGTAATACTGAGTGAAACCTTAGAGATTCAAAAAGATGAACTCTTTTTGAATGTTAGAAAATAAATAATAAAATATAAAGAGAGTAATTATGAGTGAAAACAGTAAAAAATATAATGTAGCGATAGTTGGAGCCAATGGAGCAGTTGGAGAAGAGATACTTAATGTCTTAGCTGAGATAGACTTTCCCCTAGAGAGACTTATCCCACTAGCGAGTTCAAGAAGTGTTGGTAAAAGTGTAGAGTACAATGGTATATCTTTACCTATTATYGAACTTACTCATGATGTATTTGCTGAGTACGGGATTGAGATAGCTCTTTTTTCTGCCGGTGGATCTGTGAGTGCTGAGTTTGCTCCATCTGCTGTAAAAGCGGGAGCCGTTGTTATTGACAATACTTCTCACTTTAGAATGGATGAAAACACTCCTCTTGTAGTTCCTGAAGTAAATCCAGAAGATATTAAGAAGTGGAGACARACAGGTATCATCGCAAACCCTAACTGTTCTACTATTCAGATGGTACAAACACTCAAACCTCTTGATGAGGCATATGACCTTCTTCGWGTTGATGTKAGTACATATCAAGCAACTTCTGGCGCGGGAAAAACTGCGATGGAAGAGTTAGTAAATCAGATGCAAKCATTCTTTGCTTTTACTYTAGGTGATGCAGAGCATAAAGCTTTTAACCAACAAATCGCACTTAATGTTATTCCTCAGATTGATGTATTTACTGATAAYGGATACACAAAAGAAGAGATGAAAATGGTAAATGAAACTATCAGAATCATGCACAAAGATGTACACTTAAGTGCCACTTGTGTTCGTGTTCCGACACTACGTGGTCATGCTGAAGCACTTACACTCACTTTTGACAGTGAAGTAAATGCAGACGAAGCACGTGAGGTTTTATCTAAGGCTCCAAACCTTGTAATCCTTGACAACCCAGATGAAGCTCTCTATCCAATGCCTGCAACTTGTGTAGATAAAAATGAAACTTTTGTGGGTCGCATCCGTAGTGATATATATTCAAAAAACATCTTGCACCTTTTTGTAGTAGCTGACAACTTAAGAGTTGGTGCAGCAACAAATGCCGTAAGAATCGCTCAAAAATGGATAGAACTAGAAAATAACTAAGGAGATACAATGTTAGAAAATATATTTGAAAGAGCTTTATGGGGTACTCGTTTTATGGTGCTACTCGCTGTTATATTTGGGCTTCTTGGTGCTGTTGCACTTTTTATAGTAGCATCATTTGATATTTACGATACTGCYAAGTATGTTCTCAYAACATATATAGATCATTTRCACCCAGAAGCCTTTCACGAAAATGTAGTTGGTGGAATAATTGGAGSAGTTGATTTATACCTTATAGGTGTCGTTATGTTACTTTTCTCTTTTGGACTYTATGARCTTTTYATCTCAGATATAGATGTAGCTAAAGAAGATAAGACTAGAGAAAACAAAATCTTATCTATTCACTCATTAGATCAACTCAAAGATAAAATATCTAAAGTTATTGTGATGGTTCTAGTGGTAGGATTTTTTCAAAAAGTGGGACATACTGAGTATAACGGTGCATTAGATATGCTCTATTTTGCAGTTTCTATCACCGCTGTAGCCGTAGGTTTATACTTTTTAGGTAAAGTTGGAAAACATTAATTAGTTAGAAAATTATTTTAAGGAATTAAATATGGGTATAAGAACTAAAGTTCCATGCAGGGAGGCACTAAATGCCGAGTCGTAAAATATTTGTAGATGCATGTTTCGGAAAAGAGACACCATACACACCCGTATGGATGATGAGACAGGCTGGTCGTTACCTTCCAGAGTATATGAAAGTACGTGCAAAAGCTGGAGACTTTCTCAATCTTTGTCACGATCCTAAGGCTGCTGCTGCTGTAACTATTCAACCTCTTGATATTGTAGGTGTTGACGCAGCTATTCTTTTTACAGATATTTTAGTTATTCCTGATGAAATGGGAATGGACCTATCTTTTGTTAAAGGGGAAGGACCAAAGTTTTCGGACCCTTTAACTTCACAAGCTGACTTAGATAGACTTATCGGTGGCGATGAAGCTGCTAGTAAACTTACTTATGTTTTTGACACAATTAAGATCCTTCGTAAAGAGCTCGATGAACGCGGTGATAACATTGCACTTATCGGTTTTGCAGGTGCACCTTGGACTCTTGCTACTTACATGATAGAAGGACAAGGCACAAAGACTTATAACATCTGTAAAAAAATGATGTATTCTAACCCTGAACTTTTACATAATATTTTAAGAGAAGTAACAGAAGTTTTAAAACTTTACTTAGAGAAACAAATTCAAGCAGGCGTAGATGTTGTTCAGATATTTGACTCATGGGCAGCTGCTATTGAAGTTGATAACTATGATGAATTCTCTTGGTCTTATATGGTTGAGATAGCTGAGTACATTAAAGCTAAGTATCCACATATTCCTATTATCATGTTTCCAAAAGGTATCCCTGCGTTTTATGACAAGGTATATGGAAACTTTGATGTTTTTGGTATTGACTGGGCTACTCCGATGGAGTATGCTAAAGAAAAACTTGGTGACAAGTATGTTCTTCAAGGAAATATGGAGCCATGTCGCCTTTACTCAAAAGAACAAACAACTGTTTCAGTTGAGAAAATCCAAAAAGTTATGAACGGCAAACGTCATATTTTTAATCTTGGTCACGGAATACTTCCAGATATTCCAGTTGAAAATGCTAAACACTTCGTTAGCGAATGTCAGCGTGTCAGCAAAAAATAATATAATATTCGGACCTATCAACTCACGCCGTTTTGGCATGAGTTTGGGTATCGATCTCTCCCCTGCACTCAAACARTGTAACTTCGAYTGTCTTTACTGCGAACTWGCYCCTGCTCTAACTATGRATAAACAAGTAAATACTATTACAATTGATRAGATTATAAAAGARCTCAAACTTCACCTYAAYRMWAMYATAGATGTSATWACMCTSACWGCWAATGGAGAACCTACGCTTTATCCACAGATGAGTGAACTBATAGATGCCATTGACAMRGTTAAAGGTAARACTGAGACACTTATACTTACTAACAGTGCTACGCTTATAGATGAGAATGTATATAAAGCACTTTTAAAACTAGACCAAGTTAAACTCTCTCTTGATGCTATAAGCCCAGATATTTTTAGAAAAATTGACAGACCGCATGAGAGTATAAAAGTAGAAGATATAGTAAATCGCGTAATAGCCTTTTCTAAAGAGTACAAAGGAAAACTCTTCATCGAAATCCTTTTTGTACATGAGTTAAATGACACAAAAGAAGAGATACAAAAGCTCAATGATGTTTTACTTGATGTAAATGCCCTTAGAGTTGACATAGGAACCATAGATAGACCTCCGGCTTATCCTGTTGTGGGTGTGAGTTATAAAGAGCTTCACACTATAGCTATGGCGTTTGACAGTGCCCTTCCTATACACATAGCTTCGAGAATACATGCAGAACCAAATAATGCTTACTATAGTGATGAAGAGATACTTAATACTCTTGATAAACGTCCACTTACACGTGAAGATACAAAACTACTTTTTGATGAAGATACGCAAAAAAGTTTAGAGCGACTCGTAAAGAACGGTGAGATAAGTGTTAAATCTGTAAGTAATTTAGAGTTTTTAGTACCAAGTGAAAATTTAAAAAGAAAGAGAATCAAATGAATTATGAAAACCTAGAGTTAGAGAATATCTTTATTCCCTCAAAAGTTCCTTCTAAAAAGCTGATGATTATTTTACATGGTCGTGGAGATTCCAGTGAAGGCTTTGTTGGATTTCCTCCATTTTTAGCACTTGATGATATGAACTACATACTTTTTGATGCACCTTTTGAGTACTTTACAGGTCACTCATGGTATCAACTCCCACCAGACCAACTACCAGGTATAGAGTACTCTTCAAACCTTCTTACCAAAGATTTGGACACTCTTTTTGAGAGTGACTTTAATGCAAACGAGAGTTTTCTTTTTGGTTTTTCACAAGGTTCACTGCTTACATTTGAGTTCGGAGCAAGATACCATAAAGTTCTTGCTGGTTATATCGCTATTAGCGGATACATATTTGATGTTCCTAGACTGCTAGAAGAGATGAATCCAGACGTAAACGCGAAAAACTGGTTATGTACTCACGGAACTAGCGATCCAGTTTTATCATATGAGACATCTAAAGAGCAGATTGAAATGCTTCAAGATGGTGGTTTTGACATAGAGTTTGTTACTTATGACAAAGACCATAGTATCGACAGAGATGAGTTGAGTATGATCTCAGAGTGGATTAAAAAAAGAAAGTAAYYYASYGTTAAACATACACTTRATTTTTAAGTGTATSYCTTCATTTTATATAAAYACCCNNCTTTTWKWRNTATCWNATCACAKYMNNGNNNAATAAATAATRAGTATTYRTTATWTATGTTWWTWTWKWWSWATKWWAGTTAATAAAAAGTTGTCTTCCAAAGTAATATTTTGCAAAATGTCATATTTTACTTTAAGTAATTTTTTTTTTGATAAAATATCAATAAGTATTACATAAGGAAATATATATTGAGAGTATTAGATTTATTTTCAGGCTGTGGTGGCTTTTCATATGGATTTCAAGAAGCAGGATTTAATGTTGTTCTAGGTATTGACAATGTAGATATTGCTTTAAAAACATTCAAGTATAATCATAATAATACACATACAAAAAATGTTGATTTATCAAAAATAGATAATTTGCAAGAGATAGTTAATTTTTTAAACGAGAAAGGTGGAGTTGATGTAATAATTGCAGGACCACCATGTCAGGGATTTTCACTAACTGGTTCCAGAAAAGAGGATGACGAAAGAAACAAGCTTTTTTACTCTGTTTTTGAAATTGCAAAGATGCTAAATAAAAAACCAAAAGCCATTATTATAGAAAATGTACCGGGACTAGCAACTTTGTATAAAGGTAAAGCTAAAGAAGAAATTGAAAGAAATTTCAAAGAAAACAAATATACGAAACAATCTAAAATTTTGTATGCTCCAAATTATGGTGTTCCTCAAATTAGAAAAAGATTATTTTTTGTAGGGTTAGATGAACATTATGGTAACTTTAAATTTCCTGATGAAATTCTGAGTAAAGATGAATATATAACTTGTGAAAAAGCAATTTCTGATTTACCTTCACTTGAGGTGACTATGGGAGATGAAAATATAGATTATATATGTGAACCAAATTCCGACTATCAAGTAAAGATGAGACTAAATTCAAAAAAAATCAATAATCATATAGGAACACAGCATACAGACTTGGTTAAAAGTGTAATAGCACAAGTACCTGAAGGTGGTAATCATAAAGATTTACCAAAAGGTGTAGGTGATAGTAGAAAATTCAATGAAGCTTGGACTCGGTATCATAGTCAAAAACCATCAAAGACTATTGATACTGGACATAGAAACCATTTCCACTACAAATATAATAGAGTACCCACAGTAAGAGAAAATGCAAGATTTCAAAGCTTTCCAGATAATTTTAAATTTCTAGGAACAAAAACCCAACAATATAGACAAGTTGGAAATGCTGTACCTCCATTGCTTGGTTTTCATATAGCAAAACAACTCAAAAAGGTTTTAGACAATGAATAAATATAACTATATTGATTTATTTGCTGGTTGTGGTGGTCTTACTGATGGATTTGAACAAACAAATATGTTTAGACCTTATGCTTTTGTTGAATGGGATAAAAATGCAAGTGATACATTAAAGAATAGACTTACTACTAAATGGAATGTTGATTCGGCTGATAATAAAGTAATGCATTTTGATATTCAAAGAATGGATGAATTACTTAATGGTTATAAAAACGATAATGATTTTGGAAGTCATTGTGGGCTAAGAAAGCTTGTAGGTAATACAAAAATCGACATTATAATAGGTGGTCCACCATGTCAAGCATATTCAATTGCAGGCAGAGTGCAAGATAAAAATAATATGAAATGTGATTATAGGAACTATCTGTTTGAAAGTTATTTAAAAGTAGTTCAAGAGTTCCAACCTAAACTATTTGTTTTTGAAAATGTTCAAGGGATATTAAGTGCTAAACCTGATGGTACTAATATCATTGATAAAATAATTGATGATTTTGATAGAGCAGGATATGTAATCTCTAAAGAACTCAAAAAAGTAGCGCTACTTGATTCTTCTGATTATGGAGTTCCTCAAATTAGAAAAAGGTTAATTATTATTGGTATTAGAAAAAACACAACTACCACAAGTCCTATCAATATTTTAAATGATTTTTATAAARAKAYTWWRYCAAAMMRWRMWGWKWWWRTTAWWRMWAMTKWTGMSRMWSYTAWAWMRGAWYTWRWYCCTTTGTATCCTTTATCTAGTAAAGAAAAAGTAGATAAAAAAGTGTCACATTCAAAAGCTTCTACAGTAAAAAACCATATTCCTAGATTTCATAGTCAAAGAGATATAGAAATTTTTAGTGAATTGGCTTTAGATGTAGCTCATGGTTCAATAAAGTATCCGAACACTGACTCATTGAAAAAATTATATTATGAAAAAACTGGTAAGAAATCATCATTTCATAAATATAATGTTCTTGCTTTTGATAAGCAGAGCAATACAATTCCTGCACATTTATATAAAGATGGTCTAAGACATATACATCCAGACCATACACAAGGCAGAAGTATAACTCCTCGTGAAGCTGGAAGATTACAAACATTTGATGATGATTTTGAATTTTTAGGAAGTATGGGAGCATCTTATAAGATGATTGGAAATGCAGTACCACCATTACTATCCAATAAAATTGCTCRATCTGTCCAGCAGTTATTAGAAAAATATTTTATTGTAGAAAAGGAAAAATATGCAAGTTAGTCAAATATATATTCATAGATGTTATGAAAATGAATTAGGTTATAGATCTGGTATTGCCAAAAAAGCAGGCCGATTCCTTTTTATTAATAAAGAAACAGCATCATTTTTCCCTCATTTAAGTAAGTTAGAATTGAATGATAATGTATTAATCAATATAGTTGACCAAACTAATCAAATCGTAGCAAGTAGCTATATTTTTCATAACAGTAAAACTGCAACCGATAACCCAAGTGAAAATAGGGATGAGTATAGACTTTATATAACAAACGAGATAGATACAAATAGAGATTTATTTAAACCAGATGATATTATCACTTTCACTAAATATAAAATTGAAAACGAAATATATTACAAACTCAATTTATTTACTGTGCATGAAAGTAATGAACAATATAAGTTATTAAATAAAGCATTAAAAGATAAGCAAAAAGGAATGAGAGCAGTCAACCATCTCTTAACTGCAATCAATCAATTTGAATTCTTAAGATGTGATATAGAGATTTCTGATGAAGAAAAAATATTTCCTGCACAAACAATTGATAAAATGATTGAAAATCAAACTGATGTATTTAATGATTTAGAAAAAATTGCAAAAGAAGCTAAAGAAGTACCAGAAGATGAAACAGGATTAATTAAAAGCAATAATTTTAGAGATATAGTGTTATTCGCATATATGGGGAAATGTGCAATAACTGGTAAATCAATCACATATAGTTCCTTATCAAACCTAGAGGCAGCACATGTAATGCCTCAAGCTCATAATGGACCAGATGCTATCCCTAATGGAATGGCCTTAAGTAGAGATTTACATTGGGCATTTGATAAAGGCTTTTTTACCATTGAATGTGTATCAAATAATTATATTGTAAATGTACATAATAATGTTAAAGAGAATGAAATTATGAAAGAGATAGATGGAAAAGAAATTTTCAGGCCAAGTGACCCAAGATTTAGACTTCATATAAATGCATTGGACTATCATAAAGAACATATATTTGGAACATTTAAACAAATTAGAGCAAGGTGTTAAATAAATAACTGTTCTAACAAAACAATAAGTACGAAGAACGAATAATATAGCTAGAGGAAAACAACTTGATAACAATCAAATTAATTAAATCAACAGAAGACTATATAAACTAAACGACCCATACTTCATTCTCAAAAATAATTTCATCGTCTAGTTTCACTGTAGTGATATCTACAAACACAGCAACATGAAACTTCCCCTCACCTCTTTTGATGCCCGGTTTAGCATACATTCCATGTTTTCGACCAAGGGAGAGGTGAACGCCACACATTCTCTCATAAGTTCCCGTATCACTTACTATGCGTGTTTTRCTAAACGCACGGTTGAGACCAAAGCCTARTTCTCKTACTTGTATACAACCCTCACCCTCACGAATGAGATCAAGCACCTCATCAAAGGCGGGTGTTGTRTTYTCAGTTGCWAYMACYTTNCCCNTTTTCTATTATGAGAATYGCTGGAGTATCTGGTTTATTAGTTCTGTACATWGTRTTACTAAAGACTGATATTYTCACCCTWCCATGSARWGCTTCTAAGTCTTTWGCTTCTGTAAACACTTCACCTATAGGAAACTGTCCACCAATATTTGCCATCTGAGAATAATCCCCGATATTTAGTTTCGTACTCTCAAACGCAGAGTCGTAGTAAAGACACTCACCAGCACTCTCTATCATAGCGCCATTAGCATTATCGATTTTTTCTTTCAGTGCATAACCAACACCTCTATAGTACTCTTTGTCATATAGTAAAGAATCAATATAAGTAGGAATCTCCTCCTTACTCATACGACTTATATGAGGATGCTCTATCACTTTTATCTTGCGTTTAAAGAGTTCTACTCTAATTCTAAAAGCATTTAAACGAAAGTTCGTTGACTGGATAAGGGCCACAAAGTCAGACTCTTGTAAGGCTGTAAGTGTTTTTAAAATTTCTTCTGGTTCGGTAGCAGCAAAATCGATGAAAGTAGCTTGGGGTAGTGCAGCTTTATAAGCCTTATATAAAATATTGGAGAGACTAGAGTTTGTATCATAGACTACCACTGCGTTTTGATTATCGGTATGCTCAAAAACATCTTCAACTATACTAGTTATATTTTTGTGTGCACTTGCGTTTATACTATCATCTATGTTCATGGCTAGAATAATACTATATTATTAATGAAAAGATTGTTTATAGTAAGTATAATACAAAATATATATAGAAGGAAAATGATGTCATCAAGTAACTTAGTTTCTGCACTACTAAAGAAAACTTCACTCAAAAAAGAACAAATACAAAATATATTAAAACTCTTAGATGAGGGTTCAACTATTCCATTTATCGCGAGGTACCGTAAAGAGATGACGGGTGGAGCTGACGATGAAGTGCTTCGTGAGTTTGAGACTCTCTATCTTAGTTCTAAAAAACTACTCGAGAGAAAAGAGGAAGTCTCGCGTTTGATACAAGAGAGAGCTACTTTAACTGATAGCATTAAAAAAAGTATAGATGAGGCTGATGACCTTAGGACTTTAGAGAGTATTTATAGACCCTACAAGGAAAAGAAGTCCTCTCGTGCAACTATTGCCATGGCAAAAGGGCTTAGCTCTTTAGCCAACATCCTACAAAGTGCAAGACTTTCTACTAAAGATTTCCAAAATGAAGCTAAAAGATTTGTAAAAAAAGATGTCACTTCTGTTGATGAAGCCATAAAAGGCGCACAAGATATACTTGCGGAGAGATATGCTGAACATGTAAAAGAGAGAGAAGCTATAAGAAACTCAATGTTGCATTATGGTTTGATAGAGACAAAAAGAACAAAAACTTTTAATGAAACTGGCGTTTACAAAAACCTAGCACCGAGTTCTCAAAAAGTAGCCTATATTCCTTCTCATAGATACCTTGCAATCATGAGAGGAGTAAAAGAGAAAGAGTTGTCGGTAAAGATAAGTGTAGATACAGACAGAATTCTAGAAAACATCAAACGATACAAGATTCCAAAAGATGCTTCAAGTTCAAAAGAGTTACTTTTTTTAGCTTATAAAGATGGTCTCAAACGACTACTACTACCTTCTATTGAAAGAGAAGTTCAAAACGAACTTAAAGAAAAAGCCGACATAGCCGCTATCTCTGTCTTTGGAAAAAACCTATCTCAACTTCTTATGACTCCACCTGTTAGTAAAATGGTTCTACTTGGTGTAGACCCTGCGTTTGTGAGTGGATGTAAACTTGCCGTAATAGATGATAATGGAAACTACTTGGAATCAGCAGTTATATATCCAACACAACCAAAAAATGACTATGAGAACTCTAAAAGAGTAGTTTTGAGACTTTCTAAAAAGTATAATATAACAGGTGTGGCAATAGGAAATGGAACAGGATCAAGAGAGACTCAAGAGTTTTTTGCAAAACTAAACAGTGAAGAAAATGCCAACCTGAAGTACACAGTAGTTTCAGAAGCTGGTGCATCTGTATACTCAGCTTCACAACTTGCGCAAGATGAGTATCCAGATTTAGATGTCACTATAAGAGGGGCCATCTCTATAGCCCAAAGACTTCGTGACCCAATGTCAGCACTTGTAAAGATAGACCCAAAATCTTTAGGAATTGGACAGTACCAACATGATGTAGACCAAAAACTCTTACAAAAAAGACTTCATGATATTACATCAGACCTTGTAAATAGAGTAGGAGTTGATATCAACTCTGCTTCAGCATCCCTACTTTCTCATGTGGCGGGAATAGGACCTAAAATCGCTAAAAATATCATAACTTACAGAGATGAAAATGGAAACTTCCGCTCCAAAGCAGGACTCTTAAAAGTAAAAGGTTTAGGAAAAAAAGCATATGAGCAAGCAGCTGGATTTATCCGTATAAAAGATACAAACAATACCTTTGACAATAGTGGTATCCACCCTGAGAGTTATGAAATTGCAAAAAAATTAGTTCAACTTGACTGCAACACTCTTGACGTCAAAGAGACTGCAAAAGTATTAGCAACAGGTGAAGCTACTCTTAGAGATATCATTAAAGAGTTACAAAAACCTGGCTTTGATCCTAGAGAAGAGCTACCTATCATCCCTTTTAAAGAGGGACTCACTGATATAAAAATGCTCAAAGAGGGTAGTTTTGTTTCAGGRGTAGTGAGAAATATAACTGACTTTGGTGCGTTTATCGATATTGGKCTKAAAAAYGATGGWATGATTCATATCTCAAAAATGAGTACMAMAAGAATCAAGCACCCACTTGAARTTCTTKCACTCAACCAATACCTTCCCSWMATAGAAGTAGTCTCTATWGAMAAAGAMAAAGTRGCTCTTAGTCTAAACTAATTCTAAAACTATTTTTTTTCCAAAACCTAARGTATTRTYTGTWARTTTAAAKTTTTTTACTYKTATCTGCCAGARCTTAGGTGCCATTWCTAAGGCATAAGGRAAATCTTGAAAATAGAGTGTCTCTAACTCTTTRTCTTCTAAAGKAATACACTCTCCACAAAACTGTAAACCTTTTATCTCAGYAACATTTTTTGTCTCAAGTAAAATATTTCCTGCAATGTTGTTTTTTTGGAGTATATGTTTTATATGAAGGGTATCATCACTACTAGCGACGATAAAACTTTTTGTTTTTCTATCATATGTATAAAAGAGAGAACAGACACTGAGTTCATTTTTAATAGATGTAGCTAAACTCATCACATGGTGTTGCGCAATAAATAGTTCTATCCTCTCTAAATCATTCAACATTAAAATCTATCTAAAAATTGCTCCATACCTGCAGCATTTGTAATTGAGCGTTTATTTAACATCATGCAAGCTATATCATCATTCTTTAAAGTTGTAAAGAGCTCATTTGGGCTATACATGTTGTAGTAACTTTTGAGAAACTCTATAAGTATCTCGAAGTTATCRTTTCTAACACTCATTTTTTTATGTTCTTTATATTCATCCCAATCAATTCTAATCAAATTAATATCCTTATTTTTTATACATGCTATTTTAGCGAAAGTGCTTTGTCTAAATTCTTAATAATAACTAACATTTTCTCTCTAGATACTGCAAAGTTCAAACGCATATAACCAGAACCCTCTTTTCCAAAGCTAATTCCTGCGTTTAATCCAAGTTTAGCTTCTTGTATAAAAAATTCTCTAAGCTTTTTATCCCTAAGATTTAGACCACTACAATCTAGCCATGCAAGGTAAGTCCCCTCTATGGGTGTAATTTTTAAAAGTTTTGGATACGTTTGACAAAGAGTACGAAGCATTTCATAGTTTTTATAAAGATGTACTTTCAGGTCTTCTAACCACTCTTTCCCATCTTTGTAAGCACTCTCATATGCAACATGAGAAAGAACAGAACCTTGTGCAAAATGTACTCTTTTATATGCTTTTTTAAATCTATTTCTTAAATCTTCATCTTGAATTACTACACTGCTCATGGAAAACCCAGCCATATTAAACGTTTTTCCGACACCAATGGCTGTGAGTGTAATTTTTTTAGCTCTCTCGCTCAAAGTGGCAAAAACAGTATGCTTATTTGGTGCATATACTAAATCAGAATGAATCTCATCTGCAAACACCACGATATTATGCTCTAAACAAACTTCTAAAATAGCTTCAAGTTCCTCTTTTTTCCATACGCGTCCAACGGGATTATGAGGAGAACAGAGTAAAAGGAGTTTTGTATTTGGTGTTATTTTTGATTTTAAATCTTCTATATCAAAACTATAAACCCCTTCACTACTTACTTTAAGAGGATTTTTAATTAGTTCACGGTCTAGCCCGAGCACAGAATGAAAAAAAGGAGAATAAACAGGTGTTTGAACTATTACACCCTCACCCTCTTTACTAAAAGCTTCAATAGCTACAGCCATGGATGCTACTACCGAATGAGAGTAAAAGATGTCTTCAAGCTCAAACTTAAATCCATGTGCTTCACTCATCCAAGCTCTTTGTGCGTTAAAGGCACTATCTGGAACTTCTTCATATCCGATTATAGGATGTTCTAGTCGTTTCTTTACTGCGTTTAATACAAAATCAGGTGTATTAATATCCATGTCAGCTACCCAAACGGGTTCCACGTCATCAGTACCAAAGAGTTTCTTTCTTAGAGTGTACTTCTCGGCATTTGTATCTTTTCTACAAGCACTGCGTGAGAAGTCATAAGGCATTACTTCTTTTTCCAAACACTTACTTCGGAAATAGTATGCTGATACTTTCTAGCTGTCTCTTTAATAACAAATTCTAAATCTTGTGTATGGATAAGCTCAAACTTTTCGCCTAAAATATTAGCAAGTGAATCAATTGTTTTCACTGCTTCTCCTAACTCATTACTAAAACCACCAAGCCAGAACTCTTTTGCAGTTGAGCTCTCCTGCCAAGTATATGGTGAAGTGATAACTAAAATACCATCATCATTAAGTCTTTCATTTATAGTGTCTAAAAATAGCATCGGGTTGTAAAGTCTATCTATTAAGTTTGTTGCCATAATCAAATCATAACCCGTAAAGTTTGCTTTTAAGTTACAAGCGTCTCCTTGCCAAAAAGATACTTTTTCTTTTAAATCTTCATAGCCTAACTCTTCAATAGTTACCTTTTTAGCAATAGCTATTTCACCCTCTTCTTTAGTGCTAAACGCAAGGTAACCATCATCTTTAAGTTTTGCTCCAGCCTGAACAAAACGCACTGAAAAGTCTATTCCTTCGACATCTTCAAACTCACGTGCAAGTTCATATGTAGCGCGTCCTGTTGCACAACCTAAATCAAGTGCTTTTGTTTTATTCTTAGCGAATGAACTCGCTACTCTAGCAGTGCTTTTTGCAAAATTTTCTACTCCAAAATGTGAATCTCCATATTGAAACTCACAATACTGTGATACTAACTCATCACTCTCATATATATCTGACAATTCTTCTTCCTTTTTTTGACTTATAACATATCTAAAACCTGCGTTTTGATAAAAATGTTTTCTAAATGCATACCGTGAATGTTTCGTGATAAGATTACCACTACTTGCCCATGATGAGCCTAGTATTAAAGCATGTTTTTCATCAAATGTTGGCACAGAAAAATCATCATATGCCTCATGAACTACAAAACCTTCAAAGGCTCTTATTGGTGTACGACTCCACTGCCAGACATTACCAACAACATCATAAATACCATTAAAATTAAACTCATTTACAGGACAAGATGAAGCATAATGATAAAAATCAAGATTAGCTCTACTCTCATGAAACGCAGGTATGTCTTTTAACAAAGCCTGCTCGTAAATAGCTCTATACTCTACTTCACTTGGCAGCTGATATAGGACTCCATCTTTTTGACTTTTATAACGACAGAATGCTTCTGATTCAAGTGCATTTACATCTACAGGCCAGTCTTCTGGCATATCGATAATACTACTCAATGTTCTATACCTATAAGTATCATTCTCTTTTATCCAAAATGATGGATGAGAGGCATTAGTATTTTTTAAAAATTCTCTACCTTCATCATCCCAAAACTCTTCATTTTCATAACCGCCAGCCTTAACAAACTCAAGATACTCACCATTACTGACAAGATATTTAGATGCTTTAAAACTCTCCACTTTCTCTTTGTAAGTACCAAATTCGTTATCCCAACTATACACAGGATGTGAATTATCAACACCAAGTTCTATTTCTGCTGTGTTTATTGTAATCATTGAGTTTTGTGGTGCAGAGCTACTATGCTCACATGCTTTAAATTCTTCTACTTCTCGTACAAATTCTATTGGCATTTGCCTATGAAGTACTAAAGAAGTTTCTAAATGAATTCTCTCATGCTCAATTCCCATTAGAATAATCCACATAGGAGACTCTTTTGTAATTGGAAGTGTTAATGGTAAGTCCATAATAAGTTCATTGATAAGAATACTTACTTTTTTTCTATAGTCTCGGACTTTATCAACTGAGGGCCAGCTATATTTACTTCCGTCCATTTCATCCCAAGACATCTCATCCACACCAACAGCAAAAACAGATTCGTAATCGGGATTGATTCTCTCATTTATAATCTTCATGCTCATAAGCTTGTTTATAAAAAATGTAGCAGTATGTCCAAAATAAAATATCATTGGATGGCGTGTTATTTCAGACTTTTCATAAAAAACTGTATCGTCTTTTAAAACTTCAAAAACTTTTTCAAATAAATCATTTGTATTGTTAAAATACTCTTTTATTTCCAAACGCTTTGTATCAACACTTTCACCCTCTAGTGAAACAGTATATTTACTTAGTTTACTCAAAAATTAACCTTTTAGTTTGATATAATGATTATATGCAAATTATTCAAAGTAACTTATTAAAACAATTTTCAAACCTAACACAGGGTTTTACAACTAAGGATAATGGTAACATCGCTTTTCATGTTAATTATGATAAAAATAATATAATTTTAAACCATAAACTATTAGCTAAGAAGCTACAATATAATGTAGATTCTTTAGTGCATATGAAACAAGTACATGAAACTACTATAAAACTTATAGCTGAGAATGATAAGTTTACCACTCCTCCAACCTGTGATGCCCTTATAACAAACAAAAAAAACATACCATTAATGGTAATGGTCGCAGACTGTTCACCCCTACTTATGTATGACTCAAAACAACAAGTAATAGCTGTTGTGCATGCTGGACGTGCAGGAGCTTTTTTTAACATAATAAAAGCCACAATTAATAGTTTTAAAGATAATTTTAACTCTTTAACAGAAGATATTTATGTAAGTATTGGACCTAGTATAGGAGAGTGTTGCTATGAAGTTGGTGGTGAGATTTATGAGCAGGCTAAAAGTTTGGAGCTTGACTTTGCTATAAGTGTAAAGAAAAATTCTTACTTCTTAAATATCTCAAAAATACTAGATAAACAACTTTTAGAAAATGGTATAAAAAAGGAAAATATAGAGTTTTCTACACAATGTACATCATGTAATATAGAGGAGTATTTCTCTTACCGAGCAGAAAAAGAGACTGGTAGATTTGCTGGTCTACTGATGCTTAGTTAAATCTCATAAAAGAAAGTCTGATAAGACTTATCTAAGTCACAAAGTTTTACACTAAAGACCTTACGTGTTTGTTCTTGCATATCAGCCCAAAAAGAATCTAAAACTACACTAGCCCYWAMAWYWTSAYWRKRARSAARWWRWTKACYSKMAARKRCWWMAMMWWTRWCTAAAACTATRATTTCCTGTGCATCGCGTGCCAACTTRTACCCACCGTTTACACCACGAATACTTACTACTAAAGAACTCTTCTTTAAACTTGAGAGGATCTGTTCAAGATAACCGTGTGAGATTTGTGTCATAGCTGCTATCTCTTTTATCTGCATTAGTTTTGCATTTGGAGAGTTATAAAGTGCATGCATAGCCGCCACTCCATAAATGCCCTTTGTGGAGATACTAACCATTTAGCTCAAGAACCTCTTATATAGATGATAAATCTCACAACCCAAACAGTAGTTAAAAACAACCTCTAAAAAGATACATACTAAAAGAACTATAAGTAAAACATACATAATAGCTGTAAGATCTAAAAGAGCTGTTAAGGTAATAAGTACCGCGAATATAAGTCCAAAATAATTAGCTAATCTTTTGGGTGCCGCATCAACTTTTACAGATGGAAATTTTAAAATATCTTTTGTTGCGGATGAGAGTATAAAAAGAAAACTATACTCGCGTTTGAAAAAAAGTCTTGTTGCAAAATCAAGAATCAAAAAGTAAAGAATAGGTACCTGAAGTGTAAGAAAATATATAACAACAAGCATCCCTGTATAGAATGCATTGATTCTTGCGATGTTTGAATCAACAGACACAAGAGAAATTGGACAAGACTTATTACTCATAACTTACCTTCATTATTAAATTTTCATAATAGTAGTAAGTTAAAGTTTTAAAGTCAAGTAAACATAGTCATCTACTAAGGTATTAGTCTTTTATTTTTAAYRCCAACTGTTTWGGAAGAATACCAAGYGACTCTTCTATTAGGATAGTATTTCCATGTGTAATAAAACAGTCTTCATACTCAAAACTTGTTAATTCTACATCTAAAATTTTCTCTTTTGCTAAAAATTCTAAAATACACGAACCAACACCACCCATCTTAGCGCTATCAGAGAAGATGAACCATTTTTTGTGTTTTGTGCTCAAATCTTTTAACATGTCTTCATCTAAAGGTTTTACGAATCGTAAATCCAAGATGCTTACTTTCTCATCTAAAAGAAGTGATGTCTCATATGCACGTCCTACTCCATTTCCATACCCTATAAGAAGTGTTTCACCTTCATATGACTGAAGTAGTTGTGATTTTGCCAACTCAAAATGAATAGACTCTGGTAGACTTGTTTTTGTAAACGATCCACGAGGGTAACGCAAAGAACAAGGGTGCTGATACTCTGATGCGAACACCATTGCTTGATGAAAACTTTTCTCATCCCTAGGAGCAAACAGTGTCATATTTGGAATAGCTCTTAAAAAACTAATATCAAAAGCACCCTGATGCGTCTCTCCATCTTCACCAACTATTCCAGCACGATCTAGTGCAAAAACAACTGGTAAATCCATAAGACAGGTATCGTGAATAACTTGATCAAAACCACGTTGTAAGAAAGTAGAGTAGATTGTACAAAAAGGTTTAAACCCTTCCTTTGCTAAAGCACTCATTGAWGTTACAGCATGTTGTTCAGCTATCGCTACATCCCAAAATCTATTTGGGTACTTCTCAAGTAGTGCACTTAGTCCTGTTCCACTAGGCATTGCAGCAGTTGCTCCTACTATCTTATCRTTTGTCTCACAAAGATGAAGTAGTGCTTCTGTGTAAATCTGTGTAGCACTTTTACCAGTACTCTTTTTAGCACTTGRACCACTATCTAAATCAAATGGACCAACACCATGCCATTTTTCTTCTTTACCCTCAGCTATAGAATAACCCTTACCTTTAATAGTTTGAGCATGAACTATAACAGGCTGTCCCATTTTTTTTGCAGTCTCTAAGATATCTATGAGTTGTTCTAKATTATGTCCATCAACMGGACCAATATAGTTAATACCCATCTCTTCAAACATAAGTCCTGGAGTAATGAGTTTAAGAGACTCTTCCATTCGTTTAGCAATATAATGAGCACCCTCTCCAAAATTATCAACAAAACTCTCTGTTGTTTTTTTAAATCTCTGGTAAAAAGGTGAAGCCATAGCAGATGAYAACATTCTACTTATAGCTCCAATAGGNTTAGCAATACTCATTTCATTATCATTAAGAATAATTACCATTGGATATTTTCTATCACCTAACTCATTAAGTGCTTCATATACCATACCTGCAGTCATAGAACCATCCCCAATCAATACAACTGGGATACGACTCTCTTGCTCACCCTTGATTGCTATAGCCTTTGCAGCACCAACGCCTAAAGAGATAGAAGTTGAACTATGTCCTGCAACAAAATAATCAGCATCATTTTCACTCGGTTTCGTATAACCACACAAACCATTAAACTTTCGCAAAGTATCGAACTCTTCCCATCTACCTGTTAAGAGTTTATGTGCATACGATTGATGACTAACATCAAAAATAAAGGGGTCTTTCTTAACATCAAACACTTTATGCATTGCTACTATAATTTCTGTAGCACCAAGAGTAGAACTTAGGTGTCCCCCATTTTTACTTACTACTCTTAGGATTTCATCTCTAATATCTTGACATACTACTTCTAATTCTTTTGTATTTTTATCTTTTATATTCATTCGTTTTTACTCACTTAAAGCTGCTCGCCTTACCCTTTCAAATCTTTTAGTAATTTGTGAGTCAATATTACCTGCATCACTCAGAACTATAACTCCGCCCTCACTAATTGCACTATCACTCACAACACTTATATGCTCTAACTTACCCACATGTTCTGAAATTGCACCATGATTGTTTGGATTTACTTTAAGTGTTACTTTTGAAGCACTTTGTAAATCTTTGAGTAACTCATCTGAGAGTACTTTTGCAATTTCATTTGCACTAACACCAATTTCTACTTTGATAACCTCTTTAGATATATCTAAAGCTGCTGTAATTAATTCTCTTTTAATACCTTCTAGGGATACTTTAAACTCATTAGCGCTCTCTTCGAGTTTTTTAACTGAACTTGAAAAAAGTTCCATACTCTGAGATGCATTCTTGCTAACATCTTCTTGTGCTTTAGCTATTCCCGCTTTAATACCCTCTGCAAAGGCCTCTTCTTTAGCTTTTGTGAGTGATATTGCATATTCTTCTTCTTTTTGCTCTAACTTCATCTGTAACTTGATAAAATTTGATGACATTTCATCTGTTTTTTGCATTAAAGACTCAATTAGGGACTCTTTTGAAGTGCTACTTAAAGCACTAGAGTCTACATCTTGAATTTTTGTCCTAGGKGTAWSYTCYYCAMYWRYWGNNNAGACATTYTCATYYTCAYTYTKAKTWCCAYTAGATATAACTTTAAAGTTATACTTGTTTACATTATGTTTTTCWARGTTATCYTYTCTAATTACATGTRCCATCTATTACTCTATCATCTCTTCTGTTGAACCCATTTGGATTGCACCAGACTCTGCAAGACTATTCACAGTTTCAACAATTTTTCTTTGTGCTGTTTCAACATCTTTCATTTTAACAGCACCAAGGAACTGCATCTCTTCTTCAAAGGCATCACGAGCACGCTCGCTCATAGCAGAGAAGAACTTCTCTTTTAACTCTTCTGGTGAAGATTTCAGTGCTAGCATCAACTCACCCTTGTCAACTGCTTTGAGTGTCTCTGTAATTGCAGCTTTATCTAGACTTACTATATCTTCAAAAGTAAACATCATCTCTTTAATGAGTGATGCTAACTCTTCATCAACCTGCTCAATTGTAGCAAGGGTTGATTTAGAACTTTTTGCACCTAAACGGTTAAAGACATCAGCAACCGCACGTGGACCACCCACTTCAACTTTATATGAAGCAAGAGATTCTAGTTTTGATTCTAAAACTGCAGAGACACGCTTAATAACTGATGGTGATATATCACCGAGTCTTGCCATACGCATAGCTACTTCACTTCGTAATTCATCTGGAAAGAACTGTAAGGTGTCTGCAGCCTCTGTAGCATCCATATGGGCTAAAATAAGTGCAATTGTTTGAGGATGCTCATGCTGAATAAAGTCTGAAAGCTGTTGTGGTTTAATTTTTGAAAGATATGCAAAGTTTTGTGTCTCTTGCATATTTTTACTTAACTTATCAAGTACTCTTTTTGCTTCTTCTGGACCTAGTGTTCTATAAAGAAGTTCTCTTGCATACTCTAAACCACCAGCTGTAAGATACTGTCCTGATTGGAAAATTGCATGAAACTCTTCAAGTATCGCAGTAGCAACTCCTCTATCAACGGTTGTATTTGTTGCAATATATTTAGATATCTCAGTAATAGTTTCTACATTCATTGCTGAAAATATTCCTGCAGTTGTATCTTCTCCAAGTTGAAGTAGTAAGATTGCAATTTTTTCAGCCATATTCATCTCATCAAATACTGCACGCTGTTGTTGTGTTAAAGCCGCCATTTATTCTCCTTATCCAACTCTAGGAAGATTTTCATCTGCCTCTTCACTTATAAGTGCTTGAAGCAGTGAAGCAATATCTTCAGGGCCTTCATCAGCCATAGCTCTGACCTTATCTAGGATAACCTCATATTTAAGTTCATCTTCATTAAAGTTTTCACCTACACCTAGTTGGTCTTCAACTTTTTTACGCATTTGCTGCACTTTTTCAACTAAATCTTCTTCTTCATCATCTTCAATAGCAAGGATAGGAGCATTGAGGACATCTTCCTCTCTGGAGATTTCTAGCATTCTATCTGCAAATGGTGAAATAACTTTTTTGTAAAGAATAAGTAATAATAATAGCACAAACAGATACTTAAATACTCCAGAAAAAGGAGCTAAATATGTTGCAATAAAAATTTTACTTTGAGTTACACCATCTATAGATGGTGCAGTTTTCACTCTATCAAACTGAAGATTTTGTACTGTTATTTGATCACCACGATTTTCGTTAATACCAATTGCACGACTTACTAATGAAGAGAGTGCATTAATATCTGTCTCATTAAGGGCAACATATTCTCTTTTTTCTGTAACTTCACCATTTTCATCAAGTATAACCTTGTACTTACCATCAACCACAACAGCTGCTGTAATTCTTTTGATTCTTGCAAATTGGCTTTTAGTAGTACTTACAGTTTTTCCAACTTCATAGTTTGTTGTTCCACTGTTTTTTTCATACTTTTCAGTTTTTTGATTACTAGATAGGCCTTTTACTGGACCTATGTTACTCACAGTCCCCGGAACACCACCTACTTCTGATGGTGTACTTCCTGTTCGTTTCTCTTCACTTACCTGCTCGCTTCTAACAACATTTTCAGGATCATATGTTTCACTCGTTGAATTTTTGATAGAAAAATCAAACTCTATTGTCACTTGAGCCACTACTTTTTCAGCTCCACCAACAAAAGGAGAGATAACTTCAAGAATTTTTCTCTGTCTTTTTTTCTCTTCTTTGAGTTTATAACGTTGTTGCACCAATGAAAGCTCACCCATCTGAGCCATTTCATYTTCATCACCAAGAGTATTACCATCACTACTTACMAGTATAACATTTGATGSAGTMAGTTTAGGAACKGCTGATGCTACAAGATTTTTTATYCCTCTTATCTGYTTTGAKGARAGAYTTCTTCCWTCACTCACGACAACCATAACSGATGCAGTTGGATCKGTCTGTTTTGAAACGAAKARWGTRTCTTTTGGAAGAGCTAAACTTACAGTTGCACTCTCAATAGGGGCAAGTGCATTAATAGTACGAGAAAGCTCGCCTTCTAATGCTCGAAGATGTTTAATCTTTTGATCAAATGAAGTTGCTCCAAACTCTTGTTTATCAAAAAGTTCAAAACCAACACCACTATCCTTAGGAATACCTAAAGAAGCGATATTTATTCTTTCTTTATAAACAACACCTTTGGGAACTTTTATAATATTGTTTGCTTCAAGTTTGTATGGTACTCCATCTTTTTCAAGTTGTGCTACAACTTTTGCAGCATCACTAGAACTGAGGGAATCAAAAAGAACTTCATAAGAATCTTTTGCATTTTTTGTTGATGTAAAAACAACTAAGAAAATTAAAAAACTAACAATACCTACAATAGCGGCTGCTATAATCATCTTTTGCTGCTTGGTTAACTTATCGTAGAGAACAACCAGTTGTGAAAAAAGTACCTTAAAGTCCATTAATTTCCCGTATAATTTTTATATTAATTCTGCCGTTAACTCAAAGAAACGACTATTTTGTTCTGGTGTTCCTACTGTTACACGTATCGCATTCATGCCATAACCACTCAAGTCTCTCACTATCATCCCTTGACGCAGTAATGCATCAGATATTTGCGTTGAACTATTATTTTTATTGAGACATAAAGTAACAAAGTTTGTATAACTCTCTATTATATCTATTTTTTGCTTAGTTGCAAACTCTTCGTAACGTTTCATCTCGCTAAAGCATAAAGAGATACAATTGTTTACAAACTCTTTCTCCTCTACTGCTACAGATGCAGCTTCAAGTGAGAGTGTTGTTATGTTAAAGGGAGGACGAAGTTTATGTAACTCTTTTATTATTTTAGCACTACTTATCCCATATCCAATTCTCATTCCACCAAGGCCATATGCCTTAGAAAATGTTCCTAAATAGATTACATTATTAAACTTTTTTATAAGCTCTTTTGGCGAAACAGCTTTCTTTTCATCTTTAAATTCTGCATATTCCATGTAGGCACCGTCAACTACCACTAAAGTGTTTTCGTCTATTTTTTCGATAAAGTCCATCATAGCTTTTGCATCTATAGCATCACCAGTTGGATTGTTCGGAGTACAAAGAAAAATTACATCTGGTTTTTCACTTTTATATAACTCATAAAACTCATCTAGGTTATGTTCTTGTGAAGCTGTTCGCACGATCTCAGCCCCAATATGTTTAGCATAAATTTCATACATGGCAAAAGTAACAGAGTTTATAAGTATTTTTGAGGAAGCATTCGCTTTTGCATGCATGATAAATTCTATAACCTGATCACTTCCACTTCCGATAATTAAATTCTCTTCTTTTATCTCAAATCTAGATGTTAAAGCATTTTTAAGTTTTCTCATACTATCGTCAGGATAGAGTGCCATGTTTGAGACTATCTTTGTTACAGCCTCTTTCACTTTAGGTGCACAACCATAAGGGTTTTCATTTGAAGCTAACTTCACTATGTCTTTTGGCTCAATTCCAAACTCGCGAACAACTAACTCTATTGGTTTGCCTGCCTCATACGTTTTTATATTTTCTAATTTTTTATTAAATTTCATACTTAACTTTCACCCTTTACATAAGATCCTAACCAAGTCACTTCATTTGAGTGTTTTCTCAGTACATTTTGGATTTTTTCTTCATCGATATGACCATAAAAGTCTATATAAAACCAGTAGTCAAAACCACCATCTTTATCTTTTGATGGTCTAGATTCAATCTTACTAAGATTTATATTTTCAGCATCAAAGTCTTGCAAGAACCCTACAAGAGCTCCTGCCTCTAGTGCATCTGTTAAACGCACAAGTATTGAAGTTTTATCATCCCCACTCACTCCATTCTTAAAATCACTCAGGATTACAAAACGGGTTGCGTTATCTGCTTCATCTTCAATGTTTTCAAACATCGCAGGTACACCATAGAGTTTTGCTGCTATATGAGAACAAATTGCAGCAGCGTTTTCATCCTTTGCAGCAAGTATCGCAGCCTTGGCTGTTGATTCAACAGGGATTTGCTCGATATTATCAAAACCATGTTCACTCAAAAACTCTCTTGTCTGACCAAAACCCTTATCTTTTGAGTAAATTTTATTTATATCTTCTAGTTTATGTGCTTTAGTCGCAAACGCCACATGAATGGGCATATAAAGCTCAGCAACTATTTTTACACTTGACTTTGAAAGAAGGTCTAGAGTCTCTCCAACTATACCATCTCGTGAGTTCTCAATCGGAACTACTCCAAATTTAGCCCTCTTTGTCTCAAGGGTCTTAAATACAGCCTCAATAGAATTAAGCGACATATAATCACTCATTGCGCCAAAACGACTCTCAGCTGCTTGATGTGTAAAACTTCCCTCTGGTCCAAGATAAGCGATACGTTCAGGAAGTTCAAGATTACGAGAAACTGCAAAGATTTCTAAAAAGATAGCTTCAATTGCATTAGCATTTAAAAGACCCTCTTCTGACTCACTTATATCTGTTAAACGAGAGATAATAGCCTTTTCGCGCTCAGGTCTATAAATGGCTCCACCTGTATCACTTTTAATCTCACCCACCCTATGCACTACATTCATTCTTTTATTTAGCAGTGTTAAAATTTCGGTATCTATTGTATCTATTGCATCTCTACAATCTTCTAAAGTCTGCCAGTCGCTTCTCGCTTTCATATTTTCTCCATTATCTCTTGCATATTTTTATATACTAGGTCTGGTTTTAAATTTTCTTCTAAGAGGGGAACTATCTCTTGTGCTGTTTTATACTTACCACTTGTTACAAAAATAGTCTTCATACCAAGCTCTTTAGCACCGCCAAGGTCACCTTTAACATCATCACTAATCATAGTAATAGAGTCATACTTAGCTTTTGTTTCTTGTTCTTGTAACTTTTTTAGTGCTTTTTCATAAAATGCAGAACTTGGTTTACCCACTACATCGTAAGAGACACTTGTAGCAAACTCAAGTAGTTTAAGTATAGCTCCTACACCAGGATAGCGTTTGTTGTTTTTTACATAAATAGATGTCTCATGCATACCAACAAGTGTGGCACCTGCGAGTAAAAAGTCTATAATTTGAGCATACTCCTCAGAATTAAAGTCCTCTTTAATAGCGATAAGAACAGTTTTTGGTTTTACAAAATCAAATGAATATTCCATAGACTCTAAAGTTTTTAAAAACTCAGGTGCTCCATAAGCAGCAACTGCACTTTTATCCACTCTTGTTTCTAAAAGCATCAAAGGGTCAAGGTACTTATCAAAACTAATATCAAAACCTATTGAGACTAGGTACTCATAAAAATCATAAGAGGCTTTTTTTGTGTTGTTTGTTACTATCATATAAGGAATATTTTCCTCATTTAAGTATGATATAAACTCGACACTTCCTTCTATTGGGGATTTATCACTATCACTGATTAAAGTACCTTGAACATCTATGAAGTACAAACTTTGATCTCCTCTATTTTTCTAAAAACTCTGTCTCTAATGCGATTAGGTCTTCAAATGTTTCACGTCGACGAATAAGTCTAGTCTCACCATTTTCTAATGCAACTTCTGCACTACGTCCACGAGTATTGTAGTTGCTTCCCATGCCAAAACCATAAGCACCCGCACTGTTTACTATCACTAAATCATTATGCTCTAATGGAGGTAGTGGATAATCTTTTGCAAAAAAGTCTCCACTCTCACATACCGGCCCAACGATATCAACAGGACGAGTCTCTTCTTGTGAGTCTGTTATAACATCTATCTTATGATATGCACTATAAAGAGCTGGACGAAGAAGGTCATTCATAGCACCATCAATTACTACAAACTTCTTATCACCATTTTGTTTCTCATAGAGTACTTTACTCACAAAGTAGCCTGCGTTTGCAGTTAAAAAACGCCCTGGTTCACAGAGTATAGTAAGGTCAAGTGCATTTAAGCATCCTAAAATAGCCTGTGCATAATCGTAAGGTTTAATAGTAGTTTCATTATCATATCTTATTCCTAAACCACCACCAATATCAAAGAACTTCAGTTCTATATTGATACCAGATAAAGAACGTACTAAGTCAGCAACTATCTCTGCTGACTCACGAATCGGGTCAAGCTCTGTAAGCTGAGAACCAATATGAAAATGAATACCTACGGGGTCTAGAGACTCTGAGTTATTTGCTTTGATATACATACGTTTAGCAGAACTTAAATCTACACCAAACTTGTTATCATGCAGACCTGTTGAGATATATGGATGTGTTTTAGGATCGATATTTGGATTTACTCTTATACTTATGCGTGAAACTTTGTTTAACTCTTTTGCTATAAGTTCAACACGACCAAGTTCAGCTTCTGATTCAACATTGATGTAGAGTATATCTTTTTGTATCGCTTCACGAATCTCATCATCAGTTTTCCCAACACCGGAGAAGATAATTCTGTATGCGGGAACACCTGCTAAAAAAGCACGTCGAACCTCACCAATGGAAACACAGTCAGCGCCACTTCCCATCTTTGCAAAGTGTTTGACAACACTAAGATTTGAGTTTGCTTTTACTGCATAAGCCAAGATAGATTTTCTACCTTTAAATGCTTCTTTAAGTTCATTGTATTGTTTTGTCATATAATCAAAGTCATAAATGTAAAGGGGGGTTTTGTATTGCGCTGTTATCGCTTTAAAATCAATCATAAAAATTCCAAATTCTTTTTTAAATGATTCTATCTAAAATGTGCTTACAGCCTTGTTAAGTAGCCATCCTATATTTTTTCCACTGCCGTAATGCTATCAAAAAAAGTATGACTACAGGAGCTATCACCCCTACTTCACTCGAAATGGTTTTGTTGTTTGAGAGTTCTATTAACATAAATAAAACACCCCAAATAAGTAAAGTTGCTAAAATCGCTCCAAAACTAAAAAGAGAAACATTTAAAAAACGTGCACTGATAGGGACAAAAAAGAAAATAATAACAATCAAACACGGTACAAAAAATGGATATATAAATATCTTATATAAAGCACCTTTAATACTACTCGTATTCATATTTTGTTCTCTCAAAAGTACTATTGCTTCGATGGCATTTTTAATGGTGAAATTTACCTTTCCCTCATATACTTGATCTAGTATTTTAGGACGAAAGCCTTCAAGAATTTTCAAGTCATTCGTTTGTGTTACAACGATCCCAGCTGACGTGAAACTTAAATCATCAGGTTTACTGATAATATCTGCCTCTTTTATATGCCAATAATCATCTCTATATACTGCTTCTTTAGCAATAATAACTTCTTTTAAGGAATCATTTTTTAGACTAAAAACACGAATATTTTCTGCTTTTTCTTGTAGTGGAAGCATTTTTGAGAAGTAAACATACTGCCCTTTATAAGTAAAAAAGAGGTCTCTAGTAGGACTTAAATACTGATTATTCTCACGAATATTATTTGAGAACTCATCTGCTCTAGCAAAACTAGACCATGAGTGAAGTGAGATAAAAAGAACGATAATTGTAGTTGATACAACAACAAAAGGACGTAGAATATCAACCCTTGAGTATCCTAAAGAAAAAAAAGAGACTAAAGCGTTAGAACGAATAAGAAAAATTTTTGTACTAATCATCGCAAATACAAGTGCTAAAGGAAGTAACATATCTATCGCAAAGAATGCTTTATATACAAGATAGATTAAAATAAGATTTGCAGAAGATGAAAGACTCTCTGCATTTCCCATATAGTCAAAACCTACCATAAAAAGGACAAGAGCTGTCATAATGACAAAAAAATACTTTAGATAGTGAAATGCTATATATTTAAAAGCTAGCATTATACTACCAGTTGGGGTTGTGCTTTTTGTGCGAATAGAGAACTTGTCTCTTGCATCGTATGGTCTAAAAGGTGTATAACTGCGTCACAAGTCTTATTTATCCATGCATCTAAATACTTTTGCTCATCCTCACTAAATTTTCCTAAAACATAAGAAGCAACTTCTCCCTTATGCTCAGGTTTTCCTATACCCATTCTAATTCGTATATATTCTTTACCAATATGTGCATCTATTGATTTTAAACCATTATGGCCACCATGACCACCACCATGTTTAAAACGYAGACTACCAAATGGTAAATCTAAATCATCATGTATTACAACTACATCTTCGAGTTTGTAAAAGTTTTTTACTTTAATGACACTATCACCAGAGAGGTTCATAAAAGTTTGTGGTTTTAATAAAAAATGATTTTTTGCTTTGTAGGTTTCACCTAAAAATGAAGAAGAGGTTACATTGTTTGCATTAAAGCGTTTCGTGAGTTCATCTATAAGCATAAAGCCTATGTTGTGACGAGTTTGCGCATAATCGGGCCCAGGGTTTCCTAGTCCGACTATTAGCATGATTACTTCGCTTTAATGATACTTATTAAAGCAACACGATCAGAATCAAGAACAGTAATATTTGCTAGTTCTGGAAGATCACGTACTAGTTTAGAAGCACCTGTATCCATTTCTGTTACATCTATTTCTATTTTGTTCATTAAGTTTTCTGGTGTACACTTAACAGTTAAACGCTCTTTAGCCATATGTACAAGACCTTTATTCTTAAGACCTATTGCTTCACCTACTGCTACTATAGGAATGTTGAATGTTGCTTCAACACCTGGTTGTGCAACCATTAAATCTACATGGAGTAGGTTTCCTGTAACTGCATGAGACTCATAGCTTTGAACAACTACATTTAACTCTTTACCAGCAACTGTAACTGGGAATGCTATAGTTTCTTTATTACGAACAGTACGGATATATTCATTTGATTTGAACGCAGCATTGATATTTTCAAGACCTTTTCCGTAGATATTTGCAATTAGATAACCATCTTTACGTAGGGCTTTTGTAGCACCTGTGTTTATACTCTCTCTAACGATACCTTCTAACATATTATTTCCTTGTGTTTAAAAACGGTTGAAATTATACCCATATATGCTTTAAGTATTACTTTAAGTCGAAGATATCCCCATCATCATGAGTTATCTGTATACTTTCACTTGTATTTATTTTACTACTAGTATTACCGCTACTAAGACCACTGATTTTTAGTTCCAAGTCAGATGCTGATGTCGCATTTTTAAGAGCCTGTTCTTTAGAGATAATTCCATCATTATACAAATCCAAAATTGACTGATCAAAACTTTGTGATTTATAGTGCTCTTTTCCAGCTTCWATAGTATCTCTAATCTCGTAGTCACGATTTTCCATAATAAGTTTTTCTATTCTAGGAGTTCGTACAAGTACCTCCATCGCAGCACGTCGTCCACCATCAACAGTTGGCACTAAACGTTGAGAAATAACACCCTGAAGAACTCCTGCAACAGATAGCCGTACACGATTTTGTTCTTCTGATGGGAACTGTCCAATAATACGGTTAATAGTCTCTTTCGCATCTATCGTATGCAGAGTTGAGAACACTAGGTGACCTGTATCTGCTGCATGCAGTGCAAGGTTAATCGTCTCTTTATCCCGCATTTCCCCAACAAGAATTATGTCTGGATCTTCACGAAGTGCAGCACGAAGGGCTGTACCAAAGGAGAGTGTATCTTGCCCAACTGAGCGTTGGTTAATGATACAGTTTCTATCTTTATGCACAAACTCAATTGGATCTTCAATAGTAATAATATGCTGTTTTTTTGTCAGATTTATTTCATTGATTATAGCTGCTAAAGTAGTTGATTTTCCAGAACCAGTTACACCGGTTACAAGGACTAATCCTCTATCTTTTTTTGTAAAACTTTTTACGATATCAGGAAGGTGTAACTCATCAAATGAAGGTATTTTTACGGGAATAACACGAAAAACTGCTGAAACACCTTCCATTTGAAAAAAGATATTTACACGAAAACGATTATTATCATCAAACGGATAGACTAGGTCAAGCTCTTTTTGTTCAACAAACTCTGCGAAACGACCTTTAAGTAACTCTTTTGCAAAGGTCATTGCATCTTCTTTTGAGAAGATTCCACCTGAGAACTGTACAATATTGCCATTAATTCTAGCACGGATAACAGCATTCGCTTTAATATGAAGGTCACTACCCCCAACTTCAATCATTTTTTTCAAGTGAACACGTACTTTTTTTAATTGTTCAAATGTTAATTTACTTACATCGACTTCTGTATTCATATCGATTCCAGTATCTCTTTAAATGCATCTTTAAAGGCTTCTAAGCCCTCTTGTATTTGAGTATCTAATAAAGCCTCAAAATCAATGCCTGCCTCATTTATTTTAGAAAAATGTGTATCAATAATTTCTCTTGCTATTGGCAAGGCACTTTTAGTAGTACTGTTTTTTGTAAATGCCATAATTGTATCTACTGGAGCTGTATTTACAGTGTTATACGCAAGAAGATTTTCTATGTAATAATCAGCAGCTAAACTGTCACCTTTAACACCCGTACTAGCAAATAGAGCACGACAGCCTTTAGTATCCATCTGTTGCAAGGTAGCATAAATACTAGCTGTATTATAGATTCCACTCAGTGAGACATCTATACCCTTTGAAGCGAGCTCTTTATCTAATGCTCTGTCAATACGAGATACAAAGATACTTATAACTGTATCAACTATCTTGTCATACTTGTAGACACCCCGTTTAAAAGCATTTGCACAAGAAATAGCCTGCTCTTTTTTAAAAACAAGTGTTGCATTAACCGGAATTCCTACAGAAGTAAGTTCCTCCATGGCTATGTAACCAGCACTTGTTGCAGGTACTTTTATCATTATATTTGGGCAATTGATAGTTCTAAAAAGTCTTTTACCCTCTGCTATTGTAGCATTTGCATCATCACATAAAGAAGGGTCAACTTCAATGCTTACATAACCATCATCTTTCGCATCATACAAAGGTCTTAAAATATCAGCAGCTTTTCGTATGTCATAGACCGCTACTGCTTCATATTTATCCTTAGCTGAGATATTGCCAAGAGAGTTTAGTTGTTCTTTRTATGCAGGAGAAGTCAAAATAGCATTTTTAAAGATAGCWGGRTTAGAAGTGGCACCATTTATAATTTTTTTATCTATTAACTCTTTGAACTCATTATCTAAATAGTCTCTTTCAATAAAATCCGCCCAGAGTGAAAACTTTAAATCTTCTATGTACATTTCATACCTTCTCTAATTTTAATATTATTATAACGTAAGAAAATATAAACTATACGAGTTTCTTGGGAACTTGTATACAAAACTGAGTTCCATGTTTTGAGCTTGTTACTTCTATCTTTGAATTAAACTGTTTTTGCATAATCATCTGTGACATATAGAGTCCRAGYCCTGTGCCATTCATCCCTTTTGTACTATAATAAGGTTCAAAAATTAACTCAATATTTTCTAAAGGTACTCCTCTTCCGTTATCCTCTATAAGAATTTCAAACCTACTTTTTTTATCTAAGATTGTTATTATTATTYYMGGATTAGCCTTTTTATACTCTACTAATTCATCGATTGCATTGTTAAGTATATTTAAGATTACTTGYACAAGTTCATTTGAATAAGTTTGAATTAAACCATCAGTGCRCTCTTCAAAGTKAAAAGAGATACCAGCACCATCCATCCGTGTTTTTGTAAAATTTACTGCWCGGTTTATTATCTCACAAAYATTCTCTTCRCTTATKCTTTTATTTGGTGCAAAATAGGTTTGAAAATCATCTATAGTATCTGAGAGGTAGACTATAGTATCACTAATATCTTGTAAGGCTTTATYCATAWAMKCATCATCMAYKTCTTTACCTAACATTTTTTTCAACTGTAAATCACTAATACTTAATGTCACTGTAGAGAGTGGTTGTCTCCATTGATGTGCTATCATACTAATCATYTCACCCATTACTGCTTGTTTTGATTTTAGTGTTAGAAGCCTATCTTTATTTGTAAGTTCTTTAACTTGTCTTTTAATTACATTTTTTGCTTCATCAATCCTTTTTTGGTAAAAATAGACAATAATACTAATAATTATTAAGACAATAGATATATAAATTACTTGAAATTGAGTATATGCAACATCAATAAAAGGTTGAATAGGAGCAACGATAAGCATAAAAATCATAAAGACAAGCCAATAGATAGACTTATTTTCATTTTGAAAATAGAGTAAAAGGATAGGATATGTAAATATCCAAATATGTTTCAGTTGATCAGGTTCACTTACATACATGAGTACTAAAAAAAGTACTGTGAACTGTCCCGTTTCAATAAGAGAAACTAGTTTTAAGGATGTTTTATTATAACGGAGTAAGACAAATAAAAAAAGATTCATAGTCAATAAAGCAAGTTCAAGTGGAATCAAACCTGATATATCATACAGTACATTACTAAATATTCCTGTTAATAAACCAACTGTAGATAAAATAATAGCTATGTTTATCATCTGAAATCTACATTTCAAGTCACTCTCGTCCTCACTGTAGTTCCATCCACTTGTAAAAAAATTTGCTCTAGTTATCATTGCCTTCCATTATGGTAAATAAATTTTATTTTGTAGCTCATTATACTCTAAATACACATCACTGTCTAAGGTAATACCACCACCACTTTTATAGAAGTAGCCTTTTTTTGTTTTTTCTATAAACCGAATCATAACTCCGCTATCAAAACTCTTGCCATCAAAGAGACCAAAGACACCTGTAAAAAAATTACGTTCATAATCTTCAACCTCTTCTATAATTTCTAAAGTACTTTTTTTTGGAGCACCACTTATACTACCAGCTGGAAGCAAAGCATCTAAGATATTACCTATATTTTCATGCCAATTTTCACTTAGTTCACCGCTTATCTGGGAGCTTACTTGTAAGAGTTTTTTATCTCCTGTATTTACTTCACTCAGATAACGAAACCTTTGTACTTTGACATTTTTTGAAACAATAGAGAGATCGTTTCTGAGTAAATCAACTATCATAATATGTTCTGCTTTTTCTTTAGCATCTTCGAGTATTTTTTTTTCTGCATCAGGTATAGCACTATCTATTGTTCCTTTCATAGGAAAAGTGTTAATCGTATTATCATTTATTTGGATAAATTTTTCAGGAGAGAAACAGACGAACTCATCTTTGTATCGTAGTTTATAATGGGCATTTGATATATCAAATATCTCTTTTAAAGATAAACTTGTTTTTACCTCAGTAGCTTGAGTAAGGTTTATCACATAAGTTTTTCCCTCTTTTATCTTCTCTATCATTTTGTCAAATTTCAAAGAATAGTCCCAAAAGCTTATCGCTTTAGTTTGTAAAAAATGGGAGTGCCTTTTATAAGTAAAGTTTTCATTTATACTAAAACTTATATCTTCTTTTTCTAAATCTCTAAGAAGAATAACCTTAACATCTTCACCCTTGAAATCACTTATAAATAAAAAAGGTTCTCTGTCTTTGCCTAGAGCATTTAAAAATTTTACATCCATAAAATTTAGGCGATAAGTTTCTTTAAAATTGCCATACGGATATTTACACCATTACTTACTTGGTCTAAAACCTTACAGCGTTTATCATCCAAAAGAGCATCTGTTATATCTATATTTCTATGTACTGGTCCTGGGTGAAGCAGGATAATATCTCTACTTCCGAGTAGCTCTTCTGTGATACAAAAATCACTGGCATAATCTTTTAGCGATGCATAGTTTTGAGAAGAATGGCGTTCCGTTTGTGTTCTTAAACTCATGATAGCATCTACTTCATCTATAATCTCAGGTAAAAAGTGTGTTGATCGTAGTGAAGTTTTTGGTAAAAAATGAGGAGGGGCTACTAAAATCACTTCCATGCCAAAACGTGATAAAAGTTCTATGTTTGAGTTAGCTACCCTCGAGTTTTTTATATCTCCAACTATTGCTATCTTTTTACCTTTTAAATCACCAAAGTGCTCTTTTAGTGTGTAAAGGTCTAATAAAGCTTGAGAAGGATGAGCATGTGCACCATCTCCAGCGTTTAGTATACTTGCATTTGTATGTTTTGAGAGGATTTGTGGCACACCAGAGTTGTGATGACGCACTATAATTGCATGGGGGCCCATAGCATCGAGATTCATAGCGGTATCAACAAGAGTCTCACCTTTTTTAGTTGAACTTTGTGCTACATCTAAGTGCACTATTTCCGCCCCTAATCTTTTTGCTGCTATCTCAAAAGAACTTTTAGTACGCGTTGAGTTTTCAAAGAAAAGTGTAATGATGATTTTATCTTTGAGTATTCTATCAAAACCACCCTTACTAAACTTTTTCGCATCTGCTAATATAGCTTCTATCTCTTGTATAGTAAAATCATCAGTGCGAATCATGTGTGCCATTTAGTTCCTTTTGCTTATAAACATTTTAGAGATTATACAAGACATCGCAAATTGTGTCAATGTCTTCATCTACTTTTAAAATTTCAATATCTTTACTTAAAAAATATGGTGCACTAATAGTAGTAAAATCGCTATCTTGCTCTCGCTGATTAAAAACCATCATAGCATCTATATTTCTACTTTGAAGTGCACCTAAAGAGAGCATACTATCATTAATACAACCAAGTGAACAATGTGTTACAAGTAGTCCTACTGCATTAAAAAATGGTATCAAATCAATCATCATAAAGTTTCCATCTACAGGTACAAGTAAACCACCTGCCCCTTCAATAATCAAAATATCACATACTTTTTCTTGTCTTTCAATTGCATTATTTAAGACAGTAAAATCAAGTGCCTTACCTTCTGAAGCTATAAAAGGCGCAGCTGGAAGTTCATACGAGATAGGAACAACATCAGTAATAGTAAAATCACTACAGTCAGGATTGAGTTTTTTAAGTGTTTTAAGTAAAATATCCCCATCAGGATACACACCATCTATTACACCCGTTTCAATGAGTTTAATAACACCCACTTTAATGCCTTTAGATGCATAGTTTTTCATAAGTTTTAAAGTTGTGTATGTTTTACCAATATCGGTATTTGTTGCAGTTACAAAGATTCTTTTTGCCAATGTTTTCTCTTTTTAAAATTATAGCATAGAAGAGACAAGATACTTAGTTGATAATAGTTATTGATATTAACTAAACTATAAGTTTAAGCTTGATATACTTTCATAATTGATATCAATTATCATTAATATACAAAGGTTCCCTATGTCAGATACAAGCCTAAAAGCTAAAATACAAATGCTTATTTCACAATCTTCATATACTAAGAGTGATAAACTTATATGTCCTATTGTCAAAATCATCTCTATGCGATACCCCTCACATGATAAAATATATGCTATTACAAAATCTTTACTCTAGCATGAATATTAAAGATGCTGTCAGCTCGATAATGGCAAATGAGAGTTATGGTGTGAGTTATGAGCCTATTATCGATTTAACAAGTATGGAAATATTTGCTTATGAAGCGCTGAGTAGGTTTAAGCATGGAAGTATTGTGGTCTCTCCTTATGAGTTTTTTAAGAATGCACACCAAGATATTGAACTCTTTTTTTACATTGAAACCATTTTAAAAAAATTTCAGCTCAATAATAAACCTTCTGAAAAAAAACTTTTTTTAAATTTAGATCCCGATGTAGCTATTAGTGATAACCATGTTGCTTTTTGGATTGATTTTTTTCAAGACACAAAAGACGTAGTAGTGGAAATTATAGAGAACTCTGATGAAGAGAGTGCTGAAGACGTAGAACACTTTATGGACTGGATGGATGAGTATGAAATTCCTTATGCTTATGATGACTTTGCTAAACCAAACAGTATCTACTTCACTTCACTTTTATGTAGAGCAAATCTAATTAAACTCGATATGGATGTTCTTACAAGAATAAAACAACACCCTCCCTATATAGAGGTGATCAAAGGCATAGTAAACTATGCAAAAAAGTCATCAAAAAAAACAATTTTAGAAGGCATAGAAGATAGTGCTGATTTAAAAATAGCAAAAACATTAGAAGTTGACTACATACAAGGCTATATGTTTAAAGATAAGTTTATTAATATATGGAAAAATAGTTAAAACTTGAAGTTTTGAGTTCGGATATTCTTGGGAAGGAGCTAAAAAGTTTGAAAAACTAAAAGAGTGATTAAGATGCAAGGCACACTTAGTCGAAGTATACTCTCGTATGTGAGACTAAGTGTAACGCAGCAGATTGATTGCTATTTTAGTTTTTAGAAGTATCTACTATTTTACCTGCAGAGATCCAAGGCATCATCTCACGAAGCTTGTTACCAGTAACAGTAATCAGTTTCACTTGGTCATTTGTACGCTCAGCGTTCATACGAGGGTAACCAGCTTGACCTTCAAGGATGAAGTCTTTAGCAAATCTACCATCTTGAATTTCAGTAAGAATATCACGCATAGCTTGCTTAGACTCGTCGTTGATAACACGTTTACCTGAAACATAATCACCATACTCAGCAGTGTTAGAGATAGAATAACGCATATCAGCGATACCACCCTCAAACATTAAGTCAACGATTAGTTTAAGTTCGTGAAGACACTCAAAGTAAGCTAATTCTGGAGCATAACCCGCTTCAGTTAAAGTCTCAAATCCAGCTTGAACTAAAGAAGTAACACCACCACAAAGAACAGCTTGCTCTCCGAAAAGATCAGTTTCTGTTTCATCCTTGAAAGTTGTCTCGATGATAGCAGTACGACCACCACCAATAGCAGATGCATAAGAAAGAGCTAACTCTTTCGTGTTACCTGAAGGATTTTGACCAACAGCGATAAGGTCAGGAATACCACCANCACGAACAAACTCAGAACGGACTGTGTGACCTGGAGCTTTAGGAGCAATCATAGTAACATTGATGTTAGCTGCTGGATTAACACGACCATAGTGAATATTAAAACCGTGACCAAAAGCGATAGTTGCACCATCTTTAAGGTTAGGAGCGATTTCATTTTCATAAATTTCTTTCTGATTTTCATCTGGTAAAAGAATCATTACAACATCAGCTTTAGCCGTAGCTTCTGCTACAGTTAAAGTTTCAAAGTTTTTAGCTTCAGCCTTAGCCCATGAAGCACCATTCTTACGAAGACCTACAACAACACTAACGCCACTATCTCTTAAGTTTTCTGCGTGTGCGTGTCCTTGAGAACCAAAACCGATCATTGCAACTACTTTGCTTTTGATTAGGTCTAAACTAGTGTCTTTGTCATAATAAACATTTAATGCCATTGTATTTCCTTGAGTAAATTAAGAACATTGTCTTAAAAATTTGTGGCATTATAGCCAATTATATGTAAAACTTTCATTAGTTTTTCCTTATATTTTAAAGCAGGTTTATATATTTAATCTCATACTCTGTATAATACAAGAAAATTGAACCCTAGTGTTCAAGAAATAGGTGGAACAGTTTTCTCAATGTCATTACATAAACAACAAATAAGTATCGAGCACAAATACCGGGGAAGTGTAGTACTACCAGATAACACAGAAGCAAAGAATGTTTTTTTTCGTACTAAACAAGCATATGCAAATCACGAAAAGATGAGAGTTGCTCTTCTTTTTACAAAAGCAAAACTAGCAAAACTCAAACGCTACCAAAAAGGTTCTTCTGAAATAGAGTTAGAGAACCTTGAACTCTACATTGAAATGGGAGAGATTTTAGGTTTTAAAACAGATGATGCGACTAAACTAAAAAATGGCATACTCTTTACTAATGATAGTGCACATACAAGTTTTAATATCACTAAACGGCTTAAACTCATTAATAAAAAGCAAAAAAGCAAAACTAATAAAAATTATCTGTTTTGGGATATAGAAAACTTTTCAAGTATTTCATCTATTTTTAATGACATCATCGAGAAGTATGAGATAGAAGATGAGTGTATCTATCTTGCAGCTAACCCTGATTCTTTGTATCTTAAACGTGCAGAATGGGAAGCAAATCTTTATGATTATGGTAAAACACTTAACTCTTTTAACTTTATCAAATGTGACCATGGAAAAGATGTAGCGGATGATGTTCTTTTAGGTAAATTTGTTGATGCAAAAATTACAAATGCAAATGTTTTTATACTTACATTTGATAGAGAACTAAAAGAGCGTTTTACAGATGCAACAGATAAGAGTAATAACCTCTTTATCCTGGGAAAATAAAATCCTCTAGAACTTCTGCCTCAGGTTTACCTAGGTAGTATCCTTGTGCATAGTCAATTCCTAATTCTTTAACCACATTATATACTGCTCCATTATGTACATATTCAGCAACAGTTTTTTTATTAAGTTTTCTAGCAAATACTATAATGGTTTCAACCACAAGTCTAGCATTAGGGTCTTTATCTATATTTTTTATCAGACTACCATCTAGCTTCATAATATCTGAACGCATTGTTGTCATGTGTCCAAAATTTGCAAATCCAGAGCCAAAATCATCAATAGCGATACATGCACCGGCTTCATAAACATTCTCTATAAATTCATTCACAACAACTGTATTATCATTTTCTTGTGTTTCTAATATCTCTATGGTTAATTGAGAAGCTATATCGTATTCTTTTATTTTATCAAAAATAAATTGTCGAGTTTTTTTATTTGTAATATCACTAAAAGAGAGGTTAATACTAAACTTCAATCCATTTTCTTTAAAGTAAAGAAAAGATTTTTCAACCATAATCTCCGTAATAAGAGGATACAATTTGATTTTTTGACTTACCTCTAAAAATGAGAATGGTGGAAGAATCTTCTCTTCATCATTAAGTAAACGAACTAAGCATTCATATTTTTCTATTTTTCCTGTTTTAACATTTACTATAGGCTGAAAATATGGAAATACACTATCACTATAAATTGCATGTTTAACAGTATTTGCCATGTTAATATTTGACTCATACTGTTTCGCTAGTTTTAGGTCTTCATTAAATATAAGATACTCTTTACCTGTACGTTTAGCTGACTTTAGAGTCATATCTGCATTAATTAAACCTGTTCCTTTCTCATTTACAAGCGCTGCTGAGACGGTTACAGAGACATGTGCAAAATGCCCATTTGCTACTAAAAACTCTTCAGATTCTACAGCCTTGATACAGTACTTAATTTTATCTTCTATCGCTTTTGGATTTGGTTCAATATACAGTATCATTGCAAACTCATCAGATGGTAGTTTAAAAAGTTCTGCATCTTCTTCTTTACTTAACATTTGTAAGGTAAATCCTAGTTTTTTTAGCACTTGGTCCCCTACTTCATGTCCATAGAAGTCATTTATTATAGTGAAATCATCAATATTTATAAGAATAATCATTTTTCCTAAACTGATATTGAGTTTTTTAATGAGACTCAGTCTATTTGGTAAACCTGTAAGTGAATCATAATATGCTTGTTTATAAATATAATCAGCACTCTCTTGAATTCTCTTTTCTAAACTATAGTTTAACTCTTCTAATTCCCTCGAAACAGTATTTGCCAAGTGAGCCATAACATGATGTGCATCTATATTAAATTCATATTCTGGAACATTTTTCTCATAGTCTAAGATAGGAAGAAAGTTCTTTTCTTCGCTCAGTACCAACATCGTCATTGTTTCATTGAGTAGTTGATTTGACTTTCCCTCATGATAAAATTCACCATAGGTGAAAAAAACAGAAACTTTACCAATACTTGAAAGGATATCGAGTTCATCAAATATATACTCTTTCATAAAACGCCGTCTTGCCATGCATGAGTAGACAAACACTGCTTCAGGATTATAGTTAATTTTACTCAGCATTTTTCTTGTTGTATAGTAAGTATTTTTGAGAATATCTTCTATGTCACCCACACCAAAACGGACCTTAGTACCTTCTTTTATATTACCAGCAAAAGTGAGTGAACCATCCTCATGTTTAAGCAAAACTGCACGTCCAATAAGTACACCGTCTACTTCAAAAATCAAAGGAAATTCAATACCCACTTGGGGAAGTTTAGCTGCTAGTGCATGACCCATATATTTTGCATATATATCTACTGCACTCATGCCATCTATTTTATAAACTCTATTGTTTACCGCTTTTGTTACAGTGAGTACTTTTCCAACTGGCAACCAGTCAAATGAGTAGTTCGTTGTTACATTTAAAGCCGTAGCACTCAAAGAGACTCCAACTACACCATTGTCAGTCATCTCCCTGTTCGTAAAGACATAAGTTTTTAGAAGTTTTCCATTATCACCGGCAAGTCCTCCTGAGAGAATTACATCAGACGATACACTGCTAATACCTTTTGCATACTCTTCTCCATTTGTATTAAGACCATCTGTAAAACTGATAATAAGTTTTGTATCCTTACTTATAAGCTTTTGAGCGATACATACTCCTGTCTCATAGCTATTATTAAAAGTATTTGTATATTCTATAAGACTAGATTCTAATCTTGTTTGATTAAATTGTGTAAAAGTAACTATACTTTTTTTATCTGTATACACCTCAGAACCATTGATAATACCATCACTCGTTGTACCAATTATAAGTGATGAAGGAAAAGTATCTGCAAAGAATTTCTGAATATCTTTTAACTCTTTTAGATCCGTACTTGTACAAAAAAGTTGTATCAGTGTTTGAGGAGAGTCAAGTAACTCACCATCTAACTTCCCAAGTACTTCTTCTGGTTTAATAAAATCAAATGTGAAATTTTTCATACGAGATTCTATCATAACTTGTTATCAAAAAAGTCCTATTGTATAAAACATAGAAAATAAGACGATTTGATGTAACAAATAAATAATAAAAGAGTGCTTTCCGAAGAAGGATAAAACAGTATTAATTTTGTTAGTTTTATTTAGTGTTTCAAAGTTTAAAAACACTTCTTGTAATTTATAATATCCTACTGTTAATCCAAGTAAATATACTCCAAACCAAGGAACTAAACTGACTAAGTCCTGAGTATATACTTTTGGTAAGAAGAGAGGCTCTTGCAAAATAGAATACATCCAATGCATATTTAGCCATGACATGTTATAACCTAAAATTATAAAAGCTCMTAACAATAGAGATATTTTAGGGAGTTTTAAAAAAGGTAAGCCAATTATAGTGATGGTGCAAAAAAAATGTAAAATACCGAAGTATATCCATGTACTTGGGAACTGTGTATAACTACCAAAGCTAACAAGAAGGGATGAAAGACCTAAAAGAAGAACCCTTTTTCTTAGTTTCTTTATATCAATACCATTTTCATGCGTTAACTGAGCACTTATTCCCGCTGAAATAATAAACATAATTACGATAAGGTAACGAAAATATTTCCAGAAGTCTCCATTTTTCAAGTCAAAATCTAAATATCCAAAATTATTCAAGTCAAAACAAAAGTGAAAGCTAACCATGAGCACAATTGCCACACCACGAAATATATCTAAGCCCTGTAGTCTCATTACTTTTTTTGTTTTTGTTTATAGAGATAGCGTTGTAAAATTATCATAGCCGAGATAGAATCAATTCTTCCATCTCTAATATACTTTATCTCACCTTTCATAAGACTCTCTGCCTCAAGGGAACTTCCTGCCTCATCTTGGTAAAAAACTTCACCCTGAAAATCTACAAGATTCATAAAGTGTGCTATGCGTCTCCGCATCTCACCTTCGCTACTTCCACCTAGAGGAATCCCGATTATAACCGTATCTACTTCCCACTCTTGTATAGCTTTTTTCACTTCGCTTGAGGCTTGATTACGATTTTTTCTTATAATGGCTGGTAATGGAGTAACTAAATCTTTATGTGCAGARTAAGCAAGTCCTATGCGTTTTAGACCCAAGTCTATWGCRATATAYTTCATCTTATTTTCCTAAACAGAAAGAGCCAAACATTTTGTCAAGCATCTCATCATTTTCAAAAGGTCGTGTTATACTTGCCATCTCTTTAACAGCTTCATTAAGATGAAAAGAAAATATCTCTAACTCTTGATCTTCTAATGGAATAAATGATTCTTCTATATTTTTCATAGTCTCTTCAACAGCAGAGATTTGACGGCTTGAGATAAGCATGATTTCATCGCTAGTATTACTAACATCCATTATGGATTCAAGAGCTTTTATAAGTGGTGTAACATCATCTTTAGAGTTAAGTTCTATGTCAAACACTAGAGACTCTAAGGAAAACTTTTTCTCTAAATCTATTTTGTTTTTTATAACGATAACTTCTTTAGACTTATTAGCGAGTTCAACAAGTCTAGCGACCTCTACATCTTCATCATCAGCTTCTCTAGAACTGTCAAAAAGAGCTACAACAATATCGCTTTGTTCAATCGCTTCTAAACTTCTTTGTATTCCGATTTTTTCTATCTCATCATTTGCTTCACGAATTCCGGCTGTATCAACCATACGGATAAGGTGTGTGCCGATTTTCACCTGTTCCTCTATAGTGTCACGGGTGGTTCCCGCTATATCACTTACTATGGCTCTATCAAAATTAAGTAAGGCATTTAAGAGTGATGATTTACCAACATTTGGTTTTCCAATAATTGCGACACGAAAACCTTGCATAAGTCCTTCTCTAGATTTTGAAGCTTGCAGAGTTTTATTTAGAAGTTTATACAGTTCATCTAGTTTGGACTTTATTTGAACTACTAAGTCCTCAGGTAAATCTTCTTCAGCATAATCAATAGTAACTTCGCTAAAGGCTAAAATGTGAATAATCTCATTACGAACATCTTCTATAAAGTATTTTAGTGAACCTTTCATCTGTGCTGCTAAGATTTTAGCTGCATCTTCACTTTTAGCTTCTATGAGTTGTGCTATAGCTTCTGCTTCACTYAAATCAATWCGWCCATTAAAAAAAGCWCGYTTAGARAACTCTCCMGSAGTAGCYARYCTYGMTCCYGCATYTASAGTCGCTTTGAGTATRCTYTGCGCCACKATRAAACCACCATGACACTGAATYTCWACYACATGTTCTGCTGTAAAWGAGTGWGGTGCTTTAAAGTAKATAATKATWGCTTCATCWATAAGAGTATYTTSWSWRTCRTATAYASWWGAAAGTGTYGCATATCTTGGYTCTATKAYWKYYCTKTKTGTRAGTKTTTKKGYRATWTCTAAAGCCTTATCCCCACTAAYRCGGATAATYGCTATAGAACCTATRCCATTTGCAGTTGCAATGGCACTTATAGTATCTGAGTGCATTTTAGTTGTTGTAATCGTTTATGATTATATATTTTAATCCATCACGAGTTGAACGGATTACTACATATTTTTGAGGATACTTAGCTCTTAATTCTTTAAGTGCAATTTGTACTAAAACACCATCTAGAATTTTTGTCTGTGCCCGTCCATCCCTGTCTATATTTTCATATACATTTATAAGGTAGCGACCAATGGACTCTTCTTGGTTTTGTAAGAACTCTGCTATTTCTAAACGCAATTGTACTTCATACTTAGAGTTTATCCAGTTAAAAATCATATACGAAAGTGCCTTATATCGATAACCCTCTTTACCTATAAGAAGTGCTGCATCATCACCTTTAAATTCAATCAAAAGAGTTTCACTATCATATGCACTTACATCAATACTATCAATTGCAAAACATGTTAGCTTAAAGAGTGCATTTATTTTAGTCTGTACTTCTTCAACTATAGAATCTAAATTTGTACTTGTTTGAATTTCTTCCTCAGTATCACTTCTCTCATCATACTCATCATCATAGTCCGCAGTAAAGTCGAGTCCATTTAAATCATCATCTTCATCCTGATCGCTTACAAAAGAAGCCGGCATAATCGTGTCATTTAAAACAGTTTGTTTTTTATGATTTTTTGGAGATTTTTCTTTATGCACTTTTTTAGCTTTTTTAGTTTCACTTTTTTTTGGAGACGCTTGAGTCTCTTTAGTAACTGTTCTCTCTTGTTTTATCTTAACTTTTGTCTCTGTTAAAGGTTTTTGTTCAGGTTCTTTTTCTTCTAAACGAATAGCTACAATAATCGCACTCTTTTTAAAGAAACCCAAAAATCCACTACTTGGAACCTGCACAACTTCAATTTTGAGTTGTGTAATAGAGCATTCTAACTTACTTGCAGCATCTGCATACGCTATTTCAAGTGTAGTTGCTTCAATTTTTAACATAATTATTTCTCTACTTTAGCTGCTTTGAGTGCATCTTTGGCATTTTTGAATTGCTGATTAACAATAAACTGCTGTAAAATTGAAAAGAGATTATTTACAAACCAGTAAAGAACTAAACCTGATGGRAAAGTTACAAAGAAAAATGTAAATATCACAGGTAACCATTTCATAACTTTCTCTTGCATTGGATCTGAGAAATTATTTGGTGTCATACGTTGCTGTAAAAACATAGATGCACCCATAAGTACTGGCATAACATAGTATGGATCCATACGAGAAAGATCATTAACCCATAATATCCACGGAGCACCTTGAAGTTCAACTGCATTTAGTAAAACACGATAAATCGCGAAAAACACAGGAATTTGCATAAGCATTGGAAGACAACCACCAAGAGGGTTTGCCCCATTTTTCTTGTACATATCCATAGTTGCTTGGTTTAAACGCTGTGGATCACCCTTATACTTCTCTTTAAGTTCTTTGATTTTAGGTGCAAGATCTTTCATCTTCTGCATAGAAACCATACCCTTATAAGTTAATGGGTAGAGTACAAATCTAATAATAGCTGTAAGTGCAATAATCGACCAACCCCAGTTTCCAAAAATTCCATGTAACCATGAAAGAAGTGCGAAAAGTGGTTTAGCTGCAAATGTAAACCAACCATACTCTATTGCATTAGTAAGGATAGGATTAATTGACTCTAGTTTTTTATAATTCTTTTGACCTATATAACCACTAAACTCTATGTTTTGTGTCCCATCAAAATATACAACTGGATTATCTTGTGTATCTCTTTCTACGATTATAGTTCTATCTTTAGAAAGTCCGTACATGATAGTTGCTGTGTATTGGTCAAACGCAGAAAGAAGTGCAACACCTGAAAAAGACTTACTCCCCTCAGCATCTCCATCAGCAATAATTGTTACAATTTCATCATCAGTATAAACCATAGCACCAACAACTGTCATCATCTGCTCTTCTTCATTTACACGAGGACGCTGCCCTAAGTATACATAATAACGCTTATCTTCACTCAAAGAGATAGCTATATTATAATGACCATCATCAAAAAATGTTATTTTTTTCTGTACTGTTAGTGATGAAAGCTTCTGCGATAAAGTTACACTTTTTGCACTACCATCAATGTTAAGCTCATTAACACTTGCTGTATAAGCAACTGATGAGGCCTCTTTATTTAAGTTCTCATCCATAAATCTAATATAAAGTGGTTTTGTACCAGAAGAGGGAATAAGCTGTGCATGCTTGTCCTCTTTATCTCTAAACTTCTCTTCAAGTAACTCTTTAGAAGAGATACGTCCTAGTGTGTCTATTTTAAGTATAAAATGCTCATTGCTAACTGTTACAAGATTATTTGAACTACTTGTCTCAACTGCAGAGATAACATGTCCAGCCTCTGCTTCTACATTTACACTAGGAACTGTAATAGCACTACTTTGTGCTATTTGAACTTTAGTATCTTGTACTACTTCTGACTCTACTGGTGGAAAAATTGCTGTGTAGCCTACGAAAAAAATTACTGACAATAATACAGCTACTATTAGTCTTTGGTTTGGTGACATTTTGTCTAACACTGGTTTACCCTTTATATGAAAAATTTTTTATTATGTAATAATGGTTCTTTTTATCTGGAACCAGCCAATATTTTATACTTCCTACCTCTAAGTGTGTAGGTTTACAGTGGAGCTTATAAAGCAATGGATGCTCTATCCCTCCATCAAATAATTGATTACAACGTAGTATTCTAGTTAAAGAGTGGTAAAACGCACTTGAAATTGAGTTATTTTCGAAATTTAATCGTGCATATTCGCTACAAGTGGGATAATACCTACAAGAACCAAAGCCAATGAGGGTAAAAAACTTCTGATAAAGCCATAGGAGTTTAAGTAATAGTTTTCGCATTTCTTAATACTTTGATAAAATCATTTTGAAGTTTTTCATAGTTAGTATCAAAGAGACCTACTTTTGCAACGAACACATAAGAGCCATCTTTGAGTTTTGGAGAGTATTCACGAAATAGTGCTCGCATACGACGCTTGGCTCGGTTACGCTTTACAGCATTTCCTAACTTTTTTGTCGCAGTAAACCCTACTTTATGAGTTCCATTTTGAGGAAGGAAAAAAAGAACAACACTGTTTGAGTGTTGGTTCTTTCCTTTATTGTATACATATTGAAACTCCTTGTGAAGCTTCAGTGTATAGTATCCGCCTAAACTGACAATCTTTTACGACCTTTAGCTCTACGACGGTTTAAAACTCTACGACCGTTCTTAGTAGCCATACGTGCTCTAAAACCGTGAGTTCTTTTTCTTGGTGTTGAATGGGGCTGGTATGTTCTTTTCACGACACATCCTTATGTAAAATTAAGTTCGAAATAATACAAAAAATTTACTTAAAGTGTTGTTAAGTCACTACAACTTCTATGTTTTCACCTTTTCTTACAAACTCTACATTCGATCCTTCACTTACTTCCCCACCTAAAATCAAGTCAGCTAATTTATCTTCAACTATCTCATACAGGGCACGTTTAAGAGGTCTAGCACCGTAAACAGGATCAAATCCTGCTTCTGCTATATATCTTTTTGCCTCGTGGCTAAGTGTAAGTGTAATATCTCTGTCTTTTACTTTTTTTACAATACTTTCAAAGAAAATATCAACAATTCCAACAATATCTTCTTGTCCGAGTGCATTAAATATAACTACRTCATCAAGTCTATTTAAAAATTCAGGCTTAAATGCTTGTTTTAATTCATCCATTACCATGGCATCAAGTTCTTCACTTGGTTCATTTTTTATTATCTTGTCACTTGCAAGATTCGATGTTAATATAATAATAGTGTTTGAAAAATCAACTGTTACACCTTTATTATCAGTTAAACGTCCATCATCTAATACTTGTAGTAAAATATTAAAAACATCAGGATGTGCTTTTTCGACCTCATCAAATAAAACAACCGAGTAAGGTTTTCTCCTTACAGCTTCTGTTAGTTGTCCACCCTCTTCATAACCAACATAACCTGGAGCTGCACCTACAAGACGTGATACTGCATGTTTTTCCATATACTCACTCATATCTATTCGAATAAGTGCCTCTTCGTCATCAAACAAAAATTTAGCAAGCGTTTTAGCAGTTTGTGTTTTACCTACTCCTGTAGGCCCTAGAAAGAGAAAACTACCTATAGGGGAGTTCTCATCACTTAAACCAGCTTTATTACGTTTAATAGCACGAGAGACTGCATGTGTAGCTTTTTCTTGACCTATCACTGTTTTGTTTAACTCATCTTCAACATGAAGTATTTTTGTCTGCTCAGATTGAAGCATTTTATTTACTGGTATATGAGTCCAACGTGATACAACACCTGCAATGGAATCTTCATCAACACTATTTTTGAGAAGTGTACCTGCAGCTTGTAATCTATCCCAGTTTTCATTTATAGTTTTTTCTTCTTCTATAAGTTTAGGAATATCTCCATACTCTATTTCAGCAGCCTTGTTAAAGTCACTTGTATTTTTTGCAAGTTCTGCTTCTCTGCGTTTGGCCTCTATCTCTCCTTTTATAGAAGATATTTTCTCAAAAACCTCTTTTTCTGTCTCAAACTGAGATATTAGTTTTTGCACCTCTTCTTCTACATCTGCAAGTTCTTTTTCTATTTCAAGAAGGCGCTTCTTATTTGCAGGAGTCTCTTCCATCTTTAGTGCTTCTTTTTCTACCATCAGTTCAGAATGCTCTCGTTTAGCACGAGAGAGGACTGTCGGTTCTGACTCTATCTGCATCTTAAGTTCTGCTGCAGCTTCATCTATAAGGTCAATAGCCTTATCCGGTAAAAATCTATCTGCAATATACCTGTCACTTAAACGAGCTGCTGCTACAAGAGCACTATCTGTTATCGTCACATTATGATGAGTTTCTAAACGCTCTTTAATACCTCGAAGTATCTGAAGTGACTGGTTTACGGTAGGCTCATCCAAGTTTATCGGTAAAAAACGACGCTGAAGAGCTGTATCTTTTTCAAAATACTTTCTATACTCTTTAAGTGTTGTCGCACCAATAGTATTTAACTCACCCCTTGCAAGTGCTGGTTTTAAAATATTTGCTGCATCCATACTTCCCTCACTCGCTCCTGCACCAACAATAGTATGAATCTCATCGATAAAGAGAATAATATTTCCATTCTCTTTTACTTCTTCTATAACTGCTTTGAGTCTGTCTTCAAACTCTCCTCTATATTTTGCCCCTGCTATCAAAGAACTCATATCAAGTGCTATTACTTTTTTGTTTTGTAATGAAGTTGGGACATCACCTGCATATATCTTTTGTGCAAGCCCTTCTACTAAAGCTGTTTTACCAACTCCAGGTTCACCTAAAAGCATAGGATTATTTTTCGTTTTACGAATAAGAATCTGCATCATACGAGTAATCTCTTCATCACGACCTATAACAGGAGAGAGTTTTCCTTCTGCTGCTTGTGTCGTTAAATCGATTCCATATTTTGCAAGTGAGTCTAGAGTTTCATCTGCACTTTGAGAGTCAATTTTTGCCCCTGCTCTAAGAGCTTCTATATTTTTAGTTAACTCAAGTGTATCTATGTACTTTGGGAGTATGCTTGAATATGGTGCAGAACTTAAATTTGCGAGCAAATAAGTATCTACAGCTAAAAAAGAATCTCCATTTTGTGCCATTAGTCCAGCACCTTTTTCTAAAGTCTCTACAAAACTCTTAGAGAGTCTAATACTCTCTTTAGTTACACTCGAAGACTTTGGAAGTTTCTCAGTCAAACTTTTTACATCTAATTCCATTGCCACCTTATCTACATTCATCTTTCGTAGTATTTGATTTAAAATAGAATCCGAGTTAGTAAGAAGGGCCCATAAAAAATGCTCACTCTGTACCTCTTGGTTTTTATTATGTAAGGCTAAAGAGATAGCACTCTCAATTGCTTGTGTTAAATTATGTGTTAATTTCTCAAAAATATTATTCTTCATTTCATTCTCCTTATGTATTCAAATTATACCAAGTTGAGTCACCCTTTGTCAAGTTTCCTATCTGATTGTATTCATATCTGACTTTTATAAATTTCTTAATATAATTTCACTATAATTTCATGAAAGGATTGTATATGCCAACTGTTTTAGAAGCTTTACAAAATCGTTCTTCAAAAAGAGCGTACAGTGACAAAAAAATACCTCAAGAAACACTAGAGCGTATACTTACTGCTGCGGGAATGACACCAAGTGGTGCTAACATGCAACCATGGGTCACTTATGCTGTAAGTAATGCTGATACACTCCGGCGTGTTGGTGATGCAGTCATCACTAAAATGGATGAAGGTATTACAAATGATCAGTTTATTCAGTATTACCCTGTTAAATGGACAAATCCATATAAAAAACGTCGTATAGTAACAGGCTCAAATCTTTATAAACTTATGGAAGTTGATAGAAAAGATAATGATACTCGTATGGAGATGTGGAAAGATAATTTTAGATGGTTTGGAGCTCAAACTGTTATATTTGTCTTTACAAATAAAGCAAATATTGATGGTTCTCAGGGGGCACTTATAGATTGTGGAGCATATATGCAAAGTGTCATGCTTGCAGCACAAGATTTTGGCATAGACTCTTGTCCTCAAGGTTCCACTACTGAGTTTGGTCGAGTAGTAGCAGAGGCACTTGAAGTTCCGGATGACTTAGCACTCCTTTATAGTGTAGTCCTAGGATACTCTGATAAAGAAGCCAAAATAAACTCTTACCAACCTAAGCGTGTAAATTTACAAGAATCTGTAACTTTTATAGACTAATTTTTACGCTTGTATCGCTCAAGCATACTTCTATTACCACTTAAGCCTCCACTATGTATATACAAAATACTCTCTTGAGTATTCTCTAAGAGAGATAACCACATAGAGGGTGCATACAGTAAATCAAACTCAATGCCACTCTCGTGAAGCCTTTCATATACATCAAAAAACTCATCATACAATTTAGCAAAATGATACTTTTTTTTAGGCTCTAAAATGATTAAGTTTTTAGGAATTGTATGTAGTGCTTGCATCTGCTCTTTTAAATACTCTACATTACCTATACATGGTGTTGTATAAATTATATACTCAGGTAAAGAAAGGGCAAGATAAAGTGCCGTAGTTCCAGTTCCTGAAGGTGTTGCTATAGCTTTCATGCTAGAGAGCTCTTGTGCTTTAAACTGTTCCCTTAACTCCTCTGCTAATACTTCTAGTCCTTTTTTTGCCCTTGTATCTGCACCACCTTGGTCTATAAGTAATGTCTTTTCATCTAAGTCTAAACGCAGACCTGATATATACTCTTTATATAAGTCATACTCAAGTTCTACGATTTGCATCCCAAGAGAGAGTGCTTCATAATAGTTTCCATATTCTTGTGCTTTTATAATTGTGCTTATTGTTTTAGTGTAGTATACAAACTCCCACTCTTTACTTTTACATATTGCTGCTAGGGCGAGCATTGCATTTGATTGAGTTCCACCATAAGAGATTATTTTTGTAAAACTATTTTTGGGAGTTTCTAAAAGAGTATAGAGTTTTCTATATTTATTTCCAGAGAGATAAGGGTCTATAGTCTCATCTCTTTTTACAAAGAACTCTCGTCCATCTAAAGTGATTTTAGTAATGGGAGAGAGTGTGTAGTGCAAAAGTGATTATCTACTTAATTATAGCTTTTTTCTGAAGTTCAGCCATTTTTGATTGCATTACAGACTTAAATTTTTCCATTTTTAAACGTTGTTCTATAAAAGGCTTAACCTCTTTAAAACTTTTAGTTGCTGCGTTTTTCTTCTCTTGTAGATAAATAACATGATATCCAAACTGAGTTTTTACAGGTGCCATTGTGATAGTACCAACTTTCATAGTAAATACTTTATCATTAAATGCAGGAACCATTTGTCCTTGAGCGAAGAAACCTAAGTCTCCACCTTTTGATCCACTCGGTCCTGTTGACTTAGTCTTTGCTAATTCTTCAAATTTTGCTTGTAGTTTTTGACCACTTAAAGACTTTAACTCATTAATAATTGCTTTAGCCTCAGCTTCTTCTTTAACTAGGATATGACGAGCATGAACTGCTTCTTTTTCATTAAATTCTTCTTTGTTTTTGTTGTAATAGTCTTTGAGTGTAGCATCTGCGATTTTTATACCATCTACAACTTTTTTCTGCCATACTTGAAYAGCAAGTTCTTTTTTCATACGTTCTTCAAGTTTTTTGTATTCTTCTTTATACTCTTTAGTTTTTAACACACCTGTTTTTTGTGCATCACCATAGATAAGTTCTTTACCTATTAGTTGCTGGAGTACTTGTTGTCTGAATKCAGCTTGTTTCTCAGCTGGAACTTGGTTAAATCTTCCCTGHGTAGCATTCATAAGTTCTGTATCAACTGCTTGTTGTGTAATGGCATTTCCATTTACTGTTACAAGAGTATTAGCTGAAGCAAAAACTCCTGTTAATAATACTGCGGATAAAATTTTTGTAGCTAGTTTCATTCGTATTCCTTTGTTTTATAAAGTGAGTTTATTACGAATTAACTAATAGTTATTAAACAGTAGAAATTATAGGCTTATCTTAAGATACTTATTGAGCATATCTTCGAGTTTGTCTCGTGTAAGAGGTTTTGCCATGTAGTCATCTAGTCCATTTTCCATAAGCATCTCTTTATCACCTYCCATTGYCATAGCAGTTAATGCTATTATTGGTGTTAGCTTATTTATATTCATRTTCTGCTTAATATCTTTAGTAGCTTCTATTCCATTCTTCTCTGGCATATCAATATCCATAAAAATAATATCAAACTTATTTTTATTACATTGCCGTACTGCTTCTATACCATTAGTTGCTGTGACTACAGAGATATTGTAGCCTTCAAGTAGTATCTGTATAAGTCTTTGATTAATCAGGTTGTCTTCAACCACAAGTGCATTTACTTCTTCTTTTATCTCTACAACTTTTCTAACTGTCCCTTTCATACTCATCGCACTTACAGAGTAGAGGTGTTTTGCAACTTGACTTGGTAAAAGAGGTTTTCTTATAACTTCACTTACTATATGAGTTAATTTTGTTTGTAGTTTTTCTTCTTCTTCAAGTAGTAAGACAACTGATGTGTTTTTAGAGTATTTGCTTAATTCTAGCATCCAAGAAGAATCATCTTGATTTGCCACAATATATAAAGTGTCAATACCATCGTAAACATTTTTATCAAGCTGATTTGACTTGACAACATCTAGTGCAAAAGAACGTAGATATATTGTTAAAAAGTTTGCCTCTTCCACTTTCTTTTGATCTAGTAAAAGAACTTTCACTTTTCTCTTTGGCATCATTTTATAGTTTTGTCCACGAGCCCCCTTGAAGTTTAGAACAAAATTCACATAAGTCCCAGCATCTTCTTTGGACTGTATACGAAGTTCCGAACCAAATAGTTCTACTAAACCATGAGACAAGGCAAGACCAACTCCTAGTCTCTCATCTGCATGTGATCCAGTTGTAAAAGGCTCATTTATAAGTGCTATTTGCTCTAAAGAGATACCTTTGCCATTATCTCTCACTCCAAAACCTATACTACAGTCACCATTTTTTTGGCGTTTGAGTAGTTTAACTTCAATTATAACCTTACCACCTCGGGGTGTAAACTTTACAGCATTTTGAATAAGAGAGAACATGATTTGATTGATTTTTTTAGCATCTGTGTAGAGTTCTTGTGGTAGTTTGGGGTCTATAAAAGTAAGTACTTTGACACCCTTCTCCATTCCAGTATGATAAAAGCTGTAGGCTAGTTTTTCCATCTCGGGTAATATATTGAACTCGTATGAGTCTATTTCTAAACGTCCACCTTGAAGTTGTGAAAGTTCTAAAAGTGTCTCTATATTGTTCATAAGACTCTTAGAAGACTTACTAATCATTTTTATATACTCATTTTGATTTTTGTCTAATGGYGTTTGAGTAAAAAGCTCGATAAAACCTAAAATACCATTCATAGGAGTACGAAATTCATGCCCAATATTAGCTAGAAAACGAGTTTTTAATTTTTCAATTTCTTTTGTTTTTAACTCTGCGTTATGTAATTGTGTAACATCTTCAAGTTCTAAAATATACAACTTTTTGTTTTCTCTTGAAGTATGGCATTTTGCGTCTATTATTGCCACGGCCCCTCTATCTTCTGCAATTGTTACACGGTAACCTGAACTTTCATACTTTTTTATATAATCTAACCATGATTTATCAGACTCTGTAAATATCTCTTCATTCTCATTTAAAAATAGATCTCGTACACTATCATTTTGTGATATAAATTCATCTATATCTTTATATTTCATTCTCTCAAAAAAAGTTTTATTTGCGCCAATCCAACCCTTACCTTGAAAAAAGTATAACATCATAGATTTGGAGTTGTCTACTATTCCAGCATAAAATCCTTTATCTAGGTACTGCTCAAACAGAACTTTAGTATCTATTAGTGCAGGCTGTTTCTTAGTTTTTTTTGATAAAAATAGCGAGAGTATACCCATCTCTATTCCTTTTATTTTATAGTAATTTTAGTTAATTATATCATAAACAATGCTAAACTACTGTTATGATAAAAAAAGTAAAAAAAGCCACAAAAAAAGAAATTTTAGAGATTCATCAGCTATTTATTGAGCGCTATGATGAAGCAGTAACTGAACTTTCTTATACAAATGCTTACGAGTTAGTTGTAGCTGTTGCACTCTCAGCCCAGTGTACGGATAAACGAGTAAATATTTTAACACCAGACCTATTTAAAAAATACCCTGGGACAAAAGAGTTAGCAAGTGCAGAACTTGATGATGTGAAGTCTTTTATCAATTCTTGCTCATTTTTTAACAATAAAGCAAAAAATATTATTGCTATGGCACAGAGAGTTGAAGCAGTATACGGTGGTGAAGTACCGCTGGATGTAAAAGAGCTTCAAACACTTGCAGGTGTTGGTCAAAAAACTGCAAATGTAGTGATGATAGAATATACAGGAGCTAATCTGATGGCTGTTGATACTCATGTTTTTCGTGTCGCACATAGGCTTGGTCTTAGTGATGATAAAACAGCTACRGCAACAGAGGCTACACTTGTTAAAAAGTTTAAAAACAACCTACATGCACTGCATCAAGGTATGGTCTTATTTGGTCGATATATATGCAAGGCTAAAAATCCAGACTGCGAGAAATGTTTTTTAACTGAATTTTGTAAAACAAAAGAAACTTTTAAAGTTTAGGTATAAAAAATGCTTGGAATAAAGATGATAAGAATAAGTCTATTAATAATTTTAAGTATACTTTTTAGTGGCTGTGTAAACAAACATGGTATCTCTTTAAAATACTATAGTGACTGTAAAGAATACTACGACCTTCAAGGTTACTACCACAAAAAGTGTGGAGAAGATGATATAATGACATATAAAGAAATGGGTGAAGCTTTCAAAAGAAAAGAACCTGAACCTTCTAGAAATGTTTACTAAAGGAAAATAATTATGAGTATGGGACTAATTGTATTTTTTGTGATTACAACTATCATTGGGATTGGTGTAGTTATTGTGTTTAGTGTTGATAGCATAGGTGCTAAAATCTTTAACCCTGAAGATAAAAGGCAGAAGTAACTTTTCTACTTTACAGCTATAAAAGTTGCAAAGTTTGCCCAGCGAAACAGCACTTCACAGTGTTTAAAACCTGCATTTTTTGCCATTTTTATATTTTCTTCTTCACTGTATGGGACTAGTACATTTTCTAGTGCTTCACGTTTTTGCATTATCTCGTACTCAGAGTACCCTTGTGTTTTCTTAAAGTCATAATAACATTCTATTAAGTCTTTATTGAGCTTTGGCTCATGGCTAATCACCTTTTCACTAAAGATAAAAACACCCTCTTTTGTTAAACTATTTGCTATTTTTTTCACTAGCTCTTCACGAACAAGAGGTCTTATAAACTGTAAAGTATAGTTACTTATAAAAACATCTGCCTCTTTATAATCATACTCTAGTATATCTGCATTGATTACTTTGATATCTGCTCCGTATGCTTCGCATTTTCTACGAGCTTGCTTTAACATAGCTTCTGAGTTATCTAATCCGACAAGTACTGCATTTACAGCTAAGTCTCTATGTATATTTAACAACAAAGAAGCAGTTGAACAGCCTAGGTCATAAACTATACCACCCTCACTAAGATTTTTATGTGTAAAAAACTGAGTGATTTTTTGGCTCTCTTTATAAAAAGGAACACTTCTTTCTAGCATATCATCAAAAACAGCTGCAACTTCTTCATCAAATTCAAACTGTTTTTTTATCGGTTTTGTAAATACTTTATCATTCATAGTTATAATTTTATCCTAAATAGCCTATAATTATTATATTTGTAAAAAAGGTTTTTAATGGAAGTTGATATCAAAACACTTATGTTACTTTTTTTTATACTCTTTTTGATGCTGAGTATATGGAAAATATGGGCTTTTTTACCTAATGAGCAACTTATAGATGATGATAAAACACAGGAATCAGAAAAAAAGCTCATGAGATTAATGCTAAAAGTCATCGAGAAAAAAAACACGATACAAACTGTTGAAGAACTATTTTTAGCAATGAAAAAAGATAAGACTTTTGACTCAAAACTTTTTTGGCGCTTTAATAGTAATCGACTCAAGCACCTACTTAACTCTTACTATATAAATAACCCCGATACTACAAGTATTAAAGAAATTTCACAAAAATTAGCTCTTTCTCTTTAATCTCTCTCTGTAAGAAGAAGCAGAGTACTTACCAGTAGTATCATTTGCACCTGACTCATGTTCATATATAACACCTTTACTCTGGGGTTTATACTGTGTCTCTTTTATTGGAGTTTTAGAGTCAGTTTCAATAGAACTAATAAGTCCACTTTTTAAATTATTTAAAATACTGAGAACAATCTCAATATTTGTATCATCAACCGTTAATTTTATTTCACTCATTTTCATCCTAAGAATACAAGAGATTCTAGTTTCTATCCATCGCGTTTAAGTCTTTAAATGCTTGAACAACTCTATCTACAAGTGTCTCTTGTCCAGCACGTAGCCATTTACGAGGATCATAATACTTTTTGTTTGGTTTGTCTTCACCTTCTGGATTTCCTATCTGTGCTTGCAGGTAGTCATTGTGTTTTTTTACATAGTTTTTAGTACCAAGCCAAGTAGCCCACTGAGTATCTGTGTCTATGTTCATTTTTATAACGCCATAACCGATTGCTTCACTAATCTCACTAGGCTCAGAACCTGAACCACCATGGAATACGAAGTTTACTGGTTTATCAACTGTGCCATGTTTTTTATTGATAAACTTTTGAGAGTTATCAAGGATTTTTGGAGTAAGTGAAACATTACCTGGCTTGTAAACGCCATGTACGTTTCCAAATGAAGCAGCGATAGTGAAATGAGGAGATACTGCACCTAAAATTTCATACGCTAAACATACATCTTCTGGTTGTGTATAAAGAAGTGAGTTGTCCATATCAGTGTTATCAACACCATCTTCTTCTCCACCGGTACAACCTAGTTCTATCTCTATACTCATACCGATTTTACTCATACGTTCTAAATAAGCTTTACAAGTAGAGATGTTGTAGTCTAATGGCTCTTCTGAGAGGTCAAGCATATGTGATGAAAAAAGTGGTTTCCCCTCTTTAGCAAAGTGAGCTTCACCAGCATCAAGAAGTGCATCTATCCAAGGAAGTAATTTCTTTGCTGCATGGTCAGTATGGAGGATAACGGCAACACCATAAGCTTCAGCCATCATATGAGTATGGAGTGCACCAGAGATAGCACCAACAATCGCAGCTTTTTCATTCTCATTACGCAGGCCTTTTCCAGCATAGTAAGATGATCCACCATTACTAAACTGAATGATTACAGGAGAGTTTACTTTTGCAGCAGCTTCAATTACACCGTTAATTGAGTCTGTACTTACTACATTAACTGCAGGAATAGCAAACCCTACTTTTTTTGCATGGTCATACACTTTTTGGACATCATCGCCAAAAAGAACTCCGGGTTTTACAATATCTAAAATACCATTACTCATAAACACTCACCTCAAAAAATTTAATTTTGTTATTATATTTAAAAGTTCATTTAAAAGAACTTTATGCTAAAATGCTTATAAAAACAAAACGAAATCACACAATGATAAAAGCACTAATAACAGATATAGTTCTTATCGACATTATCAACTTCTCACAACTCTCATCTTCACAACAGTTAGAGATAGTAGTGTTTTTAACAAAAAGCTTTAAAAAGATGATTGAGAAGATGTTAGTCAACTCAAATACACCTTTATCAAAGTTCATCATTGGTTATGTGTCAACTGGTGATGGTTTTTACTGTATCTTAAATCCTAGACTCAAAGGTTTCGGTCCTATTCTTGGTTTAAGTTTTAAGCATTTTTCAGAACATATTTCTAAAAAATATAGTTACTTTGAGGGGATTAGAATAGCTGCACATACTGGTGAAGTGAATGAGTTTGAAGATATACTAGGAAGTAAGAACTTTATAGGTGACGGCCTTAATGACTGTGCAAGATACTTAGAAATTAAAAGTTTTGCAATTTCTACTGTAATGGTATCAGATGCAGCCTATGAAAATTTTAAAAAATTTCTTATTTTACATAAAGACTTTAATACTCTTCTAACGAAAAGGGAACTAAAGAAATCAACTGTACAGCATTTTAAAGATAAACATGGTTATGAAAAAAGAGGATGCTTAATTTGGCTAAGAAAGTCTGGAATCATTAATCCTCCAAACATTAACTACAATTCAATTATATAAAAGGAATAACATGAGATTAACGGTAGATGAGTACTCTAAACATTTTAAAATGTCAAAAGAGATGATACACTCAAAGCTTCGTAGTAAAAAGCTTAACTATATTATAGAAGATGGTATTACATATATAATAGTTACACAAAGTTCATTAAAACCAGCATTAAGAAGTGAGATTCAAAATAATAAAGAAGATTCACTGACAAAAGAAAAAGTAGTACCAAATATAGCTGTAGTTACAAAACCTAAAACAACAGTTGCTATGGTGTTAGGACTTTATCAAAAAGAGAATCAACAACTTAAAGAGAAAATACTCCAACTTGAGACTAAAATAGACAAGCTTATAGATGACAAAGAACAGATGTTACGTGATGAAATGGCAAAAATCGAGCAAGTGTATAGTTCAAAAGATGAGCAACTTAAAAATATTTTAGAACTTATCAATGCTAAACTAGCAGCCCAAGAGTCCCCGACAATTCACGAAATAGAAACTATAGAGAAAGAACAAGAGATTATAGAGCTAAAACAGTATCTTAAAACACTTAATTTAGAAACTTATCAGAAAAAAGTTATTAAAAAAAGATTCTTAGCAGTATATGGTAAGGATGTTCGTATTATCCAACAAAATGGTAAGCTTTACCTAGACTTTTCAAAATATGATTATAGTGATTTGCTAGAGTACTAGCAAGTTCATTATCTCCTAAACTTCACTCTTCTTCCTTTTTAAATATTCACTAATAATTTTCTTTTTAATATTTTCAATCTAGCTAATTTTTCCTTCATTTTCATACATAACACACGGTTTACCGTGTATTATGTATGTTATACTCATCTTTTTAATATCCTCCATAACTCATTAAAGTCTCAAAATAACGGAAGAAAAATATCCTTAAAAGATATGGCTTCAAATTTTGGTATCTCTATGCGTACATATCAAGACTGGAAACTAGGTCGAGCTAAACCACAGGCTGCTGCTACAGTTATGACAATGTTAGGAAGTTTAGAAGATAATGAAATTATTAGAACTGTAAAAAAAAATTATAGGAGTTAAGTAGATGAGCGCACTTACAACAAAATGAGAAAGATGGTCTAGATGAAGTATTTTTATCCATACATACACACAGATAAATATAAAAAGATTAAAGTAATTTCAACTTTACTCATCTTCAATAAGCCTAAGTTTAACATGATGAGACTCATCAAAGTGGCTAAATATGGACTAAAAGAAACAAAAACATCACAATTTATCTTTAGTTTTACTAAAAAGAAGAAAAATTTAAGCAAATAAAGTATAAAGTGTCTCTAGCTGAATTATTTCGTTCTTTACGAAAGTTCGGAAATATTTTAATCCAAGGGTAAATTTATGAATAAAGCTCAATTCGTTGAATTAGTACAAGCAAGTGGCGAGTATAAAACTAAAGTAGAAGCAGAAGCTGCTATTAAAGCATTTACAGATGCAGTTACAACTGCATTAGTTAAAAAAGAAGATGTTTCTTTAGTTGGTTTTGGTAGTTTTACTGCTGCACTTCAAAAAGGAAAAAGTGGTAAAGTTCCTGGTACTGATAAGACTTATACTACTCAAGATAAAATGGTTCCTAAGTTTAAAGCTGGTAAAGGTCTTAAAGACCGTGTAGCTTCAGGCGAATAGTAACTTAAAACAATACCTCCTTTAATAGGTATTGTTTTATCACCACAATGAACATATCTTCTCTCACCTCTTTTTTTAAAAAGAAACCTGCACAACTTACTACTCTAGATACAATTCTCATCAAAAGACTTAAAAGTCTCTCTAAAGAAAGTAATTTACTAGTTTTTAAAGATGTTAATATTTATCATCATGCCTCAGTTTATAAAATTGGACTTATTGTGCTCGATAGCTTGCGTGGTCTTTATCTGTTTGAATCAAAAGAGTGGACATACGGTGAGTTAAAAAAAACAGATATTCAAAAAGCTCAAAAACAAGAAAATTCTAATGATACTTTGGCTTATGAAAACACACAAAACATTATCAAACAAAAGTTTAATGAGCTCACACACAATGATGGTGTTCCAATTTTTAACTATCTATTGATGGAAAATTTAACTGCTGATGAATATGAGCATTTAAATGATTCATTTAAATCTTTATTACCTCAAGAGAAGATTATCTTCAGTGATTCGAATGAAGCAGATATCTTAAAAAAACTTCAGAGTTGTTGTAAAGAGAGGAATGATGTACAAAGTATAGATGACATTTTGGGACCACTTTTTATGCAATATACTATTTTAGACCTTAAAGGTGATACTCATCTTTGTAGTGATGAACAGAAAGCATTTATCGATAAACCGTTACAACCCATTACACATCTAACAGGTTTACATGGGAGTGGGAAAAGTAATCTTTTGCTTCTTAAGTCCATTGTAGAGATCTTAGATGAAAAATCAAAAACAATTATCATTCTAAAAGCTACAGTGCTTTCATGTGATATCTTTAAGAAGAAGCTTTTAAATATTATCGAACATGCTATTATTGAAATTGACTTAAGTAGTATAGAGATTATCACTCCTATAGAATTTCTTAATAGACATCTTTTAAAAGTAGGTAAAGAGAGGATTGAGCATATAGTAGTCCATCCTAAACTGATGAAAAAGAGCTATCATTTTGCTGATACACTTATGTGTGATGATTCTGACCAGCTCCCTCTTGAATTTATAGAATACTTAAATCATATCCAAAAGAAATCTGTTTTAGTTCTAGTAAGTACACTTAACACTATTCCAAACCTTAGTAAAAATTTTAGAATCTTAAACAGAACAGTTAACTTCCATAATACTAATCCACATGCCAAAGCATTACACCTTATATCAACTTTTCTCGCGAAAAAATTTAAAAATATTCTTATCGTAAGCAACGCAATGAGTAGAGAAAAACTTAAAGATGATCTGACATCATTCATAGAAGAAACACCTGCGTTTATCAATAGTGATAGTGCTCTGATGAATCAAAATTTCAATAACTTACTCTTTTGTAACTATTCAGATATAAATGAGCTAAATACGAATCATATAATTCTTATGGATTTATGTTTTACAAGCGTAAATGAGATAGAATATGCCTTTAATTTAGCACATACATCAGTTGATGTAGTGTATGAAGAAGAGTGTGAAAAGATTAAAGAACTAAGGAATAGATATGAGCAAGGTCAAAAAGAGTAATGAAGAGTGGAAAGCACAGTTAAGTCCTGAAGCCTATTCCGTATGTAGAGAGCATGGGACAGAAGCTCCATTTTCCGGTGAGTTTAATGATAATAAAGCAGATGGTACTTACAAATGCATATGTTGTGGTACCCCTCTTTTTGAGTCAGATACTAAATTTGATTCGGGAACAGGTTGGCCAAGTTACTTCGAGACAATAGAGAATGCCGTTACTGAAATAAAAGACGGTACTTACGGAATGATGAGAGTTGAAGTAGTTTGTAGTACTTGTGACGCGCATTTAGGACATGTTTTTCCTGATGGTCCAGAGCCAACAGGTCAGAGATACTGTATTAATTCTGTCTGTTTAACATTTGAGGAAGAAGAATAATATGCTCAAATTTTCTATAATATTTTCCACACTCCTTTTAAGCCTTAGCTTTAGCGCATGTACTACTGAATCTACACAAGCTAATAAGAATGCTACTCCTACAACAAAAACAAAGGTGAGGACGACACATCCAATAATTGTTTTAAAGACTACTGAAGGTGACTTAGAAATAGAACTATTTTCTGATGTCGCTCCCTTAGCTGTTGAAAACTTTATGACACATATCAAAGATGGTTACTATGATGGTATAGCTTTTCACAGAATTATCAAAAATTTTATGATTCAAGGTGGTGATCCTACTGAGAGTGGTGCTGGAGGAGAGTCTATCTGGCATAAAGATTTTAAAGATGAGTATCTTGATAAAACATTTAATAAAGCAGGGATTTTAGCAATGGCAAATCGTGGTCCATCTACAAATGGTAGTCAGTTTTTCATTACAACAGCTGCCACGCCTTGGCTTAATGGTCATCATACTATATTTGGTCAAATTACACATGACTCATTTGAAACACTTTCAAAACTTAATAATACCTCTGTAAATGGAAGTAAACCGGTTCAAAGAGTACAAATAAATAAAGCATCTATAACAAGTGAAGGTAAATAATGGAAATCCAAACAATGAAAAAACTTGAAGAAGAAGCTTTGAAAAAAAGTGGTACCGATTTTACGCGCTTAGGTTTTGCACTATTTTTTATGATTGGCGTACTTACTTTTAGTTTTTTAAGTAATGGTGGAATACCTAATAATATGTTCCTAGCAGTAGCTGCACTTATCGGTGCATATATGGCTATGAATATCGGTGCAAATGATGTAGCAAATAATGTAGGACCTGCAGTTGGTTCTAAAGCTATGACTATGACTATGGCGATTGTTATTGCTGCTGTATTTGAAGCAGCTGGTGCACTTATTGCCGGTGGAGAAGTTGTAAAAACTATTAAAAAAGGTATTATTGACATATCTGCGTTTGGTGGAAATGCCGATCCTTTTATATGGGCTATGATGGCAGCGCTACTTGCAGCTGCACTTTGGCTTAACTTCGCGACTATGATGCGTGCTCCAGTTTCCACAACACATTCTATTGTAGGTGGAGTTATGGGTGCAGGTATTGCAGCTGCTGGATTTGATATAGTAGACTGGGGTACAATGGCAAAAATTGCTGCTTCATGGGTTATATCACCTATTCTTGGTGGTGTGATTGCTGCAGCATTTTTGTTCTCTATTAAAAAGTCTATCGTATTTCAAGATGACAAGGTTGCCGCCGCAAAAAAATGGGTTCCCGTTTTTGTTTCTATTATGTCATGGGCTTTTGTAACCTACCTCACACTTAAAGGTCTTAAAAAGATATGGCCTCAAATAATTGAGATACTTAACTACTTGCCACTTGTAAGTATTGAAATGAGTAAAAAACCTTCTTTACTTACTGCTTTAGTTATGGGTGGGGTAGTTGCTCTAATTGTATTCATCTCAGTAAGAATGAAACTATCTTCCAACACTACAGCGATAAAAAACACAAAAGCATCAGTAAATACTCTTTTTACTATTCCTCTTGTTTTTGCCGCTGCACTTCTTAGTTTTGCACACGGTGCAAATGATGTTGCAAATGCCATTGGTCCCTTAGCAGCTATTAATGATGCTATTGTAAATGGTGGAATATCAAGTAAAGCGAGTATTCCACTGTGGGTAATGGGTGTCGGGGCACTAGGTATAGCCCTTGGTCTTGGTCTTTATGGTCCTAAACTGATAAAGACAGTAGGAACAGAGATAACAGAACTTGACCAGATTAGAGCTTTTTCTATTGCCATGGCCGCTTCTATTACTGTTATTATTGCTTCACAACTTGGTCTTCCAGTGAGTTCAACTCATATCGCCATCGGTGGTGTTTTTGGTGTTGGATTTTTACGCGAGTACCTACATTTAAGTGATACTACTACGATAGAAGAAGATAAAAGCATTATTAAAGATGAAAAGTCAAACCTTAATGCTTACAAGGCTGAACTCTCTAAGTTAGAAAAACAAGATGAAAAGAGTACAACGCAATATGAAAGAGTAGTTGAACTTTATAAATTTATCGCGGATGAAGAAAAACTCATTAAATCTACTAAAAAGCATATCAAACAGACAAAAAAAGTAGAGTACGTTAAACGTGATGCTGTGAAAAAAATAATCGCAGCATGGTTAATCACAGTTCCTGCAGCTGCTACATTAGCAGGATTATTATTCTTTATGATTAAAGGTATCATGCTTTAGCATCAAACCTTATTAAGAGCCTCTTGAATTTTTATAGCTTGAGAGTGTTCTGAAACATCATGCACTCTCAGTATTGAAGCACCATTTTTTAGTGCTTCAAGATGTAATGCAAGTGTTCCACCTAATCTATCTTTTACCTCTTTGTTTTCATCTACCTTTGCTATCATTGACTTTCTAGACGCACCTACTAAAAGCGGTTTTCCTAAACTCATAAAATGTTCTAAATGTTTTATAAGCATAAGATTATCATTTAAAGTTTTTCCAAAACCAATGCCTACATCTAATATTATATTTTCTATTCCAAAAGACTCGGCTTTTTTCATTCGCTCTTCTAAAAAAAGATATACATCATCTAAAATATTAGAATACTCTGGCTTATTCTGCATAGTTTGAGGTGTACCTAACATATGCATTATCACTACAGTAGCACTATATTTCGCACAGAGTTTACAAACCTCATCATTAACTAAACCTGTAATGTCATTGACTATTTTAAAGCCTGCATTTAATGCACACTCTATTACTATAGGCTCATAACTATCTATACTGAAATCCACTTTCTCATATAGTTTTTGCTTCTTTATCATCTCCAAAAGAGGCTCAATGCGGGAGAGTTCTTCTCTAGCACTTACTGTTTGTGCATTAGGTGCTGATGAAACGGCACCAATATCTATAATACTGGCACCATCATCTATCATGGACTCTATTTTTGTAATTGCATCTTTTGCATTAAAACGGCTATCTGCATAAAAACTATCATCATTTGCATTAATAACACCCATTATCTTCACAAGTTTAGGCATTTTTACAGAGACTATCTCTTTTAGTTTATGGGCTAAGTCTTTTAAACCAAAAGGCTGTGCTAACTCTTTTCGTGCTAATGTTTTAAGTTGTGAAGTTGTTGCGATAAGTAAACACTCTACAGTTGGTGTCTTAGCGAGCACAGTCCCTCGTGGCACTGCTAAGTCTGCCCCTACTGAAAGAGCATCTTGTTTTAAGATGTTAGCTCCCCCAACATTGAGGTCTTTGATTTTTAGTATATGTGTTTTAGCCTTAGCACTTAAAATACTTATGCCACCAGAGTCCACATTTATATCTTTTAAATATTGTTTTATATCAATTGTATTACTAAGGTGCTCAACTATCATTACTTATCTCTCGCGAAACTCATAAGCAGCATAGCTAAAACACTTTGTGGTCGAGAGTTTAAACTTAAAAGTCTGTATGCTTTGTCAAAGTTATCTAACTGCAGTGGTGTTAATATAAGCATATCTACTGCTATCGCCCTATGAAAAAGTGCTTGAACTAACTCTTTTGCTTCCTCTTTTTTTACTCTTGCATTCTCTTTTAAAAAACTAAATACATCCTTATAATCAAGGCGTGCTAGATTTAAATCTAATTCATGTACTATATGATGATTATTTATTTTTAAAATTGGAAGGCGAGAACGGACAGTTGGAAGAAGGTTTGATTTTGTTGGGCTTATAATGATGAACTCTATGTTCTTTGGAGGTTCTTCTAGTAATTTAAGAAGAGAGTTTTGTGCTACATCAGAGAGGTCACTTGCACCTAAAATAATATACTTGGTATTAGACTCGCTAATATATGACTCAGCCAAAACTGCTTTTGCATGCTCTAGCTTAAATATCTCTCCCATAACGATAAACTTCACAACACGAAAAGGTTTTAACTCCTCTTCTAGTCTACTTACTTCTGACTCAATATCGTCAGAGATAATAATATGACCTTTAATGTTAGGAGCTTGCATCTACCTCTCCAAACATTGTAGCATTTAGTGATGCATCAAAAAGTCGGTAAAGCTGTAGAAGTTTTACATCTAAATCTTTATCATATGATTTTAGAGTAAAAGCATTATTGAAGTCTTCATCAAACATCCAGTAGTAACTATTATCTCTTCTTTTTGCTATATCACAACGTTTATCATTACCTTTACCGATATACCAGAAAAAACAGTCTTCTTTATAAGAGAGAGAAATCATATCATCAACGATATCTATCATCTCACCACCATTAATACTATTGTAATGGACACAGATGTTATCTATACTGATAATTGGGATAAGAGGTCGCTCTAACTGCTCAGTGTTCACAGATGATAGTATATATGTTTCAAGCCATTTATGTTTCTCGTCTGTGATAAGAATAATTGTCTTACCTTGAAGTACTTGTTCTAAGGCATATGCAGTTGTTTTAGACCATTCAAAACGCTGCTCTTCGAGCCATGAGAGACTAGCACCCTCTTCACGAATAGCATCTAAGCTCCATTGTGCAAAATCAGGTGCGTATGAATTTGGCATAAGATTACTTATCTAACTCGTAAGCATCATGAAGTCCACGAACAGCAAGTTCCGCATACTTTTCATCGATAACCATACTAATTTTTATCTCAGAAGTTGAAATCATATTGATATTAATGTTATTATCAGCCATAGTTGAGAAAGCTTTTGCAGCAACACCTGTATGACTTCTCATACCTACACCAACTACGGACACTTTACAAATCTCTTCATTATAGGAATCCGCATTAATTTCACCATCTTTTACAAAAACATCTACGATTGTCTTTGCATCATGAAGATCACTAACAGGAACAGTAAAGTCAATATTTGTAGCCCCATCATGTGCTTTATTTTGAATAATCATATCAACGTTTACCTCAGCTGTTGCAAGACGGTTAAAAATGTCAGATGCTATTCCTGGTCTATCTTTTACACCCATAAGTGAGATTCGTGCTTGGTTTCTGTCTAATGCTATTCCGCTTACTAATGGTGCTTCCATAATGTTTTCCTCTTTTGTTATTAGTGTACCCTCTTCATTTGAAAAGCTTGTACGTGTTACTAAGTTTACATTTAATTTTTTTGCCATCTCTACTGAACGGTTTTGTAGTACTTTTGCACCAAGAGATGCTAACTCTAACATCTCATCATAAGAGATTTGATCAAGTTTCTTGGCTTTTGGTTCGATGCGAGGGTCCGTTGTGTAAATACCACTCACATCCGTGTATATCTCACAAAGATCAGCTTTTAGTGCTCCCGCGATTGCTACAGCTGAAAGGTCACTTCCACCACGACCGAGAGTTGTCACATCACCCTCTTCGTTTACACCTTGAAAACCAGCTACAACGATAATTTTTCCGTTCTTTATTGTGTTTTTCATAACTTCTGTATCAATACGCTCAATTCGAGCTTTTGTGTGATGCACATCTGTTACTATTCCAGCCTTGCGACCAGTCATCGCTGTCGAATTATGACCCATTTCTTGGAGTGCTATCGCAAGTAAAGAAGCAGTCACTCTCTCACCAGCACTTAAAAGCATATCCATCTCAGCTGATGCAGGATTTTTCGAAAAGTGTTCTGCATATCCGACAAGCTTATTTGTTTCTCCACTCATAGCAGAGACAACAACTACAACATCGTTACCAGCTTTTGAGGTAGCACTCACACGGTTAGCAACATTTTGGATACGATCTAAATCTCCAACACTTGTTCCACCAAATTTTTGAACTATCAACATTTACAACAGCCCCTCACTTTTAAAATAATTTATCACTTTCTCATACACAGCTTTTTTAAAGTGTGCTGTGTGATTTAAAATATGCTCAGGACTCACAAACTTATGTGCACAGAACTCTGGATGTTCTGTCTCTAAGTCTATCTTCGCATCTTCGCTTAGTTTCATTAAAAAATATCTCTGCGTTTGACCCTTGAAAGGCTTCATCTTATTTGCTATTCTCGTTGGAAAATCATAAGAGATCCACTCAGGATACTCAGCAACAATCACAGCGTCTTTTGTTCCTATTTCTTCTTCCATCTCACGAAAAAGTGCTTCTCGTACCTCTTCACCCTTGTCAATTCCACCTTGTGGGAACTGCCAAACATCAGATAAATCATTACGTTCTGCAATAAAAATTTCTTTTATCTTGGGATAGTTACTTGAAACAATAATCATCGCCACATTTGGACGATACTCAGTTTTTATACTCATATATGTACCTATATTATAATTATCGCGATTATACTAAAGAAGTGATTAAAATAAGATAATTTATAGCTTTTAAAGTACCCTAGATTAGAACAAGGAAAAACTTATGCGAGAAGAGATAAGTAAAGAGTACACTATTGCAATGATTAAAGCATTTATTGATACACCTGAAAAGATACGATAGAAGATGAACAGACAAGGCTCGAGACGATGAAACAGCTCGGTGGATATAACCAGTGGGTTGTTTGGATTTATGCTATTCTTGTGAGTATTATGTGTTTAGGTATCTTTATCTCTGTTCTCATCCCAATTTTAGCGGTATCATAAGTTAATTAGTTATACTTCGCATTATGTTATTATATATCCATATCCCATTTTGCGATTCTAAATGCTCTTATTGTGCTTTTAACTCCTATGTTGACAAGTTTCACCTCAAAGAGAAGTACATGTCTTCTCTTTTTATCCAGCTTAAACATGAGCTCAAACGTTTTAATGCACAAAAAAATTCTATTGAAACTATTTTCATAGGTGGAGGAACACCTTCCACCGTCGCACCTGAGCTTTATAAAGACATATTTACTTGGATTGAGCCTTATCTCAAAAAAAATATTGAGATTACAAGTGAAGCCAACCCAAACAGTGCAACATATGCATGGCTTAAAGGTATGCATGAACTTGGTGTTAACCGAATAAGTTTTGGTGTACAAAGTTTTGATGAGACAAAACTCAAGGTACTCAACCGTGCACACTCACCCGAGATGGCAAAAGATGCTATAAACAATGCAAAAAAAATAGGCTTTAAAAACCTCTCATTAGATTTGATATATGCAACCTTAGGCGATACAAAAGAACTTATAGCCAAAGATATAAATACTGCATTTACTTTACCTATAAACCATATAAGTGCCTATGCCTTAACCATCGAAGAAGGTACTGCGTTTGAGCATAAACCTCAGATGAGTAGTGAACAACTAGAGATAACATCTTGGATATTTGAGACCATAAAAGATAAAGGACTTCCTCAGTATGAAATAAGTAACTTTGGAGAGTACCAATCTTCGCATAACTTAGGGTATTGGAAATATAAAGACTATATGGGAGTTGGTGCCGGTGCAGTTGGTAAACTAGACCTACAACGCTTCTATCCAAATCCAGATATAGAAAAGTATATTAAAAACCCATGTATTATTAAAGAAGAATTCTTGACACAAGAAGATAAAAAAATAGAACAATTTTTTCTAGGTATGCGTTCATGTGTTGGCATTCATGCGGACCTCTTTAGTCCTTTGGAAAGGAAACAAGCGGATATCCTTGTCCAAGAACATAAACTAGACTTAAAAGCCAATATATTTTATAACAAAGATTATCTGTTAGCCGATGAAATAACGCTATTTTTAACTTCATAATCACTTTTTAATCATTCTTTCGCTAAAATTCTCATATTAAAATAACTAAAGGTTTGCTATGTTTGGTATGGGCTTCACTGAAATACTTATAATTGCTGTTATTGCAATACTCTTTTTAGGTCCAGATAAACTTCCTGGTGCTATGATAGATATCGCTAAATTTTTTAGATCTGCTAAAAATGCGATAGGTAGTGTTAAAGATACACTGGAAGAAGAGATCAATGTTAGTGATATGAAAAAAGAGGCATTAGCCTATAAAGCACAACTTAACGATGCCACCTCAAGACTCACTGAAGCAACAGATGTAAAAGCTCAAATTGGTTCACAAATAAGCTCTCTCCTTGATGATGAAAAAGAGACAAGCCCTAAAACTCCAGAAACTCCAGAAACTCCAGAAAATACAGCACCAAAAGTGTCTCAAGAAGTAACCTTTAAAAAGAAACCTAAAAAAGAAGAAAATACAGATGTTTGATGAAATCCGCCCTCACCTAGTAGAACTCAGGAAAAGACTTGCTATTTCAGCAGGAAGTCTTATAGTTATGTTTTTTGTAATGTTTTATTTCCATGAACCTATACTTAACTGGATGGTTGAACCACTCAACACCGCACTTATAGAAGTTGGGAAAAAGTCTGTTCATGCAGCAGATGGAATGATTACTACTTCTCAAGTTGGTGGTGCATTTTTCGTAGCGCTTAAAGTTGCATTTTTTGCAGCTATCATGGGTGCTTTACCTGTTATACTCTCACAAATATGGATGTTTATAGCACCTGGTCTTTATGCAAATGAGAAAAAGATGATTATTCCTTTTGTTGTTGGTGGAACCGTCATGTTTACGAGTGGTGTACTCTTCGCTTACTATGTAGTTACTCCTTTTGGATTTGATTTCCTCATTAGTTTTGGTAGTTTTAAATTTACTCCTCTGATCAACATTGAAGATTACGTCGGCTTTTTTACCAAAATTATGTTTGGTTTTGGTTTAGCATTTCAACTTCCCGTATTTGCATACTTCTTAGCACTTTTAGGACTTGTAAACGACAAACAAATGATTGCATTTTTTAAATATGCACTTGTTATTATCTTTGTAGTTGCAGCATTACTAACACCTCCAGATGTACTTACTCAGCTTCTTATGGCGGGGCCATTAATCATCCTTTACGGTGTCTCTATTCTTATAGTGAAGATGGTGAATCCTGAAGAAGAAGAGGACGAGGACGAGGAGCTTGATGAAGGTGATACGCAAGCAATTCAAATAGAAGAGTCTAAGTAATCTAATATGTCTCCGGATAAAGAATACCTCACAGCAAGCTATGACTTCTCACTACCGGAGGAGCTTATAGCAACCCACCCTGCTTCACCGCGTGACCATGCTAAACTTTTAGTTTATGATAGAAAAACTGACACTATAACTCACACATATTTTTATGATTTTGAAAAATATATACCAAAAGAGTGTGCACTTATATTTAATGATACTAAAGTTATCAAAGCAAGACTTTTTGGAAAAAAACCAAGTGGTGGTAAGATAGAACTGCTAATAAATCGTGCCCTTAACGCCAACGATATTAATGTATATATCCGTGGTAAAGTAAAAGTGACAAGTGAAATTATTTTTGATGAAAACTTAGTGGCAAAAGTCAAACAACTAGATGAAGATGGAAGCAGAATAGTGAATTTTTATCAAAATGATGTCTTACTGCGTTTTGAGGACTTACTACCTATTATAGAGAGTATCGGTCATATTCCACTTCCCCCATATATACAAAGAGAAGATAACAAGAATGATGCAAGTGAGTATCAAACTGTTTTTGCAAGGGAAGAAGGTGCAGTTGCAGCACCTACGGCATCACTGCATTTTACCCAGGAACAACATGAAAGAATCTGTAAAAACTTCAAACATGCCTATGTGACACTTCATGTAGGGAGTGGTACTTTTAAGCCCGTAGACGCAGAGATAATAACTGAACATCCCATGCACTCTGAGTATTATGACATCTCAGATTCGGCTAAAGACATACTCGACTCAACAACTCCAATACTCAGTATTGGAACAACATCCACTAGAACTATAGAGTTCTATGATAAACACGGTAAAGTGCAAAGAGGTGAAGCAAATTTATTTCTGCACCCCAATAACAAACCGAGTAGAGTAAATCATCTGCTCACAAACTTTCACCTACCAAAATCTACACTACTTATGTTAGTCGCATCTTTTGTGGGACTAGAAAAAACACAAGAGTTATATGCTGAAGCCATAAAAGAGAAATATCGTTTTTACTCGTATGGTGATGCAATGTTACTTATCAATTAAACAAGTGCTATACTTATAAAAGTTTACACACACCATTTTTTATTTCTATCTCCCCGCTAAGCTCAGCTTCAAAAACTCTGTTAGGGTATTTTTGTAAGGCTTCTTCATATCTTGGATTAGATTTACAAAACTCTAAAAAATCATCACTCTTTACTGTAGCGGACTGTTCTTCACCCGAGAAGTCTCTTACAAAAGCATCTATGTCATAAATAGCTTTTGCCTTACCCTCTAAGAGTAAGTTGTTTGTCGCTTCACTCTCTCCAATTCTATGAGAGAGTACATATATCTCTTTTCCCATTGCCAATGCATACTCAACACTTCTCATACTCCCAGAGTTCAAATCTGCATATGTAACTATCAGCACGTCACCAAGAGCTACTACTAGTTCATTTCTCAGTACAAAGTTATATCGAGTTGAGGGGGAGCCTTCTTTAAACTGACTAAGCACTAAACCTTCTGACTCTATATCTGATATAAGGTTTTTATTGATGGCAGGGTAGCGTTTATCAAGTCCAGTAGCTGCAATCATTATAGTGTTCTTCGTACCAGCTGATCTGTGAGCGATTGCATCTACGCCTATAGCTCCACCACTCACTATACAGATACCACTACTCGAGAGCTTTCTTGCTAATACTGCCGTTTTATCTTGAGCATACAAATTAGGTTTTCTACTTCCGATAATAGATATTTTTCTCTTTTTTAGTAAATGAGTGGCCCCTGTAAAGAAAAGTTCTTTTGGGTACTTCCTCATATTTTCAAGTTCATTTATTTTAAAATCAACTCTCTTTATCATATTAGAGTCTATTAATATAGACTAACTCCACATCTTTTAATAACTCTTTTGACTCATAGAGTGCTTGAAGAGTATTTTTGTGTGGATGCCCTATAGCTATCGCTGTTCCATGGCTTTTTGCCACTTTTATAGCTTTTTTAATCTGCTCTAGTACATAAGGTTTATCCATATGGTGGTCTAAAAAAACATCTCTAGACACATACTTAAGACCAAAGTTTTTCAAAACCTTAGGTGCTTTTGTTTGTGCTGTAGTTCTACTATCTATAAAATGAATATTATTTGCATTAAGAGCAAAAATAAGTCTATTCATAGCCACTTCACTTGAAGTAAATTTGCTTCCTGTATGGTTGTTAATATATTTAACATTGGGGAAGAGTTGTTTAATCTCTTTTATTCTCGCAGATATTTTAGTTTGCTGATCATGAATACGAAGAGTATTTGGTTCTTCTGCACTCCAATTTTGTGCTTCCATGGGTAAGTGAACCATATATAATTTTTCAAGTTTTGCAAGTTTTGCTGTATTTGGTCTGGCCTTACTTGGAGGTAAAAATGACATTGTAAGAGGTAATCGTAAACTTTTTATAGCTTCTACTTGAGTTTTTGTTCCTACATCGTCTATGATAATTGCTAAACGTGCTTTATGAGGTGCAAGAATTTTTTTTCTTTTTGCCATTTTTGGTATATTTGCCAAAGAATTTCCATCAATCTCATGAGATGCTGAAATGTACTGCTTCGTCTCTTTTTTAAGTACACTTTTGAGTCTTGTATTGACACTTAGAGTCTTTTTAATTAGACTGTTTTCCAACTTTTTAAGCAGTGCTTTTTGTTCAGCATTTTTTTGAGAATATATTTTCTCTGTTTTACTTTTTCCATCAGAAAAACCTATATAGTAACCAGCTAACAGGGCACTTAGAATAAGAGCCACAAGTACTAAAGCCCAGGCTATATAGGTAAGTATTTTAGTATTAGTTTTGTTTTTTTGACTCTTTTTTCGTTTTGGCATTTATATTTATTCTTTATGTTGTTTTACGAAACTATACCCTCTTAAATATTAATATGAAATTTTTATTGCAAATTGCCATAAAATCCTAGTTAAATTAATAATAACCCTTTAAGCCATATTTATGTATAATTGCGGTTCCTTTCTCTTTGTAATGTCTTAATTTAAGATATTATATATCAGAGCATTTGTGCTTTTATCCGAGGGGGAAACATACGCCATAACGGCAAATACCAAGAGGAGATCATATTATATGAGAAACTACGAAAACTTAGTAATCGTAAAACCTACATTAACAGCAGAAGAAATTCAAGCAAGCGTTAAAGCTATCGAAGAAGTTATTACTTCAAACGGTGGTGAAATAATTGCTACAAGTCCAATGGGAATGAGAAAATTAGCTTACCCTATTGAAAAAAACGAGCGTGGTTTTTACCATGTTATCTATTCGTCAATTGCTCCATCAGCAATTACTGAAATTGAAAGACGTTTCCGTATTAACGAAGAATTACTTCGTTTTGTAACTATTAAGTACGATACAAATCGTGAAATAGCTGCATTTAACGGTATGGTTGAAAAAGCTAAAAAAGCTGCAGAAGCTCCAAAAGTTGAAACTCCAGTAGCAGAAGCACCAACTGAAACACCAGCAGTAGAAACAGAAGCTCCAGCAGCTACTGAAGCAGCAGCTGAGTAATACTCATAAGAGTAGAAAATTGAAGGAAAACACATGTTCAATAAACTAATTTTAGTTGGTAATCTTACACGTGATATCGAACTTAGATACACTCAAAGTGGAACTGCAATAGCAAAAACTGCTATTGCAACTTCTAGAAAATTCACTACAAATGGTGAAAAGAAAGAAGAAGTTTGTTTTGTGGATGTTACATTTTTTGGTAGAAGCGGTGAAATTGCAAACCAATATCTTCGTAAAGGTAGTAAAATACTTGTTGAAGGTAGATTAAATTTTGAACAATGGGTAGACCAAAATGGACAAAAACGTTCTAAGCACTCTGTGATAGCAGAGACTATGCAAATGCTTGACTCTAAAGGGGACAATCAAAGTAGCGGATATAACGCTCCTTCAAATGCTCCTATGGAAGATGCAAATCAAGGTGATGGGTACAATGCTCCAGCGCAAGGTCAAGGTCAAAGTTACCAGCAGCCTCAGCAACAACAGCAATCGTATCAAAAACCTGCACAGCAACAAAGTTATAACAATAACCAAGCCGCGCAGCAGCAAAGTCGTCAAATGCCTAGTCCAGATACTGTACCATCTTACGATATTAACGAAGATGAAATTCCATTTTAATAGATAACACATAAGGAAATACCATGGCAGAAAAAAGAAAATATAAAAAAAGATATTGTAAATACTGTGAAGCAAAAGTTGACTTCATGGATTATAAAGATGCAGGTGCATTACGTTTCTCACTTTCAGAGAGATACAAAATTATGCCAAGACGTTTAACAGGTAACTGTAAACGCCACCAAGATATGATTTCAATCGTTATCAAACGTGCTCGTGCAGCTGCACTAGTACCATATACTGTAACTCGTAAACAAGTTGTAGTAGCTCCATTCGAAAACCTTAAATAGGTTTTCTCTTACTCCCACTTGCTGGGAGTACCCTCACAACACTATTTAGGAATATTTTTTGCTATGTATTGCTAAAAAAGCGACGCAATGAAAAAAACTCTACTTCTATTACTATTAATAACATCACTTTATGCTACTACGGCAAATTATTCTATCATCGTAAACAAACCATTTGATGCCGCTCTATTTGACATCACGCAAGACTACGATAGAACAATAACTGCAGTTGGATTTTCTAAAGAGTACAAAAACAACTCTAATGGTGCAGCTTCTTATACTGATGCCTTTGATTACCTAGCAAGTGTTTCTCAAAAATTTGGCTCGCAAATGCATATAATAAAAGTAGATAAAACAGCTAAAATCATTCTCTCCGAAATCTCTAACCTACCTAAGTTTAATCAGGCTATAGCTCTTGTAAAAACTCCTACAAATGGATACTTTGTAGGCGGATATACGCTTGATGGTTCATTACTAATTGTAAAGTTAGATGCTAAAGCAAATTTACTCTATTCTAGAACTTTTGGAACAAAAAACTATGACAGAATGAATAATTTGATTTTAATGAGTGATGGTGGCGTTCTAGCAGTTGGTTCTTCAATTACATCGCGTTCAAGTAGTGATAGCATGTTTAACACTGGACTTGGAAACAATGATATTTTTATCACTCGCTTTAGTAAAACTGGACAGAAGCTATGGAGTAAAAAATATGGTACGGTCTATGATGACCAAGGTATTGATGCTGTCGAAGCAAGAGACGGCTCTATTATAGTTATAGGAACAACATCTTATGAAAAAAATAGAGATGTAAGCATCATGCGTTTAACAGAAAATGGAAATCGTGTTTGGTTGAAACACTATCAAAAGAAAGCGAATGATGATAACACTGTAATACCTAAAAAAATCATTCGACTTAAAGATAATAATTTTGTTCTAGCACTCACGCAGTACAACCATATGCAAAAAGAGCATATACGCCTCATAAAATTTGACCTTTATCAAAATATACTTATAGACAAGGAAATTTCTACCACTTATCCAAGTGAAATAAATGATATAAAAGAGTACTCAGATGGTAAATTAATCGCAGTTGGTTATGTGAAAGATACTTATAATACCGATGGTTTAGCAATGATAATGGATTCAAACTTTATACTCCTAACACAAGAACATTATGGCGAGGAGAACTACGATGTTTTTAATGCTGTCACGATTATGCATAACTCACAAGCAGCCATTGCAGGTTTACATACGAATAACGATTCGCAAGAGACTAATATGTGGATAACAAAACTTAACCGCGATGCTACTATGGCTCAAGTCTCAAGTAATGTTGATAGTTTTTATGAAAAACTTCGTGAGATATTTAAAGTAGAACTCAAAGCAAAAAAGATAGAAATCAAAAAAGATTTAAGCATCAATATAATAGGTTCTACACTTAATTTTGAAGTTGGTGCTTACAAGCTTACTTCTGCGCAAAAATCATTTTTAACAACACTATCAGCACAACTTTTGCCATTTCTATATGCCAACAAAGAAAATATCCAAAGCTTAGAAATCAATGGCCATACTTCAAGCGAATGGGGAAAATCAGATTTTACAGATACTTACCTCAACAACGAGAAACTCTCACTTAATCGTTCGTATGAAACAATGTCTTATCTATTTAGAAAACAAAAAAAATCTATACAAGTTTGGCTTACACAAGTACTACGAGGTAGTGGCTATAGTTCATCACAACAGGTAGAGTATAGTAATATTGAGTCTAAGAAAAAATCTAGAAGAGTAAGTTTTAAAGTGATTTTAAAATAAGTTACAGAGGGTAAAAGAAGGAGTAAACCCAACTCGTTAAAAGAGTTTGGATTTAAAAGTTATGAATTAACCACAAGATGGCACTTCACCATCAGATGCATATTTCCATACAAAGTCATAAAGGTTATTAATATCTTTTTCTTTCATTTTATTAATTTTCTTCACACCATGAGCACAAATTGATTTCCACTCATCTTGAAGTTTACCAGCATCTTTGATTCCAGCCCATTCTTGACGTGAGTGCTTAGTAGCAAATACTGCACCATTTTTAAGACCATCTTTTTTACAAACTTTGAGTTTTTTAAGATAGTATTTTTGACCTTTTTTTGCATCAGCCATCGCACTTGTAGTAAAAACTGATCCAACTACCATAGCAGCTAGTAATAATGAAGTCGTTTTTTTCATTTAATTTCCTTTTTATTTTTAATATGTCTGCTGATATACTACACACAATTATATAAATAATAGATTAATCTTATGACCTGAGACTAGAAATTTAAATTTCTAGTTTTTTTGTTACGCCTGTCTATCTCTTGAAGACTCTTTAAATTCAAGTCGTGTTTTATCTTGCTTTAGCTTTTTGTAAAGTTTAAATTTAGCCTGTTCTAAAGCTTTATCATCATAAGAAAACTCTTCTAGTAGTGTTTCATCTTTGATGTTAGCACTATCCATTGCAAATAGTTTCAACTCTTTTTTCGTAAGCTTCGCTTTTAAAATGCCATAAAGTTCTTTATCTTCCACTATTAAGTCCATAGTATCTAAAACGCAGCATTCAGCTAGTCTCTCTCTAAAAGTATTTTCTTTGTGGTATTGTCTCCACACTGTATTTTCTAACATATTATATTTCCTTCAGTATTAAAGTAAGATCTTTTTCTTTTATGATGATATTTGCCTCTGCTTCTAAAACAGGTCTTGCACAAAATGCAATGCGAGTTGCAGCATGCTTAAACATACTCAAATCATTAGCACCATCACCACACACTAATGTTTCTTCCGCACTCACACCTAAGATATTTTGTAAACGCTCTAACATATCACCCTTAGAGTGAGAAAACATCATATCTCCACCCACTAAACCAGTAAGTTTACCATCTTTCTCATGCAGCACATTAGCAAAGTCTGCATCATAACCTAGTATATCTTTTGCGTATCCAGTAGCACTTCTAAAACCACCCGAAAAACAAATTACAGTAAGACCTCTGCGTTTAAGTTCAGCTATAGTCTCTTTAGCACCTGGCATGAAAGGAAGGTTTTGACTTATCTTCTCCACTACTGAGTAGTCAAGACCTTTAAGTAAACCTACTCTTTGTTGTAGTGACTCAAAAAAATCAAGTCTTCCACTCATTGCTTCTTCAGTAATTTTTGCTACTTCTTCACCAATTCCAAGCTCGTGTGCGAAGAAATCTATAGTCTCTCCGTCCATAAGTGTAGAATCAAAATCAAATACAGCTAGTTTTAGCATTAAATCTTCTCTCTTTTGTTATAATTGCGACATTATAACTAAAGAGGACTTTTATTTGTTTGATACTTTAATAGAAAAACTAAATAATGGCACATATATTACATTAGAGACAACTCCAGGGCACTCCCCTCTTTTTGCTCCTACCATAGAAAAAATTGCAGAGTTAGAACTTGATAAATATGTAGATGGATTTTCTACAACAGACAATCCCCTAGCAAAACTAAAATACAATGCACTTTTTGCAGCTAAAATGTTACAAGATAGATTTAACAAACCTGTCATAGCRACTATGRGTATGCGTGATAGAAATAAAATAGCACTKCAGTCTGACCTGCTAGGWTCTAACGAAGTGGATATCCGAGCGATCTTAGCACTCACGGGTGATCCAGCCACTATGAGTGATCAACCTCGTACAAAAGGTGTTTTTGAAGGTGATAGTACACTCTTGCTTGACATTATCTCTGCGTTTAATGCAGGAATGGACTATGCAGGGAAACCGCTAGCACATCAACCAAAGCATATCTCTGCGTTTGCAGTTGTCAATGCTTATGCTAAAAACCCTAAAACACTACAAAAGAAAATGCAAAAGAAAATAAAACATGGGGCGATAGGAATCATCACTCAGCCAGTTTACGACTTAGAAAGTGCAAAACTTTTACTAGAACTTCGCGATAATGCAAATGCAGAGTGTTGTCCTGATAAGAAAAAAGCTGAACTCATTTTTGGAGTTTTTCCTATAACTAAACTTAGAACTGCACAGTTTCTCTCAGCACATGTACCAGGCATAAATGTTCCTGACCTCTGGTTAGAAAAATTGCGCATGGCACATGAAAAAGGACCTGAGGAAGAGTATAAAGTAGGATTTGAACTAAGTAAAACTCTTTTCGACGACTTAAAAGCACTTCACCCGAAGATCCACTTAATGACAGCAAACCAGTTTAGCGTTGCACGTGACATACTTTGTTAAATGCCAAAATGAGCTAAGCTCATTTTAACAGCAGTGACAAAAGTCCCTACAACCCCCTAAAGCTTCAAAAAGAATACTTTTTGAGAATAACTATAAAGGAAATAAATAATTATGATTGATTTAAAACTACTACAAAAAGATTTTGCAGGCTTAAGTACAAAACTTATGAGAAAAGGCGTAAGCGAAGACATATTAAATGAACTAAAAGCAAAAAACGAAACATTTAAAACTGCAAAAATTGCATTTGAAGAGTTACAAGCTATGCGAAATGCTATGAGTAAAGAGTTTGGTGTTTATAAACGCGAAGGTAAAGACATCAATGAGCTAAAGCAAAGAATCGAAGCAAACAATGTCAAAGTTGATGCTGCCCTAGAAGTACAACGCGAAGCTCAAGTTATATTAGAGTCACTAGCGATGTCTGTTCCAAATATGCCTGATGACTTAGTCCCTGATGGTAAAGATGAAAATGACAACATAGAGCTAAAAAAAGTTCTTACTCCTAAAGAGTTTACTTTTAAAGCAAAAGAGCACTGGGAACTAGCAGAACAAAATGGATGGATAGATTTTGAACGTGGTGTAAAACTTGCCACAAGTCGTTTTTCAGTAAGCTTTGGAATGGGTGCTAGACTTGAACGTGCACTTATAAACTTTATGCTTGACTTCAACCGTGAACGCGGGTTTGAAGAAGTAAGTGTTCCAGCACTTGTAAACAGAGCTGCACTAGAAGGTACAGGACAACTTCCAAAGTTCGAAGACGACCTTTACAAGATGGACGGACAAGAACTTTTTTTAATCCCTACAGCTGAAGTCCCAGTTACAAACCTTTACCAAGATGAAATTTTATCTGCTGATGAACTTCCTAAAAAGATGACAGCCTACACGTCATGCTTTAGAAAAGAAGCAGGTGCAGCAGGACGTGATACTCGTGGTATGATAAGACAACACCAGTTTCATAAAGTTGAACTTGTGGCTATAGTAAAACCTGAGGAGAGCGAAAAAACATTTGATGAGATGGTTTCATGTGCATCAGACATACTAACAGCGTTAGAGTTACCTCATCGTCTAGTAAATCTTTGTACTGGCGACTTAGGTTTTGGTGCAGCACATACTACAGACATAGAAGTTTGGCTCCCAGGACAAGACCAATACCGTGAAATCTCTTCAATCTCCAACACAAGAGACTTCCAAGCAAGAAGAGCAAAAATCCGTTACAAAAATGGTAAGAAAAATGAGTTTGTAAATACTCTTAACGGAAGTTCTCTCGCTGTTGGTAGAACACTAGTAGCTATAATGGAAAATAACCAAAACGAAGATGGAAGTATCGATATTCCTGAAGTGTTGAAGCATTATTTAGGGATGGGTGTTTAAAGTTTTTAGGAGATTAACTAGATTTTAACTGCCTATTCGAAGCCACTATTTTGAATGGTGTTTTATAGTGGGTTTTGTGAAAAAGCTTATTTCTAGCAAGAATTTTTAATCATCTAGCCAATCACGAATACCAGTCCATCCTTTATCTGCATATACATTCCATGGAGCTGATGGAATATTACTTGGTTTATCCGGTAAGCTAGGTAATAATCCTTTAGAATATTTTTTCCATTCTGCAATTGTTTTTAAATCAAGAGTTCTGGAAAATTTTCTTGCTTTCTCATAAGGTAATATATTTTTAGCATATGAAGTTTTTTTAAATGAGTATGCCCCTTCCTCATCAGCTGTACCGAGCCAGTCATTCATGCCAATCCATCCATCATCTTTATAATAACCATTTGGTGATTTTGGTATACTATCTGGGATTTTATCTAAATATTCTAACTTATTATTTTTATAATCTTCCCATTCAGTAACTTTTTTAAATCCTAAACTTCTTACAAAGTTCCTCGCTTCTTCAAAAGGCAAAGCATTTCTAACTCTAGTTTTCGTAGAATTATCATTACCAAGCCAATCATTCCATCCTATCCATCCGCTATCTTTATATACAAAATATGCACTACTTGGAATATTATCTGGTTTTTTTGGTAAATAATCTAGCTCACCATGAATATACATTTTCCATTCATCATAACCTTTTAATTTTAATTCATGTGCAAACTTTCTAGCTTCCTCATAGGCTAACCAAGTATTATCATCTTCGCTATTCTTATTGCTTCTTCTCCTACTAGTTCCTAACCAATCAGCAACATCTTTCCATCCTTCATCTTTATAAATCATAGCAGGTGAGGTTGGTATATTATATGGCTTTTGTTCATATCCTGTTAACTCCCCTTTACAATACTTCTTCCACTCTACTTGTCCACCTAAATTTAATCCTCTTACAAATTCTTTAGCTTCTTTAAAAGGTCTCCATTCACCTTGTACTTTACCAGTATCACCAGTTAACCAATCATTCCAATTTATCCAGTCTTTTTTGTATCTTCCCTCTGGGTCTCTAGGTATGTCCTCTGGTTTTTTTTCTAAATTTGGAATCTTACCAACACAATACTTTTGCCATTCACTTCTGTGCTTTAATCCAAGTGATATGGCAAAAGCTCTAGCCTCCCTAAAACTTTTTAAACCATTACCTTTTCTCAACCAATCTTTCATATTTTTCCAACCATCTTTTCTATAAAACTGATGAGGATAAATTGGTATATTATCTGGTTTTTTATCTATTCCTTCTATACCAAGCTTACAGTATGTTAGCCATTCTTTTCCACTTTTTATTCCCAAATTTCTTACGAAATCTCTTGCTTCTGTAAATGGTAAATACTCTATATTTTTAGCTGTACCTAACCAATCAGGGATTCCATTCCAACCACTTAACTTATATGTACTATTGGGACTGGAGGGTATATCATTTGGTTTAGGTGGTTTATCTTTTAACAAATTTTTACAATATTTTTTCCATTCTGGTCCATTTGCTAGTTTTAAATTTCTGACAAATGCTCTTGCCTCTTCAAAAGGTCTCCATCTTAATTTTTTAATTTTTGAGATAATTGATAATTTAATAGCATTATTAAATTCATCTACATCAATATTAAGTCCTAAGGGTATGTCAAAATCTACAACACCACCTCCTCTTGACACTTCTAGCCCATCTATTGTATTAAAGTAATCAATAATCCGTTCATCATTTGAAGCCAATGCTCTTAATATACTTATAATTGCTTGAAAACTTTTATTTTGTATATCATCAATATCAATATTTTCATCATCTATTAAAATTGGTACAAGTACATAACCATACTGTTTATCATCAGCGAGTCTTAATGCTCTTCCAACTGCTTGAACGATATCTATTGTGCTTTGTCTAGGGTCAGCGAATAATACACAGTCAATATTTGGAACATCAACTCCTTCGGTTAGACATCTAGCATTTGTAATTAAAGAATTTTCTGATTGTGAGAATGTTTCGAGAGTTTGATTTCTTGTTGCTATGGGAGTAGTTCCACTTACATGAAATGTATCTAAATCTGTATAGTCAATAAAGCTTTTTCTAAAGACTTTTTCTTGAGATTGAAAAAATTTTGCCCTTTCTATACTGCTATGAAATGAGATAGTGTGTTTAATCCCATATTTTTTTATAGCTTTATGCAAAGCTATTGTAGAAGCTAACATTTCAGATTCTATTTCTTGTGTATAATTATCATTGTCAGGTCGTACAAATTTATTGCTTTCAATTAAATTCGCAACTTCTTTTTTTGTAACCATCATTGCAATTATTTTATAATCACATAATATGGGAGGCTTACTTTCAAGTGCTTCTTTAAATGTTAATACTTCAAAATCTTCACCGTATAGTTCAATATTATCCATACTGGCAATTTCATCACTTTCACCCTTATACCTTCTCTCTGTAGCTGTCATAAACAATCGTTTATTGATAGATATATTTTCATTAAATAACAAATAACTAAATAAACTACCTTTTAAACCAACTGTTTTATGTGCTTCATCCATTACTCCAAGATCATATGTAATATGTGCATTTTTTGAAGCTTCCGCAATAATTTTTCCACTTTGATATGTTGTAAATACTATAGTGCTACTATGTTTTGGCTTTTGTAACCAATTCGAAATATAATTTATATCAGTAGATACATCAATACCTAAATCTTTAGTACTAGCTGTAAAAACATCATCATTAATATTAGATACAGTCTCATCACTACAAACTGCAATCCAGTTTATATCAATATTATTAGCAACACTCTCTCGTGTCCAAACCTCTAAAGTTTGTTTAATGAGGGCAAGACTTGGAACTGCTATTAATATAGTTTTGGATTTTAGTTGTTGAGATATCCAATAAGCGGTAAGACTTTTACCACTTCCACAGGCCATGATAAGTTTACCATTATCATTTTTTTCATCTATATAGTGAGTATTTGCATTTTTTATAGCTCTCACCTGATGAGGCTTTGGAGTAAATGGAGTGAGTTTTATAGTTTTATTTTTTATTAACTCATTTAGTTGAGAAAAGAATATAACTCCTAAATTATTCCAAGTATTTGACAACAGGAATGTGATACTTTCATCATATAGTTTTTCAAATTTATAACTTCGTTTATTTGCAGTTGTACATACAAGCTTCTGAGATATATTTTTACATATATTGTTTGATGTATCTAAAAATGTTGATATATACTCACGAGTTATAGATGTGTCTTCAGCTGAAAGGTATTTACATTGTATTGCCCAATATTCATCATCATTGATTTTAGCAATTAAATCAATACCTTCATCATTATTTGGTAAGTTTAAATATATTTTTACATCATTTGGCACTTCACTTAACAGCCAAACTTCATTTAATTTTGTACTATATATTGGATCTATTAATAAGTAATATTTTGTTATTAGCTCAAATATATCACCCTTTTGTTTTGTATTACTTGTTTTGTCGATTAAATTTAATTTTAAATCATTCCAATCTTTATATTTCTTTATTTCATTCAGCAGTTTTATCATTATCAACCAATATTTTATATTTTAGTATGCATAAATGCAAATTATTATTAAATTGCACTGATTATAGCTAAACCAAAACAAATAATATAAAATATCATTGCTATTACCTCCGCTTTCTTATCTTCTTAAACTTTTGCATATCTCAAAGTTTGATTTATATCTCGGTGATTTAGAAGTTTCTGTACAAGAAAAATATCATTATGTATTACAGCATGAGTTACAAAGGTATGTCTTAGAGTATGGTTACAAACTTTATGTTTTCATCCGAATCTAATAAGTCAAAAGTAAAGAGCTTTTTATAGATGGGGTATGTAAACCTATGAAGGGCTTTTCGTAGTAGTTTATCACTGTATCTAAGTACATAATCATTATTTAAGTGATTTAACACCTTATGTAAGTACTCATCAGATAATAGCTTCGAGTAGAGATATGTGGTGTACTGTTTCTAAGTTAAAGTGTTATAATTCGTATCTAAAATCTACACATATAAAGAAGAACTCTTGAAATATTTTTTAAACATATTATTTTCACTCTTAGTAATTACACACTTTACAGGTTGTAGTAAAAAAGTTGATGATGTTATATTAATAGCTGCTCATAAAGCCATAGAAAATGGAGCTGTTATTATTGATGTTCGTACATATGAAGAGTATAGAGAACATCATATAACTAATGCTATAAATATCCCTATCCAAGAACTTGTTAAATCAGTCGCAAGAGTACCCAAAGATAAAGTCTTAGTTGTTTATTGTAGAACTGGAAGTAGAAGTAGTGCAGCAGCAGATATCTTATCTCAAAGAGGTTATAAAGTTTATGATGTAGCTACAGAAAGTGAATATAATAGAGAGATTAAAGAGGTCTTGAAGCCTTATTAGCTTTCACCTTTCTCTTTTTACGCCTTGTAATCACCCTTAGAACAAGCTAACTCCTTATGTATTTTTCCATTACTCATCACTACTGTTTTAAACTATTACATACTTATATTTGATATAATTAGTGCATTAAAGGATGAAATGATGACAAAAGTTAAAAATCGCTGGTTCATGGTAATAGCTGCCATGTCCATTCACATGTGTATTGGTTCAGTCTATGCATGGAGTGTTTATGTAAACCCAATACAGTCCGCAATGAATTGGACACTCACAGATGTTACCATTACATTTTCAATTGCCATTTTCTTTCTTGGTCTTTCTGCTGCTCTTATGGGAAAGTTTGTTGAGCATAGAGGTCCTAGAGTTGCTGCTACATTTGCTGCAATTTTATTTGGTCTAGGTACTATAGGTTCTGGAGTAGCCATCCATTTCGAATCAAAAACGCTACTATATCTTACTTATGGTGTTTTAGGTGGTGCGGGCTTAGGTATTGGTTATCTTTCACCTGTGTCTATGCTTGTCAAATGGTTTCCCGATAGGCGTGGTATGGCAACAGGACTTGCAATAATGGGCTTTGGTTTTGCTTCGGCAATCTCTGGACCTGCAATTAAAATACTCATAGACTCAGTGGGGATAGCTTCTACATTTTATACATTAGGTACTATATATTTTGTAATAATGTTGGGTGCAGCACAGTATCTTGCAAATCCAGAAGAAGGGTATATGCCAGAAAAACTCAGCCAAGCAATCTCTACTGGTCAAAAGAAAATTAAAGAAGACTTGGTAAATATAACACGCGATGAAGCTATAAAAACAGCTAGGTTTTTTGGCTTATGGATCATGCTTTTTATCAATGTGACATGTGGAATTGCTATTATCTCGGTGGCTTCTCCACTGCTACAAGAGACTATTGGTATTTCTGCTTTAGCAGCTGCTTCAGCAGTTGGACTTATGGGTATTTTCAATGGTGCAGGTAGAATTATGTGGGCAAGTATCTCTGATTATCTTACGAGACCAATTGTCTTTATACTTTTCTTTGTTACACAAATCATCGCATTTTATCTACTGACAACGGTGACAAGCATACTACTTTTTCAAGTACTAATTTATTATATCATGACATGTTATGGTGGAGCATTTGCTTCTATTCCAGCATATATAGGTGATATTTTTGGTACAAAAGAGCTTGGTGCGATTCATGGATACATTTTAACAGCTTGGGCTTTAGCTGGACTAGCAGGTCCTATTATCATCGCTTATGTGAAGGATTCAACTGGTAGCTATACAGGTACGCTTTATGTTTTTGTAGGACTTTTCTTTTTTGCCCTCATAAGCTCTATACTAATGCTTTCTAACATCAAAAAGATAAAGAACGCACAAGTACTTTCTTAAGCAGTTTTACCTTGTTCTACAGTAAAGTTATATATTGCAGAACGGTATTTTTTTCTAAAACTATGGCTCGAGGGTCCATTCATCTGTAGAACCGCAACCAACATCACAGGTAACTCCAGTACTACAACCTGAAACGCTAGTAGCATTGATATCTACTCTAATCACGAAAGTGTCACCGTCAGCTCTTTCCGTATAAAAAGTATGTCGAGAACAAAATTCTTCATTCATAAGTTCTGCCACAATATTTGCATATTGATATGCTTCTTGCTGTGTTTTAAATGTATTATTATTTGTGTATTCACTTTTTTTAAAACATGAACATTCTTCTTGCATTTGCACTGTATACATAAGATATTTCCTTTTTAGTATTTAATTATCCAATTATAGTGAGTATAAGAGAAATATATTGAGTCTTAAAAAAAGTAACTCTAGTATATAAATATTTTTTTACTTTTAGCTCAATCAAACTACTGTAACAAACTATCAAGTGCTTATAGAGCGTAGAGTTAAGAAAGTCCTCAAAAGATTAAGAGCAAAAACTTATATAAGGTACTATTTTTGCTATAATTTAAATAGTAAAATAGATAAGGTTTTTAATGGCAGAGTTAGAAGAAGAGATAATTATTATTGACGATAATGAAGCTATTGAAGATTCACGTGCAAGAGATGATAATAGTGACAAAGAAGAGTCAAATTTTAAACAAAAGAAACCACTTATCTTCGCTCTTTTAGCAATAGTTTTAATAATTATAATTATTGTCACTTTTTTGAGTTTAAGTTCTCAAGAAGAAGAGAGCATGCCTTTTGATGTAGACTTTTTAGAGAAAAAACTAGCAAAATCCAACACTACTCTTGTTCAACCAAGTAAACTAGAAAATATGATTGCAAAAGCAAATTATCTCTATAGTAATGGATCAAAAGAAAAAGCACTCTCATTATATGCGGATATTGCACACTATAGTGAGGCCATCTCACAATACAACCTTGGAGTAGCACAACTTAAAGACAAACAATACCAACAAGCCTTTAATACCTTTTCCAAAGCTATAAAAAGTGATGAAAAAAGATGTGTTAGTGCTATAAACGCAGCAGTATGTGCGTTGCACCTTAATGATGACAAAAGTTTTAAGTACTATATAGGTCTTGCATATGCATACCTGCCTTATGAGGTTAACTCTCCTTTATATTCATACTATTTCACACTTATAAGTTACTACAAAAAAGACTATCTCAATGCACTAAACTCACTCAAAAACTCCACATCAACTGAGTATCCAGATATACAAAAAAATCTAAGTGCTAAAATAAACGCACTTTACCAAAATGACTATATTGCGATAGAAGTGATGGAAGAAAACTTTGACGATTTAGATGACTTCAGTCTGGGATTATTATATACCCGAGTTGGAGATTTCACACTAGCTATCAATCATTTTGATGAAGCTATTATTAAAAATATTCAACCTGTTAAGTCACAACTAGCCCTTGGACTCATCAATATCAAACTAGGTCGTTTGCAAAAAGCTGCTTCTCTGATAAAAAACATTACAGATATGTATCCCGATGAGATTTATACACATTATCCAATTCGAGTAAAACTCAAGTCGTCACTCTTTGATGTAGAAAAAGCACAAGTACACTATAGAAAAACAGTTTTAAATACAAAAAATACTATTTATCAAAAAATATTTGCTTTTTCACCATATAAAATATTTAATGCGAACCAGACAATTAGTTATATACGCAAGGGAAATGCAAATATATACATAGATAACATCCATTCTGCAAAAGAGTACCTCAAAACTAGTTCTGCCTCATCAAGTGTAAATATGGGTATCACACAAGCGATAAAAAAAGCACTTCATTTAAAAATACGAGATGCAAATCATGATTTACTCGCTTTAGTAAAAATACAACCCAAACACTCTATTTTACAATACAATTTAGCCTTAACTTATGCACAGATGGGAGACTTAAAAAAAGCGAATGAACACTTTTTACGTTCATACTATTTAGATGCAAAAAATTATCTTTCTGGAATCTATGCAATTATGACTAGCCAACTCATGAGCAAAGATTCTAAAAAGATTCGTTCTATAATTACAAGTGCCGTGAATGATGAGGAAATGAATGAAGAACAAGACTTATATAAAACACTTCTCTTTATCAGTGACAACAACTATCTCTCCGCAGTTGACTGGTTAGATAAAGACTATAAACAAAGCCCCTTGTATCTTTTGCTTGACACTATAATTGCTTTAAAACTAGATAAGTTAGAAATTGCGAAAAAAGCAAGTAATACCCTTACCATACTCCTTCCTGACGAGATACTCCCACATCTTTTATATATTGACTCTCATTTTTCAAAACTCAAAACAAAAGAGTATGCTTTTAGTGTTTTAAACTATTTAAAAGACATTCATTTTAGTTACAATGATTTGTATTATGGGCCATACATTACCCGTTACTTATATATACAAGAGAACCTAATAATAGGAAGACTTTACTTCTTACGCCAACATCTTAAACATGTACTTGAGAGCACAAGCAATGGGACATATGAGATAGAAAGTGCTTTAGCCCTAGCATCACTTTATGATAAGCACTTTGAAGAGTCATATACCCTTTACAATCACCTTATAGATGAGCTCAAAGTACAAGATGCATATACATTGTTCCTTGGTGCACTTGCATCAACGGTAGCCTCTCATCACGAAAATGCAATAGCACTGCTAGAGTTGTCAAAACTTAAAAATGGTAGTTTTTATGAGAGTCGTTATGCACTTGCCTTACTGTATCTAGAAGCTAAAAATAATAATGGTGCAGTGATTCAATTATCTAGAATAAAAAAAGATGGATTTATATCAAATTTCTTTGATTTTGAAGTAAATACAAATGAGTTACTGTTTAAGAAAAATAACCCATAAGTGATTCTGAAGCTTTTACCTCTGAGCCTATAGTGATRTTCACTCTAAAGTTTTGTGGTAAATAAATGCTTGTTCGACCATTTAACATTAAGCCGTATCTTGCAGTTTGAAATAACTTCTGTTTTTCATCTAACTCTATAAAAAGAGGTGCAAAACTTCTCTCAAGTGTATGTATAATTTTAAATTTATTCTCTTCTTGTGTTATAAAAGACATTTCTACATTTTCATTTAGTGTTGTGAAAAGTTTGGAGTCTTTTGAGGTACGCGCACCATTGCATTTTAGCAATTTACTTACAATTGCATTACTTGGGACTCGTAAAACTGCTACATCTGTACAAGAACTTTGTATTTCTATTTTATATGCATATTCATCATCTTCTAACTCTTCTATACTTTGTACAATGCCATCTGCTGGGGAGAGAAAACTTGTGGCTTCAAACACACAAAGTTCCCGTTCTGGATTTCTAAAAGAATATCCTATAAAAAGTGTAATGGCAAATGTAAGAAAAGCTAAAAAATCAAAATCTAAAAGTAAAAATAGTATAAAAAAGGCTAAGCTGTAAAGAAAATAACTTATGCCTTCTTTGGCTAAGGGAAGTAAATTAGTCTTCATCACTCTGCGCTTGAGACTTGTCTATCATAGAAGCATCAACTTTTAACTCTTCTGTTATTTCATCTAGTGCAGTATCTACCTTAGACTCCATATTATTCTTTTTTTCAAAGTTAATAAGAATTTCACGAACTTCATCACCAGTGATATTTTCTTTCTTATATAGTAGTGCTACCATCTCTTCTATAGCATCTCTATACTCTTCAAGTCTCGCTACAACAACTTCGTAATGTTCTTGAAGTGATGTTTTAATAAACTCATCCATATTTTCAGCCATCTTATCACTGTACTCACGAGTTGCCTGCTGGCCTACACCTAAAAATGACTGACGAGACTTCTCGAGTACCATAAGCCCGGCGATATCACTCATACCATATGTTTGCACCATTGATTTTATRATGTCTGTTGCACGTTCAAGRTCATTTCCKGCACCWGTWGARATYTCACCTATAAATACTTGCTCAGCAGCACGACCACCTAAAAGAACATCTACTTCTGCCCACARCTCATGACGCTGCATCATAAATCTATTTTCTTCTGGTTTATTYAGAGTATAWCCWARWGCTGCWAGWCCACGAGGAACTATAGAAACCTTAGATACTTTTTTWGCACCAACAGTTGTCTCTGCTAAAAGTGCATGACCACTCTCATGGTAAGCAACTATTTTTTTCTCTTTTGGATTAATACGACGAGATTTTTTAGCAAGACCTGCTAAAGCACGTTCAACTGACTCAAAAAGATCTTTTTGTTTTACAGTTTTTTGACTTTTACGGCCGGCTAAAAGTGCACCTTCGTTGATAATGTTAGCTAAATCTGCACCTGCTAAACCAGCAGTTAAACGAGCTACTTCTTCAACATCTACGTCTTTATCCATTTTCACATTTTTCATATGTACATGTAAGATTTTCACACGACCTTCAAAGTCTGGTTTATCAACTAGAACTTGTCTATCAAAACGACCTGGACGAAGTAATGCTTGATCTAAAATCTCTGGTCTGTTTGTAGCTGCTAAAATGATAACCGGAGTATTAGTACCAAAACCATCCATCTCTGCTAGGAGTTGGTTAAGTGTTTGTTCTCTCTCATCATTTCCACCCATATTAGCACCATTAGCACGACTTTTACCAATAGCATCTATCTCATCGATAAATATAATACTCGGAGCATCTTTTTTAGCTTGTTCAAATAAGTCACGAACACGAGCGGCACCAACACCAACAAACATCTCTATAAAACTAGAACCTGTTACAGAGAAAAAAGGAACTTCTGCTTCACCAGCCACTGCTTTTGCAAGAAGTGTTTTACCAGTACCCGGACTACCTACAAGAAGTACTCCCTTAGGGATTTTTGCACCTATCTCAACATAACGTGCAGGATACTTAAGAAAGTCTACAATCTCTTGAACTTCTTCTTTTGCCTCTTCTACACCCGCAACATCATCAAACTTTGTATCAGGCTTTTCTGAGTTAACCATTTTTTTTGAGTTACCCATACCAAGTAGACCGCCGCCCATACTCTTTTGCATACGACCAGCAAAAAACATCCAAATACCAATGATAAGTAAGAATGGAAACAACCATCCAAACATTTCAGTAAACCAGTTTGTTTCAGAAAAACCTTGATACTCAATACCTTTAGCATCAAGTGCCTCTACTAGTTTTGTATCACCTTTTACTATACGAGTTGTATAAACAGTTGCACCATTTGACGCAGTTGCTTTAATATAACTCTGTCCTATCTCAACCTTACTTACACTTTTAGAATCAACAAGTGCCTTTAGTTGTGAGTAGCTAACTTGTTCCGTACGTTTACTAGAGTTACCTAAGGCCCCTCCATTTGTAGTAGAAGCATCGCCTACGAGTATTTTAAATACACCTATTATTACAACTGAAAAAATTGCAAATGTAATGAGGGGGTTTTTATTAAAAAAATTGTTATTATCGTTTTTATTATCGTTATCAGCCATTTTTATCTCTTTTTATTTTCTTTTTAAAATTAAAGTAACCCATTCATCTTGAGCTATTTTTTCTATTACTTCACAATCTTTATAGAAGCTTAATACTTTGTTTTCATACTTGTCTAAGATACCAGATAAAACTAAAATAGCATTATCTTCTAGTGCTTTTTTCAAATCATTTGCTATAAATGTTAAAACATCCGCAACAATATTGGCAACTACAAAATTATACTTCTTATCTACTAATGAAGAAGAACCTTCCCATATATTTTCAAACACTAAACCATTAAGTTTAGCATTCACTTCTGAGTTCTCAACTGAGATAGGATCAGTATCACAAGCATCAACTGTAGCACCAAGTTTCATGGCCGCCATACCTAAAATACCACTTCCGCAACCAACATCTAAAACTTTATCGCCTGTGTTTACATATTTTGATATCGCTCTGAGTGCTGAAGCAGTTGTTGGGTGATGCCCAGTTCCAAATGCTAAAGCAGGGTCTATAACAATATTTAGTAAGTCAGGGTTTGGCTTATCCCAAGTTGGATAGATATAAAACTTATCAATAGCTAGGGGGTTTATACTGTTTTGGTAGTTTTTCACCCAGTCACTATTTTGAAGTTTTGTCTGTTCACACTCAAGTTCAATAGTCTCTCCAAGTGCTTTTTGTAGTGCTTCAGTAAACTGTTCCAATCCCCAAGTAATTGTATCTAAGTCATCTTCRCTTCTTATAATAAACCCTGTGTCAGTTTCTTCAAAACCAACAGGTAGGGTGTCTGATAAGAAATCGGAATAGAGTGATTGGTGAGAGGAAAGTTTAACTACTAACTGATAGTAGTGCTCCGTCATTACTCAGTAACACCCATAACAGCACCTAACTTTTCTTTAAGTACTTGAGGAGTAAAAGGTTTAACGATATAGTTGTTCACACCAGCCTTTAGAGCAGTAATAACCTCAGCCTTTCCACCTTCTGTTGTTACCATAATGATAGGAGTATCTTTAAAACGCTCATCVGCACGGACTTTTAGAACAAGTTCAAGACCATTCATTTCAGGCATATTCCAGTCAGTGATAAGCATATCAATATCTGGATTTGCTTCCATTTGTGCCCAACCTTCGACACCATCAGCCCCTTCTAAGATATCTTTATAACCTAAGCGAGCTAGAGTGTTTTTAATAATACGACGCATTGTAGAACTGTCATCAACAACAAGTAATTTCAATTGAAATCCTTTATAAATTTTNATTTAATAATAATACCAAAAATTTCATTTGATTACAATTAATCAAGTAATTTAAACATCTTAGATAAGTCAAGTCTTCCTTCATAATAAGCTTTTCCTATGATAACACCATCTACTTCTTTTGTAGCAATAAGAGCTTCTATATCACTTTCATCTTTTACACCACCACTCGCAATTGTACTCACTCCTGATGCACGTGCTATATCAAGTGTGAACTCTACATTTACACCGCTTAGTGTTCCATCTTTACCTACATCAGTACAGATTATAGCTTCAACTCCTGCGTTTGCAAACTCACGAGCTAAATCAGTTGCTTTCATAGTAGAGACTTCGCCCCAACCTTCAACTGCAACATACCCATCAATAGCATCAATTCCAACTGCTATTGGATACTTTGCAGCCATATCTCTTACAAACTGGGGATTTTTAACAGCAATAGACCCTAAGATAATTCTATCTATTCCAATTTCTAACATTTTTTGTATTGTAGCCTCATCACGAATACCTCCACCAAGCTCTAACTTAACATTGCAGTTTGCACGGATTTTAATGATAGCATCTAAGTTTTTAGGCTCACCGGCAAAGGCACCGTTTAGATCTACTAAGTGTACCCATTCAGCACCCATCTCTTCGAACTTTTTCACAAGTTCATGTGGCTCATTTGAGTATACTTTTGCACTATCCATAAGACCTTTTGTAAGTCTAACTGCCTGTCCATCTTTTAAATCAATCGCGGGGTATAAAGTCATTGTATATTTTTTCCTATAGTTTTATAAAATTTTCAAGAATTTTGAGTCCATTTTCATGGCTTTTTTCTGGGTGTGGTTGTATTCCCATAATATTTTCATGTGCAACAGCAGAAGTAAACTTGTACCCATACTCTGTTTCACCAATAATATCACTCTTATCTGCACCTACAATATGAAAAGTGTGTACAAAATAGAGATAGTGATTTTCATCTAAACCATCAAAAAGTGGATGATTTGTTGTAAACATTCTATTCCAGCCCATATGTGGTACTTTTAATGGTTCGCTAAATTTAGAGCTATCAAAAGCTTTAATATCACCTTGTATAAGCCCTAGTCCTTTATGTTCTCCAAACTCTTTGCTACTGTTAAAAAGAAGTTGCATACCAAGACATATTCCAAGTATTGGTTTTTTACTTTTGGCAAACTCTTTAATGGCATCTATCATTTTATACTTTCTTAAATGCTCCATAGCATCTCCAAAAGCACCAACACCAGGAAGTATTAGCTTATCATACTCTTGAAACTTTTCAGGATTACTCTCAACTTTTGTCTCTTGTCCAAGTTTAGCAAAAGCATTTTGAACACTCGCTAGATTACCCATCTTATAGTCAACAATTCCTATCATGATTCCTCTCTGAATTGTTTACTTTTCGTAAACTTGATATATACTGCTAAGCTCGTTATAAGAAGTGAAACGCCACCAATAATATAAATCGCATACATAAGTTTATTCGGATCAGTAAGAGCAAACTTAAAGACGAGCATAAGTGCTTCAATTGACAGAGCAATAATAATACTTCCTAAAAACTTCACCATAGTCTTATGCGGACCTGAAATATTATGTTCCTTATGTTGCCCTAAGACCTCTTCTTCAACAAGTGTTTTAGCAAGATCAAATATCGCAAGAGAGAGTGTAAGCAAAATCGTTGCCTTAAACATTGCATCTATTGATAATATATGCAGACCAATATTTTGTGTAAAAAAGTCTTGTATTGCATGTGTAAAAAGCAAAATAGAGACTGCCATTAGTGCAAATGCAAAAATAGCATATGAAGACTTAAATAGTTTCGCAAAAAATATATCTTTAGTATTCATATGAGAAATTTTAAGTACTGCTTCAAAAGGCATATCTAAACAGGCTACATATTTAAGTTCACCTGTCTCAGAAAAAATTGGTACTGAGGCAGTAACTGTAAGAGTACCTGTAATCAAAGATGGATAAGGATCTGTAATGGTACAACGCTCTTCTCTTACTGCACGATAATAGTATGCACGATTTGCACGAATTTTTCCTACATCTTGGGAAATTTCTTTATCCTCCGTATATGTAGGAGTAACCTGGACACCTTGAGCATCTAAAAGATAAACACCCTCACAGTTTTCTAAGTCTGCTTTAATTTTACGCAGACGCGGAAGAATCATCTCTTCGCTTAAAGAGGGTAATCTATTTGGAATATTTTTTTCAAATAGATAACAAAAATAAGCTCTAGCTTTTGTTCGTCCTCTACTAAAGAGTTCTATATCTGCTGCAACCATTACTTACTCCTTGGGATTAAAATTAAACGAATCATATCAAATTTATCCTAAATCACTGATTTCTTTAGGTGCTTGTTCTATGCTTTGAGAAAGACTAGGTTTAAACACTCTTTTTATAATAGACTTAAGACCTGTTTCATTTGCTTCATACTCTGCTTCCGCTTCTTGTAAAGACATTTCCCATGCTGACGAAAACCCCGGTGCTCGTATCTGCATTTTTCGCAAAGCATTATCATAAATATTTAAAAGTCTTAGTTCTGCACGACCTGGTTTTTGTCCTAAAGCTTGTACACTAATACGAAGATTTTCATTCTCCTTTTTGAGTTTATTTAGTTCATCTTCTTGAGCTTTACTACCATCATTAGTTATCTTCATCTGTCTATTTAAATGTTCTTTATACTCTTTTATCTCTTTTTTATATTTTGAAACTTCAAATCTTGACTTTATAAAACTTAAGAACCAACCGATAACAACCCCACCGATAATAAATAAAATGGTTTGAAAACTTAATTCCATATGCAATTCCTTGTTTAAAATTTATATTACTAATATTCAATATAAGAATAGTGTAACAAAATTGAGTTAATATTTAACTATAGACTGATTTAATATATTAAATTTCTCTAATATCATAAAAGATTGGCTTTTAGAGATAAAAGGCTTTAAGTCTTAGGTTTAGATAGCTGTATAAAAGATGCTAACAATGGACTTTATACTAAAGCAACAATAGCATTTTCAGAAAAAGCATTACAAAATAAAAAACTGCAGTTGTTTTGTCAGACCACTTGATCTGGATATGTACCCTATGCGTTATGTTGAAATAGAGGGGAATAAAGTAAGTGAAAAGTTAATTTATACTTCTTAGATATAATATCATTAATGAATAAAGATATTAAAAAAATTGTGATAGTACGACTCTCAGCCCTCGGTGATATAATAAACAGTGCTGTAGTTTTGCAGTTTATCAAAGATAACTATCCATATGCGAAAATAGAATGGATTACAGAAGAAGTTTTTTCACCCCTTTTAAACCTTCTTCCAGAACTCTCTAATGTTCATACTATCAATCTCAAACGTGTTAAAAAAGAAAAAAGCCTTCAACTTTTAAACGAAACTATTACAAAAATCAAAGAACTCAATAACTTTGACATTATCATAGATATGCAGGGTTTGATAAAATCAGCAGTAGTTTCTCGCTTAGTTGGTAAAAATACCCATGGATTTGACAAGTTTTCAACAAGAGAATCTTTAGCGACTATGTTTTACAAATCTACTTCACATATATCTTATGAAAGTAATGTCATAAAACGTAATGCTTTTATAGTTTCAGATGCCTTAAACTTTCAAATTACAGAGGAGATGCTTCTAAATAAAAAAGCAGTTTTTCCAATTATTAAAGAGTATAAACTCTCTAGTATAAAAAAGAATATTGCATTTATAATAGGTGCATCTTGGCAATCGAAAATTTATCCTAAAGAGCTCATAGTAGAAGTATGTAATGCACTTAAAGAGGATATTTATATAATTTGGGGAAGTATAGAAGAGAAAAAAAATGCTGAGTGGATTGTAGACAATAGTACTTATGCATCTTTAGCACCTTCACTTGAGTTAACTGAATTAGTATCATATATTTCTTCTATGGATTTACTCATAGGCAATGATACTGGTCCTACTCATATAGCTTGGGCACAGAACATAGCTTCTATTACACTATTTGGTCCAACAACTACTCGCATGATGTATGAAACACCAAAAAATATTGGTCTAAAATCACCCTCCGATGTAAATATTTTAAAGATAAATAAAAATGATTACTCTATAAAAGAAATAAATAGTGAAAATATTATAAGTACAGCTAAGGAGCTTTTATATGGGTTATAAACTACTACTAATTTTAGAAAAAATATTAATGCTCTTACCCAAAAGTTTTAGAAAAACATTCTTTTCTTCTCTAGCGACTCTAGCCTACCATATCTCCAAAAAGTATAGAAATATAGCACGTGCAAATATTCGTTTTGTGTTTGGTGACACAAAAAGTGAAGAGGAAATTGAGGAGATAGTTCGATATAGTTTTAAAAACCTCATCTTTAATTTTTTGCACATAATGGAACTACGCAACATGTCCCTTGAAGAGTTACGAGAGATTATCACAGTTGAAAATGCAGAAGTAGTCAAAAAAGTACATGATGAGGGGCGTGCAGTCATATATATAACGACACACTACTCTTCTTGGGAATTTGGCGGTGCTTCACTAGGTGCTTTTGTAGAACCTGTTGCGGGAGTCTATAAAAAGATGAAAAATGAAGTCTATGAAGAGTGGTTACTTGAAGGACGAGCAAGATTTGGTAACACAAATTTAGAAAAAACTCGTGTGGCTAAAGCCCTTATAAAACTTATACGAGCCAAAAAAGCAAGTGGAATTTTAATAGATACAAATATAAACCCCAAAGAAGGAATCATGATAGACTTCTTTGGAAAACCCCTTCGTCAAACATATACACCAGCTTACTTAGCAAGAAAATTCAATACTGCAGTTATTCCTGTCACTATAAGAACTGATGATGAAGACAACTATACATTAATGCTTTTTGATGAGATACCAGTTGAACATACAGATGATGAGGAAGCCGATATTTTAAAAGCGACACAACTTCAAGCTGATTGGCTTAGAGACCTTATAAAAAGAGAGCCTAAGTTTTGGTTTTGGTTACATAGACGCTTTAAAAATGACCACCCAGAAATTTACGACTAAATATTTATATTTTTATCTAAGCACTCTTGACTTCTTGCTTCAAAAAGTTTAAGTATAGTAAAGAAAAATGCAGTGATCGCAGGTCCTACAATCATTCCCCAAAAGCCAAAAGTAGTAAGTCCTGCGATAATAGCAAAGAAAATCACTAGCTCATTCATTTTAGTATCATCTTCATTGAGTAAACGCTGATTTATCTCTCTTATGATGATTGGCTTGATAAAAGTATCTGCAACAATAGAAATAATGACAATAGAGTAAATCGCGATAAAAATAGCGTTAGCACTATCTCCTACTGAGAACTCATACATCATAAATGGCAACCACATCAAGACACCACCAACTACAGGAATCAAAGAAGCAAATCCATACATAATTCCAAAAAGTAAACCGTTATAACCCATGTACGAAATAGCAGCTCCAAAGAGTATACCCTCAAACATTGCAGTAGTTATAATCGAGTAAAAAACTACACTCATAACATCTGAGAGTTCTCTTGCTAGAACTGTACTCTCTTCTACTGACATCTGTACTACTCTTTTTAAGAAATCAACCATTACGCTTCCATTATAAAGTGCAAAAAAGTAAAAAATGATGACAAGAAAAGCATTTTTTAAAAAACTTGCACTAAAAGCACCAATATGACCTGCAATACCTAGTGCATTTGAAGTAAGGGAATTCATATCCAAATCTTTTATGCTATCAAGAAAATAAGGTTTTAAAAATAGTAAGTATGATGGTGGCTCTGTTACAAAAGTTCTAATACTAGAGACTACTTGATTGAGTGTCTCTGAGGAGAGGGTATTAAGTTCTATTGTTAAAGTTGTTAAAAAGTAACCTAGAGGAGCAAAAAACAGTACTCCTAAAAGAAGACTAGAGACTAATGCAGAAACAAGTTTATTTTTTAAATAATGTTCTAAAAAACATTGAATATTTGAAGTAGAAATTGCTAAAAGTCCTGCTATAAGGATAACAAGTAAAAATGGAGAGTAGAGATAATACATAGCATACAGAGATATCGCAAAAAGTGCTGCTATAAAGAACTGAGGCTTCAAAATATTGTCCCTTCTTCATTAACCCAGTCAATATTGAGAACATCATAAGTTGCTCGTGTTGCACGACGCCCTTTTGCTGTTCTCTCTAAGTAACCATTTGCGATTAAGTAAGGTTCTAAAACATCTTCAACTGTTCCCTCATCTTCACTTAAGTGTGCAGCAATTGAACTCAGCCCCATTGCTCTTCCTTTTGCAGCTACTAACAGGTTAAGTAAACGCAAGTCCATCTCATCAAAACCAAAAGAGTTTATGCCTAATTCATTGAGTGCATACTCTGTGCGTTTATGATTAATACCCTCTTCTTCTGCAACTTCCGCAAAATCTCTTACTCGACGAAGTAAACGCAGGGCTATACGAGGAGTACCACGGCTGCGTTTAGCTATCTCAAAAGATGCTTCTTTTACTATTTCTCTCTCTAATTTACTTGAGGCTTGTGTAATTATTTTAGCTAACTCATCAGAAGAGTAAAACTGCATACGAAAACTCATTCCAAACCTATCTCGAAGAGGATTTGAAAGCATTCCTGCACGAGTTGTAGCTCCTATAAGAGTGAAACGCGGTAGATCTATTTTAACTGTTTGTGCAGCAGGACCACTTCCTATAATAATGTCAATTCGATAATCTTCCATAGAGGAGTAAAGTATCTCTTCAACTGCAGGACTTAAACGATGAATCTCATCTATAAAAAGGATGTCGCCTTCTTCGAGGTTAGTTAAAATTGCTGCTAAATCACCACTTTTTTCTATCATTGGTGCAGCTGTAACTTTTATATTTGTGTTCATCTCGTTTGCGATGATAAGTGCTAGTGTAGTTTTACCTAGTCCAGGAGGGCCATAAAAAAGAACATGGTCAAGTGCTTCATCACGCTTTTTACTTGCTTGTATAAAAACACCTAGATTCTTTTTTATCTGTTCTTGCCCGATATACTCACTCCATGCATCAGGACGGAGAGTAACTTCATTACTCTCCTCTTCCATACTAAAAGTCTCTATCTCAACGAGTCTATCATCCATAAAGTCACTCATTAACAATCCCCCATTAGTATGTATGTTCCTCTTTTGGGAATTCTCCCTTTTGAACCTCATCCGCATAAGAAGCGACTGCATGACGAACTAAAGATGCTCCATCTATATACTTCTTTACAAACTTAGGAGTAAACTCTTCAAAAAGTCCTAACATATCTGAGAAAACAAGGACTTGTCCATCTACATCTTTACCTGCACCTATGCCTATAACTGGAATACTTACAGACTCTGCAACTCTCTTAGCCACCTCAGCTTTTACACCTTCGATAACCATACAAAAAGCTCCAGCATCTTCTATAGCTTTAGCATCCTCTATGAGTTGTGCTGCTTCTTCCTGCGTTTTACCTTTAACTTTATAACCACCTTCACTGCGAACGGACTGTGGGAGTAAGCCAATATGACCACACACAGCGATACCATTATCTGTTAAATATTTTACAGTTTCAGCCTTATCAGCACCACCTTCAATTTTTACGCAATCCGCCTGCGTTTGCTGAAATACTTTAATCGAATTTTCTAAGGCACTCTTTTTGTTTACATATGTTCCAAAAGGCATATCTGCTACTACAAAACTATTTGGGGCACCTGTACAAACAGCATTAGTATGATAAATCATCTGCTCCAATGTAGCACTAATCGTATCAGATTTACCTGCAAAAGACATATTTAGAGAGTCTCCTACTAGGAGCATATCTGCATTATCAGCTAAAAGTCTTGCAAAGAGTGCATCATATGCTGTTATCATTACTAAAGGCTTATCACCTTTACTCTTTTTGATTGAAGAAATTGTTAGTTTTTTACTCATTTGATTACTCTTTATATATTAATTAAAGTATTTTAACTAAAAATTGCTATAATTTGAACTATATAGGAGAATTTGTTTATGGGTGTAAGAAGTGATTTAGATGCAAACTTTGATTTTGAAATTGTTGATGAGTTTTTAGATCACTATGCAATGATGGTTGAGAGCATGGAAATTATGATAATTGACCTCTCAAAACCTAACAGTTACGACAGAAGCATAAATGAACTTTTTCGTGTTTTTCATAATATTAAATCAGCTTCAGGTTATCTCCAAATAACGCAAATGGCAAAACTAGCTTCTTTCGTAGAAGACGAACTAGAAGAGTTAAGAAAAGCTAAACCACCTATCAGTGAAGAGACTATAACTTGGCTTTTAGATGTTAGTGACATGTTTGCAACTTGGCAAGATGACTTTAAACTTGATAACACACTTACACACATTAGATACTCTTTACTAAAAATACCAGACTTGGACAAATAGATTGAAAAAACTAGTAGCATATATTACATCTGGATACCCAGAAAAATCATTTAGTATTGACTTGGCATTAGCGCTTGGTCAAAGTGGTGTTGACACCCTAGAATTTGGTGTTCCTTTCTCTGACCCTGTTGCAGATGGACCACTCATAGAAAAAGCAAACCACAGAGCCCTTGCTTGTGGTTTTAAATTTAAAGACCTTTTAGAGATTTCTGAAATTGTCGCTCCCTCAGTAGATACTTTATGGATGGGTTATTTCAATAGTTTTTATCAACAGAATTTAGAAGAGTTAATACCTCTTGCCAAAAAATTACAAGTTAATGGACTTATCGTTCCTGACTTGCCACATGAAGAAGCTTTGCTCTATAAAGACCTCTTTGCAAACAACAACGTAGCAAATATCTCTTTTGTTGCACCAACAGATAGTGAAGCAAGAATAAAAGAAGTTGTTAGTGATGCACAAAAGTTTATCTATATGGTAGCTTATACGGGTATAACTGGTTCTGGACAAGCTGAGAATTTACAACCTTTTTTAAGTGATATTAAAAAGTACACTCAAACTCCTGTTTATGTAGGTTTTGGAGTAAATGCCAAAACTGCAAAAGATAAAGTACTAGGAGCCGACGGAGTCATCGTTGGAAGTGCTTTTATTGACATCCTTTTAAAAAAGTCTCTCTCTTACACACAGAAGACATCTCAATGTTGTGAATTAGCAAAAATAATCAAAAGTGAAATAAACTAGCTTTATACAGCTGGTCTCCCCACGAGGACTCGAACCTCGAGCTAGGCCTTAGGAGGGCCCTGCTTTATCCAGTTAAGCGATGAAGAGAAGTTTGTATTATTGATTGATTTTTTTGATTGATTGGTTGCGGAAGCAAGATTTGAACTTGCGACCTTCGGGTTATGAGCCCGACGAGCTACCGAACTGCTCTATTCCGCGACATTTTGTAGATTAGTTCATAAGTTAAATGAAGTAATTTTGAARTTTTSKAKYWTTTTARTATGGTGCGCCCTACACGATTCGAACGTGTGACCGCTGGTACCGCAAACCAGTACTCTATCCAGCTGAGCTAAGAGCGCACACCATCTCTTGTTTAAGAGGTTGAAATTATAGCTTTCTAAACTTAGAGTATCCTGAAAGCTAGTTTTCGAATTTATCTAAAATACTTTTTATATCTTTATTCTGAATATAAAGTTCATAGTTTTTTCGTACATATGCTTGCATAATTGACTTTAGTTCGTTGTTTCCTTCTATGTTAAAGTCGCTTTCCATTTGTACTTCCAAATACTTAGCAAATTCGTCCTCAACATCAATATCAAATCGACGTCCACCAATATAAAGCCCTATTTTTTTACTCATTAAAAAATTAGCCTAAAATACTTTCTATTTTATTTACTATCTCTTCGATCTCTAAATCTTTCATAATGTTTTGCTCAGTTAASTTATCTATTTCTTGATCTTGTATTTCTCTTTGTGCCTYTAATGTTATCAAYTCATTTCTAATTGTTTCATTTTCATTTTTAAGTTCATGGTACTTACTTAAAATATAAGATACCTTCTCATCTAGTTTTTCTAAAGTTGTTTGGTTTTGCATTCAAGTTTCCTAATTGTTTTATCTTTATAATTCTAGCATAATTAAATCCTTGTAGGTAACTATTATCTCTACTTTGCTATAATTTATTTATTATAAATCAAGGTAAGTATATATGAACAATTTCGAGCAATACTGCACAAAATTTGTCCAAGCAGTTGGTAATAAAGAAGGTGCTGTCTCTCCAGTTGTAACAGCATCTGCTGCATTTGGGTACGGAGATGCACAAACAGCTGAAGGTATTTTTGATGGAAGTATCAAAAAACCACTCTATTCACGCATGGGTAACCCCACTACAGCAAAACTTGAAGCTATCATGGCTGAGATGGATGGTGGTGTTGGAGCAGTAGCTGCAAGTTCAGGTATGGGTGCAACAACTCTAGCAACAATGTCACTTTTAGAAGCTGGTGATGAGATTATCAGCATTGGTGGTTTGTTTGGTGGTACTTATGCACTTTTTAATGAAACACTGAAGCGCTTTGGTGTGAAAACATCTTTTTTTGATGTAGATGAAATTGAAAATATAAAGAATGCTATTACAGATAAAACGAAAATTGTTTTTTTAGAGAGTGTTGGAAATCCTAATATGCGTCTTCCTGACATTAAAGCTATAGCAGCTATTGCAAATGCAGAAGGTGTTGCTTTAATCGTGGACAATACTATTACTCCACTAAGCATTTTTCCTTTAGAATTAGGTGCTGACATAGTTGTTTACTCAACTACAAAAATTATTGCTGGTAATGCTTCAGCCTTGGGTGGTTGTGCAGTATTTCGTGCAATTAACGATGGTGATGAYAARTTTAAAAGTTCTCGTTATGAGTTTATGAAAAAGCYTATAAAAGGTGCTGGTAAAATGGCTCTTATACCAAATGCRAAAAAAAGAGCTCTTCGTGACTTGGGTATGAGTGCAAATGCAAATGCTAGTTATCAAACTCTCTTAGGTTTAGAAACATTAGCCCTACGTTTACCAAGAATAATTCAAAGTGTAGAAGTTATTGCAAAAGAGTTAAGTAAACAAGGCTTAAACATTAACCATCCTTGCTTAGAAGCTCATCCACACCATGATAGGTACATAACTGATTTTGCACAGGGCTGTGGAACACTTTTTACTATTGATATGGGTTCAAAAGAGMGTGCTTATAGYTTCATAAACAAAACAAAACTTGCAACAATTACAGCAAATATTGGWGAYAGTAGRACACTYGCACTGCATATGGCTTCAACTATTTATAGCGACTTTGATTCAGAYACTARAAAATTTCTAGGTATAACGGATGGTCTCATYCGTATYTCAATTGGTTTAGAAAATCCTCAAGATATAATTGAAGATTTTTTAAATGCGGCAAAGYAGTAAATTATGTCAGCAACTAGAGAATTAGAACTSTTAGAAGATGTAGCAGTAAAACATCCAAAAARRTTCAAAGTMTATCTRYTAAATGACGATTAYACTTCTATGGACTTTGTAGTTGATATTTTAATAACTATTTTTCATAAAAGTTATGAACAAGCTGAGGCTGTTATGCTTGAGATTCATAAAACAGATAGAGGTTTATGTGGTGTATATACACATGAAATCGCAGAAACTAAAATTATACAGGTTACCAAGCGTTCTCAATCAAGTGGTTTTCCACTTAAAGCAACTATGGAAGAGGAATAATAATGATCAGTCARCCTTTAAATGAAATTTTTCAAAAATCGATATCTTTTGCAAAAGAGATGCGTCATGAATACTTAACAATAGAACATGTCTTTTTTCTTCTTTTAGATTCACAAGAGGGTGCAAATATCATCCATAAATGTGGTGGTGATGTTGAGAAGATGAAAGAAGAACTTTTAACATATATTGAAACAAATATCGATGCCTTTCCAATGGGTGTAAATAATGAACCTTATGAAAGTTTAGCACTATCGCGTTTAATAGATAAGATGATAAGACATATCAAATCAGCACAAAAAATCGATGCTAAAATAGGTGACTTACTCGCTGCTTTATATGAAGAAGAAAATACTTTTTCATATAAGCTACTTGCAGAGTACCAAATATCAAGACTAGATGTATTAGAAGCTATTTCTCATACTGATGAGGATGAAGACGAAGACGAGAGCAAAAAATCCTACCTTTCAAAGTACTCAATTGATTTACTAGAAAAAGCAAAAGAGGGAAAAATCGACCCTGTAATAGGACGTGATGCAGAAATAAAAAGAGTTACACAAATTCTTTGTAGACGTAAAAAAAACAACCCTATATTAGTAGGTGAACCAGGAGTTGGTAAGACTGCTATTGCTGAAGGTTTAGCACTTAAACTTGCTGCAGGTAATGTACCAAAAATTATAGAAGACTCAAAACTTTATGCACTTGATTTAGGTGCTCTATTAGCTGGAACAAAGTACAGAGGTGATTTTGAAAAACGACTAAAAGGTGTTATGGATGAGCTTAAAAAACAACCAAATGCCATACTCTTTATTGATGAGATTCATACACTTATAGGTGCTGGTAGTACAAGTGGAACTATGGATGCGGCAAATCAGCTAAAACCAGCCTTAGCATCAGGTGAACTTAAATGTATGGGTGCTACAACTTTTGCAGAGTATAGAAATGGTTTTGAAAAAGACAAGGCACTTAGCCGTCGTTTCTCAAAGATAGACATAGACGAGCCATCAAAAAAGACAAGTTACCTTATACTAAAAGGGTTGCAAGAAAAGTATGAGCAACATCATAATGTTAAGTATACAAATAAAGCTTTACAAGCAGCAGTAAATCTTTCAAAACGCTATATTACAGATAGATTTTTACCAGATAAGGCTATTGACCTTATAGATGAGACAGCAGCATCATTTCACCTAAGAAAAGATAAACGTGTAAAAGTAACAGCAAATGATATTTTAGAAACAGTCTCTGCCATCATAGGAATTTCAAATACAAATGTAACCGTAAATGAGACAAATGCACTGCAAAATCTAGAGTCTACAATAAAACAAAGTGTTATAGGACAAGATGAAGCAGTTCAAATTGTTACTCAAGCGATTAAAATATCTAAAGCAGGCCTTACTCCTGAGAAAAAACCTATTGCATCTTTTCTATTCTCAGGACCTACTGGTGTTGGTAAGACAGAATTAGCAATTACACTGAGTAAAACTCTTGGTATTCACTTTGAACGTTTTGATATGAGTGAGTATATGGAAAAGCATGCACTAAGTCGTTTAGTTGGTGCACCTCCTGGTTATGTTGGATATGAACAAGGTGGACTTTTAACTGAAGTTGTAAAACGACATCCATATACGGTAATACTTTTAGATGAAATTGAAAAAGCACATCCAGATTTAGTAAACATTCTTTTACAAATCATGGATAGTGCAACTTTAACTGACAACAATGGTTATAAAGCAGATTTCCAAAATGTTGTTTTAATAATGACATCAAATATTGGAGCTACTACGAGAAATGTTATGGGCTTCAATAAAGATGAATCACTAGCAGCTAATGAAGAATTAAAATCATTTTTTACACCTGAGTTTAGAAATAGACTTGATGCGATTGTAGATTTTGAACCATTAAATATTAAAGTGATTGAATCTATTGTAGAAAAGTTTATTAAAGAGCTCAACAATGACTTAAAAGAGAAAAAGATTACTGTTTCTCTAAGTCAAAAAGCTATCAAATACATAGCTGATGAATCTTATTCACCAGCTATGGGTGCAAGACCACTTAAGCGTTATATTCAAAATAATATAACAAATAAACTAAGTGATGAAATACTCTTTGGCAAACTAAAAAATGGTGGTCAAGTTAGTGTTGATGCTAAAAAAGAGTTGGAATTAACATTTAAAGAACTTTAGTGCAAATTCCGAAACTCTACGAAGACTCATATGAGTTTCCAGATCCAAACAGTGCTAATGAAGATGGCATAGTTGCTTGGGGAGGAGACTTACATCCCTCTCGCCTCATCAATGCATACCATACTGGCATATTTCCCTGGAACTCTGAAAATGACCCTCTCCTTTGGTGGTCACCAAATCCACGACTAATTATGGAACTCAATAATTTTAAAATAAGTAAATCACTCAAAAAAAGCATGAAAAAATTTACATATAAGTTTGATAGTAATTTTAGRGAGGTACTAAATCAATGCTCAAGCACAGTAAGAAACGATCAAAATGGTACATGGTTACATAATGCTTTAAAACACTCTTTTGGAGTGCTTCATGATGCAGGAATTGCACATTCAGTTGAAAGTTATTTAGATGGTCAACTTGTAGGTGGTTTATACGGTATAGTAGTAGGAAAAGTATTTTGTGGAGAATCAATGTTCTCACATGTAAGTGATGCATCTAAGTCAGCTTATGCAGTACTAATAAAACACTTAAAAGAGTGGGGATATGATTTTGTAGATTGTCAGGTTCCAACAGCTCACTTACAAAGCCTAGGTGCTCATGAAGTACATAGAGAGTACTTTTTAATGCGTTTAAATATAGGATCAAGTGAGACAATAGAACATAAATGGGAAGTTGAGAAGAGAATACTCTAGTTAAATATAAAAAAATAAAATCTAAATATAGAATTTAGTTTAAAATAATTCTACTGTTCTTTAAAGTGCTAAAAAATGTATAAATAATAGTTTATGATGTAGATAAAATCGTATGAATTATTTGTAAATGAATATAAATATAGGGTAAAAGTGATTGAGGTGTAAAAAAGTAAACAACTAACTAGGCAACGACCTACATTTCCAATCCTGAAAGGATAAGTATTATCAGCGAAGAGGGGCTTAGCTTCTGGGTTCGGAATGGGACCAGGC
>NVXO02000014.1:21623-49778 GCA_002733945.2 Sulfurimonas sp. | reverse complement strand
GCCGAACACGCATCCGAATTGTCACCCACGGTGAATGCGTCCTGATCGACGTATAGAGCCCAAAGATAGTTGTAAAACTGAACTATCACAAGCTCAAATTTCAAAGTTCACAAGAAGCTATAGTAAAATTACTCAAAGTGCTAATAACTACTATCCGCCACCAGATAAAGACCTAAAAAAAACAAGAGGACGACCTAAACAAGTAAAAGGTAAAAATCTATTGGATAGATTGCTAAAATATCAAGATGAAACACTTAGATTTTTAAGTGACTTCCGTGTACCCTTTACAAATAATTTAGCTGAAAGAGATTTGAGAATGATTAAAGTTAAAGAAAAAATCTCAGGTTCATTCGCAAGTTTTAAAGGTGGAGAGATGTTTTGTAGAATTAGAAGTTACATTTCTACTCTTAAAAAGAATGACATTTCAGTACTTCAGGGGCTTAGCGATGCTTTAGCTGGAAAAGCTTATGTTCCTATACGAACTGGGTTCTGAATGATTACAAATATTTAAATATATGATATAATTAAACAAAAATAGGGAGTAGCGGCTTATGTATCATACAAAGAATGAAATACTTTCTTTTTTAAAACAGCTCAAGCCAGAACTTGCCTCTCAAGGTATTATTTCTTTAGGGTTGTTTGGTTCTATTGCGAAAGAAACGAACAATGAAGCAAGTGATATAGATATCGTCTATGAAACTTCAAATTTTTTTTTAGAAAAGCACAAGGGTTGGAGTGCCTTCACTTACCTCAATACCCAATTGAGAAACAAAGTGGAAAATCATTTTCAAACACATGTTGATATGTTTGATTTAAATAGTGCGAGTCCGTTCAAAGATAAAGTTAAAAAAGAAGCACTTTATGTATAGTCGAGATGACCTTGATAGAGTAAAGTTAATTCTTGTAAAAATAGATTATATACTCGAGATATCTACTATAGGAATTGTTAAAGCATTAGATGATGAAAAGATGACAAGGCCTGCAATAATGATGCATCTAACATCTATAGCTGAACAGTTTTCTAAAATTAAAGATCAAGAATTATTGAAAAAATTTGATGATGAAGATGTTAAAGGTGCAATAAACACACGAAACTTTATTGCTCATGACTATGAAGGTGTAAATTTACCTATTATAGAGTTCATTATTAGAGATAGATTACCTGTATTGAAACATGAAATAATTATTATACTTCAGTAATATATTATCCATACTCTTCTAACCCCTATTTATAGGGATACTTTACATAACATAATCACAATTCTCTTGAAAATAGCTCTGCCCTCTTAAGAAAAGATGTCTTCTTTTTCCCATTTAAGAACTTTATCTGAAGTTAATATTCTATAAACATAGCTATACTCTCTACATGTGCATATTAATCACTGTTGGAAGTCAAACCTTCTAAAATATCATTATAAAAGATTTTTTCCTTTTGTGAAAAGTTCTCTTGAAAAGGAACTATCTAATTCAATAAATTTCTCTGATATTTTTTTTCTATGTACAATGAGATCAATTGAAACTTTGCTTCGCAAATCTCTTATAGCATGAGAAACCTCTTTGGTGATAGTACTTTTTTCTCGAAAACTTTGAGGGATGAAATCATCTTTAGTAACAACATAAAGATTTATATCACTCTCTTCATTTGGTGTACCATATGCATAACTTCCAAATAAAACAACTTTCTCTAGATTCAAAGGTTTAAGACAATTAACTATCTCAGATGTAAGGGTCTCTATATTTATCATAATATTATTAATCCAATTTTACTAAATATCGAATATTTCGACCACTACTACCTTCTATCTGCTCAATACAACCAAGTTCAACTAACTGTGCCATATCTCTTACTGCAGTTGCCTTACTTACTTTAGTGAGTGCAATATACTTCTTAGTACTCAGGCCACCTTCAAAGTTACCGACACCGACATCAAGTATTTTATTTAAGACTTTAACCTGGCGTTCATTAAGGGCTTTATTTCTATATCTATCCCAAAATCTAGTCTTCTCAATTAGGTACTCAATATTTTTTAGTGCATTAAGCATAGAATCTTTTAAAATATGTAAGTTCCATTCTAACCATGGTGTTATATCAAATTCTCTATTTCTAAAAAGGTTGGTTGTTTTATCTAACATATCATAGTAACCCTTTCTATCTGCATTTATAGCTGTTGATATAGAGTAAAGCTTGAATTGAGTTAGTTCGCTACCTTGTGAGAGTATATAGTCTGTAATTGCTCTTGAAATCCTTCCATTCCCATCATCATAAGGGTGAATTGATACAAACCATAGATGAGCTATAGCACTTTTAATATATATATTTTCATTACTATTATTGCAATACTCTAATAGTTTATTTATATCATCCTCTATATGTGAAACAGGAACAGCAAGATAATGTACTTTTTCATGTCCTATAACACCAGAGACAACTTCCATATCATCATTCTCTCGAAATGATGCAATATTTAGTYTATGTAATCTACTATAGCTATTTTCAAAGAGGCAGTTGTGCCAGCCATGAAGTCTCTCAAGACTAAGAGGTACTTTATTTAAGCTACAGTCTAAAAGTAATTCCACAAGACTGTCTGTAGTAGCAGTTGAGTACTTATCACTTCTTCCATCAAAATCTTTATCTAATTTCTTTCGAAATGATGATCGTACACTCTCTCGTTTAAAAATTTCACCTTCTATAAGAGAAGTGTTCAGAGCCTCGTCGGTTAAGGTTTCAATCTCTATACGACGAATATCATCTTTATTGAAAAGATTTGAAATACCATCAAGCGTACCACGATGGTACTCTATCTCAGCTATTAGTTTAGTTAGTTTCTCTTTGTCATAATTAAAAGTTGGATAGTCTGGATGTTGCCATATCCATTTAATTATTGGTTTGTTTTTACTCATTTTAAGCCTTTGAGCCGTTTAATTAACATAATGGTATCATAATATGAGTCGCTTATGATACTTAATCACCTCATTATGATATGTTACACAACATAAACACAATTCTATTGAAAATACTACTGACCTACTCCGTGTATTTCATCATATATTTCCATTACCCATTCGAGATGWGTAGTAATAGATTTTGGAAAGCCTATTCCAACCTTAATAGCATCAGAGGCTAAATAATACAACTCTTCTCTGTCTATATCTTTCATTTTAATTAAGACTTTGATATCATCTTCATCACTATCAGAGAACCTTGCTATTTTTGAAATGATTAAGTCTAATGGATCTAATATATAAATATTTAATTTTTCATCGATAGTTTTGATTAGTACGGCTCTTTTATCATAATCTTCTTGCATCAATCCAAAAGAACTATTATAAGTATAGTCGTATGATAACTGTTGAAGATTACCATCCTTATCTATCCATGGAACAATTAAATCAGCAGGTAACTTAACAGCATTAGATAATATACTATCTACATCATTGGAAACTCTTGAGTTGGTATGAAAGTGAACAGCTGCTCCTCCCACAATATATGCATCTACAGGAAATTTTATATGTGCATCAGGAATCTCATCAGAGATCTTTTGCATAATTTGAAATACTGCTTCTTTAAAACTTTTACTAAGCATTAAAAAGAACCTGTCATCTTAAATTGATTAAACCGCATCATATCGATGCCATTTTTAAGACCATACATATTTGCAAACTCATTAGACGAAGAAGGTCTTGTTTTATAAAAAAAGCTTACTTCTGGTTCATCACTATTTACTTTAAAGCCAAGTTTTACAAGTTTATTCGTCAAAAAGGTATAGAGATAGGCTGCACGCATTCTTGCATTTTTTGAGAGTGATGTATCTTTAGCTAGAGTTAGCCAGTTTTTGCTATCTCTATGTGATACTAAAGCCTTATATAGTTCTTTTTCAAACTCTCTACCATTATCAAAGTAGTGTTCATTCTCAAGAAGTCTTTTTAAGTCCTCATTATCATGTGATTCTAGAAGGGTCTTCGCTTCATGAAAATCTAAAGTCTCAAGTAGATTAAACAGCTTACTACGTTTGGATTTTTTCCAATTTCTAAGTGTTCTAGTATCTACATCAAAAAGTTCATGCATCTCTTGTTGTGTCATTTAGATCTCCTTAAAATAATTTTATACTGTYATTATAGGAAATTATTACCTATTTGTCAATATATTTAATGACAAAATTTATTAATTAGATACTATAATCTAAATTCTCTTGAAAAATGGGCATTGCCCTCTTAGAGAAGAAGGTCTTCCTTTTTTATATTTAAGAGTTTGCATACTCGACTGAATATTTCATTAGCAAATATATAAAACTCTTGTGCATCTTGAAGTGTAGACTTGGAATGTCCCCTATAAAGTCGGATAAGAAGACGATACTCTACTAATATACACTTAGAGTATCGGTTAGAAAAATTAGATGTAGAATAGTCCATTCATGGATGAGGAACCTAAATACAGGAATTATGCAGGTTTACATCTATATAAATATTTCAATCTCGAGCTCGAGCTGTATGCCGTGAAAGTGTCACGTACGGTTCCTAGGAGAGGGGATGGCTGTGAAGCTGTCTCTTTATCCGACTGAAATCGGTCACCTAAAAGAGTAAGTTTTCAGTAAGTGCATTTTATCATAAAGTGACCGAACTGACTCCGTCTTACTAAGCGATTTGAACCATTTTGCAGTTGAGGCTATTTACTTAGAAGAGAGAGGACTTATGGTTATACCCATAGATGAGTATGAAAGGCTAGTGAGAGTTTTGTGAGGTACAAAAAAGAAGTAGATAAGAGCAAAAATGTGCAAATAATAGTAACGGAGATACTTCAAAAAATTACACAAGTCGAAAAAGAGCTGATTAAGCATATTTAATCTCCAAGACTCAGTTGGTAGAGTCTCTCCTYGAATGAGACTGATAGAATATAACGAACAAAAAACAAAAAATATGGAACAAATATCAATAAATCTAGAACAACAAGAAAGTATGCTATTTTTAGCATCACCATATAATTTAAAATTCAATTTTTTATTCTATCAGACCATTTGCTTATAAAAATGAAGCTTTTAGAAAATTCTAGGGCGAATGATAACTACCCATATRTTTTATAGACCAAGAAGCTCTTTTGAACTTTCAAAGAGACAAATAGTAAGCTTTTTAGTTGAGTTAATCTCTGAAATCTCATCTTCATATCTTAAAATAGTTGATTTAATCTCTTTAAGTGTCTCTTGTAGAGCTTTTTTATCCCAAAACTGATGCTCAAACACAAAGTCCTCATTTTTCTCAAAGATATTCTCTTTTAGCTTTTTAAGACTCGCTATCTTTTTCTCTAGTGGAGAGGTATGCTCTTTAGACTTTAACAAGTAGGCTTCTAAAAGTTTTATATGCTCTTTTTTCTTGTTGATGTAAGTGAGCTTTTTACTCACTCCATGAAGAACATTAAACTCAAAAAGTTCTTCTTTTAAATCTTGTAAATCTTCTAGGACTTCAAGTGCTGAGAGTTGACTATAGACTTTTTCATCTATCTCATCTTGTATGATTTTATGTAGATCTWTCTCATCATTTGTAAGAATAGTAGAGTAAGAGATGTCAAATACATTCAGTGCATTTCTATCGAAACTCCCTGACACCYTTGTAAAGTGAGCAATGTCACGAACACTACTAGACTTGTACTGATCATACTTTTTTAAACTTGCAAGTAGTTTATGTGCCTTGTTTGCACTCACASTAAAGTCTGTTTTTTKAGAGAGGGTTAGAGTTGTCATGATATAGTCCTTTGTTTGATAGGGAGAGTTTAACACTTAGTTATGACATCTTTATGTCTGGTTTAAAAAAGTTTATACTTAAATGTTRAAAAACTTCTGATTTCGTATCTCTAACTCTGACCAAAAGTTGAGTTTTGCTTTTAATATTTTGATGCCAAAAGTGTTCTATACTTATCTCTTTCGAACCATATAAAAGCTTTGAATYTTGAGTGAGTGTTACRCCTGTTTCAGRTATGTAAAGTGAAAAGAACTCTGGMTGGTAGAAGAAAATAAGCTCTCTTTTTTGAAACTCTCTGTGTAGTTTTMCTATATYTTTTAAYATGSTAAGCCCYTGATTTAATACAAAAAGTTTACTTTAGTATTTYGACAGCTTTATGTCTGAGTAAATAATATTAYAGATATAATACTTCAAAACATTTTTACACAAAAAGAGACACTATGGCTTATAASCATGACTATGATAAGACACTCACACGACTCAACACGATAATAGCTAGACTTAATGATGGCGAAGCCCTCTCTGTTCATGAACTAGCAAGTGAGTTYAATGTGAGTACGAGAACTATTCAGAGAGATTTTAATGAGCGTTTAGTGAGTCTCTAYCCGATMTACCAAGAGAAAAAACTTTGGAAGATGCAAGAGGGACATAAGATAGAAAAATCAACCTCCATAGAAGATGCCATCATCTTGGATATACTTGAAAAACTTACCGATGGACTAGGTACAAAGTTCTCCACCAAAGCAAAACATCTTCTCTCAAAAATCAAAAATGATGACTATAACCCCATCTATGCAAAACTCAACATGGAAGACATTAGTGCAAAGTTTTCCGATATAGCTATACTTGAAGATGCTATTAAAGAAAAAAAAGAACTTTTATGTTTGTATGATTTTAATGACTACAAGAAAGAGTTGCAACTCAAACCTCTGAAGGTAGCTATATTTGAAGGTTTTTGGTATCTTGTGGCACTTGATGCTAGAAACGATAAACTCAAAAAATACCATCTTAAAAGTATTAGCAACATTCAAAAAACAGCTACGACCTTTCAATCTACAAAAGAGCTTGAAGAAGTTTTACAAAATGCTATAAATATCTGGTTTGAAAATGATGTAGAGCCATTTGAAGTGCTTTTATGGCTTGATGAGTTAGCAAGTAAAATCCTCAAACGCAAACCCATCTCAAACTCTCAAAGAGTTATAAAAGAGTATGCAGATGGGAGCTGCGACATCTCTCTTAAACTAACCCATGAAAATGAGATAAAAAGTATCATAAAATACTGGATACCACACATAAAAGTAATCTCTCCTCTCTCACTCAAAGAGAGTGTTATGGTAGATGTACAGAAGTTTATGGATGATGAGAACAAGACATAAAGCTGTCACAATAAAAGTATAAAATTTGAAATAAGAGTATTGACTTAAGTGGTCTTGACATATGGGGACATTATATTTACGCCTGCCTCACCTGCTTCTACTAAGGCTTTGATGCTTTAAGTTTTATTCCTTAACATTCTGGTTTGGAGTATTTAGTACCGTTGATTTCTCCAGAGATGACTGCTTTGATTGTTTCTAGAATTTGTGATTTATTTTACATATTGCTTGGGCGGTTTGGTTAATTATCTCTTGTTTTGTCATTTGACTTTTCCTTATGTTTATATAGTTTTATTTATGCTTGAAAATGGAAAAGTTATTGATTTTTGGGGTTAGTTTGGAAAGAATTTATAATATATGTTTGAATAAGGAATACCCAGACATAAAGATGTCAGTTACCAATCTTATACTTCTACTATAAAATTAGAGGAGTTTGAGATGAGACGAAGAACAAGAAAAAAATTTATTAATACAGCGATAGATTTTGATAAGACACAATTAATAGATAAAAGACTTATTGATAAAGCATCCCTTTGGACACTTCGTATAATACTAAATCTTGGTGGTCATAGAGAGTTTATTGATAAAGACAATTATGTTTCTAAAGATACTATATTAGCTTTTTTAGATGCGAATCAATTTCTTGATGACGATGAGGATAAATTTAGTAGAGCAGCGGTCCTTACTTTTTTTAGCGAAAGCTTAATACAACTAGAAAAGCAAAAGAAATTCAAAACGAATAAGATATTATCAAAAAATATAGCTCAAATTTCATCTCTTATGAATCTAAATAAATATGAAGAGCAGATACTAGAGTTTGTGACACTACTAAAGCAGTATGAACTCCTTGACGATGCTGTTAGTCTACTTGGTACAGAGTTAAACACAACTCAAACTAAAAGAGCATTAAGTGTTATTCTCAATATCCCTAGAAAAGAGATTGACAAGGCTTTTGCAAGTGATTCTAAGCTAAGTAAATCATCACTTGTGACTATAGATAAAAGTAACAATCATTCACTTGATAGAAAGTTGGATTCTATAAGTGATGTCTTTTTAGATAACTTACTAAATCTTGATGAAGATATATCAATAATGATAAAAGAGTCCATAAAAGCTTGTTCTAAAAGTAGCTTAAAATTAAAAGATTATAAACATCTAAGTAAAGACATAGATATACTTCTAGCTTATTTACAAAATACTATCGAGACCAAACAGAGTGGTGTAAATATCCTTCTCTATGGAAAACCAGGGACAGGAAAAACAGAACTCACAAAGGTACTAGCCAAAAAGCTCAAGACTAAACTCTTTGAAGTAAGCTATACCGATGAAGATGATGCTCCTATAGATGGGACTGCAAGACTCAAAGCCTATAAATCAGCTCAAGCACTACTTGGCAATAAAAAAACACTTCTGATGTATGATGAAGCAGAAGATATTTTTGAGAGTGGTGGTGGTTTTTTTGCTCCACCAACTAGACAAAAAGATAAGGCTTGGATAAATAGAGTGCTAGAGACAAACACTATCCCTACTATTTGGATTACAAATAACATCTATAGCATCGATAATGCACTTGTTAGAAGATTTAACATGAGTATAGAGATTCCTATTCCTGATAAGTCTAAACGCGAAGATATAATCAGAAACTACAGTAACAATCTATTAGATGAAAAGAGTGTGAAAAGCTTAGCAAAACATGAAAACATTGCACCAGCTCTTATCTCTACAACTGCTAAGGTAATTAGTAGCATTGAGACGAAAAACAATATCAAGGCTTTTACACATCTGCTAAGTAATACTCTAAAAGCACAAGGTTATGGAGAGATTAAAAAAGAGAGTAGTAAAAACTCTCTGCCAAATATCTATAATCCAAACTATGTAAATACAACTACAGATTTAGAGAAACTTACAAGAGGGATTAAAAAAATAAAAAATGCAAGGCTCTGTCTCTATGGAGTTCCTGGAACTGGTAAAAGTGCTTTTGGGAAATATTTAGCAGATATGCTAGATAAACCTCTGCTACTAAAAAAAGGAAGCGATTTAATCAGTAAGTGGGTTGGTGGTACTGAAAAAAATATAGCTAATGCATTTGAAGAAGCAAGAGAAGAAAAAGCTGTGTTGGTATTTGATGAAGTTGATAGTTTCTTAGCAGATAGAACACAAGCTAAACAGAGTTGGGAAGTAACACAGGTAAATGAGATGCTTATGCAGATGGAAAACTTTGATGGTGTTTTTATAGCAACTACAAACTTAATGGATAATCTTGATAAAGCAAGTTTACGAAGGTTTGATCTGAAGTTAGAGTTTAACTGCTTAAAACCTGAGCAAGCTTGGAAGATGTTTAAGGAGTTTGCAAGAGAATTGAAACTCTCAAAAGTGGATAAAGTGTTTCAAAGAAAGATTAGCAGTTTAAAAAATCTTACTCCTGGTGATTTTGCAGCAGTGGTAAGACAGAATAGGTTTAGACCTATAGAAAATGTAGATGATCTTATATTGAGACTGCAAGATGAAATAGAAGTGAAAAATATGGATATTAGTCCAAAGATGGGGTTTATACAATGAGTACAACCACAAGGAAAGACAAGCTCCATGATAGAGCTAAAAAAATAGTTCTAAGTGATAATAATTGCTCTATCTCCTACATACAAAGAAAGTTAGAAATAGGCTACAATAGAGCAAGGATGATTATAGAAACATTAGAAAGAAATGGTGTAATAACTTCTCCAAACAAAAATAAAGTTTATAAATAATTAAACAACAAGAATAAATTAGATAAAATTGTTATAATTAAAAGGAACATGAGAAATGGCGAAATATATACTATTTGATACAGAAACAACAGGAAACCAAGAAGAAGACAGAATCATACAAGTAGGTGCTATGATTGTGGATGCTAAAGGTGAAGTTGAAGTTTTTGATGAGCTTTGTAGTACTGTTTTACCTATAAAAATAGAAGCTATGGTTGTTCATGGAATTACTCCTAACTTGATAGAAGGCAAAGGTCTGTTTACAGAAACTAACTTTTACAAAACTTTACAATCTTTAAACAATCAAGAAAATTATCTTATAGCTCATAATATGCCCTTTGACATGGGGATGATGGAGAAAGAGGGATTTGTCTCTAAAATAAGAACCATAGATACTCTAAGAGTTGCTAAACATTTACTCTCAGAACAAAAATCAAAAGCACTTCAATATTTAAGATACTCCCTCGAAATGTATAAGGAAGAACAGACAGAAGCTGATAAGTACAACATAACTATAAAAGCTCATGATGCTATTGGCGATGTACTAGTTATGAAGTTGCTACTATCTAAACTTGTAGCACTTACTAAAGAACAATTTCCAGACTCTAATCCTATGGTAAAAATGGAAGAGCTTACAAAAATTCCAATCTTTATAGAAATTTTTGCATTTGGAAAACATAAAGGTAAAAAGATAAGTGAAATTTGTGATAGTGATATAGGTTACATAAACTGGATGCAAAAGAATATGGATTTAGATGTCGATATGAAATATACACTTGATACTATTATGGGACATTAATAAATGGCATATAATCTCAAAGATAAGTTAGTCGTAGCTGTAAGTTCAAGGGCATTATTTGATCTTGAAGCAGAAAACAAAATTTTTGAAGAAAAAGGACTAGATGAGTATTATAAATATCAACTAGAAAACGAAGATACTCCGTTGAAGAAAGGAACGGGCTTTCGACTCATAGATAATTTATTAAAAATAAATGACTACTTTAGTGAAGAGGAGAAGCAAGTAGAGGTTATTATCTTATCAAAAAATAATGCGGCTTCAAGTCTAAGAATTACAACTGCTATTAATACTCATAAACTAGATATAGTTTGTTCTGGATGGACTAGCGGAAATGATATATCTACATATTTAAAAGCTTATAAAGTAGACTTATTTTTAAGTGCTGCTGAAGAAGATGTTATAAATGCTATTCAAAATGGTGTTGCAGCTGCGAAGATACTCCCATCTCATGAAGATGTTCATAATTCATTAGGTAATCAAGTAAGAATTGCTTTTGATGGCGATGCTGTACTGTTTAGTGAAGAGTCGGAATTAGTATATAAGAAGCATGGGCTTGAAGCTTTTGTGGAACATGAAAAGAAAAATAAAGACAATCCTATGAAAAAAGGACCTTTCGGAAAATTACTTCTTACTATCGCTTCACTTCAGCAGAAATTTAAAGATAAAGAGTCTCCAATAAGGACAGCTCTCGTAACTGCTAGGTCTGCACCAACACATGAACGAGTAATAAAAACACTTAATGTCTGGGGAGTTAGAATAGATGAAGCATTTTTCTTGGGTGGAAGTGAGAAGTATGAGATACTTGAAGCCTTTGGTGCCGATATATTTTTTGATGACCAGGATACTCATTTAGACTTGTCAGTATCAGTAGTTCCTAGTGCTAAGGTTATTCATAAAAGTATTGAAGACTTTAATAAATGAGAAATAAAATGGAGAATATATGAAAATATGGAAGTTATCGATTGGTGAAAATGAAATTAACGATACAGTTTATAAAAATATGCTTACTAACTGTGTTGTTTCCGTTCATCCAGAAACATCAGCAAAAGGACAAAGTAATATTACTCAAGGAGAAAACTTCTTATCCGCTGAAGAGGGAGACCTATTTTACGTATGTAGATCTAATAATTACATAGCAATGATTGGAATGTTTAAGGACGAGAGACCATTATTAGCACTTGATAAGGGATATGCCAAAAATGGATGGATTGACAGAGAATTTATATTACTATTTAAAGCAAAGAATGAAAAAAATTATGACAAGACATTAGATAAATGGTGGAGTCCAAAAAATAACTCTACCTTTATTGAAATTCCAGAGAATGAATATATTCTTTTTGAAGATAAAATATTATCTTCAGTATTTGATGGATTAACTATCAATAAGTTACTACTTAAGAGAAATATAGAATTAACAAAAAATTATTTGTCTGCAAAAAAAATACAAATTTTACAAGAGAAGTTTCAAAAAATTAAGGAAGATCCAAAAAAATTGTTTACTACAATTAATAATTTAAATAGATTAGAAGTCAATAAATTAATGTATGAATACAATCTTTATGAAAAAGTTGAAACGAAACCTGTAGTGTTGTTACGAAAAAAACTGTTGCAAAAACTCCAAGTAGGAGTAACTATAACTGATGACTTAATTAATGAGATCAAAGAAAATATTAGTACAAATTTTGAAAAAAATGTATATAAGAGTTGGAAAGACCCATTTAGAATATTATATGTTTTGTACTTTGCAGCTTATAAGTCAGATTTAGTATATTATTTAGATAGATTAATTGAATTGATTCAAATTAAACTAGGAATATCAGATTTCACAGATTATATACATGTTCATTTTGATGGCCCTCAAAATCAAGGTTATGAGAGAATATGGTTTGCTATTTATAATAAAACATATAAGAAGTATGGCAAACAAAAACATGCTTATCAGTTGTTTATGTCTATAGATAACGGAAAATTTTCATATGGATTACACCATAATGACTTCCCTGATAAAAATATATCTGAAAATAGTGATTATTTATGTTTTTATGAGTTAGTTAAAATTTTTAAAAAAAATATAGAAATAATTAAAAATGATAATTCAGAGGAAAAAGCTATGATAACAGAACAAGTGGACTTATTAGAAAATCAAAAACAAATAATATTACAAGGACCTCCTGGAACTGGTAAGACAAGACGTGCAAAAATATTAGCAAACTATATGCTCAATCGTACCAAAGGGGAAGAAATTAGTGAAAATAATGAACAAATAAAATTAATACAATTTCATCCATCATATACTTATGAAGATTTTGTTCGAGGTATTGTTGCTGAACCGACCAAAGACAAAAATGGTATTAGCTATGTGGCTAAAAATAAGATTCTAGCTGAAATGGCTCAAAAAGCTCAAAATGAATATGATACGGCAATCGAAAAAAAAGAAAAACCTAAACCTTATATATTAATAATAGATGAAATAAATAGAGCTAACCTTTCATCTGTTTTGGGAGAACTCATATATGCATTAGAATATAGAAATGAAGCCGTTGATAGTATGTATAAAGTTGATGGTAGTAATAAGATCACTTTACCAGCTAATTTATATATTATTGGAACTATGAATACTGCAGATAGAAGTATCGGCCATATTGATTATGCAATTAGAAGAAGATTTACTTTTGTCGATGTTCTCCCTGATGAAGATGCTGCAGATGATAAGGTAAAATTCAAAGAAGTGCAAAGTATATTTATTAATGAAGACTCTACATCAAAAAGTCCACAAAGATCTGAGTTTATATCACCAGAATTTAATCCTTATCATGTAATGTTAGGTCATTCTTACTTTATAGGGGAACCGGAAATATTGAAAAATAAACTGAAATATCAAGTAATTCCTCTTTTAAAAGAATATATTTCAGATGGTGTATTAAATGAAAAAGCTCAAGTTAAAATAGACGAGTTAGAAAAAGAACTTTAATTGGAGTGCAAAGTTAATGTATCTGAACATAGTGTAATAGCAGAAAGTCTAGATGATGATGACTTAGAGATATTTAATGAGTTTTACGAGAGTGTAGACCCTAAGTACTTAGGGTTACATCAAGAACAACAATTTGAAAATAATGTATATACAACTGTTTTAAAATCACACTACTATATTGGTTATAAATGGCTCAATAAGAATGATTATATTCATGTATCAGCTAAAAAAGATCATAATGATAAAGAAGCTGACTATTTAAATATGTTTGTAACATGCTTAGATGATCCTATCGTTTCACAGAAATTAGACAAAGCGTATCAAATTGATTTTGATGATAGATGGATAAATATTAAAGAGAACGAAGATGAAATTACTCCATTGATAGTTTTACACTTTTTGAAGATTGTAAAAAAGTTATCTCAAAAAGGCTTAAAAAAAGGCTATATTAAAGTAACAGAAAATTTAACTTCTAAAATCAAAGGTAAGATATTAATAAACCAAACAATAAGACATAACCATTTTAAAAATAGACTGGATAAGACTATATGTAATTATCAAATATTTACTGTAAATTGTCTGGAAAATATGATTATTAAAACAGCACTTATGCAATGTAGCCGGCATCTTAGTGGAATTGATAATGAAGATATTTTTAAATTACTTAGACAAAATATAAACGCTTTTGAATCTGTTGATACAAAGGAGGTTTTTGCAAATGACTTCTCTAAGATTAAGTATTCTCCTTTTTATAAAGAGTATTCTGAAGCTTTAAAGTTAGCAAAAATGATTTTTAAAAGGTTTGGATTTACTCTAAATAGTTCTACTGAAGAGTATGTCCTTAGAATTCCACCTTTTCATATTAATATGCCTGAGCTCTTTGAACGATATGTAGAAGTTAAACTAAACTTAGCAGGAATAAAAACAATAGATGGAAATAAAGAGAATGTTTCTAATTGGAGTATGCAGCCTGACTTCATCGTTCCAGGTAAAGGGATAATAATTGATGCAAAGTATAAGTATTGGTTTCATTCTGATAATCATGAAAATAGTAATTATAAAGCTGATTATATGCAACTTTCGCTTTATGGAAGAGATAAAAAAACTAGAAAAATAATTGGTCTTGAAGAAAGCAATGAAGAAGCTGCATTAGTATTTATTTATCCTAGTATAGATGGAAACAAAAAAATTGATTTAACAAGTTGTGAAAGCTCTGAAAAATTTAATAATATTAGTAAAATACCACTTTATATTCCAGTAATAAAGGAAAATAAATAATGTCAATACATTTCATGCTAACTCCCGATGCACAAAGCGGGGCAACAATACGAGAAGAGTTTGCACAACTTGATTCAATTAATATTAAAATAGGTACATTTGATGTCTTATTAGATTTTTTACATGAATATTGGTTAATTCCATTATCTGATGAGAATGAATGGCGAAAAAAACTTTCCCATACCGCTCTTAGTATGCAAGGTAGCTTTTGGTCCAAGAGTATTAAGATAGATGAAAAAAGTGTTATTGATGAGCTTGATACAAGTTTACAAGTACTTCTTAATGCTTTGCCTTTAAATGTAAAGACTTTATCGCTTACAGATAGTAATACAAACCGTTATTCACGATATTATAATGATTTGGTCACTTTACATAAGGATATGGGATATATTTTTCCTTCTTCTCTTGAAAAAGCTCGTCTTTGGAATCAAAGTTCTGCTCTTGAACCTCTAGAAAAAATTATTGTTTATGCCGATGAAGCATTTCATCTTGAGCCTTGGCAGAGTGAGATTGTGGCTAAACTTCAATCTTCTCAAAATATAGATTTTGCAAAGATTTATTCAGATTCTTATACTCCTAAACTAAACAGCTCAGTTGATGATCTTAAACATTTACAGACAATGCTATTTTCAACTGAAGCCATTAAAGATATCCCTGAAATAAAAAATATTCAATGGCTCGTAGCAAGAGATGTTCAACAAGAGGTAGAAGTTCTAGCTGGAATGATTCAAAATGCTCAGAGTAATGGAACTTACTTTGATGAGATTGCAGTTATTATTCCTAGGGATGGTTGGTATAAAGACTTTTTAATTCAGACATTTGATAGTTTTAATATTCCTCTTTCTCGTGCCGGTCAGGTTGAAGAGTATGCTGATATTGGTACTGAGTGGATATTTGATGCACTACAAGCACAAGATAAGTTTTCTGCACCTATGGTATTTGCTTCCCTATTATCTTCATCTTTAATGCCTTACTCTTATGCAAAGGGTCAATATTTTGCAGCTATTGCATTAGATAATTGCTGGAGAGATTCTAAGGGTAAATTTAAAGATAGTTTGTTTGTTGATTTAAGCGAAGATACTCAAATTCTTATTAAAACAGTAATAGCTTGGCAAGAACAGACTGAAGAAGTAGGTATAGTTGAATTTCTTGATGAATTAGAAACTCTTTATTCACTATTTAGTATTAAAGAGAATATAAGGCTCCATAAACAGAGGTTTAAGACATTAGTGATTGAATTAAAGACATATTACGAGAAGTTTCCAGATACAAGTTTTAAAATATTATTAAATCAAGTACAACCTCACCCTCTACATGAGAACTCTCAACGAGAAGCTTTTTTAAACAGTGTTCATGTTGTATATGAAGATGATTATATGATTCAAGATGTTAAGCATATGTTTGTACTAGGTTTTAATGATGGGCATTATCCTAAAGAGTTAGAAAATATTGGTGTCTTTTCGAGGATGAACTGGCATTCATTGGCAGAAGATTTAAACTTAACATTATCTCCACAAGATCAGTATTATTCTAAAGCAAAAAATACCTTTAAACGGCAACTTCAGTGTGTGAATGAAAGTATTACTTTTCTAGCATCTGCCTTAGACTTGCAAGGGGGCTATCAGTCTTTATCAAGTTCCCTGAGTGATATGTCTTTTTGTTTTTATGACGGTACTGAAGAACTTGAACCCGAAAAACTTTTAATCAAGCTTGAGGAAGAAAAAGTTACCCCTTTCTTTTATACTCAAACAGATAAACATGAAATATTTGAAACTAGTGAACTAGAAACTAATGATCTTAACTTCTCTCAAAATATTTTTGAACTTAGGAAAAAGAAGGATGGAAGATTAAGACCAGAATCTCCAAGTAGTCTTGAAAAGTTAATGATTTCTCCTTTAGGGTGGTTCTTTTATAGACAAGGTCTTGAATCTAAGACTTGGTGTGTGCTAGAACTAGATGTAGCAAAAGAAGGTACTATCGCCCATGGTGTTTTTGAAGATTGCTTTTGTCCTGAAAATCCAAGTCATGATTTAAGTAATATTGAAACTATTATTGAAAAACGAATACAAGAATACGCTCCTTTTTTGTTTCAAGAACATCGACGATTGGACTATGAACAGTTACTAAATGCTATTTTAAAATCATCACATGAGTTTAAAGCCTTACTTATGCATTGTGAAGCAAGTGTTACAAGTACAGAAAGACAGCTTACTGGAGAAATTTTCGGTATTCCTGTCGCTGGTAGAACAGATGCAATCTTAAATATATTAGGGAAAAATCTTGTCCTTGATTATAAAAAGTCCGGAAGTAAGGGTCGTATCTCAAGAATGAAAAATGGGTATGATCACCAACTCTTTTTATATAGAGAAATGTTAGATGATGCCGATGCCTTAACCGCTTACTATACGATGAATGATGCTACTTTAGTTGTGGATCAAGAGATAAATTGTGCAGAGAATATAGATTTAAATATTGTTGGTATTGAAGAAGATTGTACTATAAATGCTTCAACATTGTTAGAAGAACGTATAAAAGAATTGATAAATGGTGATATTAAACTAAATAGTGATGGGGATAATAAACTATGGGAAGATAGAGGGGTGACAGCCAAGTACAGCCTTAATAGCTCCCCTCTAATTGCACTATTCATGAAGCAAGAAGGTGATCTATAATGAAAATAAATTTTGAAGAACTCAATGTTATCTCTGCTGGTGCAGGTTCAGGTAAGACTTACACTGTTCAAGAAACACTATCAAACTGGTTAAAAGAACATCCAAGTGAAGTAAGGCCGGATAAGATATTAGCAGTTACCTTTACTAAAATGGCAGCAAGTGAAATGCAATCTCGTATTAGAGCAGCACTTCTTAGTAGTGGGAATATCGATGCTGCTATGGAAGTAACTTCTTCTCAAATATCTACTATTCATAGTTTTGGTCAAAATATTATTCAGTCATTTACATATGAGTCTGGGATGTCACCTAAAGTTCGTCAATTAAGCGAAGCAGAGGAAAAAATACTTTTACAACTTTCTCTTAGTTCTCATACACAGATTAATGCGATTCTTCAAAAATTAGAAGCCCTCGGATATAAGGGAAAGTTTAATGGTTCAGACTATTCAACAGCACTTGATCAACTACAGTCTAGAGTTTTACAAATAATTAACTCTTTGAGAACAATAGGTGCGACTGCATCAAAAGTAGATCAATATACAGACTTACTCTCTAAAGAGATAACTGAGCTATATGGAGATATTGAAGATGCATCAAAACTCAACAGTTCATTACATACTGCAGTAAAAGCAATATTAAGTAGTTATCCAAATAATATGAAAGACTTATATGGAGGAAGTGGTACTGCAGGTAATGCTTTAACTACCAACTATAAAGCTTTAAATAAAGCATTAGAGCTACGTGAAATTGAAAGTAATTGGGAGCTATGGAGTGCTTTAGAATCTCTTAGAATAATAAAAATAGATGATGAAGATTATGTTCGATTAGCAAAAGATGTTATGAACTCTGCTAAGAAATTATCAGTACACCCTGGTCCAAGAGATGAAGCAATTTTACATATTAAAACACTTCTTCAAATTAGTATAGATACTCTTGATAGATATAATGATGAGAAACGAAAGAATGCTCTTATTGATTTTTCAGATATGGTTCATATCTCCAATTCTATAATGAATAATGATGCACTGATCAATGAGATGGCAGGTAATTATGACTGTTTAGTAATAGATGAATTTCAAGATACAAATCCAATTCAATTTGCTCTTTTATGGAAGTTTAGACAAAAAGGTTTACCAACTCTTATTGTAGGTGATTTAAAACAGTCAATTATGGGCTTTCAAGGAGCAGATGCTTCTTTGTTTGAATCTTTGATTGGCGAAGATGGGGCAACCAACCATAAGTTAGAAAGTAATTGGAGAAGTACCCCTGCTTTAATGGAATGGATAAATGCTCTAGGGGAAGGATTGTATAAGGATAAATATACAAAATTAGCACCAAAGGCAAAGTACAAATCATCTTTAGCGCCATTGAAAATTATAGATTTTAATGATGATAACTGGAGTGCCAATGGAACTAAAAATGGTAAAGAGAGTTTTGGTAAGAAGCAACATGAAGTTATTAGTCAAAATATAAAGGAGACGATAGAAGCAAAAACTATTATCTACGATAGACATACTAAAAAAGCGAGACCTATAGAACCCTCGGATATAGCAATCCTTGCCCCAAGTCACACAATGCTTGGAAGAGCTGCTCAATCACTTCGAGACAATGGTATTGAAGCACAGATAAAGCAATCTGGATGGTTTAGCTCAAGAATAATTCAACTTACATTTTATGCACTTTCATATCTTGCAAACCCTTCTGACAAACATGCAGCACTTTATCTCTTAGTAACAGAGCTAGGGGATATGTCGCTTCAAGATGCATTAGATATATATCTTAAAGATAAAAAATTCACACATCCACTTATTGAGAAGTTGGATAAAATTCGTGAAGAGACGTATACACTAACACTATCAAGACAATTAATCAATATGGTAGAAGCTTTAGAACTATGGGACTATATATTAAAATATGATGAAAGCTCTCAGCAAAGAGCTAATCTTTTAAAACTTATTGATTTGTGTTCAGAGTTTGAAAGGTTACAGTTTGAATCATTGAATGCCTTAGGGATATACGGCAGAAATTTAAATAGCTTTTTGGCATGGTTAAGTATGAATGAAAGTGATGCACAACCAACTCCAAAGTCAATAAATACAGAAGCCGTACAACTTCTAACATGGCATGCTTCTAAGGGCTTAGAATGGCCTGTAGTTATTGTTATGGGATTAGATAAAGAAAGAGGTCCTTCTTTACCGAATATCTCACTTGGATATACAGATACATCCCGTAATGATCCTCTTCAAAATACCTATATAAGATTTTTTACAAAGTTTCAAAATGATTCATCGAACGAGGCTTTTATTCAAGAGCTAAATAATGATGCCCATAGTACAGTAGAAAATTTGCTTTATGTTGCAATGACAAGAGCCAGAGAACAGTTGATACTTCCATGGCCTTCTTTTAAAGAAGATAAAGCAGGTGAGTTTAGCTTTATGCATAAGCTAAAAAATAAATGTGGTATGGAAGTAAATACAGCTGAGATTCAGATGAATGGCTTAACAAGAGAGAATGGTTTTAGAGAGTCAATAATTCCAGCAAAACTTTTAGAAGAAGTAGATGCAACAAAGAAAGCAACATCAATCAATTATGGAAGAATAGCAATAAAGACGATGAAAGAAACAACAAAAATACAGTCTCAAATCTCTCCATCAAGTGAAAAAGATATTACTAATAAGTTAGACAACACAAAACTATTGACTAAATCGTATAGAACTGAGGTGGATTTATCAGGTATTAATATAGATACAGCAGACTTAGGAACACTTATCCACCACTGTTATCATACACTACTTGTTAATAATAGTTTTGAGGACAGGTTATTCACTTCTCTAAATAATCAACTTCCTATAGATGTATTTGAGCAAATAAAAGAACAGGTGGCTATTTTTAAGAATTTTAGTAAGAATGAATTGAATGTAAATAACTTTCAGTGCGAAGTTCCTATTTTAAGTAAAACAGAGCAGGGAAGTACTGTGAGTGGTTCAATAGATCTTCTTCTTGAAACAGCAGAAGGATATTGGATAATTGATCATAAAAGTGATAAGGTTGATAATTATGAAAAACAATTTATACACCATCATCCTCAGCTTGAAGCTTATGCTAGGTTTACTAAGTTAGACAAACCATTACTTGGGCTTGGAATTAATTGGATTCGTTATGGAAAAATAAGTCTCTTAACTTTCTAAAGAGCTATTCTTATTTAAACTATTGACGTCGGATAAGAAGACAGCCTCACAGCCATCCCCTCTCCTAAGAACCGTGCTTGCCACTTTCACGGCACACGGCTCAAGCATTAATAACTAAATTTATTGCGAAGTTTTGAAGTAATATATCGTTTAGTGAAGTATAAATCATCATCTYTATTAAAWGGATTAGCAGWAGCTACTATTTTAATATATTCAATCAAAGGTATAACCGATAATCGAAACACATTTTTAGTTCCATCTGCTAAAGATAGAGTTTCAGATGTATAAGTGTCAGAGAAAGGTTTAAAGTACTCTTTATAGTACTTCATAACTTCTCGTTTTTGATGAAGTCGTTTGACCCAGTTTAAAGATTTATACCAAATATATTGGTCAAGTTTTCCAAATATAACCTTAGAATTTACGAATCTTATACTACCCCAAAAAATTGCAACAGGCACCAAATCAGAAAGAAAAGGATGAAATTCTTGAAGCATTAAAGAATAGCTCTATAGTTATATATTTTTTCGTCAACCTCTACGGGATTTACAACTTTTAAAGTCATTCTAAGCGAATCCATCGTTTGATTGCTCTTGATGAAACAAAAGGGTTTATGAATGCTACAGATCTCGAAAAATAATTTCGTGGCTTGTATGAGAATATATGAAAGCTGTTTTTTATGATTTTGAGTTTATATGGGCATAAATCTCCCTTTATGCATTTGTACCCGTTGTTGGAGAAGTTTTTTTCTGTTCTGTTGGCTTTTTTGGTGGAACATTCCAGCCATTTTTAGCATCTTTTGGCATTTTAATTTTCCTTTTATTTACTACAATCAGGCTTAGGTGTAGGTCTTGGAGGAATATTATATCCTCTCTTCTCTTGACTCATAAATTATCTCCTAAATTTAATTTTACGAATACAATCATAAAAACCAAGCCAACAATAAAAAATGCAGCAGACAACCAATTTAAAATTGTTGTTATTGAATCTGCCCTATCTATTCCTATCTCTTCATTGTTATCTTCAGCAACAATTGCTCTATCAAGTGCATATTTGCTCGCCAGAAACGATAGTAAAACACTTAACACACTCAAAGCAAAACAAATCCATGCTCCAGTTAAAAAATTAATATTACTAGCAACCTTAACATCTACAACATCTTTTATAAATACAAATGACAAACCAAGTGCACCCGTTGAGAGTGTTATTACTGTTTTATCATACTGCTCTTGCGACTTTACTGAAAGTTCTTGTAGTAAACCACGATAAGACTGCTCCTCATTATTCATTTTTACTACTTGTTAGATGAAGATGGTTTTGGTCTTGGCGGAACAGTGTGTCCATCTTTTAGGTGTTTTTTACTCATATTCAACTCCATGTTTCATTTAATCATTTTAATTTTTAATATATTCTTAGGTCAACAATGCACTACCTACGATGCCAGTACCTACATTCCAAAGCGAGTCTGTAAATGCCATTAGTAAAGTATCTGTCTTAGTGATGTTTTGTATCATATCTTGTCCTTGAAGAGTTTTTGTTTTATTTAAAGTTGAGAGATACTCAATCATTAGTTTTTTCAAAAATATCATTGTGAAGAATAAAGATATCACCACCAATAAGTAGTAAAGTTGAACCCCTGCTATTGCAGACCTAAAAATATTCCATAGACTGAACCAGCTTTTGCTGGCTAAGTCTAAACATTAACTATCTTACTGACAAAACTTATCTGTTCTATCAGTACTTCTATAATCATCACATCTAGCGACACCTTTATATTCCCCAACTTTTGAACCTAGAGTTTTACCTGTAGTTGTATCATATTTAGTACACACTTTAGTTATTGGATCACATGATTGTATTCTATCTGTAACCGAACCATCTCTATGGTCGTCACCTGTATTACTAGCCATGATTATTTCTCCCAAGATTTTTTAGTAGCTTGACTCATAACACTAGCTGCTAAACTTTTTGTTTTAGCATTGTACTTATCACTCTTCATCACTTTTGAGGCTACAGTCTCCATTCTCTCACTAGTTTCTTTACTATTGCCCTTCTGAGCAAGTGCAGAACCAGCAAGTTGGCGTTGTATTTTAGATGAGCTATTGTCACCCATAATCTTAGCTGCCGCTGAGGCAAGCGAACTGGAAGTTTGTTTTCCCATTGTATATCCTTGTGTGCTAAGGTTGAATTTTAGTGTCACTTATCTACACAAGCGATAATGGACTACTACTATCATGTATAATTTAATTATACTTTAATAATATATCTCCTATCATACCCCTACTAGAAAAAGTAATCACTATTACTTAACACCATTAGAATCTGCTTTATATTGGCTCTCACACAAATATAAAACATTACTTCTATTATATCTTTTTTTCACTAAAAATTTGATTATTTACTTGGAAACAATCCTTTCTTCATCGCTCTTCTCAATGTGTTTTTCATATTCTCATTCAATGTATCATTTTTAATAGCATGCTTAAAGGTCATTTTTTTCAAAGTAGCAATTTCAACCTTTTTTAAAACACCTTGATGTAGCATTATCTCATTAAGAAGTTCTGAAAGTGTGTAAATATCAATTTCTTCATTAAGATGTGCAGGTCCTAATATCATCCCTGAAAAACCATTTTCAGTATCTTTTTTATCTATCTCAAATAAATATGCATATCTATTATCACTAAGAACTATTTTTAAAAGTATATAGTTTCTATAGCCAATAAATTTTCTTCCATATTTTTCATTTTTTCATTTTCTAGCTCATACGACAACCTCTCTACCTGACTGAATTAAGACTCTTGAGAACTGTGTTGTCATTTGTTGTTCACTCAAAGCACATACTTCATCCACAAAATATATCTTTTCAATAAAAACTTCATCTTTACTATCTGATATATTAACCTTCTCATCTTTTAAATAGTTTAGTGCACTTATAACCAATTTCAAGACATCTGATTGCTGTAAGTATGATTTTTCTTCCTTACTATCTATTTTGATATTACCTGTATTTTCAGAATCACTAGTTCGATTAGCATCTCCAGAAGATATCTGAGTTATATCTTCAGTATTGTCTACATTATTTAAAACAGTAATAGGTTCCTTTCTATGTTTAATTCTAGTGTTGTTAGCATTTAAAGTTGATACTTCTGATAAAATATGCTGCGAAGCATTATTAGTATGTGGATTGTACTCATTGGTTATCGGTATATCCATATCATCTAACTTTTGTAGGGCTTTTACATATTGTTTTTTCTTCTCTTGTGATTCATCATCTTCATAGACTAATTCAGTAGCATAAGATTCAACCTCGTTATCTATTGGAAATGAATAACCATTTATTCTAAACATAAAAAATGTGATTTTATCTAGCCATATTCCATCACCTTGTACATCCATCTTTGTGGGATGATAAGGTAAAACAACTGGAGACCGCTCAGGGAAGCTACTACTAATTCCTAGGCTCCTAAATAGCTTACTTAATCTTTGTCTTGATACATTATTAAATTTTGCATATGCTAAAAAAGCTATATTAGTTTCTAGTTTGCTCCCATACAGTTCAAGATGATAATTGTCGTCAATAATTTGACCGCTTTTAATATATGTAGCGAGTACATCATCTAACCTATATTGCAAGAGTCTATTTCTCAATTTTTGCTCTTGTGGAACATAGGTTGATGTAAACAACTCCATAGATGGGATAATTACTAAGGTGCCACTATCTGCTTCTATTTTTGTAAATGTGGCATTCGCAAAACTCCAATAGTCACTTTTATTTTCAATCCTATCCATTTTATATTTATATGGTGGAAAATGACCATAATCTGAATTTGGTTTCTTTTCTGTAAATCTTATTGATTTAGATGTTTCTGTTTTTAATGAGAATAATTTATCTACTTCATAGCCATCACCAAAAGACTTCCAAAGCGAGATAGTTCTTCTATTGCCTCTCCATATTGTCATATGTCTTGCTATATCAAGCTGCGCAATGGAAATCTTTCTAAATATTTGTGCTGTGCTTAATTCTCCACTGGGAAGGATCTCTTTTAGCATAATTTTTATTTCTGGGACTCTAGTTCTTCCTATATTTTTATAGACAGCTCCATACATCCAGACTACTCTCAGCTTATCATCTTTTGGAAAATTTCCTATTGGTGATATTGTTTTATCTATCATTATCACTACCTACTATAAATTAATTTTTCATCTTAAAAAGTAAACAAAACTGTTTACTTCTGTAAACCTATATCTTTACATGTAGGGAAGCACTCTATTTGGCCACCGCGAGCATCAACACTTGGCCACTGTGAGCATCTCATAAGTAGCCACTATTTCTCTTGATGCTCCTATAAGGTAGATTTAAACTAAAAGGTATTCTTCAACTATAATACACCTAAAAAGAGGTGTGTAAAATGAGGAGAGTATCAATGAGTAAAATTAAAGAGGTGTTACGATTAAAATATCGTAATCAATTATCTAACAGACAGATTCACTATAGCGGAGATAAACTCTTCATCGACTATAGTGGTGTGACAATGCTGATAACAGATCAAGTAACTGGTGAAACATCCAAAGCACAGATATTTGTAACAGTCCTCGGTGCTAGTGGACTTACTTTCGTACACGCCACAGCAACCCAATCAACCAAAGACTTTATAAGTTCCCATATTCAAGCCTTTAACTTCTACGGAGGTGTTCCAAACATCTTAGTACCTGATAACCTAAAAGCAGCAGTAATCTCCCACAAGAGAGGAGTAGTAAGACTCAATGACAGCTACAAAGATATGGCAGATCATTATGGTGTAGCAGTAGAGCCTGCTCGACCTTACAGTCCTCAGGATAAGTCTAAAGTAGAGTTAGGTGTAAAAGCAGTACAGCGATGGATACTAATGAAACTTCGTAATCATACATTTTTTAGTGTAGATGAACTTAACCAGCAGATATATCTACTTATAGATGGCTATAACAATAAAATCATCAGACGATTAGGTAAAAGTAGAACAGAACTVTTTGARACTCTDGATAAACCAMTRCTDCAYCCACTCAGAGCAAACCAATAYATYTTTAAAGAGTTTAAAMGAGCTACTGTAGGGATAGAYTATCAYATAGAGYTAGADGGAAGTGGTTACTCTGTDCCHTACATTCATYTAGGCAAAAAAGTAGATGTGACTTACTCTGCAACATCGGTGCTTATTTCTCTTGATGGAGAGACTATAGCACATCACCCAAGACAGACTCAAAAATATCATGATTCAACACTACTAGAACATATGCCCACAGATCATCAGTACCAATATGAAAAATGAAATCCAAGAAGAATCCTAAACTGGGCAAACTCAATAGGTGCAAATACTACAGCACTCATGGAATCCATTATGGAGAATCGTTCTCATCCAACACGAGGGTATAAATCTTGTATGGCGATACTCAGTTTCTCCAAAACCTATGGAAATGAAGCTCTAGAGTCTGTCTCAGCAGTTGCATTAGAGATGAACCGTCATAATGTTGCATCTATCGAGTCAATGCTAAAAACAAAGAGCTATTTACTGCATAATCAGCAAGAGAATGCTAACAACAAGTATATGAATAATCATGAAAATATCAGAGGAAGTGAGTACTACTCACAATATATAAACACCCCTACACAGGAGACAATCTAATGATTACACTCGCAACACTTATGGAACAAACATCACAGTTAAGCCTCTCAGGCTTTAAGGAGTCTCTGCTATTTCAGAGTGAAGATACTTCTTATCAATCCCTCTCGTTTGAGGAGAGACTCTACCATCTCTTTGAAGCAGAGATAAATCAGCGACAAGATAAACGAATAAAGAGGATGCTCACAATGGCGAAACTCAAAGACTCATCGGCATCATTAGATCAGATTCAATATCATGCAAAGAGAAAACTAGACAAGTCGCAGATACTTTCTTTAGCTAACTGTGAGTTTATAAATAAGTTTCAGAACATTCTTCTAACTGGTGCTACTGGAACTGGAAAGAGTTTTTTAGCTCAAGCCATAGCTCGACGTGCTATCTTACTTAGCTACACTGCAAAATACTATAGAGTGACAACACTACTTGAAGAGATAAAGATGGCAAGGCTTGATGGGAGCTACACAAAGACACTTGCAAAGATATCGAAGTTTAAGCTCTTGCTTCTTGATGTACCCCAAGGGCATTTCCTACGGGCATTTCGGAGTAACACCACTCAAAGGCGATGAGATTAATGACTTGTTTGAGATCATAGAGGAGAGAACACTGAGCGGTTCTATCATCATTACAGCTCAACTACCAATAAAAGAGTGGTATGCATATTTGGGAAATGAGACTATAGCTGATGCTATGATGGATAGACTTATTCACACTGCTCATAAAATAGAGTTAAGTGGTCCATCTATGAGAGAATTATTGGCAAATAGCTAAAACACTTGGCCACCTATGATAGAATGTCATAAGAATATTTTTTAGAAATCTACTGGCCAAGTGTTGACGCTTCTGGGTGGCCAAGTGTGCGCTTCTCTACAATACTCATTTTGCTTCGTGTTATATTGCTCTTGTAGTTGTCGCAGCAGTATCTTTTGGGCAAGATAACTACTTTTAGAACCAACTCCCATTTTGTACTTATCTTTAGCTATTTTTATTTTATCTGCTTGTAGTGCTACCCCAGTTTTTTGAAGTGTTAAACTCTGCTTTAGAAGCTCTATTTTTTTCTTACGGGGTTTATCACTTACCTTAGCAATAAGTTTTCCCTTGAGAACAAAACTATTTTGTGACACTTGCATCTCTAAGAGACCACTTGTTTTTACTGTTATGCTAGTTTCATTTTTTGATATTACAGCACCGATAGCATCTATTGTAACAGCTATCTCTTTTTCAATAGGCTTTATGACACTCACAGARACTGCTGATGCAAATATTGRGATTGTTATAAAAATGGATACTATTACTGTTTTAAACATTGACTACTCTTTTTATTTTACTTAATTGAAGAATATGATACCTAGATGAAATGAAAATGAATGGAATTATCTTGGTTACAAATGTATATTTCCTTTTTCCCGTCAATCTACTTTAAACTTAGCTTAAATCACTTTTCTTCATTTTATACTTTTTGATGTAGCTGTAAAGTGTTTGTTTATGAACACCAAGTAATTTAGAAATACCTGCTTTACTAATTTCCTTATCTAAATATTCTTGTATTAGTTCTTTATGTGGATCTAATTTAGATTTTGTTGGTCCTAGTTTTCTACCAAGTTTAACTCCTCTAGCTTTAGCAGCATTTAAGCCTTCTTTAACACAACTTTTTATCTCTTTCAGAAATAAAATCAAACATTGCTCACCAATAAATAAAGGTACTAAAGCAGATATAGGAGGATAATCCTTTGTCTACATACCCCTTAAATAGGG
>NVXO02000014.1:0-21614 GCA_002733945.2 Sulfurimonas sp. | reverse complement strand
ATATTATATAATATGTAACTTTTGTAATATTTATGCATAAAATATGCCAAAAAGATAAGAATAAAGCCTTATGGGGTAAATATGTATAATGGACCGAATATTATACACTGGAAGTGATTTATGGATAGCTATCTCCGCTTTAGTAGCTTTCTTGATTTGCAACCGTTAAAGCATCAAACAAATTTTCAAAAATAATTTTACTTGGCAACAGTTCAGAGTTTACTGTAGCTACAGCTTAGGAACAGGATATTGCCAATAACTCAAAAAGAGAAGGATAAGATTCTTGGTGCATTAAAGAATAGCTCTATAGTTGTGTAGTCCCATATAAATCTATTTGGGATTTATATTTCAAGAGTCATTCTACACGAATCCATTGTTTAATTACTCTTGATGAGATGAAGTGGTTTGTTAATGCTTATTATACCAAGAAAATAATGTCATTGCTTGTTGAGGATATATGAGAGCCATACATCCTCACATATTAAGATTTAAGCTAGATTTAAAGCAGGTTGCTGGAAAAAGAAGAATATAGATGAGAAACCTATTTTCTCGAAAGCTTGTATAGGTTTCTTAAGGTCTTTAACTTTTTCAATTTTATTYACTTTTTTATTGCTAGCTTCGTATSCTTTTAATTGCAAAATACTCTMTATCATTTAATTTATATTCTTCCACCAGCTGCAATGCCCCAAGTAGTTCTCCATCTTGTTTTAACTAATGAGATACCCATGATCGCAAYAAGAACAACACCGGCAAATATCATAAAACCTACCGAATAACCATCAAATACATCTTTTGACCAACCTAAGGTTTTAATCAATGCCGTACCGCCAAGACCACCGGCTGCACTGATGATACCTGTCATAATACCGATATCTTTTCCGAATCTTTGCGGTACAAGTTGGAATACAGCTCCATTTGCCATACCAAGATTTGCCATAATTAAAAAAAGTACTATAATTGCAATCCAAAAAGGCAATGTGATAACTGCATTTATAATTGCTAAAAGTGTTACCATGCCAAAGAAAATGTAAAGTGATTTTACACCACCCATTTTATCGGCAATAGCTCCGCCTACTGGTCTTAAAACTGCACCGGAAAAGATAGTGAATGCTCCAAAATAACCGGCGATGACTTTCACGTTGGGTTCGTTAAATACACTTAGTCCGAAACTACTCATATCTGCTTGATACGTGTTCATAAGATATACTTTCATATAACCTGCAAACCCGACAAAACCACCAAAACTTACTGCATAAAAAAGGTTAAACCACCATGTATCTTTATCTTTTAATAATTTTCCATAATCTTTTAGTTTTTTAGGACGAGGTGTATAAACTTTTTTGGGTGCATCTTTTGCTAAAAARATGTATGTTACAAAAATTATACTTGATAATGCAGCTCCAACTAAAAATACTGCTTSCCATCCCCATATTTCTGCAATCTTTGGAGCGAACACAAAGTCAATGACAACACCTATATTCCCTGCTCCTGCAATTCCAAGTACAATTCCTTGAAGTTTTGGAGGATACCATTGACCAGCCTGTGGCAGTGCAACTGCAAAGGAAGCTCCTGCAAAGCCTAATCCTGTCGCAACAACTAAAAGTTCGTTGTATGTGATGCTTTCACCTCTAAAAAATGCGTAGAATAAAACAGAAATAACAATTGCTTGACTCATAAGTGCTGTTTTTTTAGCTCCAAATTTGTCAACTCCAAAACCGAGTACAATACGAAGCAGGGCACCTGCCAAAATAGGAACAGACAGAAGAGTTGCTTTTTGAGAAGCACTTATAATAAACCCTTGTATAGCCAATGATTCACTAATCTCTGTTGCTAAGGGTCCGAGCATTGTCCAGACCATAAAACTAAAATCGAAATATAAAAAAGCAGCAAAAAGTGTCTTTGCATCTCCTTGCCCTTTGAGGGCTTTAAAACTTGCCATATGCTATTCTCCAAATAAATTAATAGTGTAATTATAGTTGAAAACATAATGGATGTAGAAAAATATTGATTAAAAAATAATCTATTTTAAGATTTTAAAAAATTAAAAAATATACAATTTTTGTATTAAAGAATAATTTTATTGATATAATCAATTTTAAAAATTTTAGTTTTAGGTTCCTCATCCATATTGGGCATAAATCAAAAAAGGTACAAAAGTGCCCATAGAACTTAATTTTTAGTTTTTTAGCCATTATTTAAATCCTAATCATTATATTTCAAGCAATTTTATGAGAATTTACAATTTAACTGCTTTTGAAAAGAGAGAGAAAAATTTCTTTAAGCCGATAAGTATAGGAAATAAATCTTGTCGCTTGTAGACAAAATATAAGGGTTGTTCTTTTAGTCTAACAAAAATACGGGCATTATTTCTCCGGAGATCCCTGAAATAGGATGTTTAGAAAATCCTATGGGCACTTTTGTTCCTTTGTTGACATCGAACCATTGGTGTACTTTTGGATTGTGCTTGACATATATGAGGGTATTCCCTCTGGTCACTTTTTTTTCTGCTCATAATTTATCTCTATAATTTATATTATTCTATCTTTTTTGAAAATAAACTTTACTGAATTACTGTCTTAGATTTTAGGGGCATTATAAAATAAGGAAAGTTGTTTGACTGGTCTTGAAATTTACAGTCTTGAAAAGGGAACCATTATAGTATAGATTTCTCAAAATAAAACACCTGATTACGCCCCAACTCTTTTGATTTATACATAGCAATATCAGCTTTTTTCATAAGTTTTATTTTAGTATCTGCATCATCTGGGAAAAGTGCAACTCCCGTACTTGTTGTTATATTAAATTTAATATCATCAATAATCCAAGGCTTTCTAAAAAGGCTAATTGCCTTATCTACCAAAACATGAAGTGTCTCTTTTTGTATATTTGTAAAAATAAGAAGAAACTCATCACCACCAAAACGGGCAAAAATATCTTCAGCTCTTATGTTTGGTAAAACTCTTTTAGTTACTTCTTGCAGTAGTTTATCGCCAACACCATGCCCATAAGTATCATTTACCTCTTTAAAGTGGTCTAAATCCAAAAAGAGCAGGGCAAATTTAGCACCGGTTCTTTTTGAATTGGATATAACTCTTTTAAGTTCCTCATCAAATGCGAACCTGTTAAGTATGCCCGTAAGAATATCTTTTGTAGCCAACTCTTTGTACCTTTGTTCACTTTTTGCTAAAACTGTTTGAGATTTTTGTTTGAGATTTGCATAGAGTTCTATCATCTCTTGTGATGAAGTTTCTAATGTATGTTCTAAAAATTCTCTATCTTCATCTGCTTCACTATATGTTATATCTACAAGCTCTATAAATTTTTCCAAATTCCCTTCAGGGACTTTTCCATCTTTATAACCCAGTTTTTTTAGTTGTTTTTGTAAAATTTTATGCATCACTTTCCCAGATTGCTGTGAGTGACATTGTCTGATTATACAAAGTGCATATTCCCGAAGCAGGTGATGAAATCTCTCCATAAGAGTAAAACCCGATGACATTGGCATCTTTTGGTAAAACTTCTTCAACCGCTTCTATCTCTTCATCAATTCTACTTTTTAAGAGCAACTTTCTTCCTACACAGCTGATGGCTATGCAGAGTAAAGGTTCATTATGATAGTTAGAAAAATCTAACTTTTCTGCTGATTCACTTGCACCATTTACAAGACGATTAAAGTTTCCTTTCATAAAGGTTACATATGAGCCCTGAGGAATGTCCCCTCCAAATATAAGAGTATTTTTTTCTTCATCTATTCCAAGTACCGATCTAACCTCTTTTTCTTCTGCGGCAAAATTATTTTTAAGTTCTAGAGGGAAGAGTAAAGCACTTGAAGGTAAATCTTTTACTTTATCACCCAAATATCGCTTATATATCTCAAGTGCAGATTTGCCATCAAATTCATAGATAACATTATCTTTACTCTTTGTTACCACACGCGTAAGTCCAAGAGAGTCCCAGCCACCTTTAGATGCTACTTGAAAATGAACATTGTCTCCATAGAAACCAACAGCACAGACAACACCCTCGTTTATGCTTCCATCTTCAATAATCCAAGTCTTTTCAAATTTGTCTTTATCTCCAGCCAATCCACCACTTACAACAACATCAGAGTACACAACAGAGGCAATTCCCTGTGTAAGTCTTGAGCCATTTGTTTTAAGCCCGTCAGATAAAATAAATATACCTTTTAAATTATCATGAAAAAGTTCTTTTGCAATACCAACACCATCTTCATAAGATGTTTCATTGCTTATTGGTTTACATGCATGATTTTTAAGAGTTGTAGATTGAAATTTCGTAATAGAGATAACAATAGTATCATCATAGACTTCATCATCAAAGATTTCTCCGCTCGTAGATGCACCAGAAATGATAGATGAGTGAAAAAGTTTAGCGATTTTTAAAACTTCTTCTTTTACCTTTTCTTCTTCTAATGATGCAAAAATCAAAATTAGAGTGTTTTTAGAATCTAATGTTGTATCGAATGGTATATTCCATTTTCCATTTTTATAAATATGAGTATTTACTTTCATTGAAAGCCTCCATAGTGGTTTTATTTTCTTCTACAATATCTTTTGACTTATAGATGCTATTTTTTCTTTAAGTGTTTTATTCTCCGATTGGAGCATTTTTTAGTATTATCAAATATTGTTATCATATTTCCTACCTTTACTTACAATTATACCCCCCCCATCAACGGCATTAAGTTAAGCCTAAAAGCACCTATTTTAGGAGCTTTTATCTGATTAATTTCCAACATTTTTCTTCTTCCTTTTGAGATGATTTATCGAATTCGTGGCAATGGTAGATTTATGGATATCCTTATCTAGTCGTGGTTTTGATTTTCGATTTGGTCGTATCACTATGGTGTTGGTTAAAAATAACTTCTCCATCTGTTCTAGTATCTCATCTATTGGATTGTCTAAATAGAGTAAATCAAATACCTTATGCTTTATAACATTGAAGGATACTGCTTTATTTACTTTTTGCACATATTTATTGTCTTTGGTACTCTCTTTTAAATCATCATTTATATCGTAAGTAAGGATGGATTCATAGTTTGTTAGAAATATTGTTGCAAAGAAGTCTTGTTTTACTGCAAGTGCAGATTGACCTGTAAAGTTTTCCAAAGAGAGTCTATTTTTAATTAGATCGAAATATGTTTCAATTCCCCATCTTAAGGCATATAGCTCTTTAAATTCTGAAGTTTTTAATCTTTCATTATCGGTTATATTTGTGCATAATACTTCTACTGTACCATTATCTAAAATAACTTGTACAAAGCGTATCTTCATTTTAGTTGGTATGTTTTCACTTCTAAGTCTCTCTTTTAAATATTTCGGTGCATTTATCTCAAGTATGACATCTTTTTTCTCGCTATGTGCATCAAATAGAAATTTTGCTTTTGAAAATACATTTCTTCTTAGTCGACAAAAAATATTTGTTTTATTATAAGCTGATGCAAATAGTTCAAATGAAGGATATCCTCTATCCATAAGAGTTAAATCATCTTTATTACAGTGTTGTAAATGTTCTACTGCTAAAGTCCTCTCATCGTAAGCTATAAGATTATTCTCTTTACTCTTATTTTTATTACTAATTGAAGAGTCTATAGCGATATTATTAAGAACACCATAAAGGCATGATACTCGTGCTTGTGATACATCTTTAGCAAACTCTTTAAAAGCTGTATAGTTTAACTTTGCTCTAGCTTGTGTGTAAGCACTATTAGAGATAGTTACATATTCACCTAAATCTAATTGGGTGTCAGTAATGCTGTTTTGGATTGATTTATTACTCTTTTTAATCATCATAGTCATAATTTTATCGAATCCTAACTTTCTATCTCTTGCAAAACTGTTTATACCAATTTTATACTTATTTTTAAAAACTTCTTCTCTTTTTATATCTCTAAAAACTACCAAAATTTCAATAGTTTTTTTTAACATAACCAACCCTTAATATAATATATATTATATCCAAACAGCACTTACTAAAACCTTTGTAAACCCCTGTATATAGGGATTTGATTCAGTTATTTTAAGCTTTGATTTGAATATATATTCTTATGATTTTTATCCTTTTATCTTGGTGTGTATATTTTACTTAATTGCTTAACTTAATGGCGATGCCCCCCCCCATTAATCTGAGCTTAAATGTAATATATTATACGGAATAAAATTGTATTTAATAAAACGATATATATATCGTTGATGAATTCTACAGTAAGTAATATTATTAAAGTCTTAAACATATATATCGTTAGGACATAAATTGAATACTATTGATGATTTAGAAAGATATAGTGATAATATTTTGGACATAGTATCTGCTAATGTCAAAAAATATAGAGAAGAAAAAGGTCTTACACAAATGCAATTAGCATTAGAAATTGGACTGACTGGTGGTGCATATCTTGGTCGTGCCGAAATTAGAAAAAACAATCATCACTTCAATATTAAGCATATAGTGAAAATTGCTAAGGTTCTTGATATTGATGTTTGTAAGTTTTTTGAAGTAATTTAATAAAAAAATACAAAGGGTCTATTTAATTTTATGTTTGTTATCCCTGTTGAACATAAGTTACTATAACTGTTCAATTATAGTAACTGACATTATGCACCTTTAACAAGCCTTAAGCCTCTGAAGTTCCATAAATGAAACTTGATTAGCTTTGATGAGCAACTTAGTTCTAAGTGCGAAATGATTAAGTTGGTGTTTTATCTTTAACTTCTCTAGTTTAAAAAATGCCAGTATAGAAATAAAGAGATGATTACTCTGAGTTCTAACTGTTTTAGTGGGTGACTTAGCAAGAGCTGAGTTATGTTTTATAGACTTATGAAACTCTTCAACTTTCCATCGTTTTTCATAGATTGTTGAGACAGTAGAACCATCAAGAATGATATCACTACATACCAGATTTAATATTCCAATACTGCCATCTTTGTTTTTAAAGACTCGGCGAACAATAAGGACTTCTTTATCATATCGTCGGATAAGAAGACGACCTCACAGCCATCCCCTCTCCTAGGAACCGTACGTGACACTTTCACGGCATACAGCTCGAGCTTGAGATTGAAATATTTATATAAATGTAAACCTGCATAATTCCTGTATTTAGGTTCCTCATCCATGAATGGACTATTCTACATCTAATTTTTCTAACCGATACTCTAAGTGTATATTAGTAGAGTATCGTCTTCTTATCCGACTTTATAGGGGACATTCCAAGTCTACACTTCAAGATGCACAAGAGTTTTATATATTTGCTAATGAAATATTCAGTCGAGTATGCAAACTCTTAAATATAAAAAAGGAAGACCTTCTTCTCTAAGAGGGCAATGCCCATTTTTCAAGAGAATTTAGATTATAGTATCTAATTAATAAATTTTGTCATTAAATATATTGACAAATAGGTAATAATTTCCTATAATGACAGTATAAAATTATTTTAAGGAGATCTAAATGACACAACAAGAGATGCATGAACTTTTTGATGTAGATACTAGAACACTTAGAAATTGGAAAAAATCCAAACGTAGTAAGCTGTTTAATCTACTTGAGACTTTAGATTTTCATGAAGCGAAGACCCTTCTAGAATCACATGATAATGAGGACTTAAAAAGACTTCTTGAGAATGAACACTACTTTGATAATGGTAGAGAGTTTGAAAAAGAACTWTATAAGGCTTTAGTATCACAYAGRGATAGYAAAAACTGGYTAACTCTAGCTAAAGATACATCACTCTCAAAAAATGCAAGAATGCGTGCAGCCTATCTCTATACCTTTTTGACGAATAAACTTGTAAAACTTGGCTTTAAAGTAAATAGTGATGAACCAGAAGTAAGCTTTYTTTATAAAACAAGACCTTCTTCGTCTAATGAGTTTGCAAATATGTATGGTCTTAAAAATGGCATCGATATGATGCGGTTTAATCAATTTAAGATGACAGGTTCTTTTTAATGCTTAGTAAAAGTTTTAAAGAAGCAGTATTTCAAATTATGCAAAAGATCTCTGATGAGATTCCTGATGCACATATAAAATTTCCTGTAGATGCATATATTGTGGGAGGAGCAGCTGTTCACTTTCATACCAACTCAAGAGTTTCCAATGATGTAGATAGTATATTATCTAATGCTGTTAAGTTACCTGCTGATTTAATTGTTCCATGGATAGATAAGGATGGTAATCTTCAACAGTTATCATACGACTATACTTATAATAGTTCTTTTGGATTGATGCAAGAAGATTATGATAAAAGAGCCGTACTAATCAAAACTATCGATGAAAAATTAAATATTTATATATTAGATCCATTAGACTTAATCATTTCAAAAATAGCAAGGTTCTCTGATAGTGATGAAGATGATATCAAAGTCTTAATTAAAATGAAAGATATAGACAGAGAAGAGTTGTATTATTTAGCCTCTGATRCTATTAAGGTTGGAATAGGCTTTCCAAAATCTATTACTACACATCTCGAATGGGTAATGGRAATATATGATGAAATACACGGAGTAGGTCAGTAGTATTTTCAATAGAATTGTGTTTATGTTGTGTAACATATCATAATGAGGTGATTAAGTATCATAAGCGACTCATATTATGATACCATTATGTTAATTAAACGGCTCAAAGGCTTAAAATGAGTAAAAACAAACCAATAATTAAATGGATATGGCAACATCCAGACTATCCAACTTTTAATTATGACAAAGAGAAACTAACTAAACTAATAGCTGAGATAGAGTACCATCGTGGTACGCTTGATGGTATTTCAAATCTTTTCAATAAAGATGATATTCGTCGTATAGAGATTGAAACCTTAACCGACGAGGCTCTGAACACTTCTCTTATAGAAGGTGAAATTTTTAAACGAGAGAGTGTACGATCATCATTTCGAAAGAAATTAGATAAAGATTTTGATGGAAGAAGTGATAAGTACTCAACTGCTACTACAGACAGTCTTGTGGAATTACTTTTAGACTGTAGCTTAAATAAAGTACCTCTTAGTCTTGAGAGACTTCATGGCTGGCACAACTGCCTCTTTGAAAATAGCTATAGTAGATTACATAAACTAAATATTGCATCATTTCGAGAGAATGATGATATGGAAGTTGTCTCTGGTGTTATAGGACATGAAAAAGTACATTATCTTGCTGTTCCTGTTTCACATATAGAGGATGATATAAATAAACTATTAGAGTATTGCAATAATAGTAATGAAAATATATATATTAAAAGTGCTATAGCTCATCTATGGTTTGTATCAATTCACCCTTATGATGATGGGAATGGAAGGATTTCAAGAGCAATTACAGACTATATACTCTCACAAGGTAGCGAACTAACTCAATTCAAGCTTTACTCTATATCAACAGCTATAAATGCAGATAGAAAGGGTTACTATGATATGTTAGATAAAACAACCAACCTTTTTAGAAATAGAGAATTTGATATAACACCATGGTTAGAATGGAACTTACATATTTTAAAAGATTCTATGCTTAATGCACTAAAAAATATTGAGTACCTAATTGAGAAGACTAGATTTTGGGATAGATATAGAAATAAAGCCCTTAATGAACGCCAGGTTAAAGTCTTAAATAAAATACTTGATGTCGGTGTCGGTAACTTTGAAGGTGGCCTGAGTACTAAGAAGTATATTGCACTCACTAAAGTAAGTAAGGCAACTGCAGTAAGAGATATGGCACAGTTAGTTGAACTTGGTTGTATTGAGCAGATAGAAGGTAGTAGTGGTCGAAATATTCGATATTTAGTAAAATTGGATTAATAATATTATGATAAATATAGAGACCCTTACATCTGAGATAGTTAATTGTCTTAAACCTTTGAATCTAGAGAAAGTTGTTTTATTTGGAAGTTATGCATATGGTACACCAAATGAAGAGAGTGATATAAATCTTTATGTTGTTACTAAAGATGATTTCATCCCTCAAAGTTTTCGAGAAAAAAGTACTATCACCAAAGAGGTTTCTCATGCTATAAGAGATTTGCGAAGCAAAGTTTCAATTGATCTCATTGTACATAGAAAAAAAATGTCAGAGAAATTTATTGAATTAGATAGTTCCTTTTCAAGAGAACTTTTCACAAAAGGAAAAAATCTTTTATAATGATATTTTAGAAGGTTTGACTTCCAACAGTGATTAATATGCACATGTAGAGAGTATAGCTATGTTTATAGAATATTAACTTCAGATAAAGTTCTTAAATGGGAAAAAGAAGACATCTTTTCTTAAGAGGGCAGAGCTATTTKCMAGAKWWYTSYKRYWMYKTYMWGWAMAKWMYMSMWWTMRMTWRSRSTYWKAWGWRYWKSSRYMMKATATTACTGAAGTATAATAATTATTTCATGTTTCAATACAGGTAATCTATCTCTAATAATGAACTCTATAATAGGTAAATTTACACCTTCATAGTCATGAGCAATAAAGTTTCGTGTGTTTATTGCACCTTTAACATCTTCATCATCAAATTTTTTCAATAATTCTTGATCTTTAATTTTAGAAAACTGTTCAGCTATAGATGTTAGATGCATCATTATTGCAGGCCTTGTCATCTTTTCATCATCTAATGCTTTAACAATTCCTATAGTAGATATCTCGAGTATATAATCTATTTTTACAAGAATTAACTTTACTCTATCAAGGTCATCTCGACTATACATAAAGTGCTTCTTTTTTAACTTTATCTTTGAACGGACTCGCACTATTTAAATCAAACATATCAACATGTGTTTGAAAATGATTTTCCACTTTGTTTCTCAATTGGGTATTGAGGTAAGTGAAGGCACTCCAACCCTTGTGCTTTTCTAAAAAAAAATTTGAAGTTTCATAGACGATATCTATATCACTTGCTTCATTGTTCGTTTCTTTCGCAATAGAACCAAACAACCCTAAAGAAATAATACCTTGAGAGGCAAGTTCTGGCTTGAGCTGTTTTAAAAAAGAAAGTATTTCATTCTTTGTATGATACATAAGCCGATACTCCCTATTTTTGTTTAATTATATCATATATTTAAATATTTGTAATCATTCAGAACCCAGTTCGTATAGGAACATAAGCTTTTCCAGCTAAAGCATCGCTAAGCCCCTGAAGTACTGAAATGTCATTCTTTTTAAGAGTAGAAATGTAACTTCTAATTCTACAAAACATCTCTCCACCTTTAAAACTTGCGAATGAACCTGARATTTTTTCTTTAACTTTAATCATTCTCAAATCTCTTTCAGCTAAATTATTTGTAAAGGGTACACGGAAGTCACTTAAAAATCTAAGTGTTTCATCTTGATATTTTAGCAATCTATCCAATAGATTTTTACCTTTTACTTGTTTAGGTCGTCCTCTTGTTTTTTTTAGGTCTTTATCTGGTGGCGGATAGTAGTTATTAGCACTTTGAGTAATTTTACTATAGCTTCTTGTGAACTTTGAAATTTGAGCTTGTGATAGTTCAGTTTTACAACTATCTTTGGCTTTATGTACAGCTATATTCATATCTATTAGCAGTTTATGCATATCTTGGCTCCAAATAACACTCTCTTTTTCAGTAATACCATTAAGTTCTCTAAGAATATGAGCATTACAGGCTTAATGAAAAATAGTAGCTTCTGCTAATCCATTTAATAGAGATGATGATTTATACTTCACTAAACGATATTCTACTTTAAAACTTCGCAATAAATTTAGTTATTAATGCTTGAGCCGTGTGCCGTGAAAGTGGCAAGCACGGTTCTTAGGAGAGGGGATGGCTGTGAGGTCGTCTTCTTATCCGACATTATTACTTTATTCATTTAAATACAATAATAATGAATTTTAAAAGTATTAACCTGTCCCATCTTATTAAATACAATTAAATTTGTGTTTAATATTTAATTTTGATATACTTCTTCTAAATACAACTCTTTTTATATTTTAGGATTAAGTCATGGCAACAGGAAAAAAAGTTAAAGCTATACAAGCACCCTCTTTTGAAGAAACACTTACAACTGAGTCTATTGGCTTATTTATAAAAGCTAGACGTACACAACAGGGTTTAAATACTAAAGATGCAGCTATGCTATGTGGTGTTTCAGCTCATACACTTAATAATATAGAAAATGGAATCAGTGGCATGAAAGTCTCCTCTGTTTTGAGTATTATGACTGCACTTGGTATAAAGCTTCAAGTAGCTCCATGGAGTGAATCATGAAACACAATAGTTTAAAAGTAATAATTGATAAGCAAGAAGTTGGTTCTATCTGGATTGATAACTCTGATGAATCCTATAAATTTGCTTATGCTGATGAGTGGAAGAAGAATGGTTATGCTATTTCTCCAAATTTGCCACTTAATAAGACTCTTAGTTCTGGAACTGTAAAACGATTTTTAGAAAACTTGATTCCAGAGGGTAAAGGTCTTGAAGATATTACAGCCTTTGCCCACATCTCTAAAAGTAATACCTTTGCTATTATAAAAGCTATAGGCTATGACACATCTGGTGCATTAATGTTTGGACAAGCACAAGAGAGTGATCAAGCAATCTTTAGAGAGATACCTGATGAAGAGCTGGCATTACGAATAGCAGAGATTCAAGAAAAAAGTATAGTGATCTGGGATAAGAAAGAGAGACTCTCTTTAGCTGGAGTTCAAGAGAAACTGCCTGTCATAATTAAAGAGAGTAAAATTGGACTAGGTGATGGAACTCTCTCTTCTACTCACATCATGAAGTTTCAAACAAAAAAACAGAGCCATATTGTCATCAATGAACTCTTCTGTATGCACCTCGCAAAACAGATAGGTTTAAATGTCGCACAAGTTGAGTTAAAACGATTTAATGAAGCCCCTGTCCTTCTAGTAAAAAGGTTTGATAGAGTTTATGAAGTCGATTGTGTAAAAAGACTTCATGTCATTGATGCTTGTCAGATGTTAGACCTCTCCTCTTCTTACAAGTATGAGAGAAACTTTGGCTCAGGCAGAGATGTTAAAGATATACGAGAAGGTGCTAGTTTCTTTAAACTTTTTGCTTGTGCAGATAGTTGTGAAGTTCCAGCTAAAGCTAAACTAGAACTTCTTAACTGGGCTATATTTAACTTACTCATTGGTAACTCAGATGCACATGCAAAGAACTTCTCTTTTTTTATAAGTAACCATGGTATTAAGCCTACCCCTTCTTATGATCTGCTTTGTATCTTAGCTCATGAAGATGTTGAACATGATATGGCAATGGCATATGGGGATGAGTTTAATCCAAATGAGATTAAAGCTTATCAATTGCGAGATTTTGCAGATAACATTGATATAAATTATAAACTAGTTATGCAAACTATTAAAAAACAGACGGCTGCAATCACTAAGGTCCTACAAGAGAGATTTATTGATGAAGATAAGCTCTTAGATGATGAAAAGCTGTTTGTGAAGAAGTTATACTCCATTATTAGTTTTAGAGTAGCCGAACTTGAGAAGTCTGCTGATGAAATGAGTGAGATTACCTTTAAATAGTTTTACTATTAAATGACTTCGTTTTACGGAGTAGGCCCCAAATCAACAAATCGATTTTTTTCCCAACCACTTAATTTAAACTTAATATATTTTACATGAATCAATAAAGGCACTAAAGTTCCCACAGAATTTTAAATCCATAGAAAAAACACCTCTCATATTTACTCTACAAGCCACAAAATTATTTTTCGAGACCTAGAGCATTCATAAATCTTTTCGTCTCATTAAGGGTAATTAAACGATGGATTCGCTGAGAATTACTCTGAAAATCATATATTTCAAATAGATTTTATGTGCACTCATACTACTATTGAAATTCTTGAGAGCTGAGAGAATCTCATCCTTCTCTTTTTGATTTGCTGCTTGTTGCAGTTTTTTTTGTGATGTACATGTAGTTCCAGAGTATGATTGCATTTTTAATAAGTCTTTTTGAGTTGTTAGCGATATTTTGTTCCTTAGCTGTAAACTCTGAACTACTGCCAAAGAAAACTGCTTTTGAGAATTTGTTATATTCAACTGTTTTTCAATCCTCTGGCGAAACTTCACATCGTTAATGTAGTTGAGGAAAAAATCTGTCTTCATACATTTCCCCAATTCTTTCAAAGCCGTATATAATTTATGGTGTTTTGAATATGATGTAAGCCTCTTAAATAGCTGTATGGCAGTAGTTTTTCTGGGGACATTATAAAGTTATCAATGAACATGAAGCACAGCTAATTATAGTTAGAGATAAATTAGTCATTGGTGATGACATGAGTAGTAAGTTATTAACTACAATGTTTGGTATTGTTTCTGAAATAGAACGAGATCGTTTAAAGAGTTGCGTCAAAGAAGGTTTAGATGCTGCAAAAGCTAGAGGAGTAAAACTTGGAAGAAAACCAGGACCAGGAAAATCAAAATTAGATCCACAAAGAGAACTGATTTAAGCTAACTTTAAAGCAGATTACCGGAAAAAGCCGAATATGCATTTGCACCCTAAATTCTAAAGTTATATTTGGAAAACTTGACCAATATATTTGGTATAAATCTTGTAATTGGCTTAAACGACTTCATCAAAGAAGAGAAGTGATAAATATGACTCTGAAACTTTATCAGATGGAACTAAAAATGTGTTTCGATTATCGGTTATACCTTTGATTGAATATATTAAAATAGTAGCTWCTGCTAATCCWTTTAATAGAGATGATGATTTATACTTCACTAAACGATATTCTACTTCAAAACTTCGCAATAAATTTAGTTATTAATGCTTGAGCCGTGTGCCGTGAAAGTGGTAAGCACGGTTCTTAGGAGAGGGGATGGCTGTGAGGCTGTCTTCTTATCCGACAAAGAGTAAAAATCCTAAAAAAAGAAGAATAAATTATATAATAATAACACTATTCTTGACAATAATAAAAAATAGTGTTATAATGCTTTCAGTTCATTATATGTCGTTGATTCAAATAGAATCGAGAAAAGTAATTGTAAAAATTACTATCAATAACCAAATTGGTAAATGGCGCACAGACGCAAGACTTTTGAACCTATTGATTTTACTTTTCTCATTAATCTCTCAAAAAAAAATCATAACCTTATTTTACATAGATATTTCATATCCTCTTTTCTGTTCTAGATAGTCTATATTCTCTCTAGCTGTTCTTGTACCCTATTAAGTATTTAAGTTATTTTTAAGAGTTATGGGAAGTTTACCCTATTTGTTTATTTGTAACCAATAGCTTTAAAAGGGAGTTTTTGTCAGTTTAAAGGGAGTCATCTAATATAAGCTCCTTTTAAATTAAAAGGGAGTATAATTTTTAAAGCTCCTAGAAGGTTGTAAATATGAAAAAATCAATGACAGTAAATCAAAAATTCAACTTAGTGAATGCAAAATATAAACTAAACTCGAGTGAGATGAAATTTATACTATGTGCTATTTCCCAGCTAGACAGCAAAAGCGATGAAATACTCAAGGACTATGAAATAAAAGTGAGTGAGCTTGAAAGTAAACTACAGGCAGAGCAGAACGAAACAAGGCTTAAACAGTTCGCTAAAAAGCTTATGAGCAAGCCTCTAGAAGTTCCGACAGCTACAGGCTGGTTGATAGCGAATTGGTTTAGCGATATAGAGTATATAAGAGGTCAAGCGAAATTTAAAGTGCGATTTAGCGAAAAATTAAAGCCCTATTTATTTGAGCTAAAAGAACGCTTTGTGAGCTATAATTTAAAATACATATTACCACTTACAAGCACCTATTCAGTGAGGATATATCAGCTCTTAAAAGAGTATGAGAAGTTAAAGATTAGGTACTTTGATGTTAAAGAGTTGCAAGATATTTTGCAAGTTCCAAAAAGTTATAAAACATCTTATAAAGATTTTAAAAGAAATGTTCTTGAAGTAGCACTCCGTGAGATAAACGAACATACTGACATTAGTATATCTATGCAAGAAGATAAAGATGGGCGAAAAATTACAAGGCTTATTTTTAGGATACAAAAGAATACTATTCACCAGGACAGAGAACAAGCTAGGCTTTTTGATAATGAAGCTCCGACAGATTATACGAACCTGTACGGTATGAATTGTAAAATAAAAGGCAATATATGTGAGCATTTACTCGTTGTCACACCTTTGGCAGATGGTTCAATTAACTGCTCTTTTAGGTCTGGTGAAAATTATCATTTTAAAAGTATTAAAGATTTGCTTTCTTGTAAATATTAATAAATATGTAGTTTTATTTCCTACTTTTGAGGGACTATTATTTTTTAATAATACCATGAAAAAGAAGAAATAGGATATAATAAACTATGGCAAAAGAAATTCTAAAAGGTTTGAAATGAGAAATATTGCATATTCTACAATTACTTTATTGGTTATTGTCTTTTTATCAGGATGCTCGATTAAAGCTAAACCAGTATCGAAAAAAGGTGATTATCTTACATGGTATCCATGCCATGCGGACAAATTTTCAGAACGTGATTTTATATTATTAGGAGTTATACAAAATACAAAATCAAATCAGGAACTTCTAATTAATCAACTTAAAAAAGATTTGAATACTACATTCAAATCTCAGTCTGATTTAAATTGTATAACTAGATACCCAACAGATAATGAAATAAAAAAATTTACGCGTGATTGTACTAAATTATCTAAATTATATCCTATGCCTGGTGTGTATATTGAAAACTGCTACCGCTACACAGTGCCTTATTTTGCAAACTCCATAATAAAAGATTGCAAAGGTCAATCTGTTTCAAATCTAAAATTCAAAGAGTTAGAAGATTATCTATTAGCAGGGAGGATTAATTATATTGTTAAAAATAGTGGAAGAAATAAATTAATACTATTTCTAAAAGAAGATGAAGAAAAACTACTAGTTTTTATTACTGTTAATAAAGGGCAAAACGATCCTATCTTTGTTAAATTTATCTCTACCATTAACAATAGTGTGAAAAAAGCAGGTCTTTCATACATAGATATATCATCTATTGAAATATCAAGAATGATGCTATTTGATTTACTGAGTAAAAATTCAAAGACGAATTCGTTTTGAATGATTCTGAAAATACACAATTGCCATTTTAATACCACTACTTAAAGATTCAGGTGTTAACTACAGCGGTATTGTTGGTGCTATTGCTCTTGTCCTTGCTTTTGCTTTGTGGGTTAAGCCTACAAAAACACATCATCACTAAATAAAAATAGTTTAAAGATAAGCTATACAAGTCCTAATGCTGGCATCAAATCATTATTCTCTTCTATGCGGAGCATACGAACATCTTTAACACAAGCAGTAAACCAAGGATATTTCTTTGCAAGAGCTTGTATAGTTAGAACACAAGATAGGGTAGCAATCCATAATTCCTTTTTTTCGGACACCTACTTTAAAATTAGCTTGACTCACTATATAGGTTACAAATAAACAAAGGTACTAAAGCGGACATAGGATTCTATTTTTTAGTTTTCAATCCATGTTTCAAAAACCAGTTATAAAGATTGGCTTCCGTAGTGTTATATCGATTAGCAATAAATTTTTGAGTTGAGCCATTTGCTAGAAGTGCCTCAATTTCTGGTTTAAATTTGTCCAATTTACTTTTTCCAGTACCCTTTGGTCTTCCTAATTTAATACCTTGTGCCTTTTTAGCTCTTAATGCTTCTTTTGTACGAGATGATATAAGTTCTCTCTCAATTTCTGATGCCATTGCAAAAACCATAGCGATTATTTTACTTTGCATTGATTCATTAAGATGCCAATCTCCTTTTACTGAATACAAAGAGAGCTTCTTTTCAGAAACTATAGATAATATTTCCATAATCTCTAGCATACTTCTACCAAGTCTGGAGAGCTCACTAACGATAATAACATCACCACTTTGAGCATCATTGATAATAGAATAAATTTTTCTTTTTTTCCAAGAGACTGTACCTGATATTTTTTCTTCTACAAATTTCACATTGCCAAGTTGTTTTTCATTGGCTAATTTTAAAATATCAGCTTTATTTTTTTCAATATCTTGATCGATGGTAGATATGCGTAAATAAGCAGTCGTTTTCATGTAAAAAATCCTATATTTAATATAAACCTATATAATCCACTTATTATATAATAAATTATATAGTTTTGTCTATGATATATAGAATATTATTAAGAATATAATAAATGTTCATTTAAAATATAAGGATAATTATGGCAAGAGTGCAAATTCTATCAAATTCTATCAAAAGAAGAGCAAAAAATATTTTCTATACCATCAAAATTAAATTTTAGTCAAAAAGAGTATTATTTTAAACTACCAGAAGTACTTCAAGAGTTTTCAACAACACTTAGAGATTCAAATAATAAAGTTTATTTYTCTTTGCTATATGGTTACTGTAAAGTAAACAACATGTTCTATGATAGCAAAAAGTTTAGAGATGATGATATYCTATTTGTAAAAKAAAAGTTGAATTTAGACACAAATATGGATAACTATATCTTATCTCAAAGACACATGCGGCGCTATAAACAAATAATCAAAGAATACCTATTAATTAGTGACTACACAATCAAGTCAGCTTATATACTTTTAAAAGAAGCAACAACTTTAGCAAGTAACTTTACTCATCGTAAAAAAATATTCTATGCACTTGTAGATCTCTCTAAAAAACTAAAGATTGAAGTACCAAGTTATACTGAACTCTCAAGAATTATATCCTTAGCAATCAACTCCCAAAAACAAGACATTCTTGAAAAAMTGGAACCTTTTATAAAAGATGAAAAACTTAATGTTTTAGATGAGTTTTTGCAAAAAGACACAACGACTAAAAATAGATGGCATCTTGCCCACTATAAAAAACTAGAACATGCTAGCAATAAAAAGAAGATGATTGAAAGTCTTTCCAAGTTCAATACCATAAAATCAAAGTTTCGAATGACACAATCTATTATTCAAGAGATTGGCTTAACCCCTAAAATAGCAGAGTATCATGCAAGATGGATTGAAAAGAGCCAGGTGTTTCAAGTCAAGCGTAAGAAAGATATTGAATCTAACTTTTTACTTCTCTCATTTGTTTATTATCATTATTTGATTCGTAATGACAATTTGATAGATAGATTTATATCAACTGTACAGACAGCAAGAAATTCATCACTGAGAGCTCAAAAGGAGTATAGTTTTGAGTTAGAACCTCAAAAGAACAGAGTAATGCAGTCACTTGAAGATGCCAATTTATCAACACTTAATGATATTGAGAGTGTCATTAAGGATGCTACTCTTAGTGCTGTAAAAAAGGTAGCAGCGATAGAAATACTCGTTGAAAAAAAGACACAAACATTAAAAGATATTCTCAATGAGAAGAAGGTATTTGATTCTGTAATTGACAACAAGTATGATTTCATAGAGAGTAAATCTGTCTCGCTTCAAGGGAAATTTTCTGGAGTTTTAAAAGCTATTGAGTTTGATGAAAAATCTTCAAATAAACATATAATTGAAGCTATAAACTATTTTAAGAACACTGCCAATATAACTTTAAAAGCACCACAGGACTTCTTAAATGATGAAGAAAAAAGTGCTGTGTTTGAGAGTGGTAAATTCCGAGTGTCACTCTATAAAATCTTACTTTTTTTTCATGTGAGTGATGCTATTAAAAATGGAACACTCAATCTAAAATACTCCTACAGATATAGGAATTTTGATGATTATATGATTTCCAAGGAGGAATTCGAAAAAGATGAAGATTTACTTCTAAAAAAGCATGATATGGAGCATATGAAAGATTTTGATACATTTATTAAAAGTATTAAAACTAAAGTAGAACAGAGCTATAAAGTTACTAATGAAAACATAAATAAGGGCTTTAACACCTATTTTACAGCAACAGACGACTCCTTTATTCTCAAGACACCAAAGCTTGAGAAGAGCGAAGAGGAAGAGACGAATACCCTTGCAAAATACTTTCCACATGATGAGTATTTATCAATTATAGACTTACTCGATGCTGTTGATAAGCAGACAGATTTTTTATCATCATTTAGACATTATTCTCATACAAATAAAAAGGAGAAACATAATTTACTTTTAGCAGCCATCCTTGGATATGGCTGTAATTTGAGTCTTTCTAAAATGGGGAAAATATCCAAAGGAATTAATGAAAATCAACTTGATAATACTAAGGTATGGTACTTCAGTGAAGAGAATACACAAGAGGCAAATGATAAAATAGTTGCCTATATGGATAAGCTCGAAATTGTTAAATACATGCGCAATAATATTGATGAAAACTACACATCTAGTGATGGTCAGAAATTCTCATTDGCACCAAATATAGATTCCACAAATGCAGGTCATTCAAACAAATATTTTGGTGCTAATAAAGGTGTCGTCGTTTACACTTTTATAGATGAATCACATCGATTATTTCACTCTCAAGTTATCAATGTAAGTGAAAGGGAGTCTGGCTATGTTATCGATGGYCTTTTGCATAATGAAACTGTAAAGAGTAGTTTCCATGCCGGTGACACTYATGCATATACTGAGATAATTTTTGGATTAACAGATATTCTTGGGTTTAATTTCGGACCAAGAATTAAGAATTTCAAAGATCAACAGCTCTATGGCTTTAATTCTCCAAAATATTACCATAATTTGGGTTATAAACTTACCCCTRAAAGAAAAATCAACTTAAAGAAGATAAAAGATAATTGGGATGATATCTTGCGCCTTGCAATTACAATCAAAGAGAGAAAAACAACAGCAACACAGATTCTAAAAAGACTCACATCTTACTCCAGACAACATAAGCTATATAGTGCATTAAAAGAGTATGGGAAAATTATCAAGACAGATTTTTTACTGAATTATATTGATGATGTAAAGCTCCGCCAGAGAATAGAAAAGCAACTTAATAAAGTTGAAGCTTCAAATAGATTTTCAAAGGCAGTATTTTTTGGCAATAACCAGGAGTACACCGTTTCAACAGTTGAGGAGCAAAATATTGCCAACAACTCAAAACGACTTATCCAAAATGCAATCATACTTTGGAATTATCTCTACATCACTAAAAAACTGCAATTAGCGAGGACACAAGTAGAAAAAGAGAATATTTTAAAGGCACTCAAAAATAGTTCAATTATATATTATTTTTTCGTGAACTTTCAAGGTACATATGATTTTAGGAGTTATTCGAAGCATGTTTACAATTTAATTGCGATTGATGAAGAAAAAGAGTTTATGCAACCTATGAGTCTCGGAAATTAATTTGGAGGCTTGTAGAGTAAATATGAGAGGTGTTTTTTGCTTTAACAAGAGTACAGGTACTATTTTCATCAAAACTCCTAAAATAAGACAGCTATAAAATTCCTATGTCCGCTTTAGTACCTTTGTTGATTTGGGACCCAAGTTTAACAGTACTTGCATCTCTAAAAGTAAAGCTTTTTCCAGCACACCCACTAAGAATGACCATTATAACCATTACTATTAATATGGGTACGGACCAACAAAGGTACAAAAGCGGACACAAAATGATAACTATTTGGCTAGATAGCCTTTAAATAGGGAAGCTGTTTGTGTTATAAAAGTGTAATTTTTATGAAATTTATTTTTAAAGGTTTTTACACCAAATATGTTAAAAAGATAAAAATAAAGCTATGTTAGGCAGATATGAAC
>NVXO02000022.1 GCA_002733945.2 Sulfurimonas sp. | reverse complement strand
CCTCATATTTATATCAAACCTACTTCAGTACTCACTACGAGTACTGAAGTAGATATGTATTTATTATTTTTGTTTTAACAACTGCCACGAACCACTTTTTAAAGTTCCTTGACGCTTTATCAGACCTTGTTCTTTTAACTTAGTGATATCTCTTTTTATAGTCTTATCACTCACTTCACATCTCTGTGCTAACTGATCTATAGTAATACTACTATCATCAGCTACAAGAGATAAGATTTTCTCTAATCGTTTTATTGGGACATTTTTAGGGACATTTATTGGGACATTTTTTTCATTCTTTAGTTCATCTTCACAAGCTTTCAAAATTGCTTCAAGCATAAACTCTATAAACGGAGTACTTTCTCCCACACTTCCTGATGCTTCTAAAGCATTATAGTACTCTTGTTGAGTCTCTTTTATAACACTTTCAATAGGAATAGCAGAAAAGATAGACTTCCACTCATAGAGTATGAGACTTTGCCAAAGTCTTCCTATACGACCATTACCATCTATAAATGGGTGAATAAATTCAAACTCATAATGGAATACAGAGCTTTTAATAAGAGGATGAATWTYAMTMRKASKWWRMMWAKMAMWCRWMYYTWRCMWWRARMWMRAYWCWTGYMYWWRRSKMGRTRCAWSWYSAWSARSMSSWKCWWCAYSAMCAACACCTACATTGGAACTTCTAAAATTTCCTGCATTATTGAGTATCTCTTCCATTAACATTTTATGAGATATCAACAAATCATCTAGTTTTTTGTAATCGAATGTAGAGAGTTTATCATAGACTTTAATAGCACCATTAACTTCTGCAATCTCTCGCATACTTCCCATAACTCTTTTGCCTTCTAAGATAGCCGTAACCTTTTCAATACCTAGGGTATTTCCCTCGATAGCAAGTGTCCCTGTAATRGTTTTTATCTTATTAGCTTTTCGTAGTGTTGGGGTAATCGCTGTTGGTGCTAATACTTCTAGCTTTCCTATAATTTCACTAATGAGACTTACTAAGTTAAGAACTTTTGGAGTGATATTAAAAGGTGGTATATAACTCATTACATATCCTCATGTACATAATTTCTAGTCATAATATGTTATTTCCCCATATCTGTTCACAAATTTCTTGATAAAGACTTTGTCTTTGCTCAATATCATACTTTTTAAATTCTCCATGAGATATAAATGGTAATTCAGTAGACTTAATCATGTTAGTAAAATTAGGATTATTCTCGTAAGCTAATGGTGTGAGAGATTGAACTAATAAGTTCTCTTTTACATAATGCTTATGCTTTTCTTCATAAGGCTTATCCCCATAAGATTGATTTGTTCCTCTAGGTAATAAAACTAAATCTCCTAAGCGATTTCTAAACAGTTCAAAATCTGCTTTTTGATCAAATTCATCGGTGTGCCTTTCATATTTATTTGCCCAGATATGTTCAATCTCAAATGCTTTACCATCTGGTCTAAAGTAACTATTATAGTTTTTATCAATTCCAGCTTTTTTATCAATATATGAAGACATCCTAGATAATAAGAACTTAACAAACCTTTTATTCTGCCCATGCATTCCAAACTTAGAGATAGCATCCCATTTTTCTGGCATATCTAGAAGTTTTTGAGATAAAATATTCTTTAACTCTTCAAAGGATTTACCTCTAATCTCTTTAACTAAAGAATACATAGTGTATCTAATAGAACTAGAAGCAAACTTTCTATAGTTAAGAGAACGACGGACGACAAAAATTTCTATATACTTAGCTACAATGTTCATCTTCTCTTTAATCATAGTGTCTGTATCTTCAACTCTTAATGAAGATATGAGTAGTGGAAAACTTAAAGATGAAGCTATTCCCCAATCATCAATATAGTAAATATATTCTAAGTCATCTCGTAAGTTTTCAATAGCATCTAGCATTATTAAATATGCTTTTAAATAAAAATCAAATTCGTTATCTATAAAGTTGCTGAAGGTATCGCCAATATTCTCTTGAAGATTCATTTTACTTAAATTTTCTCTAACCCAGCTATGAAATCTAGTACCAATTTTCTCAAAATCTTCATTCTTGGAACCAACTTTACCTTGTCTAATAGAATCGGCATACTTACCCCTTAACCAACTTTGAATGAACCTTTGATCTTCATCTTTATCATAGTTATGGAGTTTCTGCATAGACTCTTTCCAATACTTGTTAGCTTTTTTTCTTTTTTCTGTATCGTGAAATCTTGATAACATAAATCCTTTGAGCATTTCAGTTGGAGTTAGATTAAGTCCTCTATCATTCATTGTTTCAAATATCGTATATGCATTTTCATCTGAATAAGCGATAATTTCTACAAGAATCACATTGTACTTGAGCCAATCAATAAAGAAGCTTAGTTTATTACCCTTTATATCATAAGGAAACAACTCAACAATATCTGCATACCTAACCGCCATGTTCTTAGTTGACTCATCATCACTATCTTTTGGAGTATATTCACCTTTTTCAAATAGGTTCTGTAGACATTCAGTACGCTCCTCAACCTGTATATTAAAAGATTTACTTCCTCTTGCTTCTGAAAATATCATTCTTTCTATTGATTCATTTATTCCTAATTCTTTTTGTAAGTTGTTGACATAGATAAGTAATAGTGTAAGAGATGTTAACCTTTGTTGACCATCAATAATGCTTCGTTGCCCGTCCTTAACACTAACAACAAAAGGACCCATATAGTAGTTATTGTAATTTTCACCATCTTTACGAGCATCTCCATCAGTATATTCTTGTAAAAAAGATGTTGTTAAGTCAGATACTAATTGTTCTATATGCTTTTGTCCCCAGCTAAACTCTCTTTGAAAGTAATCTACTGTATATTTCTGTTCATTCAATATATCATAAATAGTTCTATCATTTGCATCAATCTTATTTGTTAATTTACTCATACTTACCTCTCAATCTCTAATTCTATTTTCTTACTCAATATTGAAAATAAATCTTTCTTCTCAATATGCCATATAGATATACTTTCAGAACCAAAGGCTTCTCCCATTTCAGTAAATCCATTCACATGAGCCTCATGCCACTCCAGATAAAATGGAAAAATATGTTCTGACCGTCTGCTACTATCTCTTGCATCTTCTGTAATTAGGTACTCTATGTATTCTTTAGCTGTTTGATGAGCTTGTATACTACCTCTGCTTAATTGAGTAAATAATGATGGTTGCTTCACTTTTAACACAATAAGATAAGTTAGTAAGTATGTCATTTCCCCTATAGGATATGCAAAAGCATACAAGGCTGTTGCTTTTTCTATATCTCTCAACGACATATCAAAACGCGGTGCCCAGAACTTTATATAATTTATAAATTCATCATGCTGACTTTCTCTTTGAAACTTATATTTCTGCATTGTTAGTTCAATGAATCTATTTAACTTTCGCTCTGAATCATGATTGTTTTGTGTGGGCTTCGGCAAAGCAAAAAAGAAATTAACAAACTTACCTAGATAGGCACTAGCATCTGTTTCTGAACCATAAACACCTTTAACAGCTTTCTCTAACTGGTCACGGTTGAGAAGTAAAACAAATACTATATTTGGTACATCAAAAAAGTGTTTGATTCTCTCCACTAAGTTCACAGCAAAATTAGGTTTACATCTGTCTAGTTCATCAATGAAGATTACTATTGGTTTCTCTTGTGTTAGTGCAAACTCAGCTAGTTGTGTCTTAAATTCACTCATTGCTATTTTATCTTTACCGTATGATTCAAGATTCTCTTTGATATATTCACTCGCACTATCTGCAACATTGGCAGTTCCAGCTTCAATCGCTTCTTGAACTTCTCCTGACAAATCACTAGAACCCAAAGCAACTCTACCTACAAAGTTTACAAGTGCTTTTCCAGCAAAAGGAAGAAGAGCTTTACCGACTTCTATACCACTTTTTTTTAGTTTTTCTTCTATCTCCCCACCGTCATCTACAATACTTAAAATCTCAGAGGTAATTAACATAAATGGATCTTCTACATAATCCTGCTCAAAAGCATCAACATATACTACTTTATACGAACTGTCTTCAAGATGTTTAGCCCAGTTTCTTCCAAACCAAGTTTTCCCTTCACCCCATGGTGCATCTATAGCTAAGACAGCTCCATCATTAAGTCGTGAAAGGTATCCTGTTAGTTTTTCCGCTAGTGGTTTTCTATCTAGTCTATCGTTAGCAAATGCTGTCTCTCCAACATAGCTTCTTGTGTTAGCACTTAATACTGGTTCAGGCATTTTTGTCCTCTAAGTCAAATTGATGAAGTAATTGTTTATTGCCTTTATCGCTTATACTGATATCGTCATATGCACCTTCCAGTTGTATAATATCATCCTCTAAAAGTTTATGAACAATCTTTTTAGCCTTAGGTCTTGCTAGTTTCGTATACTTTACAATAGCATCTAATAAAGCACTTTCGCTTTTAGGTTTATAATTCGATTCATAAAAAAATCGTAACACCTTTGTTGCATCATTTTCTTTTTCTTTAGAAGGTCTTTCTTCTACTGCTGTATCAACTACTTGTGCCGTCATATCTTGTGGTTTTTCAATTTGCTTGCGAAGTTCTGTATACTCATCATTTTTTTTACTCAAAAAGTCATTTGACTGAGATAATTGATGGTTAATATCTTGTTTTTCAGAAGTCAACTTCTTTATTCCTTGTTTAGCATTTGCCAAATCGTTTTGTAATGGTCCAAGTTTATTATCTAATTTAGTTTTATATTCCTCTTCTTTTTTTCTCAGTTTATTTAATGCTTCATCCCTAGCTTCTCTTAATCGATCAATATCTTCTCTTATGTTTCTTGCCTCTTCTTGAGTAACAGGTGTTTCATCTTCAATATTTTGTTTTATCTTCTTAAGTGCCTTAGTTCGTTTAAGTGTATACTCATAAAACACTTTACTAATCCATGGGTAKWTWWMSACWTARMRWARWCYRWRYAWRAWRSGMWWSWWTAWRYWCWYWSYWYAWGGWRKCWMARSTWWWYMAWTAKMYMWRRATKYRWWWTWKWMMTKCASYWMWRYCRMTTTTTCTTTAAGCTTAGATTCGCCAAAATAGATTAGAAGATATTGATGATTTATTACAATCCATGAAATTAATACAGAGCTCATGAATGGGGTATAGGTGAAGTCATACAGTTTAGCTTTAATGGAATTTGTTATATCTTCAATCATTATGCTATCTCTCTCACATCAATCTTACCAGTAACAGCCGAGCTGATAAGAGCTGTTCGTTTTTCCTTTAGTAGGTCTATGGCTTTGGTTGATTTAGTTATGAGAGTATCTATTTTTGAAGTTTTATCGTGTAAATAGTTTGCTATCGCTTGTTGTTCCTTCATCGAAGGTAATGCATATGGCATTTGACAAAAAGTATCTTGATACAAATGACTTATTGTTGAACCTGTTTTGTAATATGAAACAAATCCTTTGAAAACTGTAGATATAAGTAGCCAATAATAGTAAGAAGTATTGTATCTTGATTGCAAGGGTCTAATAACAAATATACCACCGTTTAATGTTGCTATGTCAGGCAATTTATTTACTTTAATAATTTTACCTATAGTGCCATCTTTAGTTACAAGCAGATCATCATCCTGAAGCTGTATAAATCTGTCTTGTTTGTATCTTTCTAATGTACACTTTCTACAATCTGACCAATTCACAGTATTACCTGAAAAATCACTTCCTGTTACAGCATAAGCATCCCCATCCTCAAACAGTTCATCTGAAGTTAATCCATGCCATCCGACTCTAGCTTTAATATAAGAATCATACTTTAATTTTGACATACACCAAGCCTCAGGAATCTCCCCCAACCAATCAACCCCACTATCTTTCATAGCTACTGTGTTATCTAGTCCACGAGTTACGGCAGTTGAGATGACTGCTTGGCGTTTCTCTTTGAGGCGTGCTATAAGTTTTGTCTGTTTCTCGATGAGGGTGTCTATCTTTGCTGTGGCTTTGTCCAGATAGTTGGCTATGGTTTGTTGTTCTTGGAGCGGTGGTACAGTTATCATAAAGTTTTGTATCAATGGTAGTCGTAATGAATCAACAGTTGATTTTGCAACACCTGAAAGAGCTACTTTATAAAAATTATTCTTTATATATTCAAATAAAAATCTTCCTGCTACCTTTTGAAACGAATAAAACATATAAACTCTCTGATGAAAATCAAACTTATCATTAACATAATGAAATACTTTTCCTACACCAACACCATCTCCAGCAGTTAATATTGCTTCGCCATTAAAAGAATATGAATTTATTCTTTCAACTGTTTGAGAGCGAACATAGAAAGGATAGATACCATCATCAACCTTGTTTTCTGTATCTTTTCCACCAGTCGTAATATTACATAAAAATTTAAGTCTGCTAGTCTGCCAATGATTAGGAATCTCCCCCAACCATTCAACTCCACTATCCCTATAACTAGGATACTTACTATATCTCACGAAGCATCTCCATTATCTCCGCATTCAGTGTCTCTAACTCTGCATCTATCTCTTCAAGCTCTCTTGGTGGAGTGTACTCATAAAAGTGTCGGTTAAATGCTATCTCGTAACCAACTATCCCAACTTCGCCATCTTTAGCATCTTTCTTCTTCTCATCTATCCAAGCAAGTGGCATATGTGGAGTCACTTCTCTTGTAAAGTACTCTTGTATATCTTCTGATAGAGGTATATTTTCATAGTCTCGTAGGTCTGAATTTGCTTCTAACTTACCTTTTGGGTCTTTACATAACTCTGCTTCATCATCATGAACTGCGATATGTTTCTGAACAAGCTTGAACTGTGTGGCTGTAAGCTTAGCTGTCATATTTTCGTCTAACTCTTTTTTGAACTCTGTTCGACTCATAATCTTACTTGATTCTATTGCACCAAGTGCTGTAAGTATCTCTTCACCAAGTGTTTCTATCTTGATG
>NVXO02000021.1 GCA_002733945.2 Sulfurimonas sp. | reverse complement strand
TTACGATGGGGACTATATGCTTGATGCATTAGTGGTTACTCCTGAGGGTATAGAACATTTAGAAAATATCACTATCTAATTTATAAAAGCTTTTATTATAATGGCCTGAATATTTAAGACAATAATATAGCAAAGTTAATTTCTAAAATAAGATACAATATTATGAAATTAATGGAGAAGTTATGAGTAGAAAAAAAGGCCAAACATATAGTGCAGAACAAAAAACTAAAATAATATTAGAGTTGCTAAAAGAAGAACAGACAATTGCTGGGTTAGCGACTAAGTATAAGATAACATCTCAGTCCATTGCTAAATGGAAAAAGCAGTTTTTAGAAAATGCATCATTAGCATTTGAGCCAGCTAAAGAAGTTGAGGAATTTAAAAATAAACTCAACACCAAAGATGTAGAGATAGAAGCTCTTCAAAAACAACTAGGTAAAAGTATTATGGAAAAGGAATGGCTAGCAAAAAAGCTAGAGAGCTCGGTCTCATTGAATAAGCGTAAAATACTTATTGAGAGCGGGCTCAAAATATCTATAACTAAACAATGTGAACTTTTAACTATTAGTCGTGCTACACATTATTATAAACCAGTTCCCTTGAGTGAGAATAATTTAAAGATAATGCATGCGATAGATGAAATAGCAACAGACAACTCTGAGTATGGATATAGATTTATACATCAACAACTTCTAGAAAATGGCTACGGCATTGGTAAAGACAGAGTATTGAAATATATGCAGTTCATGGGGATACAAGCTATCTATCCAAGAAAGAGGACTCTCACAAGTTTAGGGAATCCAGAGCATAAAATATATAAGTACCTGCTCAAGCCTTACTGGACAAGGACAGGTAGAACTAAACAAGTATATGTACCAACTCCAAACGAAGTGTGGAGTGGTGATATTACTTATATCCGTATAAATGGTGGATTCATGTATCTAGCTGCTGTTATTGACTGGCACTCTAAAGCAATTTTAGCTTATAAAATCTCTAACTCAATGGATACGACACTGGCAACGGATGTACTTAAAGAAGCACTTGCAAAATATCCTAAGCCAAAGATATTTAATACAGATCAAGGAACTCAGTACACAAGCCATGAGCATACACAAGTACTAAAAGACAATGACATTCAAATATCAATGAATGGTAGAGGAAGAAGTATTGATAATATATTTATAGAGAGATTCTTTAGAACTCTCAAACATGGGAATATCTATATAAGTGATTATCAATCAATCAAGGAGTTGAAAGAAGGAGTAAAGGCTTACATGCATAAATATAATTTCAAAAGGTTTCATTCATCTATCGGTTATCAAAAACCGATGAATTACTACCTTGAATTTATTGAAAGTGTGGGATAAGGTAACAGCTACGAGGTGAAATTAATTAAGCTGAAAAGTTGTCTTGATTTTTCAGGCCATTATAGTTCAGGGAACATGAATATTTAGACAAAAAAACAACCCTTTTTATAACCCCAACAAAAAACAATCCTTTGAATGGACACCCGTATCGTCTTGAAAAAGAAGGATATGAAAAACACTTTAGTGAAACTCTTCCTGTATTTAAAAAAGTGGTATTTAAAACTTTTAAAGATATAAATGTGGATTTTAATAAATTTCAAACCATTGTTGTTGAGGAAGCTATGATGCTAAAAACAAATAACAACCTACTTGCAGATATAATGAAAATTATTGCAGAAGCATCAAAAACAGTCATTCTAATTTTTCAAGAAAAAGAAGGTGCAAAAGAACTTGGTCTAGCAATAAGCCATAAAATAAATTTAAGAGACTATGGCAATCACCGTTTTACATCAATAGATTTATTCAATCTTTGTGTTGGTGGTTCAGGGATGTCATATTTTGGAAGAGTTGAATAGGTTTTGACTTATAGCCAACTATCGGCTATAATATCAATGCTCCACTAAGTAAAACTAGTGAGATGCAAATCAGATTTAGGAGGTCGCTCTTGAAGCGATTTTATCTAAAGATTGACTTTGTAATTTTCCGATTCAAAGTCAGCTTTAAGATTAAGAGGCATTAGCCTCTTAATCACTCCTAATTCTGAAATTATACCACAAAGAATAATAATTATGACACAAGAACAAATCAAAGAGCTCTTTGGTGTTGCTCCTGCAACTCTTAAAGACTGGAAAAATAATCCAAAGAACAGAAAACACAACCTAGGGAAATATCTTGTTTCGCTCGATTACAACAATACTAAAAAAGATTTAAAAAAGCTTGACTTGATAGACGATAATCGGCTATAATAATATTATGTTTAATCGGTACATTATGTGCCGATACTGTAAAAAAAGGATAAGTCGTGAATTTAAAATATGAAATATGAAATATATTTAGAATATCTTTCTGCTAGATACAAACTGTCAGAAAAGATAGATGAAGATAATTTTAATGATGATAGATATTTAGAATACATTAACATTATTGAAGACCTTGGTTATTCGCTTACTAATTCTGCACTAGAAAACTTTTCTTCAAATATCTATTTAGATGCTGTTGATGAACCAATTGTTATAAGAGGTTTTAGAATTAGAGATATTGTTACCTGTAACGGATTAAAACAAGACTCTTGGATAACTATAGAGGATATAAATAAAGTTATTGATGAAGAAAAGAAATTTAAGTAGCCCGTTACTGCATACTCGTTAATAATTCTAATATCTCGTGACTCATTAATCTGAGCACATGGACAAAATTGAACTTTTAAAGCAGCTACTAGCTTGATTAGTGGCTGCTTTAAGTGTTTGATACACTTTGAGTTTGTGGACATGCTGAGAGGCTTAAATGTCCACATTTTAACAGCTTGTTTTTATTGGCGAGTTGCTACTAACTTCCCCAGCTAAAAGAATTTAACAAATCACGGAAAAACCATTGACAGTGAAGAGTGATAACTGTATAATTGGTGTAGATTTAAAGATAGGGATTTGTTATGAATAGATATATTATAATTTTCAAGAAAGAGAAGAAATTTGTTATGTACGATGAGTTTGCTGACACAAACAAGGCTGTTAATGCTTTTGGTGGATTAGGGTTAGTTGATGCAAGTTTAAACACTAGACTTCTTTCATAACCTACTAAATCACTTGAAAACCCCTATCAAAATTTATCAAAGCACAGATAAGGTTAAATCGTAAACCAAATCTTTTTCTTCGGTTACGATACTTATGAGCAATTATTTTAAAAGCTTTAATTTTAGCATTAATATGCTCTATTGGCATTCGCTTAGATGACTTCTTTTTGTTCTCAAGTTTGTCTTCTTTTGAAAGAGGATGTAACTTTGTTTTTTTCTTTGGTATCTCTATATTTTCATGAAGATTAGCTATACCTAAGTATCCCGTATCAACACAAACTTTTAGCATTTGAGGGAGAGGAAGTCTTGATTGTTTATAGAGCTTGAAGTCATGAGTATTTGTCATAGCTATTGAGGTACAAATGATTCGTAAATCAGAATCAATTACAACTTGACCTTTTACTGTGTGTTGCTTTTTCTTTCCACTGTAGCACTTTCTTTGCTTTTTTTGGGTCGCTCCACTGGGCACTCAGTAGCATCAATCAAGATGTATTCTAAATCTATTCCATCATTTTCATAGAGTGCTTTTTTGCTTGGTAATGAAAATTTTCCAGATGAGAGAAGGACACTCTCTATCTCTTTGATTACTCTTGATACTGTTGGTTCACTCACTTCATAATCGAATGCCATATGTGCCATTGAACGATACTCCCTATAGTACTCCAGCATCAACAGTATTTGAGTAGATACACCCAATTTATTTGGCTTGCCACCTTTAGATTTTTTTTGCTTATGGTATGCTTCGCACACTTCTAGCATCTCTTTAAATGTGTCTGTCTTTACACCTGTTAACCTTTTAAAAAGTTCTGGTTTTAGCTCTTTTAGTTTCTCATAATTCTTCATAACTTATGAATAGCAATTTTTGAACCTTTTTGGGTTATGAAAGAAGTCTACTTATGATGTCGATATGAGTAAAAGATATTTAAAAGGGTTTAGTGAAATAACTCTTGAAGATACAAAAAAATCAGCATAAAACTATATGCTGTTACTGAGGAGTAAATTATGAGTGAAATATTACCAATGGAAATTGCAAAAAAAATTGAAATAGAACTCAACGAGCAAAATTTTGATTTTGAGGTTGGCTACGATATAGAAGGTCTGCTACATATTCAATGCGGAATAGATGATGAAAGTAAAATTACAGAAGTTGTTGACTCTATGAACTTAGAGTATCAATCATTTATGTGCTTTGGAAGCTTTTGTTCTGATGCAATCGTTGAAGAATTAGTAGCATAATTAATAACCCAATACTTAGTAAGACAAATCTCAGCTCTCACTAGAGGGCTTTGATGTGTTTTACACAAATGATATATTGAAAAAAGTCTCGCCCACATGAAAATTAAACGAGCTTCCTCATATCTATGTTCATGGGTAGCATTATGAGGCGTGTTATCGACCTATAAGAGAAGCATCGGTTGAGACTTTTTTGAGTGTATAGATATAGGCTGATACTGTTGCTCTTAATTGGGCTTAAAAAATAAATTAAGGAAAATATTATGGCAATAAGTAAAGAAAAAAGAAAACTCCTCTTAAATATAATGAAAGATWTTAAAGAGTTGAACGATGCTAAAAACACAAACACATCAGATGAAGATATTACTAAAATACTAAAAAAATATGGCATAAAAAATGATGTTAATGCTATTTATGAAAAAGTAGGAATTGGTATAGAAGTTATCTCTGAATTCAAAAGAAGAGATTATTGGAATAGTCAAGCAAAAAATATTTAATCTAGATTGGCATAAAAACAACGGCTTAGAACATGCCGTTACTGCGAACTTTACTCACGAATACTGAGTCTTCTGACTCTAAAATTAAATTAAAGATTTTAAATGAAATATCAATTCATCAGAATAACGCTAGTTACACTCGCTCTGTCGGTACTCTTTATGTATCTCAGTACTGTATTTTTAAAAAACTCTCTATTATTTAACCCTATGGAATGGGAAGACAATAAAAGATTGCTTTATCTAGGAACATGGATGATTGTCTATGTAGCCATACTCTATGTGTATGCATACTTTGGGGCTAGAGATAAAAGTGTAAGCACGGATGAATTAGGAAGCCTTGAGTCCTCTCTGAGCAAAGAGTTTCTAAAAGGCGAAACAATTTGCTATCAAAACAGATTGATTTCCTTGACAAGTTGGGGTGGTATAAGTTTTAAAACGGGAGAAGTTAAAACAACAACTGAGTATCTCATAGCAAATTATAAAGCAGATGCACGAGAGTTTAGAGAGAAAATACTGCAGCATTGGAGAGTTGAGACTTATCACTATCATTTAGATAATCTTATGGAAGAAGATGACCATATAGCTTATGTTAACCCTTTTAGCATCTCAATACTCAGAAGCTTCGCTCTAAATCTTTATCAGATAAATTTTAATAGGCATAAGGATGACAAGATTCTTTCTCCAAGAACAACGACAACTATGGCGAATATCTCTCACTGTTGTAAACATGATGATGAACTAGTCTCTAATCTACTTGAACAGTAGAAAATCTAGCTAATTTTACACAGTACTTATTCTCAAATAGTTCAATAATCATTCCAAAAATGTAGATTTTTAATATTTTTACAAATATTCGGCTTTAATTACTAGTTCAGTGTGTTGAATAATGGGTTCATCGGATTTACCTACTTGAAAACCCCTATCAAAATTTATCAAAGCACAGATAAAGTTAAATCGTAAACCAAATCTTTTTCTTCGGTTACGATACTTACGAGCAACTATTTTAAAAGCTTTAATTTTAGCATTAATATGTTCTATTGGCATTCGCTTAGATGACTTCTTTTTATTCTCAAATTTATCCTCTTTTGGAAGAGACAGATGAATATTTGGAAGAATATTTTGAGTTTAACAAGATGTTTACCGATGTGTATAACAGCTATTTTTCTTTTGCAAAAACAAAAGGAATATATATTAAATTAAGGGAAGATTATGAGTAAAATAAATGTAAACAATTTATCAAAGAGAGTCTAAAATTCAAGGGTAGTATTGATGTAAAAAAGAGTACCGCAAGTCAGATAAAAGAGCTTGAAAAAAATGGTGTTCAAATTGGATTATTGTTAGCTGGAATATTAGATGATTTGGATTATGATTCTATGTTTGAAGAGTTAGGAGTTACGACTGAAAGTAAAGATGAAGTTGTTGAAAATGATAATGAAGTAGAGAATAATTATGGTGAAAATGAGTAATGCAAAAGTTTGAAGTTGTTTATCCGCTTGATGTAATTCAGTTTGTGAGTGGTAATAAAAAGATGTATTTATTTATTGAGTTTTTGTTTGAAAGAGCGAGTGAATTTAATAAAAAAATGAAAGTGCAAGAAGGGGAGAATTACTTCCCTTTTGCAAGTTATAATTCGAGAGCACATGCTTATGATTTTGAGTTTGAATTTTTAATAGAATCTTATGTGGAATATGCGAAAGAATATTACGATATTGATGAAGATAGTCAGTCGAATATGTATCAATATTTGTACTATTTGAATGATAAGAAAATATATAAATCAAGATACATATTTTTCGTAAATATACTTGGAAGTTATTTTAGTTTAGGCAGTGGATTTTATTCGGATTGTTGTAAAAATAAGGGAATGATTTATTATGATATGTTTGTTGCCAATAAGTTTAATATAATTGCAAATTCGAGAGTTATACAAGTTCGAGATTTTATGGAACAACATTTGAAACCAGCAAGCTATGAAGAAATTAAGAAAGAGAAATTAGAGCAAGTTGCTTATGGGAAAACGAAGATGGAAGCATACTTAAAAGAGATGAAAACTGACAGTATTCCAAAGATTTACGATTTATCTTGATTTTAAGGTTAATTTAATTTTATATAGATAACCTTTATTATAATACTTACTATAATACTTACTATAATACTTACTATAATACTTANCTATAWTACAAATAATATTTAAAGTATTATTATATAAACTACCTGTTTTTGCAGATGACCTATCGAGGTTCTCTATGTCGTTCCCAGTAATTATGATTATAATCTTAGTCTTTGTGGTGATAATCAGTTTGGTGTTTCGGGATAAAAAAGATTTAGACTATGATGAAATCGTGAGTAACAATTCAAAAAAGCATTTAAAACAAGTAATGAAAGTTTAAAAGAAGAAACTTTAATCGAATCTGTAAATATTAATATGGCATCCATGATTGGAGTAGATCAATACTTGAGTGAAGGCATTGATTTTTTATTCAACTCGGTTGTCGGACGAGGCGATGAAATCAAATATCACGAAGAGGAAAAAAAGTTAAGAGCACACTTGGAAAATAGTAATGATATTTTCACGAGCTCATATAAGCGAAATATCGTTAATATTTTTCTGGCACTTTCTGAAAAAGAGGAAGTGAAAATTTCTTTTTTTCATCTTTACTTTTTCGCTAAATATTTCCCTCATTATTTAGATGTAAATCTTGATGGTAATTTTATGCTTTCGGTGAATGAATTTAGTTTAGAAGACCTAGTTAAAAAGCTAGAGGATGAAGATAATAAATTTGAGTTTATTAATTTCTTTTACCAGGTTATAAATCATATCGATAACCATAAATTAGAAATGAGTACTTACACAAAAATTAAAGAATTGTTTTCAGATCAGATTCAGCAACTTGAAAAAAATGCAAATTTAAAGAAGAGGTCTACACCAAAAATTGTGGTTCGTAAAAATTCTGAAATCAAAGAGAAGAAAATTTACAAAAGATTGATTCAGAAAAAACAACCAGAAGCTGATAAGAAATTTGACAAATTAATTCATGAAAATAAATCAATAGATTTGGATAAAAAA
>NVXO02000020.1 GCA_002733945.2 Sulfurimonas sp. | reverse complement strand
TTTCAAGTGGATCTATATTAAATTTATTTTTAAATATATTACCTAACAAATTGAACTCCTTACAATATTTATTTTTACAATGAAATTATAGCGAAAAAAAACTTACTCTTCGGATGTGTGGCTTTTAGTGCTAAAGCATAACTTAGAAAAAAACTAAATTTTTTTCTGCAGCCTCACCCTAACTTAGAAAAACTAAATCTTTGTTGGAGTTCGCGGTGAGCGCAGCGAGGAAGTCCCCTTAGGGGATGAACCTTTGTTGTTTAGGATGCTAAAAATGAATCCTATCAGAATTCGATGTTCTTTTAAAAAAGAACCAAAACTAAAAAATTATTTATTATCTACTTTTTGTTTCATATAAAAAGCACCACCAAGTGTAGCTAAAGCAGCTATTAAAGAAACTAGTGCTTCTATACTTTTTCCATCTTGAATTAACTCAGATGCAGTATAAATTGAGTAAAAAGATATTCCTGTTGGTGTTAACCATCCAAGAAAACTCATAATCAACTCACCTTTTGTTACTAATTTTTCCATTGATTGTCTGTGCGAAAGATTATCTTCTGCCATTTTTGTAAATCTATGAGGCAAAGACTTATCAATAATTTTATATTGTTTCATATGATTTGGATGAGGAACTGGTCCACTGAACTTTTCAGAATGAAGTATTGTTTGCTGAATCTCTTCTTGAATGCCATCCAGTAGTTCATGCAATTCTGTTTCAGTCATAACAATACTTTTTTCTTGACTAAGCTCTTTCACATTATTTTCTTGCTCATTATTTTTCATAAAAAGTCGTACTATCTTTTTTAGAATAAGAGTCCATAATCTGATTTAATTCTAAACCAATATCTTTCCATGCAGAATAAATATCTGCTGTGTAATCTTTCTTTATTACTCGAATTTTACAATTTGCATCCATAGACTTTGCCATGCCACGAGTGTAGCTATTCATTAGTAGTTTGACATTTTCTGACATGCTAACTCCTCTTATTTTAGATACTATAACGAATTTTACCCTAATTAACTTCATTTTCAGTAAAATATTTCAACTAAAAAATAAGGTGTACCTCATACTTTATAGTACTAACAAATCCACTTTTTTCGATGCTAGTATCAAACATAGTATCACTACAAAACTTTTTAACTCGTATAGAACTATCTGTAAAAAAGTAAGTACCATTAGGTGCACCTAAAGGAGCACATCCGAAAAACTTGCTCTTCGGATGTGTGGCTTCAGCCTCACCCTAACTTAGAAAAACTAAATTTTTTTCTGTAGCCTCACCGAATTCGCATTTGTACCGCAAGGGCATAAAAAAATCTTTGTTGGCGTCGCTCTAAAACCCAGGTTTTAGAGCATTGCATCTAGCGATACAATATTTTTCTGCGAAGGCTTAAACTTTATAGACTTACCATCTCTTTTGCAGAATAGACTACAACACCTGCTATCATTAAACTTCCAATTATTATTACTGTTAACATCATTATAAATCTCCTAATTCTTTTAAATCTTTATCCATTTTTTTTCTGACTTTTTTTAATAAAACCATAAAACCAATTCCAGAAATTATTAATATTGAAAACTCAACTTTTTCTGTTACAACTTGATAGAAACTTGTTATTGTTCCCGTGACTGAAGCTAAAAGGTATAAAAATAAATTTTTATACTCTTCTCTTAAAACAGCCAGTTCCTCTTTGATTTTATCAATAGGTGGCATTAATTTCCTTTAAATATTTTATTTATCAATTTTCTTATTGTAACATAGATAAAATAATTCTCTATTCGGTATAAAAAATTTCAGCTCCACAAAGCACTACTTTGAATCTTTGTTGGCGTCGCTCTAAAACTTAGGTTTTAGAGCATTGCCTCTATCGAGGCAATATTTTTCTGCGAAGGCTTATGCCAGTTTGAGCTTTATTGACATTACTTGGTGCACCTGAAGGAGCACATCCGGAAGCCGCTCTTGGATGTGTGGCTTTTAGTGCTAAAGCATAACTTAGAAAAAGACTAAATCTTTTTCTGTAGCCTCACCCTTAACTCTTCTTCAAAAACTGCCCAACTTTACTAAAGTTTTTAACCAATAGCGTAAAAACCCCACCAACAYCATTTTTCTTCAAAGCTAGTAAATCCTCACGACTTTTTCGGATGATATTTTTCAAACTCTTGTTACTCTCTCCACCAACTCGCATCTTATACAAAACTTGAGGAATATACTTTACTTTTATGCCAGAACTTAACACTCTCAGCATAAAGTCATAGTCACCCGCTATCTTAAAACCCAAATCAAAGTTTCCATACTTTTCATACACTTCTTTTTTTAAGACAAGAGTAGGATGAGCAGGCATCCAGCCTTGTTTTAGTAAAGAACTATCAAAATCCTTACTTTTCCAATATCTTAGTACTTTTGAGGTGTCCTTTACTATCTCTACTGTTCCATCACTACTAGCACCATCTACTACTGTATTTTATATGTTTGAAGCTAGTAACTCTATAGATATCATAAATTACTGATACTAATGTGTACCATGAGAGGATTTTACTTCGTAAATTTTAGTAGCTATTATGCCACTTCTTTAGTTTGCCAAAGAGTATTACTTTGTTTTGCTTTTTGAGATAAAGATTCTGCACTAAGCTCTAGTCCATTTTTCCAGCATAATGCTCCAAAATCTATGAAACACGATTGAAAGTAATCTTTATCTTGCAATGACTTTGTCAGTACTGTTTTTATCTCTATTAAATAAGAAAGATCTAAAACTGTATATGTTGCATCCGAAAAATATAGTTTTAAAGTATATCCCTCTTGTGGCTCAATTTTAATAAGATTAATCATTGTCCGCTCCTTGTATTTTTTCTAATGGCTCAAATTTCTGTGCTAATTCCCAGTCATAATTTAGCTCTTTTTGGTGGGTTATAACCCATTCTTTCACAAGCTTAAAAGCTTTTTTAGGAAGATTACCTTTAATAATTTCACCCGTAACTATAGATATTAAAGCCACATAACCTTGATATTCAACATGAATGTGCATCGGAGGATGGTCATCATGATACATACGAATAGTTATACCAAAACTTCTTTGACATCAAGGTGCACCTAAAGGAGCACATCCTAAAACCTACTCTCCGGATGTGTGGCTTTAGCCTCACCAATAAACCTGATTTGGCGTTTGTACCGCAAGGGCATCAACATCCCACAAGGGGATAAACAAATCTTTCTTTTTTAATACACTAAAAAGTAAATCCTTATCAGGATTTGATGTTCTTTTAAAAAAGAACCTAAATTAAGACATTATCCAAGTTGCTATTATTCCAGAAATTATTCCTAACATAAACCCAAGACCTTGATTTTTTAACAGATTAAAGAAATTAAACCTTTTTACTTTATTTGATTTATCAAAATCATACTTTTCTAATAAGACTCTGCCTTCGTCTACAGCTTCTTTATAAAGATTAATAGTTTCTATATAATTAACACCAACACTTTTCATCTCTTCTTTTCTGGCTAATACAGCTTTTTCTTTAAAGTTTTTCCAAATTTTCATTATTTCAGATTCACTATCATTAAAAGAAAATGCTCTTGATGAACTATTTTCTAAAATTTTATCTAGAAAATTCGATAGTTCTGTCCAAAGAATTTTATAACAATCCATTGTTGCACGAACTAAGTGATTATGTGCTTTTATTAGATTATCATTTTTAACATCTGTTGATATTTCTGGGTCAGTTGAATGATAAACCATAAGATGTGAAAAGCTATTTTCAATTTCAAAAATTATTTGTTGTGGTTTGTCTGCAATAATTGCTACTAAGTCAGCATAAGCAGGTTTAAAAAAGTTGTGATAAAAATCACTATATTCGCTTATAGTCATCTATTATGCGGAGTAAGAAGAAAGTTTTCTATCAAGTTTTCTATCAATATCATAAAATCTATTTTTAAAGACATTTCCTCTTTTTGAGACAAGTTTTTCTGCATATTTTAAGAAACTAACATTTTTAATAGCAATTTTTTCAATTTCTATTAAATCAATTTCAAGTGGATCTATATTAAATTTATTTTTAAATATATTACCTAACAAATTGAACTCCTTACAATATTTATTTTTACAATGAAATTATAGCGAAAAAAGACTAAATCTTTTTCTGCAGCCTCACCCTAACTTAAAAAAACTAAATCTTTGTTGGAGTTCGCGGTGAGCGTAGCGAGGAAGTCCCCAAAGGGGATAGCAAAATCTTTGTTTTTTAGCACGCTAAAAAGTAAATCCTTATCAGGATTTGATGTTCTTTTTAAAAAGGACCAAAACTAACTCATCTATTTAATTCTTCTTCGACTTACTTTTATCACTAATTCCTGTAAAAGCAGTTATACCACCTATTATAGTAACTGTTGCAAATGCTGCAGCTGTTTTATATGCCCCTAATGCAACTAAACCTAAAGTTATAGAACCTAAAAATATCATAGCAATTAAACCATAATTTTGAGCACGTTTCTTATGCTCAATCTCACCAAGAACTTCTAGCCTACGAATATTTTGTTCATCTTTTTCTAATGCGATTTTTGCTTTAGAATTTTCAGTATCAGTTTCAATCTGATGTTGAGCCATGTTAATCATGACACTTAAAACATCTGGATTTAGAGCATGAATTTTTTCCATTTCAAGTGCAGAAGGAAAAGGTGATATCGTTAATTTATGTTGGTGGCTATGCTCATGTTGATGAGCAGCCAAAATTCTTAGTTCAGAAGGTGATTTTAAAGAAATACTTTGTTGTTTTTTAAATTGACTCTTCTTATTACTCATTATATAGCTTCTGCCATTGCCTTACGCATAGCATTACCAACTTTAGCAGTTGAAGATTTTATATTGTACAAAGTGTCAGTTGAAACATCATTTGAATAGACACCAGCTTTTTTACTTCTTTTTTTAATAGCCGTTTTATTCGCAGAAATATTAAGTGCACCATAAAAGTTTGTAACTAACCAGTTTATTTGATTACTCATAATTATCTCCTTTTGTTTATAAAATCTTTTTAGTATAATTAAATTATACTTAATAGTCGTTTATAGATTATAGTTAATTTATATCAGAAAACTATTGTATCAAACTTTTCTTTGTTTTCAATCTTTCCTCTTTGTATAAGTAACTTAAACTTATTTAACACTATAGGTGCACCTAAAGGAGCACATCCGAAAAACTTGCTCTTGGATGTGTGGCTTTTAGTGCTAAAGCACAACTTAGAAAAAAACTAAATTTTTTTCTGCAGCCTCACCCTAACTTAGAAAAACTAAATCTTTGTTGGCGTTCGCGGTGAGCGTAGCGAGGAAGTCCCCTTGGGGGATGTCCCACAAGGGGATAAACAAATCTTTGTTGGCGTTTGTGCACTAAAAATGAATTATTATCATAATTCTATGTTCTTTTGAAAAAGAACCAAAACTTTTCTGCTTATTGCTAAATAAGCTATTTACTTCAATGCCTTTTTTATATTTCTTCTTACTATTGGACTTGTTTTAATAGCTTTTATTATTTCTTCTATTAACTCTGTAGTTAAATTTGCTTCTTTATACTCTAGATTTTTAATTATTGCCCCTAACTCTTCTCTACTTTTATATATTGGTTGGTTACAATCAATCACTGAATCTTTAGAAAGAAAACTAAAGTTGTCTTTATTTGCGAAAACGAGTGAAGATAAAGCATCTTCGTTTACTAAACTATAGTGTTCTTTTTTATTATTCACTTTACTTGTGAACATAACCAAAAAAATGAAACCACCATCAATAGTTGGAATAAAGTTCTTTAGACAATTCAACAGCTCTTTTTGGAATTACCACAAAAGGATCATTATCTATATCTGCTTCTTCAAAAAAATCACTCATTATTATTAGTTCTCGTCTTGACGATTGACTTTCAAGTGTCTGCTTGTATCTTTTCCACTCTGGATATTCATGCGTTAAATCTCGTAAGTCCCATGCTTTCATATCACCAAATTCTGCAATCACAAAATCTAAAGCTTCCTCATCAGAATCAGATAAATAGTCTAGCTCATATTCTGTATCAACTGCTGAAAATGTTGTGCCCAAATCTTTCTTTATATACTGTTTTTGAGTTCCAGTATTGTTCTCATTCAATACAAGGTTAATGATGTCTAAAGCATTTGATGCTACCGGACCATGCGGCAATGCATAGTATGTATCATCTGATATCAATCGACCATATTTTCTTAAATGGTATCTATCGGCAAAGAAAAGCATTTTTATAGCTGCCAATTTATCAATTGGTGCTTTTAATTTTTTTGTCAAATAATAAAATGATTCTAATATTATATTAGCATCCATAAAGATACTCCTCTTTAAATTTTATGTGCATTTTATCATAATTCCGATTAGTTAAAGCAGTTTATGAATTGATCCCAAATACTTCCCAATAACAATACTCTCATCAAACTCACGAACCATCTCAACTCTTTCACTATCAGATAAACTTTCATCAACAGCAATTGTAAATTTTAATTACTACCTCTCTTAAAATCATCCTCTAAACGAACTATATCATCTTCACCAGTATACTCACCAACTTGCACTTCTATCATAACAACGGGGATCTTACCTTCATTTTCTAGACGATGCACTTCTCCCATTTTTATGTATGTTGATTCATTTGGTCTTATAGGTTTAGTTGTATCTCCTACTGTTACGGTAGCTGTTCCACTCACAACGGTCCAGTGTTCATTTCTATGAAAATGCTTTTGAAGAGATAATCTTTTACCTGGTTTCACTTCTATTCGTTTGATTTTGTACCGCAAGGGCATAAAAAAATCTTTGTTGGCGTTATTTAAAAAATAAAATCATCAATTTTTCTAAAAGCAACTTTGTTAACATAAATTATTACTTACAAGTACTTTTCTAAGTTCACTGTCTGAAATATTTTCTTTTTCAGTTTTAGTATAAATAAGAAGTAAACGAATAATATTTTTATCATCAATATAGTAGGTTACAATTCTAAATCCACCACTCTTTCCAGTAGGAATAGATGAATTTGCTAATCTAATTTTAAAACATTTATTTCCTAATTCTGTACCAGTTTTAGGATTTTTAATTAATTGTTTTTTTAAAGATTCTAAATCTTTAACTATCTGCTTATATGATTTGGCAAGCTTTTTAACCTGCTTAATAAACTCAGGTGTTGGTACTATTTTTAACATCAGCTATCAAATCATCTAAACTCATCTCATCTAACTCTTGTGAGTTTTGAAGCTTTGCCTGTTGGATTGATTTTTCTAAGCTATTAAGAAGAAGCATTTTATTGTAGTTTTGTTTCACAAACTCAAAGAATAATTCTTTATTACTATTAAACCCATCTAAAAATATTGCTTCTATTTCTGGATTTTGAATTTTAAGTGTTAGCATAATCTTTTCCTTTTGGTTATTTTAGCATAAACTTATTTAATACAAGAAAGCGTTCAAGTCATTCTCTGGGAATCTTTGTTGGCGTCACTCTAAAACTTAGGTTTTAGAGTATTGCCACTATCGATGTAATATTTTTATGCTAATGCCTTTTAGTATACAATATAAATCATTGTCGCCATACTTAATGTAAAACCTATTATTAAAGCACTCATTAGTTAATATCCTCCAACTCTACTATCTTTTTCAGAACATATTTGAATAAAAAGCCAAGCAACTAAGGATAAGTTAATAGCTACAGCAAGTACAAATATCGCTTTTAAAAAATCTATTAACTCTTTTGCTCTATCTAGTTTTGCCATATCAAAGTATCCTTTCTTAGTAMTTTCTTTATTGTATCACAGATAAAATAATTCTCTATTCAGTATAAAAAACTTCACCATCACTCTCATCAACAAACTCATACTTTATAGTACGAGCCAACCCATCTTTTTTTATGCCCTTGTGGTACAAGCTTTACAGGTCTAACAAATCCACTCTCTTCTATGGAAGTACCAAACATACTATCGCTACAGAACTTCTTTACTCTTATAGAACTAATTGTAAACTTTTTACCAGTAACAAACACAGCAAAGTCAAATAACTTTCCTGCACTGTAGCCTATGCTATATGGAAGTCTAAAACCAATGTCTTCAGATTTGCCTAGTGCTTTGTAAACACCTTTTACTAAAGTGTTCATATCAAAGTCTGGTTTATCTATGTAGTTGTATATATGTATTTTCATCTAGGTACAGTTTAGAAAGTCCTGCAAGAAGAGCGACAAGAAGAGCAATAGAAATTTTGAATATATCTTTCAAAAAATCTATTTCAGCCTTTTTGTTAATTCTTTAATATATAAGATGATTATACCAAAACTTCATCAACATCATAGGTGCACCTAAAGGAGCACATCCCGAATGCCGCTCTTGGATGTGTGGCTTTTAGTGCTAAAGCACAACTTAGAAAAAAACTAAATCTTTTTCTGTAGCCTCACCTTGAACTTCATTGACATCACTCGGTGCACCTAAAGGAGCACATCCGAATGCCGCTCTTGGATGTGTGGCTTCAGCCTCACCCTAACTTAGAAAAACTAAATCTTTGTTGGAGTTCGCGGTGAGCGTAGCGAGGAAGTCCCCTTGGGGGATGAATCTTTGTTGGCGTTTGAATCTTTGTTGGCGTTTGAATCTTTGTTGGCGTTTGAATCTTTGTTGGCGTTTGAATCTTTGTTGGCGTTTGAATCTTT
>NVXO02000013.1 GCA_002733945.2 Sulfurimonas sp. | reverse complement strand
GCCTGGTCCCATTCCGAACCCAGAAGCTAAGCCCCTCTTCGCTGATAATACTTATCCTTTCAGGATTGGAAATGTAGGTCGTTGCCTAGTTAGTTGTTTACTTCTTTACACCTCAATCACTTTTACCATATAACATCCTATTTTATAAATTATTTACTCTTTTGTTATAACTATTATGATATTATTTTATATACAATTTTAGGATTATTTATGAAAGAATATATKAAAGATCAAATTAAAAAATCATTTGAAACAAAACAAACAATTTATGAAGACGAAGACTTATTAAATAAAATCGAATCTGTTGCGAAAGAATGTGTTGCTTTATATAAGGGTGATAAAAAAACAATTTTAGCTGGTAATGGGGGCAGTGCAGCTGATGCACAACATATTGCAGCTGAAATGGTTGGACGTTATGGTTTTGATAGACCTTCGTTACCTTCACTTGCACTTACCACAGATACTTCAGCTCTTACAGCTATAGGAAATGACTATGGTTATGATCAAGTTTTTTCTCGTCAACTTGAGGGAATGGGTCAAGATGGTGATATCTTTATAGGAATTTCAACTTCTGGTAATTCAGTAAATATTATTAAAGCATTTGAATCAGCAAAGAAAAAGAATATTATGACAGTCGCTCTAACTGGTCGTGATGGTGGTGAAATGGCTAGGTTGGCAGATATTGCTTTAATAGTTCCATCAAATTCTACTCCTCGTATTCAAGAATCACACATATTGATTGGGCATATACTTTGTGATATTATTGAGAAAGAGATATTTGGTGACGGTGTTTCTCTTTAGTATATGAAAAAAGCTCTTTTTTTAGATAGGGATGGTGTAATTAATGTAGAAAAAGCATATCTCTATAAGATAGAAGACTTTGAATTCATAAATGGCATTATAGATTTATGTCTACATTATCAAAGTCTTGGATTTATTATAATAATTGTGACTAATCAATCAGGTATTGCTAGAGGATTTTACAGTGAAGAAGATTTTTCAATACTTAGCTCTTTTATGATAAAACAATTTTCATCTTATAATATAAATATCTCTCATGTTTATCACTGTCCACATCATGAAAATATCTCTGGAAAATGCGTATGTCGTAAACCTTTGCCTGGTATGTTATTAGAAGCAAAAAAAGATTATGATATTGATCTACTTAGTTCTATAATTATTGGGGATAAAGAACGGGATGTTGAAGCTGGTTTAAATGCTGGTCTAAGCGAGACTTATCTTTTTGACGAGTCTAAACTAATTAAAGACTCTAAAGCAACAAGAATTGTAGATACTTTAGATCAAATATGGAAAATTTAGATGTTAATACTTAATAGTGGTGGTACTTTTAATAAACGCTATAACAGAATTAATGGTGAATTAGAAGTCCCATTTGATAACAATGCTATAGAATCAATTTTGAAAAGTGTTAACAAAAAATACCCTTTAGCTGGAGTCGTGTATAAAGATAGTTTAGATATGACCTTAGATGATAGAAGTAAACTTGCAAATATTATTAGGGAATCGCAGGAGAATATCTTTGTTGTGATTCATGGTACTGACACTATGCATTTAAGTGCAGCATTCTTTTCTGAAGTATTTGAAGATAAAATAATAATATTGACTGGATCCATGGTACCTTTTGAGATTGATAAAGTAGAAGCTAGTTTTAATCTTGGTATGGCACTTGGTTTTAGCAAAGCTATACTAAAACCTGGAGTTTATATCTGTATGAGTGGTTTTATAGAAAGATATGAGAAAATAGAAAAAAATAGAAGTTTAGGTAAATTTGAACTTGTCAAATAAGATTCTTTGTTCCCATTGTCATTTGGAGTTTAGTAAAGATGTAATGATTGTTGATAATTTACATTATTTTTGTTGTAAAGGATGTCAAGGGGTTTTTCATCTTTTAAGTGATGAAGGTCTTGATGGCTTTTATGATAAAACAGCTAATATAAAACTTTCAGCACCAACTACACAATATGAAAACTCTGAAAATTTTAATGCTCCTGCTTTTTATGATAAGTTTGTTACGCTAAATAGTGATGGATTGAGTAGTGTTTCTTTAATTATAGAAGGAATACATTGTTCTGCTTGTATATGGCTCAATGAAAAAGCACTTAACAAAATGGATGGTATTAGTGAAGTTGAAATTAATTTTACAAACAATAAAGCAAATATAATTTGGCTTGATGATCTAGTTAAGCTCTCAGATATTGTAGATATGATACGTGCTATAGGTTACAATGCATACCCTTATGATGCCTCTTTACAAGAAGTTCATGCGAATAATGAGAGAAAAGATTATTATCTTCGCATGGCAGTCGCAATTTTTGCATCAATAAATATTATGTGGATTGCAGTTGCTCAATATGCTGGTTTTTTTACTGGTATGACTCAAGAGATTAAAACTATTTTAAATATAGCAGAAGGTGTTTTAGCAACTCCAGTACTTTTTTACAGTGGCTGGGTATTTTTTCGTGGTTCATACTATGGGCTAAAAAATAATGTAGTAAATATGGACTTACTAGTGGCCTCAGGTGCAAGTATAACATATGTCTACTCTATGTACATAACTATAACACAAGGCGGTGAAGCATATTTTGATTCTGTTAGTATGATTATTACCTTTGTTTTAATTGGAAAGTTTTTAGAAGTAATAAGTAAAAAAAATGCTGCAGATTCTTTAGATATTATTGCTAGACATTTACCAAGTGAAGTAAATATTTTAAAAAATAATAAAATTAGTGCATATAAACTTGAAGATGTAAGCATTGGTGATATTATAGTAGTATCCTCTGGTGAAAGAATTTTACTTGATGGAGAGATACTTCAGGGTGAAGGTTCATTTAACGAGTCGAGTCTAACAGGTGAGAGTGAACCTATATATAAAAAAGTGGGGGAAAATGTTATTAGTGGTACTGTCAGCATCGATGCTGACATTCATTTTAAAGCTTCAAGAGACTTTGAACATTCAACACTTTCAAGTCTTGTATCACTTTTAGAAAATGCTATAAGTAAAAAACCAAAGATAGAAATACTTGCTAATAGACTCTCTGAACATTTTTCGAGTCTTGTATTAATCTTAGCAATTACAACATTTTTTGTTTGGTGGTTCTGGCCACATAGTCTTGAAGAATCTTTGATGGTAGGTGTATCGGTTATTATAATTGCCTGCCCTTGTGCCTTGGGTTTAGCTACTCCTGTGGCAAGTCTTATTGGGCTTAATCTTGGAGCCAAAAAAGGTATACTCTTTAAAGAATCATCACAGCTTGAAACAATGGCAAAAGCAACTACTTTAGTAGTTGATAAAACTGGAACATTGACACTTGGTAAACCTGATGTTATAAAGGAGACCATTTTACATGATTTTGATAAAAGATTACTCTTTTCACTTGTTAAAGCATCTAACCACCCTATATCTCAAGGCTTACTCCGTTATCTTATGCAGGGAAATGCACTAGACGAAGTTGTTTTTGATTCTTATAATCAGCTTGCTGCTAGAGGTATTAGTGCTGAGTATAATGATATACATATTAATGGCGGTAATTTACAGTTTATGTTAGATTGTGGCGTATCAGCTGATTTTACTAGCCAACACAGCCTTTTCTTCTTGGCAATAAACAAAAAAATTGTTGCAATATATGAGCTTGGCGATACTGTAAAAGAGGGTGCTTTATCTCTTGTAGAGAGTTTAAAGAGACAGGGTATAGAAACAATTATGCTCACTGGCGATCATGAAAAAAGTGCTCATAAGGTAGCTCAATTAATAGGTATTAATAATGTACATGCTAATCTATCCCCAGAAGGTAAACTTTCGTTTGTGCAAGAGTTACAAAAGAAAGGAAAAGTTATAGTGATGGTAGGAGATGGTGTTAATGATATTTTAGCTCTAGGTGCAGCAGACATCTCTATAGCTATGGGTAGTGGTAGTGAGATAGCGATAGATGTTGGAGATGTTGTTTTACTTAATGACTCTTTAATATCTTTACTCTCTGCATTTAAAATTTCATCCACTACATTTAGTCTTATAAAACAAAACTTTGGAATTTCTCTTGTTTATAATGCTGTTACAATACCTCTGGCAATGGCAGGTTATATCATACCGCTTATTGCCGCACTCTCAATGAGTTTGAGCTCACTTTTAGTTGTGGGGAATTCTTTACGTATAAAATATAAATGGACTAGGAGTTAATATATGGATAGTTGGGTAGTAAGCATGATGTTAGGTGCATCATTATTTTTAGGCGCATTGGCACTACTGGCTTTTCTATGGGCTGTTAAAAATGGGCAGTTTGATGATGAAGAGAAGTTTTTAAATGCTACAAAGTTTGATAGTGTTGAAGATTTAAATGATGCTATTGAAAAAGAGAAAAAAAAAGAAGAGTTAAAAAAACAGAACTATCGTCCTGAATAATGGATATCCTAAAGAAGGATATCACATTTAAAGCTTGTTATTTACCGATTGTGTGAGAAAAAGCATCTAAATCAGCATCGCTATACTTAGCAACTTGACCTTTCATAAGACCTTTCATTGGACCACCATAAGTACCAGCTTTGTAACCTTTAAGAGCTGCTGCGATATCTGCATGAGTCATTTCTGAAACTATTTTAGATTTACCCATAGCTTTTTTCTCAAAACTTTTACCATGACAACCAACACATTTACCTGCAACTACACCTGCTGCTAAAGTTGATGCTAATGTTAGTGCTGTTACTGAAGCGATTATTATTTTTTTCATTTGAATTCCTTAATTTAATGTTTCTAGATGATTATATTACTTTGCATCTTAAATACTTGTTAATAAATTAAAAGGTATCATTTTATTAAAATAAACAACTATAGGTGTGAAGATGAGATACATAGAAGACGATTTAAAAAATAAAACAATATTAATAACTGGTGGTGCTGGTTTTATTGGTTCAAACTTGGCTTTTTACTTCCAGAAGAATCATCCTGATGCAAAAGTAGTTATTTTAGACTGCTTTAGAAGTGGAGAGACTCTTAGTAATGGTAATTTAAAAAGTTTTGGGCATTTTAAAAACCTTATAGAATTTAGTGGTGAGATCATTAGCGGTGACATTAATGATAAAGAATTACTTTTACGTTTAGAAAATGAGTATAAGTTTGATTATATATTTCATGAGGCAGCTATTAGTGATACAACAGCATTAGAGCAAGATCTTATGATAAAAACAAATGTGAATGCATATAAAGATTTACTAAATTTAGCTGTAGTACATAAGGCAAATATGATTTATGCCTCTTCTGCAGCAACATATGGAAATGCTGAGTCACCTCAAAGAGTTGGCCGTGAAGCTCCTCAAAATGTTTATGGTTTCTCAAAACTCTCTATGGATTATTTAAGTCGTGAGTATATGAAAAAAACCGACATTAGCATCGTTGGTCTACGCTACTTTAATGTTTATGGCTCAGGTGAGTACTTTAAAAATACAACTGCATCAATGGTACTTCAGTTTGGACATCAAATACTTTCTGGAAAAAATCCTAAACTTTTTGAAGATAGTGACAAAATACTCCGTGACTTTATCTACATTGGGGATATCATTCAAGCAAATGTAAAAGCTATGCAGCCAAAAGAAAGTGGAATTTATAATGTAGGGACAGGAAAAGCAAGAAGTTTTCAAGATATAGTAGATATATTRCAGTCTGAACTTGGTACATCTCTTMAGTGTGAGTATATTCCAAATCCTTTCATCGGYTCATATCAGTTTCATACAGAAGCAGACATAAAAACGACTAAAGAGGCACTTGGTTATGAGCCTTCTTATGAGATGGAAGATGGTATCAAGGCTTATGTGCCAGAAGTTAAACGTCTATATGAAGTAGAAGTGAAGTAGATGCATACCTTAAAACAAGCTAATCCTAATATCTTAGTAATTGGTGACTTAATGATAGACCATTACTTATGGGGTTCATGTGAGCGTATAAGCCCTGAAGCACCAGTGCAAGTTGTAGACATCGCAAAAGAGACAACAGTACTTGGTGGTGCTGGAAATGTGATAAACAATCTTAAGACCTTGGGTGCAGAGGTGAGTGTTAGTAGTATTATCGGTGATGATGAAAATGGTAAAGAATTACTTGGTATGCTAAATAAAATTGGTGTWAATTCTGAGAATATCATTACCCAAGATGGAAGAAAAACATCAAAAAAAAGTCGAATCATTGCGGTAAGTCAGCAGATACTGCGTTATGACAGAGAGAGTAAAAATGAAATAAGTGCAAATTCTGTTGATAATATACTTAAAGCTCTAGAGTCTTCGATAAATTCCTATGACATGATAATTCTATCAGACTATGGTAAAGGTGTTTTAACTAGGGAACTTTGTCAAGGTGTTATAAAACTTTCAAAAGCTAATGATGTAAAAGTTTTAGTAGATCCAAAAGGGAGTGATTTCTCAAAATATAAAGGGGCTTATCTTTTAACACCAAATAAAAAAGAGGCGATATTAGCAACAAACATAGAGATAAGTGATGCAAAAAGTTTAGAAAAAGCTCTTTTGAAACTTAAATCTGAATGTGACTTGGGTATCTCTCTTATTACACTTTCAGAAGATGGAATAGCTACCTTAGATGACAAAGTAGAGACATTTCCAACTGTTGCCAAAGAAGTTTTTGATGTAACGGGTGCCGGAGATACTGTTATAGCTTCTATTGCATTTGCTCTTTGTGCTAAAAAAAGTATACAAGAGACTGCTGCATTTGCAAACCTTGCAGCTGGGGTAGTTGTTGGGAAAATTGGTTCTGCAACAGTAAGCCTTGCCGAAATAGAAGAGTATGAAGCAAGTTTACATAAAAGTACTTCAGATGTGCATATAAAAAGTTTTGAAGATATAGCTGCATTGGTAAAGCATTCTAGAGAAAATGGCAAAAAGATAGTTTTTACTAATGGTTGTTTTGACATCCTTCACGTAGGACATGTTAAGTACCTTCAAATCGCTAAAAGCTTTGGGGATATACTTATAGTTGGTTTGAACTCAGATGAGTCAGTATCACGTTTAAAAGGTCCTAGTCGACCTGTAAATATAGCAGAGGATAGAGCCTATTTACTTGCTGCATTAGAGGCTGTTGATTTTGTTGTTCCATTTGTTGAAGATACACCATTAAACTTAATTAAAATGATAAAACCAGATACTCTTGTAAAAGGCGGTGACTACGAAGGAAAAGAGGTTGTGGGAACAGAATTTGCTTCTGAATTGAAACTCGTCGACTTTGTTGATGGGAAAAGCACAACAAAAACAATAGAAAAAATTCAAGGACAAACATGTTAAAAAAAATAATACTTATGATGGCGAGTACAGTGTCTGTATTCGCTTTACATACGGCTGAGTTAAATATTAATGATTTAGATTTAGAAGTAGGTGCAAAGTTTGATATGGGCCAGTTTAACCAGAGTGTTGAACCTAATACAATGTTTGTAGGTGCAAAGTTTTTTAATCCTGATGCATCACACTCTCAAGATAATATATCTAAAATAAATCCTTATGTCGAAGGAAATTTTTTAATAATGAGAGAAATTGGAAATAAGGGAATGAGTCTAGGAATGGGCGCAAAACTTAACTATACGCAAGTAGACGGTAAAGATTTTTCATCATTACCTTTAGGTGTTGAGTTCGCATATACTATACCTGCACCAAAACTGATTCCTATGTCTATAAATGGCTCTGTTTATTATGCACCTAAGGTTTTAAGTTTTGCCGATGCTAAAAATTATTTAGAGTATAGAATTCATTACGATGTTGAGTTTATAGAAAATGCTGGTGTAAGGATTGGTTATAGAAGTATGAATACAAATTTTGATCTTGTAAATAGCAATATAAATTATAACACATCTTGGTATTTTGGTTTTAAAGTAAAGTTTTAATAGTCTTGAGTACTTCTAATGAAGATATAGTCTTCATACAGTCGTGATGTCCAAGTGGGCATTCACGTTTCATGCAGGGACTACACTCCATCTCTTTTCTCACAATAACACTTTTTTCATTCATCCATTGTGATGTTTCTTTATACTTAGTGGGTCCAAATATTGCAACTGTTGGTACCTGGTAAGCAGCTGCAACATGCATGGGTCCACTGTCATTTGTAAGAAATAGCTTACAAGCTCCAATATTTGCACAAAGTTCTTCTATTGAAGTCTTCCCAGCCATATTTGTATAGTTTTTTACACCTAGTCTTACTAAGTTGTTTTCTATATCTTTGGCCATCTCTATTTCATTAGGTCCACCAAAAATTAAAATATTGTATGTATCTTTAAATGCAGCGGCCACCTCTGCAAAACGCTCAGGGTACCAACGCTTAGCACTTCCATAAGTTGCTCCTGCATTTAAACCAAGTGTAGGTTTAAGAAATGAGTTTTCTTTGATGTGAAGTTTAAGGGGAGGACTGATACCATCAAAAGTATCTGTATTTATCATAGCAAGTTCACTGTACTGCTCTACTAAATGTTTATTCGCTAGTATCTTTGGAGTGTGAGAGAGTAATAGTTTGGAGTGCCAAGAAGCTTTTGCTAAACAGACAACAGTATTTGTAAAATATAATAGAAGTGAGGAGTGAATTTGATTTCTAAAGGTGATAGCAAATGAGAACTCACCTAGCTTTTTTGCAAGCTTATAAGTTGCAAGTAAACGTGAAGAAGCTTTTTTTGTCTCGTCTATGATGGCTTTCTCGCAAAGAGGATGATATTTGAGTGCTTCTATACTGACATAACTACCTACAAATGTAAACCTTRCATGTGGGTAGTGCTTAGCCAAAAGCTCAATAGCTGGTGTAGCCATAATGGCATCACCTAACCAGTTTGGAAGAATAATGAGAATTTTCATGTTTTTTTCTCGATAATATAGCCATAAAGTGCATAAGTAGCGATGTAAACTATAAAAAAAGATGTAAGATTATCACTTAAGAAGTGTCCACCACCTATAATCCTAGCAAAACTTACGGCAACTCCATAAGTAAGCGCTAAAGTAATCCAAAGTTTTTTTCTACTTCTAGCTAAAAGAGCAAAGCCTAAGATACTAAATGCAGCAGAACCATGACCACTTGAAAAAGAGTTTCCACCTTGGTTTGAGAGTATAAACGCAGGAGTAAACTCTTTGTTACCTCCAAACTGCACTATRTCCATAGGTCTTGCACGCCCCCAGTTTTCTTTTAAAGTAGCGTTTACTATAAGCCCAGGAGCAAGGGAGAGAACTAAAATAATGTAGAGAATGGTTTTTTTATCAATTCCAAGTATATTTTTTTTGCTGATAGTATTATAAAGAAAGAGAGTGATGCTTCCTATAGCTAAAGTAGTAATAATAATAGGAACAGATTTGTAAAAGAAAGTCTCATAAAGAGAACCTCTAAGATAAAAACCATTTTTATAAAAAAGAGAAGAAAAGTCTATATCTATCTGTGAAAAAAAGATAAAAAAGATAGAAGAAACTACAAAAGCAAGCCAAATATATAAGGGTGAATTTAATACTTTTTTAGTGATAAACATTACTTTACCGCATCTTTCACATAAATATAAGTTGGTTTCTGGCCTATTTCTAAAGTCTCTTGTGTTAAAAGTTTTCCATCTCTATCATGGACAACAAAAAACTCTTCGTTTTGAAGTTCTGTATCTATCATGGACCAGTGAATTTGAAGTAGAGCGTCATCTACTAAACACTGAAGTATATAGTAGTCGCGTTTGATGTCTAAACGCAGGAATTGAGCGTTGTGAAGCGTTTTATACATAAATTTAAAAGTCTCATAGGCTACTCTCTTTTTAATACCATCCCTATTGTCAACAAGTCCATATCCAGGTGCTATAAGTTGATGCCAAGATACTGAGTCTACTTGTTGTGAAGCAAAAGCCAAAAGATAATAACGCAGCATAAAGTTTGCATAGGACTCTTCATCTACACACTCTTTTTCACTTGTAGGTGCATATGGGGCAGTACCTACGAGTGGCCAGTTTGTTTCAGTGATATGTAACTCTTTTGAAGTTTTTGGGCTTAACCAAAGCATGGTACTAAGCCACGCTATCTTATCAGAAAGAGTAAATCCAAGCTGCATGTTTTCAGGTGCTCCACGTCTATCGACATACAGAAGTGAACTTACCCCGTCATACTTATATTTGAAAGCATTAAAAAGTGTATGTGCAGTGAARTGATACTCAAAGTCAATTACACCACTGCCTAAAAGTTTTATATTTTTAAATTTTGTTTTTTTGAGTCTAAATGCCACTTGAAAAAATCTATTGTATTCATCAACCGAGAAAAATCCCCATTTTGCACGGTTAATAGTTGAACCAATTTCATATTTATGGATCAAGCCATCAAGTTGCGTAAAAATTGTTTCTAAATTTTTCTTTAAAAGCTCTAAATCTTCTATATTTTCTCTATCTTGTAAGATTTTGAGTATTATATTCTTATCTGCATGTTTTGTGGCAAATACTTTAAGAAGCTCTATCTTATCCATTTCCCAGAGTTTACAACGGAGTAGAATATTTTTTACAGCTAAGTCTTGAAGGAGTTCATCCGTACTCTGTACTTCTCTCTCAAAATCTACACCTAAAGAGATAAATTCAGACTGTTTGATAACTCTTCGTCTTACAAATGGCATAGCCACAAGGGAGATTGGAAGTATGACTAAAGCAGTGATAGCTGTTTTAATGAGTGAGACAAGTTGGCGTTTACGCATCTCTTTTTTATAAGACTTATCTTTAAGTTGTGCTGGTTGATCGGAGTAATTATCCCAAGTAAAAGGTGCTTTCATAAGGCAAATTATATCCACAATAAGGTAAAATAAACGAATAAATTAGTTGTGGAAGTAAATAAATGAATATATTAGTAGTGCGTACGGATAAACTTGGTGATTTTATAACTGCACTACCTACTCTATATGTACTTAAAAACTATGATAGAAGCAATAAAATAATTGTTTGTATCTCTGCTATAAATGAGGTTCTAGCCAGAAAATGTGATTTTATAGATGAGGTGATTGTGGATGATAAAGAGAGTTCAGTCCTTACTTTAGCCTCAAAAATAAGAGAAAAAAACATAGATGCTTCGATAACACTGTTCTCAAATACAAGAGTTGCATTTGCTCAATTTTTAGCTCGTATTCCTAAACGCATAGCCCCAGCTACAAAAATAGCTCAGATATTTTATACTCATCGGGTTCAGCAGAGACGTTCCCAAGTGAAAATGGCTGAATTTGAATATAACTTAGCACTAGCACAGGAGCTTTTTACCGATATAGACTTAAACTACAGACAGCCACTTGTAAGTTTTGATGATAGAGAAAGTTTTTATGATGTTTTTTGTCTGAACCATGAGATAGAAAAAGAAGTCATAGCTTTTCATGTTGGTTTTGGTGGATCTAGTGATGCAAACCTAACACTTGATGAGTATGAAAACCTCATAAAAAATCTTTTAATTACAAAAAAGTATCAAGTTGTGATGACTTTTGGGCCAGATGAAAAAGACTTGTATGAAATGATGCAAAATCGTTTTAAGGGCTTGGATGTTGTTTTTTATCTCTCTGTTGATGGGCTTGTATACTTCGCAAAACTTATAAGTTGTTTCAAACTTTTTGTAAGTACATCCACTGGAACTTATCATTTAGCCTCCCTCGTAGGTACTCCTACTATGACTTTTTTTGGCGACTCACTTTTTGCTAGTGCTACTCGTTGGAAAGGAGTCGGAAGTTTAGAAAAGCAGAGGCACTTTATGTTACCGCAGAAAGGAACTAAGGAACGTGAAAAGTTGTTTAGAGAGATACAACTTAAATTACTTAATTTTTAACTCTTTATTTAACTCATAAAGTTTAATATATTTATAAAAGTTTGTTGCCATATGTGAAAAAGCTATAATCAGCCCAGCATAACCATCAAGAAACCCTTTTTTTAGTATATATGTTTTGAAAAATGAAAAGAGGCCATTAAAAAAAGCTTTTGATGGTGAAGAGCTTTTTTTACCGTAGTTGTCCTCCGCAAAGATACTTGAGTATCTATCAAGTTTTATAATGAAGTCTGTTATACTTGCATAAGGGTAGTGTTGAACAATACCTTGTAACTTCACTACTGTAAAATTGTCATCAACTATATGCTCATGAACTTTTTTATCTGTAAAACTTGTAAGTGAGCGTCTATAAAGTCTTGTGATGATATCTTTACCCCAACAATGTTTAATTTCTTGATCTTTATAAAAGTTTGTACGTAAAATAGAGTAGAGATGACGCTCTTGAAGTTCTAAAGAGAGAAGATATTGGATGAACTCTTGGGAGAGAATTTCATCTGCATCGAGTGAGAGTACCCAGTCATTTTTAGCATAAGAGGCTGCAAGGTTTTTTGTCGGACCAAATCCGAGAAACTCACCCTCAATAACTTTTGTATTCTCAAAGGATTTTGCGATTTGAATTGTGCTATCTGTTGAGTTATTGCTGTAGACTACAACATCACTGAAAGGTTCAAGTGATTTGAGGCATTTCTGGAGTGTTGCTTCAGCATTTTTAACAATAAGAACACAAGAAATATGAGTGATTTTAGTCATTAACAGGTTTTCCTTTGAGTCGTTTTTTAAAGTTCTTTACCCTTTTATTTGCATCTGAAAAGGAAAGAACTTTTGATGAAAAGTTCTTACTGCATTTAAAGTGCTTTGTATATTCTTGGGCTATTATCTCAAGGACAAAATTATCTGCCCATAGTTTAGAAAAGTTTTTGGCACGCTCATTCTCTGAGAGGTTTTTAAAAAGCATCCTATTAATATCTACTATTTTAAAAGTATAGTTCTCTTTCTCTTTTTTAATGAGAATATTTCCAGGGGAGTAGTCGTTGTGATAAATACCTGCATTGTGCAGTTCTAAACTAAAACAAGCAAAAGCACGAAAGATTGCATCTCGGTTATGAAATGTTTGATCTAAAAGTGGCTCACGAATAGTGAAGTCATACTCAAACTCTTCAGAGATAAAGTAACTTGACTGAAGAAGTCCAAACTTAAAAAACTCTATATATCCTATAGGTTGAGGTGTAAAATTTCCTATTTCAAGGGAGTACTCATAAGATTTTTTTGCTTTAGAATCACGAAAAAAAGTATAGGCAACTTTGTTAATGATATTTGGAATTTTGAAAGATTTTACCACAGTTGAAAGATTGTTATACTTTATAATTTTAAGTTCATTTCTTGCTTTATGAATGGTGTTCTTATTTGCTTGAAAATAATCTTCTATAGAAAGTAAAAAATCTTTAAAACTGCTCTTTGTAGCATTTATAAGATATTTTGAGTTCATTAAGTCTGCCTAAATTAAATTGTTGGTATTATATCCTATAATGAATAAAAAAATAGTAGAAGTATGCCTTTCACCTGATTTAGGGGGATTAGAGCTCTGTGTTGTTGATTTTTTTGAAGATTTTTCAAAAAAGAGTGAGACCTATATTTGTGTTGCACCACAAAGTAAGTTAGATAATTATGTGAAAAACGAAAAAAAGTTTTTACTAGTTAGAAAGAAACTTTTCCCCTTTGTAGCTGCAAGAAAATTAGCAAAGTTTATAGATAAAAATAAAATAGATCTTATCCATTTTCACTGGACTCGAGATATTACTATGGTAGTTTTAGCAAAGATACTGAGTACGCAAAAACCAAAGATAGTACAGTCTCGCCATATGAATATGACTCGATTTAAGAATGATTTTTATCATAAGTTCTTGTATAAAAATATTGATCTGATTCATGCTGTAACAGAGCAAGTTAAAGAGCAAATTACAAGGTTTATATCAAGTAGTATTCGTCCTAAAGTTATAGTTTCTTATCTAGGAGTAAACGGAGTTGAGTCTCAAAGTGAAATGCTTCTGAAATTAAAAGAGAAACATCAACTTAGTAGTGAGTTTATAGTTGGCATAATCGGAAGAATTGAAGAAGCAAAAGGACAGTACCTTTTGATAGAAGCGATGCAAAATTTACAAAACCTTAATATCAAAGCACTTATTATAGGAGATACTATGAATGGTGAGTATCTCCAACAACTCAAAGAGAAGGTCAGAGAATATGGCCTCGAGAACAGGATTGTTTTTACAGGATTTACAAAAGATATCAATGGCTATATGCAACTGTGTGATGTAACTGTTTTAGCTACAAAAAAAGAGACATTTGGACTTGTTGTTATAGAATCTATGGTAAATAAAACCCCTGTAATCGCTACTAAAAGTGGAGGCCCTTTAGAAATTATAGATGATGGTGTAGATGGGCTTTTCTTTAATGGAAAGAGTGGAGACCTAGCAGAGAAAATAGAAGATATTTACGAGGATTCAGAATTAAAAAATAGACTTTGTGAAAATGGATATAAAAAAGTACTACATAAGTTTAATAAAAGTGTACAGATGAAAGAACTTTATGGAGTTTTGAATGCTAGTTAGTGTAATAGTTGCAGTATATAAAGATATTGAAGCATTAGAGCTTATCATGAAATCTTTAAATTATCAGACATATAGAAACTTTGAATTAGTAGTTGCTGAAGATGGAGAGTCAGAACTCTTAAAAGAGTTTATTCAAGAGGCTAGAAATAGATTCTCCTTTACAATTGTTCATACAACTCAAGAGGATGATGGTGTACGAAAATCAAAAAGTCAAAATAATGGTATAAGAGCATCTACAGGTGATTATTTAATATTTATAGATGGAGATTGCTTGTTGTACAATGATTTTATACAAAACCATTTAGTATTAGCTTCTGAAAAAAATATTATTACAGGACGACGAGTTAACTTAGGGCCGAGATACTCTTCTATGCTTCGTGAGTCTAAAATTACATCCTTATGGTTAGAAAAGAATTTTGTTTGGAAATATTTTGATATCAAAGAAGATGCAAAAATTGAACGCCATAGTGAAGAGGGGTTTAAAATTCGACCTAATGGTCTTATTCATAAACTTATGCAAAAATATAGAAAAAAAGAGTTCCCCCTATTAGGATGTAACATGTCTTTTTATAAAAAAGTAATTTTAGAGATTAATGGATTTGATGAAGGTTTGGGGAGTTCTGCTATGGCAAGTGATACTGATTTAGCATGGAGATTTAAAGGACTCGGATATAATATCATCCCGGCAAGGTTTATTACTAATGAGTTTCATCTCTATCATAAACGTAGTCCAGATGATTATGATAGAAGTTTAGATTTAAAAATGCTAGAAAATCAAAGAAATAATATTTTTCGCTGCAATGATGGAATTTATAAAGAATAAAAAGAGTTTTGTTTGTGAGTACTTCTAGTGCATTGTCAAAATTTCTAAACAATAGGATAAATATGAAAAAAAACCTCTTTATAGTTGCTTCTCCAGTTCAACTACTGAATGCTTTAGAGGCTAAGAGTAAATTTAAGATAAGTAATAACACCTTAGTCTTTATCTATAATAAACCGATAAACTTTAAAGAAAAAACCCAACAAGAGGAACTGGTTCATCAAAAAGATTGGGATGAAATCATTTACTATAATAAAGCAATCATACTTAAAAAAAATCGTTTTTTAGAGCAGGTAAAACTTATAAAATCACTTTTGAAATTTGAATATGATTATATATTTTCAGGTGAATTTGGAACTATTCATCACATAATGTTAGCAAATTTAAGAAGTAATTATATGTATCTTATTGATGATGGAAATGCTACTATTTTTACTTATAATAAGTTAAAAGATAGTAAGTATTTTTCTCAAATAAAACTTTCGAGAAAAATAAGACTTTATAGATATATATTAGTAGGTTTGAATTATAAAATAAAACAAAATATTAACTTTTTTACAACTTTTAATATACAACCATTGAAACATATAGGTGTGGTTCAGCATAGTTTTGAGCATTTAAAATCAAACAAACTTCAAAATATCAAATTAAGTAATGATATTTATCTTTTAGGTCAAAATTTAGCTGAAGTTAATTTTATGAATAAAAATATATATTTGCAGTATCTTCAAAAAATTAAAAACAACTATCTTGGAAACATTATTTATGTACCACATAGATCAGAGTTAGTTGATGAAGACTATGACTTTCTTAAAGATACATCTTTTACTATAGTGAAATCGAAAGGTCCTATTGAGGTTACATTTCTAAGCGATGGTATCTATCCGAAAACTATAATTTCATTCATTTCCTCATCACTTTTTAACTTAGATAAGATTTTTATGAATTCAGAAATACATGCTATAAAGATAAAAGATAATGATCTTTTATCAAATAAAGAAATGATTCAAGATTGTTATAATTTTTTTGAAAACACAGGTGTTCAAATTATCCACTTAGATTAATATTATTTTATTTATAGTTAATATACAAAAGAGTTAACTAGTACTTTTTTCTATATGTGTAATCGCATTAAAAAGTGCTGCAAAGACAGATAAAAATACAAGCGAATCTAAAATATGAAAAGAGAATCCACCCATAGCATGAAGAAGATAAATAGTTGAAAATGCTACAGATAACATTTTGTATTCTCGAGTTTTAAATTTTAAAGTGAATAATAAATAAAAAACAATAATTGGAATAAGTAAACCTACTATGCCTAGTTGTACAGCATATTGGACAAATGTGTTATGGTAGTCACTATATATTGTTTTAATTTTAAAGTTATATTTGTCTCGGTACTCTTTTAGTTGTTTTGTCTCTCCACCAATACCTGTTCCAAGTAGAGGATTATCGAAAAATATTGCTGTTCCTAATTTCCATAAGGCAAAACGGATTGAAAGTGAACCACGAAAGTCATGGTGAAGGTACATATTTGACATTTCTACTTGAAGTTTATTTATTCTATTGTGGAAGTTTGGACTAGTGTTATATGCAAATACTAACAATGTAATAAGTAAAATAAGAATTGCAAAGACTTTTGTTAATGATAGTTTGAAGTAAAAGATTGATAATGTTATAACTGTAAATAAAAAAGTAACTTGTCCTGTTCTTCCTCCATTAATAAAAAGGTTTGATAGTGCTGTGATGAAGTAGAGTGAGTAAAGAATTTTCCAAAATCTGTCTTTGTGTGTGAATAGTTTTGAAAATATAATAATTAATGTAAAACTTAAAAAAGTACTATAATCAGTATGGTTCATAAAGGGAGTGGGGTCAGATGGTGGGATATTATTATAAGTCAATATTTCAAAAAATATACCATAGGAGACTATCTCACTAATGAACATACTTAGGAGAAAGGCATTGAAGACATATTTTATATATTGAGCTTTTAAGGATGTCAACATTATAGGAATAATGAAAAAATTCCAATATTTTACAATAATAAATTTAATTGCATATGTGAGGTCAGGAGACCATAGTAGAGAAAAGATACTAAAAAAGATGAGAAACATAAATATAAGACTCAGTTTATCTTGCTTTATGAGTTTGAGTTTTTCGGAAAAGTTACCCTCTAGTAACCATGAGATGATAATGAGAGCAGCAAAAAGTGAATCAAGAGCTTTTGAGATTGGGATTGCAAATGCGAAAGCTATGAAAAAATAGTTTGTCCATTTATTAAAATCAATTTTAGAGTATCTCGTTAATATCCTTTCTTGCATTATATACAATCGCTCTTGCTTAAATACCACTCAACAGTCTTAACAATTCCAGAGTCAAAATCTTCATCAGCTTTCCAGCCAAGTTTTGTCTCTATCTTTGTAGCATCTATAGCATACCGTCTATCATGACCAGCTCTATCTTCTACGAAAGTTATGAGTTCTTTATAGCTTTCTTTAGCTATATTTTCTTTTGCAGGAACTTTTTTATCTAAAATTGAGCAGATGCTATCAACTATTTGAAGATTAGTTCTCTCATTTCTTCCACCGATATTATAAACATTGGCTTCTTTACCTGTATGGTAGACTAAGTCTATACCTTTACAGTGGTCAAGTACATATAACCAGTCTCTAATATTCTTTCCATCACCATAGATAGGTATACTTTCACCAGCTAATGCTTTTCTAATAATAGTAGGAATGAGTTTTTCATCATGCTGTTTAGGACCATAGTTGTTTGAACAGTTTGTTATGACTGTAGTCATTCCATATGTTTCTTGGTAGCTTCTTACTATCATATCACTACTTGCTTTAGATGCTGAGTATGGAGAGTTTGGAGCATAAGGTGTCTCTTCTGTAAAAAGGTCTACTTCATTAAGAGTACCATACACTTCATCAGTAGAAATATGGTGGAATCTACTATCTTTATACTCTGCTTTATAGATAAAAGGTTTATCCATCCAGTGTGCACGAGCTACATCTATAAGAGTAAAAGTACCATTTACATTAGTCTCTATAAACACACCAGGATTTTTAATAGAGTTATCAACATGAGATTCTGCTGCGAAGTGGATAACTCCGTTGATGTCATACTCCGTAAATATAAACTCCACTAAGTCCCGGTTACAGATATCACCTTTTATAAACGTATATCTAGGGTTACCTTCACACTCTTTTAAGTTTTCTAAGTTACCTGCATAAGTTAGAAGGTCTAAGTTTATTAAGTTGTATTCTGGATACTTTTCTAAAAAGTATGGAACAAAGTTAGAACCTATAAATCCTGCTGTGCCTGTTAGTAATATATTTTTCACTATTTTCTTTCTCCTAGTATCTGTAAACATTCTTTTAAGCTTTCTTTCCAATATGGAATACTGATAGCAAACTCTTCTTTTATTTTTGACTTATTAAGTAAACTATAGTGCGGTCTTGTAGCCGGTGTTGGATACTCTCGTGTCTCTATAGGCTTAACAGTACAGTCAATCTCACTTAGTTCCATAATCTCTTTAGCAAAGTCATACCAGCTAAGTACACCTTCATTTGAGTAGTTATATATCTCTACTTTTTTATTATGTATACTTGGGATGATATCTAAGATAGCTTTTGCTAAGTCTCTAGCATAGGTAGGAGTCCCAACTTGATCAAATATCACACCTAAAGAGTCTCTCTCTTTACCAAGTCTCAACATAGTCTTGACAAAATTAGCACCAAAACTACTATATACCCAAGATGTTCTAATGATTATGGAGTTTAAAGGGCTTATCTCTATCATAGCATTTTCGCCATCTAACTTTGTCTTTCCATAAACGCCATTTGGGTTTGTGATATCATCTTCGGTATAAGGTTTAAAGTTCTCTCCATTAAATACATAGTCAGTTGATATATGAATAAGTTTAATGTTTTTATCTTTTGAGAGTTGTGCTAAGGTTTGAACTGCTATATGGTTTATCTTATCTGCATTGAGTGCATCATCTTCTGCTTTATCAACCGCTGTATAAGCTGCACAGTTTAAAATGATATCTATCTCATGTAAGTCTAAAAAATCGTCCACAGCTTTTTTATCTGAGATGTCAAGAGTAGTTCTACCTGTAAAAAAGAAACTATAGTCGTACTTTGAAGAGAGAGTTTGTATTTCACTTCCAAGCTGACCTTTACTACCTGTTACTAAGATATTACTCATAGTAGTTAACACCATATTCAAAGATATCTTTAGCTTCTGATAGTTTAGGTTGCTTAGTGTCTTTAGTGGATAGGTTTAGTTCACTATGTTCTAGTATCCAGTCTATACCCCTGTCATTTTCTGGTGAGTAATAATTATCTACCTTATAAGCAAATGTAGTGTTGTCTTCAAGCACTATAAAGCCATGTGCAAATCCACGAGGMACTAAAAGTTGTTTTTTATTTTCGCCTGTAAGTTTCACTGCTACATGTTTACCAAATGTAGGACTACCTTTTCTGATATCTACAGCTACATCTAAAACACTTCCCTTTATTACTCTAACTAGTTTGTTTTGAGCAGCAGGTGCGAGTTGATAGTGAAGACCACGAAGTACACCTTTAGAGCTTTTAGATTCATTGTCTTGGCAGAAGTTAATCTTAAAGCCTAAAAATTTTTCTAGTTTATCGCACCTGAATGTTTCTACAAAGTACCCTCTATCATCTCCATGAACTTGTGGTTCTACTATTACAACATCAGGTATCTCAGTACGAATAAAGTTCATTTATACCTTACTCTCATTTGCACGACGAATTAAGTACTGACCATATTGGTTTTTCTTTAAAGGTTCTGCAAGTTTTAAGAGTTTTTCTTTTGAGATATAACCCATCTCGAAAGCTATCTCCTCTATACAAGCTACTTTAAGTGATTGACGGTTTTCAATAGTCTGAATGAACATACTTGCTTCAAGTAAAGACTCATGTGTTCCTGTGTCAAGCCATGCATACCCACGACCCATCAGTTCAACTTTAAGTCTCTGCTCTGCTAAATAGTCTTGGTTTAGAGTAGTTATCTCTAACTCTCCTCTGTCACTTGGTTGTACAAGTTTAGCTTTTTTTACAACATCATTGGGGTAAAAGTAGAGACCTATAACAGCATAGTTACTTTTGGGTTCACTTGGTTTCTCTTCAAGTGAAGTTACAACACCATCTGCATTAAACTCTGCAACACCATAACGCTCTGGGTCTTTTACGTAGTAACCAAATACAGTAGCTTTGTTTTCCTCTTGTGCATTTTTAACACTTTGTGCTAGTAAGTCTGTGAGTCCATGACCATAGAAGATGTTATCCCCAAGAACAAGACAAACATCATCTGAGCCGATAAACTCTTCTCCAAGGATAAAGGCTTGTGCAAGACCATCAGGACTTGGCTGTACAACATAAGAAAACTTCATTCCTATGTCACTACCATCACCTAAAAGTTTCTCAAAGTTTGGTAAGTCATCTGGTGTAGATATGATAAGTACTTCAGTTATACCTGCTAGCATAAGAACAGAAAGTGGATAGTAGACCATCGGTTTATCATAGATAGGCATTAATTGTTTACTTACACCTTTAGTAAGAGGATAGAGGCGTGTTCCACTCCCTCCTGCTAGGATTATTCCTTTCATTAGATATTTCCTTATTGAAATATTAGATTTAATCTTTTAAGAGATCTGCATTTTTTGCATGAGTCCACTTTCCTCTTGGTTTATCCATATATTGAAAATACTCATTTGTAAAGCTTCCCTGAATTGCTGTATATTTATAAAGTCTTGAAGTGATTTCTTTATCTGCAATTGCTTGATTTAAAACAGTAGGGCCTGTCATTTCAAATACACCACCATCTATTTTTTTCTTTTGAATATTATTAAGAATCATTTCTAAAGCATCTGATAAGATTGGGTTATGTGGAGCACTTGCAATAAAGTAGTTGTTTATATGTCCTCTTTTTGCACGAAGAAATAGTTCTCTATCTGTCGGTTTGATTATCTTTGATAAAGGCCAAACGATATGTGCATCTATATCCATATAAATACCACCTGTATGGTTAAGTATGAAAAGTCTCCAGACATCTGCTTGTGCAGCACCATCTGTGAGTTTAGAAAATGCTTGATAAAGCTCAGCACTAGCATTTTCCTGTAAAAAAGCATCTCTTGCTTCGGTACCTACATAATTATACTCATAGTCGAGACTAAAAAGTCTGTTACATAGGTAGTTTAGATAGACTGGGAGGGTGACAATATTTGTATAGTTGGTCTGCCAGATAATTTTAGGAATAGTATATGATTGTTTTGATTTAAGTAAAGGTTTTGCATGTAGCGGAATTTTAAAACGTTTTTTTGGAAAAATAAAGTGAAAGATATAACTAAAAGCTTTTAAAATATTTGCAAAGATTTTAATAAAACGGTTTGAGAATAAAATAGGTATATTCATATATTTCCTTATACTAAGAGAGGATTAGCTATAATTATATTCAAAATTAGCTAAAACACCACTAAAAAGAAATATATAATATGAAAAAAATTTTAAAACGCTATTTACCTTACCTTAGAGAGTACAAACTCCAGTACTTTTTCGTCTTTATAGGTATTATTTTGACAGTGAGTGCTACTATCGCTACTGCTCAGATAATGAAACCTTTAATGGATGACCTATTTATCTCAAAAAAAGAGGAGATGCTTCTTTACATTCCTTTAGGACTTATAGGCATTTATTTTATCAAAGCTGTTGGACGTTATATTCAGTCTGTATATATGCTTTATATTGGCTTGCATGTAGTCACTCGTTTTCGTGAAATACTTTTAGAAAAGATTATCTCTTTAGATATGGAGTTCCTATATATCAACCGTAGTGGAGAGCTTATTTCTCGTATTACAAATGATATTAACCGTATTCAGTACTTTGTCTCAAACATGTTACCTGAACTCTTTCGTGAGAGTTTAACAGTTGTCGCTCTCATATCCTATGTAATTTATTTAAATGCACACTTGGCTTTTTATGCACTTGTAGTTATGCCTCTTATTATCTACCCACTTGTACTTATAGCAAAAAAACTGAAAAAATATTCACACCGTTCTCAAGCAAAGAATGCAGATGTTGTGACCCGACTTACAGAAGTTTTTAACAATTCTGAAATCATTAAGGCAAATGCTACTGAAAAGTATGAGGTAGAACGATTTAGTGTACAAAACTGGCAGTTTTTTAAAATAAATATGAAGTCAGTTTATATAGGCGAAATAGTCTCTCCTTTTATGGAARTTATTGGWGCATTAGGKYTWGCWGCMGTYATMTWTRTMGGTGGTCGTGAAGTKTATGATGGRAARATGAGTGTGGGTGARTTTACWGCATTTTTAACWGCAGTAGGACTTGTYTTTCARCCTATCCGTCGWATHGGRTCWATTTAYTCTAARRTWCARGATGCAGTTGCTGCTAGTGAGCGAGTTTTTGATATACTTGATACTCAGAGTAAAATTATAGATGGTGAAAAAGAGCTTGAAGATGACATAAAAGAGATAAACTTTACTAATGTCATGCTTAGATATGAGGATGCTTACGCCCTTGACTCTATAAACATCAGTATCAAAAAGGGTGAGAATATTGCTCTTGTTGGAGATAGTGGAGGGGGAAAATCGACTTTTATAAACATGCTACTGCGTTTTTATGACCCTAAAAGTGGTGTAGTATTCGTAAATGGTGTTGATATCAAAGAGTTTACTCAGGAGTCTTTAAAGCATCATATCTCTTTAGTTTCACAACGAATTTATATATTTCAAGATACACTCGCTTCTAATGTTGCTTATGGACAAGAGATAGATGAGTTCAAAGTACATGAAGCACTGTGTTTAGCTGATGCTAGTGGTTTTGTTGCATCACTTGAAGATGGTATACATACTATGATGAGTGAAGCAGGTTCAAACCTCTCAGGTGGTCAGCGCCAACGTGTGGCAATTGCTAGGGCGATTTATAAGCACTCTTCACTTTTACTTTTTGATGAAGCGACTTCAGCTCTTGATAACGAGAGTGAAAAACGAATACAAAAAGCACTAGATAAGTATACAAAAGATAAAATCACTATAACAATAGCACACAGACTCAGTACAATAGAGCATGCAGATAAGATACTAGTAATGCAAAAGGGAAAAATCATCTCAAGTGGAACACATAAAGAGTTACTTAGTAGCTCAGAAGTGTATCAGCGTTTAGCTGGAGAATTTGATGCATAAAAACTTAAGGGCAGTAAAAATATGGAACTAGACTATACAAAATTTGTGAAATACTCACAACCAGGACCGCGATACACTTCGTACCCAACAGCTTTAGAATTTAGCGATGCTTATGCTTATAATGAATATATTAAAAAACTAGAGTCTCAAGATTCAACTCGACCTATAAGTCTTTATTTCCATCTTCCTTTTTGTAAAAATGCCTGTTATTTCTGTGGCTGTAGTGTTGTTTTTACTTCTAAAGAGGATAAGATGCTTCGTTATATAGAGTACCTTAAACGCGAGTTAGAAATACTCTCAAAACATTTAGACTGCAAACGCGAAGTAATTCAGATGCACTTTGGTGGAGGAACTCCTACTTTTTTTAGTGCTCCGCAACTAAAAATTATTATTGATGAGATAAAGTCATATTTTCCAAACTTCGTAGAAAATGCTGAAATAAGCTGTGAAATAGACCCTCGTCATATAAATGAAGATCAGATGAAAGTGATGAGTGAGGCTGGGTTTAACCGCATGAGTTTTGGTATTCAAGATTTTAACGAAAAAGTACAAGTAGCCGTTCACCGTGTTCAACCTTATAATATCACAAAAGATGCGATGGATTTAGCTCGTAAATATAATATGGTCTCAGTAAATGTTGACCTTATTTATGGTCTTCCTTACCAATCTTTAGAGACTTTTAAAGAGACACTAACTCTTGCTTTAACTCTGAATCCAGATAGATTTGCTGTGTTTAACTATGCACATGTCCCTTGGCTTAAAAAAACAATGCGTAAAATTGATGAAACAACACTGCCTGAGCCCGATGAAAAACTTGCTATAATGCAGTACACAATAGACTTTTTAAGCTCTAATGGTTATAAGATGATAGGCATGGATCACTTTGCAAAACCAGAAGATGATCTTTTTAAAGCCATTGAAATAGGCGAGCTTCATAGAAACTTCCAAGGTTATACAACTAAAGGTGGTGCAGACCTCATTGGGGTAGGACTTACTTCCATAGGTGAGGGTAGTGATAGTTATAATCAGAACTTTAAAGTAATGAGTGAGTACGAAGAAGCTATTGACGGGGGAAGACTTCCTTTTGAGAGAGGAGTTGTACTAAATCAAGATGATATAATTCGTCAAAATGTCATTATGGAACTTATGAGTAATTTTAAGTTAGATATTAAAAGATTTGATAAGCAATTTGGTGTAGAATTTCAGACATACTTTAGTGATGCTATTAAAACATTAAAACCCTTTGTTGAAGATGGTTTAATAGTGATGAATGAGAGTAAAATAGAGTGTTCGCAAACGGGTGCGCTCCTTGTGCGAAATATCGCAATGGCCTTTGATGCTTATATGCATCAGCATAGTGCCAATAAAAAAACATTTTCAAAAACGGTGTAATTATGAGTAAAATGATAGAAGATATATTTAGTTTTGATGAGGTTCAAGATGATTGTATAAAGTGTGGGAAGTGTATTCCTGTTTGTACTATTCATATTGTAAATCCAGATGAAGTTACCAGCCCCCGTGGTTTTATAGACCTATTAGGGGCTTATAAACAAGGTAACCTAGAGCTAGATAAAAATGCAAAAGATATTTTTGAGTCATGCTTTTTATGTACAAACTGTGTAGATGTTTGTCCAAAAGAYCTGCCAGTAGATATGATAATAGAACAAGTGCGTTCAGATATCGCAGAGAAGTTTGGTATCGCTTGGTATAAGAAAGCTTTCTTTTTACTACTACGTCATCGCTGGTTAAATGATATCGCCTTTAAACTCGGTTGGGCATTTCAAACATGTGGTTTTAAAATTAAGGGTGATATAGATTCTATGCACTCCCGTTTTAACCTACCAATTATTAAAACAGATAGACTTATGCCGAGTCTACGTAAGACTTCATTTTTAAATGCACACCCTGAAAACATAGATAATGGTGGTAAACGCAAGGTGGCTGTCTTTATCGGCTGTTTAGCAAACTATAACTTTAGAGATGTTGGTGATTCTCTTTTAGAAATTTTAGAAGCTTTAGAAATAGATGCCTTTTTAGCAAAGAGTCAAAAATGCTGCGGTGCTCCTGCTTACTTTACTGGAGATTTTGATACGGTTGATTCTAATGCAAAGTTTAATATAGAATACTTTGAAAGTTTTTCTAAGGATGTGGAGGCTATTATCATTCCAGAAGCTACTTGTTCTGCGATGTTAAAGATTGACTATGAACACTATTTTCATGACCAACCAGAATGGAAAGCTCGTTCTAAAGCTATTATGTCAAAGGTATATATGGCCACAGAATGGTTACATAATCATACAGAATTAGAAGCACTTTTAGCTTCAAAAAAGAAAGTACCAAAACTTGTAACTTATCATGACCCTTGTCATGCTAGAAAAATGCAAGGTATTCATGAAGAACCTCGAAACTTAGTAAACCAAAACTACAACATTGTTGAGATGAGTGATTCAAATGCTTGTTGTGGATTTGGTGGAATAACTATGCAGACTGAAAAATATCATTTTGCAAAAGCTGCTGGAGTTCCTAAGGCTGCTATGATTGAGAAAACTGGAGCTGAGATAGTCTCTGCAGAGTGTTCAGCTTGTCGTATGCAGATAAACAACTCTATGGGTGTTGAGAGTAAAACTGTCTTTAAAAACCCTATAGAGCTTATTGCAGAAGCACTAAAAGCTTAATGGARTAYTTTGTTTGGAATGCTARTCCTATAGCATTTTCATTCGGTCCCATTACTGTTTTTTGGTAYGGAATTTTATTTGCTACTTCAATCCTTTTGGGTTTAGAGTTTATGAAGTGGGCCTTTGTGATTGAAGGGAAAAATGAAGCTACAATAGAGCCACTTTTTTTATATACAGTTGTGGGTATTGTTGTGGGTGCTCGACTTGGACACTGTCTCTTTTATGATCCAAGTTTTTATCTGGCAAATCCATTAAAGATTTTTGCTGTTTGGGAGGGTGGTCTTGCTTCTCATGGTGGTGGACTAGGTGCAATTATAGCCTTATACTTTGGTGCTAAAAAGTATAAGATGGACTTTTTATGGCTTATAGATAGACTCATAGTTCCTACAGCACTTTTTGGATTTCTTGTACGTATGGGTAATTTTATGAACTCTGAGATAGTAGGGATAAAAACAGATGTTTCTTGGGCTATTATATTTGCTAGAGTAGATTTATTTCCAAGACATCCGGCACAACTCTATGAAGCATTTTCTTATTTGGCTATTTTTGTATTACTGATCTCTATATATAAATTTTCAAAAGCGAAAGTTCAACCTGGACTTCTTTTTGGAATCTTTTTGACACTTGTTTTTTCTGCAAGATTTCTTATTGAGTTTATAAAAGTAAAACAGGCTGATTATGATACTAGTTTTCTTTTTATGAGTACAGGTCAGGCTTTGAGTATTCCATTTTTTCTTGTTGGTCTTGGGTTTATTATTTGGAGTTTGAAAAAGTCCTAGAACTTTTTACTTAACGATGATGTCTATGCTTTTTCTTAGCAGTATGGACAGACTTTTTCCAAAAGTGATTTACTGCCCAGTAAGCACTAATAGAACCGACAATAGAGTAAATAAAAGTCCCTAAATACAGAGGGATAAAAATATCAGCTATATTGTTTTGGAACCATTCTATACTCATCTCTGCATCACTAATCTCACTTCCTAAGAAAAATGACCCTGTTAAATACTCCATATAGTACATAGGAGGCATAGTAAAAGGATTACTAAGCCAACACATAGCAAGGGCAATAGGGACATTAAAACGCCATACTGGCATAAACGCTAAAACAAGTGCCATCTGCATGGGCATAGGAATAAAAGCTATAAAAATACCTATAAAGATACCACGACTAATCATTTTACGATTAGCCTGGAGAAATTCTGGCGGTACTTTATACTTTTTTATAAAAGCTTTAAGTTTTTCACTTTTAGTAGTTTTTTTAAGGACTTTTCTTATCATAATTATATTTCTTAATATAGTGTTTTTATTATTATAGCTCTTTTTTCTCTAAAGTAGCTTGAGGTTTGTCGAAGTAGTAACCCTGAGATTTATTTACCCCTAGTTCAATAAGTTTATCATTTATCTCTTTAGTCTCAACATATTCACCAATAGTTTCAATGTTCATCTCTTTTGCAAAGGCAACAATTACGGAAGTTATAAGTTCTGAGCGTTTGTTTGTAGTGATTTCTTTGATGATACTACCATCTATTTTGATGTAGTCAGCTTGAAGACGCATAAGATGTTCAAAGTTAGAGTAGCCTGTACCAAAATCATCAATAGAGATACGACAACCATATTCTTTCACCATCGTTATAAACTTTTCAACGGTATCAAAATTGTCTATACTTTCACTCTCAACGATTTCAAAAATAACACGATTTGAAATATTATACTTTTCTAATGTCTCTTTAATATACTTATTAATATCTTCATCTAAAATATCATCAATGGTTATATTTACAGAAAAGTCATAATCATTATCTTTAAAAGCTTCAAATGCTTTGTTAAGTACAATTTTTGTGAGTTGCTTATATAGTTTTGCTTTTTTTGCAATTTCTAAGAAAAAATGAGGTGTTATAATATTTCCCTCTTTGTCCACAAGACGAATTAGCACTTCATATTTTTTGTGTGTAGGGTCATTATTGTCAACTATTGATTGATAAAATATTGTTATTCTATCGTCTGTTATAGCATCTTTAATCTCTTTAATCCATTTGATATTATTTTCATACTCATTATTTAAAGAGAGTTTCTCGGTATATACTTTAATAGAGACAGCCTCTTTTCTTGCGGCTATGATTGCCATGTTCGCAGTAGTGATTAGCTGAGTGTTCTCTTCAAATGAGATACCAATAGTAATGTTTAGAGAGATCTCTTGTTCATCAATGAAGATACTTGCCTGTGCGCATTTATCAAAAAGTAATTGTGTATACTCAGTAGCTTGAACTAAATCATTACTCGAAGATATGAGGATAAACTCATCCCCGCTTAAACGGTACAAATTCATCTCATTGTCTCGACAAAAGTTGTCATATACAAATGTACTAAATTTTAAAAGTACCTTATCGCCAAAGTTTTCACCATAAAGGTTATTGATATGGCTGAAATTATCTATGTTTATTAAAATTCCTGAGAGTTTTATATCTTTTTTCATGTCTTTTATAAGGGCATTACGGTTTTTAAGCCCGGTACGTGTATCAACATAAAGTAGATTAGTTAATTCACTGTGATGTTCTATAAGCTTAGTGATATCGTGGCGAATAGCAATAAACTCCACAATTACATTGTCCTTGTTTAAAATGGGAGAAATAGTAGTGTCAACCCAGTACGGCGTACCATCTTTTTTTATGTTTTGAAGTCAACCATGCCATGTTTTTTTATTTAGAATTTTTTTCCAGAGTTCTTCAAAAAGCTCATCAGGCGTATGAGGATTTCTTACTATATTATGGTTTTTTCCAATGATTTCATCATCAGTGTAACCTGTGATATTATAAAAATTATCATTTGCAAAAGTAATAATACCGTTTATGTCAGTTCGAGTCACTATAAGATTATTGTCTATATTTACTTTATAACTTTGAAGATAAGAGATATTATTATCTAGTTCTCTTATATTGTTTAAAAGCGCATCGTGTTTGATCTGTAGTTGAGTATCAGCATTTTTATCTTTTTTATCTATAACATAACGGATCAAAAAATATATTCCAGATAAAGAAATACTGATATTGAGTATAAAAAAGATTTGAACTGTTAAATATGATAGATGAAAGGACATAGTTTCAATTAACCAAGAATCTATAATTACAGACAAAATAATAAGTGCTATAAAAGAATAGAGCCAATAAAGTGACTTAGGACCTTTGTCATGAATAAGTGCAATAATAGGTGCAATAAATGCCCATATAAAAATATAACTACTCTGAATAAAACCACCTAAAGACCACATAAGAAGAAAAGGGAGTATTAAAATAAGTAACATTTGTGATTTTAGTAAAAAACGCATGTCTTGTGTTGTTTTAAAATGAATCATAGTAAGTACTGATATGACTGCATAAAACATTGGTATTGAAGCCGAAATATATTGACCGTGTGTTAAATAGATTAAAGACCATATAAGCCCTATTGGACCTATAAGTATAGGAACTATATTAATAGAGATTTTTTTAAGTCGTAATGATTCACTATCTGTCGAGCTAATCCCTATATGTAAAAGTTTATGGGGAAGGTTATGGAGTATATTCAAATTTATAAATTGCCTAAAAAATATTTTTGGTAAATTATATCACGTTATTATCACAAAAAGCCAATAAGATATTTTAAAGTTCTAAAACTATGGTAAAATTCCATATACAAAAAGAAGGTAAATTATGTCATTTGAAAAACTAGGAATTATTAAACCGCTGCTCAGTGCAATCAAGGATTTGGGTTATGAAAATCCTACTATGGTGCAAACACGAGCTATTCCATTAGTTTTGGCAAAAAGTGATATTTTTGCAACAGCTCAAACAGGTACTGGAAAGACTGCTGCATTTGGTCTACCTCTCCTACAGCGTTTACGTAAACCAGTAGAGGGTAAAGGTGTTCGTGTAGTTATACTTTCACCTACTCGTGAACTGAGTATTCAGATTTATGAAGATTTAGAAAAATATGCTAAAAATATGAAGATAAAGATTATGATTTTGGTTGGTGGTAAAGATTTAGAAAAACAAAAACAACAACTTAAAGAAGGTGTAGAGATAGTTATCGCAACACCTGGTCGTTTGATGGAACATACTGAGAGTGGACTGAGTTTAACAGATGTTGAAGCTTTTGTTCTTGATGAAGCAGATAGAATGCTAGATATGGGTTTTACTAAAGATATACGTAAGCTTCACCCACTCCTGCCAAAACGCCATCAAACACTTCTTTTTTCTGCAACATATAGCGAAAAGGTGCGTAAGCTCTCTAAACTTATTCTTACAAAACCTGCGTTTATAGAGACAGCAAAGAAAAACACGACAGTGGATACGATTAATCAAATAGCATACTTAGTAGATACAAAACGTAAGGCTGAACTCCTAGCATATATTATCGGTTCTCGTAACTACCCTCAAGTTCTTGTTTTTACTCGAACAAAAAAGAGTGCAGATGAGCTGTTTATCGAGTTAAAAAAAGATGGACTTAAATGTGGAATTCTTCATGGAGATAAAACAAAAGCAAATCGTTTAAAAACTCTTACACAGTTTAAAGAAGGTGTATTTAGAGTACTTGTCGCAACAGATATCGCTTCACGTGGACTTGATATTGAGCACTTACCTTATGTTATCAACTATGAACTTCCTTCTATCCCTGAGGACTATGTCCACCGTGTTGGACGAACTGGACGTGCTGGACGTCAGGGTGAGGCTATAAGCCTTATAGATATTTATGAGAAGTACGACATCAAAGATATTGAGAAACTCATAGGTCAAAAAATCCCTCAAGAAACAGTGGAAGGATTTGAACCAGATCCTACGATTAGACGTAAAGATGTAGATGAAGTGAAACTCAAAGCAGAGCATAAACGTAGTTCAGGTAAAAAAGAACGTCAATACAATAAAAATACATCAAGTGTGCCACAAACGAGAAAACAAACTAAAGTTACTAAGAAGAAAAGAAAAACTACAAAACGTGATGGCTAAGTCTAAGTTTTGTTCGTTAAAATGCCAAAAAAATAATATAGAGGATTTTTATGGGTAAAGTTTACCTTACAGGTGCTGGTCCAGGTGACCTAGACCTACTTACTGTTAAAGCTCTTCGTCTTGTTCAAAAAGCTGATATTATCATCTACGACAGACTTGCAAACGMAGAGATACTAAAAGAAGTGAAAGATGGCTGCGAGTTTTTGTATGTAGGAAAAGAAGATGCAAAGCATACTATCCCTCAAGATGAGATAAATGAAGCACTCTTTGCTGCCTCACGCAAACATGAGATAGTAGTACGACTCAAAGGTGGTGACCCTTTTGTTTTTGGTCGTGGCGGAGAAGAAGCTTTATTCCTTAAAGATAAAGATGTGGCTTATGAGATTATCCCTGGTATTAGTTCAGCTATAAGTGTTCCTGCTTATGCTGGTATACCCGTAACTCATCGTGGCATATCTACTGCATTTAAAGTAGTGACAGGACACATATCTGCTAATAAAGATAGCTCAAACATAAACTGGAATGATTTAAGAAGTGATGATACTATAGTCTTTTTGATGGGACTTAAAAATATAGATATTATTTGTGAGCGATTACTCTCACTTGGAAAGCCAAAAGATTACCCAGTYGCAGTTATCTCTAAGGGTACCTCACCAGAACAAAAAGTTGTTGTTGGAACACTTGAAGACATAGCAGACAAAGCAAAAGGCTTAGCAACTCCAGCACTAATAGTTATTGGAGAAGTTGTGACGCTGCGAGAAAAATTACAATGGTTTGAAAACGTTTAATGAATCAAAAATTATATATGGTCTCTTTAGGACCTGGTGATGTAGAACTTATAACACTTAAAGCACTTAATGCTTTTAAATCATGCGATACTATCTGTGTTCCTACAAAAAGCGAAGATAAAAGTTTTACAAAATCTATCACATACAAGATAGTCTCTGAGGCATTAGAAATACTCGGCATAGATAAAAATATAATTCCTGTCTACTCTCCAATGCGTTTTGACCCAAAAGACTGGGAAGATGAAGCAGATATCGTTTTACAAGCTTGTTCTGATAACTCTAGTGTCTGTTTTGTAACACTTGGGGATGCTGGGATTTATTCGAGTATTTATTATCTTCTTGACATTATTAAAGAGAAAAATATCGCTATTTATGAGGCTTGTGAAGTCATAGCTGGAGTTACTTCTTTTAGTGCTGCTAGTGCTGAAGTGAAAAAAGCGCTCTGTTTAGGTGATGAAGAACTGGTTATCAAACCTATCAACCCTAGAGGTGAAGTGCAAACTACTGAGATTTTAATGCGTCCTAAAATAGGGATGGATACTACTAGTTTAGGAGAGGGTGATTTTTACACATTTGAGAACATGTACTTAAAAGATGCAAAAATTACACCTTCTAAGATAGACACAGTAAAACGATATATGACACTTTTTATAAACTTTGTACAGAGAGACTAAGGTTTTAGTTAACCTTTGTCCACTCTCCTTTTTGTTTTCCATCTAACTCATACTTATTAAGATAACCTCTTGGTGTTAAAACACGTCCATCTTTTGTAAGTTTTGTTGTTGAGTTTCCTATAAGTAGTGTTGTAGACATATTTACATCTGTATTTGCTGTTCCTGCTTTTATAAGTTCTTCGGCAGTTGTGATTTTTATCATCTGGTCGGGTCTACCTAAATCACGAGCAATGATAACAACACGACTCTTCTCTACACCCTCTAGCTGATTTAGCATACCTTGATAAGGCTCTAGTCTACTTTTACTCTTAGGATTATATATAGAAATAACAAAATCCGCTTCAAGGGCAAAACGAATACGCTTTTGAATAAGTTCAGAGGCTGTTAGTCTATCTGATAATGATATAAGACAAAAGTCTTGACTCAGAGGTGCACCAACTTCACTCGCTAGTGCTAAAACAGAACTAATCCCTGGTAATGCAGAGTACTCAATTTTGTCCCACATGTCATATGTATCTAAAAGCTCTACAACGAGTGAACCCATAGCATATACATTTGCATCACCATTACTAAGTAGAGCAACTGTACGACCTTTTTCAGCCTCATCAATGGCATGTTGTACTCTCTCTATTTCTTTTGTCATAGGCGTAGTAAACACTTCTTTGTCTGCAACTAATTCTGGTAAATCTTTTGCATATTTTGTATAAGCCACGATGAGGTCGGCTTCTCTTATCGCGTTTATCGCTTCATTTGTTAGATAACGATTACCACCTGCACCTGTTGATACTAAAGTTAATTTTCCCATATTATTATATTCCTTATTATTTATTTTATCACGATGCTGGAAGTATACCCTCAAGGGGCACCTCGATTCCATCATCTACATTAACATTTGGTTTCCTTCGGCAGGAAGCCCAAGTAACTAGTTACTTTTTGTTGTTAAAATGAAGCAGCAACGGTAACCGCGCCATAAATTCTTTTACTCAAAAAGAGTGTTTTATTTTTACTAGCAAGTAGTGATGCTGGCTCGCTCACACCTTTGATGTTAAAAAACTTTGTTGCTTGACTTGGAGAGAAGTCCCCAGTCAGTGTATTTATAGCCTCTTCATCAAAGAACTCTAAGTCTAGCTCAGTCTGCTTTGCGTATTCTAAAAGTCCAACTTCATCAGACTTTGCAGTAAAACTAGCGAGTTTTGTAACCTGAGACATATCTAAACCATGCTCGTAACAAAATCTCTTGACAGCATTACTAATTTCCTCTACCGATGTATCACGGTTCATTCCTAGCCCTAGAGTTATCTCATCTGGGTGGATTTGTAAGTCTGAGTTGGGAAGCTTTTGTGGAGTGATATAAACACTTGGTATATCATCTCTAAAGTTCTCTAAATCATCTGGTGAGATAAATACAAAGTTTTCTTCCTTGTAACCTTCAAAAGCTTTTACCAAATCAACCATACAAGGGTAAGTTACAACCTGTACTTGTTTTTTGTTGATGATGGCATTTGATACTACTGCTAATGATTTTAAATGAGAGATGCTAAAGCCACTTTTTTTAGCAAACATATCAAATGCAAGTACTTTTATCTGGTCACTTGCTGTTGTAACAAAGTTTACACAGTCTTTTATCTTAGACGTTATCTCAACTGCGAGCTCATTCGCTCCACCTAAGTGTCCAGAGAGTAAAGGGATGATTCTCTTTAAATCAAGTGTCATAATGATAACAGCAGGATCAGTAGCCTTATCTTTTAAATGTGGTGCGATTTTTCGTATAACAGCACCTGTCGCCATGATGAAGATAATAGCATCAAACTCAGCCCAAGCTGTAGGCATAATATCATCTACTTTTTTATAAATGTAAAACTTAGCTCCCATCTCTTCATGGTCTTGCGACTTGTTAAAAACATGACACTCATGAGATGATAAATGTGGAAGCAGTTTTTTTGCTGCGTTTAAACTCGGGTCGTTGATAGTGGCTATTGCTATTTTCATTTTCTTCCTTAATTCCGTGTATTCTTTAACTCTAAAGAGCCTTTGACTTTCTCTCRCCCTCTTTTTTATACTTATTTGCATAAAGGTGAGACTCGACTGTTGCTTGTTGGTTGAGGTACTCGCCAAACATTATGAGTGCCACACCTTTGATGTGTGAGACCTGTTTTTGTATGTCCGAAATAGTACCTTTATAAATCTTCTCCTCAGCCCAAGTTGCACGCTCAACTACCCAACATGGGGTATCTTTAAGGTAACCTAACTCATAAGCAGTGTTTTTCAACTTTTCTATGAGACTTATGGAGAGATAAAAAGCAAAAGATGAGTTCTTGTTTGAGAGTAGTTGTTCTAGACTCTCAGGGTTTGGAGTTCTACCTTCAACTCTAGAGATGATAAGAGTCTGAGAAACACCAGGAATAGTATACTCAATTCCAACAGCAGCAGCTGCACCAAACGCAGCTGTAACTCCTGGAATAACCTCGTACTCTATTCCTTCACTTCTTAAAAATTCAACCTGTTTCGCAGTAGTAGAGTAAAGAGAACTATCTCCAGTATGCAGACGCACAAACTTTTTATCACTATACTTTTTTATAAATGAAAAAATATCATCATAACTCATATCAGCAGAGTTATCGATAATACACTCGTTACTACACCAAGTAAGTAGTTCTTTAGGTACTAAAGAACCTGTGTATAAAACAACTTCAGCCTCTTGTAAAGCCTTCATTCCTTTAACTGTTATAAGGTCAGGATCTCCAGGACCCGCTCCGACAAATTTAACCATTAGTACTCTCTTTTTTTACTATTATCTGATGCATTACTCTCTCAGGTTCTGGCATAAGTAGACTCATTTTGTAAGTTGTAAGACTTACACTTTTGATGTCAAAGGCAATTTTTGCTTTTTTAAGTGTATTTATCGCAGTTGTGAGGTGTTGGAGTGTTACGAAGTTCGCTACCATAAGTCCACCATCTGCGAGTCTCTCATACAGATAGTCGATTTCGCTTATAACCTTATCTCCACCACCACCTACGAATATCCTCTGGGGTGTGCTTGTTTCAGCCTTGTAGTCTATACTCGCTTCCCCTATGTAGAGTTTTGCATCTATGATTTTATGTGTTTTAAGTGAGTTTTGTATCATTTTCGCTCGTTTTTCATTCTTCTCAAACATGATACTACGAATTTTATAGCGTTTGTAACCATCTATGCTCACACTTCCACTTCCAGCACCGACATCCCAAAGAAGCATGTTTGGCTGTAGGTCTAAGTTTTGCAAACTAACATGGCGTTTATAACTCTTTGTAATCATGCCATTCTCATGCTCTATGGAATCTTCGCTAGAGATATTTGGAAGTGTTTTAAAGTTTCTTTTTAAAAGAAGTGAGTAGGGCATTTTTGGTGGAGTAGTCTGAAGCTCTTTAAGTGTTACAGTTTTAAATGACTCAGTTTCATAACCAAACTGCTCACCTAAAGTAATAGTAACATCACTCCCATTTAGATATGCCATTGCATCTGCTAAAACAGCAGGTGTCTCATCATCACAAATGATAAACGTATGATCCTTTATTAAAAAACTTTCTAAATCAACACCGCTGTTTCCGTGTAGAGTTACGATGCCTGTTTTTACTTGGCTAACTCCTTCATGAGCAAGCATATAGTTAAAACTAGAAGTATTATCTATGATTTTAAATGCTATATTCTCGCGTTTAAGAACATTTAGGATTAAAATTGCCCCTGAGAAAAAAGTAGGAGAACCACTTACTATGTAGAGTATCTCTTTATCTAAGTTGGCAAGGATTGCTTCTTTTACGATTTTAAAACTTCCTTTTGTGACATTTGTTAAATCTGTCTCATAATTTTGATCGCAAAAAATCATCTCAAATTTTGAAAAATCAAGATTTACATTATCAAAGTTGTATGCACCCATTCCTGAACCTGCAATTGTTACCATTTTAACTCCTCTATTATTATATTTTTACCATGTATTGTTGCTATTTCTAACTCTTTTGTATGTATCTCTAATTCACCAAACCATTTTTTAAACATAAGGGCTGACTTTTGTCCAAGTAGTTTTACAAAAGGTTCTGTCTCTTCTTTTTTTATGGTCTGAAGTACTGCTTTTAGAGTCAAAAACTCTTCAGCGGGAAGTGTAAAGTGTAAGTCATTTTCTAACCACTCTCGCACTACTGCAAAGTCAATTGTTCCAAATTTATTATGAGTATTTTTAAAACCTTGTGCGACTTTACACATTTTTGCAACACTTGTGACAAATATCACTTTTTTAAATGAATGTTTTTTAAGTCTCTCACTCGCATCATAGACAAAGTTTCCAATCTCAATTATACTCGTCTCATCATATAGATTTTTTGCATAATCATGAGCTGTGTTTCCAAGTGTAAAAACTATATAGTCACTATCTTGTGCAGCACTTACATCTATYTCTGCCTCAACGGAATCTATGTAGGCACTTGCAGATACGGGTTTAACTATGCCACGTGTTCCTAAGATACTTATGCCACCTATTACCCCAACCTTAGCGTTGGCAGTGTTACGAGCTATTATCTCTCCATCTAATACAGAGAAGATAGCATGAAGACTTTTCTTTTTTGAAGCTACTATTTTACTGATGTTTTCTTGCATCATACTCAGGGGAACTGGGTTGATGGCTGGATGGTTTGGAGTGATTTTAAGACCTTTTTTTGTCACAACTCCGACACCCTCACCAGCCCATACGCTCAGTGAGAACTCACCAATTTCTAAAACAGATGGTGTTTGCTCTTTTAAGTCAGTAGGTTCTATCTCTGTTATGACAAGCGATATTTTCGCACCCTTGGTCACATCTATATCGTCGTTATCAACTTTTATAGTGCTAAAGTGAGAAAAACTTTCACGACTTACTTCTATGTTGGCTTTTACGTCTTTTGGAAGTGTTATCTCCAAAGTGTCGACAATATTTCCTTCAAAGTACTCAAGTAAACTTGCTACTAAAATCGCTGTCGCATGTGTTCCTGTTGTGTATCCTGAACGAAGTTTATTTTGCATAAGTTACCTATTTTTAATCAAAAGTTCTTGTAAAAACTTTTTTGTTAAGCCAAAAACACTGCTTTACTACTGTTGTCTAAAGAGTCACTATCTCTATTATTTGAATCTCTTCCATATAGTCGCATATGAATTGTAGAGGTTTGGGATTTTTTTGATACTTTACTTACCTCTTTAAAGCCTTTATTTGAATTAATTATTACTTTGTTTATTTTACATTGAGCATTAGCAACTTCAAACTTGTATTGACCCCATTCCCTTTCGATTGTGTTTTCTTCTTTTATTGATGGTGACAAAAAATAAGCATTACTTGTGAAAATATTTTACTTAAATAAACTATAGTTACAAATTAATCTGATATTGTATCCGTTTATTTTTAATTATTTTATCAAGTTCTTCTATACTTAATAAGACAAAAGAAGGTGCTTTTTCATTTAAAGTTACAAAGCAGAACAAAAATTTATTTTTAAGTGTTTTTCCAAAGTTGAATTCATTTTCCGTTGCACCAAAAAAGAACCCTTTAGGATTATCTGGTAAATATTTTTTGGTAGTTTTTAATTCTACAAATATAATATCTTCTAAGTTAGTTTTTAAAAAATCTGAATTAATTGTTTTCCCTAGCATATTAGGAATATAAATCAAATCAAAAGACTGCAAGTACCTTCTTTCTATTTTTAATATGTCAAGTAATTCTTTTTTTGTTTCCAGATCAATTTTAAAAAATCCTGTCTGGTTATCTAAAAGAAAAATAATACCTTCTTTTTCTGTAATGTTATTTGACAATGCCAATGTAAATGAATGTTTACTTGACATTATTTTGAACTTTAGTTTGGTATGCTTCAAAAGCATTTACTGTCTTAAAATCTAGCAATTCAGAAAGGTTTAACTCAAATACTTTAGCAAAAACAGCCATATTCGAAAGAGAAATATTTCGTTCACCTCTTTCAATCATCCCAATATATGTTCTGTGAAAACCAGTAATAAAAGATAATTCTTCTTGACTAATACCTTTTTCTTCTCTTAACTCTCTAATTTTTAGACCAAATTCTACAATTAAATATTTATTTATCATTCCCTATAATATACATATTGTATGTTTTCATCAACATACAATATGTATCAAATAGCTTTTATTAAAAAAATTGTTCCAAACTTATAATAATATAAGTAAAATTTTAACTAAAAACTTCTATATCTTCTTTATTTAGATTAATAAAAGAAGCTAATATATCAGTTAATTCTTCTTTTGTATACTTCTTTGTACTGTCAAGTTCTATAAATCCACCATCGTAAGCTTTATATTCTGTATACTCTAACTCATTGTGAGAATTAATAAAGCCAACAGCCGTAGTATCTGTAGTAACAATCATTATATTATCCAAAATGACATTCCTTTTATATATAAAATTATTTACACTTTTGACTTAATTAAAAGAGGATAGTTAAAAAAATTATGTTTTATATGTTTTATTGCATTATGCAATACTTTTGAGTATTATACTCTATTCGTACACTTTCATAGGTATAAAAACTTCACTATCAAGTTCTTCAGTCAGAACTGTATCTTCACTTAGTTTAGTAAATATGTCTCTCCACTGATCATCAGAAAAGTTATGAGTATGTTTAAGCCATATAGCATTGTTTTTTTCATTTCCATTTGCTTGAGTGTTCTCCGTTACTTGGCATACTTGACGAAATCTGCATGCCCCGTAACAGCCTGTTCGACTTATTTTTATACGGTTTGCACCCTTGTTGAGACCCATATCTTTTATGATGTCTCTTAGATGCGCGGCACGGTTGTCTTTACCAGCCTTGCCACAACGTTCATCATCGCAAAGCAGTAAAAGAGTTTTGTAGTGCATAATGGCACGGTTGGCATCATAGTCTTTTGGTTTACAAGTATAACCCTCAACTACCTCACTACCCATCTCATTGAGACGAACTTCACCCTCTTTTACAGGGTTGTCACCATAAGTAGAACTTGCATGTGAGTTTACTAGACTACTTGCCATTGTACTTTCCAAATTCGCTATCATAATCTTTTATGAGTCTATATGCGGCATGAAGTGAGGCAACAACCATAGTTGAAGCACCATATCTACCTTCTAAAATGATACCTTCACATCCGAAGTGTTCCATAAAGTCACGACCATATTTCTTAGACTCTACAACATTTACAAAACCAACAGGGAAGAGTAAAAGGATGATGTTATCAAGATTTACATTGTGCTTTATTAGTGCATTTATAGCGGCATAGATGTAAGTTGGAGCATTACCACAAGCAAGGACCATAGGCTCATCTTTGAATTTTTCTATGGCTAACTGCACTGCTGCATATGAACGAGTAGTTTTGTTGACTTTAGCCATCTCAAAAACTTCAGGCTCGTTTACATAACAAACAACTTCATTTTCATACTTGTCAAGATAGAACTTACTAAGTCCTGAACGAATCATGTTTGTATCTACTATGAGTTTTGCTTTTCTCTCTAGGAGGTCTTTGAGTTTTAACATAGAGTTGTCACTAAAGTAGATATTGTCTATAACTTGGTCAAAACAAGTTGTTGTGTGGATGAGACGTTCAACTAAAGCTCTCTCGTTATCATCAAAACGAGCAAAACCTTCGTATGTTACTGCCTCTGCATGAATCATCTCAAATGATCTCATACTTATTTCGTCGCCTATGTTTATTGGTGGTTCAAGTTGTTTAAATTCCATAAATATTCCAGATTAATTGTTAATTCAATAGTTTTTATAGATTATATCATAGTATAATTTCGTATGAACTTTACAATAAGCGACGCCCATAAACTCTTAAACATTATAAAAGCTAGACGCGACGTCCGTGGCAATAGATTTATAGACGCAAATATCGAAGATGAGAAGTTAGAGATGATTCTCCAAGCAGGTATTTGCGCTCCTTCTGTTGGTTACTCTCAGCCTTGGAAATTTGTCATTATTAAAGATGAGGCGATAAAAGAGACTATCAGCCAAAACTTTACAAATGAAAATGAAAAAGCAAAAGTAATTTTTGAAGATAAAACTTTGTACGAACAACTCAAACTCGAAGGTATAAAAGAAGCACCCATAAACATAGCTGTTTTATATGAACCTAAAGAGGAAGAAGTTTTAGGCATGACAAGTATGAAAAAAATGGGTGAGTACTCTGTTGTCTGTGCCGTGCAAAATATGTGGCTAATGGCAAGAGCCTTAAACATCGGAGTAGGGTGGGTAAGTATACTCAACGAGAAAAAGGTCTTAGAAACTATAAATGCGAAAAAAGAGACRCAACTCATCGCTTACCTTTGTGTAGGTTATGTTGATGAGTTTTATGATGAAAGCGAGTTGAAAACTTTAGGTTGGGAGAGTGAAAAACTGCTTAAAGAGTGTGTGATTAGTTTATAACTTAACCCCCTTCTTAATGGCTTTGTTATAACAAAAAAGGTAGAATTTCATAAATGATTCTAAAAGGTATATTCTGAAAACAAAACAATCTTCTTTGAAAGTTCTTGAAGTTACACTTGATGATGAAAAAGAATTTATAAACTTTTTTGATAAAAACTATGTTTTTTTCAAGCATCACCTAATCTCCATAATAGGAGAAGTAAATGAAAATATACACAAATATCTTCAAGAAAAAGAGTTAATTTACATAGTAAATACGGTACTCCCAAAATCACAAAAATCTTCTCTAAAGAAAGAAGTTCAAGTAATTCAAGAAGAAAAAACTATAGAAAAAAAAGAACAAATTAAAGAGGTGAAAGACAATCTTCGTGTTATAGATACACTTGTTCGTAGTGGACAGGAGTTAAACATTTCAGGAGACTTGCTTCTTTTAAACCGTGTCAATAGTGGTGCGAGTATTAACATCAAGGGAAACCTTATCGTAACACAGATAGTTGAAGGTTCGATTCGCTGTTATGGAAACTTTATGATGCTCAAAGCTTCACCAAAAGCAAACATAATCTTTCACGATGTAGAGGTTGAGAACATACACCTGACAAATAAGCTCAATAGAGTAGAACTAAAAAATAATGAAATAATAATAACACCAGTGTTAAAGGAGACAAATTGGGGATAATAATAGCAGTAATTAGTGGAAAAGGTGGTGTTGGAAAAACAACAACTACAGCAAACATTGGTTTGGGAATCGCCCTCAATGGCAAAAAATGTGTCGTTGTGGATTTTGACATAGGACAACGTAACTTAGATATGATTTTAGGTTTAGAAAACCGTGTTGTTTATGATATGGTACAAGTTATGGATGGTGAAGTAAAACTCAAACAAGCCCTTATAAAAAGCAAAATGAGTGATAACTTACAGTTTTTAGCAGCATCTCAAACTAAAGATAAATCTGTTTTAGATTCTCAAAAGATATTAAATCTTGTCACTGAACTCAGTAAAGAGTTTGACTTTGTTATACTCGATGCACCTGCGGGGATAGAGACTGGATATGAGCACACCATAGAGTTTGCTGACCGTGCTATAATCGTTGTAAACCCTGAGGTCTCTTCTATCCGTGATGCTGACCGTGCCATAGGTATACTCGACTCTAAGAGCCAAAAAGTTAAAGATGGCGGTGAGGTTATGAAATACCTTATCATTAATCGTATAGATGCGAAAATGGTACAGAGTGGAGAGATGCTTGCAAGTGAAGATATCTTAGCTATTTTAAGTATTCCGCTTATTGGAAAAATTCCTGAAGATAAAGGGATTATTGATGCTTCTAATCAAGGAAAACCTATCATCCTCGATAACTCCTCTTTAGCTGGGAAAGCTTATAGTAGAATATCTGCGCGTTTATGTGGGCAAGAAGTACCTCTTGAAAATGTAGAAGTACTTAAGTCTGGACTGATGAGTAAAATCAAAGGAATTTTTAAATAATGTTTTCTTTTTTTAATAAAAAAAGTAGTGCAAAAACTGCTAAAGATAGACTTACAATAGCGATTATGTCGGACCGACAAAATGCTAATTCTTTTCCAAATATGGATGCAATGAAAGCAGAAATAATAGAAGTGGTTAAAAAATATATGGGTGTAAAAGCGATAGATATAAAGAGAGAAGTAAATGGAGACATGGAAGCTCTTTCTATAGATGTGCAGTTAGATAACAAGTAAACTTTCTATCATAACCCATCTAAACGCCACATAGTATGTAGATAAGTCCCAAAGACTTTATCTTGTTTATATCCACCATCTTTAGCTGTTTTCTTACTGACTTTATAGAGTTGTATGTCCGTTTGGGGTGCCTCTTTTATGCGTGAGTAGTGAAAAGCATGTCCTTTTTTTAGCTCACCGTCTATCTCACACTTGTAGTACCCAAGACGTTCGCGTTTAGTCGTTAGCTCAAATGTTATAGGTAAGATTCCACTCATCTCTTTGTCATCACAGGACTTGCCAAGATAGATAAGTCCTGCACATTCGGCATAGACTCTTTTCTCTTTTGCATGCTCTATTAGTGAGTCTCTAAAAGCTAAAGAGTCCTTGACTCTATCATGTGCTTGTGTAGTTTCTACATAACCACCTGGGATGATTACAATGTCTGCATACTCAGGGATAACTTCATTTTTTGTGCTGTCAATTAATATCACTTTTTTATAGAGTTCTTTTAAGTACTCTAAGTTATCATGGTAAACAAACGAAAAGTTTTTATCTTTGAGTAAAACGCAAGTTTCATCTTTTTTTATAACTGGGTCAAAAGGATAGTTTTCTACTTTTTTTATCTCTATACCCATAATAGATTCTAAAACATCTAAGTCAATATGCTCTAAAACATCTTGTGTTACTTCTTGTATATTCTGAGAATCTAACTCTTTTAAGTCAAGCCCCAAGTGTGTAGCACTCAAAGTTTTTAAGCCTTTTTGTATCCATCCACACACTTTGACCTTTGGTACTTCAAGTTGGAGGTGCTTTTTTACAAGGTCATAGTGCATTTGTGAAGAACATTTGTTGAGCACTACTGCTTGTATCGTGTTGTCATCTCTAAACTCTTTCATACCTTTGAGTACAGCAGCTATGGTGATATAACTTCCACTTGCATCTAAAATAAGTAGAGAAGAAATATTTAAAGTGCGAGCAACATCATAAGCAGATGCTCCCTTATCCATGCCATCATAGTAACCCATCACACCCTCTAAAATAGCGACTTCTTTGTCCATRTACTGCTCAAAGACCCAAGTGAGTTGTTCACTGTTCATCATRTAACCATCWAGGTTYACKGAKGGAGTTTGTGCAATTTTTTCATGAAACTGTGGRTCWATRAARTCTGGMCCACATTTAAAAGGTCGTACGTTTGTTTTATAATGATGCAGAAGTGCCATTGTGAGGAGTGTCTTTCCTTGGTTTGATGCGATTGCTGAGATGACTAATGCTTTTTTCATGATACTTGGCCTATAATTAGATAATTTAATTTTTATGGATAATTTATGAAACGATACAGACATTATAACAAAGAGACTGCAATAATACTCTCATGCTTTGGTTCAGTGATAGAACAAGATAAATACTTTGACTTTGAAGAGTATGTAAAAGAATCATTCCCAGGTACTCCAGTTTTTACTGCGTTTAGCTCAAAAATGGTTATAAAAGGACTTGCTAAAGAGGGTAAGGTCTATAAAAACTTACCACAGGTTATGGCTGATGTTGACATGGAAGGCTACAAACGCTACATCGTTGTAAGCGTAAACATCTTTCCAACTGATGAGCATGAAGTTCTCATACGAATGGTTAAAGGCTTCCGTCAATTTTCGCTAGCTAACATCCGTTACACAAATGCGCTACTTACAAAAACAAAAGAAACTTCTAACTACTTAAACTTTTTAGATGCAAAAATCAGAGAAAACACTCCTGAGTCTATAAACCTCTACATCATTCATGGTGTACCTGTTTTAAACCTCCCTGGATTAGAATCAGTTCGTTATACAGCGAAGTTTTTAGAACTTATAAATGAGAGAAATCTTACATGTTCACTTGAGGGTGAGTTTCCATTTTTTGCTATAAAAGATGCTATCAAGCGCCAAGTTCTTAACATCACACAAGGCAGTATGTTTATAAAAGTAAACATCATCCCAGTACTTCTTGTAAGTGGAAATCACTACGATAAAGATATGAGAGAGATTGCTGATGAGGTAGCTGAGTATGCAAACGCAGACATAGTTTCACCTGTAAACGCAGATGCTAAGTTTAACTTTTTAGGTCAAGAACAAGTAAGAGAGATATTTAAAGATAGTATAGCCGTAGAGATAAAAAAACTAGGCATACACTAAATTAGTTCTGCCTTAGGTTCACCAAAATAGTAACCTTGGAACTCATCTACTCCGAGTTCCAAACAGATGTCAAAAACAGCTTCATTATGAATATACTCAGCAACAACACTTATGTCTAAAGTATGTGAAAAGTCTAGAATTGTTTTGACTGTTTGATAAGCAAAATCATCTTTATCAATATCTTTAATCAAAGAACCATCTATCTTTAAGTAGTCAGGTTTGAGTTTCATTATGTAAGAAAAGTTAGAGTAGCCTGTTCCAAAATCATCAATGGCAATTTTGGCTCCCATTTTTCTTATATTCTGTAAAAAGAGCTCTATTTCGGCTATATTATACAAGTTGTCTGACTCTACTATTTCAAATATTATCTGTTTTGGATTTTTGTAAGATTTTATCTTTTCATATATTAAAGTAACTATTTCAGTGTTTAGCATATCTTTTGCTGTTATATTTATAGCAAAAGATATATTTGAGTTTTCAAAGAATGCAAAAGTTTTTTCTATCATAAGCTTTGTAATATCATTGTACATTTTAGTTTTTTTGGAAAGCTCTAAGAAGAAAAAAGGAGAAATGACTTTTTCTCCATCGAGCATTCTAACTAAAGCTTCATATTTGACTATAGTTTGATCTCTATTTACGGTAGGCTGAAAGTATGGAATAACTTTATCATCATGCAAGGCATCAGAAAGTTTACTGACCATTGTGATATTACTCATTTGAATAGCCTGAGTGTCCTTACCTTTGTCGTATAGTGAATACTCAAGTCTTCGTTTTTTGGCATCTCGCATTGCAATATTTGCCTTAGAGAGCCTTCTATAATTTTCAAAAACAATTCCAGCATAAGAGTTAATAGTTATCTCTACATCTTTATAGTAAAAATGTCTCTTTTGTAATATTTTCAGAAGATTTATTACTTCGGCGATAAAATCCTCTTTTGCAATACGCTCTTTATTTAAGACTGCAAACTCATCACCACTAATTCTATAGGATACAAAATTTTCTTGTAGGTTATCTGTATACAACTGTGCGACTTCTTTTAAAATATAATTACCGGCTTCATATCCAAAAGCATCATTAATGCTTTGAAAGTCTCGTATATTTATAACTGTCATAAAAGCATCAGTGTATTTTTTCAAATCCCTCTCTAAGGCATTTCTATTTCCCATCTGTGTCAACTCATCTTTATAAAGCTGTTCTATGAGTTCTAAGGTTTTAGCACTGTTATCATCTTCTAAAATAGAATACTGCTTTTCAATAACTAAACCCATCTCAAGAATGTTTTTCTCAATATCTAGTAAAGCATCAATATTTACACTCTCTAACTCTTTTGTAGTATGCAAGTAGTCAAACTCTTTGTTTTGTATTTTATTTGTTAATTTTTTGATGTTTTCAATGTAKTTTATGAYCTTTTTATTAGAACGACGATTTATATATAAGAGAATCATCGCCGTTAAAAGAATCATTATTATCTCTTTAATGGAGAAATTATAAAATCGTTCCTTAAAAGCTTTAAGCTGTGTAATTGTACAAAGATAGCCCATAGTGTTGTTGTTAAAATCTGTAATAGGATAGGAAAAAAGTGTGTATTCTTCTTCTCCAATTATTATATTTTGTATTGATTTTTTAAAGTCAATGTTTTTTAGTTCTGCGGGAGTGACATTTATCGTTTCATTAGCTAATAAAAACTCTCTAAATGCTTCCTTGTCTTTAAGAAAGTTGTTCTTATATTTTGGTGATAAGGTTGAGGTGGCATCCTGATAATAGACTAAAAAAGAATCGTGTTGCGTTTTTTCTTTTATAACACTAGGAATCCAGTCAACTTTTTTTCCTAAGGAGAGTCCTCCTAACATTTTGTTATTTTCATCAACTATAGGTTGCGTGACTCTATAGCCTGCATATGTTTTACACATAAGAATATGTGCACTTTTTTTAAAAGAAGAAGTAACCCATAGCATATCTGTTCGTACATCAGAAATATCATTCCCACTAGAATCAAAATCCGAAAAGTTTACAAAAGAAATTGCAGAAGGCTGAAAAAAATGTATCTCATAAATAAGTTTATTTGACTTGAGTTTTTCCCATATAGGGGTAATGTGCTTTTGAAGTAGTTGCGGGTTGTTGTCTTTATATGCTTTTAGAACAACGCTATCAGATGTAAATATTTTGGCAATTACAGCTAGGTATTTCTCTTGAGACGTAAATAAGTTTTTTAGTATGAGTTCATCTTGTTTATAAGAAGACTTTATCTCTTCTTGCAAACCCATTTTATATGATAAGAATACATTAAGTATAAAAAAAGATATTGCAGTTATAATGATAATTGAAGTTTTATTGTTTAATTTCATCTCAGGTATTCTATCTCTATTTTGATTAAAGGTTTCTAAATGTCACATGAACACTCACACAGTATATCTTCAGATATAAAATCTAACCGGCTTATATGGGCGATAGTTATAAATGTCGCTTTGACATTTGCTCAAATCATCGGTGGTGTTATCTCTGGAAGTCTCGCTCTCATCGCAGATGCACTTCACAACCTTAGCGATGCTATCTCCTTAGTCATCGCATTCATCGCCCAAAAGATAAGCATTAAAGAGCATGATGCATTTATGACTTTTGGATACAAGCGTGCCGAAGTCATTGCCGCGTTTACAAACCTTATCACTCTCGTTCTTGTTGGTTTTTATCTTATTTATGAAGCATTATGGCGTTTAAACTCACCTCAGGTTATTGAGGGTTGGATGGTTATTATCGTTGCTAGTATTGCTTTAGTTATAGATGTGGTAACTGCATTTTTAACATACAGTGTCTCCAAGGACAGTGTAAACATGCGAGTAGCATTCTTACATAATGTCTCTGATGCTCTTGCCTCTTTAGCTGTCATAATCGCGGGTATTCTTATACTTCTTTATGAGTGGTATTTTGTGGATACTTTACTTACTTTACTCATCGCATCCTATGTTTTGTATCAGGCCTACTCAATGCTGCCGAGTGTCATAAACATACTTATGCAAGGTGCCCCAAAAGATATAAAGTCGGAAGATGTTTTAAAAACTATGCAAGAGACGAAGGGTATTGTCAATGTACATCACCTGCATCTATGGCAACTTGACGAACATCATAATGCACTAGAAGCGCATGTTGTTTTAGAGAGTGTTAATAATTTAGAAAAAATAAAGGAAGAGTTAAAGAGTAAGCTGGAGACAACTTACTCTATCTCGCACTCATGTATAGAGTTTGAGGATTCACACTGTGAGGTAGAACACTGTTAAATAGAAGCTTTACAAAGTCTTTTGTCAAACATCATTGTTGTACACTCATTTGTTTTGTGAAATGCTTTGACAGCTGTTAAAACTGCGATATCAACAAGAGGTTCAATAAGAACAACTGCCATATAAGCACCACCAAAAGTAACTACGTTTTCTACATTTGTTAGACTAAATCCTTGACCATAAAATGCCCAAAAAGCAACCCATGAAACAACGGCACCTTCCCAAACTATAGACATTTTTAACATTTGAGAGTAAGTTATGTCTTTGTATGCCGTCTTAGCTGGGACTATTTTTTTCATAGCCATATCTAAAATCAGCATACTAGCAAGAAGTGTTGTAACATTTATACCATACTGAGGTAAGTCAAACTGTGCGAAAAATAGACCCTGTATAGCTAAACCAAGTGCTAAACCAATAGCCGCTGGAGCAAGTCCAAATACTAAAAATATAGTTGTGCCTAAAATAAGGTGAACTTCACTAACACCAATAGGATAATGAGGTAAAACCTCAAAACAGAAGAACACTACGATAGTTGCAATGATACTTTTTAAAAGAAGTGAAGTGATTCCATTCTCTTTCATGTTGTCAAATGCAACTTTTGCCGTAGCACCAAATACAGCTGCCGCTGTCCCATAACTAAGGAGCATTTTCGCCCCGTCTACTACACCTGCTTCTATATGCATATGTTTATTTCCTTGTTAAAAAAAACAATCTCTCGTTGTTTTTTTACATGTTTTACTTTAAATAATCTGGCTTTACTATAAAAAATAGTTTACAGTTCCGGAAGAGCTTAGGTATTTCACCTTAATTCCTCTAAAGTTATGAAAAAATTATAGCATAATTAAAATATGGCTTGCTATAATTCTAAAACTACTTTATACTAGAGAGATACCGTGCATATACCTAAAGGTTTTGGAAAAAACTACTTTTCATTAGGAGCGATACAAGCCTATGTTTCTTTACAAAAGATATATGCTGATGTCTCGTCTGTATGCACACTCAGCGGTAGACCTCTACGACTACAAATAAACTCTCCTCCTATTTCATAAGTTATATCTAATACAAAAACTATACAAATTACAGGATAAATTATGACAAGAACAATAAAAAGTGCACTTTTTTTGGCACTTCTTACAACAAATGTATATGCTCACGCACCCATAGACAACAACGAAACAAAAAGAGAGAGAATACACTCTCCAAGAAAGGCGATAGATAACCTAATTCAGCAAGAAGATAAGGTACCATCAAATGTAAATAGTTTTAAAAAGATGTTTTTAGAAGCAAAAATAAGTGGACAGTTAAAGGCTCTATATGCCTCTTATGACTACAAGAGTATGCAAGATACTTATGCAACTGCTATAGGTGCTATGATAAAGTATGAACTCGGTGAGTATAAAGGTTTAAATGCAGCTGTTTCTGTTTTCACTTCGCATGATATAGGGTTGGCAACAGGAGAGGGAAGTAGTCAAAACCCTTATATATCTTCTTCTAAAGGTTATTATACAGAACTAGGTGAAGCATATATGAACTACAAATATGAAAATCTCACTATGCGTTTAGGAAGACAGGTTATAGATACTCCTCTAGCAGATAGTGATGAAATTTATATGAATAAAAATAGTTTTGAGGCATATCTTCTGACTTATGAGCTCAATGGATTTGAATTTATGACAGGAGTACTTAATACATGGCATGGAAGCGATGCTGACTTAGATGCAGGCTGGGTAAGGGCTGGAGTTGATGGTACACATCTCATAGGAGTGCATTATGATGAAACTTTAGAGTTAGAGCTTTGGTTTTACAATATAACAGGGCTTACAGATGCTAGTTATGTGGAGAGTGGATTTGTTTATGATGTAAATGATGATTATGCATTGCATATAATGCTACAGTACTTAGATCAAAAAGAACTTGATAACAGTGGAGTTGAAGCGAAAATTTATGGTGCTCTTTTGGAGGTTGTTATCTATGGTATTGGATTTAATGTCGCTTATGACAAGGCTTTGAGTGAAACTGCTAAAAGGAGCTTTAGTGGTTTTGGTGGTGGAACACTTTTTACAAATATGGATACAATGATACTTGATGTTATTACAGAAAATGAGGATGCAGAGGCATTTCTTTTTGGCTTAAGCTATGAAACTAAGTTGTTTGGTTTTTTATATGCTAATGGTAACTTTACAAATAGTCTCTCACATGTAAAAGAGCAGGATATTACAGGAGAATATCATGTAGATGATGAACTTTTACTTGCATGTATCTATGTAAAACAAGAAGATCTTAGAAGTACAAGTAAAACAAACTTTGATTGGGATCGTTTTCAGCTCATTATCAATTATACTTTTTAATATTTAACACCAATCGTGCAGATGGTAGTGTGAGTGTGTTTCATTTGCATGTTTGTGTTTATGCTTATGAATAAGTTTTGCCTGCTTCATCAACTCTATATCTTCAAATGCAGTAGTAATATCTCCATCATAGATAAGTCGGTGTGTATCGCTGAGTATGAGTGCTCTGTTGCCAAATTCGGTAGCTAAAGAGAGGTTGTGTGTTGAGACAATAGTCGTAATATGCATCTCGTTCAGTAAATCAATAAGCCACCCTGTAGTGAGTGGATCAAGATTTGCAGATGGTTCATCCATCAAAATAACCTCAGGCTCTATCACAAGCAGTGCTGCTAATACAACACGCTGTTTTTCTCCACCACTGAGATAAAAAGGAGGAGTCTCAAGGTATTCACTCAGCCCAAAGCATTGAGCGATAGCTTCTACCCTCTCTTTTACATTCTCAAAGCCAAACTCAATGAGTCCAAAGGCTATCTCATCATAAACAGTAGCGTTAAAGAGGAGTGTGTTTGGATCTTGCATTAAAAAAACAAGCTCTTTTCTAAAAGTTTTTGTTATCTTTTTAAGGCTTTTTTTACTGATTAGCTGCTCTTTATAGGAATATGCTCCCTCTTTTGCAAAGAGCAGACCATCGAGAATCTTCAGCAGTGTCGATTTTCCACTGCCATTGACACCCAAAAGTACAACACGCTCACCCTCTTCAATAGTGAAGCTTATATCCTCTAAAAGAGGTTTTTCTCTCCCCTTGAAGTCCTTATAGTCAAATGCTAAATGCTCCACTTTAATCATGAAAAAAACCTCTACTTCGCATTCCCATCGTTATCTCCTGTGAGTTGTGTAGGCTTTTGTTAAGGAAATAAAATATCATACTTTTTAGAGAAAGCAACCACTTAGAATATGTAAAACTTGCCCATCGTGACTGGGTACCATGTTTAAACTCTATAAAAAATCGCTTATACTGATGGATCTGTGAAAATGCCAATGCTAAAACACGAGAAAGCCGTTTGGAAAAAATATTAAAAATATTAATCTGCTCAAAAATATAAAAACTCAAATAGCTTAAAAGAAAAACACGGAGGTTTAAAAGGAGTAAAAAATGGTAGTCAATCTCTCTAAAAATCCCACTCAGAAGATATGTCAGCGAGATAAAACCGCTAAACATGACTACACTTAGGAGGCTCTTTTTAAAGAGATAGAAGAACTCTTTATAAGAGAGTAGAAAAAGCACTAAGAGAGCTCCTCCTAAAAGAAGTGTATTATGTATAGATGTAAAAAGTAGTACTAAACATAAGTAGCCATAAAAAAGAACTCTATCTCTCCTCTTTTTCAAAAATGACTCCAAAGTTTTTCTTGAGGTATCTGTATATCACAACTGTAATGAGACCCTCAGCCACACCAATAAAAAGATGTGGCACAATTATAGCAGGGAGAGTTGAGCTTATGCTAAAAGGAAAAAAGAGTTGCTCACCACTACTTGAAACTATAAGCGATTGCAAACCTAAGATGAGAGCTATAAAAGCTGCAGCAGAGACAACTGCAACAAGGGGTGCTAAAAAAAGTCCAAGAGTCTCTCTTTTTTTTTCAAAAAGCTTAAAGATATAGTAGCCTAAAAAACTCTCCATAAATGCAATAGCTAGTATGTTTATTCCTAAGGTACTCACTCCTCCTTCTCCAAAAAAAAGTGCCTCAACAATGAGTACAAGAGAGGCAGCACTAAAGGCACTCCATGGTCCAAAAAGTATAGCCAAGAGTGCTATGCCACTCAGATGTGCAGAGGTGCCACCCGGAAGAGGGATAGCTATCATCATCAAGACAAAACTGAGTGCTGAGAGCGATGCTAAAAAAGGGAGTCTCTCATCATCAAAAGCGATTCGCTTAGAGGCAACAAAAAGCAATGAACCCGCTACAACAATAGCAGGAACATAAGTAATAGGAGAGATAAAACCATCAGGAATATGCATGAGAAGAGCTTAAAAGAGAGCAGAGAAAGAGAAAATCGCTCTATATTTTTCATTTCCCTCTGCACCTTGTTGTTGTGACTCTTCGTTGAGTGATTTCCATGTAGGTATCTTTACCCCAGCAGCAACACTAATATTTTTGTAAAAAACTCTTGCACCGACGGTATTGTAGAGTACCTCTCCACCTGTAGCAATCTCATCTACTCCATTCAGAGCATCTCTACCAAGATTTAAGTAGTTTGCCTCTATATTTGCATCAATTCGTAACTTTTTTACATCATCGCTATAAAGTTTGTAAGAGAGTGCTGTATTTGCACGCATCTCATCCCCAAACTTTACACGAGCACCATCACTATAGCTTCCTTCCATAAAAGTATTGTAAGAGGCATCAAAAACAATGGTGGCATTTGCACCAAACCACTTGGTTGCACTCAGACCCAACATATATGATGGGGCAGCAAAACTAAGCTGTGAGCCGTAGTCATAAAGGTCGCCATCAGGATTGCGAAGATTACTATCGCCTGTTGGAAGAGAAACACTAAAATTTGCTGTAAAGTGCCAATCTTCCAGATCATCTAAGCTCTCACTATTTGGCACAAATGAGACTCCCTCGTCATATTTAAATCCAAGAACTCCAGAAAATTTCAGGTCATGAAATCCAGCTGTTCCAACACCTCTCTCATCCATCTTTGTAAAGTAAGGTACTACCATGTAAAGGTTGAAATAAGAAGTGACACCATAGCCAAGCATATAGGTAAAGTACTCATGCTTTTGCATCTCCTCATCATAAGCTGAGGAGTTAATATTATAGGATATATGCTCTGCTCTCATGTATGCTAAAAATTTTCCCTCAGGAAGTGTCTGCGAACTTGTTGTCTCAAGAGGTGCTCCTGGACCCTCTAACCCTGCTATACCCAAGGCTGCAACGCCATGGTGTGCTGAAGCTATTGTTGCAAAAAGTATACTACTGACTACTACCGTTTTTTTCATTTTTTCTCCTATTTTTAAATTGAATCACTGTAAATATAAAAAATATAATGGATACACCGACAAATATTTTCAAGAACTTCTCATAGAGCGGTTGTGAGTTATCCTTAAAAGAAAAATTTTCATCCACTACAATAGCTATAACTTTGCCATGTCCATCATCACTCATAACTTTAATATACCACTCTCCAGCCCTATCTGGCAGTAGGAGTAGTTGTGAGTGCTTATCTGTTCTACCGACACTATAAGGCATCTTTTCATCTGCATAAAATACCTCATAGGGCTCGTATGAGAAGTCGTCATCATTTCCAAAACTCAAATGCACAACTATACTCTTCTGCTCTGAGACCTTATGGATTAAATCATGAGCACAGAGGAGAGTAACAAATGCCATTATCACGATAAGGTATCTCATTTTATCTCACTTCAAAGATGAGTGAAGAGGTGTGGATGATGCTATCAGCATGGACACCATCCCCTTTAAGTCTATATGTGGCTTGAATATTTTGCAGACCAGCATGTTTGACTCTAAGGTTTACTCTTCCCTCTGAATCACTTGTCCCTCGTGGCTTTCCATCATAAGCAACAACAACACTACTTAGGGGTTTTTTATGGTAAAAAATCTGTAGGCGAATCTTATCACCTATCTCACTAGCACTCTTGAGTAGGACTATCTCTAGTCTTTCACTAAGTGGTTTTTTACTACTATGCTTAACATATTTCACACTCTCAAAACTCTGCCAACTCTTAAGGGGCATATGCACTTGATTTTTTGGTAAATTTTTTAAGCCATAAGGTGTTTTTGTATAGTAGCCATTCTCAAAAAATACAAAAAGCTCTCTACACTCCCCTTGAAATAAAAGAGGGTATTGTTGCTTTGGTTTGAGTGCTTTTGCATCACAAAGTACTTCTGTTACTTTTTTTGGATCATATACAATCTCTTTTGCACCTCCATGATTTTTATCTATATGAAGATGCCCATAATGGAGTCTGTAGGACTCTTGTGATTTTGTAATCCATATATCATGTCCAAAAAGAGAGAGTGTAAGTAGTGATAGCGTTACTATCTGTCGCATTTTTAGCCTTTAGATGGTTTGTGTCAGAATTATATAGGGTGTTTTTATGGGAAAAATAAAAAAAGCTCTTTCTTATATGCTTTATGGACTTAAGTTCTTCTAAATAAACATTACACTACTCTTGTACTTAAAAAAGGTTCTTTCCTTGCTATGGCTTTGTGAATGTCTCTACTGTAGAAAATCACTCTATCAGCTCTCTGATGGACGGATTAAATGCTCTTTCTGCCATATAAAGCTCTCTAAACAAAGAGTCAATAAAACAATAATGCTAATGCAACACTTTGTGAATAATGAGAGTGCACGGTATATTTCTCAAAAAGAGAATTTATCATATATAAGTGTGCAGAATTACTATAAAATATTTCGTCATCTCTGTGCTACAATATCACAACGAGAATATGATAATATTCGCCATAAAAGATGTGAGTATGAAGAGTACTACTATGTTGATAAATCTAAAAAGATGAAACGCGAGGCAATTTTTGATGCACATAATTTTCTGACTTTTGATTTTGAGAATCATATCTATACACTTTTGATGCCTTCGCTCATTCAGTATAAACAGCAGTTTATTCGTGATGGAATGGATGGTGCTTACATAGATGAATTTAACAAGTATAAACGTGACAATAAAATTATAAAAGTTCTTAAACATGAAAACAACATAGTGAAATTTTGGAATCATTTTGAAAAAAGTATCTTGAAATACAAAGGTGTTAAAAGCAACTCTTTTGAGTTCTTTTTAAAGGAGTGTGAGTTTAAATACAACCACACAAAAGAGCAGGCAGTAAAGCTTCTCATAGCACAACACTATCTTAAAAAGAACTATAACTTTTATGTTTAAAGAGTATATGCTAGAGATACTCTACAAAGATGAGTATCTAGTTGCTATAAATAAACCTACTGGTCTCTTAGTTCATAAATCTATGATAGATAAACATGAGATATATTTTGCGATGAAGATGCTCCGTGACCAGCTAGAGAAGTGGGTTTATCCTGTTCACAGGTTGGACAAGCCAACTTCAGGTGTGCTTCTTTTCGCCCTTGATAGCCACACTGCAAAACTTATGGGTGAGCAGTTCTCTTCTCACTTTATAGAAAAAACATATATTGCTATTGGGCGAGGGTATGTTGCGGATGAAGGGATGATAGAACATGCACTCTTAGAAAAATTAGACAAAATCAGCGATAAAGATAAGAGTAAAGAGAGTGAAGCTAAAGAGGCGATAACTGCATTTAGGTGTTTAGGACAGGTTGAGATAGATGCTAGTGTGGGAAGATACGACAGCGTGCGTTACTCCCTAGTAGAGCTCAAACCTGCTACTGGACGAAAGCATCAACTCCGTCGTCATATGAAACATATAAACCATCATCTTTTAGGAGATACAAAGTACGGAAGAGGGGAACATAACAAGTTTGTGAGAGAGAAGTACAATATACATAGGCTTATGCTCCATGCTCTGCGTTTAGAGATAAAACACCCATATACAGAAGAAAAACTTGTCATAGAAGCGCCTCTTGATGAGGTTTTTAAGAGGATACTAGAGGAGTTTAGTTTTAGTATTTAAAGCATATAGCTTGATTTCGTTATAATACGTAAAACTTGTTAGTAAAAAAATAAAAATAAAAAATAAAAAGAGAATATATGAGTAAAATAAAARAAATTTACCTACATAACTATAAAAAACCAGCCTATGGCATAGAGACTATATACTTAGTTTTCGACCTATTTGAAGAATACRCGCTTGTGAATTCAACTATGCAGATACAAAAGAGTGATGTCAATGAGCAACACTTAAGACTTGATAGTATCGACTTAGAGTTAGTATCTCTTTATATTAATGATTTAGAGCTAGATGAAAGCCGTTATATCATTGAAAATGAGAGTTTAACCGTTCTTAATGTGCCTTCTAGTTTTACAATCAAAATAGAAAATAAAATTTATCCACAAAACAACACAGAACTTGAAGGACTTTATAAGTCAGGCGATATCTTTTGTACTCAAAATGAGCCAGAAGGTTTCCGTCGTATCACTCCTTACTTAGACCGTCCAGATGTTATGAGCGTTTTTACAACAACAGTGATAGCTGACAAGAAGAAATATCCAGTACTTCTAAGTAATGGCAATAAAAAAGAGTCTATTGACACTACTGATGGACGACAYTCTATTACTTGGTTAGATCCACATAAAAAACCTGCATATCTTTTTGCKCTAGTTGCAGGAGACTTAGGAAGTRTWAGYGATGCATTTGTTACAGCCTCAGGTGAGAATGTAGARYTMAATATYTACTGTGACAAAGGAAACGAATCTAAATGTCACCATGCAATGAAGTCTCTTAAAGAGGCTATGACTTGGGATGAAGAAAAATATGGYCGTGAGTATGACTTRGARATCTATAACATTGTGGCAGTAGATAGTTTTAACATGGGGGCAATGGAGAACAAAGGTTTAAACATCTTTAACTCTGCCTATGTTYTAGCWGATACAGATACAGCAAGTGATRCTAACTTTATGGGTATACAGTCTGTTATCGCRCATGAGTACTTCCATAACTGGACAGGCAACCGTATCACTTGTCGTGACTGGTTTCAACTYACACTCAAAGAAGGACTCACAGTTTTTCGTGACCAATGTTTTTCTGCCGACYTAAACTCAAAAGAAGTGCAACGTATAGAAGATGTAAAATCTCTCCGTGAACGYCAGTTCGTAGAAGACGCTTCACCAACTTCTCACCCTATACAGCCAAAGTCTTACATCAGTATGAACAACTTTTATACAGCAACTGTATATGAAAAAGGTGCAGAAGTTATTCGTATGATACATACTCTTYTAGGCGAAGAGAACTATAGAAAAGCAACCGACTTRTACTTTRAGAGTTTTGATGGACAGGCTGTWACKACRGATGAYTTYCTYTGGGCTATGAGTRARGCKAGTGSWRWKGATYTGASTGCGTTTAAAAACTGGTATCATCAGARTGGTACACCAAAACTTTCWGTTRGTGAGAGCTTTARCGCGGGAACTTACTCTTTAACACTTACTCARASTRTMCCAAACACAGTAGATGGTGCTGCACAAAAAGTGTTTTACTATCCTTTAAAGATAGCAYTGCTTGATGCTAAAGGTAAAGAAGTTGTAAATGAGATGCTTATCATCTCAAAAGAAACAGAGACATTTGTATATGAAGGTTTRMRTGAAAAACCTGTTCTYTCTATMAACAGAGACTTTACAGCACCTATCATWGTARRKCAARAAAAYACAGACTTYGCATTTTTGATAGAACATGATASAAACAGTTTTATAAAATACGAGGCTACACAAACTTTTGCAGTTGAGACGATAGAGGCAATGATACAAGGAGATGAAATAAACCCTGCCTTTACAGACTCTTTTGGAAAGYTACTTTCTTTAGATATAGAYCTCTCATACAAAGCACTTCTTTTAGAACTGCCATCAGTTTCAAGCCTTATGCAAAGACAAGATGAAGTTGATTTTGATCCTATTTATGAAGCGAAAGAGAAACTAGCAAAGCATTTAGCTGTCACTTACAAAGATAAGTTACTTGCTCTTTACACTGAGTTTCACCAAACAGATGCGGAGTTAGATAGCCTAAGTATGGGTAAACGYAGCCTTAAAAACAGAGTACTDCGCATTCTATGTGCAGAYGAGACACAAGAGTTAGCTGAGCTTGTCAGAAAACAGTATGAAGAGTCACAAAGTATGGGTGATAGAGTAGTAGCTCTTGATATCTTAGAAAACACGCATCCTGAGTTTGCACAGGTCGGACATGCAGACTTCTAYTCTAAGTATAAAGATCAGACTCTAGTGATGAACAAGTACTTCTCTATTTTAGCTTCATCACATAGAAGTGGAACACTTGATCGTGTGCAAGCTCTTCAAAATGATGAAGTATACGATGAAAAAGTACCAAATCTAGTTCGCTCACTCATAGGTGTTTTTGCAAGAAACTATAAATATTTTCATGCAAAAGATGGACACGGTTACTCTTTTGTAGCAGATAAAATCATAGAGATAGATAAGATAAACGCACAGATGGCTTCAGGCCTCGCTGGTGCTTTTAAAATCTATACTCGAATGAATAAGACAAATAAAGAACTTATAAAAAAAGAGTTAGAACGTATTATTGCAACTGAAGGTCTTTCTAAAAATAGTTTTGAGATAATCAGTAAAATTCTCCAATAAAGAGTAAAAAGATGAAAGGAAAGCTTAGCTCCCTCACTACTGCACATGCTACCTTTGTTGGAGCAAAAGATAGTATTTTAATGCAGTGGGTCTCTTTTAGTGTGCCAAAAGAGATACTCATCTTACACGATATAGATAGAGACTACTTTTTAAACAAGTATGCTAGTGGTGTTTTTGACTACTTTATGGATGTTATCTCCGGCGAGGTTGAGGTTGGAAACTGCCCTGTTATGCAAGAACTGCTAACTTACTTTAAAAAACGAGAGATAAGTGCAGATGAGTTGTTCGCTATATGTTCACACTTTCGTCGTTCTATGGTTGACTTCTCTTATGATGTAAAACTAAACTCCAAAGAACTCTTTGATGMGATATCTTATATCTTTGATGAAAACTTTAAAGGTATACTCAAGTTTTACACAGATACTATCTTTCAAAAACTCATAGATGCTAGACAAGATGCACTTCAAGCAAGCCAAGCAAAAGAGTACTTCCTCTCAAATATGTCTCATGAGATAAGAACACCGCTAAATGCYATCTTAGGTTTTGTGAACTTACTTTTAGATGATGACATAAATAAAAAGCACCGTAACTATCTTRATATTATTCATAACAGTGGGGAAAATCTTCTCAGTCTCATCAACGACATACTTGACTTCTCAAAACTTCGTAGTGGCGAGTTTACAATCCAAGAAAAAGCATTTTCTCTGCATGAAGAGTTAAGCCATACTATGGAGCTTTTTGTAGCAAGTGCAAATGTCAAAGATATAACTATAAGCTCTTTTATAAATCCTAAAATACCGGTGGAACTTTATGGTGACGCTTTACGGATTAAACAAATTCTCTCAAACCTTTTAAGYAATGCAATAAAGTTTACACCGCAAAATGGGCTTATAGAAGTAGAGAGCTCTTATGCBGATGAGAATTTACAAATAAGTGTAGAAGATAMTGGAATAGGCATAGATAAAGCCGATTTAGACAAAATATTTTGTGCTTTTTCACAGGCAGAATCAAGCCAATATGAAAACAAAAGAGGTACAGGTTTAGGACTCTCTATCTGTAGTCAGTTAGTCGAAAAGATGGGCGGAAGTATCACCGTGACTTCATCTCTAGAACATGGAAGTAAGTTTCTTATAAACATTCCTATCAAAACACAGAGTAACTACTCACAGTACTTTGAAAATATAGAAGAGTTTCAAAAGCTCAAAATATCTTTGTATGCTAAAGGTGGAGAACTTACTTACAAGCATAAGTCTTTTTTACGATATGGCGAGATGTTTAATATGAACATTAGTATAGTTAAGAACTTTGATGATGCATTTGACATAGGTGTTTTTGTGCATGAAAAAAATGACTATACGATGCTTAAAGATATATCTAGTAGCAAAGAAAAGTTTATAGTTTTGATGAGTAAAGAGTATGATACTTATGAAAGCTTATCAAATGTAAACAGTATGTGTTTTCCTCTGTACTGTGCTAAGATTCATACCAAGTTTAACGAGTTAATGAGACCAGAGCAAAGTCTTGAGTATGCCAAAAAGGTCTCTTTAAAGTTTAAAGGACATATACTCGTTGCAGAAGATAACGATGCGAATCAAGAGCTTATAAAAATACTGTTAAAAAAATATGGGCTCACCTTTGACATGGTTTCTAACGGACTCGAAGCACTCTCTTTGTACAAAATAAAACAGTATGATTTAGTTCTGCTGGATGAACAGATGCCAGTTATGAATGGAAATGAGGCCTTAGAGAAAATATTAAGATATGAAGATAGTAAAGGTATCAGACATACTCCTATATCTGCACTTACTGCGAATGTACTCAAAGGTGCCAAAGAGAGAGGTCTTCTCAGTGGGTTTGATGAGTTCTTAGTTAAACCACTTGTACTCAAAGAGTTAGAGCGAGTCTTCTCTTCTTACTTAAAAGCAGATACACATGAGTATTCGTTAAAGAGACAAGACAAAAAACCTCAAAAAGAGCTCATCATAGGTTTGGATAGTGTTGCTTTGATGGAGACTTTAATGTTGAATGAAGAAGAAGTACTAACTCTTTTAAAGCTCTACCTCAAAAAGATGAAAAAAGTTATGCCTGAGCTTTTAGAACTTATAGAGAAAAAAGATTATGAAAACATAGCACATTTAGCACACTCTATAAAAGGTTCAAGTGCAAACTTTAGAATAGAAGTTTTACAAGAGGGAGCAAATGAAATAGAACTCATGGCTAAAAATAAAAATGAGACCTATGCCTATGAAACTTGTTTTGCAAATATGAGTAGTATTTTAGCAGAGATAAAAGTAGTCTAAACTACTGCTCTATAAAGTAACCCATACCTGAAGAGCTCTTAATAATATCAGTAGGGAGTTTATTTCTTAAACGCCATACTAATGTTCTTACACTATTCTCAGTAGCACCACTCTCTTCCCAAACATAGTTCATAGCCTGCCCAAAACTCACTATATTTCCAAGTTGTGCAATTAAAAGTCTTAAAAAAGCATTTTCTTTTTTTGTAAGTTTTATTTTGACACCCTTATAGTAGGTTTCGCAAAGGTTTATATCTAAATGATACTCTTGAGCAAAACTTACTATGGCTTTATCTGAGTCGCGTTTAGCATAGAGAAGTTTTTCTAAGTTGAGATTATCTACTTTTTGTGAATTACTATCATTTTTACGTTTGTTTTCTTGGGAAAATTTAAAGAGTGCCATTTGAATGGTTGCATGTAAAGCGTTAGGTTCAAAAGGTTTGAGTATATAACCATAAGGTTCTGTCTGTTTAGCTTGTGAGATGATGTCATCATCACTATAAGAAGTAAGATATATAAAGGGCAGGTTATATTTTTCTTTTATATTTTTCGCAAGTTCTATACCGTCGTTACTTTTATCAAGGGATATATCTATAATAACCAAGTCAGGATTACTTGCACTTATTTTATGCCCTGCTTGAAGTGCATTATTACATATTCCAACTACAGAGTAGCCTTGTTTTTGCAGAGACATATTTAAGTTGAGTGAAGTTATCTCATCATCTTCGATTATTACAATTCTTGATTTATCCATTGTGTAACCTTAGTTCTTGAGTTTAGAATGGCTTGGGTATAAAACTTTTCCAGATGGAACCACTAAAGATGAGTTTTTTAAGTGTGCATCTTGATCATCAAAAAAGATATGTGCACGAAAAGATTTTAGAATCTTACTCTTCTCTAAACCACCTAAGAAAAATGCTTCATCTACATACACACCCCAGTGTCTAAGTGTTTTTATAACTCGTAAATCAGAAGGAGCATTTCGTGCTGTAACTATTGCGATACGAATAGGAGAAAACTCCATCTTCATAGGAAGTCTCTCTTGAAGTTTGGCTAACTTGATGAGAAATGCTGCAAATGGTCCCTCATTCATAGGTGTGTTTTGTGCTTCATTTTCATTTTTATGAAAAGCTTCGATACCTTCTTCTTTGTAGACAAGTTCACTACTCTCATCAAATAGTACTGCATCACCATCAAATGCAATACGTACTTGTTGATCATCTGTAGTGCATTTGTACTCTGGTGGTATGTTTAAAACAGCAGATGCACAAACAGCACTGTCTATGACTTTTTGAGCATCACTCTCGTTTGTAGTAAGAAAAAGGTCAACATCAAAGGCTTCAAGGTAATCCGCACTAGACTCTCCCGCAGTAAACGCAGAGCGAGTGATGTTGAGACCGAGTTCACGGATAGTGTTTAAGACTTGAACACCAGTGTCAGGAGAGTTTCTAGACATGATAACTACTTCAACTAGAGGTGGCTCTCCCTTTTTTTGGTATCTATTGAGATTAAGTAGGGCATTTACAAGTGGAAACCCGATGCCCTCACCCAGAATGACATCTTCATTTTTGAGCATAAATGCACGGTAAAGTTCAATGGCACTGTCTGGATGTTTGAGGTACTCATCTTTGTAAAGCTTATCTGCCTCAGAAAGATCAAAAAGAGCAGTGGCCGAGATGCTAATAACGAGTGTTTTATCGAGTGTAAATGCCAATATGTATCCTTATATAATGAATATTATACATTATAAATATAATTTTGTATAGATAATAAATTTGAAAGGTGTTAATTAAAAAAAGTAGTATGCTTGTGTAGGTTTAAGTTACACAAGCAAAGAGAAGTTAATGTGTTTCTTTCATAATCTCAAAGGCATCTAAAGGATTTTCAAATGCAATGAATAAAACACAAGGTTTTCCTTTTTTACAATAGGCAGTATGTGGTCGTTTTGCTGGGTCACCATGGAGTACAGCAATTTGACATCCCTCACCACCAATAAAAGCAGGACAAGGGGTGCCATTGCAGGGCAGTATCATTAGGGTCATTACTAGAGCAGGTTCGTGAGCCTGTAGATTTGAAAATAAGGTTATGAATGCAAAAGTAAAAACTAAGAAAATGATTGTGAAAATAACTTAAACATGGTGTTTCCTTTTTGAATAATTTGAGATATTCAGTTGTGAGTGCATTATAATTTTTTTTAATATATTATAAAAAATATAAAGGCTTGAGTTCGTGTCAATATTGTTTAATTTTTAAAGAAAATAGATTAGTGTTGTTTACATTTGGATACAGTAAATATAGGGGAAGAGAACTGATTTGAGGGAATAGACTCACCACTTGAGGGCTTCATTGTTTTAGAAATTGTACCGTTCTTACGGTTCTTTTCCAGCTCTTGTATATAAATTATCGACTTTCATTTGTGTTTGGTTGCCATCTAGACTTTTTTCTAATCTAGTTTTGTCTACAGTTGATTGAGCACTTGCTTTTTGAGCTTGAGCATCCGCATACTGTTCAGTACTATCTACTTCAACAGCACCCTCTACACCACCTTGATCTAATAGTTTCGCCTGTATACTTTGCTGTTGTGACTGTTTTCCATACATAGCATTGCATAACTAACACCTTCGTCGTAGTTCTCTTGTATCCCTTCTGCTTGACCTCTTTGAGAGTCTAGCTTTGATTGAGAGATATTTTTACTCACATCCTCTAATGCTACATGTTTTAGTAAGTCCTGTAAAGAAGCTTGTTTGTCTCGTAAAGTAGTAAGATTATTTTGATCTTCTTTTGATAGATTATCCTTAGATTGTAATGCACTTATTTCCTGACTTGTAGCTGTTAATTCAGCCCCTTGGGATTTTATTTGTTTATCACTCAGCAATGCTTTGCTGTCTGTTAAGTCATCTCCATAGTTAGCTCTTAAAGTCTGAGCATCCGCAGCGCTCAACACCTTTACTTTGAGCTCCGTTACCATATCTAGCACCATCTATGGCATCACTGCCGCCACTCTTAGCATGTTTTAGGATTTCAGCATTGGTTGCTTCTATTCTGCCAAACTCTTGCACCGCAGCATTTATTTGAACTTTTGACATTGTTAGCATATTCTTTCGTTTAGCTATAATGGTGTCCCATTTTCTACCTATTCCTAAAGCATCATTTTTTGATTTTCTGCCAGCTTCTTCGGAATTACTTGAAGCTTGCCTAAATGCATCACCCATGTCGCCTCTCTGTTTCTCCAGTTCCTATTTGATTGTTGGCTTTTTGTGCAGAAGTAAGTACTGCACCTTTTATTAATTCATCTGCTTTTTGATTATTATCCGAAAGTGTTCCATCAACATTAAATGCACCAGTTTTTAAAAGTCCTTGTTCTACACCAACCTGGTCTGCAACAAATTTTTGAGCATTTGTTACTCTACAGCTGAGTAATAGCCTTTATCAGCTCTTATAATCAAATCTGGATTATCTATAACTTCTCTAGTTTGTAAAGCTATTTTATGCAGTTCTTGTTTATCACTACCTGATGATGTAACATCAGTAGTTACTATAAACTTATACTTGTCATTAACACATATTTGTGAATTGCACCCCAAGGGTGTTTTCTCACTTCCTTCAGGGCATAGCCATTAAGTTGTGTGCTGGTTTACACATTACACTTGCATCTGGGTCTGTACGATTATATTGAGTCTTATTGAGACTTTGCTTTTTTTAAGAGTTTTTAGAAGTATAAACTCTTTAAACACTTGTTTAAGAGCTTTTGGATTGTCCTTTCTGAAATCTGCTACTGTTTTATAAGTTGGCTTTTGTCCTGCTGTTAGCCACATACTCATAAATACCTCTTTAAGCCCGTATATTACGAACTATAGTTAGTGGCATTATACTGTTTTAGGAGTTTAATGATGGTTAATATTAAGATATTTGTAYCAGAATTTTTGTAATTTAAGCGACTGTTTTGAGTTTAGTTATTTCACAGTCTCTACGAGACTGTGAAATAACTTAACCTCAAAAACATATAACATTCTACCAAAATACAGATTAAGAAAAGTGATATGACACCCATAAAACAGTATAATAACAGCATAATAAAAGGTATTAAATGGGTATATATAAAGAGGGATTACATAGAGGACAACAGCTATTACTTCCACCATCATTAGATGATTTAGTTGGTCAAGACAATATGGCTAGAGCTATAGAAGAGTATGTAAATGTACTAGATATATCATCACTAAATATTAAAACAAAAAAAGATTTAATAAAAGATGGACAACCAGCATTTCATCCAAGGTTACTGTTAAAAATATATATCTACGGTTATCTCAATAAAGTAAGGAGTAGCCGAAAACTAGAAACAGAGATAAAAAGAAATATAGAGATGATGTGGCTAACACAAGGATTAACACCTAGCTATAAAACTATTGCCAACTTTCGTAAGGACAATCCTAAAGCCTTACAAACAATATTTAAAGAGTTTAGTATCCTCATCAAAAACCTAAAACTTATAACTGGGGATTTAGTTGCAATAGATGGAGCATATCTAAGAGCAAATGCTAGTAAAAATACTCTCATTAT
>NVXO02000019.1 GCA_002733945.2 Sulfurimonas sp. | reverse complement strand
TGGTATAGGTTTAGCAAAAAAGATAGGTGCTGAATTTACACTTCATGGTGAAAATGGTCGCATTCGTGAGAAGAACTCTTATGGGAATGATCCTAAAAGTATTAAGGGATAAGAATGCAAAGTTTTATGATTAATAAAAACCAACAAGCTAATGGTGATCATGAAGTTCATAATGCTACAACAGGTTGTATTCATATGCCTAATGTAGAAAATCAAGTTGATCTGGGCTATCATGCTTCATGTAAAGAAGCAGTTGCAAAAGCTAAACAGCAGTGGCCTAGTAACAAAATTGATGGCTGTTTTTATTGTTGTCTGGCTTGTCATACAAGTTAATTGTAATAATCCTAGCTGATATTTAGTCAGCTAGGATTATGAAGTATTTTTAGGTCTGCAATAGCAGGGGTTCAACCGTTCTATCTATTGGTGGTGGTATCTTTATTCTTCACAATGATATTTTTGAAAAAACTAATGATTGAGTATCCCTCAACTGTAAATAAAACAAAAACTCTTCAAGGACAAGATATGGCACAACACATCACTAAGACAGACACTTTACTAATGGCATTTACAGACTCGCTTTGGAATGTAGGTACCAGCATCGTGGGTAGTGTATTGTTGACCTAAGAACATAAACTTTACTTTAGTGCTGGAGATAACTATGTATAACAACGGAAGAGAATATGAACAATTTGTAGCAACTTTGCAACAGGCATTACTAAATACAGAAATGATTACCATTCAAAAAAATATACAAATAGAATTAAATAAGAAAATTATTGACAATTGTGGCATTGAAAGGGAATTTGATCTATATTGGGAATATGAGCTTGGTGGATTAATTTATAAAACTATAATTGAATGTAAGGACTATAATTCAAATATTGCAGTTGATAAAATTGATGCACTAATTGGTAAAACTAGAGATATTCCGGACTTAAGAGCTGTTTTTGCCACAAAAAAAGGATATCAATCTGGAGCAAAGAAAAAAGCAGAGCATAATAAAATAGACTTATTGATAATAAGAGAACAGAATGATTCAGATTGGAAAGATGTAGATGGTAACTCACTTATAAAGATTATAGATATAGCAATGCACATAAACATGCCAGCTCAAATTATTAAGTTTGAGCCTCATATAGATGGTAYWTSKSWAKWARRWAWTACTGATATAGATTTATCAAAGTCACTAACCATGTCTGGTCTTAATAATGAAATATTTATTGAAGATATTGACAGAAATGAGAAATATTCTTTACTTGATTTATCTAATAGATTAACTACTTTAGGAAGTGAAGAATATGGTCCATTTTTAAAGCATGAAAAATTTGATAATGCTTTTATTTATTATAAAGATACAAAACTAAAAATAGATTCGTATTTGTGTGAATATTTAATTGCAGAGCCATCAAAAAACTCAATAGTAATAGATTTCTCTAAAGAGCTTATAGGTGTCGTTGAATATTTGCAAAGAGGTAGAAAAAAATCTATTTTCAAAAGAGGTATAATAAAAGAACAAAAGATATAATCTTGAAAATTAAATATTAAAATTAGAGGAAATATTTATTGGAAACACCTAAATCTAAATTAGAGATAATTTGCCCAAGTTGTCGGATAAGAAGACAGCCTCACAGCCATCCCCTCTCCTAAGAACCGTGCTTGCCACTTTCACGGCACACGGCTCAAGCATTAATAACTAAATTTATTGCGAAGTTTTGAAGTAGAATATCGTTTAGTGAAGTATAAATCATCATCTCTATTAAATGGATTAGCAGAAGCTACTATTTTAATATATTCAATCAAAGGTATAACCGATAATCGAAACACATTTTTAGTTCCATCTGCTAAAGATAGAGTTTCAGATGTATAAGTGTCAGAGAAAGGTTTAAAGTACTCTTTATAGTACTTCATAACTTCTCGTTTTTGATGAAGTCGTTTGACCCAGTTTAAAGATTTATACCAAATATATTGGTCAAGTTTTCCAAATATAACTTTAGAATTTAGGGTGCAAATGCATATTCGGCTTTTTCCGGTAATCTGCTTTAAAGTTAGCTTAAATCAGTTCTCTTTGTGGATCTAATTTTGATTTTCCTGGTCCTGGTTTTCTTCCAAGTTTTACTCCTCTAGCTTTTGCAGCATCTAAACCTTCTTTGACGCAACTCTTTAAACGATCTCGTTCTATTTCAGAAACAATACCAAACATTGTAGTTAATAACTTACTACTCATGTCATCACCAATGACTAATTTATCTCTAACTATAATTAGCTGTGCTTCATGTTCATTGATAACTTTATAATGTCCCCAGAAAAACTACTGCCATACAGCTATTTAAGAGGCTTACATCATATTCAAAACACCATAAATTATATACGGCTTTGAAAGAATTGGGGAAATGTATGAAGACAGATTTTTTCCTCAACTACATTAACGATGTGAAGTTTCGCCAGAGGATTGAAAAACAGTTGAATATAACAAATTCTCAAAAGCAGTTTTCTTTGGCAGTAGTTCAGAGTTTACAGCTAAGGAACAAAATATCGCTAACAACTCAAAAAGACTTATTAAAAATGCAATCATACTCTGGAACTACATGTACATCACAAAAAAAACTGCAACAAGCAGCAAATCAAAAAGAGAAGGATGAGATTCTCTCAGCTCTCAAGAATTTCAATAGTAGTATGAGTGCACATAAAATCTATTTGAAATATATGATTTTCAGAGTAATTCTCAGCGAATCCATCGTTTAATTACCCTTAATGAGACGAAAAGATTTATGAATGCTCTAGGTCTCGAAAAATAATTTTGTGGCTTGTAGAGTAAATATGAGAGGTGTTTTTTCTATGGATTTAAAATTCTGTGGGAACTTTAGTACCTTTATTGATTCATGTAAAATATATTAAGTTTAAATTAAGTGGTTGGGAAAAAAATCGATTTGTTGATTTGGGGCCTACTCCGTAAAACGAAGTCATTTAATAGTAAAACTATTTAAAGGTAATCTCACTCATTTCATCAGCAGACTTCTCAAGTTCGGCTACTCTAAAACTAATAATGGAGTATAACTTCTTCACAAACAGCTTTTCATCATCTAAGAGCTTATCTTCATCAATAAATCTCTCTTGTAGGACCTTAGTGATTGCAGCCGTCTGTTTTTTAATAGTTTGCATAACTAGTTTATAATTTATATCAATGTTATCTGCAAAATCTCGCAATTGATAAGCTTTAATCTCATTTGGATTAAACTCATCCCCATATGCCATTGCCATATCATGTTCAACATCTTCATGAGCTAAGATACAAAGCAGATCATAAGAAGGGGTAGGCTTAATACCATGGTTACTTATAAAAAAAGAGAAGTTCTTTGCATGTGCATCTGAGTTACCAATGAGTAAGTTAAATATAGCCCAGTTAAGAAGTTCTAGTTTAGCTTTAGCTGGAACTTCACAACTATCTGCACAAGCAAAAAGTTTAAAGAAACTAGCACCTTCTCGTATATCTTTAACATCTCTGCCTGAGCCAAAGTTTCTCTCATACTTGTAAGAAGAGGAGAGGTCTAACATCTGACAAGCATCAATGACATGAAGTCTTTTTACACAATCGACTTCATAAACTCTATCAAACCTTTTTACYAGAAGGACAGGGGCTTCATTAAATCGTTTTAACTCAACTTGTGCGACATTTAAACCTATCTGTTTTGCGAGGTGCATACAGAAGAGTTCATTGATGACAATATGGCTCTGTTTTTTTGTTTGAAACTTCATGATGTGAGTAGAAGAGAGAGTTCCATCACCTAGTCCAATTTTACTCTCTTTAATTATGACAGGCAGTTTCTCTTGAACTCCAGCTAAAGAGAGTCTCTCTTTCTTATCCCAGATCACTATACTTTTTTCTTGAATCTCTGCTATTCGTAATGCCAGCTCTTCATCAGGTATCTCTCTAAAGATTGCTTGATCACTCTCTTGTGCTTGTCCAAACATTAATGCACCAGATGTGTCATAGCCTATAGCTTTTATAATAGCAAAGGTATTACTTTTAGAGATGTGGGCAAAGGCTGTAATATCTTCAAGACCTTTACCCTCTGGAATCAAGTTTTCTAAAAATCGTTTTACAGTTCCAGAACTAAGAGTCTCATTAAGTGGCAAATTTGGAGAAATAGCATAACCATTCTTCTTCCACTCATCAGCATAAGCAAATTTATAGGATTCATCAGAGTTATCAATCCAGATAGAACCAACTTCTTGCTTATCAATTATTACTTTTAAACTATTGTGTTTCATGATTCACTCCATGGAGCTACTTGAAGCTTTATACCAAGTGCAGTCATAATACTCAAAACAGAGGAGACTTTCATGCCACTGATGCCATTTTCTATATTGTTAAGTGTATGAGCGGAAACACCACATAGCATAGCTGCATCTTTAGTGTTTAAACCCTGTTGTGTACGTCTAGCTTTTATAAATAAGCCAATAGACTCAGTTGTAAGTGTTTCTTCAAAGGAGGGTGCTTGTATAGCTTTAACTTTTTTTCCTGTTGCCATGACTTAATCCTAAAATATAAAAAGAGTTGTATTTAGAAGAAGTATATCAAAATTAAATATTAAACACAAATTTAATTGTATTTAATAAGATGGGACAGGTTAATACTTTTAAAATTCATTATTATTGTATTTAAATGAATAAAGTAATAATGTCGGATAAGAAGACGACCTCACAGCCATCCCCTCTCCTAAGAACCGTGCTTGCCACTTTCACGGCACACGGCTCAAGCATTAATAACTAAATTTATTGCGAAGTTTTAAAGTAGAATATCGTTTAGTGAAGTATAAATCATCATCTCTATTAAATGGATTAGCAGAAGCTACTATTTTTCATTAAGCCTGTAATGCTCATATTCTTAGAGAACTTAATGGTATTACTGAAAAAGAGAGTGTTATTTGGAGCCAAGATATGCATAAACTGCTAATAGATATGAATATAGCTGTACATAAAGCCAAAGATAGTTGTAAAACTGAACTATCACAAGCTCAAATTTCAAAGTTCACAAGAAGCTATAGTAAAATTACTCAAAGTGCTAATAACTACTATCCGCCACCAGATAAAGACCTAAAAAAAACAAGAGGACGACCTAAACAAGTAAAAGGTAAAAATCTATTGGATAGATTGCTAAAATATCAAGATGAAACACTTAGATTTTTAAGTGACTTCCGTGTACCCTTTACAAATAATTTAGCTGAAAGAGATTTGAGAATGATTAAAGTTAAAGAAAAAATCTCAGGTTCATTCGCAAGTTTTAAAGGTGGAGAGATGTTTTGTAGAATTAGAAGTTACATTTCTACTCTTAAAAAGAATGACATTTCAGTACTTCAGGGGCTTAGCGATGCTTTAGCTGGAAAAGCTTATGTTCCTATACGAACTGGGTTCTGAATGATTACAAATATTTAAATATATGATATAATTAAACAAAAATAGGGAGTAKCGGCTTATGTATCATACAAAGAATGAAATACTTTCTTTTTTAAAACAGCTCAAGCCAGAACTTGCCTCTCAAGGTATTATTTCTTTAGGGTTGTTTGGTTCTATTGCGAAAGAAACGAACAATGAAGCAAGTGATATAGATATCGTCTATGAAACTTCAAATTTTTTTTTAGAAAAGCACAAGGGTTGGAGTGCCTTCACTTACCTCAATACCCAATTGAGAAACAAAGTGGAAAATCATTTTCAAACACATGTTGATATGTTTGATTTAAATAGTGCGAGTCCGTTCAAAGATAAAGTTAAAAAAGAAGCACTTTATGTATAGTCGAGATGACCTTGATAGAGTAAAGTTAATTCTTGTAAAAATAGATTATATACTCGAGATATCTACTATAGGAATTGTTAAAGCATTAGATGATGAAAAGATGACAAGGCCTGCAATAATGATGCAATAAACACACGAAACTTTATTGCTCATGACTATGAAGGTGTAAATTTACCTATTATAGAGTTCATTATTAGAGATAGATTACCTGTATTGAAACATGAAATAATTATTATACTTCAGTAATATATTATCCATACTCTTCTAACCCCTATTTATAGGGATACTTTACATAACATAATCACAATTCTCTTGAAAATAGCTCTGCCCTCTTAAGAAAAGATGTCTTCTTTTTCCCATTTAAGAACTTTATCTGAAGTTAATATTCTATAAACATAGCTATACTCTCTACATGTGCATATTAATCACTGTTGGAAGTCAAACCTTCTAAAATATCATTATAAAAGATTTTTTCCTTTTGTGAAAAGTTCTCTTGAAAAGGAACTATCTAATTCAATAAATTTCTCTGACATTTTTTTTCTATGTACAATGAGATCAATTGAAACTTTGCTTCGCAAATCTCTTATAGCATGAGAAACCTCTTTGGTGATAGTACTTTTTTCTCGAAAACTTTGAGGGATGAAATCATCTTTAGTAACAACATAAAGATTTATATCACTCTCTTCATTTGGTGTACCATATGCATAACTTCCAAATAAAACAACTTTCTCTAGATTCAAAGGTTTAAGACAATTAACTATCTCAGATGTAAGGGTCTCTATATTTATCATAATATTATTAATCCAATTTTACTAAATATCGAATATTTCGACCACTACTACCTTCTATCTGCTCAATACAACCAAGTTCAACTAACTGTGCCATATCTCTTACTGCAGTTGCCTTACTTACTTTAGTGAGTGCAATATACTTCTTAGTACTCAGGCCACCTTCAAAGTTACCGACACCGACATCAAGTATTTTATTTAAGACTTTAACCTGGCGTTCATTAAGGGCTTTATTTCTATATCTATCCCAAAATCTAGTCTTCTCAATTAGGTACTCAATATTTTTTAGTGCATTAAGCATAGAATCTTTTAAAATATGTAAGTTCCATTCTAACCATGGTGTTATATCAAATTCTCTATTTCTAAAAAGGTTGGTTGTTTTATCTAACATATCATAGTAACCCTTTCTATCTGCATTTATAGCTGTTGATATAGAGTAAAGCTTGAATTGAGTTAGTTCGCTACCTTGTGAGAGTATATAGTCTGTAATTGCTCTTGAAATCCTTCCATTCCCATCATCATAAGGGTGAATTGATACAAACCATAGATGAGCTATAGCACTTTTAATATATATATTTTCATTACTATTATTGCAATACTCTAATAGTTTATTTATATCATCCTCTATATGTGAAACAGGAACAGCAAGATAATGTACTTTTTCATGTCCTATAACACCAGAGACAACTTCCATATCATCATTCTCTCGAAATGATGCAATATTTAGTTTATGTAATCTACTATAGCTATTTTCAAAGAGGCAGTTGTGCCAGCCATGAAGTCTCTCAAGACTAAGAGGTACTTTATTTAAGCTACAGTCTAAAAGTAATTCCACAAGACTGTCTGTAGTAGCAGTTGAGTACTTATCACTTCTTCCATCAAAATCTTTATCTAATTTCTTTCGAAATGATGATCGTACACTCTCTCGTTTAAAAATTTCACCTTCTATAAGAGAAGTGTTCAGAGCCTCGTCGGTTAAGGTTTCAATCTCTATACGACGAATATCATCTTTATTGAAAAGATTTGAAATACCATCAAGCGTACCACGATGGTACTCTATCTCAGCTATTAGTTTAGTTAGTTTCTCTTTGTCATAATTAAAAGTTGGATAGTCTGGATGTTGCCATATCCATTTAATTATTGGTTTGTTTTTACTCATTTTAAGCCTTTGAGCCGTTTAATTAACATAATGGTATCATAATATGAGTCGCTTATGATACTTAATCACCTCATTATGATATGTTACACAACATAAACACAATTCTATTGAAAATACTACTGACCTACTCCGTGTATTTCATCATATATTTCCATTACCCATTCRAGRTGTGTAGKAATAGATTTTGGAAAGCCTATTCCARCYTTAATAGCATCAGAGGCTARATAATACAACTCTTCTCTGTCTATATCTTTCATTTTAATTAARACTYTRATATCATCTTCATCACTATCAGAGAACCTTGCTATTTTTGAAATGATTAAGTCTAATGGATCTAATATATAAATATTTAATTTTTCATCGATAGTTTTGATTAGTACGGCTCTTTTATCATAATCTTCTTGCATCAATCCAAAAGAACTATTRTAAGTATAGTCGTATGATAACTGTTGAAGATTACCATCCTTATCTATCCATGGAACAATTAAATCAGCAGGTAACTTAACAGCATTAGATAATATACTATCTACATCATTGGAAACTCTTGAGTTGGTATGAAAGTGAACAGCTGCTCCWCCCACAATATATGMATCTACAGGAAATTTTATATGTGCATCAGGAATYTCATCWGAGATCTTTTGCATAATTTGAAATACTGCTTCTTTAAAACTYTTACTAAGCATTAAAAAGARCCTGTCATCTTAAATTGATTAAACCGCATCATATCGATGCCATTYTTAAGACCATACATATTTGCAAACTCATTAGACGAAGAAGGTCTTGTTTTATAAAAAAAGCTTACTTCTGGTTCATCACTATTTACTTTAAAGCCAAGTTTTACAAGTTTGTTTGTTAAAAATGTATAGAGATAGGCTGCACGCATTCTTGCATTTTTTGAGAGTGATGTATCTTTAGCTAGAGTTAACCAGTTTTTACTATCCCTGTGTGATACTAAAGCCTTATAAAGTTCTTTTTCAAACTCTCTACCATTATCAAAGTAGTGTTCATTCTCAAGAAGTCTTTTTAAGTCCTCATTATCATGTGATTCTAGAAGGGTCTTCGCTTCATGAAAATCTAAAGTCTCAAGTAGATTAAACAGCTTACTACGTTTGGATTTTTTCCAATTTCTAAGTGTTCTAGTATCTACATCAAAAAGTTCATGCATCTCTTGTTGTGTCATTTAGATCTCCTTAAAATAATTTTATACTGTCATTATAGGAAATTATTACCTATTTGTCAATATATTTAATGACAAAATTTATTAATTAGATACTATAATCTAAATTCTCTTGAAAAATGGGCATTGCCCTCTTAGAGAAGAAGGTCTTCCTTTTTTATATTTAAGAGTTTGCATACTCGACTGAATATTTCATTAGCAAATATATAAAACTCTTGTGCATCTTGAAGTGTAGACTTGGAATGTCCCCTATAAAGTCGGATAAGAAGACGATACTCTACTAATATACACTTAGAGTATCGGTTAGAAAAATTAGATGTAGAATAGTCCATTCATGGATGAGGAACCTAAATACAGGAATTATGCAGGTTTACATCTATATAAATATTTCAATCTCGAGCTCGAGCTGTATGCCGTGAAAGTGTCATGTACGGTTCCTAGGAGAGGGGATGGCTGTGAAGCTGTCTCTTTATCCGACTGAAATCGGTCACCTAAAAGAGTAAGTTTTCAGTAAGTGCATTTTATCATAAAGTGACCGAACTGACTCCGTCTTACTAAGCGATTTGAACCATTTTGCAGTTGAGGCTATTTACTTAGAAGAGAGAGGACTTATGGTTATACCCATAGATGAGTATGAAAGGCTAGTGAGAGTTTTGTGAGGTACAAAAAAGAAGTAGATAAGAGCAAAAAATTACACAAACTTCCTGTTTTGAGTAATAAGTAATATTCACTCTGGCACCCTTTAAGCTTTGGTAATTGCCTTTGCGTTTGAATTTAAACGGTACGTCACAACCCTCTATCATTAAGCTATGCAAAATCCACTCGCCCTGCTCTCGTTGAACATGTGACATAACCTTCATCAATTCGGAGTGAATAAGATTTTTATTTTTTTCTACTAATTTTTTGGGATCTGATTGCATATTATATAATCTTTTAATTTTTAGCTTAACCAATAGCCGTCAATCGAACATGTAGTCGTTATCTTTAGATATTGATGATCTATGTACCTATAGAATCTAAACCTTTTATTTAGTGCACTAAGATTCCAGGAATCAATTTCTTTGGGTAAATATGAAACTAGTAGCGGACTCCTCTCTTGTGTGTTATATCGGGCTTTGATATGACTACAGAAGCTGCTCTAGCTAAATTATTT
>NVXO02000001.1 GCA_002733945.2 Sulfurimonas sp. | reverse complement strand
ATCCTCAGCAGTAAGGTTACTGTAGTTTAAGTTCTTGTTCGAGGAGGTTCGGGAAACGAATGTAGATTCAATACCCAATACATTAAGAACATATTTAACAGCTTTTGAGGCGCCACCAGTACCTAATATTAAAGCGCTTTTAATATGATTATTTAATAAGTACTCCATATTAGGTGGGACATCATTGTTCTCTAATTTTATCAAGACTTTTCCAATTAGTATAAATAATCCAGTAAAAGCAATTAATACAAATGCAGCATAAATAAATTTTAAAATTGGAAACATATAAAATATCCATAGTACAAACAATAGGATAATCATAGTAATAATTTTTCTTTTTGATAACATTATAAAGTAACCTCTCTTTTTAATAGTTTTTTCTTTTCTTTTGGTTTAACAACTTTCAACTCAACAATATCCCTATTTATAGGCTTTTCAAGTAACTATAATTCACCCCAAAATGTACTCATAAGTATTGGTTTCATTATTGAGTTCACCTCGTTTTATTATAACAGGAATACTAATTAGTGGTGACTTTAACTTTACATTAGAGGTGCTGCTTTCCGTCCACTCCAGAAGTCCAAGAATTAGGTACAGCATATTTGTACCTGTTTCTTGAATAATATTTCGTGATTCTAATTCAATCTTTTTTACTATCTTCTCTAGGTCGCCAGGGTAATGTAATGTTTGCAAGTATTCATCAATATATTTTTCATCTACGTCTTCTAAAGTGAGATCAATATCTGGCAGTTCATTTGAGGTTCTAAAGCCAAGCTGCTGTGCATGTTCCTCTGCAGTTAGTAATACATTTGCTGTATTACTCTGTAATCTCTCAGATATGTTTTCTAATTGCTGTTCTGCTACACTAACTTCGCCACTAAAACTTGACTTATTTTTAAGATTTTCTAATTTTTCTTTTTTTAAAAATAATTTTTTATTCTCAAGTAAAAGAGGTTCTGGTTCGGGGATAGGCTTAAATTTAAAACTATTTTCATCGTGTACAAGGTTTTTATATATAAATTGAGCCGATTCATCTATAATATTTAGGTTTCGTGATTTCGAAGGTCTTTTGTAATTAATAAGCTTATTTCGTTTTGTCAGGTCTAATAATTTTTTTCTTGTTTTCTCAAGCCTTGAAATAAATTCTGTCACGAGTACTCCATAAAATTTAATTATATATAATTAAATATATTAATAACATTCTATCTAAAAAGCCATTCATACAAAATATAGGGACATTATAAAAAGTGTGCCCATTTTCTGCCTCAAAATTGGGTACAAATGCATAAAGGGATATTTATGCCCATATAAACTTAAACTCATTTAAGAATTCATAATCATAAAAAAATAGCTTTCATATATCCCCATACAAGCTACTAAATTATTTTTCGAGACCTGTAGCATTCATAAACTCTTTCGTTTGATCAAGGGTAATTAAACGATGGATTCGCTTAGAATGACTCTGAAAATAATATATTCCAAATAGATTTATGTACACCCATGCTCCAATGGAACTATTCTTGAGAGCTGAGAGAATCTCATCCTTCTCTTTTTGAGTTGTTTGCAATATTTTCGGCATAAATCAACAAAGGTACAAAACTGCCCATAGAATTTTATTTTTTTGTTTTCAATCCATGCTTTAAAAACCAATTATAAAGATTAGCTGCTGTAGTGTTATATCGATTAGCAATAATTTTACTTTGAATTGAATCATTAAGATACCAACCTCCTTTTCTATCGCTATTAATGAGACAAAAATATTTATGAATGCTATAGGTATCGGAAAATTCTTCCGGAGCTTGTTAAAGATATAGGAGAGCTATATATCCTCACATATTAAGATTTAAGCTAACTTTAAAGTAGGTTGCCGGAAAAAGCCGAATATGCATTTGCACCCTAAGTATCTCTTTACTTCATCATCCAAAGAATGGATTTGTAATATATATGTAATTTTGAATATGTATACTGCACTATCATAAATAATTATAGGAAAAATAATGATTAATAATAGACGTGACTTCCTCCGTATGATAGGCGGAACTGTTGGCTTAGGAATACTACCTCCTTCGATTCTAAAAGCTCTCTCGATTAAGGCTAATAGGAAAACTGGTACGATTAAAGATGTTGAGCACATCGTGATTTTAACACAAGAAAATCGCTCATTTGATCACTATTTCGGTACGATGAATGGTGTACGTGGTTTTAGTGATCGCTTTGCTATACCAATTGCTGATGCTTTTGGAAACAAAAATAAGAATGTAATGTGTCAAGTCAATCATACCGATACTGCTAATCCCCAGATAATTCCTCCCTTCCGATTTAATACTGTGCAAAAGTTTGATTATATGAGAGCAACCGGTACACCACACTCATGGCTTGATGCTCAAGGAGCTTGGAATAATGGCTTGATGAATAACTGGCCAAAATACAAAAAAAATCACTCAATGGGTTACTATACTGCTGAAGATATTCCCTTTCAGTATGCTATGGCAAATGCATTCACCATTTGTGATGCTTACCACTGCTCATTTCAGGGGGGTACTAATACTAACCGCTTATTTCTTTGGAGTGGAACCAACGATCCACTTTGCAAGGGTAATGGTCCAGCTACATATAATAATTATGATTGGTTTGATAAAAATCCTGGAGATGATGGTGGTTACACTTGGACTACCTATCCAGAGCGTTTACAAAAAGCTGGTGTAACTTGGCAAATCTATCAAAATATGGAAGATAATTATACAGATAATGCACTAGCAGGTTTTCATAATTTTCGTGATGCATGGTTTGAAAAGCCAAACCATTCTCCAGCACTTAGAGAAAGAGGAGTTAGTACACGCGACATTGATAAACTCAAAGAAGATGTACTTGCTGACAAACTACCTCAAGTCTCCTGGATTGTTGCTACAGCTAAAGGTTCTGAACATCCCAATCCATCTAGTCCAGCACAAGGAGCAGATTATACAGCTAAGATTCTTGAGGCATTAACAGCTAATCCAGAGGTTTGGAGTAAAACAGTGTTCATTGTCAATTTTGATGAAAATGATGGTTTCTTTGACCATGTTCCACCTCCTGCAGTCCCAAGTTATACAACATTTAGTACCGACCCCAAAGAAGCTGTATTTGCAGGGGCATCCACTGTAGATACTACTGGAGAATATCACGAAACAATTCTTCCTTATCACAAAAATCCTCTTGAACCATTGGCTCTTCATCGTGCTTATGGACTAGGTCCTAGGGTTCCAATGTATGTTATTTCACCTTGGAGCAAAGGTGGTTGGGTTAACTCGCAAGTATTTGACCATACTTCGATAATCCGTTTTATAGAAGAAAGATTTGGTGTTAGAGAGCCAAATATTAGTGCATGGAGACGAGCTGTTTGTGGAGATTTAACAACTGTTTTTAATTTCAAAGACCCAGATAATACTAATTTTGATAAGAAACTTCCAAATACTGTAGCACAAGCTAAGCGTGCATGTGCATTAGATAAAACAATTATACCACCAATACCTACATCAATTAGTATGCCTATTCAAGCTACAGGTACAAGACCAGCTCGGGCACTCCCTTATGAACTGCATACTTCAGCTAAAGTATTATCTAACAATGTAATTCAATTAAGATTTAATAATACAGGTTCAGTTGCAGCAGTATTTCATGTGTATAATCGAAAAAATTTAAACCAAATACCACGACGTTATACAGTTGAAGCAAATAAACAATTAACTGGTAACTGGGAATCTACAAGTGACAATAGCTACGATCTTTGGGTTCTTGGTCCCAATGGTTTTCATCGTCATTTTACTGGCGATACAACTTCCCCATCTCCTGAAGTAAAAATATCTTATGATGCACTAAAGGGCAATATATCTTTGAATCTTTCAAACAATACTAAAGAAGAAGTCAACTACACTATCACTACTAACGCCTACTTTAGTGATGTTCCATTAACTGGCATAGTAGAAGTCAACAGCGAAATAAAACGACAATGGTCTTTACGCTCAAGTGGGTACTGGTATGATTTTACTGTAACACTAAAAGATACCCCTAAATATTCACGACGATTTGCTGGTCATGTAGAAACAGGTAAATCGAGTATAAGTGACCCTATGTTCGGTGGAATAGCTATAAGTGAGGTCCAAATATAAAAGTTGTTTTAGTCTTGTTTTAAATATCTTCTATGATTATTTGTAGAATGTAATTTATAGTAATATAAATGTCACTATAGAGTGTCTTTTATGTAATGGATCTGTTTTATCATTACACACTCGAAAATAAAACCGGAGAAATTTATGAAAAAAGTAATAGCGATATCTTTAGTCGCTGCACTAAGTTTAGTAGCAGCTGAAAATGCTAAACAATTAGATGCAGTATCCATTATTGGTGATAATGAATCACATGCAAATAATATTATTGACACAAGTAAAATCCAAACCACTGGGACTATTACAAATGCTTTAAGTCTTTTAAACAATGTTGCAGGTGTTTCTGTAACTCAAGGTAGTTCATTTGGTTTGTATGAATATGCAACTCAGGTAAATATGCGTGGTTTTAATAAAAGTCAAATTGCTTTTTTAGTTGATGGTGTTCCTTTAGGTGCATCTGCAACTGCTGGTGGTGCTCCGATAAATAGATTTGTAGAGACTGAAAACTTGTCATCTGTGAGTGTTCACCAAGGTTCTGGTTCATTATCAACACCTTCAGCTGCCGCACTTGGAGGTTCTATTAATTATACTACTGCTCTTCCTCAAGGGAAAACTTCTGTAAAAGTATCAACTACAACAGGTTCATTTGGAGCTAAAAGACTTTTTAGTCGTGTTGATACTGGTGAGTTTGCAAAAGATACTCGTGCATATATTTCTGTATCTGATACAACTACAAACAAGTGGAAAAATGAAGGTGAACTAAAACGTGAACACATTGATGGAAAAGTAATGACTAAGTTAGGCGAAGTAGACATGCAGCTTAATTTTTCATACAACAATAGAAAGGATCACGATTATTTAGATATTTCAAAATCAGATTATGAAACATATGGTCGTGATTATGGACTTAATACTAACTGGGTAGCTTATCCGACTTCATCTTCTAATGCAGACAAAGAAGAGCAAACTAAATACAATGCATATAATGCAGATGGTTGGCAGAATGCTCGCACAGATACTCTTATCAGTATGAATTTTAGAGCTGATATCGGTTCATCAGAATTAAAAATAACTCCATACTATCATGATCAATCAGGAACTGGTAACTGGGCACCAAATTATGTATTAAATGCTGATGGTAGCAAAGATAAAACGAAACAATCCTTCCGTCAATCCGAATATTATACTCAAAGATATGGTGCTACTCTTAATTGGAACATGGATATAGGTGAGCATGAACTCCTCGCTGGTTTATGGGGTGAAAGTGGTTCACGTCAAAACAAACGTTATTGGTATAACTTAAAGGATCAAAATACTGGTTTGGCATATGATAAAACACCATATTATGAAAACTTCAATAGAAATTTCGACACAACTTCAGTAATGGCTTATCTCCAAACAAAACTTCACTTTTTAGATGATAATTTAATCATAGATTTAGGTGGGAAGTCTCAGGTAACAACAGTTACTTATACTGATGTACAAAATGCAGCAAATTCTCAACCAGCAAAAGATTCAAGTGCACCATTTTTACCACAACTTGGGTTAACTTACAGTCTTAATAGTGCAAACCAAATTTATACATCATTCGCGATGAACTATGCACAGCTGCCTGATTCAGTATATACGGGAACTACTTATGACCCAGGTATTCAAAATGAAGAATCAACTAATATTGATTTAGGGTATAGATTTAACTCAAACAATAGTGCTATCACTGCAACTATTTATTATGTCGATTATCAAAATAAAATTGAAAATATTACAGCAGGAACAGGTGATATTTTTGCCGCAGACACATCTTATGCTGCAAATGTTGGAGGTGTAACTTCTAAGGGTCTTGAGCTTAGTGGACTATATCGTTTAAATAAGGCTTGGAAAGTATCTGGAAATTATACATATACAGATGCTACATATACAGACGATGTAAATGGTGTGTCTTTATCCGGTAAAAATGTTCCATTTATTCCTAAACACATGTTGAACCTTGCACTAGATTTTAGTAAAAATGGTTATATATTTGGACTTAATGCTAAATATAACAATGAAATTTACGGAACTCGTGATAACTCAGACCAAATCGATGACTATATAATTACTAATACATATATTGGTTACCGAAAAACTTTAGAAGGTTCAACTTTTAGAGATGTTAGTGTACTTATGAGTGTAGATAATCTACTAGATGAAGATTACTTAGCTACTGCTGGAGCATTTGGTGCCACTGCTGGTACTTCAACATACTTTATTGGAACTCCAAGAACAACATCTTTAACAGTTTCTGCAACTTTTTAAGTATATATACCCCCTGCATATGGAGGGAATAAACGAAGGAAGGATTTGAAATATTATTTTTCACTATTAATAGCACTTGGTTTATATGCAGGGGAATCTCTACCTACAAATTTCTCTATTTCTCCTTATAAAGCAAAAGGGTCAGTTTTTATGAATCTGAACCCTCAGCTTCAACATCGTCCATCATATTTAGCTGGACAAGCAGTAAGTATACAGTTTGCTCACGATAAAAATACTTTGCTTATTTTAACTTCAGGATATAACAGAGTTCACAACACTACTGAATCATTAGACATAAATGCATCAAATGAGTATGTATTTATCTATGGTGAATCAAAAACTTAAAATAATTAAAGGAAAAAAATGAAAAAAATAGTATGGGGAACATTGTTTGTGATTGCAAGCTTGCTTGAAGCAAATCAAGTACAAAGCATAATCAAGGATATTGATAAAACAAATCAAGAATCTATCTTATCTCAAAAAAAGATAAACAAATTAAGTTCACAAGAAGCAAAAATATATGATTCATATATGAAAATTCAAAAAGAGCTAAAGCAACAAAAACTTTACAATGAGCAACTATCGTCTTATTTAGCTACTCAAGAAAAAGAGATTCCTAAGTTAAAACAGCAACTGAGTGAAATAGTTATTACGCATAAAAGAATTATTCCACTTATGTTTGAAATGGTAGTGACTTTAGAAAAATTCATCGATGCAGATAAACCTTTCCTCTTTCAAGAAAGAACACGACGTGTGCAAAGTCTTAAATCTCATCTTGCAAATCCCAATATATCCATCTCAGAGCAATTTAGAACCATATTTGATGCATATAAAATAGAATACTCTTATGCTAGAACCTTAGAAGCATATCGTGGGTCTTTGAAAAATGATAGTTCTAAAACAGTTGATTTTTTAAGAATTGGAAGAGTTGGCTTGTATTATCAAAGTTTAGACTTACAAGAGAGTGCTATATATGATTTAACTCACCATAAGTGGATAATTTTAGAAGATAAGTATAACCAAGATATTAAAAAAGCTATTAAAATGGCTAGAAAAAAGATTGCACCTGACTTTTTAACACTTCCTGTACTCACTACAAAGGCGAACTAAATGAAATATATACTACTTATTACTACTCTGATTTTCAATCTTTATGCTACATCCCTTGATGATATATATAAGCAAGTTAACAAAGATAATTCAGTGAATTCTCTTGAGAATGTGCAAAGAGAAACAAGTTTTTTAAAAGACTTAACAAAAGCAAAAAAACTTTTAAAAGAGAGTCAAAAAGCCCTTGTTTTAGAAAAGAAAAAAACTAAGAAACTAAGAAAAGATTTTGAATCAAATAAACAAAAGATTTTAAAACAAAATATTGAATTAGAAAAAAGAAGTCATAATCTAAAAAGTTTATTTACTATTGCTGAGGGGGAAGCAAGAGATTTCTCTTCACTGTTGCAAACTTCAATGACTACAAGCCAGATAAAAGATAGAGCTACTTTTCTTCAAGATTTATCTAACTCTCATAGCATTCCATCAATTGAGGATATACGAAAGTTTTGGAAACTATATCTTCAAGAAATTATAGAATCGGGAAAGATTACTACATACAAAACGGACTTAGTTAATACAAACGGAATTAAATCACAAACAAAAATAACACGTGTTGGATTATTTTCAGCATTTAATGCTGATGAGTATGTGCGTTATGATGATACATTAGGTGAGTTTGTACAAATCATGCGACAACCTAGTTCAAAGTATAATTCGTACATAAAAAATTACTTAGATTCTACTACACAAATAACACCCGTTTTAATAGACCCTACTCGGGGTGTTTTGTTTCACATGTTAAAAGAAAAAGCCACTATGCTAGAAAGAATAGAGCAAGGTGGAGTGATAGGGTATATTATCTTATGTTTAGGTTTTTTAAGTGTTTTATTTAGCTTATATAAATATATTAAGTTATCGCGTACAAATTCTTTAATGGATAAAGAGTTAAAAAATTTAGAAAAAAATCCAAATAATCCACTTGGAAGAATTTTACTAGCATTTGAGAAATACAAAAGCAAAGATATTAATACCATAGAATCAAAGATGGACACAGCGATATTAAAAGAACTTCCAGAGATACAATCAGGTTTAGCAATGATAAAACTGGTTGCAGCTGTCGCACCACTACTTGGTTTACTTGGTACCGTTACAGGGATGATAGAGACTTTTCAATCTATAACATTATTTGGTACAGGAGACCCTAAACTTATGGCTGGTGGTATATCTCAAGCACTTATGACAACAGTTCTTGGTTTAGTAGTGGCTATCCCTTTATTGTTTATTTATAACATAGTCCATGCGAAAAGTAAAAAAATTCTAGAAATTCTCACGCAGCAAAGTAGTGTATTAGTCGCGAAACAACTCGAATTTTTAGATGAAAAGACAGATGAACTTTCTTAAAGTCGTAAATGATTTTAATGTTTTTTTAGAAACAGGGGGCGAAGTATTAGTACTTTTAGTTTTTGTTTCTATACTGTTTTGGACACTGATTATTGAAAAAATTATTTATCATAAAATAGTATATAAAACATTTTCAAGAAAACTTAAAAATCATTGGAGAGACCATCCCCAAGGAGAAACTTGGGAAAACATACAGTTAAAGACTGCTCAAGTCTCAGAGCTAAAAATTGCACTTTTTGCAAATGTATCAACTATGCAAGTGTTGATAGCACTTTTCCCACTACTAGGCTTGCTTGGAACCATAACAGGTATGGTTAATGTATTTGACTCTATGAGTTCCTTAGGAACAAATGCTAGAGCGATGGCAAGCGGTATATCTATGGCTACAATTCCTACTATGGCAGGGATGTTGTTAGCAGTCTTAGGTTTGTTTGCATATACACAGCTAGATACTGCTCTACAAAAGAAAATTAGAAAATTGAGAGATAAAGTTTTAAAGGATTCCGATGCGTAGAAATTATGATGCTCTTATGGGTGGAGATGAAGAACAAAGTATAGATATGACACCAATGCTTGATATTGTATTTATCATGTTGATATTTTTTATAGTTACTACTTCTTTTGTGAAAGAATCAGGAATAGAAGTAAATAAACCGCAGGCTTCAACAGCAAAGAATGATAAAAAAACAAGTATTATAGTAGGTATAAATAAGGCTGGAGAGATATGGATAGATAAGCATCTTGTCGATATTAGAGCTTTGAGAAGTACAGTTGAGAAACTACATGCTGATACACCAGATGGCAGTGTAGTCATAACTGCTGATACAAAAGCAGAAACTGGAGTTTTAGTGTCAGTTATGGATCAAATAAAACTTGCTGGAATTAATAAGATTTCTATTGGGGCAAAAAGTGATTCAAAATAGTTTAATTCGTTGGCTTTTTTCCTTAGCAGTTGGAGTTCTGATTACCTTTATATTGTTTTTATTTATGAACTATATGATTAGCTCTAAAGGGAATGAAATCATCAAAGGTGAAATATATAAAGTGATTGATTTTGTGCAACCTACACAAGAGTTAAGTGTACCCGAGATTCAAAAAGAATTACCTCCAGAACCAGTTATGCCAAAAGATCCTCCAAAGGTTCCTCAGGTCACTCAAGACAATTCGAATCAAGATGCACCAAAAGCTATACCTTTAGATATTGTACAGCCAAGTTTAGGTTTAGGTAAAGGTTTAGGAGGTAATGGTACTCCTAAGATGATGCAAGCAATGAAAATTGCTAAAATGGATTCTGTTTTGACACCTATGATTCAGATGAATCCTGTCTATCCATCAAAAGCCAAGAGAATGGGGATAGAGGGTTATGTGAAAGTTGCATTGGATGTTGATGCTAGTGGTTACATAACAAGAGTAAAAATCTTAAAATCAGTCCCTGCAGGAATTTTTGATAAGTCTGTTAAAAAAGCTCTCAGAAGATGGAAGTTTAGACCAAAAACTGTAGCAGGTAAACCTGTTGCACAAACCGGTGTTATTCGTCTGAATTTTAATCTTGGGAGTCAGTAAATGAAGGTCTTAAAATTAGTATGGCTTTGTTTATTGTTAGTAGTATCTCTTGATGCGCAAGATAGAAAGTATCAGTTAACACAGGTAACATTTGAGGGGATAACTAAAGTTCAGAAATTTTTAGATGTAAATAATACTAAAGAAGCACAAGAGACTTTAGAGGCATTAGAAAATTCATCTAAAGTGAGAAAGAAGTTAGATAAAGCTTATATAAGATTTTATTTTGGATATTTTTATACTCTAAATAATGATTTAAAAAAGGCAAGTCATTACTTCAATGAAGCTCTAAAATATAAGGCTCTTGCACCTGAACAAACTATATCTGCCTATTTAAATTTGGTACAAATATACATGAGCTTAGAATTATATACTGATGCATTGGATAACTTAGATAAGTTAATTGACAACTCTAAAATCGTAAACCCAATGTTTTATATAAACAAAGCAAATATATATATGATACTTACTCAATATGATGATGTGATTAAAAATATAGATTTAGCAATCAATTTAGAGCATAAGACAAAAGAAGATTGGTTAAAGATGAAGTACTACAGTTATTATATGCTTAAAGACTATAAAATGGCTATAAAAGTTTTAGAATCACTGTTAAAAATTGATGCAGATTCCAAAGAGTATTGGCTACAACTCTCTTCATTATACTCATTGACAAATAATATTTCACTATCCTTAGCCTCTTTAGATGTACCAAGAATAGTGAAACTTCAGTTGAGTCAAGCGGAGTTAATGCAACTTGTTTCTATGCTTCGATATAGTGAAATGCCTTTTAAAGCAGCAAAGATACTAGAAAACCATATGAGTAATAAAAATCTTAACTTGTTAGGGGATTTGTATTATGAAGCAAAAGAGTATGATAAAGCTATATTCTGGTACATAAAATCTGCACAAATGAGTAATAATTTTAAGATATATTTTAAGATTGCACAAATATATCTTACTATGCACAATTATGCTCAGGCAATAAAAAATATAAACCTTTCAATAGATAAAAACTCAAATGAAGATAATGATAAAAAATATCTTTACCTTGGTAAAGCTTACTATGAAACAGATGATATTGTTTTAGCAAAAATTGCCTTTAAAAAAGCTCTTGTGTACACAAAAAGTAAAAAAATGGCGGAAGCTTGGTTAGCATATTTAAAATAAAAGAGAGTAAAAATGAAGTTTCTATTTATAACAGCTACGATGATTATCTCTACAGTGTTGTTTAATGGCTGTAGTATGCATCAAAATAATACTAGTATCAAAAATATAAGTTCTATTGAGTTCTCTCCAATTACAATTAGTACAAATGAAACAGAAAAGAAAACGATGCGTGTTTCAAAAAAACTTTCTGTAAAGTATACTGATGGTACGATTAAGAATTATAAGTTAAGTTATAAAAACTTTTTAAAAATGGGGGACAAGATAGGTCTCAACACCATAGGTCTTATGACAGATAAGAATGGTAATTCTCTTAAAAACCTTGATGGTTCTGAAGATATTTCTATAGCTCCTGATGGAAATTCTCTTATAAATGTTGCAAAACAATCATACTTGATAACACACATGGAAGAGAGTCCAGGTTCTATATATAAAACAGAGGTTACAGTTGCAAATGGCAGACTTGAAGCTATAAATACGGCATCGATAGATTTTTCAGCCATGAATGGAACCATTGTAAATTGTGCAAGTACAAAAACTACTTATGGTTCACATTTGAGTGGTGAAGAGGACTATGCATTCAACTCCATTTATGCTGATAAAAATTCACCATTTTTTATAGACTGTGCCTTGGATGGTTCAGGGAGTGATACACAAGGTGTATTAAACGAATTTTGTTACTCCATAGACCAAATGAGTAAGTATCTTGGTAAAAGAGATCTTGACAAAAACAATGGATACAATGGTAGTGAATTTATGTTATATAATTACGGGTACACTATCGAAGTTCAGCCACAGGCAGATGGTAGTACAAAATCTGCAAGACACTATGTGACAGGTAAATATACTCCAGAGCTTGCTCTTATGATGCCAAATCAAAAAACCATTTACATGACAGATGATGGTATAGCAAAAGGTCTTTGGAAATTTGTTTCAGATGATAAGATAAAAGAATTTCAAGCAGAATGGAGTGGAACACTTTATAGTGCTAAAGTAGATCAAGTTTCGGCTGTAAATGGTGGAAGTTTTAAGCTAAGATGGATAAAGCTTGGTCACGCAAGTGACAGTGAAGTTAAAAAAATGATAGATGCTAAAATGAAACTCACCGATATTTTTAGCATCACTAAACCAGATGACAAAGGAAATTGTACTACTGGTTTTAGGAAAATATATGAAGACGACAAAATGGAATGTTTAAACTTAAAAAAAGGAAGAAAGAAAGAGGCTGCATTTCTAGAGTCTCGTAAATATGCAGCATATAAAGGTGCTACTACGGAGTTCATAAAAGAAGAAGGTTTAACTTATAATGTTGATAATAATAAACTTTATGTGGCTATGAGTACAATTGAAAAAAGTATGGAAGATAATTATAAAGGTTTAGAACCAAGAAATGATATAAAATTAGAAAAAAATAGCTGTGGTGCTGTCTATGAGTTAACATTAGATACTGACTATAGTGCTACTAAAATGGAAGCAATTGTGATTGGAAGAGCTTTAAATGCTACTGATATGTATGCAGATGAGTGGTACTGCTCTCCAGAAAAAATTGCCAATCCTGATAATCTTCTCTATATAGGACACAATACATTACTTATAAGTGAAGATACAACTAAACATGTAAATAATATGACATGGGCATACAACACTAAAACAAAAAAAATGACACGTATTGCATCTTTACCAATAGGTGCAGAGGTAGCAGGTGTAGATAAAGGAATTGTCGACAATAAAGCTTTCTTATTTTTAAATATCCAGCATCCATTTAAAGATAATCCCGAAGCACAAGATAATTCAAAACCAAACTCAAAATTAATTGAAGATGCCACTGATGAACAGCTAAAAGCAATTGTTGGATATATTGATGGTATACCTGCTGAAGTCTTACAGTAGAGATGTTGTATTCTTCTATTTTACTCATTTTCATTGTTTTTAGTGTATCTGCTAATAGTATAAATAAACATCAATATATTTCTATGCTAGAAAAGCATAATCACATTAGTTACTCTAAAATTGTAAACAGTCGTGGCATATACACCGTTCCTATGTGCTATGCCAAGACGAAAGATAAATTTACTCATACTGTTTCTAACTCATGTTATATCTGCCACACTAAAGGCTCAAGACCAAATTACAATAACGATGCCTCTTTACAACAAAAGTATAGTTTTCCTATACAAATGATAAAAAATCCTTTTTTAAATATTTTTAAAGATCATAAAAAAGAAATAAAGAAAATCGATGATAAGATGATATTAAAATATGTCAGAGACAGCAATTATTTTGATAAAAATGGCTCAATTACCTTGTCAAATGTATTACCTAATAAGTGGAAAGGGTATGTCCCTGATTGCTATTTTAACTTTGACGCAGATGGGTTCGATAAAACTTTAAAAGGAAAATACACACTTTGGAGAGCTTATCGCTACTACCCTGTTGCAGGGATGTTTTGGCCAACGAATGGTTCTTCTGATGATGTTATGATTCGTCTTTCAAAAGTTTTTTCTAAGGATTATGGCAATGTATTTGATATTGATGTTTATAAATTAAATCTTGCTATTGTTGAAGCAGTAGTAAAACAAAAAGACATATCTTTAGAAAACCCAGTTAATGAGAAAAAATATGGCGTTGATATTAACCAAAATGGTATATTAGATATTGCAAAAATTGTAAAATTAAATTCCTATGAGAAAATGAGTTATGTAGGTCAAGCAAAAAGTTTATTGAATAAAAAGATGATTCACTTAGCACTTGGATTGTTTCCTGAGGGAACGGAATTTTTACATTCTGTCAGATATTTAGACTGGAATGATAAAGAGAAACATGTCACTATGGCAGCACACATGAAAGAGTTACGCTATGCAAAAAAAAAATCTTGGAAAAGTTATAGTGATTTAGAAAGAGAAGCACGAAAAGAGCTGTATGAGAATAATACAGTATCTATTTTTCGAGGAAATTATGAAGAAGGTTTACGCAATGAAATGGGATGGGTATACCAAGGTTTTATAGAGGATAGAGATGGTCTTCTTCGTCCTCAAACGCATGAAGAAACCATCTCATGTATGGGATGCCATTCGCATCTTGGATCAACAACTGACTCTATATTTTCTTTTACAAGAAAATTTGAAGGTACAGAAAAAAAATCAGAAAACTATGGATGGAATCATTGGTCACAAAAAGGCCTGATAGGAGTAAAAGAAGCGAAAGTTTATTATGAAAATCTAGGAACAAAATTTGAGTATAGTTTTTATTTAAAAAATAACCTCTCCTCAAGTGCTTTTAGAAATAATACAGAAGCAGATAAGAAGTTTTTCACTCAAAAAAAACAACTTAAAAGAAGTATGATTCAAAAACTACATAATGACATTTCACTATTATTACTTCCTTCTAAGGAACGTGCTTTAAAACTTAATAAAGCTTATAAAGTTCTTGTCACAGAGCAGAGTTATATTTATGGACGATATGCAAATATCGAAACTATCCAAAATGTCTTTGACAATTTTAACACAAGTACTACAACAGGTATTATAAAACCTATTATCAGAAGATAAGAATTTTGGAATGTCCCTTATACAGGGTACAATTACATAAAGGGAGATTATCTCCCATATAAACTTAAACTACTTGAAGATGTCTCTTTATCCGACGTGCGACAAGAAGTCGCTCAATTTGATGTCGGTTAAGCATCGATAAAGACCTTCTGTTGGTCGTCTTCTTATCCGACAGTTTTCTTTGGTAACAGTTCAGAGTTTACAGTTGCTACAGCTGAGGAACAAAATATCGCTAATAACTCAAAAAAACTCATTAAAATGCGATTATACTTTGGAACTACATGTACATCACAAAAAAACTACAAGATGCAGCAAATCAAAAAGAGAAGGATGAAATTCTTGAAGCATTAAAAAATAGCTCAATTATCCACTATCATTTTTATAATTTTTTCGGTATTTACGATTTTCAAAGTCATTCTAAGAAAATTCACCGTTTGATTGCCATAGATGAGACAAAAGGCTTTCTCAATGTACAGGTCTCGAAAAATAATTTCGTGGCTTGTAATGGATATATCAGGCCATTTATTTCCGGATATTCTAGTTTAAGCTAACTTTAAAGCGGGTTGCCGGAAAAAAGGAAATATGGATAGGCAACCCTAAACAAGCTAGAGTTGTAACAGATGCAATCATTCATTTGCTCAAGCCAGTACACGCTCATACATTCACTATTACAAGTGATAATGGTAAAGAATTTTCCTATCACGAGGAAGTGGCAAAAACACTTGATACTGAGTTCTACTTCGTTAACCCATATCAATCTTGGCAACGAGGTCTAAATGAACATACTAACGGATTAATTAGAGAATATTTTCCTAAGAAAAAACTCTTTAAAGAGATTACAGATGAACAAATAGTAGAAGTTCAGAACAAGCTAAACCGTAGACCTAGAAAGATACTTGGATACAAAACTCCAGGAGAAGTTTTTTTCGATACAATTACGAAATCTTATGTAGCAGTTTAATCAGGTGTTGCACTAACTACTTAAATTGGCATTTTATCTTTTTTGAAAATAAATCTTACTGAATTGGTGTCTTAGATTTTAGGGGCATTATATTTTACCTTTTTTCAACCCTTAATGCGAACATAGCCTAGATTTATTTCAACTTTTTAGAAAATGTACTTTGTACGATATCTAAAATCATTTGCTCATGTTCTTGTCCAGTATTTAGATTATAACATCTATAAAAATATCCATATCCTAAGCCTGGAACTAAATTAGCTTCGATAAAATAAGGGATACCTTTATCATTCATTTTAATATCTATTCTCCCATATCCTTTTGCTTTTAATGCTTTAAATGAATCTATAGCCAGTGAAGAAATTATTTTTTTGATATTTTTATCTTTGATTTTCAGAGATTTTTCTCTATCTCTTTGCTTATCATAAAAACCCAAAATTCTGTCACCTTTAGTGTTTTTTTCTGCAATAAGTTCTATAGGATAGATATTGTAAGAACTATTTTTAAAATCTTCTACGATAGCTACTGTATACTCTTTACCACTTAAATATGTTTCAACCAAAGAGACAGTATGTTGTTGGTCAAATATAGATTTTATTTTATATTTATATTCTTTATATGTATGCACAAGTGAATTTTCATCTATCCCTCGCGAATCTCCTTCATAAAGTGGTTTTACAAATAATGGAAAAGGCAGAGGTAGTGTTTCTTTATTGTACTGACCTGGTTTTGCTAAAAAAGATAAAGCTGTGTTTAATCCAGAATCTCTTATTCTTTGCTTGGCAATGCTTTTATCAAATTCAAGTTTGAGAGCATTTTTAGATGAGCCTGTATATAAAATATTGTGTTTTTCTAAAAAATCAGGAAACCAAATCTTTTTTTTTGAATCTCTTTTTTTTGAATCTCTATCAAAAAGTAAATATTTAATACCAGAAACTACTAAATCAGGTTTTTTTTCAACTAAGTTATTTAAATCATCTAAATTATTAATAATAGATATTTTAACTTTTTTATAATGTTTATCTAATTTTTCATACAAATTTAACAGTATCTTTTGTGGCATTAAATTTAAACTTCCAATAGGAGATGTTACAATTTCAATATATTTATTTATTTTCATTTTATTATCTCACTTAACTTTATAAAAAACTGTCTAATTTTCTTAGGGTATTGTAGTCTTTTAACCTTTGTTTTACTATATTTATCTTTTTATCAAAGCTTTCACCATTTATGAGTTGATCAATATAAAGTTTTGCTAATCTACTTTTTAGACTGGACTGTATAATGGCCTGAAAAATCAAGACAACTTTTCAGCTTAATTAATTCTACCTCTTTACTGTTACTTTATCCTACACTTTTAATAAATTCAAGGTAGTAATTCATCGGTTTTTGATAGCCGATAGCTGAATGAAATCTCTTAAAATTATATTTATGCATGTGAGCTTTTACACCTTCTTTTAGCTCCTTATAGCTCCTTAATAGACTGATAGTCACTGATATAAATATTGCCATGTTTTAAAGTTCTGAAGAATCGTTCTATAACGATATTATCTATGCTTCTTGTCGGATAAGAAGACAGCCTCACAGCCATCCCCTCTCCTAAGAACCGTGCTTGCCACTTTCACGGCACACGGCTCAAGCATTAATAACTAAATTTAT